>NZ_CP168801.1:0-45526 GCF_055698305.1 Azospirillum sp. VT-I1 | reverse complement strand
GCATGCGGTCCTGCACCTGCTCTACAGCCGCTTCTGGACGCGCGCGCTGAAGACCTGCGGCTACCTGAACCTGGACGAGCCGTTCACCGGCCTGTTCACCCAGGGCATGGTCAACCATGAGACTTACAAGGACGCCGGCACCGGCGCCTGGCTGGCCCCAACCGACCTGACGAAGAACGACAAGGGCGAATGGGTCCGGGCCGACACCGGCGCGCCGGTCAATGTCGGCCGCGTCGAGAAGATGTCGAAGTCCAAGAAGAACGTGGTGGACCCGGCGCACATCATCGGCACCTACGGCGCCGACGCCGCCCGCCTGTTCATGCTGTCCGACAGCCCGCCGGAACGCGATCTGGAATGGACCGAGGCCGGCATCGACGGCGCCTGGCGCTACATCAACCGCCTGTGGCGGATGGTGACGGAGGCCCCGGTGGAGCTGCCGCCCGCCGGCACGCCGAAACCCGAGTCGTTCGGCCCCAAGGCCGAGGCCGCCCGCCGTCTGGTCCACAAGACCATCGCCGGCGTGTCGGAGGATCTCGACAAGTTCCGCTTCAACAAGGCGGTTGCCCGCGTCCGCGAACTGTCCAACGCGCTGGGCGAACTGGACGGCAAAGGCGAGGGCGAGGCCTGGGTCCTGCGTGAGGGCTTCGAGTCGCTGGTCCGCCTCGTCGGCCCGATGATGCCGCATCTGGGCGAGGAGCTGTGGGCCCAGCTGGGTCACACCGACCTGCTGGCCGATCAGCCCTGGCCGGAAGCCGACCCCGCCCTGGTGGTGGAGGACAGCGTCAAGGTGGCGGTCCAGGTCAACGGCAAGCTGCGCGCCACGCTGGAGCTGCCGCGCGACATGGACAAGGACGCGGCGGAGCAGGCGGCGCTGGCCGATGCCAATGTCCAGCGCGCCATGGACGGCAAGCCGGCCCGCAAGGTCATCGTCGTCCCGAACCGGGTGATCAATGTCGTCGTCTGATCCCAGTCTGTTCAGCCGGAGCCCGCTCCGCCGGGCCCCGTTCCGTCAGGGTTTGACGCGGGGGCTGTTCGCCCTCGCGCTCGGCCTGTCCGCCATGTCGCTGTCGGGTTGCGGTTTCCAGCCGCTCTATGGCGGCAAGGGCGTCGGGGCCGAGGCGGCGGACCGGCTGATGGAGGTCGACATCGCGTCGATCCCCAACCGGGAAGGGCAGAAGCTCCGCAACCTGCTGATCGACAACTTCTATCCGTCGGAGCGGCCGAGCAATCCGCGCTACCGGCTGGACGTGTCGGTGTCGGCGTCGGAGCAGAAGCTGGCCCTGCAGAAGGACGCCACCGCGGTGCGCGCCCAGCTGCTGGTCAACGCGCCCTACCGGCTGACCGACACCCGGACGGGGCAGGTGGTGTTCCAGTCGAGTTCGCGGTCGATGATCAGCTACAACACGCTGGAACAGCATTACGCCGCCATCGTGACGGTGCAGAGCGCCTATGACCGGGCGCTAGAGGACATCTCCAACGACATCACCACCCGCGTCGCCATGTATCTCGGCCGCGGATCCTGACCGGCGGGAGATGGTCGGGTGAAGCTCCAGCCCAAGGCGATCGACGGTTTCCTGCGCAGCCCGGACCCCAAGGTCCGGGCGGTGCTGCTTTATGGCCCCGACTCGGGCCTCGTGCGCGACCGTGCCCAGACCTTGGGCAAGACGGTGGTGCCGGACCTGTCCGATCCCTTCCGCGTCGCCGAATTCCTGGGCCGCGCCATCGCCGACGATCCGGCGCGGCTGGCCGACGAGGCCGCGGCGATCTCCTTCACCGGCGGCCGGCGCCTGATCCGCGTCCGCGACGCCGAGGACAACAGCACCGCTGCCTTCACCGCCTTCCTGGAAAACCTGCCGCCGGGCGACAGCCTCGTGGTCGTCGAGTCGGGCGACCTGTCGGCCCGCTCCAAGCTGCGGCTTCTGTTCGAAGGTGCCGACGGTGCCGCCGCCATTCCCTGCTATGTGGAGGAGGAGGCGTCGCTCGGCCGCGTCATCGCCGACATCCTGCACGGCCACGGGCTGACCGCCGATCCCGACGCGCTGAGCTTCCTCGCCGCCAACCTCGTCGGCGACCGCATGGTGGCGCGCGGCGAGGCGGAGAAGCTGGCGCTCTATATGGGCACCGACAAGCGCGTGCGGCTGGAGGACGCCCAGGCCTGCATCGGCGACAGCGCCGCCTTGTCGATGGACGAGCCGGTGTGGGCGGCGGCGGAGGGCGACTTCGCCACGCTCGACCGCTCGCTGGCGCGGCTGTTCGCCGAGGGCACCTCGCCGGTGCCGATCCTGCGCGGCGCCCAGCGCCATTTCCAGCGCCTGCAACTGCTCTGCGCCCAGGTCGCCGCCGGCAAGTCGCCTGAGGCCGCCGTCGAGTCGCTGCGCCCGCCGGTCTTCTTCAAGCTGAAGACCCGGCTGGTCAAACAGGCCCGCCACTGGTCGCCCGGCCATGTCCGGCAGGCGCTGGAACGGCTGGTCGACGCCGAGGCCGACTGCAAGCGCACCAACATGCCGGACGAGACGCTGTGCGCCCGCGTGCTGTTCCAGCTCGCCTCGCTGGGGGCGCGGCGCTGAAGGGGCGCTGACTTGACCGTTGGGGCCCGCGCGCTATTTCGCCGGGCATGAGCGACGCCACCTACACCGCGCCACCGCCCGCCCCCTTCCGGGTCCGCTGGTGGCAACCCCTGCTGTTCTGGGTCATCGTCAACGCCTGGGGCTTCGTCGAACGCGGCGGCCAGCCCTTTCCCGGCCATCAGCCGTCGCCGCTGCAGCCGCCGGGCTGGGCCTTCCCGGTGATGTGGTTCACGCTGAACGTCTTCCAGATCTGGGGCGACATCCGACTGCTCGACCCGGCGCGCCGGATCCGAGACCGCGGCCTGCTGATCGGGCTCCAGGCGGTGACCTGGGTGATCTACGCGACCTTCAGCCTCGTCTATTTCACGCTGGGCAGTTCGATCCTCGCCGCGGTTTGGACGGTGTCCTTCTTCATCATCACGTCCATCTGCATCGCGCTGGTGGCGCGGGACGACCGCGGCATCGCGCTGATCTGGACGCCGCTGATCCTGTGGACCGGCTTCGCGTCGGTCGTCGGCATCCACAACGCCCTCATCAACCCCGATCCGCTGTTCGGCACGCCGGCCTTGTGGTGAGGAGCCGGCCTCATCCCCGGTAATCGTGAACCCGGCCGGTGAAGTCGGTCACGCGATAGCTACCCTCGCCCTGTTCTTCGATCCAGGCCGGAGCGGCGGGTGCCTTGCCGTGGCCGCCGGGGATGTCGAGAACATAGGTGGGCTGACACAGGCCCGACAGCCGCCCCCGCAGGCCGGTCACCAGCGCCTGCCCCTCGGCCAGGGTCGGCCGGAAATGGCTGGTGCCGGCGGCAAGGTCGGGGTGGTGCAGGTAATAGGGCTTCACCCGGTTGCGCACCATGCCGCGGAACAGCGCCTCCAGCGCCGCATGGCTGTCGTTGATGCCCTTCAGCAGCACGGTCTGGCCGACCAGCGGAATCCCGGCCTCCACCAGCCGGGCGAGTGCCGTCCGCACCGGCGCGGTCAGCTCGTCGGCGTGGTTGATGTGGACGGCGACCCAGGTGGCGAGGTCCGGCGCGGTCAGCGCCTCCACCAGCTCCGGCGTGACGCGGTCGGGATCGGCGGCTGGGATGCGGCTGTGCAGGCGGACGACGCCGACATGGGGCATGGCCGACAGCGCCTGGACGATCCCGCGCAGCCGGCGGGGCGACAGCAGCAGGGGGTCGCCGCCGGTGACGACGACCTCCCACACCTCCTCATGATCGCGGATGTAGGCGAGCGCGGCGTCCAACTCGTCGGCGGTCAGTGCCTCCCCGCCCGGACCGACCATCTCGCGGCGGAAGCAGAAGCGGCAATAGACCGCGCAGGCATGCAGCGGCTTCAGCAGCACCCGGTCGGGGTAGCGGTGGACGATGCCCTTCACCGGGCTGCGCGCCACGTCGCCGATGGGGTCTTCCATCTCCTCCGGCGTGCTGTACGCCTCGGCGGGGGAGGGGACGTACTGGGCATAGAGCGGGTCCCGCTGGTCTGTACGTCCGGCCAGCGTCTCGCGCAGGTACGGGGTCAGCGCCACGGCGTAGCGGTCGGCCACCGTACGCACGGCGTCGCCCGCCTCCGGCGTCATCAGGCCGGCGGCCACCAGATCGGAAACGCTGTGCAGGGCCTTCATCGCTCTTTCCCGTCTCGACGGAATGGGTCATGTAGGAAAGCGACCGCTCTTACTCCTGCGAGACCCATGCTGTCGACTCTTCCCCGCCTGATCGGCCATCGCGGCGCCAAGGAAAATGCGCCGGAAAACACGCTCGCCTCGATCCGGGAGGCCGCCCGCCAGGGCGCCCGCTGGGTGGAGGTCGATGTCATGCTGACCCGCGACCAGTATCCGGTGCTGATCCATGACGACACGCTGGACCGCACCACCACCGGCACCGGCCCGGTGCCGCTCCTCGATCTGGCCGAACTGCAACGGCTCGACGCCGGGCGCTGGTTCGATGCCGGCTTCGTCGGCGAACGGGTGCCGACGCTGGAGGAGGCGGTGGCGCTGGTCCGCGAACTCGGCCTCGGCCTGAACCTGGAGATCAAGCCCTATCCGGGACAGGAGGAGATCACGGCGGAGGTGGCGCTGAACAGCCTGCGTCCGCTCTGGCCGTCGGGCCTGCCGCTTCTGCTGTCCAGCTTCGAGGTGCCCTGCCTGGAGGTTGCGCAGCGGCTGTGGCCGGAGATCCCGCGCGGCTACCTGCTGTGGGATCCGCCGTCCGACTGGGCTGCCATCGCCGACCGCATCGGGGCGGCGACCCTGAATGTCGACCAGAAGCGTCAGACCGCGGAGACTGTGGCGGAATACCGCGCCACCGGGCGGCCGGTGCTGAGCTATACCGTCAACGACGCCGGCCGGGCGCGAACGCTGTTCGGCTGGGGCGTGTCCGCCGTCTTCACCGACGCACCGGGCCGGCTGGCGCGGGAGTTGGGGCCGGATGCCTGACGGGCACGCCTGACGGTGTGCCGGGGGAGCGTCCGGCAGGCTGACGCTTCCGTTCGCGACTGCGGCAAATCGTGAACGTTTTTTGCGCGGGGGGCTGAATCCGCTCGTAGGGCGGGCCAATTCCTCATATATAGGACCGCATTGGCGATCCCGCCGGAACCCACGTGGATTCCGGCGGAGCTTTTCGTCGTCTGGTTGTCCGCCGCTTTTGATCCGGTGTCCCGCTGGGCGCCACGTACGGTCTTTGGAGGGTTCGTTGAAGGCGTTGAAGCCGTTGCAGATGTCCGGCCGGGAGGTTTTGCCGCTCGTCGAGGGTGGCAAGGGTATTGCCGTATCCAACGGCGAAAGCTCCGGTGCCTGGGCGGCAGCCGGTGGGATTGGCACCTTTTCGGGTGTCAACGCCGACAGCTACGATGAGAACGGCAACCTTCTGCCGCAGATCTACAAGGGCAAGACTCGGCGCGAGCGCCACGACGAACTGATCGCCTTCGGCATCGAGGGCGGCATCGCCCAGGCGCGCATCGCGCACGAGACGTCGAACGGCAATGGCCGCATCCACATGAACGTCCTGTGGGAAATGGGCGGGGCGGAGCACATCCTGCACGGCGTGCTGGAGGGCTCGCAGGGCCTGATCCACGGCGTCACCTGCGGCGCCGGCATGCCCTACAAGGTTGCCGAGATCGCGGTGCGCTACGGCGTCCATTACTATCCGATCGTGTCGTCGGCCCGCGCCTTCCGCGCCCTGTGGCTGCGCGCCTACCACAAGTTCCGTGAACATCTGGGCGGCGTGGTCTACGAGGATCCGTGGCTGGCCGGTGGCCACAACGGCCTGTCCAACTCCGAAGACCCGCAGAAGCCGGAGGATCCGTTCCCCCGCGTCCTGGCCCTGCGCCAGATGATGAACAGCTTCGGCCTGAATGACACCCCCATCGTGATGGCGGGCGGCGTCTGGTGGCTGTCGGAGTGGGAGGACTGGATCGACAACCCCGACCTGGGGCCGGTCGCCTTCCAGTTCGGTACCCGTCCGCTGCTGACGCAGGAAAGCCCGATCTCCATGGCGTGGAAGCGCAAGCTGGTGGCGCTTCAGCCGGGCGACGTCTTCCTCAACCGCTTCTCGCCCACGGGCTTCTATTCGTCGGCGGTGAAGAACCCCTTCCTGCTGGACCTGATGGGCCGGTCGGAGCGACAGGTCGCCTATCTGTCCAAGCCGGTGGGCGAGCATTCGGCCGAATTCCCGGTCGGTCCGCGCGGCCGCCCTGTCTATGTGACCGAAAGCGACAAGCAGCGCGCCGAGGGCTGGCTGTCGCAGGGCTTCACCACCGCGCTGAAGACGCCCGACAGCACGCTGGTGTTCGTCACGCCCGAGCAGTCGGAAAAGATCCTGCGCGATCAGGTCGACTGCATGGGCTGCCTGTCGGCCTGCGGCTTCTCCAACTGGGCGCAGAACGAGGAAGGAACGACGGGCAAGCGTGCCGATCCGCGCTCCTTCTGCATCCAGAAGACGCTCCAGGCGGTCAGTCACACCGACGACTGCGAGAATCAGCTGATGTTCGCGGGGCACAACGCCTACCGCTTCGCCAGCGATCCTTACTACAATGACGGCTTCATCCCGACGGTGAAGCAGCTCGTGGAGCGGATCGCCACCGGCTATTGACCGGCTGCGATCCCGGACCGACAGGGCCGCCGGCGGGTGACTGCCGGCGGCCTTTGCTTTGAACCGTTCCGATTGCCGCCCGTCCGATTGAATCCTGTCCGGTTGACGTCGGTGCGACAATAACTTGCGCCGTCTTTCCGAATGGTTTTACAGTTGAACGGTCTGCGGCCTTGTGCCGCGGTCCTGTCCCGGACCTTCGTGTCCGCCCCTGTGTCGACCGTACGGGTGCCGCGCCCATGATGACCGCCGAACGCCCCTTCAAGCGAGCCCTCGACCGGCTGAACGGTGCCGGGCTCCGTCCGACCCGCCAGCGCCTCGGCCTTGCCCGGCTGCTGTTCGAAGGCTGCGACCGGCACGTCACCGCGGAGCAGCTGCATGGCGAGGCGCTGGCCGCCGACCTGCCGGTGTCGCTGGCGACCGTCTACAACACGCTGAACCAGTTCACCTCCGCCGGCCTGCTGCGCGAGGTGGTGGTGGAGGCCGGCAAGTCCTATTTCGACACCAACACCAGCGACCACCATCATTTCTTCGTCGAATCCACCGGCCGGCTCGAGGATATCCCCGCCGACCGCCTGATGGTGCAGAACCTGCCCGCCGCCCCGGCCGGCACCCGCGTCGCCCGTGTCGACGTGATTGTCCGCCTGATCGAGGACGACGGCGCGGCCTGATCCCCGCCGTCGTTCAGAGTGATCGGTCGTTCAGCGCGCGCTGTCCGTCCCCTCCGGGCGGGCGGGGCGGTCGACGAAGGGCCAGCGCATGTAGGCGAAGACCCAGACGGCAACGACGTTCAGGTACGGGAACAGCAGCAGCAGGATCCACAGCGGGCTGCGCCCGGCCTTCGCCAGCACCCAGCCGCCGGCGATCAGCGTGTAGGTCGTGACGATCGACCCGATCAGCAGCGCCCAGAAGTTCCACTCGATGATGGTGTCCGTCATGCCGTCCTCCGCGCCTTGACCTTGCGCGCCTCGCGCACCGGCAGCACCGGCCAGCGGCTGTGCGCCATCACGCCGATCGCCACCACATGGCCGAGCGGCAGCAGCGCGAACAGGGCCCACAGCGGCGAGAAGCCGGCCCGGCGCAGGATGCGCGCCATCGGCCAGACGATGGCGACCTGGAACAGCATTAGCCCCAGCAGCGGGCTGTTGACGTAATCCTCAAGCATGCCGTCCCGCACCCTCCTCCCCATGGTTCGAGGGGCAGAGAAGCGCGGGCGGCCGGCTTTGTCGAGCCAAACTTTCTGCGCGCCGCTGTTCCGCGGCCGGCCGCGGCCCCGAGGGTTTCCACCCGCACCGGGAGTACGCGGGCGTGAAATCGTCCGTGCTGGCGTGCTACAGTTTGCCGCGTCCGGCCGAACCGGCTTGACGTTCTCTGGAATTCAGTTGCGGCGGACTCTTGCCTTTGACGGATCTCTCCGAACCGGCCAGCGGCTCTCATGGGTGGCGGTGGTGGCGGCGGCGGTGGCGAGCGGGCGCCTTGTCCCTGTCCCCGGCTGCCTGTCTGCGCGCCGGTCTGCTCGCGGCGGTGATCGCCGGCTTCTGGCTGGTGGCCTACGCCGACCTTGAGCGTGCGCGCGACCGGGCGCTCCAGGACGGTCTGCGCCAGACCGCCAACCTGTCCCGCCTGCTGGAGGAGGATGCCCGCCGCGTCATGGTCGTTGCCGGCCGCGCGCTCTACGCGATGGCCGAAGGCGGGCGGATTCCACGCTATCTGCTGAGCGAGACGACCGGATATGCGGGGGAGGAGGCTGGCCCGGGTGTGGCGTTGCGCAGCCTGCTGGTGGTGGAGCCCGACGGGCGGGTGAGGGAGGCTGCCGGGCTGGACTCCCCGCCTCCATTGCCGGGACCCCGCCGGCCGAGGCGGCCCGCACCGGATCGGCTGCCTTAGTCGCCCCCTACCGGGACCCCGGCGGGGGCTGGCGCGCCGCCCTGGTCCGGCCGCTGGCCGACGGCAGCGGCGTTGCCATGGCGATGCTCGACCTCGACCGTTTCGCCCGGATCTACGCCACGCAGGACATCGGCCCGCGCAGCATAATCCTGCTGTATGGCGAGGATGGCGTGGTCCTGGCCTATTCACGGCCGAGCGAGTTGCTGGACCGTAACCGTGCCGTCTTCGCCTCTGTCCTTCCGCGCGTACCCGGCGGGGAAAGTGTGAGGACGCTGTCCGGGTTCGATCCGTCGGAAGGGCGCGACCGCATCGGCACGGTCCGTCGCGTGTCGGGCCAGCCGCTCTATGTTTATGTCCGTATCAGCGCCGACGACGTGCTGGCCGGCTGGTATGCCGATCGTTGGAAGCGCATCCTGGAAACCGCCGCGGTTTCGGTGGTGGTGACCCTGCTGGCCTTGCTGGCCCTGCGGCAGCTCGGCCGGCTGGAGACGACGACCCAGGCGCTGCGCGCCAGCGAGCGCCGGTCGCAGGCCCTGTTCGACAGCAGTTTCCAGATCATGGGGCTGCTGTCCCCCGACGGCCGGGTGCTGGCCTTGAACCGGCCGGCCTGCGCCCTGGCCGGGCTGCCGGCGGAGGCGCTGATCGGACGCCGCGCCTGGGAGTTCCGCGGCTGGGCCCGCACCGACGAACTGGCGGAGGCCTTCCGCCTTTCCATCGCGAAGGCGGCCTCGGGCCGCTTCGTCCGCTACGAGACCGACGTGATCGCCGACGGCGTCACCCGGGTGATGGATGTGACGATCAAGCCGGTCCTGGACGACCGGGGGGGCGTGAGCGTGCTGGTGGTCGAGGCGCGTGACATCACCGAACGGGTCGAGGCGGCCGGACGGCTTGCCGCGGCACTCGACCAGGCGGAGGCCGCCAACCGGGCCAAGAGCGCCTTCCTGGCGACCATGAGCCACGAGCTGCGCACGCCGCTAAACGCCATCATCGGCTTCTCGGACATCATGCTGCACGAGCTGTTCGGTCCGCTGGGCAGCCCGCGCTACCACGATTACGCGCGCCATGTGCAGAACAGCGGGCGGCACCTGCTGGACCTCATCAACGACGTTCTGGACATGTCGAAGCTGGAGGCCGGGCGCTACACGCTGGACGAAAGCTGGCTGGACCCGGCCGACGCCATCGATACCTGCCGGACGCTGGCGGCGGTCCCGGCCGACGCCGGCGGGGTGACGCTGGAGGTCGACTGCGCCCCCGGGCTGCCCGGCCTGCTGGCCGACGAGCGGGCCCTGCGGCAGGTGCTGCTGAACCTGCTGTCGAACGCGGTTAAGTTCACGCCGAGCGGCGGCCGGGTGACGGTGACGGCGGGGCTGGAGGCGGGGGGCGGACTCGCCATCGCCGTGCGCGACACCGGCATCGGCATCCCCGCCGACGCGCTGGCCCGCATCCTGGAGCCTTTCCAGCAGGCCGACAGCAGCATCCCCGGCCGTTTCGGCGGCACCGGGCTCGGCCTGTCGATCTGCCGCGACCTGATGGGCCTGCATGGCGGCAGCCTGTCCATCGCCAGCGAGCCCGGCCGCGGCACCACCGTCACCATCCGCTTCCCCGCCGACCGCGTCGCCCGGCCGGTTGCGGCCGGTGGGATGCAGGCGTAAGCCTGTCCCCGGTGAACGGAGCGAAAGGCGGACGGAATGATCGGGAATGACGGAAAGCCGGTGTCCAAGGAGGATTTGCGCAAGCACATCGCCGTCTACAACGGCCAGTCGCGCGGATCCAAGGAGTTCGCGGCGATCCCGCGGGCGCTGGTGACGATCCTGGACGGGCTGAAGCCGGGCAAGACCGGCTACGTCAAATGCCTGGACGGTCAGGTGCAGCTGTCGCGCCGCAAGGACAACAGCGTGTCGGCGGGCTGACAAAGGAAAGCGCCCTTCCCCGGCCATGGGGAAGGGCGCTTTCCGCCGGAGCGTCAGGCTGTCAGTGCTTCGCTGCAGCCGCGGCGCCGATGCCGGTCTGGGAACGGACGAACTGGTCCTCGAAGGCCTCGCGCTCCGCACGGGCGGACGCGCTGCTGTCCAGCTTCGACACGATGATGGTGACGATGAAGGCCAGCGTCATCGAGAACAGGGCCGGCTGCTCGTAAGGGAAGATCGGCTTCGGGTTGTTCAGAACCACGACCCACACCGCGTTCGACAGGATCACCAGCGTCACCGCGGAGATCAGGCCGGCGATTCCGCCCGCCAGCGCGCCGCGGGTGGTCAGGCCCTTCCAGTACATCGACAGGATCAGCACCGGGAAGTTCACCGACGCCGCGACGCCGAAGGTCAGGCCGACCAGGAAGGCGACGTTCTGCTTCTCGAAGGCGATGCCCAGCACGACGGCCAGCACGCCCAGGACCAGCGAGGCGATCTTCGACACGCGCATCTCCTCGCGCTCCGTCGCCTCGCCCTTGCGGATGACGCGGGCGTAGAGATCGTGCGCGATGGCCGAGGCGCCGGCCAGCGCCAGGCCCGACACCACCGCGAGGATGGTGGCGAAGGCGACCGCCGACAGGAAGCCCAGGAACAGGTCGCCGCCCAGCGCCTTGGCCAGATGCATCACCGGCATGTTGCCGCCGCCGATCAGCTTGCCGCCGACCTTGCCGCCTTCGAAGAACTGCGGGTCGGTGCCGACGATGGTGATCGCCGCCATGCCCAGCACGCAGACGATCAGGAAGAAGAAGCCGATGAAGCCCGAGGCGTAGAAGACCGACTTGCGGGCCTCGCGCGCGTTCGGGACGGTGAAGAAGCGCATCATGATATGCGGCAGGGCGGCGGTGCCGAACAGCAGGCCCAGCGACAGCGACACCGCCGACACCGGGTCGGCCAGCAGCGTGCCCGGCCCCATGATCTTCACGCCGTCCTTGTGCGAGGCGATGGCGCTCTGGGCGATGGCCTCCAGGCTGAAGCCGAAGCGCGACAGGGCCAGGAAGGCCAGGATCACACCGGCGCCAAGCAGGAGAACCGCCTTGATGATCTGCACCCAGGTGGTGGCGATCATGCCGCCGAAGGTGACGTAGACCACCATCAGCACGCCGACGACGATCACCGCGACGTTGTAGTCCAGCCCGAACAGCAGCTTGATCAGCTGGCCGGCACCGACCATCTGGACGATCAGGTAGAAGCAGACCACCGTCAGCGAGCCAACGGCGGCGAAGGTGCGGATCTTGCCCTGGTCCAGCCGGTACGACGCGATGTCGGCGAAGGTGAAGTGGCCGAGGTTGCGCAGCCGCTCCGCCAGCAGGAACAGGATGATCGGCCAGCCGACGAAGAAGCTGATGGTGTAGACGAAGCCGTCATAGCCCTTGGCGAACACCAGGCTCGACAGGCCCAGCAGGGTCGCGGCCGACATGTAGTCGCCGGCGATCGCCAGACCGTTCTGGAAGCCGCTGATGCCGCCGCCGGCCGTGTAGAAGTCGGAGGTGGAGCGGGTGCGGCTGGCCGCCCAGTAGGTGATGCCGAGGGTCAGCACCACGAAGGCCAGGAACATGCCGATGGCCGACAGGTTGACCGGCTGCTTTTCCAGCTGCCCGACGTCGCCAGCGGCCAGCGCCGGCAGGGCGAACAGGGTGGCGGCAACCGCCGCCGGGAGGATGCGGCGGGCGGTCATTGCAGGGTCTCCCGCGTGATCTCGTCGGTCAGGTCCTGGAAGCGGCCGTTGGCGAAGTGGGAATAGACGCCGGTCAGCAGCCAGGACAGGATGATGATCGCCGCCCCGATGGGGAAGCCGACGCTGAGCGCCGAACCGTCGGACATCGGCTTGTGCAGCAGGTCCGGCGCGAAGGCGACCACCATCATGAAGCTGTAGTAGCCGACCAGCACGATGGCCGACAGGATCAGGGCCAGCCGGCTGCGCTGGCGGACCAGCTCCTGGAATTTCGGGTTCCGGCGGACCCGTTCGTAGACCGGAGTGTTCGCGGGGGAGTGCATGTTTCCTCCAGACGCTAATCGTCCTTGTGGCACCCTGTTCGGGCTTATGGTTTTCCGGCTAACAAAACACTGTTTCGCAAATTTCCCGGAAATATGACGAATTGTTTCAACGCGATTCGGGCAACAATCCCACCGATTCGGATTGAGCCGCGGCGACGAAGCTGGAATGATGGCTGGGCTTCCTCCAATCCCCCGCATCCCGCCGCCCCGTCCGGAAAATGATCCGCTCGCCCCTGTTCCTCCGGCTTTTCTCGGCGATCCTGATCTCGCTCGGGCTGTTCTCGGCGGCGGCCTATGTCTTCTCCGTCCCCTTCATCGAGGAGAAGGCTTACGAGATCGAACGCGACGCCAGCCGCACCATCCTCGACAACGTGTTCGAACTGGTCAGCCGCATCCGCGGCGGGCTGGAGGAGCAGCGGAGCACCACGGTGGAGTCCTACAAGACCCGCCTGCGCGACGTGCTCGAACTGGCGGTCGGCTATATCGAGCATGTCCATGCCCGCGCCGACCGCGGCGAGATCACGGCGGAGGAGGCGCGGCGCGAGGCGATGGACGGGCTGCACGCCTTCCGCTACGGCAACGGCGACTATGTCTGGGCTATCGGCTACGACTCGGTGATCCTGTCGCATCCGTCGCCGGACTATCAGGGGCGGAAGTCCGACGACCTGCGCGACAATCTGGGCCGCCACATCCTGCCCACCATCGTCGCCACCGCCAAGCGGGAGGGGGAGGGCTTCCAGACCTATCCGTGGTGGCGCCCCAACGGCGACGAACGGGCGCCGAAGCTCAGCTTCTTCAAGGATCTGCCCAGGCGCGGCATCATCGTCGGCACCGGCGCCTATCTGGCCGACGTCGATGCCGAGGTGGAGCGGCGCAAGGCCGAGGCCATCGAGGATCTGCGCCAGGCGCTGCGCAAGCTGCGGATCGCCCGCACCGGCTATCTCTACATCTTCGATTCGGCGAACCGGATGATCATCCACCCGAATTCGAACATCGAAGGCACCGCCTTCGGCGACCGGCTGAACTCAGCCACCGGCCGCCCGATCGCCGAGGACCTGAAGGCTGCCGCAGCGAAGGGGGAGCCGCTGACCTACCTGTGGGACAAGCCAGACGATCCCGGCAACTACGCCTACGAGAAGATCAGCTGGGTCCGGCATTTCGAAGGGTTCGACTGGTACATCGCCTCGTCGGTCTATGTGGACGAGCTGCGGCGGTCGTCGGTGGTGCTGGGCAACCGCATCCTCGCCATCGGCATGGCGCTGATGGCGGCGGGCAGCCTGCTGGGCTATATCGCGGTCGGGCGTCTGGTCGGGCCGCTGCGCCGGCTGGCCGACACCGCGGTGCAGGTGCGGGCCGGTGATCTCGGCGCGCAGAGCGGCATCCGCCGCGGCGACGAGATCGGGCTGCTGGCATCGGCCTTCGACGGCATGGTCCGGCAGCTGCGCGACACCGTCGCCACGCTGGACAGCCGGGTGCGCGACCGCACCGCGGCGCTGGCGGAGGCGGAGACGCGCCAGCGCGTGATCCTGGACGCCATTCCCGCCTGCATCGCCGGGCTGGACCGTGACGGGCGGCTGACCTTCGCCAACCTGCGCTGGGGCGAGCTGGTCGGCCGCGACAAGGCGGAGGTGATCGGCCGCGACGTCGCCGCGGTCGTCGGCCGGCGCGCCATGGCGGTGCTGCGCCCCCATCTCGACCGCTGTTTGTCGGGGGAGGTGGTGACCTTCGAATACGCCTTCCCGCGCGACGGCCGCGAGATGGTGACCAAGACCACGCTGATCCCCCATCGTGGTGAGGGCCATGGTGGCGAGAGGAGGGCGGAAGAGGGCGCCGTCGGGACGGGCATCGTCACCGGCCTGTTCGTGCTGACGCTGGACATCACCGACGAGAAGCAGACCGAACGCCAGCTGGTGGAAGCACAGCGCCTGAAGGCGGTCGGCCAGCTGTCCGGCGGGCTGGCGCACGACTTCAACAACCTGCTGTCGATCATCATCGGCAACCTTGCGGCGGCGCGGGAGCGCTATGCCGCGGTCAAGGGTCTGGACGCCTATCTGGAGCCGGCCCAGCGGGCCGGCCGCCGCGGCGCCGACATCACCGCCCGGCTGCTCGCCTTCTCCCGCCAGCAACCGCTGAAGCCGGAGCCGATCGAGCTGTGCGGGCTGCTGCGTGACATGGCGGTGCTGCTGCGCCGCTCCTTCCCCAGCTCCATCGCCATCGGCGTGCCGGAGGAGGGGCGGGAATGCTGGACCATCGCCGACCAGACCCAGCTGGAGAATGCGCTGGTGAACCTCGCCATCAACGCGCGCGACGCCATGCCCAACGGCGGCCGGCTCGACATCGCGGTCGGCGTCCGCCGGGTGGAGGAGGCGCTGGCCTTCGACGAACCGGTCCGCCCCGACGATTACCTGGAAATCCGCGTCACGGACACCGGCACCGGCTTCACGCCGGAGGCGCTGGCCCGCGCGGTGGAGCCCTTCTTCACCACCAAGGCGCTGGGATCGGGGCTGGGGCTGTCGATGGTCTACGGCTTCGTCAAGCAGTCGCGCGGCTATCTGCGCATCGACAGCCGGCCGGGGGAGGGGACCGCCGTCACCCTGCTGCTGCCGCGCGCCGAGCCGGTGGCCCGCCTGCTCGATGCCGACCCGGCGCTGGCCGAACCGCAGGGCGGCGGCTGGTCCGGCCAGCTGGCGCTGGTGGCGGAGGACAACGACGACGTCCGGCAGGTGATGCGCCAGCAGCTGGTCGACCTCGGCTTCTCGGTGGTGGAGGCGGCGAGCGGCGACGAGGCGGCGGAACTGGTGGAGCAGATCGACGGGCTGTCGCTTCTGGTCTCCGACATCGTCATGCCCGGCCTGTCGGGGGTGGAGCTGGCGCGGCGCGCCCGGCTGCTGCGGCCGGAGATGCGGGTGGTGCTGGTCAGCGGATTTTCCGTCGAGTATGGCGACATCCCCGCCGATGCAGTCATACTGCACAAGCCATGGGACAAGCGGGATCTGGTGGCGGCTATCGGCCACGCCGCCCAACCCGCGCCGGTCTGATATGATCGGCCGGATGAACGCAGTTGGAAAATGCACCTGGAAAACCAGGGCGACGAGTGCCGAGGGGAAACGCGCGTGGTGCAGAAAAAGCGCATCTATCTGGTCGAGGACGAGGCCGACATCCGCCGGCTGGTGACCGAGGTGCTGGAGGGGTACGGCTACGAGGTGTCCTGCTGGGCCAGCGGGCGGGAGGCGCGGGCGGCGATCCAGCGCCAGGCGCCCGACCTGTGCCTTGTCGATCTCGGCCTGCCGGACATGGACGGGCTGACGCTGGTCCGCGAATTGTGGGAGGACGTGCGCTTCGGCGTCATCATCCTGTCCGGACGCGGCGGCACCTCCGACCGGATCCTGGGGCTGGAACTGGGCGCCGACGACTACATCGTGAAACCCTTCGAGCCGCGGGAGCTGGTCGCCCGCGTCAACAGCGCCATCCGCCGGCGCGAACAGCTGACCGGTGCCGCGGCGCCGGCGGAAACCGCGCGGGCGCGTTTCGGCAACTGGGTGTTCGACCTGGGCAACCTGACGCTGAGCGCCGACGACGGACGCCAGGAAAGCCTGACCGCGGCGGAGGCCTCGCTGCTGCTGACGCTGCTGAAGGCGCCCAAGCGGGTGCTGTCGCGCGAGCATCTGCAGGGCCCCGACCAGGATCGCGACGATTTCCCCTATGACCGCAGCATCGATGTCCGCGTGTCGCGCATCCGCAAGAAGATCGAGGAGGATCCCCGCGCGCCGCGGCTGATCAAGACGGTCTATGGCGCCGGATACCTGTTCGCCGGCGACGTGACCTGGATACGGTGACCTGGATTACGATGGACGGGGCACCTCGTTTGCCCGGCGCCGCAACAACTCCAATAACAATTGGTCATAATCCTGAGAAAGTTGCGCAAAGCTGATCTGGTACAGGCTGTTTCCAACACCGCCGCGCCCAATGCCGGCGCGCGACAAGAACCTCTGGGGAGAACGGTCCGATGAGTGAAACTGCCGCCGCAGTCAATCCCAGCGCCAATCCGTACGAACGCGACCTCGACCGCAACGCCGCCAACTTCGTCGCGCTGACGCCGCTGACCTTCCTGGAGCGCGCCGCTTCCGTGTGGCCCGACCGGCTGGCGGTCGTCCACGGCCCGGTCCGGCGGACCTGGGCGGAGACCCTCGTCCGCGTGCGCTGTCTGGCCGCGGCGCTGGCGAATGTGGGTATCGGCACCGGCGACACCGTCGCCATGCTGGCCGCCAACACGCCGGAACTGTTCGAGGCGCATTTCGGCGTACCGCTGGCCGGCGCCGTGCTGAACGCCGTCAACACCCGCCTGGACGCCGAGGCCATCGCCTTCATCCTGAAGCACGGAGAGGCGAAGATCCTAATCGTCGACCGAGAGTTCTCCGGCGTCGCCAAGAAGGCGCTGGCCCTGCTGGATGCGCCGATCCCGGTGGTGGATATCGACGACCCGACCTACAGCGGCGGCGAGCTGATCGGCGACCGCGATTACGAAGCCTTCATCAGCGATGTCGGCACCGAGCATCCCTGGACCCTGCCGGCTGACGAATGGCAGGCCATCGCGCTGAACTACACCTCCGGCACCACCGGCAACCCGAAGGGCGTCGTCTATCACCACCGCGGCGCCTACCTGAACGCGGTGTCGAACGCGCTGTCCTGGAACATGGGCGACGCGCCCGTGTATCTGTGGACGCTGCCGATGTTCCACTGCAACGGCTGGTGCTTCCCCTGGACCATCGCGGTCACCGCCGGAACCGCCGTCTGCCTGCGTCAGGTCCGCCCTGACGCCGTGCTGAAGCTGATCCGCGAGGAGCGGGTGACCAACTTCTGCGGCGCGCCCATCGTGCTGAACATGCTGAACAATGCGCCGGCCGAGCTGAAGCAGGGCATCGAGCAGACGGTGAAGGTGATGGTGGCCGGCGCCGCGCCGCCCGCCGCCGTCATCGCCGGGATGGAGCGCATGGGCTGGGAAGTCACCCATGTCTACGGCCTGACCGAATGCTATGGCCCGACCGTGGTCTGCGTCTGGCACGACCGCTGGGACGGCCTGTCGCTGGACGAGAAGGCGGCGATCAAGGCCCGCCAGGGCGTGCGCGGCCCGATGCTGGAGGCGGTGATCGTCGCCGACCCCTTCACGCTGGAGCCGGTGCCGAAGGACGGCCGCACGATGGGCGAGATCATGATGCGCGGCAACAACGTCATGAAGGGTTACCTGAAGAACCCCAAGGCGACCGAAGAGGCCTTTGCCGGCGGCTGGTTCCACACCGGTGACCTCGCCGTCTGGCATGAGGACGGCTATGTCGAGATCAAGGACCGGTCGAAGGACATCATCATCTCCGGCGGCGAGAACATCTCGTCCATCGAGGTGGAGGACGTCCTCTACAAGCATCCTGAGGTTCTGGAGGCCGCGGTCGTCGCCCGCCATGACGAGAAGTGGGGCGAGACGCCCTGCGCCTTCGTCACGCTGAAGGATGGCGCCACCGCGACCGAGGCCGACATCATCGCCTTCTGCCGCGCCCACATGGCTCACTTCAAGTGCCCGCGCACGGTGGTGTTCGGCCCGCTGCCGAAAACCTCGACCGGCAAGATCCAGAAATACGTCCTGCGCAAGCAGACCGAGGCGCTGTAAGGGGCACTTTGCCCCCTCCCTAACCCTCTCCCCTATCGGACCAGCCTGCGGCCGGTCGAGGAGAGAGGGGACTGCCGCAACTCCTTTGCAAGAACTCCCGCAAGCGTCCTGCCCCCTCTCCCACCGAAGGTGGGGAGGGATGGGGTGGGGGCCAACGCTCTCCCATGCCCGCACTGCGCCCAATTTCAAAGGGACCCGCGCCATGAAGATCCTCTGCGCCGTGAAGCGCGTCGTCGACTACAACGTCAAGATCCGGGTTAAGACCGACCAGTCCGGCGTCGAGACGTCCAACGTGAAGTTCTCGATGAACCCCTTCGACGAAATCGCTGTCGAGGAGGCCGTGCGCCTGAAGGAAGCCGGCAAGGCGACCGAGATCGTCGTCGTCTCCATCGGCCCGGCCCAAGCGCAGGAGACCCTGCGCACCGCGCTGGCGATGGGTGCCGACCGCGCCATCCTGGTGCAGACCGACGTGACCACCGAACCGCTGGCCGTCGCAAAGGTGCTGAAGGCGCTGGTCGAGAAGGAGGCCCCCGGCCTCGTCATCCTCGGCAAGCAGGCGATCGACGACGACTGCAACCAGACCGGCCAGATGCTGGCCGCCCTGCTCGGCTGGGGCCAGGGCACCTTCGCCTCGAAGGTCGAACCGGCCGGGGACACCGTGGCGGTGACGCGAGAGATCGACGGCGGGCTTGAGATCGTGTCGCTGAAGCTGCCGGCGGTGGTGACGGCCGACCTGCGCCTGAACGAGCCGCGCTATGCCAGCCTGCCGAATATCATGAAGGCGAAGAAGAAGCCGCTGGAGACCGTCACGCCGGACGCGCTCGGCGTCGATGTGACGCCGCGGCTGAAGACGGTGAAGGTGGCCGAGCCGGCCAAGCGCCAGGCCGGCATCAAGGTGCCCGACGTCGCCACCCTGGTCGACAAGCTGAAGAACGAGGCGCGGGTGATCTGAGGACTGGTCGTATCGGGGTGCCCCCTCCCTAACCCTCCCCGCTTCGCGGGAGAGGGAACTGCCGCCGCTTTGGCAATCACGTCACGCCGCCAAGCGTCCTACCCCCTCTCCCGCGAAGCGGGGAGGGATGGGGAGGGGGCATACCACAGCCGACACCTCGCCACCCGCCAACCAAGGACCCGCCCCATGCCCATCCTGATCCTTGCCGACCACGACAACGCCGCCCTCAAGCCCGCCACCGCCCACGCGGTCACCGCCGCCGCCAAGCTCGGCGGCGACGTCCACATCCTGGTCGCCGGCCGCAACGCCGCCCCGGCCGCGGATGCCGCCGCCAAGCTGGCCGGCGTCGCCAAGGTGCTGCTCGCCGACGATGCCGCCTACGAGCATGCCCTGGCCGAGCCGGTCGCAGCATTGCTGGTCTCGCTCGCCCCCGGCTACAGCCATCTCCTCGCCGCCGCCACGTCGGCCGGCAAGAATGTGCTGCCGCACGTCGCCGCACTGCTCGACGTGGCGATGATCTCCGACATCACCGCCGTGGTCTCCGCCGACACGTTCGAGCGGCCGATCTATGCCGGCAACGCCATCGCCACCGTGCAGTCCGGCGACGCGGTGAAGGTCATCACCGTCCGCACCACCGCCTTCGAGGCGGCGGCAGCCACCGGTGGCGCCCCGGTGGAGAGCGTCGCCGCCGTAGCCGACCCCGGTCTGTCGGGCTTCGTCTCGGCCGAGCTGTCGAAGTCGGAACGTCCGGAGCTGACCTCGGCCCGCATCGTCATCTCGGGCGGTCGCGGCATGCAGTCGGGCGACAACTTCCACCTGCTGGAGGTCATCGCCGACAAGCTGGGTGCCGCCGTCGGCGCCAGCCGCGCCGCCGTCGATGCTGGCTTCGTGCCCAACGACTATCAGGTCGGGCAGACCGGCAAGATCGTGGCGCCGGACCTCTATGTCGCCGTCGGCATCTCGGGCGCCATCCAGCATCTGGCCGGCATGAAGGACAGCAAGGTGATCGTCGCCATCAACAAGGACGAGGAGGCGCCGATCTTCCAGGTCGCCGACTACGGCCTCGTCGCCGACCTGTTCAAGGCGCTGCCGGAACTGCAGCAGGCCGTCTGATCCCGTTCATTCCCCCGTTACCCGAAGAGGTCCCCCATGACCGCCGCCGCGATCCCCTACACCCCGCCGCTGAAAGAGATCCGCTTCGTCCTCGACCACCTCGCCGGCATGGCCGAGGTGGCGGCTCTGCCGGGTTTCGAGGATGCCAGCCCCGACATGGTCGACAGCATCCTGGGCGAGGCGGCGAAGATCGCCGAGAATATCCTGGCCCCGCTGAACCGCATCGGCGACGTCCAGGGGGCGAAGCTCGACGCCGACGGCATTGCCCGCACGGCGGAGGGCTGGGGGGCGGCGTGGCGGGCGCTGGTCGAGGGCGGCTGGAACGGGCTGCCCTTCGATCCGGCGCGCGGCGGCATGGGGCTGCCCAACCTGCTGAACACCGCCGTGCAGGAGATGTGGCATTCCGCCAATATGGCCTTCGCGCTCTGCCCGATGCTGACGCAGGGGGCGGTGAACGCAGTTCAGCTCTATGGCTCCGACGCGCTGAAGGACCTCTATTTGCCCAAGATGATCTCGGGCGAGTGGACCGGCACCATGAACATCACCGAGCCGCAGGCGGGCAGCGACCTTGCCGCCACGCGGTCGCGCGCGGTGCCGAACGGCGACCATTACCTTGTCACCGGGCAGAAGATTTTCATCACCTACGGCGACCATGACCTGACGGAGAATATCGTCCATCTGGTGCTGGCCCGCCTGCCCGATGCGCCTCCCGGCGTGAAGGGCATCAGCCTGTTCGTCGTGCCGAAGTTCCTGGTCAATGCCGACGGCAGCCTGGGCGCCCGCAATCAGGTGAAGTGCGTGTCGCTGGAGCACAAGCTGGGCATCCACGGCAGCCCGACCGCCGTGCTGTCCTTCGGCGACGAGGGCGGGGCGACCGGCTTCCTGGTGGGCGAGCCGAACCGCGGCCTGGAATACATGTTCACCATGATGAACCACGCCCGGCTGAACGTCGCCATGCAGGGCCTGTCGATCGCCGAGCGCGCCTATCAGCAGGCTTTGGCCTATGCCCGCGACCGCGTGCAGGGCAAGCCGCTGGGCTGGACCGAGGGTCAGTCGAAGGGCATCGTCAACCACCCCGACGTCCGCCGTCTGCTGATGGGCATGAAGGCGCGGATCGAGGCGATGCGCGGCATCCTCTACACCGCCGCCGCCGCGGTGGATGTCTCGCACCATCACGCCGACGAGGCGGCGCGCGGCCGGGCCGGCCTGCTGGTCGATCTGCTGACCCCCATTGCCAAGGGCTGGTGCACCGAGACCGGGCAGCAGCTGGCGTCGGACGGCGTGCAGGTCCATGGCGGCATGGGCTTTGTCGAGGAGACCGGCGCCGCCCAGCATCTGCGCGATGCCCGCATCACCACGATCTATGAGGGCACCACCGCCATCCAGGCCAACGACCTGATCAACCGCAAGATCCTGCGCGACGGCGGGGCGACGGCCAACGGCCTGCTGGACGAGATCGCGGCGCTGGCCGGCGAGTTGTCCGGCCATGCGGACGAGGCGCTGCGGGTCACCGGTGCCGAACTGGCCGCCTCCGTCCTGGAGGCCAAGCAGGCGGTGGCCTGGGTGCTGAGCGTGGCGAAGCAGGACCCGCGCCTGCCGGCCGCGGCGTCGGTGACCCTGCTGGAGCTGATGGGCGTGGTCGCCGGCGGCTGGCAGCTTGCCCGCGCCGCCAAGGTGGCGGTGGAGCGGCTGGCGGAGGGCGATGCCGACACCGCCTTCCTGTCGGCCAAGCCGCTGACCGCCCGCTTCTACGCCACCCATGTGCTGCCGAAGGCGGCGGCGCTGCGGGCGACCGTCGTCAACGGCTCCGCGAGCGTGATGGCGCTGAGCGAGGAGCAGCTGTTCGGCGCGGCTTGACGGAGCCGCGCTTGCCGGTTGGTGCCGGGGTCTTTGGCCCTTTGCCGGGTGTCGCGGGCGGTTGGGGGACCTCCCGCCACTGCCCCGGCGCCAGCCCGTCCAGCGTCCAGTCGCCGATGGACCAGCGGATCAGCCGCAGGGTGGGGAAGCCGACCGCCGCGGTCATCCGGCGGACCTGCCGGTTGCGCCCCTCGCGCAGGGTGAGTGCTATCCAGCTGGTGGGGATGGCGGCGCGGTAGCGCACCGGCGGATCGCGCGGCCACAGCGACTCCGGCTCCTCCATCCGCCGCACCTCGGCGGGCAGGGTGGGGCCGTCCTTCAGCGTCACGCCGCGACGCAGCGCCTCCAGCGCCTCGTCGGTCGGGACACCTTCCACCTGCACCCAATAGGTCTTGGGCATCTTGTTGGCTGGGGAGGCGATGCGGGCGATCAGCGGGCCGTCGTCGCTGAGCGCCAGCAATCCCTCGCTGTCGCGGTCGAGCCGGCCGGCGGCATAGACGCCCTTCACCGGCACCAGCTCCGCCAGGGTGGGGCGGCCCTGGTCGTCGGTGAATTGCGGCAGCACGCCATAGGGCTTGTTCAGCAGGATCAGGCGCGGCACGGGCTTGCTTCCTTGCGCGGTTCGGGAAAGGCGCTATCGTTCGCACCCCAACATGATCTCTTGATAGCAGGGGTTCGGCCGTGACGCTTCTGTTCTGCTCCGCCAGCGACAGCGCCGAGGATTGGCGCCGGGAAATCGCCCGCCATCTTCCCGGGTTGGAGATGCGCGTCTGGCCCGAGACCGGCGACATCGCCGACATCGAGGTGGCGGTGGTATGGAAGCCGCCGGCCGGCATGCTGGCGACGCTGCCCAACCTGAAGCTGATCGTCTCGCTGGGCGCCGGGGTGGAGCCGATCCTTGAGGATCCGACCCTTCCCGACGTGCCGCTGGTGCGCATGGTGTCGGACGGCTTGACCCTCGACATGGCCGGCTATGTGGTCTTCCAGGTGCTCTACTGGCACCGGCTGATGGACCAGTACGCCGCCTTCCAGGCCGAGGCGCGGTGGGAGCAACTGGACCATCGCCCGGCTTCCGAGGTGACCGTCGGCTTCCTGGGCATGGGCGAGCTGGGGGCAGCGTCGGCCCGCACGCTGCGGACCTTGGACTACCGGTTGGTGGGCTGGAGCCGCAGTCCGAAGAACATCGAGGGGGTGGAGAGCTTCTCCGGCCCCGACGGGCTGGCGGCGATGCTGCCGCAGTGCGATGTGCTGGTCTGCCTGCTGCCGCTGACCGACGAGACCCGCGGCATCATGAATGCGTCGCTGTTTGCCGCCCTGCCCAAGGGGGCGGTGGTCGTCAACGCCGCGCGCGGTGGGCATCTGGTCGAGTCGGACCTGCTCGACGCGCTGGAGAGCGGGCATCTGCGCGGCGCCAGCCTGGACGTCTTCGCCACCGAACCGCTGCCGGCCGACCATCCGCTCTGGCGCCATCCGAAGGTCCGCGTCACCCCGCATGTCGCCGGGGTCACCCACCCGTCGCTCTGCGCCGTGCAGGTGGCCGATGCGGTGAAGGCCCTGCGCGAAGGCCGGCCGCTGCCCAATCTGGTGGACCGCAGCCGGGGTTACTGAGAACCATCTTATCGAGTATGAAGCCTGATAAATCAGGCTTCATACTCCTTGCCCTTAATCGGCGGGCGCGGCCGTCCGGCCGCTTGCCTCCGCAGGCATGGGCCTGCGGGGCCGCAGTCGCGGCCCTTACAGCATCTGGACGGC
Source organism: Azospirillum sp. VT-I1 (assembly GCF_055698305.1). NCBI lineage: Bacteria > Pseudomonadati > Pseudomonadota > Alphaproteobacteria > Rhodospirillales > Azospirillaceae > Azospirillum > Azospirillum sp. VT-I1. The sequence continues at coordinate 21,693 of NZ_CP168801.1, read as the reverse complement.
GATCACCGCCAGCAGGGCCGCGATCACCCACAGGGCGGCGCGGTCGGAGCGGCGGCGGTGTTCCCAGCCGTTCAGCATCTGGCGGAGGGTGTGCGGGTGCAGGCGCACACCGCCTTCCGCGATGTCGCGGGTCACCCGCTCCGCCTCGCTGACCAGGGCGGGGATGCGACGGACGGTGGTCAGCAGGGCGCCGGCATCGTCGATCAGCTGCGCCTCCGGCCCGCGGTTCTCGCGCATCCACTCCTCGATCAGCGGACGCGCCAGTTCCCACATGTTGATGTTGGGGTTCAGCAGCCGGCCGACGCCCTCGGCCGTCAGCATGCTCTTCTGCAGGAGGAGCAGCTGCGGCTGGGTTTCCATTTCGAACTGTTCGGTGACGGCGAACAGTTGGGCCAGCAGCCGGCCGACCGAGATGTCGGCCAGCGGCTTGTTCTGCAACGGCTCGCCGATGGCGCGGCAGGCCTGGGTGAAGATTTCGATCGACTGGTGGCGCGGCACATAGCCGGCCTCGAAATGCACGATGGCGACGCGGCGGTAGTCGCCGGTCAGGAAGCCGATCAGCATGTCCGCGAGGTAATAGCGCGTCTCGCGGTCCAGCCGGCCCATGATGCCGAAATCGACCGCGGTGATGGTGCCCTGTTCGTTGATGAACAGGTTGCCGGGATGCAGGTCGGCGTGGAAGAAGCCGTCGCGGAAGACCTGGTTGAAGAAGCTGGCCGATGCCATTGCCAGGATCTCGTCGCGGTCGAAACCGGCGGCGGAGATGCGGGCGGGCTCGTCCACCTTGAAGCCGCGGATGCGCTCCAGCGTCAGCACCCGGCCGCCGGTGCGCTCCCAATCGACCTTGGGCACGTTGAAGGTCGGATCGTCCTTGAAGTTCGACGCCAGCTCCGACGCGGCGGCCGCCTCCATCCGCAGATCCATCTCCAGCCGCGAGGTGCGGGCGAAGGTGTCGACCACCTCGACCAGCCGCAGCCGCTTCAGCCGGGGCAGAACCCATTCCGCGAGGCTCGCCAGCCGGTAGAACAGGTCGATGTCGCGTTCGAACGCCTCTTCGATGCCCGGACGCAGCACCTTGACCGCCACCTCCTGCCCATCGGCGGTGACGGCGAAATGCACCTGGGCGATGGAGGCGGCGGCGACCGGCTTGTCGTCGAAGCTCTGGAACAGCGCCTGGACGGGCTGGCCGAACTCCGCCTCGATGATGGCGCGGGCCTGATGGCCGGGGAAGGGCGGCAGCTTGTCCTGCAGTTCGGCCAGATCGACGGCCATCCGCTCGCCGACCAGATCGGAGCGGGTGGACAGCAGCTGCCCCAGCTTGATGTAGGTGGGGCCGAGTTCGGCCAGCGCGCGGGCCAGCCGCTCGCCCTCGCGGCCGGGCACGTCCTTGCGGGCGATGCGGCGCCACAGCCAGAGCAGGCCGGGGGCGGTGCCGAGCAGGCTGGTGGGCAGGGCGTCGTGACGGGCGACCGTCCGGCCGATCACGGCCATCCGGATCAGGTTGCGCAGGATACGGAACACGGGGACTTAGATCCGCCAGCCGGAATGGATGGCGGCGATCCCGCCCGACAGGTTGCGCACGCGCACGGCGCCGAACCCCGCGGCCTCGATCCGTTTGGCCAGATCGGCCTGCGGCGGGAAGCGGCGGATGCTCTCGGCCAGATAGCGGTAGCTCGCCTCGTCCTTCGCCACCACGCGGCCCATGAAGGGCAGCACCTGGAAGGAATAGACGTCGTACAGCTCGCGCAGCACCGGCAGGACGACGTGGCTGAACTCCAGGCAATAGAACTTGCCGCCCGGCTTCAGGACGCGGTGCGCCTCCTTGATCGCCTCGTCGATGCGGGTGACGTTGCGCAGGCCGAAGGCGATGGTGTAGGCGTCGACCGAGCGCGAGGCGATGGGCAGCCGTTCCGCGTCGCCGACCGTCCATTGCACGCCGGACAGGATGTTGCGGTCGATGGCGCGGTCGCGCCCGACCCGGACCATCGCCTCGGTGATGTCGCAGACCACCGCGGCCCCGCCGCCCTTCTTCAGGAAGCGGAAGGCGATGTCGCCGGTGCCGCCGGCCACGTCGAGCAGGGTCATGTCCGGCTTGGGCGCCACCATCTCCATCAGCGTGTCCTTCCACAGCCGATGGATGCCGCCCGACATCAGGTCGTTCATCAGGTCGTAGTTGGTCGCCACGCTGTCGAAGACGGCGCGGACCAGCCCGGACTTGGCGGACGGATCGACGGGGGTGAAGCCGAACCAGTTGCCTTCGGCACCGGACGCGGGCTTTTGCGGGTCGGGGGTGTGGTCGCTCATGGCCGGGAAGATAGCGCGCACAGGGGCCATGCGCCAGCGGGGGCGTGCAATGCGGAAGACGCTGCGGCGAATGGCGTAGGACGGGGGGAGTGAGGGGCGGGGGAGGGAGGATGGAACATCGTGGAACAGGTTTCGGAGACTGTTCCATGGGGTGCGGTTCGGCGGTGGTTCGGCGGTTCGCCGGGTGATGGAACAGGGTGAAACAGTTTCCCGGTGATGTTCCATCGCCGTGGCGACCTCCTGGGGGTGTAGGCAATCAATCCTATCACGGGGTCGACCGACGGGAAAGGATGGGGAGAATTCCTGCCTGTCCTGCTTCGCCGTCCTTTCGGTGGAAGAGCCTGGAGGCGCGGCTGTGCTTGCCATTGACCAGGGGCTGGCCTACTGACTGCCGGGAAGATCATACGCCCGTATTCCTGTGGCTGTCGTGGCCGTGGGTGGGAGCCTCTGGTGGATCGGCATGACCCTTGCTGAAGCCTGCGCCGAATTCCTGACCCACTGCCGGGTCGCCAAGAACCTGTCGCCCCACAGCCTGCGCGCCTACACCATCGATCTGGCCGAGTTCGAGCGGTTCGCCGGTTCAGCGACAGCGGTGGCGGTCGTGGACCGCCCGCTGCTGCGCCGCTATCTCAGCCACCTGTTCGAGGTGCGGCGGCTGAAGGAAACCAGCGTCAAGCGGCGGATCGCCTGCCTGAAGGTGATGTTCCGCTGGCTTGAGCTGGACGAGGTGATCGAGATCAGCCCCTTCCACCGGCTGGACGCCCGCATCCGCCTGCCGCGCCGCCTGCCGCGCAACCTGACCGACGACGAGGTGCGCCGCTTGCGGGCCGCTGCTCTCGCCGGGGCGGGGATTACCGGCCGGATCACCGAAACCAAGGCAGTGCGCGCCGCCCGCAAGGCCGACCATGACGCCTTCACGGCCCTGGTGGCGGTGGAGGTGCTGCTGGCCACGGGGTTGCGCGTGGGGGAACTGGCCGGCATGCGGGTGGAGGATGTGGATCTGATTTGCCGCGTCATCACCATCGTCGGCAAGGGCAGCCGCCAGCGCCGGGTGTTCCTGCCCGACGATGCGGTGACGGCGCTGGTGACGGCTTATCAGGGTGTGACGGGCGCGCGGCGGCGTGACCATGACCGGTTCCTGATGACGGGAACGGGCGGGCCGGCATCGACCCAGCATCTCCGCTTGCTGATTCGGGGAATTGGCGAGGATGCGCAACTGGCCCGCCGCGTCACTCCTCACATGCTGCGCCACACGGCGGCGACCCGGCTGCTGGAGAACGGGGTGGACATCCGCTTCGTCCAGCGCCTGCTGGGGCACCAGAGCATCTCGACGACGGAAATCTACACGACGGTGACGGATGCCAGCCTGCGGGCGGCGGTGGTCAAGGCAGCGGAGGGGATGAGGGGAATGGGATGATAACTAGGAATTATGGAGCCAAGACGGTACCATAAATTGCTGACGGCGCTTTCGCTATCGAGAGTGATCCTCGCAGTCTGCGCCCTACTCATCTTTCGAGGCGACCCGATTTCATCGGCTGTGGTGATCGCCCTTGCCATAGTCGCACAAGTTACAGATAATTTAGACGGTTACATAGCGCGCAAATATTCGACTCCTACTCTAGGCGGCGATATAGTCGATTCTGTGTCCGATAAAGCCATGCAATTTGCGCTCACTATTGCTGTATGCCGAGAGTTCCAAATCGGCTATACGATCGCGTGGATCGCATTCATGAGAGAAGTTTCCGTTTTGTCTATAAGGACATTATCAAAAAGTACGGACAAAATAAGATTATCGCCAAAATGGATGTCTAGACTTTATGCCGGCGGCTGGAGATTGTTTCTTCTAATAATGATTTCCACACCAATCGGTGTCGAGCTCGGAGCCAGCTTCCATTTTTTTATTTATACAGCTCAAGGAATATACATTTTGTCATTTGCATTTGCCATGTACTCACTCGGCAACGAGTTAAGAAAAGTGTAGATACGCTTTAGCTGATGAAACAACGAGGGGAGACAGGCGTACTGCTGCAATAAATAGCTTTTCTTTTTCGCTATACGGACTGAACGAGACGTGATTTTTTATATGCGTCAATCGACTGAAGGTTTCGTTGTCAAAGTTTCTACTCAGTCTGCTGCTGTATATTATTAGGAATATTGCTTTCTTTTCGCGTAAAAATCCACGCAAGGGATATAGCATCACTGACGTGCCCGTCAACAACATGGCGGTCGCTATCACAAATCCTGATATCAATCCTGGGTTAAAATGCTTATGCTGAAACAAAACTAGTATTAGCTCTCCATAAATGACAATCATTCCCACCAAAAAAATTATGTTAGCGTCGCCAAGATAAGAGAAACCTCCACATCCATCTTTGTGGAAAATGTTAAAACTTAAAACCTTGTGCTTTCTAGTTGTTGATATTATTTTAAAAAAAGTGTATAATATGATTACGCAAATATACGCCATGTATGGCAACAGAATGACCCATGAGTTAAAAAATACAAATTTCGCTGCAAAATATCCAAGGGGGTTGTTTATCGAGCCAAATACGTCGCAGCCGTAGAAGCGATAAGGGTCAAGAGTTTGCTTGGCGTTATTGGCCCAAAAGAGGATGGCAAAGAGGCATGATAAAAAATATATCCGAACGCCACGGTTTTCAAAATATATGTAAGATAACATGTTTCTTTTCGCTATCCTGAGGTATCGGCGCGCTAGCTCACTCCGATCTGTTGGGAAATGCTTTGTCATCTTTTTTGCGTGACTTACCATCCATTGAACAATGGACATGGTTAAAAGGTCGCCAACAAGTATCCCAAGAACACCTGGCAATTCCAAGAGCCCTTGATTCTCCCCCGCCATATACAAAGTGCCTTCATATATGGCGGCAGAAAACAGCAACCCCGTATTTGCAAAGAAAATTACAAGACCGAGCACTAGTGCCTGCCGTCGAGTTCGCGCCACTGAGAACAAGGCTCTGGCAAAGGCGTAGGCGTACCGTTCCATAATTCCTAGTTATCATCCTGACTATTAATTGGATGGATATGCTGGCGATTGTCACATTAAGGTAGTGTGCCAGAAATCAGCGATGTACTCAAGAGTTAGCTTATAATGGGTTTTGCGCTCATTTGTGTGCATTCTGTCAAAAGGATCGGCGTTTCCGCGCCCGCCAAGCCCGCAGTACCGCCTGTGGCTTGCGCAGGCTTCAAAAAGATCACCCCCACATCCCCCTTGCATCCCGCCGCCCCCGCGCGTATAAGCGCATCCTTCCACGGGCGGCGAGGCCGGGCCGTATGGCTCAGGGCATGCCCAACCGTCCGCTGGAAATTCCGCCTCATTTCCATCTAGGAAACGAAAATGCCCAAGCTGAAGACGAAGAGCGGCGCCAAGAAGCGCTTCAAGGTGACCGCCACGGGTAAGGTCCGCGCTCAGGCCGCCTACAAGCGCCACTGCCTGGAACAGAAGTCCCCGAACATGAAGCGCAACGCGCGCGGCATGATGACCCTGTGCGACTCCAACGCCCGCACGGTGCTGAAGAACTGGCTGCGCAACGCCTGATCTCGGCACATCATAGAATTCGGAAGGACTGAACCATGGCTCGTGTTAAGCGCGGCGTCACGACGCACGCCCGTCACCGCAAGATCCTGAAGCTCGCCAAGGGCTACCGGGGTCGCAATTCCAAGAATTTCCGCATTGCGATCGAGAAGGTCGAAAAGGCGCTTCGTTACGCCTACCGCGACCGCCGCAATAAGAAGCGCGATTTCCGCGGCCTGTGGATCCAGCGCATCAACGCCGGCGTCCGTCAGTACGGCCTGACCTACTCGCGCTTCATCAACGGCATCAAGCTGGCCGGCATCGAGATCGACCGCAAGGTCCTGTCCGATCTGGCCGCGCGCGAGCCGGAGGCCTTTAAGACCCTGGTGGACAAGGCCCAGGCCGCGCTCGCCTCCAAGGCCGCCGCGTAACGCGCCTCGCGTTTCCCGAATTCAGGGAACGCTTGCCGTCACGGCGTCAGTTGTAAGAGAAGGGAGCCGGGCCGCTGGGCCGGCTCCCTTTTTCTTTTGCACCGATTTCTTCCCCACGCTTGCCGGGAACCGCCATGCTCGACGCGCTGAAAGACGAACTTCTGTCGCAGGTCAACGCCGCCGCCGACCTTTCGGCGCTGGACGAGGTGCGGGTCTCCGCGCTCGGCAAGAAGGGGCGCATCACCGGCTTCATGAAGGAGCTGGGGAACCTCACCCCCGACGAGCGCAAGGAGCGCGGCCAGGCGCTGAACGCGCTGAAGGACGAGATCGCCGCCGCCATCGACACGCGCAAGGCCGACCTCGCCGCCGCCCACCTGAAGGCGCGGCTGGAGGCCGAACGGGTCGACGTGACCCTGCCGGTCCGGCCGGAGACGGAGGGGCGCATCCACCCGATCAGCCAGACGATGGACGAGATGGTCGCCATCTTCGCCGAGATGGGATTCTCGGTCGCCGAAGGGCCGGACATCGAGGATGATTTCCACAACTTCACCGCCCTGAACTTCCCGCCCGGCCACCCGGCGCGCGACATGCACGACACCTTCTATCTGCCCGATTCGGGGGATAAGAAGATGCTGCTGCGCACCCACACCAGCCCGGTGCAGGTCCGCACCATGCTGAACAACAAGCCGCCGATCCGCATCATCGCGCCGGGGCGCACCTACCGCTCCGACTACGACATGACCCACACCCCGATGTTCCACCAGATCGAGGGGCTGGTCATCGACGAGGCGACCAACATGGGGCACCTGAAGGGCTGCCTCGTGGAGTTCTGCCGCGCCTTCTTCGACGTGGACGACCTGCCGCTGCGCTTCCGCCCCAGCTTCTTCCCCTTCACCGAACCGTCGGCGGAGGTCGACATCGGCTGCTCGCGCAAGGGCGGCGAGCTGAAGCTGGGCAATTACGGCGACTGGCTGGAGATCCTCGGCTGCGGCATGGTCCATCCCAACGTGCTGGAAGCCTGCGGCATCGACAGCACCAAGTATCAGGGCTTCGCCTTCGGCATGGGGGTGGAGCGCGTCGCCATGCTGAAATACGGCATTCCCGACCTGCGCACCTTCTTCGAAGCCGACCTGCGCTGGCTGAAGCATTACGGCTTCGTGCCGCTCGACATTCCCAACATCGCCCACGGCCTGACGCGCTAAGGAGCCGGACCCATGAAGTTCACGCTGTCCTGGCTGAAGGACCATCTGGAGACCGACGCCTCGCTCGACCAGATCACGGAGAAGCTGACCGCCCTCGGGCTGGAGGTGGAAGGCGTCCATGACCGGTCGAAGGAGCTGGCGCCCTTCCGCGTCGCCCATGTCGTCTCGGCCGAGAAGCACCCGGACGCCGACAAGCTGCGCGTGCTGATGGTCGATACCGGCGCCGGCACCCTGCAGGTGGTCTGCGGCGCCCCCAACGCGCGCGCCGGCATGAAGGGCGTCTTCGCGCCGGAGGGGACCTATGTCCCGGGTTCCGACATCACGCTGAAGAAGGGCGTCATCCGCGGCGTCGAGTCGAACGGCATGATGTGCTCCAAGCGCGAGCTGAAGCTGTCGGACGAGCATGAGGGCATCATCGAGCTGCCGGACGACGCCCCCGTCGGCGCCGGCTTCGCCGATTATGCCGGGCTGAACGATCCGGTCATCGACATCAACCTGACGCCCGACCGCGCCGACTGCGCCGGGGTGCGCGGCATCGCCCGCGACCTCGCCGCTGCCGGGATGGGCAGGCTGAAGCCGCTGACCGAGGGGCTGCTGAACGCCACCCCGGTCCCCGGCGCCTTCAAGAGCCCGATCGGGGTTGAGATCGAGGCGCTGGACGCCTGCCCCTACTATGTCGGCCGTTATTTCCGCGGCGTGAAGAACGGCCCGTCGCCGCAATGGCTGCAGGACAAGCTGACCGCCATCGGCCTGCGTCCGATCTCCATCCTGGTCGACATCACCAACTACATCACCTTCGACGTTTCCCGCCCGCTGCACGCCTTCGACGCCGACAAGGTGAAGGGCGGCATCGTGGTCCGGCTGGCGCGCGAGGGCGAGACCCTGCCGGCGCTGAACGGCAAGGAATACCAGCTCGACCTAGCGATGACGGTGATCGCCGACCATGAGCGGGCCGAGGCGCTGGGCGGCATCATCGGTGGCGAGACGTCCGGCTGCACCGAGGAGACGACCAACGTCTTCCTGGAAGCCGCGATTTTCGACACCGTCCGCACCGCGCAGACCGGCCGCCGGCTGGGTGTGGAATCGGACGCCCGCTACCGGCTGGAGCGCGGCGTCGATCCCGCCGCGGTGGTCGAGGGGATCGAGCGGGCGACCCGACTCATCCTCGATCTGTGCGGCGGCGAGGCGTCGGAGATCGTGACGGCGGGGGCCGAGCCGGAGTGGAAGCGCACGCTGACCCTGCGTCCGGGCCGCGTCGCCGCGCTCGGCGGCGTCGAGCTGCCGCGCGAGCGTCAGGAGCGCATCCTGACCGATCTGGGCTTCACCCTGGAAGGCGAGGATGCCGAGGGCCGGCTGGTCGTCGGCGTCCCGTCCTGGCGGGCCGACGTCCATGGCGAGGCCGATCTGGTCGAGGAGGTGCTGCGCGTCCACGGCTTCGACGCCATCCCGGCGACGCCGCTGCCGCGCGAGACGGTGCTGACCCGCCCGGCGCTGACGCTGAAGCAGCGCCGCGTGGCGCTGGCCAAGCGCACGCTGGCCGCGCGCGGCCTGTCGGAGGCCGTCACCTGGTCCTTCCTGTCCGGTGCGGTCGCCGAGCTGTTCGGCGGCGTCGAGCCGGGCCTGCGGCTGGTCAACCCGATCAGCAGCGACCTGGACGTCATGCGCCCGTCGGTCCTGCCCAACCTGATCCAGGCCGCCGGCCGCAACGCCGACCGCGGCTATGCCGACGTGCGCCTGTTCGAGGTCGGGGCGGCCTTCCACAACCCGGCGCCGGACGGGCAGGATACGGTCGCCGCCGGCATCCGCGCCGGTGCGGCGGTGCCGCGCCACTGGGCGGAGAAGGCCCGCGGCGTCGACGTGTTCGACGCCAAGGCCGACGCGCTGGCGGTGCTGGAGTCGGCCGGTGCCCCGACGGCCAACCTGCAGGTCACCACCGACGCGCCGGGCTGGTACCACCCCGGCCGGTCCGGCGTGCTGCGGCTCGGCCCCACCGTGATGGCCCGCTTCGGCGAGATTCACCCGTCGGTGCTGGAAACGCTGGGCGTCAAGGGGCCGGTCGTCGGCTTCGAGGTGATGCTGGACGCCGTGCCGCTGCCCAAGAAGAAGGGCGGCACCGCCAAGCCGATGGTCCAGCTCTCCGCCTTCCAGCCGGTGGAGCGCGACTTCGCCTTTGTGGTCGACCGCAGGGTGGAGGCCGACAAGATCCTCCGCGCCGTCAAGGGCGCCGACAAGGCGCTGGTCAAGGATGTCGCGGTCTTCGATGTGTATGAAGGTCCCGGCGTGGGCGAAGGGCGCAAGTCGGTCGCCGTCTCGGTCACCTACCAGCCGACCACCGCGACCCTGACCGACGAGGCAATCGAGGCGGTCGGCCAGAAGATCGTCACGGCCGTGGTCAAGGCCACCGGCGGCAGTCTGCGCACCTGAGGGTCGGCACCTTCCGGTTGAAGGAAAGGCCGAGCAATACAAAGGCCCCCGCTTCCCCGGGGGTCTTTTTTTGTGAAGCGGAAAAACTCACAGGGAATCGCTACTCAGTTACCCGATCACACAAGCATATGATGAATCGCTGATTGAGGAGTCCCGAGTGCTTTCGGTAAGGGAAGACTGTGGCGCTCTTCGTTGCAATTGAATGTTTGACGGAAGCGTGGGGCTCTGTGGAAAGATTGGGGTTCCGGACAATTTGTCTGCGGTAGGCCCACGATGCGCCCGATGTCACCGCTATGGCACAGGCAACGCTTCCATTGCCTTGGCGTGTTCGGTGGCAATCATAATGCTGATGACGGAGCTGGGGTAACCAATGGCTGAGCCGAAGGACGATCAAGCGAGCAAACCATCGGCAGGTAAACCACTTATCGTTGTGGTCGATGACGACCGGTCGATCGTCGAAGGGTTGGCGATCCTGCTGGACGGCTGGGGGTACGAGGTGGTGACGGCGGGCAGCGCCGCCGCCCTGGAGGCGCAGCTCGGCGGCCTGACACGCACGCCGAACCTGATCATCGCCGACCATTACCTGCCGGCCGGCCGGACCGGGCGCGAAGTGGTGGAGCGGGTGCGTGCGGAAACCGGGCAGCAGATCCCGGCCATCATCCTGACCGGCGACAGCACCCCCGAACGGCGGGACGAGGCCGAGCTGATGGGCTGCCAGCTGCTGCTGAAGCCGGTGCAGGTCGGCCCGCTGCGCGAGGCGGTGGAAGCGCTTTGCCGCCCCTGAAGGCGGCGGACCGCGACCCGATGGGCACGAACGCCTAACGCGGCGCCGGACCCATCCGGCCGATCATCCGGTCAATCACTCGGTCGATCTCCGGCAGCACCGCAAGGAAGGCATCGACCACCGCCGGGTCGAACCGCAGACCCGCCAGACGTCGGATTTCCGCCACCGACTCCTCCCGCGACAGCGCCTTGCGATAGGGACGGTCGCGCGTCATCGCGTCGAAGGCGTCGGCGACGGCGACGATGCGGGCGCACAGCGGGATCGCTGCCCCGGTGCGGCCGTCCGGATAGCCGGTGCCGTCCCAATTCTCGTGATGCCAGCGCGCCACCGCCGCCCCCAGATGCAGGTGGGTCGGTCCGTCGGCCAGATCGCTCGCCTGGCTCAGCAGGGTGGCGCCGGCCACGGTGTGGGCCTGCATGGCGCTGCGTTCCGCCGGGTCGAGGGGGCCGGGCTTCGACAGGATGTCGGGATTGACTGCGGCGTTGCCGATGTCGTGCAGGATCGCCGCCAGCCCGATGATCTCCAGCGTCGAGTCGTCCAGCGACTCGGGGAACAACCCGTCTTCATGCAGGCGGCGGGCGATCGTTCCGTGATCGCCGCGATGCGTAGCGACCGGCTGAAGCGGCCATCTTCCACCATCTCCGCAGCAAGCCCGTCCGGGGCAAGCGCGCCGCGCCCGCGTTCGGCCAGATCGGCCAGCGCCGCGAGCGTGCCCTGCTGCGCCCGGTAGAGCTGTTCGTAATGGTGCAGATTGTCGAAACCGACCGAGATCTTGCCGCAGAACACCTCTATCAGCTTGCGGTCCAACTCCGACAGCGGGCGGTGGGAGCGCAGATAGACCACCGTCTCGCGGTCGTTCGGCGTGCGGATATAGAGCGTGCAATGGTCGCCGGCATAGGCATGCGCCCGCCTTTCCAGGCAGGCCGTCACCGCATCCAGCACCGAAGGGTCGACATGACCGGCGGCTGGCTCGTTGATGAGAGCCTCGAACCGGCCCGATCCGGCCAGCACATAGAGGCCGTTGCCGCCGCTGCCGTTGCCGTTGACGTTTTTGCCGCTGAAGGGCGGGTTGCAGCTACCCTGGCCGCCGGCGCCGCCGCGCTGCACGCACAGGATCGCGTCGGGCCCCACCCCCAGCAGGCCCGACAGCTGGGTCAGCACGCCGGCGGCGAACAGCTTCATGGAGCGGGCGCGGAACAGCGACGACGACGCCTCGATGATCTTTTCCAGGCCGCGGCGGTTGGCGTCGATGGCGACGATGTCCTCGTAGGAGCGCAGGGCCGCGACCGTGGTGGTGAACAGCTGCTGGGCGGTCAGCTGGGTCTTCGCCTTGTAGTCGTTGATGTCGTAATCGAGGATCACCGCGCGTTCCGGTGCCTGTCCCGGCTGGCCGGTGCGCAGGATGATGCGGACGTTGCGGTTCTGCAGCTCTTCCCGGATGTGGTGGACCAGCCGCAGGCCGGCATCCTCCGTCTCCATCACCACGTCCAGCAGGATCAGTGCGATGTCGCTTTCCCGCGCCAGGATCCGCCGCGCCTCCGCCGCCGAATGGGCGGACAGGAAGCGCGCCTTGCGCCCCTTGTAGGCGAAGTCGGACAGCACGAGCTTGGTGATCGCATGGACCTCCGGCTCGTCATCGACGATCAGCATGGTCCAGCGGCTGCCGGGATCCTGATCCTCCTCCGGCGGCTGGCCGGCATCGGCGGACGCATCGTCCAGGAACACCAGATCCTCGTCGCCGCTGTCGGGCGGGAGGGGGCTTCGCGTCGTCCTGGGGTCCGGTCGGGTCGGCGTTGGTCATGGCTCTTCGATCGTGAAGGGGTCATGAAGGAGGGCGCGGCCGGCCCGTCTGGTGCGGACCCATCAAAACGTATCCAGCTCGATCACCGTACAATCGAGTCCGCGTTGCGCCAACGTGCCGCAGGCGGTGTCCACCTGCAACCGCGTGAAGGGGGCGACCCCCACCTCGTACAGCAGCCGGCCCTTGCGGAAGACCGGCCACACCATCGGCGGCAGGTCGCGATAGGCGCTGCCCGGCCCGGCGGTGAACTCCTTCCAGGCGCGCAGGCCCTCGGCATAGCTGACATATTCGCCGAGCTTGATGCCGTAGAGCATGCCCGGCTCCACCGGCGGCATGCCCGGCAGCGGATAGGGCGCCACCACCCCGACCAGCCCCTGGACCGGCGCCACCGCGCGGGTGCCGGCGGGCAGGGCCAGCGTCGCCTCGCCGTTGGCGGCGCCGATCAGCGCCACCACGTCGCCCTTGCGCAGGGTGAAGCCGCGCCGCTTGCGGTTGCTCAGGATCTCGGTCGCGGAGATCGGGCCGGCGGCGACGACATAGCCCTCCGCCGGGGTCTGGGCGGCCTTGTCCCAGGCGGCGCGCGGGACGACGGCGGCGCTGCGGTGGGGCGGCGGGGCGTCCGCCGGCTGGCTGGCGGCGGCTTGGGCGGGCGCGGCCCCTCGCCGCCGACCGCCGGCCGGCCGGTGACCATCAGCGCCGGGTCCAGCGATCGGCGGGCACATAGCCGATGGGCTGGCCGCCGATGGCGATCTCCGTCCAATAGGTGCCGCGCGGGGTGCCCAACGCGTTCAGCGCCTTGCCCTGCTTCAGCGTCATGACGATGCGGGCGTCTTCGCTGGGGCCGATCCGCACCTCGATGTCGCGGTTCAGCACCACCTCGCCGGTCAGGGGGGCGCCGATGGCGACCGGGCTCTGCGCCCGGGCCTGCGGGATGGCCGCCATGGCGCCGGCAAGGCCGAGGAGGATGGCGGCGGTGATGGACGCTGCGGTCATGGCGTGACTTCCCTCGCGTGCACGGGCACATCGCGGTTCGGCACCCGGCGGCCCAGCATCTGTTGGCCGACAAGGTCGTGGATGGCGTCGGCCAACAGGCGCACCGGCTTGGCCGCCGTACCGCGGGCGCGGTGCAGGGCGATGTCGATGTCCGGCAGCTCCGGAAACCCCTCCGCCGCACCGATGCGTCGCAGGCTGGGCGGGATGGTGCAGTTTTCCATCGCCGTCACCCCCAGCCCGCCCATCACCGCGCCATGGACGGCGACGACGCTCTTGCTGGTGAAGGCGACGCGCCAGTCGCGCCCCATCCCGTCCAGGGCGGCGACGGCGAGGTCGCGCACGACGCAGCCCTTGGGGAACAGCGCCAGCGGCAGCGGATCGAGGCTTTCGACCGGACGGTATCCCGGAGGCGGAACCGAATCCTGCGGCGGGGCGACCCAGGACACCGGTTCCTGCCGCACCAGCTCGCCCCCGGCCTCGCCGGCCTTGCGGGTGACCAGGGCGAGGTCGTAGCGGCCCTTGTCGATCTCCGCCACCAGATCGGGGCTGTTGTCGCAGATCACCTCCACCATCACGTCGGGATAGGCGGCGTTGAAGCGGGCCAGCACGTCGGGCAGCAGCATGGTGGCGTAATCGTCGGGCGTGCCGATGCGGACGCTTGCCACCGCCGGGCTGCGGTGCATCAGCGCCATCACCTCGTCGTTCAGGGTCAGCATGCGCCGGGCATAGGCCAGCAGGACCTCGCCGTCACGGGTCATGCGCACGCCGTGGGTGTCGCGTTCGAACACGCGCTTGCCCACCGTGTCCTCCAGCCGGCGCACCTGCTGGCTGACCGCCGCCTGGGTGCGGCCCAGCCTTTCGCCGGCACGGGTGAAGCTGGCGCTGTCGGCGACGGCCACGAAGGCGCGCAGCAGGTCGGTGTCGAGATTGGCGGGCATGGCTGGGGACCGGAAGTTGCCTCCCATTCAAGCAGAGCGCCCGTCCATCCGCAACGTCGCGGTCATTACGAATCGTGATGACGGCATAATGCCTATTCGTTTCCAAGGGAATGGTGGGCGGCCCATGTTCGGTTTCCAACCGCTTTGGAGTTTCCGACCATGTCCCTGTTCGCCGCCTGGACCAGCGTGGTTCTTGCTGCCGCCCGGATCGATCCGCCCGCGGCATGCCAGCCGGCGGTGCCGGAACCGCGGCGATTCCGCCTTGCCTACAACCCTGTTCCGGCAGGCATTCCCGCCCTCGGCGCCGCGCCTGGCCGGCAGCTGGTCGCGGAGGAGGCCCCGGCGTCGGTGCGGAGCCCGCTGGCGCTCCAGGACCGGCTGTGCCTTGAGAAGTAGGCGGGGGAAGCCTATCCTGCCGCCGCCAAGATTGCGGGAGGAGCGGACGATGGCGCGGGTCTATGTGCTGTACACCGGGGGCACCATCGGGTGCGTCACCAATCCCGACGGGGCACTGGCCCCGGTGCCGGGTGCGGAGTTCGAACGGCTGGTCCTGTCGATGCCCGGCCTGTCCGGCCACGGGGTGCGGGATTACAAGGACCTGACCTGGACCATGGGCTGGTTCGACCGCACGCTCGACAGCTCCAACATGACCCCGGCGGACTGGATCGCCATCGCCCGGCGGCTGCTGTCGGTTTATGGCGAGTATGACGGCTTCGTCGTGCTGCACGGCACCGACAGCATGGCCTACAGCGCGTCGGCCCTGTCCTTCCTGCTGCCCGGCCTGTCGAAGCCGGTGGTGTTCAGCGGGTCGCAGGTGCCGCTGTCCTTCACGCTGACCGACGCGGTGAGCAATCTGGTCGGCGCCGTCGTGGCGGCGGGGACCCTGCCGGTGCCGGAGGTCTGCGTCTATTTCGACACCAAGCTGCTGCGCGGCAACCGCTCGTCCAAGGTCGACGCCAACCGCTTCGCCGGCTTCGATTCGCCGAACTTCCCGCCGCTCGCCACCATCGGCAGCGTGGTCGCCCGCAACGAGCCTTACTGGTTGCCGATGCCGGGCGCCGCGGTCTCGCTGAACGATCCGGAGAACCGGGCCAAGCGGCTGGCGGCGCTGGACGCCCAAGCGGCGGCGCTGGCGGAATTCTCCGTCGTCATGCTGTGGCTCTATCCCGGCATCCGGGCCAGCACGGTGTCGGCGATGCTGACCGGCACCAGCCCGGCGGCGAAGGGGGCGGTGCTGCTGGCCTTCGGCGAGGGCAACGGTCCGACCGACCCGGATTTCCTGGCTGCGCTTTCGGCGGCGGTGAAAGCGGGCATGGTGCTGATGGACAACACCCAGGTGCAGCGCGGCGCCGTGCTGCCCGGCGCCTACGCCACCGGGCTGGGTGCCGTCGGTGCCGTCGGCGCCTATGACATGACGCCGGAGGCCAGCTACGCCAAGCTGGTCTGCCTGCTCGCCGCCGGCCTGGACGCCGGCGCGGTCAAGGCGGAGATGCCGAAGCCGCTGGCCGGCGAACTGACGGTGATCGACTGAAGGGGGATCGACTGAGGGCGATCGGGGGCTGAGCATTCCGGAGGCGGGGACCGTGGCGGCCTCCCGCCTCCGCCGGTGGCTTACTCCATGCCGGGCTTGTTCGGCGACATGATGCGCTCGTCCATCGTGCCCTGGCCCATCGTGCCCTGACCCATGGAGCCACGGTTCATGGTGCCCTGGTTCATCGATCCTTGGCCCATGGAGCCGCTCATCGAGCCCTGATTCATGCTGCCCTGGTTCATGGAGCCGGCGCCCATGCCGCCCGTGGAGCCGCCCATCGGACCACCCATGGCCCCGCCGGTCGAACTGCCGTAGCCGGTGTTGGCTTGGCTGCTGTATTGGGCGAGCTGCTGCAGCTCGTTCTGGTCATGCATGATGACGACCTGACGGCCGCGCCGTTCGAAGGAGGACGGGGTGAGCATGACGGTCTGGCCGGTCTTGGCCATCTTCAGCTCGACCATCGTCTGGCCGTCGGCGCCGGTGGTCACGTTCTGGATCGTGCCGGCAACCGGCCCGCCATGGCGGTGGACCACCCGCTTGCCGATCATGTCGCGGCTGGCCTGGAGGTCGCGGGCGCCGGTGTCCATCGTGCCGTTGGCGACCGCGTTGGCCCTGGCGGACCCGCTGGTCTGGGCGTCGGCAGGAGCGGCGGCGGCCATCAGCATGAGGGCCGGAACGGCGGCGGCGAGAATCTTGCGCATGTCATCCTCCCGGATTGGACTCACAGGTGAGGGGCACCGCGCATGCGCGGCACCGTACCCACGCGTGATGACACGCGAAATGGCGGTTTGTTTCGCAGGTTGTACGGAATTGCCGGGCTGCACAAAAAAGGCGGGCCGAGGCCCGCCTTTCCGTATCCTTACTCGTCGCCCATCTTGAGCGCCGCGATGAAGGCGCTCTGCGGGATTTCGACCTGGCCGAACTGGCGCATGCGCTTCTTGCCTTCCTTCTGCTTGTCCAGCAGCTTGCGCTTGCGGCTGATGTCGCCGCCATAGCACTTGGCCAGAACGTCCTTGCGCATGGCGCTGATCGTCTCGCGGGCGATGACGCGGCCGCCGATGGCGGCCTGCACGGCGATCTTGAACAGCTGGCGCGGGATCAGCTCCTTCAGACGCTCGCACAGCTGGCGGCCGCGGCGCTCGGCCTGACCGCGGTGGACGATCATCGACAGGGCGTCGACCGGCTCGGCATTGACGAGGATCGCCATCTTGACGAGGTCGCCCTCCTCATAGCCGTCCATCTGGTAGTCGAAGCTGGCATAGCCGCGGCTGATCGACTTCAGGCGGTCGTAGAAGTCGAACACCACCTCGTTCAGCGGCAGGCGGTAGACCAGCATGGCGCGCGAGCCGGCATAGGTCAGCTCGATCTGCTGGCCGCGGCGGTCGGTGCAGAGCTGGAGGATGCCGCCGAGATACTCGTCGGGCAGCATGATGGTGGCCTTGATCCACGGCTCCTCGATGCGGTCGATCTTGACCACGTCGGGCATGTCGGCCGGATTGTGCAGGTCCTGCACCGATCCGTCGGTCATGTAGAGCTTGTAGACCACCGACGGCGCGGTGGTGATGAGGTCCAGGTTGAACTCGCGCTCCAGCCGCTCCTGGATGATCTCCAGATGCAGCAGGCCGAGGAAGCCGCAGCGGAAGCCGAAGCCCAGCGCCGCCGACGTTTCGGCCTCGTAATGGAAGCTGGCGTCGTTCAGCTTCAGCTTGCCCAGGCTGTCGCGCAGCCGCTCGAAATCGGCGGCATCGACCGGGAACAGGCCGCACCACACCACCGGCACGGACGGCTTGAAGCCGGCCAGCGCTTCGGTCGCCGGCTTGCGCTCGTCGGTGATGGTGTCGCCGACCTTGGTCAGGGTGATGTCCTTGATGGCGGCGGTGATGAAGCCCATCTCGCCCGGCCGCAGCTCTCCGGTCAGCAGCGCCTTCGGGGTGAACACGCCGACGCGGTCCACGTCGTGGGCGGAGCCGGCGGCCATGAAGCGCACCTTCTGCCCGACCTTCAGCACGCCGTCGACGACGCGCACCAGGATGACGACGCCGAGATAGGGGTCGTACCAGGAATCGACCAGCAGGGCCTTCAGGGCTGCGTCGGCATCGCCCTTGGGCGGCGGCAGGCGCTTGACCACCGCCTCCAGCACGGCACCGATGTTGAGGCCGGACTTGGCCGAGATCTCCACCGCGTCGGAGGCGTCCAGCCCGATCACGTCCTCGATCTGCTGCTTGACCCGGTCGGGCTCGGCGGCGGGCAGGTCGATCTTGTTGAGGACCGGGATGATCTCGTGGTTGTTGTCGATGGCCTGATAGACGTTGGCGAGCGTCTGCGCCTCAACGCCTTGCGAGGCGTCGACCACCAGGATCGAGCCCTCGCAGGCGGACAAGGACCGGCTGACCTCATAGGCGAAGTCGACGTGGCCGGGGGTGTCCATCAGGTTCAGCGTGTACTGCTTGCCGTCCTCGGCCTTGTAGAGCAGGCGGACGGTCTGGGCCTTGATGGTGATGCCGCGCTCGCGCTCGATGTCCATGCTGTCGAGCACCTGTTCGCGCATCTCGCGCGCGTCGAGGCCGCCGCACTGCTGGATCAACCGGTCGGCAAGGGTCGACTTGCCATGGTCGATGTGGGCGATGATCGAGAAATTGCGGATGTGCGAAAGGTCAGTCATCGGGGCCCGGACAAGCGAGAGTTTGCCGGGAACATAGGGCGGACGGGGGATGGGCGCAATGATGGTGTGGTGGGGCGCCGGGACGTTTGGAACAGCGTGGAACGTTTTCACGAGGGGTGTTCAGTGTTCCATCCTGCGGCGCTCCGGCTGGTGGGTGGTCGCCCTCCGGGAACTATAGGCCGGACGTGGCGATATGCCCATCTTGATCTCCAAATGGTAGAAATGAGACAATAAGGAACGCGAAAAGATGCGGAAGGGCCAGCGATGCGCGTTCGTTTCCTCCATGATGGCGATGGCATTTTCCATGAAGAGGAGAGCGGGCGCCGCAGTGCGCCTCGTCCGCTGGGTGCCGCAGACCGGCAGCGCATCGACGAGTGGCTGAACCGCTATGCGGCGATTTTGGAGGACGGGGCAGCAAAGGACGGCGGCGAAAGCGCGCTGTTGGCGCTGGGGCGGGAGATCGCCGACTGGCTGGACGGGCCGGAGCGCTGGCTGTCCAGCCTGCTGCGCCCCGGTGCGGCGCGACCGCTGGAAATCGAATTCATGGCGGAGGACCCGGAGCAGGACGGCGCGTCCGATTTTCTGGCCCTGCCTTGGGAAATCCTGGCGACAGCCAAAGGCTTCCTGGCCGCCGACGCGACGCTCGGCTTCTGCCCGATCCGCCGCGTCGGGGTTGCGGCGGCTCCCCGACCGCCCGCCGACGACCACGCTTTGACCATCCTGTTCCTGTCGGCGACGCCGCAGGGAGAGAGCGAGCTTTGGGTGGAGCAGGAGGAGGTGGCGATCCTCAAGAGCGCCGGCCGCCTCCCGCTGGATCTGGTGGTCGAGGATGGCGGAACGCTGGACGATCTGCGCGAACGCCTCAGCCTGGAATGGCCGGTGGAGGTGCTGCATCTGTCCTGCCATGGCCTTGCCGGCCGGGACGGCGATCCGCCGATGCTGGCGCTGGAGGATGAGCTTGGCGTCTGCGCCCCGATCGATCCGGCGGCCTTCCTCGGCGCCCTGGGGCCGGACCACCGCCCGCGCCTGCTGTTCCTGTCGGCTTGCGAGACGGCGGCGGATGCCGCTGGGGTCGATCCCTTCATCCTGCCGATGATGGCGGCGGGACAGCCGGCGGCCATCGGCTGGGCCGGATCGGTCTATGACAGCAACGCCAGCGCCTTCGCCGCGGCGCTCTATCAGCGGATCGCCGGGGGCGACCGGCTTGAGGCGGCGGTCGCCTCCGCCCGCCGCGCCCTGCTGGCGCCGCCGAACGGGCAGGACCGTCTGCCCCACTGGCATCTCGCCCGGCTGTTCCTGAGCGGCGATGGCGGCGGCGCGCTGTGCCGCCCACGGGCACGGCGGCGTCAGCGGCCGTTCGACCATGCCGAAAGCCGCTTTTCGGCAACAACAGGAAGGTGCCGGTGGTCGGCCGCACCGGCTTCGTCGGCCGGCGGCGGGAGGTGCAGCGCGCCTTGCGTGTCCTGCGCGACCGGCCGCGCGGCTGCGCCGGGCTGCTGCTGCATGGCGCCGGGCATCTGGGAAAATCCAGCCTCGCCGCCCGCATCGCCGACCGGATGACCGGGCATGAGCCGGCGGTGGTCTATGGCGCCTGCGACATCGATTCGGTGTGGAAGGCGCTGGCCGTTGCCCGTCCCGGTTTCGATGACCGGCTGGGGCTGGACCCGGCGGCCTTGCGCGGACGGCCGGATGCGATCCACGCCGCCATGCGCCGCGTGCTGGAGGGGCCGTTGCGGGATGAGCCGGTCCTGCTGGTGCTGGATGACTTCGAGCAATGTCTTGACCTGTCGGTCACCGGCCGTCCGACGGTGAAGGTCGCGGCGCTGCCGGTGCTGGAGGCGCTGCTGCGCGCCTTCGTCGAATCCTCGGGCGACAGCGCGCTGTTGATCACCTGCCGGTTCCGCTTCGCCCTGGCGGAGCGGCTGAAAGGGACATTGGAGGAAATCCCGCTTCATCCCTTCGATGCCGGCACACGTTTGAAACAGGCGGCGAGCCGGCTGCGCGACCGCAAAGCGGGCGATGTCGCCGACGATCTGCTGGACTGCTGCCTGGAGGCGGCGCGGGGCAATCCGGGGCTTCAGGATCTGCTGATCGCGCTGGCATTGAGCGCCCCGGACAAGGCGGAGCGGGCGGTGGCGGCACTGGACGGCTGGCTGGCCGGCACCGAGCGGCCGGACGATGCGGAGTGTGCCGAGCGGCTCGACCATCTGATGCTGGACACGCTGTGGGATTGCATCGATGCAGACGGGCGGCGGCTGTTGCGCGCCGTCGCCGGCGTCGAACTGCCGCTGCCGCTGCCGGCGCTGTCGGTTCTGGCCCGCCATGTCGGGATGGCGGATGCGGCGTTCGACCGACTGCTGTCGCTGTCGGTCTTCGACCTGTTCCGCGACGTGGTGGAACCGGACCGGCCGGCCGCCGCCTCATGTCACCTGCTGGCGCCGCGCATTGCGGGACTGGCGCCTTTGACCGAAGCTGAGGCTGCGGATTTCGCACGGGCGCTGCTGCCGGCGCTGTTCGCCGAATGGGATGATGACGGAAATCGGCCTTTCGAGGCCGATGTGGTGCTGGCGGATCTGGCGGTTCGGACAGGAGATGCGGGCGTGCTGCGGGTGGTTGCGACTAAGGCCGTTTATCATTTGATCCGGACGTACCGCTATCGGCGGGCGGCCGAGTTGGGGCGACGGGCCGTCACGTCGATCGAAAGGGCTGGCCTGTTGCCGCCTCTCCAATTGCTGCGTCATGCGGCTGATGCCGCGAGGAGTACCGGCGATGTCGGGTTCGCCCGCCAATGCTTGTACCAAGCGATGGATAGGCTGACCGAGGGGGACGGGTCTGATGATGTGGGGAGTGTTCGAACCCGATTATGCGCGTCTGTTGGTCCAGGATGGACAGATAGACGAAGCGATGGGCATCTTCGCCGCCAATCTCGAAGGCTTTGTCGAGGAAAAAGGGGAGGTGCGGTCGCGCGCGGTTATGCTTGGCGAGATCGCGCGTCTGAAAGCTGGCCGCGGCTTTGTGGACGAGGCGCTGGCCCTGCATGAGGAAATGCTCGGCATCTTCAGCGATCTTGGGGAGGTGCGGTCGCGCGCGG
>NZ_CP168803.1:775000-884043 GCF_055698305.1 Azospirillum sp. VT-I1 | reverse complement strand
GCCCGCGCCCGACGGGCCGGAGCCTGACCGGGCGCGCCGCAACTGCCGGCGAGACATAAGGACATCCGTTTCATGACCGTTCCCGCTCTCAACGTTCAGCCCCTCGACACCGGAACGACCTTCCGCAGTCAGGTCTATCACGCGCTGAAGCAGGCGATCACGGAGATGGACATCTACGACCACGACCGGGAGATCCGGCTGGACGAGCGTCAGCTCAGCGACAAGCTCGGCGTGAGCCGCACCCCGATCCGCGAGGCGCTGACCCTGCTGGAGCAGGAGGGCTTCATCCGCCTGCAGCCGCGCCGCGGCATCTTCGTGGTGCGCAAGACCAAGACCGAGATCATCGAGATGATCCAGGTCTGGGCGGCGCTGGAGAGCATGGCCGCCCGCATGGCCGCGGAACACGCCCCGGCGGCGGAGATCCACAAGCTGTGGGACCTGTTCGGCAGCTTCGAGCAGCGAAGCCCGAAGGACCATGTCAGCGAGTATTCCGACGCCAACATCGCCTTCCACAAGAGCATCATCCAGTTGAGCGGGTCGAAGCTGATCCAGGACGTCACCGACAACCTGTTCATCCACATGCGGGCGATCCGCAAGCTGACCATCGGCCAGGAGGACCGGGCCGAACGTTCGATCCACGACCACCGCGCCATCATCAAGGCCCTGGAGGACCGCAACGCCGACCTCGCCGAACGGCTGGTGCGCGAGCACACCATGGGGCTGGCGGCGCATGTGCAGAAGCACTGCGATTTTCTGGAGTGAGGGTGGTAAGTCCCCGCTGATTGCCCCCACCTAACCTCCCCGCTGGGCGGGGAGGGACTGCCGCTACTCTCCCGCATAAGCACTTGCCCCCTCCCCCGCCCAGCGGGGGAGGGGTGGGGAGGGGCTCCGACCGCCGGCGCTTCCCATCACGCCGTCACCGCCTCCCTCTGCACCGCCTCCACTTTGGGCGCATCCTCCCCGCCGATGGTAACCACCCGCAGGGCGTTCGTCTTGCCCGGCGTGCCGAACGGGACGCCCGCGGTCACCACCAGCGACTGGCCCGGCTTGCCGATCCCGGCATCCGCCGCCGCGGTCAGCGCGCGGCCGACCATCTCCGAGAAATTCGCCACGTCGTCGGTCAGCACCGCATGGACGCCCCAGGCCAGTGACAGCCGCCGCGCGGTCTCGCGCTGCGCGCTGAGCCCCAGGATCGGCACGCCGGGCCGCTCGCGCGAGGCGCGCAGCGTGGTCGATCCGGTGGTGGTGTAGGTGACGATGGCGGCGGCGCTGATGGTCTCTGCCACCTGCCGGGCGGCGGCGGTCAGCGCGTCGGGGGCGGTCGCCTCCGGGCTCGGATGGTCGGCGTCCATGATGCGGCGATAGAGCGGGTCGCCCTCAACCCGGCGCACGATCTGCTCCATCATCGCCACCGCTTCCACCGGATAGCGGCCTGAGGCCGATTCGGCCGACAGCATCACCGCATCCGCCCCGTCATAGACGGCATTGGCGACGTCCGACGCCTCGGCCCGGGTCGGGGTCGGCTCCGAAACCATGGATTCCAGCATCTGGGTGGCGACGATCACAGGTTTGCCCATGGCGCGGCTGAGGCGGATCATCTGCTTCTGCAGGCCCGGCACGTCTTCCGGCGGCAGTTCCACGCCAAGGTCGCCGCGCGCCACCATCACCGCGTCGGACAGTTCGATGATGCGGTCCAGCGTCGGCAGGGCCGCCGGCTTCTCGATCTTCGTCATCACATGGGCGCGCCCGCCGATCAGCTCGCGCGCCTCCAGGATGTCCTCCGGCCGCTGGACGAAGCTGAGGCCGATCCAGTCCACCCCCAGGTCCAGCCCGAAGGCGAGGTCGCTGCGGTCCTTCTCCGACAAGGCGCTGAGTGCCAGCGCGGCACCCGGCACATTGACGCCCTTGCGGTCGGACAGGGTGCCGCCGGCCACCACCTCCGTCTCGGCGAAGTTGGGGCCGCAGTCGAGGACGCGCAGCCGGATGCGCCCGTCGTTCAGCAAAAGGTCCAGCCCAGGTTCCAGGCTGGCGAACACCTCCGCATGGGGCAGGCAGACGCGGCGGCTGTCGCCCGGCCGGCGGTCGAGGTCCAGGCGGAAGCGGTCGCCGATGGCGAGGTCCACCGGCCCGAAGCCGAAGGTCCCGACCCGCAGCTTCGGCCCCTGGAGGTCGAGCAGCACGCCAATCGGCCGGCCCAGCCGCTCCTCGGCGGCGCGGATGCGGGCATAGCGCTCCGCATGCTCGGCCTGGGTGCCGTGGCTGGCGTTCAGGCGGAAGACGTTCACGCCGGCCTGGGCCAGGGCGGTGATCTGGCTTTCCGAAGAGCTGGCGGGACCCAGCGTGGCGACGATCTTGGTGCTGCGGTGAAACGGCATGACGACAGCCTTCCTCCGCCCGGCCCTCGGCATGGAGGGGCGGGACTGGCGAATGATGGTGCGCTGAATGGCGGTGATGGCGGGATGCTGGAAGGGATAGGCCGGACGGTCAAACGCCGCCCGTTTTGTATTCCGCATCGTGAGAGTGGTTCCCCATGCCGTGCATGGACAGGCGAAGGGGCGGTCGGCGACACTTGGGGCATGTCCGACACCGCCCCCGACACCCCCGTTCCGCCCCGGCCCGCTGCCACCCTGATCCTGCTGCGCGACGGGCCGGACGGGCTGGAACTGCTGGCGATGGAGCGCCACGCCGGCCTGCGCTTCGCCCCCGGCGCCACCGTTTTCCCCGGCGGCCGGCTCGACGCTGCCGACCATGACCCGTCCTGGCGGGACCATTGGCCCGATGGGGGCGTGACGGCCGCGGGCGTGCCGGCCGATCTGGCCCACCGCGTCGCCGCCGTTCGGGAATGCATGGAGGAATGCGCGATTCTGCTGTCCCGCGATCCGCCGCAAGCCGCAACCCTGGCGGGCCTGCGCACGGCGCTGGCGGCAGGGCAGGGGTTCGGGGCGGCCCTGGCGCGGGCGGGGCTGGTCCCGGCACTGGAGCGGATGGCGCCGCTGGCGCGTTGGGTGACGCCGGAGGCGCTGCCGCGCCGTTTCGACACGCTGTTCTTCCTGGCCCCGGCGCCGCCGGGACAGCAGCCGCTCTGCGACGGCGGCGAGGCGGTCGCCGCGCTGTGGGCCACCCCGCGCCGCCTGCTGGAGGAGGAGAGCGCCGGGCGCCGCCGGCTGGTCTTCGCCACGCGGATGGTTCTGCTGCGGCTGGCGGGCTGCGCCGACATGGCGGCGGCGCTGGCCTGCGCGACCGGCGGGACGGAATTGCCGCAACCGATTCTGCCATGTCTGGTTGAGACGGACGCCGGGCCGGTCTGGCGGATTCCGGCGGCATGCGGCTTTTTGCCACTGGAGACATCGGCCGAACATGTTAGGCTTGGGTAAGAATAGGTAAGTTCAGGCGGGTTTCCGCGATGTGAAAATTGCGCGATGGTGCTATTGTGCGATGCGAAGCGCGCAACGAAGCTCTCCTCCGACGCCCTGCCGTCCGACAGGGCGTGCGGGCGGAAACGGGGAGGATCGCGCAATGGATATCGGGTTCATCGGGGGCGGAGAGGTGGCCGATGCGATCATGGACAAGCTGCAGGAGGTGGGACACCGGGTCCATCATCACGCCCATCGCCATGCCGATGCCCGCGGGTCTCTCCGCGCGCTCGCCGGACGCTGCGACGCCGTCATGATGCTGCTGCCCGATGCCCGCGCCGTGGAAAAGGCGCTGTTCGCCGATGACGGGCTTGCCGCCGCCCTGCCCGGCGGCGGGCTGCTGATCGACCTGTCCTCCCTGCCGCCCGCGTCGGCCGCGGCCAATGCCGCCCGCATCGCGGAGTTGGGCGGGGAACTGGTCGATGCGCCGGTCAGCGGCGGGGCGGAGGGGTACAGGATCGACCTAGGCGGCAGCATTGCGGCCTGCGCGTGGGCGGAATCGCTGCTGCGGGTGTTTACCTCCATAGTCGGGCGGGCCGGTGGCCCGGGGACGGACAGCGGGCGCGCCTGGAACGGCTCGGCGGCCGGACCGCCGGTTGGACCGACAGGGATCCGGATGGGCTGCACCGGCTGCTGCGCCTGATGGCCTTCGACGAGGCCGATTGTGCGTTGAGCGCAGGATGACCACAGCCATGATGCCGCACCTCGCCCCCACCCGTTATCTCGCCCCGACCACCGCGGCGCCGCAGTGCGCGCCGTCGCCGGATTCGATCGTTCCCTTCGGCTCCGGTCTGGTCCGGTCGGCCGATGTGGGGCGCCTGGGCAACAAGGGTGCGCGGCTGGTGGAGATGGCCGGGCTCGGCATTCCGGTGCCGCCGGGCTTCGTCATCGCGGCGGAAGCCGGGCAGGGGCTGGTCGCCGGAGATCCGTTGCCGGCCGCGCTGTGCGCCGCCATCGACGAGGCGATCTCGTCGCTGGAGGACCGGGCGGGCGGGTGTTTCGGCGATGCCGGCCGGCCGCTCCTGCTGTCGGTGCGTTCCGGGGCGGCGGTGTCGATGCCGGGCATGATGGACAGCATCCTGAATTTGGGGCTCAACGACCGCTCGGTGGCGGGGCTGGTGGCAGCGTCGGGCGACGCCCGCTTCGCCCAT
Organism: Azospirillum sp. VT-I1; assembly: GCF_055698305.1. Classification (NCBI taxonomy): domain Bacteria; kingdom Pseudomonadati; phylum Pseudomonadota; class Alphaproteobacteria; order Rhodospirillales; family Azospirillaceae; genus Azospirillum; species Azospirillum sp. VT-I1. Next base: position 879,479 of record NZ_CP168803.1, on the reverse strand, counting down.
GACTGCTATCGCCGGCTGGTGCAGTCCTTCGGCTGCGTCGTCATGGGCGTGCCCGGCCACCGGTTCGAGGATCTGCTGGAGGAGCACAAGGAGGAGCGGGGGCTTCAGCGCGACGGCGACCTGACGGCGCAGGACTGGCAGACCCTGCTGCCGCGCTTCCTGCAGCTGGTGGAGACGCGCTGCGGCCGGCCTTTCCCGCAGGAACCGGCGGAACAGCTGCGGATGGCGGTGGCGGCGGTCTTCCGTTCCTGGATGAATCCGCGGGCGGTCGCCTTCCGCGCCCTGCACGGCATTCCGGAGGACATGGGCACGGCGGTGACGGTGCAGGCGATGGTGTTCGGCAACCGCGGGCAGGATTCCGGCACCGGCGTGCTGTTCACCCGCGATCCTTCCACCGGCGTCCCCGGCCTGTGCGGCGAGTTCTTGGCCAACGCCCAAGGCGAAGACGTGGTGTCCGGCACCCGCGACCCCGATCCGCTCAGCGCCGCGCAGCCGCATCCGGACCGGTCGATGGAATGCCGGCAGCCCGCGGTCTTCGCCGAGCTGTGCGCGGTGGCGGAGCGGCTGGAGCGTGCCTTCGGCGACATGCAGGACATCGAGTTCACGGTGGAGGCCGGACGCCTGTTCATCCTGCAGTCCCGCAGCGGCAAGCGGTCGCCCGAAGCCGCCGTGCGCATCGCCGTCGACATGGCGGAGGAGGGGATCATCAGCCGGGACGAGGCGGTGCGCCGCGTCGATCCCCAGGCGCTGGACGAGTTGCTGCGCCCCACCCTGGCGCCCGAGGCGCTGGCCGGCGCGCTCGCCATGGGGTTGCCAGCCTCGCCCGGCGCGGTGACGGGCCGCGCCGCCTTCACGACCGAGGACGCCATCTGTCTGGCCCGCGGCGGCGCGCCGGTGGTGCTGTGCCGGCCGGAGACCTCGCCGGAGGACATCCACGGCATGCAGGCCGCCGCCGGCATCGTCACCGCGCGCGGCGGTTTCACCAGCCACGCCGCCACCGTCGCCCGCGGCATGGGCCGCGCCTGCGTCTGCGGGGCCCGCGCCCTGCGCATCGACGTCGAGGCGGGGGTGATGCAGGTGGGCGAGGTGACGGTCCGCACCGGCGATCTGCTGACCATCGACGGCAGCAGCGGGGCGGTGGTGCTGGGCACGGCCCCCCTGCAGCGGCCGGAGCTGGACGGCGCCGTCGCGCGCCTGCTGGAGTGGGCGCGGGAGTGTGGGGTGGGGTTCGCGGCGGATTGAGAGTTTTGGATTGTCGGGGTTAGACCCCCACCCTAACCCTCCCCCACTGGGTGGGGGAGGGGACAAGTGCCTGATTGGGAGAGCGGCGGCAGTCCCTCCCCGCCCAGCGGGGGAGGTTAGGTGGGGGCAATTCGCACCAACAACTCTACCCCCGCATCAACGCCGTCAGATGCGCCGCGCACCCCTCCGCCAGGCCGGTCGCGTCATAGCCGCCTTCCAGTGCCGAGACGACGCGCCCGCCGCAGACCCGGTCGGCGACATCGACCAACTTGCGGGTCACCCACTCGAAATCCTCGGCGGTGAGGCCGAGCTGGGCCAGCGGGTCGCGCTTGTGCGCGTCGAAGCCGGCGGAGATCAGCAGCAGTTCGGGCCGGAAGGCTTCCAGCGCCGGCAGGATCGCGCGTTCCACCGCCTGGCGGAACTCGACGGACCCGCTGTAGGGCTCCAGCGGCAGGTTCAGGATGTTGCCGTCCACCCCGCGCTCCCACGAATTGCCGGTGCCGGGATAGAGCGGCGACTGGTGGGTGGAGGCGAAGAACAGGTCGGGGTCGTCGGCGAACATCGCCTGGGTGCCGTTGCCGTGATGGACGTCGAAATCGACGACGGCGACGCGCGTCAGCCCATGGATCTTGCGGGCGTGCTCCGCCCCGACGGCGATGTTGTTGAAGACGCAGAATCCCATGGCGCGCGCCGGTTCGGCATGGTGGCCGCAGGGGCGCACGGCGCAGAAGGCGTTCGTCGCCTCGCCGGCCAGGACCGCATCGACCGCCGCGCAGACCGACCCCGCCGCGCGCAGGATCGCCCCGCGCGACCCCGGCGACAGCAGCGTGTCGCCGTCCAGCCGGCAATATCCGTCGTCGGGAACCGCCGCCAGCACCGCTTCCACATACTGGCGGTCATGGACGCGCGACAGCTGCTCCACGTCGGCTTCGGGGGCGGACCGGCGCTCCAGGTCGCGGAACTCCGGCCGGTCGAGGACCTGCCACACGACGGCCAGCCGGTCCGGAGCCTCCGGATGGCCGGGACCGGTGTCGTGGGCGAAGCAATCGTGATGGGTGAAGATCAGGGTGGTCACGGGGCGGCTTCTCCCATGGGAAAGGCGCCGCCGGCCTCGAAGGGGCCGACGGCGCCGGATTCGGGAAGGACGGGTCAGTGGGCGTAGGCGGTCGTCGCCGGCGGCTCCGGCGTCGCGGCGACCGTGCCTTCAAGCTCCTGCAGCTGCAGGCGGGTGAAGTCGCGGGCGCTGACGACGCCGACCAGATGGCCGTCCTCCAGGACCGGAAGATGGCGGATGTGGTGCTGGTCCATCAGCTGCAGCGCCTGCCGGACGCTGTCGGACGGGGCGCAGGTCACCGGCTGGCGGGTCATCAGCTGCGACACCGGCATGGACAGCAGCGGTGCGCCGCGGTCCAGCAGGGCGTGGACGATGTCACGCTCCGACAGGACGCCGGCCAGCGTGTTGCCCTCGGTCCGGCAGACGTCCTTGACGACGACGGCGCTGGTGTTCTCCGCCTTCATCAGGCGGATGGCCTCGGCGACCGTGGCGGTGGTCCGTACGGCGACGACGCGGGCTTCCTTGGTGCGCAGGATGTGTTCGACATTCATGGCGTGGCTCCTGGCGGCTGAGCGGCTGATGGGGTGGCGGGGCGCCCGATCCGGCACCACGCTATAAATATGGTATACCAAATACAGTACGCCAATCAAACAGTTTTGTCAGCCAATCAGATCGGGGCGGGAGCCCATTCAAGCTCAAGCCGTTGAACCATCGTACCAAAGCACCAGAGCGGAAATGTTGGTGCTACGGTATGTTTGATTCGCATGCAAACAGACTGCCGCATGCGTCCATCGCATGGCCGGTATCATGTACCTTGTATACCAAAAAACTTGATCCAGTTTTTGCGGCGCGTCATAAGAGTGCAGCCAAGCCGAAGCCGTTCGGACAAAAACACCCCACCGAGACACTGGAGCGATGAACATGTTGGAAATCCTGGTTCTGGCGCTTGTGCTGTCCGTCTTCGGCGGCACCGTCCATTACATCCTGTCGATGCAGGTCGCCAACGCCGGCAAGTCGCAGCGCGATTTCTCCGCGGCGCCGCTTCGCCTTGCCAACCCCACCGCCGCCGACCTGAAGGAACAGGAAGACGAACTGCCGCCCGGTCCGGCCTGGGCCAGCTTCCCGCGCGCCCTCTGAGCGCCGCGATCCAGGTTTCCGGTCGCGTCGATACGAAAAGACGGCCTTCGCAGGCCGTCTTTTTTGTTGTCCGGAGTCCGTCGCTCAGGCGAGCGGCAGCACCAGCTGGAAGCTTTTGATGGTCATCCGCTTACGGTGATAGAAGCGGTGGGCCTCGCCGCGTTGGATGCCGGAGATGATCTCCATCTGGGCGCAGCCGCGTTCCCGCGCCTCGTTGGCCAGCCAGTCGAACAGCTTGTCGCCAAGCCCGTAGGACCGCTTGGCTGCGCTGGTCACCAGATCCTCGACATACATGTAGCGGCCGCGTGACAGCGTCTCGTGGACGCGGAAGCCGCCGCAGCCGGCGATCTCGCCGTCGATCCGTAGCAGGGCGAGGTTATAGCCGTCGTCCATCTGGCGGCGGATCTGCGCGCGGTAGGCGTCGGCGTCGGTCATGTGGGTCCGCAGCTCTTTCATGACCGGATAGCTGGCGGCGATATCGGCATCGTCCCGCGCCACGGCGATCTCGATGGTCTGCTGCTGGTCCATGGCGGTCGACTCCTTATCAATATGGGTTCTGCCGGGATGGGCCCGAGCGTCGGCCTCCAATGCAGGGATCCGTCCGTCTCCGGCGCTGGCATACCATATGCCAGCATCGTCTCCGGCCAAAGGCGGCCGCCGCTACTTTCCGCCTAACGGAAAATCAGTATGCCGACGCCGCATACCAGCCGCCGCAAATGCGGGGCAAGGAAACAGTTCGCGCAGCCCACTAGCTACTTGTCTGCTGCTCGGCATCTGGTATACCATATTGATAATTCCAGACCGAACCCAGGACCGCATCGGTCTGGCGGGGGGCAAAAAACCGCCCCTTAAAAACCGTGGAGTGCCCCGAGGCCGCATCCTCGCCGCACGACCACCGTCAGCAAAGAACCGCGTCAAAAGCTCTGAAGCACAAACAAAACGCTCAAGCATCAAAACAGAAGCGACGCCCGAACCGGCACAAAACCGCTTCCTAGGAGGAGATAGATAGATGCAGCATACGAACTCGGAGGCGCATGGCGCTCCGTTCGGTGGCCGCTGGATGCAGTTGGTCATCGGCGTGATCTGTATGTCGATGATCGCCAATCTGCAGTATGGCTGGACGCTGTTCGTCAACCCCATCGAAGAAAAGTATCATTGGGGTCGTGCCGCCATTCAGGTCGCCTTCACCATCTTCGTCGTGACCGAAACCTGGCTGGTCCCCGTCGAAGGCTGGTTCGTCGATAAATTCGGTCCCCGCATCGTCGTTCTGATCGGCGGCGTGCTGTGCGCGCTCGCCTGGGTCATCAACTCGTTCGCCGACTCGCTGGCGCTGCTCTATCTGGGCGCGGCCATCGGCGGCATCGGCGCCGGCGGCGTCTATGGCACCTGCGTCGGCAACGCCCTGAAGTGGTTCCCCGACCGCCGCGGCCTCGCCGCCGGCCTGACCGCCGCCGGCTTCGGTGCCGGCTCCGCCCTCACCGTCGTGCCGATCGCCACCATGATCGAGACGTCGGGCTTCGAGCAGACCTTCCTGGTGTTCGGCCTCGGCCAGGGGCTGGTCGTCTTCGTGCTGGCCTGGTTCCTGCGGGAGGCGAATCCCGCTCTGCTGCCGAAGACCAAGTCCAACATCGTGCAGAGCCGCCGCAACTACACCCCGCAGGAGACGCTGAAGTCGCCGGTCTTCTGGGTGATGTACCTGATGTTCGTCATGGTCGCCGCCGGCGGTCTGATGGCCACCGCCCAGCTCGGCCCGATCGCCAAGGACTTCCACCTCGACGGCGCCCCCGTCAGTATCATGGGCCTGACCCTGCCGGCGCTGACCTTCGCGCTGACCATCGACCGCGTGCTGAATGGCGTGACCCGTCCCTTCTTCGGCTGGGTGTCCGACCATATCGGCCGCGAGAACACCATGTTCGTCGCCTTCGCCATCGAGGCCGTCGGCATCCTGGCGCTGAACCAGTGGGGCCACAACCCGGTCGCCTTCGTCATCCTGACCGGTCTGGTGTTCTTCGCCTGGGGCGAGATCTACAGCCTGTTCCCGTCCTGTTGCGCCGACAGCTTCGGGTCTAAGTTCGCGACCACCAATGCCGGCCTGCTCTACACCGCCAAGGGAACGGCGTCGCTGGTGGTGCCCTTCGCCAACGTGATCGTGGCGTCCACCGGCAGCTGGCAGACGGTGTTCTTCTTCGCCGCCGCGGTCAACGCCATCGCCGCCTTCATGGCCCTGTTCGTCCTGAAGCCGATGCGCGCCCGTCAGATCGCCGAAGACACCCAACAGCCGATCGGCAAGCTGGCGACCGAGGGCGCCGACTGAAGGAGGAGCCCGGCCGAAAACATCCCGGCCGACCGGGGGGCCGGCCGGGAGAGGAGATAGTGGTCGTCTGACCGCCGGGATGCAAACCGGCCGCGAAACGAACCGGCATCGGAGCCACCGCATTGGCTCCGGTGTCGGTTTGTCGCGTTCTGGGGCCGGCTTTCCAGGAACCAACCGGACGCCCGCTTCGAAGGATGATATTCTGTATACAGAATACGGAAGAGCCGGTCAACATGGATCGAAAGGGGTGGATCGATCATGCTGAGTCTCGCTGTCCTGATGCTGGCCGCCTTCGCATCGGGTGCGCTGAACGCGATTGCCGGGGGTGGCGCCTTCATCACCTTTCCGGCCCTGCTGTTCGCCGGCGTGCCGCCGGTGGCGGCCAATGCCTCCAGCACCGTGGCGCTGTTCCCGGGGCAGGCCGCCAGCAGTTGGGCCTACAGGCGCGAGATCGCGGCCGGCGGTCAGGTGAATGTCCCGGTCTTCGCCGTCCTCAGCCTCGTCGGCGGCCTGGCCGGCGCCCTGCTGCTTCTGGTGACGCCGAACGCGGTGTTCGCACGCTTCGTGCCCTGGCTTCTGCTGTTCGCGACCGCCGTCTTCGCCGTGGGGGCTTATGCGCCGTGGATCGTGTCGCGGCTGCGGCTGGGCGGGCGGAGCGTGCTGGTCGTGCAGTTCGTCATCTCCATCTATGGCGGCTATTTCGGCGGGGGCATCGGCTTCCTGATGCTGGCGGCGCTGACCCTGTTCGGGCTGCGCGACATCCACGCGATGAACGGGCTGCGGCTGCTGCTGGCGATGCTGATGAACGCGGCGGCGGTCGGCGCCTTCATCGTCGCCGGGGCGGTGTCCTGGCCCGAGACCAGCGCCATGGCGGTCGCGGCAGTGGCCGGCGGCTATGCCGGTGCCATGGGGGCGAAACGGGTCGATCCGAAGATTCTGAAGACCCTGGTCGTCCTCATCGGAACGGTGCTGACCCTGTACTTTTTTGCGAAGGGAGCCTGATCCGGTCGGGGAAAAACAGGTGCCGCATTCTCTCCGGTGCCCCCACATTCCGCATTGACATACGGTATGTGGTATACCAAACTCCAAGCACAGTTTGCGCGACAGACTGTTGGATGCCGCTGCAATAGCAACCGGTCAGCCGATGGATGCGGCCGGTGTGGGCAGGCTGGCGTCGTCCAGCCCCACAGCATTCAAAAAGTGAAATCGGGGGAGAGGGGAATCCGGCATGAAGATCTGCATCTACGGATCCGGGGCCATCGGCGGCTATCTCGGCGTTCGCCTGCACCAGGCGGGTGCCGAAGTCAGTCTGGTGGCGCGCGGTGCGCATCTGGCGGCGATGCGCGAGAATGGCGTCACCCTGCTGATGGGGGAGGAAAAGACCGTCGTCCACCCCCGCTGCACCGACAATCCGGCCGAACTCGGCCCGCAGGACTACGTCATCATCGCGCTGAAGGCCCATTCCGTCCCCGGCGTCGTCCCCGCGATGCAGCCGCTGCTCGGTGATGACACCGCCGTCGTCACCGCCGTCAACGGCATCCCCTATTGGTACTTCTACGGCACCGGCGGCGAGTTCGACGGCCGCACCCTGGAGACGGTCGATCCGGGCGGGGTGCAATGGAAAGGGCTGGCGCCGGAACGCGCCATCGGCTGCGTCGTCTATCCGGCGACCGAGGTGGTGGAGCCCGGCGTCATCCAGCATGTCTATGGCGACAAGTTCTCGCTGGGCGAGCCGGACGGCTCGAAGTCCGACCGCGTCGTCGCCCTGTCCAAGGCGATGGAGGCCGGCGGCCTGCGTGCGCCGGTCCTGGACCGTATCCGCGACGAGATCTGGCTGAAGCTGTGGGGCAACCTGTGCTTCAACCCGATCAGCGCGCTGACCCACGGCACGCTGGAGGTCATCTGCGGCGATCCGGAGACCCGCGCCGTCGCCAAGGCGATGATGCTGGAGGCCAAGGAGATCGGCGACAGGCTGGGCGTCCATTTCCGCGTCGATGTGGAGCGCCGCATCAACGGCGCCGCCGCGGTCGGTGCCCACAAGACCTCCATGCTGCAGGACCTGGAGCGCGGCCGGCCGATGGAGATCGACCCGCTGCTGTCGGTGGTCCAGGAGATGGGCCGCATGGTCGGTGTGGCCACCCCGACCATCGACGTGGTGCTGGCCCTGGTGAAACAGCGCGGCGAGACCGCCGGCTGCTACAGCCGGCCCCAGGCCGCGGCGGCTCCCGAGCCCGCCCGGGAAGTGGCGGCCGCCCAATAAGCAACGCAGGTGGCGCGGCCGGCGCGGATCCCGAAGGACCGGGCCGGCCGCATCGAATGGGGAGGACCGTCATGAAGGTCGAGGACATTCTCCGCAAGAAGGGCACGCGCATCGGCATGGTGCGCATCAACGAAACGGTCGCCACCGCGCTGCGCCTGATGAAGGCGGAGAACACCGGCGCGCTGGTGGTCAAGGACGTCTGCCGGACCGAGGGCAACACGGTGGTGGGCGTCATCTCCGAACGCGACGTGGTCCGCGCGCTGGTCGACCGCGGACCCGGCATCCTGGAACTGGCGGTGTCGGCGCTGATGACGCGCGATCCCTATTGCTGCAGCCCGTCCGACCCGGTGCGCCATGTGCTGAGCCTGATGGACGAGCACGGCATCCGCCATGTCCCGGTGCTGGAGGGATCGACCCTGGTCGGCGTCGTCAGCGTCCGCGACCTGATCCGCCGGCAGTTGGAAGACATGCGGGCCGACGACCTCGCGCCGGTCGCAGCCGCCGGTTCCGACGCCTGGGATTATCCGGTCGTCGCCAACCAGTAAGCGGTGCGCAATCGGCCGGCGCGGTTCCGTCGCCGGCCGCGCGGCCTTGCCCGCAAGACGGTGCCTTTTTGTGATTTTCGCCGCTTCGGCGCATCCCCGGCCATGAACCGGAAGCGGGCGGACCGACCTGGGCGGGCCATGGCCGCCGCCCTGTCCGCTGCCCCATGCCTGCTGCCGGGGCCGGCCTTCGAAAGCAAACGACATGAAGATCGCCATACCCAGGGAGCGCCGCCCGGGCGAGCGCCGCGTCGCCGCGTCTCCCGAAACCGTCAAGAAACTCAAAACTCTCGGTCTGGACGTGGTGGTGGAGAGCGGGGCCGGCCTCGGCTCCAGCATCACCGATGCGGCCTATGAGGCGGCGGGGGCCGCCATCGCCGCCGACGCGGCCTCGGCGCTGGCCGACGCCGACATCGTGCTGAAGGTGCAGCGTCCGCTGATCGCCGCGGAAGGCGATGTCGATGAACTGGCGTTGCTCCGCAGGGGCGCGCTGCTGTTCGCCATCCTCAACCCCTACAACAGCCGCGACCATGTGAAGGCCTACGCCGATGCCGGCGTGAACGCCTTCGCCATGGAGTTCATGCCGCGCATCACCCGCGCCCAGGTCATGGACGTGCTGTCCTCCCAAGCCAACCTCGCCGGCTACAAGGCCGTCGTCGATGCCGCTTCGGAATACGGCCGTGCCTTCCCGATGATGATGACCGCCGCCGGCACCGTGCCGCCCGCGCGCGCCTTCATCATGGGCGTCGGCGTCGCCGGCCTGCAGGCCATCGCCACCGCCAAGCGCCTCGGCGCCATCGTCTCGGCCACCGACGTGCGCCCGGCGGTGAAGGAGCAGGTGCAGTCGCTGGGCGGCAGCTTCGTCGCCGTCGAGAACGACGAGTTCAAGCAGGCCGAGACCGCCGGCGGCTATGCCAAGGAGATGTCCGACGACTACAAGCGCCAGCAGGCGGCTTTGGTCGCCGAGCACATCAAGAAGCAGGACATCGTCATCACCACGGCGCTGATCCCCGGCCGCAAGGCGCCGATCCTGGTGACGGCGGAGCATGTGGCGTCGATGAAGCCTGGCTCGGTGATCGTCGATCTGGCGGTGGAGCAGGGCGGCAACGTCGAGGGCGCCAAGCTGGGCGAGGTGGTGACCACGGCCAACGGCGTGAAGATCGTCGGCCACGCCAACTACGCCAGCCGCATCGCCGAGTCCGCGTCGCTGCTCTATGCCAAGAACCTGCTGGCGCTGCTGACGTCGCTGCACGGCAAGGACACCGGCGTGGCCGTCAACTGGGACGACGAGATCGTCAAGGCCATCGCGCTGACCCGCGACGGCGCAATCGTGCATCCCGCCTTCGCGGACGCCCGCGAAGCGCAACCCGCGTGAGGAGGCGGATCCCATGGAACACCCGGATCCCGCAAGCAACATCGCCGCCTTCCGCCAGACCCTGGCGGCCCTGACCAACCAGGTCGACGCGCTGGCCCTGCAGGTGGCGCAGCTGTCGCCGGTCCCCGTCGCCGACGCCGCCGGCCATGGCGACTTCTTCGTCACCGGCCTGACGGTGCTCGTGCTGGCCTGCTTCGTCGGCTACTACGTCGTCTGGCGCGTCACCCCGGCCCTGCATTCCCCGCTGATGGCCGTCACCAACGCCGTGTCCTCGGTCATCATCGTCGGCGCACTGGTCGCCGCCGGCCCCGCAGGCTTCGGCTTCTCCAAGGTCATGGGCTTCCTCGCCGTCATCCTGGCAAGCGTCAACATCTTCGGCGGCTTCCTCGTGACCCAGCGCATGCTCTCCATGTTCAAGAAGAAGGGCAAGTAAGACCATGGAAACCTTGTCGGCCCTTCTCTATCTGGTCGCTTCCGTCTGCTTCGTCATGGCGCTGCGCGGGCTCTCAAGCCCGGAGACCTCGCGCCAGGGCAACATCTACGGCATGGTCGGCATGACCATCGCCATCCTGACCACGCTGGCCTCGCCCATCGTCCAGTCCTATTGGATGATCGTTCTGGGTATCGCCATCGGCGGCGCCATCGGCTATGTGGTGGCCAAGAAGATCGAGATGACGGCGCTGCCGCAGCTGGTCGCCGCCTTCCACTCGCTGGTCGGTCTGGCCGCGGTGTTCGTGGCGCTCGCCGCCTTCTACTCGCCGGAGGCTTACGGGATCGGCATCCGCGGCGCCATCGCCAAGGGCTCGCTGGTCGAGATGGCGCTGGGCACCGCTATCGGCGCCATCACCTTCACCGGCTCGCTGGTCGCCTTCGCCAAGCTGCAGGGCCTCGTCACCGGCAAGCCGCTGGTCTTCCCGATGCAGCACCCGCTGAACGCGGCGCTGGGCGTGCTGACCGTCCTGCTGATCGGCTGGCTGGTGCAGTCGAATGCCGATGCGGCGCTCTGGATGATCGTCGTGGTCTCCCTGGCTCTCGGTTTCCTGCTGATCCTGCCGATCGGTGGTGCGGACATGCCGGTGGTCATCTCGATGCTGAACAGCTATTCCGGCTGGGCGGCCTGCGGCATCGGTTTCACGCTGCAGAACAACCTGCTGATCATCACCGGCGCGCTGGTGGGCTCCTCGGGCGCGATCCTGTCCTACATCATGTGCAAGGGCATGAACCGCTCGATCTTCAACGTCATCCTCGGCGGCTTCGGCGGCGAGAGTGCCGCTGCGGCCGGCGGTGCCAAGGGTCCGCAGGGCTCGGTCAAGGCCGGCTCGGCCGAGGACGCCGCCTACATCATGAAGAACGCCCAGTCGGTGATCGTGGTGCCGGGCTATGGCATGGCAGTCGCCCAGGCGCAGCATGCCCTGCGCGAGATGGCGGACAGCCTGAAGCATGAAGGCGTGGACGTGAAGTACGCCATCCACCCGGTGGCGGGCCGCATGCCCGGTCACATGAATGTGCTGCTTGCCGAAGCCAACGTGCCGTACGACGAGGTGTTCGAGCTGGAGGACATCAACCGCGACTTCGGCACCGCGGACGTGGCCTTCGTCATCGGCGCCAACGACGTGACCAACCCGGCGGCCAAGACCGACCCGACGAGCGCCATCTACGGCATGCCGATCCTGGATGTGGAGAAGGCCAAGACGGTGTTCTTCATCAAGCGCGGCATGGCCGCGGGGTATGCCGGCGTCGAGAACGAGCTGTTCTTCCGGCCCAACACCATGATGCTGTTCGGCGACGCCAAAAAGGTCACCGAAGAGGTGGTGAAGGCGATGGAGGCGTAGGGGGTGTTCAGTTGAAAAGCGCGCCGCTCCGGTTGGGGCGGCGCGCTTTCTTTTTGGAGGGGTGTCGGCTGGCGAATGCCCCCACCTAACCTCCCCGCTGGGCGGGGAGGGACTGCCGCTGCCTTTCCGATCAAGTGCTTATCCCCTCCCCGCCCAGCGGGGGAGGGTTAGGGAGGGGAATTCGGAGCCGACACTACTCCACCACCAGATCGTCCAGCCTGAACCCCGCGATCTTGTAAATTTCCTCCAGCGCCCGGCCGAACTCCACCTCCGGATCGTTCGCCACGCGCTCGCGCATCGCCGCCAGGATCTCCTGCTTGCTGCTGAAGCGCACCGCCATGATGAAGGGGAAGCCGAAGCGCTCGCGATAGGCGCGGTTCAGGTCGCGCTGTTCCTGCGCCTCCGCCTCGGTCAACTCGTTCAAGCCGGCCTTCGCCTGTTCGGTCTGAGAGAAGGCGGTCAGGTTGGCCGGGCGGCTGGCGCGGTCGGCGAGGTCGGGGTGGGACAGGATCAGAGTGCGCTGACGCTCCGTCCCGGCATTGCGGACGATGTCGATCATCGCCGCGCGCAATCCGGCGGCATCGGCGAAGGGGCGCTTGTCCCAGGCGGCCTCGGCCACCCAGGGGCTTTCCTCGAACACCGCACCCAGCGCCGCGACGAAGGCGTCGCGGTCCATGCTGTTCAGATTGTCCAGGTTGTAGGGCATCTGCGCTCTCACTTCGCGGTGTAGGGGTGTTCGGCGATCCAGTGGCGGGCGATGTCGAGCCGGGTCGCCACCCACGCCTTGTCATGGCCGCGCACATAGTCGAGGAAACGGGCCAGCGAGGCGGCGCGGCCGGGCCGGCCGACCAGACGGCAATGCAGGCCGATGGACATCATCTTCGGCGCGGTCTCCCCCTCCGCATAGAGCGTGTCGAAGCTGTCCTTCAGGTAGGCGAAGAACTGGTCGCCGCTGTTGAAGCCCTGGTTCGTCGCAAAGCGCATGTCGTTGGCGTCGAGCGTGTAGGGCACGATCAGCTGCGGCCGTCCGTGGCTGTCGTCCCAATAGGGCAGGTCGTCGGCATAGGAATCGGCGTTGTAGACGAAGCCGCCCTCCTCGGCGACCAGCCGCCAGGTGTTGGGGCTGCAGCGGCCGAGATACCAGCCGAGCGGACGCTCGCCGGTCACGCGGGTGTGGACCTCGATGGCGCGCAGCATATGTTCGCGCTCCACCTCCGCCGGGAGATGCTGATAGTCAATCCAGCGCCAGCCATGGGTGGCGATCTCCCACCCCGCAGCCTTCATGGCGGCGACCACGTCGGGGTTGCGCTCCAGCGCCATGGCGACGCCGTAGACGGTGACCGGCATGCCGCGCTCCGTGAACATGCGGTGCAGCCGCCAGAAGCCGGCGCGGGAGCCGTATTCGTAGATCGACTCCATGTTCATGTGGCGGGCGCCGGGGATCGGCTGGGCACCGACGATCTCCGACAGGAAGGCTTCCGACGCGGCGTCGCCGTGGAGGACGCAGTTCTCGCCGCCCTCCTCGTAATTGATGACGAACTGCACCGCCACGCGGGCGCCGCCCGGCCAGTTGGCCTGCGGCGGGGTGGCGCCATAGCCGATCATGTCGCGGGGATAAGCGGTGTCGGTCATCGTCGTCTCGCTCTTAACGCTGCAGTCGAAGCGGGGACTACGCTAAGCCATTGGCGGCAGGGGGTTCAATCGGCCGATTGGGCGCAGGGGTGAAGACAGTTTCCGGATTTCCGCGGGTGGGCAGGGGCGGGGGTTGGGATTAGGCTGGGGGTTGTGAAATGTCGTCGGCTGACGATGCCCCCACCTAACCTCCCCCGCTGGGCGGGGAGGGACTGCCGCCGAACGCCGACAAAGGTCCGATCCCCTCCCCGCCCAGCGGGGGAGGGTCAGGGTGGGGGTCTAACGCCGACGTCTGAAAATGGAGACCACACACCCATGGGCCGCCTGACCACCCACGTCCTCGACATCGCCGCCGGGCGTCCGGCGCCGGGCATGCGCATTCGCCTGACGGCGCTCGACAGCGGCACTGTCCTCGGCGAGTTCACCACCAACGCCGACGGCCGCCTCGACGCCCCGGCGCTGCAGGGCGATGCCTTCCAGCCCGGCCGCTACGAGCTGCTGTTCATGGCCGGCGAGTATTTCCGCCGCATCGGCACGATCACCGGTGATGGCCCCGACTTCATCGACGAGGTGCCGCTGCGCTTCGGCATCAAGGACACCTCCCAGCACTATCATGTGCCGCTGCTGGTCTCGCCCTGGGCCTATTCGACCTACCGCGGCAGCTGATTCCCCTTTCGGTGCCGCTTTCCAGCCTGTGGAAAAGGCAACCCATTGGTTTGCCGCACACACCATCAGCGCGCTTAGCTGTCCTCACGAACAATCGCGTTTGGTGAGGAGTCGAGCGATGGCGAGAATGACGGCGGCGGAAGCGGCGGTGCGGGTGCTGGAGCGGGAGGGCATCGACGTCTGCTTCGGCGTCCCCGGCGCCGCGATCAACCCCTTCTACGCGGCGATGCAGCGGCGCGGCACCATGCGCCATGTCCTGGCCCGCCATGTGGAGGGCGCCTCGCATATGGCCGAAGGCTACACCAGGGCGAAGGCCGGCAACATCGGCGTGTGCATCGGCACCTCCGGCCCGGCCGGCACCGATATGATCACCGGCCTCTATTCGGCCATCGCCGACTCCATCCCGATCCTGTGCATCACCGGGCAGGCGCCGCGCGCCCGCCTGCACAAGGAGGATTTCCAGGCGATCAACGTGCCGGACATCGCCAAGCCGGTGACCAAGTGGGCGCTGACCGTGCTGGAGCCGGCGCAGGTGCCCTACGTCTTCCAGCAGGCCTTCCACCTGATGCGCAGCGGCCGGCCCGGCCCGGTGCTGATCGACCTGCCGATCGATGTCCAGATGGCGGAGATCGAGTTCGACGACGAGACCTATGAACCGCTGCCGGTCTACAAGCCTTCGGCGACCCGTGCCCAGGTCGAGAAGGCGCTGGCGATGTTCGCGGCGGCGGAACGTCCGCTGGTCGTGGCCGGCGGCGGCATCATCAACGCCGATGCGTCCGACAAGCTGGTGGAGTTCGCCGAGCTGCTGGGCGTGCCGGTGATCCCGACGCTGATGGGCTGGGGCACCATCCCGGACGACCATCCGCTGATGGCCGGCATGGTGGGGCTGCAGACCGCCCACCGCTACGGCAATGCGACGATGCTGAAGTCCGACTTCGTGCTGGGCATCGGCAACCGCTGGGCCAACCGCCACACCGGCTCGGTCGAGGTCTACACCAAGGGTCGCAAGTTCGTGCATGTCGACATCGAGCCGACCCAGATCGGCCGCGTCTTCATGCCGGATCTCGGCATCGTCTCGGACGCCGGCGCCGCGCTCGACATGTTCATCGAGGTGGCGCGGGAGTGGAAGGCCGAAGGGCGCTTCAAGGATCTCGGCGGCTGGGTCAAGGACTGCCAGGGCCGCAAGCGGTCGATGCACCGCCGCAGCGACTTCGATCAGGTGCCGATGAAGCCGCAGCGCGTCTATCAGGAGATGAACAGCGCCTTCGGCCAGGACACCACCTACGTCACCACCATCGGCCTGTCGCAGATCGCCGGCGCCCAGTTCCTGCACGTCTACAAGCCGCGCCACTGGATCAACTGCGGCCAGGCCGGCCCGCTGGGCTGGACCCTGCCGGCGGCGCTCGGCGTCCGGGTGGCCGATCCGAAGCGGCGCATCGTCGCCTTGTCCGGCGACTACGACTTCCAGTTCATGATCGAGGAGCTGGCGGTCGGCGCCCAGCACAAGCTGCCCTACATCCATGTGCTGGTGAACAACGCCTATCTCGGCCTGATCCGGCAGGCGCAGCGCGCCTTCCAGATGGACTTCCAGGTCCAGCTGTCCTTCGAGAACATCAACGCGCCTGAGATCGGCGTCTATGGCGTCGACCATGTCGCGGTGGCCGAGGGGCTTGGCTGCAAGGCGATCCGCGTTACCGAGCCCGACCGCATCCAGGACGCCTTCGCCCAGGCCCAGGCCTGGATGGACGAGTATCAGGTGCCGGTCGTCGTCGAACTGGTGCTGGAGCGGGTGACCAACATCTCCATGGGCACCGACATCGACAATGTGACCGAGTTCGAGGAGACGCTGGACCTGCCGGTGGAGGAGAGCGAAACCGTTCTGGTCTGACGGCCCCATCCCGTCCGGCCCCATCCTGATCCAGCCTGAAGCCGCCGGGGCGCCGATGCGTCCCGGCGGTTTTCTTTTGCGCGACGTGCTGCAACGCGGAATTCCCCTCTCCGCGGCCGCCGTGCTAGCGTCGCTGCCGCACCAAAACCCACCGGTCCGGCAGGGAGTCCGCGCGAGCATGGCGTTGCTTGAGAACATGCGCATCTTCGTCCGCGTCGTCGAACTGGGCAGCCTGTCGGCCGCCGGGCGGAACCTGCGCATGTCGCCGGCCATGGTCAGCCACCGCATCCAGCAGCTGGAAACCCATCTCGGCGTCCGGCTGCTGAACCGCACGACGCGGCAGCTGCAGGCGACCGAGACCGGCATGGATTTCTACCAGAGCTGCCTGGAGGTGCTGGAGGCGGTGGAGCGCGCCCACAGCAGCATTGCCGCCGGGTCCGGCGTGCCGTCGGGCAGCGTGCGGGTGACGGCGCCGCTGGGCTTCGGCCGCCGCATCCTGTCGCCGCTGGTGCCGGATTTCTGCGCCGCCCATCCGCTGGTGGAGGTGCGGCTGCGCCTGTCCGACCATCTGCTCGACCTGCTGCGCGAGGCGGTGGACGTGGCGGTGCGGATGGCGGCGCTCAAGGATTCCAGCTTTGTTGTGCGCAAGATCGCCGACGTGCGCCGCGTGTTGGTGGCCGCCCCCTCCTACCTGTCGGAGCGCGGCCGGCCCTCGATGCCGGCGGATCTCGCCGGGCACAATTGCCTGCTTCTGCGCTTTCCCGGCACCCAGCAATATCAATGGAGCGTGCTGGAGGGCGGCGAGCCGGTGAAGCTGCCGGTGTCGGGCCGCTTCGACGCCGACGACGGCGACGTGCTGACCGGCTGGGCGCTGGACGGCCGCGGCGTCGCCATGAAACCGTTGTGGGAGGTCGCCGAGCATCTGGCGAGCGGCGCCCTGGTGCCGGTCCTGCCCGACTATCCGCCGGAGCCGGTGACGCTGGCTGTGCTCTATCCCCACCGCGCGCTGGTGCCGGCCAAGGTGCGGGCCTTTGCCGACCATATGGTGCCGAAGATCAAGGCGGCGCTGACGGCGATCTCTCCGGACAGCATCGTCTGAGCGCATCTTCTGCTGATCGGCTGGAGAGGTCCGGAGGGGAAGCCTTTTGGACTCGAGCTTGCCCCTTGCCCCGCAAATCGCGGTCTTGCCAGCCGCTGCCGGACCGTGCAGAGTAGGGATAGTTATGATATATCATAACACATCCTTCCTGAGGACAGGCGATGGCTGGAAGTGCCGACGATCCCTTCAGCGTTCCCGAGGACTTCACGCGTGCAATCAGCATCGTGCGCGCCGTGTGGGGCAATGACGACGTGTCGGACCGCTCGCTGGCTTGGGCGATGGTCGTCGAAGCGGTCAATCGCCTTGCCGCCCTGAACGGTCCCGTCAGCACGAGCCGCTTGCTGGCGCGTCTGGGCGAAGCGGTCGGCGAAACCTCCACCCCGTCCTCGCTGACCCTGCAATGAGCGGCGTGACCAACAACCGCATCCGCGGGGCGCTGTCATGGCGTCAGGCCAAGCCGGTCCTGCTTCATCCCAAGCTCTTTCTGGGATTCCTCGACTTCCAGGCCGGGCGACCGTTCGATTATCGACAGTTGGATTGTTGGCCGATGCTGGATCAGCATCGCTACGAGAATGGGCGGGAACTCGCAGCGGAATGCAAGGCAGCCGGCATTCATGTGGTCTGGATCGACCGCACCCGGATCCCGCGCCCCCTGAAGACACTGGTGGTGGAGCGGGCGCTGGCCCGCTGCCCGGCCAATGACCGTCACCGCGACGTTTCCCTTGATGCCTGCGCGGGTGCACCTGCGGGATGGGGGCAATTCCGGCATGCGGTGCAGGCTCGGAGGGAGCCGCATCTCTGTCTCCGGGGAGGTAAAGCCCGCGGTGCTCCATCCTTGCCGCAGGCCTGGACCTGCTAAGGTGTGAGCCTTTGCCGATCATATGGTGACAAAGATGAGATTGGTTCTTACAGCGATACGGGTGGAAACCATCCTGTGATAGGCGGCGCCGGGATCAGGGGGAATCCCGACTGGTTTGGAGGGTCTTCTCATTTTTTAATAACAGCAACGCCGTATGCAGGTGCCGCTTGTTTCGATCCTTGATTTCACTTCCCAGCTCGACTTGTGCCGTACCCTGGAAGTGAATTGTCGGATCCGTGATTGAAGGCTGTCGTGCATCCATCCGGCCCAAAGTGGGATGGAGAAACCATGTTGCTGTTCACCAGAGAGTCAAACGGCGAGAGGGCCAAACTCGACGCGCTGGACCGGTCGCAGGCTGTGATCGAGTTCACGATGGACGGGACGGTGGTCAACGCAAACAAGAATTTCCTGGATGCGATGGGGTATCGGCTGGAGGAGATCAAGGGTCGCCCCCACAGCATGTTCGTTGATCCCGACTATGCCCGAAGCGAGGAATACCGGCGTTTCTGGAACGATCTTCGTGCCGGCCGGTTCCAGTCGTCGGAGTTCCGCCGTGTGACCCGGTCCGGACAGGAAATCTGGCTGCGCGCCACCTACAATCCGATCGTCGGAACGGGCGGACGCCTGACCGGCGTGATCAAGTTCGCAACCGTGATCACCGAGGAAAAGCTGAAGGCGGCCGATGCGGAGGGCCGGATCGCCGCCATCGACCGCAGCCAGGCTGTGATCGAGTTCGCCATGGACGGAACGGTTCTGACCGCCAACCGGTGCTTTTTGGACCTGATGCAGTATGGTCTGGACGAGGTGCGCGGGAAGCATCACAGGATTTTCATGGATCGGGCCGAGGCCGCCAGCCCCGCCTATGCCGCCTTCTGGGACAAGCTCCGCCAGGGGGAATTCCAGGCCGGAGAATTCAGGCGCTTTGCGAAGGACGGCGGCGAGGTCAGGATACAGGCGACTTACACGCCGATCCGCGACCCGGCCGGGCGTGTGTGGAAGGTGGTCAAGTTCGCGACCGACGTGACGGAACAGCGCCGCCGCAGCGACGATTTCCGTGCCCAGATCGAAGCGATCAACCGATCGCAGGCGGTGATCCATTTCCGGCCCGACGGCACGATCCTCGACGCCAACGACAATTTCCTGAACGCGGTCGGCTATCGGCGGGAGGAGGTGGTCGGGCATAACCACAGCATGTTCGTTTTCCCCGAGCAGCGGGACACTGCCGAGTATCGCGAGTTCTGGCAGATCCTGCGCAGCGGGAGATTCCACACCTCGCTGTACCGGCGGCGGGCGAAGGATGGATCGGAGGTCTGGATCAGCGCCAGCTACAATCCCGTGCTGTCGGGCAGCGGCGAGGTGCTGAAGGTCGTGAAGTTCGCGTCCAATGTGACGGCCATGATCCAATCGCGGCTGAAATCCATCGATTTCGCCAAGCAGACGGCACAGAAGGTGAGCACCGTTACCGAAGCGGTCGAACAGCTGTGCAACTCCGCGACGCAGATTTCGGCCGACATCCTGAAATCGCGTGATGTGGTGGACGAAATCGACCGCCGGACCGCCGCGGCGGACAGCGCCACCGGCCGCTTGAACGAGGCCGCAGCGGCGATGGACGGCGTCGCCAAATTCATCGACGCCATTGCGTCGCAGATCAAGCTGCTGTCGCTGAACGCCACCATCGAAGCGGCACGGGCCGGAGAGGCGGGGCGCGGCTTCGCCGTGGTGGCGACGGAAGTGAAGTCGCTGGCCGAACAGACCTCCGGTGCAACCGAACGCATCGGCGTCGAGATCGTCGCCATGCAGGAAGTCGTCCGTCAGGTGGTGGAGGCGTTGAGTGGAATCGCCAAATCGGTCGACAGCGTGAAGTCCACGGTCCATGGCGTCACCACGGGAGCCGAGGAGCAAATGTCCTTGACGTCCGGCGTGGTGTCCAACATGCGTCAGGCCCAGACCGGGGTCGAGGCGATCAACCGCAATCTCGAAGAGATGCTGATTCGGGCCCGATGACGGTCAGAGCGCCCGCGACCGGACCAGCAGAACCCGTGCATCCTCCGCCGCCCGGTGCAGGTGGGGGAGGAACTGCACCTCCATCTCCGGGCAGGTGACGCGGGCAGCCTGGGCGCTGACGTTCATCGCTGCGACAACGCCGCCGGCGGCGGTGCGGATCGGCACGGCGATGGAGCGCAGCCCCAGTTCCAGCTCCTGGTCGACCAGCGAAAAGCCGCGGTCGCGCACCCGTTCAAGCTCGCGCTTCAGGGCATCGGCCGCGGTGATGGTGCGCTCCGTGTAGGGTTTCAGCGGGACGCGCGACAGGTAGGCGTCCAATTCCGACTCCGGCAGGGCCGCCAGCAGCACGCGCCCCATCGAGGTGCAGTAGGCCGGCAGGCGGCTGCCGACATTCAGCCCGACCGACATGATCGCTTGGTCGCCGCACGCGCGATATAGACCACGTCGTCCTCGTCGAGCACGGCGGCGGAGCAGGATTCCTGCACGGCGCCGCTGACCTGCTCGATCAGCGGATCCAGGATCGTCGCCAGCGGGGCCGAGGACAGGAAGGAATAGCCCAGCGCCAGGATCTTCGGCCTCAGATGGAAGGTCCGGCCGTCCGACCCGGCATAGCCCAGTTGCATCAGCGTCAGCAGACAGCGCCGCGCCGCCGCCCGCGGCAGGCCGGTGATCTTGGCGATGTCGGCGATGGTCAGGTTCGGTTCGCGTTCGGTGAAGGCGCGAATCACCGACAGGCCGCGCGCCAGCGAGGTCATGAAGTTCGGGTCGGACGCCTCTTCCGCCGCACCGGACGACGACTTGTCTGCGGCCCCGGCCAGATGCTGGGTTTCGGCCATGCGCGGGTCCCTTCCCCGAAGAACGATCCTGAGGCGCCAAAATAGGGCGATTATCGCGCATTGACCAGAAAAATCGAACGAAAGCGGCCCCAACTCCGTCGGCAGCGGAAATAGTTCGATGTGCCCGCAATTAACCTTGCGGGCATCTGGCATCTGGTATACCGTATCGATAATTCAAAACGACGCGCCACAGGGCGATCATCCGAACGCTCGCACAGGAACGCTCACGACAACAAGCGGCGCCGCCGGCGTCGGCGCGCAAAGGGTCGGAACCGTGATGAACCGAGAAAGATTCAGTGTCGAACCCCTGGAACAAGGGATGAGTTTCAAGGCGAAAGCCTACCAGTCGCTGCGCCAGGCCATCACGCAGATGAACATCTACGGCCAGAGCAGCGAGATCAGGTTGGACGAACGCCGGCTGTGCGAAGCGTTGGGTGTCAGCCGCACCCCGGTGCGTGAGGCGATGGCGCTGCTGGAACAGGAGGGGTTCATCCGCTCCCAACCGCGGCGCGGGATCTTCGTGGTGCGCAAGACGAAGGCCGAACTGGTGGAGATGATCACGGTGTGTGCCGCCCTGGAAGGCATGGCGGCACGCCTGTTCGTCGAGAACGCCACCACGGAGAAGCTGGAACTCCTGCACGCCGCCTTCGACAAATATACGAAAGCCGAGTTGGCGGAACACGTCGCCGAGTATTCCGACGCCAACATCGTCTTCCATCAAAGCATCGTCCAGGCTTCGGGCTCCACGCTGATCTCGGATCTGACCGATCGCTTCTTCATCCATATGCGTGCGATCCGCCGCGCGACCATGGGCCTCGGCGACCGTGCCGACCAGTCCATCCACGAGCATCGGGACATCATCGAGGCGCTGGCCGCCCGCGATGCCGATCTCGCGGAACGTCGGGTGCGGGAACACACGCTCGGTCTCGCACAGTACGTGGAACGGCATTGCGCCTTCCTCGACTAACCGATCTTGAACCTTTTTGGAGCCTCGGGGAGGAGTCACCCATATGTCTACTGCGGCTGCAACGATCACTAAGAACCAGGCCACGGAAGCATCTGTTGTCGAAGACGCGCCGGCGCTGACCGACGGCTTCCAGCTCGTCATCGACGCGCTCAAGCTCAACGACATCAACAACCTGTATGTCGTCCCCGGCATTCCGATTTCCGACCTGCTGCGCATGGCGCAGGCCGAGGGCATGCGCGTCGTCTCGTTCCGTCACGAACAGAATGCCGGCAACGCCGCCGCCATCGCCGGCTTCATGACCAAGAAGCCGGGCGTCTGCATGACGGTGTCGGCGCCGGGCTTCCTGAACGGCCTGACCGCGCTGGCGAACGCCACCACCAACTGCTTCCCGATGATCCTGATCAGCGGCTCGTCGGAGCGTGAGATCGTCGATCTCCAGCAGGGCGACTATGAGGAGATGGACCAGCTGGCCATCGCCAAGCCGCTGTGCAAGGCCGCCTTCCGCATCCTGCACGCCCAGGACATCGGCATCGGCGTGGCGCGTGCCATCCGCGCCGCCGTGTCGGGCCGTCCGGGCGGCGTCTATCTCGACCTGCCGGCCAAGCTGTTCTCGCAGGTGATGGACGCGGCCGAGGGCGCCAAGTCGCTGGTCAAGGTGGTCGATCCGACCCCGGCGCAGTATCCGTCGGCCGAAGCGGTGAACCGCGCGCTCGACCTGCTGAAGGGCGCCAAGCGTCCGCTGGTCATCTTCGGCAAGGGCGCCGCCTATGCCCAAGCCGACGACACCATCCGCGCCTTCGTCGAGAAGAGCGGCATCCCCTTCCTGCAGATGAGCATGGCCAAGGGCCTGCTGCCCGACACCCATCCGCAGTCGGCTGGTGCCGCCCGCTCGCTGGTGCTGCAGGAGGCCGACGTGGTCATGCTGGTCGGCGCGCGGCTGAACTGGCTGCTGTCGCACGGCAAGGGCAAGACCTGGGGCAAGCCCGGCTCCAAGAAGTTCATCCAGATCGACATCGAGCCGCGGGAGATGGACAGCAACGTCGAAATCCATGCTCCGCTGGTCGGCGACATCGCGTCGGTCATGGAAGTTCTGCTGAAGGGCATCGAGGGCGGGCTGACGCCGCCGACCGACTGGATGGCCACCGTCGCCGCCAAGCGTGAGCAGAACGTCGCCAAGATGGCGCCGAAGCTGATGAGCAACGCGTCGCCGATGAACTTCCACGGTGCGCTGGGTGCCCTGCGCCGCGTCATCAAGGAGCGTCCGGACGCCCTGCTGGTCAATGAGGGCGCCAACACCCTCGACCTCGCCCGCGGCATCATCGACATGTACCAGCCGCGCAAGCGCCTGGACGTCGGCACCTGGGGCGTGATGGGCGTCGGCATGGGCTATGCCGTCGCCGCGGCGGTGGAGAGCGGCAAGCCGGTTCTGGCGGTCGAGGGCGACAGCGCCTTCGGCTTCTCCGGAATGGAGGTGGAGACGATCTGCCGCTACAACCTGCCGGTCTGCATCGTCATCTTCAACAACAACGGCATCTATCGCGGGACCGACGTCAACCCGACCGGCGGGGCCGACCCGTCGCCGATGGTCTTCGTGCCTGACTCCCGCTACGACAAGATGATGGAAGCCTTCGGCGGCGTCGGCGTCCATGTCACCAATCCGGACGAGCTGTACCGCGCCGTGACCGAGGCGATGGACAGCGGCCGCCCGACCCTGGTCAACGCCGTCATCGACCCGGCCGCCGGCACCGAAAGCGGCAACATCGGCAGCCTGAACCCGACCAGCTCGGTCCGCAAGATGCCGTCCTAAGGGGCGGCATCGGGGAAGCGGCCGAGCCGACCACACGACACTAAAAAGCAGGGGGAGAAATACATGGGCAAGGCACTTCAGGGCGTGCGGATTCTCGACTTCACGCATGTGCAGTCGGGACCGACCTGCACCCAGTTGCTGGCCTGGTTCGGCGCCGACGTCATCAAGGTGGAGCGGCCGGGCGAGGGTGACATCACCCGCAGCCAGCTGCGCGACCTGCCGGACGCCGACAGCCTGTATTTCACCATGCTGAACCACAACAAGCGGTCCATCACCCTCGACACCAAGACGCCCAAGGGCAAGGAGGTGCTGGAGGCTCTGATCAAGTCCTGCGACGTGATGGTCGAAAACTTCGCCCCCGGCGTGCTCGATCGCATGGGGTTCACCTGGGAACGCATCCAGGAACTGAACCCCGCGATGATCGTCGCGTCGGTCAAGGGCTTCGGGCCCGGGCCGTTCGAGAACTGCAAGGTGTACGAGAACGTCGCCCAGTGTGCGGGCGGTGCGGCCTCGACCACCGGCTTCGACGACGGCCCGCCGATGGTCACCGGCGCCCAGATCGGCGACAGCGGCACCGGCCTGCATCTGGCGCTCGGCATCGTCACGGCGCTCTACCAGCGCAAGGAAACCGGCCGGGGCCAGAAGGTGCTGGCCGCCATGCAGGATGCCGTGCTGAACCTGTGCCGCGTCAAGCTGCGCGACCAGCAGCGTCTGGCCCACGGGCCGATGAAGGAATACCCGCAATACCCGAACGGCGAATTCGGCGACACCGTGCCGCGCGCCGGCAACGCGTCCGGCGGCGGCCAGCCGGGCTGGATCCTGAAGTGCAAGGGCTGGGAGACCGATCCCAACGCCTACATCTACTTCATCGCCCAGGCGCCGGTGTGGAAGTCGATCTGCAAGGTCATCGGCAAGGAGGAGTGGATCACCGATCCCGACTATGCCACCCCGGTGGCCCGCCTGCCGCGCCTGATGCAGATCTTCGGCACCGTCGAGGAGTGGACCAAGACCCTGACCAAGTTCGAGGTCATGGACATCCTCAACAAGTACGACATCCCCTGCGGCCCGATCCTGTCGATGAAGGAGATTGCCGAGGACAAGTCGCTCTACGAGACCGGCACGCTGGTCGAGGTGGAGCATCCGACCCGCGGCAGCTACCTGACGGTCGGCAACCCGATCAAGCTGTCCGACAGCCCGACGGAGGTCACCCGCTCCCCCTGCTGGGCGAGCACACCGACGAGATCCTGCGCGACGTGCTGGGTTTCAGCGAGCGTGAGATCGTCGACATCCGCGACAGCGGCGCCACCGGCGCCGTGGAGCGGCTGGCGGCGGAGTAACGCTCTCGCTCCGATGCCCCCACCCCAACCCTCCCCCGCTGGGCGGGGAGGGAGCAGGTACTAGGGCGGGAGAGTGGCGGCAGTCCCTCCCCGCCCAGCGGGGGAGGTTAGGTGGGGGTCTAACGCCCCAAATTTTGAAACGCCTACGACATTCATACCATCGCGCCTCCCTCTCCCTCGACCGTCCCCTTCCCGGTCGCCTGAGAGCCGAAGCCCGAAGTTTTTAAAAAATCCGCCGCCCGTCAGCCGATGAATTCCCGGCTCCCCGCGGCCTCCAAAAGACAATTCCCGAATAGGGTCGAGACGCAAGCCATGAACATTCACGAATATCAGGCCAAGGATCTGCTGCGGGGGTATGGCGTCGCCGTTCCGCGCGGCGGCGTGGCCTTCACCCCGGAAGAGGCTGAATCGGTCGCCCGCGAACTGGGCGGTCCGGTCTGGGTGGTGAAGTCCCAGATCCATGCCGGCGGCCGCGGCGCCGGCCGCTTCCAGGACAACCCGAACGGCAAGGGCGGCGTCCGCGTCGTCAAGTCCATCGGCGAGGTGGCCTCCAACGCCGCGGAGATGCTGAACCGGGTGCTGGTCACCAAGCAGACCGGCCCGGCGGGTAAGGAGGTCAAGCGCCTCTATGTCGAGGAAGGCGCCGACATCAAGCGCGAGCTGTATCTCGGCCTGCTGACCGACCGCGGCACCGGCCGCGTCACCATCATCGCCTCGACCGAAGGCGGCATGGAGATCGAGGAGGTCGCCCACAACACGCCGGAGAAGATCGTCAAGGTCGCCATCGACCCGGCTACTGGCATCCAGGGCTACCACACCCGCAAGGTCGCCTTCGCGCTGGGGCTGGAAGGCAAGCAGGTTTCGGCCGCCGCGCGCTTCATCGCCGCCGCCTACAAGGCCTTCACCGAGCTGGACTGTGCCATCGTCGAGATCAACCCGCTGATCGTCACCGGTTCGGGCGACAT
This sequence comes from Azospirillum sp. VT-I1, assembly GCF_055698305.1. NCBI lineage: Bacteria > Pseudomonadati > Pseudomonadota > Alphaproteobacteria > Rhodospirillales > Azospirillaceae > Azospirillum > Azospirillum sp. VT-I1. The sequence continues at coordinate 853,663 of NZ_CP168803.1, read as the reverse complement.
CCTGGCACTCGACGCCAAGATGAGCTTCGACGACAACGCGCTGTTCCGCCACAAGGATGTCGCCGCCTTGCGCGACGAGGCCGAGGAGGACCCGGCGGAGATCGAGGCGGCCAAGCACGACCTCAACTACGTCAAGCTCGACGGCAACATCGGCTGCATGGTGAACGGCGCCGGTCTCGCCATGGCGACGATGGACATCATCAAGCTGTACGGCGCCGAGCCGGCCAACTTCCTCGACGTCGGCGGCGGCGCCACGAAGGAGCGCGTCACCGCGGCCTTCAAGCTGATCCTGTCCGACAGCAACGTCGAAGGCATCCTGGTCAACATCTTTGGCGGCATCATGCGCTGCGACGTGATCGCCGAGGGTGTGGTCGCCGCCGCCCGCGAAGTGCACCTGCATGTGCCGCTGGTGGTGCGCCTGGAAGGCACCAACGTCGATCTGGGCAAGAAGATCCTGGCCGAATCCGGCCTGCCGATCCTCTCCGCCGACAATCTGGACGACGCAGCCCGGAAGATCGTCGCCGCCGTCAAGAAGGAGGCCGCGTGATATGGCTGTTCTCGTCGATAAGAACACGAAGGTGATCTGCCAGGGCTTCACCGGCGCCCAGGGCACCTTCCACTCCGAGCAGGCCATCGCCTACGGCACCAAGATGGTCGGCGGCGTGACCCCCGGTAAGGGCGGCGCCAAGCACCTCGACCTGCCGATCTTCGACACCGTTTCGGAAGCGGTCGAGAAGACCGGCGCCAACGCCTCGGTGATCTACGTGCCGCCGCCCTTCGCCGCGGACGCGATCCTGGAGGCGATTGACGCCGGGATCCCGCTGGTGGTCTGCATCACCGAAGGCATCCCGGTGCTGGACATGGTCCGCGTCAAGCGCGCCCTGGATGGTTCGGCCACGCGCCTGATCGGCCCGAACTGCCCCGGCATCATCACGCCGGACGAGTGCAAGATCGGCATCATGCCGGGCCACATCCACAAGCGCGGCAAGATCGGCATCGTGTCGCGCTCCGGCACGCTGACCTATGAGGCCGTCGCGCAGACCACGGCGGCCGGCCTGGGCCAGACCACCTGCATCGGCATCGGCGGCGACCCGGTCAACGGCACCAACTTCGTCGACAGCCTGGAGCTGTTCGTGAAGGACCCGGAGACCGAGGGCATCATCATGATCGGCGAGATCGGTGGTGACGCCGAAGTCCGCGGCGCCGAGTTCATCAAGGCGTCGGGCACGAAGAAGCCGGTCGTCGGCTTCATCGCCGGCCGCACGGCTCCTCCGGGCCGCCGCATGGGCCATGCCGGTGCTGTGATCTCCGGCGGCAACGACACCGCCGACTTCAAGATCGACTTCATGAAGTCGGTCGGCATCGCCGTCGCCGACAGCCCCGCCAGCCTGGGCTCCACCATGCAGTCGATTTTCAAGAATTGACCGGTACCCCGCGGGGCTGCCGTCCGCGACGGCCCCGCGGTTCAAGCGAAGCTTCTGTCACTCACGCCATCAGCCGCAACAGACAGGCGCAACCAACGCGCCGGACCCCGAGGGAGATGGGACATGAAAGCGCAAGCCCAAAACAGCACCCTGGCCCGCCGCATCATCCATGACGACCCCAGCGAGGGCGCCGCGGCCATCATCAAGACGGCGATCATCGAGACGCCGCGGGTGAAGAACGACAACGGCAAGGCCGACGCCAAGGCCGAACGCGGTCAGGTGGTGCAGTCGCTCTGCCGCGCGCTGAACATCCTGACCATTCTCGGCGCCAATGACGGTCCGATGACCCTGACCGAACTGGCGGAGGCCGCGAACCTGTCGCCTTCCACCACCCACCGCCTGCTGACGACCCTGCAGTACGAGCGCTACGTCCGCTTCGACCAGAGCGCGCGCGGCTGGGTGGTCGGCGTCCAGGCCTACATGACCGGCGCCAATTTCCTGAAGACCCGCAATCTGGTCGACGTCGCCCGTCCCCGCATGCGCCGCCTGATGGAGGAGAGCAGCGAGATCGTCAATCTGGCGGTCGAGGAGAATGGCGAGGCGATCTATCTGGCCCGCGTCGGCGGCCCCCGCGCCGCCCAGGTGGCGGTGCCGCAGACCGACCGCACGCTCCTGCACTGCTCGGCCGTCGGCAAGGCGCTGCTGGCCGGCATGACCGAGACCAAGGTGCAGACCATCGTGACCCAGCGCGGCATGCGCCAGTTCACCCGCAGCACCCTGTCGTCGCTGCCGGCGCTGTACCGCGACCTGACGCTGGTGCGCACCCGCGGCTATGCCCTGGACCAGGAGGAGCGGGTGTCGGGCCTGCGCTGTGTCGCCGCCCCGATCTTCGACGAGAATTCCCGTGTGATGGGCGCCCTGTCGCTGTCCGGTTCCAGCCGGCGCATCGAGGACGCGCGGCTGCGCGCCCTGGGCGAGATGGTCAAGCGCGCCGCCGCCGCGGTGACGCAGGAGCTGGGCGGGCGCGTCCCGGTCCCGAACTGACCCTCACGACGGACAAGAACGCCAAGAGCTGACGGCAGGTGGTGCACGTCGGCATATCCTCCCTGGCGCACTAGAGGCCGCGTTCCCGACGGAGCGCGGCCTTCTTTCTTGAGAAGAATGCCGTTTCCACGGAATGGAAAATAGACGGATTTCTCGGGAATTGGCCGCTGGATTGTGCGATTGTCTGTCTCGGGAAAGGCGTTCCTTTCTCATCGGGCGGATGTGTTGTTTTGCATGTTCGCGCTTCTCTCGGAGACTGGCCGTGCTGTGTGCAGCACGGCCATTTTTTTGCTTTTTCCGCAGGACGAAATCGGATCCATCGCCGCGTGGACGGGCATTCCCCCGCGGCGACACAGTGCGCCCCAAACCCATCACCATGACAGGGCAGGGGAGCGATACGAATGACAGACTCCAGAATCATGATGGCGATCGAGGTGAGCCAGCCCGGCAAACCGGAGGTGCTGGTCCCGGCGCGCCGCCCGGTCCCCGATCCGGCTCCCGGCGAGATCCGCATCGCGGTCCAAGCGGCCGGGGTCAATCGGCCGGACGTGCTCCAGCGGCTCGGCAAGTACAACCCGCCGCCGGGCATCAGCGACATTCCCGGCCTCGAGGTCGCCGGCACCGTCGATGCGCTGGGGGAGGGGGTGGAGGGCTGGGCTGTCGGCGATCCCGTCTGCGCCCTGCTGGCCGGCGGCGGCTATGCCGAGTTCTGCGTCGTGCCGGCCGCCCAATGCCTGCCGATCCCCGCCGGCCTGACGATGGCCGAGGCGGCGGCCCTGCCGGAGACCTTCTTCACCGTCTGGTCCAACGTGTTCGAGCGCGGCGCGCTGCAGCCCGGCGAGGCGCTGCTGGTCCATGGCGGCACGTCCGGCATCGGCACCACGGCGATCCAGCTGGGTGCGGCCTTCGGCGCACGGGTTTTCGCCACCGCCCGTGGACCGGAGAAATGCGATGCCTGCGTCAGCCTGGGCGCCGAACGCGCCATCGACTACGGCACCGAGGATTTCGTCGCGGTGGTGAAGGAGGCGACCGGCGGCGCCGGCGTGAATGTGGTGCTGGACATCGTCGGCGGCGATTACGTCGCCCGCAGCATCGACGCGCTGGCGGTCGAGGGCCGCTATGTCTGCATCGGCTTCGTGCGCGGGGCGACGGCGACCGTGAACTTCTTCCCCGTCATGACCAAGCGGCTGGTGCTGACCGGCTCCACCCTGCGGGCGCGCCCAGTCGCCTACAAGCAGGCGGTGGCCGGGCAGTTGAAGGCCCGCGTCTGGCCGCTGATCGCGGAAGGCAGGGTCAAGCCGGTCGTCCACGAGCTGTTTCCGCTGGAACGGGCTGCTGATGCCCACCGGCTGATGGAGAGCAACCAGCATGTCGGGAAGCTGGTGCTGACGGTGGGGTGAGAGCGTCCCTCTCCCAGGGTGGGAGAGGGCTTCTCCCCCTCAATCCAGCATCGGCAGGCCGGTCTCGATCCTGACCAGTGCGGCCAGCAGCGGGGCGCCGATGTCGCGGCGGACGAAGTTGCTGGCCTTTTCCGCCGTGTTGATCGACAGCTGGAAGCTGCGGCGCCAGCGGTCGTCGTTGTAGAAGGTCTTCTCCGCCTTGGCCCGCTGGGCCAGAACCCCGGGCCGACGGCCGGCGGCATCGTCCACCAGCTTGTTCAGGCGGTTCATCAGGTCGTTGGCGACGGCCGGCTCGCCGCGCTTCATCGCTGCCTCGATCAGTTCGGCGAAGGCCTCGCCGCGGGTGTCGATGTCCGCCACCTGCTCGGCATAGGCGACGGCCATGCCGGTCTCGCCGCGCTTGGCCAGCCGCCCCAGCACGGCCGGGATCGTCCAGGGATTCTCGTCCTGCACGGTGCTGAGCAGGCCCAGCGCCAGCTTCGGCTCGCCGATGTCGGCGGCGGCCACCGCCAGTTCCGGCGGGCAGCAGTCGCCGCGGGTTTCCTTGAACTTGGAGAACTGCGTCTCGACCGTGTTCAGGAACAGGGTGCGGGCCTGCGCCTCCTTGCCGGCGCGCAGCAGCGATTGGGCGACCAGCCCCAGCTCCCAGGCGCAGTTGTGGCTGGAGGCATAGCTCTTGGCCTCGTCCGCCAGCGCGTTGGTCAGGGCGGCGTCGCCGCGCCAGGACGCCGCCTTGGCGATGTCGGCGAGGTTGTAGATGCGGGTCGAGCAGTCGTTGATCTGCCGCGTGATGTCGAGCGCCAGCGGCGTCTGCCCCATCAGCGACAGGGCGCGGGCGACGAACAGGTCCTGGCCGGAACTGTCGGCGACGCCGCCGCGGCGCACCGCGCTGACGAAGGGCGCCATGATCTCCTTGGCGCGGCCGGTGTCGCCCAGCTGCTGGTAGGCGACGGCCAGCGACAGCCAGTCCCAGCGGGCGGCGCTGATCGGCGTCTCCACCGGCGGCAGCATCTCGCCGATGCGGTGGAGGAAGCACAGGCTGCTGAGCGCGTCGTTGCAGACCAGCGCCCGGATGCGCGAGCGGAATTCGTAGAAGTCGAAGTCGCCGACGAACTGGTTGGTGACGAGCTGCACCGCCAGCGGGCTGTCGGGATACTTCGTCACGATCTCGTTGAACAGCTTGTCCGCGTCCTTCAGCAGGCGGGACTCCTCGGCGACGTCGAAGGTGTTGTCGGCCTGCCGGATCAGCTGCAGCGCCTGGACGAACAGGCGGTTGGCCGGGCCGGGCGTGCCGGCGGTCGGGTTGTCCGCCCCGCCGCCGTCCTCCGTCACCGCGCTCTCCACCGCGACCGGCCCCGCCGCGATGCCTGCCACGGACCCGGCCGTCACCGCGTCCTGCGCCAGAACGGGACCGGCCACGGTCGCCGCCGGAAGGATCAGGGCGGCGGCGACGGTGGCGGTGCGGAGTGCGGCGAGGACGCGGGAAAGGGCGGAGGCCATGGCGGTCGGGGTTCAACCCTGGAGGTTTGAGAGCAGGCGGACGTAGCTGACGACGCGTTGGACGTTGGGCACCGAACGGGCGTGCTGGATCGCGCGGTCCAGCTCTTCCTGTGAACTGGCGACACCCATCAGATAGACAACGCCATCGACGGTATCGATGCTGTAGTTCTGGCTATGAATATCCGCATCGAACGTGATCCGGCTGCGGATCTGGGTCGAAATCCAGGTGTCACGCGCGGTGTCGACGATGCTGGAGCCGTTGTCGATCTGGATCTCGTTGATGACTTCCTTCACGCCCTGCGCCTGCCAGGCGAGGCGCACTGCGTCGAGCCGCATCTGCGGGTCGGCGGCGCGGCCGGTCAGCAGCACGCGGCCCTGGTCGACGGTCAGCCCGATCCGGTTGGTCATGTCGACCGAATGCTGCAGCCACAGCGAGTTGATGCGGGCGCGGATTTCGGTGTCGCTGACGAAGCCGCCGAAGCCGCGCTCCTGCGAGGCGACGACCGCGGCGCCGCCGGCGGTGCCGAGCAGCAGCGGCCCGCAGCCGGCCAGCGAGACACCCGCCGTGCAGGCGAGCGCGAACAACGTCCCCAGGCGGCTCAAACCCGTCACAGCGTGCCTCCCTTCGCCAGCGTGCCCAGCGCCGGGCGGATGCGGCGCGCGGCCGGAAAAAGTCACGGCGGAACGGCGTTTGCAATGGGGAAATTCGGAGCCTTCACCAGTCATCGTCACTTTGTCCCCAGGTGATGCACGGATGTTGCAGTCGCTGCGGCTGCGAAGGGATGGTCGCCGCAACGTTTCGGGCAGTCTCAGGGCAAAATCAGGCGAAAGCTGGGCTGGACAGCACGCCCGCGATCTCTCGCGCCAGGACGCGGGAAACCACCCGGCGCGCGGTGGGATCGCTCAGGATTTCCTCGTCCTTGGGATTGGACAGGAAGCCGGTCTCCACCAGCACCGACGGCACGTCCGGCGCCTTCAGCACGGCGAAATTGGCCGCGCGCATCGGGTTCTCGAGCAGGCGAAGCTCCTTCCCCGCCCCCTCCACCAGAAGCTGGCGGGCGGCGAGCGAGGCATGGCGGGTGTGGCGCGCCGTCAGGTCCAGCAGGATGTCCTTGACGACGCGGTTGCCGCCGCCCGTCCCCCGCTTGCCGAATCGGTCCGCCTCGTTCTCCTGCTGGGCAAGCCGGGAGGCGAAGGCGTCGGAGGCCTTTTCCGACAGGATGTAGGCCGACATGCCGCGGGCGTCGGCATTGGGGGCGCTGTCGGCATGGATCGACACGAACAGGTCGGCGTCGGCCTTGCGCGTCAGGGCAACCCGTTCGTCCAGCGCCAGGAAGCGGTCGTCGCGGCGCGTCAGCTTCACCGCGATGCCGTGCCGGTCGGCCAGCAGGCGGGCGACCTCGCGCGCGATGTCCAGCGTCACCGCCTTCTCATGGGTGCCGCGGGTGCCGATGGCGCCGGGATCGGCGCCGCCATGGCCGGGATCGAGCATCACCAGCCGGGATTTCGTGGCGGTCTGCGGCGAAGTGCCGCTGGACGGCTTGCGCTCCGGCCGCTGCTGGCCGGCGAAAGCGGACGCGGCCGAGAGTGGCTGCGCCAGCGCCAGCCCCGCCGTGCCGATCCCGGTTAACCAAAGCTTGCTGAGCCCGAGCCCAAGCAGCTGTCGACGATCCATGGCGAAAAATACCGTGCTGCAAGAGGAGTGAAGGGCTGCGGCCTGCGATTGCCCTATCCGTTGCTCTACCCCGATTCGTTAACCAATGCGGGTGCGAATAAGTATTGTCAAGGCCGGGCAGGTTACCATCCCTGAATATTTGTGAGCGTCCCGTCATCCGGGCAGACTTGACGGAACGAGGATTCGACAGACGTGATTGGTTGCTTGATGGCAGTCTGAAAAAGCGCTAAAATTTTAGCGATCAGCTCGGGAGGTGTCGATGTTGAGGAAAGCCTTGTTCAACATCATCCGGCAAGAGCAGCGCGAAGTCGAGGGTGAGCTCGAACGCGAGGAACAGCAGCCGAGGCCTGATGCCCGTCGGATCGTCGGTCTGCGGCAGGAAGCAACCAGCCTGCGACGTGAGTTGGAGCATTTCCGCGACGTCTGACCCTGGGGTCCCGGCCGCTACCCCGGCCACCGGGTGTCGCTATGGAGGTCGCCACTGAATTCGACCGGGCCGAGTTCGAAATCGACCGGTCGCTCCCCTTCTCCGCAAGACCGCGGGGGAGGGGTTTTTGTTTTCGGGGCATTCACCCCAACTTCGCATAGCCGCGTTCGATCACCCGTTCGGCCGCCTCGTACACCGCCAGCATCTCCTCGTACGCCGTGCGCAGGCGGGCCAGTTCGGCGACGGTGGACGGTTCCGGGTGGCGGGCCTCCGACATGTGCAGGCCGGCGCGGATATAGTCGGCGCGCAGTTCGGCGACGCGGACCGCCATCCGCAGGAAGGAGTCGCGGTCCAGGTTCGGCAGTTCGCGGCCGATGACCTCGCAGTTGGCCTCCAGGATCGCGGAGTCCATGTTCTCCAGGAAGCGGCGGATGCGCTGGCTCCGGCTGCTGTCGGCGGCGTCGGCCGTCAGAAGCTTGTCCACCTTGCCCTTGGAATATTCGCCGATGATCTTGCCGCCGGATGCCATGGATGACTCCGCCCTGTTGCTTGCCGACCGTTGGTCCCATATCGATTGTCGCACCGCCGGGCGGCGGGCGCCAGAGCGGCGTGGACGGCCGCATATCGGGGCAATCCCCAGCTTACGGTGCTGCCATGTGCGGGACCGTTCATGAAGCAAGTGCAACATCGCGGCGTTCGTGCTAGGGAAGCCTCCCCCTTTTCATGCTGTACGTCATGGTGGACGCGCGATGTCTGAGACCGGCTCCGACTATATCCTCACCGTTTCCTGCCCCGACACCGTCGGCATCGTCTTCGCGGTGTCCGGCTTCCTGGCGGAGCGGAGCTGCAACATCATCGACAGCGCGCAGTTCGGCGACCGCATCTCCGGCCTGTTCTTCATGCGCGTCAGCTTCAACGGCAGCGACGGCGGGCCGACGAAGCAGCAGCTGGAGGCCGATTTCGCCGCCCAGGTGGCGGAACGCTTCGGCATGACCTGGAAGATCCACGACGCCCGGCGCCGCCCGCGCGTGCTGATCATGGTGTCGAAATTCGGCCATTGCCTGAACGACCTGCTGTACCGCTACCGCACCGGCTATTTGCCGATCGAGATCCCGGCCATCGTCTCCAACCACCGGGACTTCTACCAGCTGGCGGCTTGGCACAACATCCCGTTCCACCATCTGCCGGTCGGCCCCGACAACAAGGCGCAGCAGGAAGCCCGCCTGCTGGAGATCGTGGACGAGGAGAAGGTCGATCTCGTGGTGCTCGCCCGCTACATGCAGGTGCTGTCCGGTGCCCTGTGCGAGCGGATGGCCGGCCGGGTCATCAACATCCACCACAGCTTCCTGCCCAGCTTCAAGGGGGCCAAGCCCTACCATCAGGCCCATGCCCGCGGCGTGAAGCTGATCGGCGCCACCGCGCACTACGTCACCTCGAACCTGGACGAAGGCCCGATCATCGAGCAGGAGGCCGAGCGCGTCGACCATACGATGACGCCCGACGACCTGGTGGCCATCGGGCGCGACATCGAGAACATCGTGCTGGCCCGCGCCGTCCGCTACCACGTGGAGCACCGCGTGCTGCTGAACGGCAACAAGACCGTCGTCTTCCGCTAAGCCACTTCCGGCTAGCCTGCTTCCGTCAGGCCACCGCCGCCGCGCGGCGCGCCCTCAGTGGGGCTGCGCCGTCTCGCGGGCGTCCTCCGGCTGCGGCATGAACACCGCCCGGGTGATGGCCTGTTCGATCTGGTCGCGGGTGAAGGGCTTCGGGATCACCGGACCCAGATGCTCCAGCCCGTGCTTGGCCAGATCGTCGGGGAAGGCGGTGACGAAGATCACCGGCAGGAAGCGGCGGGACCGCAGTTCGCGCGCCACCTCAAGCCCGTTGTCGCCGTCGGCCAGCCGGATGTCCATCAGCGCCAGCGTCGGCCGATGCTCCGCCGCCAGCGACAGAGCCTCGTCCATCGTCGCGGCGTTGCCGCAGACGATATGGCCCATGCCGCGCACCGTCTCCGCCAGATCATAGGCGATGATCGCATCGTCCTCGACGATCAGGATGGTGGCGGTCAGCCGGGCGCGCACGCGCTCGCGGGCGTGGGTCAGCCGTTCCAGCGCGTCTTCCGGGGCAAGCTCCAGCACGGCGGCGGCATCGCCGACCGGCAGGTCCTCCAGGTTGACCAGCAGGTAGAGCCGCCGGTCGGTCTCGTCCAGCGTCATCAGCGCGGATTCGACCGGATGGTAGGGGGCGACCGCGGGCGGCGCCCCTTCCTGGTCCTGAAGCTTGTTCAGATGGCGGTAGAGCACGCCGCGCGACAGGTCGTCGCCGCGGCCGGTCTCGGCCTCGTCCGCCTCCAGATACCATTCCAGGGTGCGGGTCACCAAGGCGTCCCCCCGCCCGTTCGTCCCGGTCAGCGCGCGGGCATAGCGGCGCAGGTAGGGCAAATGCTGCATGAAGTGACCGGTGTACTGCTCCATCTCTCTCCCCGTGCCTTTCTGCGGCGCGTGTTCCTGGCGTCCTACCCGTTGTGCCGCGTCCGGTTGCCCGGCTGCGGCCGCTCCTTCCCGGTTTGCGAGTCCGACGGCGATTGCGGCGGGCGGTGCCGCTGAAGGCCCCAATGCCGTCGGCGCTGCTTCGAACAACAGACTGACGCATCCCGGCCTGCAACGGTCAAATTCATATGGCGCAGTCCACGGCCTAACGGGAGTGAACCCGAAAGATTTATTCGAGATACCGTTAAAGGATTACTCTCTATGAATAGTATGAAAACCGGCAGGACATGGTCCGGCGGCCTGGAAAGCCGGCCTATGACCATCCCCGCATAGGGGATGCCGGAGGGAGAGCCTTAACCGTTCTGAAAGACTTACAAGGTTACTCTGACATTGCCCTCAGGCGACCCGCCGTTCGAGGGCGAGGCGAGTGTTCCCGATCCTCGAAAGCGCCGGCCCTTCCCCCAGGCCGGCGCTTTTTTCTTTCCGCCGGACCCGCGGGCGAAAATCCCACCAGCAGCAGGAACCAACCGCCGGTGGTCGTGTTGGAACCGGCAATGGTGTGATTCCTCCCTGAACCGCCAGTCACTCGCCGCCGGGCGCCGCTGCAGCATGCGGCTGGCGCCGGCGGCGAATTTTTGACAGGGGCGGGCGGGGGCGCCGTTTCCGCGCGTCAATTGGGGGCTTTCGCAACCCGGTGCTTGCAACGCGTTTAATCCGACGTTAAGGACATCGCTTCACCGTTGAAGCGTGCCGTCGGTTAGGGAAGGGTGGCCGATCCGTGCCGGTCCTCCGGCCGGGACATCGCGCCGAAACACCGCGCCAAAGCACCGCATGGCTGCCGCATCGGGTCCGGGTTTGTGCATGGAAGACCAAGAGTTGGATCGGTCCCTGATGGACGGCATTCCGCCGGATGAACTGGCCGATTTCGGCCGGTGGCGGGATCGCGTGCGCGGGACCAACATCTCCGAAAAGACCCTGCTCGCCACCGATTATCTCAATCACTTCAACGAAATCGTGATGCTGATCGAGATGATTCCGGACATGCCGGACATGCTGGAGGAATGCCGCATCTGGCAGCCCAAGAGCTATGCCGAGCATTTCCGCGACAGCGGCTTCTCCGACAAGGACCTGGCGATCGAAGCCTACGGCCATGTGCCGTCCAAGTTCCGCCGGCCGTTCGAGGACACCATCGCCCAGGCCCATCAGGTGATCGCCCACACGCTGGAGCGCATCGGCACAGACATCGACAGCGGCGATCCCGACAAGCTCCGGATGGACTGCCAGACCTCCGTCGCGATGATCCACCGCATTATCCAGGTGGCGAACGGAATCATACACGGCACTGCCCATGTGATGGAGCAGGGCGAGATCGATCTTTATCTGCAGAACGGATGAGTTTTTCTGCGCGGTCCCATACTTTCGTTGCGAATCGTGCGTCTTACCAACGGAAAATCGGCCGTTTCGATCACTTGTCCCGGCATGAATGGCGATTGATGGTGCATCCACCATTCGTTCGTTGCATGGCTCACATCCGCTCCCTGGCACTATAGTCGGATCATAAAAGATAAGACGGAGGCGTGTTCATGCGTCCTCTGCGGGGGAGATGGAGCATTGCCCATGAAGGGATGCGCTTTTGCGCCGGCCGACGGCATGGCCGTTTCTGAACCGCGCGTGTGGCGGACCGGTCCGCCCACCGATTACGCCGGTCCCGTTCTTCCCGTCCTCCAACGGGCGGAGGCAGCCCAGCGCATCGCGCCGGAGCCTGCTGCGCCGGAGCGCCCAGTGCAGATGGCACCCTCCGGCCACCTCGACAGCTTCACCCGCGACCGTCTGCCGGCGCCGTCCCAGCGCCCCGACCTGATTCTCGAACGCCCCGAACTCCAGTATCCCGAACGCCTCAACGCAGCCTCCGCCCTGATCGACGGCTGGCGCGAGCGGGGGTGGGACGACCGCCCCTGCCTGATCGGCGGCGATGGGGAGGTGTGGAGCTATGGCCGGATGCGCGACACCGTCGACCGCATCGCCCGCGTCCTGACCGAGGATTACGGGCTGGTCACCGGCAACCGCGTGCTGCTGCGCGGCCCCAACACGCCGATGCTCGCCGCCTGCTGGCTGGCGGTCATCAAGGCCGGCGGCGTGCTGGTGCCGACCATGCCGCTGCTGCGTGCGCCCGAACTGGCCGACGTGCTGAAGCGTGCGGCGATCGACATGGCGCTGTGCGACACCCATTTCCTCGACGATCTGGAAGAGGCGGCGGTGCCGTCGCTGCGCATCGTCGGCTTCCGCGACGGCGAACTGGAACACCGCATCGCCACCAAGCCGGCCGGCTTCCAGGCCGCCGACACGGCGCAGGACGATGTCGCGCTGATCGCCTTCACCTCCGGCACCACCGGTACGCCGAAGGCGGCGGCCCATCTGCACCGCCATCTGCTGGCGATCACCGACCTGTCGCCGCGCTCGGTCCTGGGCACCGGGCCGGACGACGTGTTCTGCGGCTCGCCGACGCTGGCCTTCGCCTATGGGCTGGGCGGACTGCTGCTGTTCCCGCTGCGCATCGGCGCCTCCGTCATCCTGCTGGAGCGCGGGACCGCGGACCGGCTGCTGGAGGCGGCGACCCGCCACAGGGCGACGGTGATGTTCACCGTGCCCACCGTCTACCGCGGCATGATCGGCCGGATGGCCGCCGACCCGGCGCTGGCGAAGGGGCTGGCTTCCCTGCGGCTCTGCGTCTCGGCCGGGGAACCGCTGCCCCAGCAAACCTTCGAGGGTTGGCGCGATGCGACGGGTCTGGAGATCCTCGACAGCCTGGGCACCACAGAGCTGCTGAACGCGGTGCTGCACGCCGTGCCCGGCGACGTCCGGCCCGGCTCCACCGGCAAGCCGGTGCCGGGATACGAGGCGATGGTGGTGGACGACCAGTTCCGCCGGCTGCCGCCGGGGCAGGTCGGCCGGCTGGCGGTGCGCGGTGCGACGGGCTGCCTCTATCTCGACGATCCCCGGCAGGAAAGCTATGTCCAGCAGGGCTGGAACCTGACCGGCGACGCCTTCCACGTCGATGAGGACGGCTTCTTCTGGTATCACGCCCGCACCGACGACCTGATCGTCTCGGCCGGCTACAAGATCTCCGGCCTGGAGGTCGAGAACATCCTGTTGAGCCATGAGGCGGTGCAGGAATGCGCGGTGATCGCCGCACCCGATCCCGTGCGCGGCACCATCCCCAAGGCCTTCGTCGTGCTGCGCGACGGCGTCCGCCCCGACGAGCGTCTCGCCGAGGAGCTGCAGAGCTTCGTCAAGGACCACATCGCGCCCTACAAATACCCGCGCGCGGTTGAGTTCCTCGACGCGCTGCCGCGGACGGAGACCGGCAAGGTTCAGCGCTTCAAGCTGCGCCGCCGCGCCTGGCAGCCGGACGAGGAATAACCGGACCTACCGGCCGGACGCCCCGTCCGGCGACAGGCCGGAGAATCGGGTGAGGCGGATGTTGCGCCGCTCCAGCAGGGCGGCGAACTCCGGCCCCCGGAGATAGTCGTATTCGGCGCGCCGCGGTTCGACCAGACTGTCGACGCGGCGCAGCTCCTCGTCGGGCAGGCCGGGATGCACCATCACCAGGCTGCGGCGGCCCAGCCCGTCCAGGAATCGCGGCATCAGATCGGCGAAGGGGCGGCTGGCGGCGAAGTCGTAGACTCCGGCGAAGCGGTCGTTGGCGGGAATGCCGCGCGCCCGCACCATGCGGGCCAGCCCGCCGCCAAGCCCGCCGATCAGCAGCGTCTTTGGCACTGCGACACCGCGACGCAGGACCGCCGACACCGGTTCCCCGCACAGGCGGACATAGGCGCCGGGCAGGGTGCCGAGCGCCTCCACCACCGCGTCGCGCACGCCCGGCAACTGGTGGACGTGCTGGTGGCCGTCGATGTAGTCGGGGGCGGCCCCCCAGGCATCGGTGAAGGCAGCGATCTGGCGCGACAGTTCGTCACGGATCTCGGCCCGCGCGGCCGGCGCGTTCAGTTTCCCGCGATAGGCCCAGCCCATCAGCCGCCCCAGCGGCGGCAGCCGCCCGTCCGGCGCCAGCACCGGCATCGGCCCCAGCGGCGGCTGGTCGGTCAGGGTGAAGTGCAGCCCGACGTCGGCCTTGTCCTTCAAGTCGTGCAGGGCGGCGGCATCGCTGCGCCAGTGCGGGCAGAGGCTCATCACCGAGGTGGCGGTGAGCCGGCCGCAGCCGATCAGGTCGCGGATGGCGGCGTTGACGCCCGGCGCCAGCCCGTAATCGTCGGCACAGAGCAGGAGCGGGGTGGGTGTGGTCTGGGACATGGCCGGACGGGTTCGGGAGGGGGCGGGTCCGCGCAAGATGGGCGGACGGACGCCGCCGATCAAGCCGTCTCGGACGCGGTCTCGGCCCGCGGCTTGCGGGCGGGCAGGGTGGCCAGCATGACGCCGGGCAGCACCAGCATCACCCCCAACAGATGAAATCCCTGCAGCGGTTCCGCCAGCAGAAGCCAGGAGGCCAGCGCCGCCCACAGGGGCGAGACATACAGCGCGGTGGAGGCGCGGGCGGCCCCCATCATCGCGATGGTCTTCTGATAGGCCAGCAGCGCCAGGACCGAGGCGAACAGTGCAACCGCCACGATCGACAGGACGGTGGAGGCCGAGAAGGGCACCGGCCGCACCGCCACCGTCTCCCAGGCATAGAAGGGCGCCAGCACCAGGACGCCGGCCAGCGCGTTGGCGGCGAAGGCGGTGACCACCGGCAGGGGCGTGCCCGATTGCCGCAGCAGGATGGTGTAGACCGACCAGGACACCGCCCCCGTCAGCACCAGGAGATCGCCGACATTGAAGGACAGCCGCAGCAGCGCTTCCGGATCGCCGCGGGTGAGGATCGCCAGCACCCCCGCCATCGCCAGCAGGATGCCCAGGATCTGCCGGGGCCGGATCGCGTCGCCCAGCCAGAGGGCGGCAAGCGCCAGGATCATCGCCGGGCTGGTGGCATAGATCAGGCTGGCGTTGGTGGCGCTGGTCCGTTCCAGCCCGTAATAGACGATGGCGCCGGAAATCCCCTGCCCCAGAACCCCCAGCAGCAGGTAGCGGCGCCACTGCTCCCTCAGCCGGTGGCGATGGGCCAGCAGGCCGGGCAGGGCGAAGGGCAGCACGATCAGGAAGGCGATCAGCCATCGCCAGAAGGCCAGCCCGATCGGCGGCACCACATGGGCCGCCGCCCGGCCCACCACCGGGTTGGAGGCCAGCAGCGCCGATCCGACGATGTAGAGGCTGTAGGCGGCGAAGGGGCCGCTGCGCAGGGAGGGCGGCAGGGACGGGAAGGGCATCGACGGATCGGTGTCCGAAAGGGGGTTCCATGGATGGTGCAACCCAGCCTAGCATGGCGGCCGGCGCCGGGCTTCACGGCGGGTGTGCATGGCAGCCGGCCGGATCCCGTCGGCTGCGCGCATAGCCGAGGCCGCCCACCCGGATAACCTGATTCGCAGGGGAAGGGACCTGCCGATTCGGTCAAGCGGATGGTTGGCTTTGCAACTATTTCGTTTTGGGGGTCGGAAATGTGTCCATACGGACGTATCGGCTCCTCAAAATGTGCTCTGCGCCACGGTATAGCCACGTATGCATGTTGACGTTGACAGGCGCCTTTGGCACGCGCCAAATGGCGACGCTATTTCCAACGGCGTTCTGGCAAATTTTCCGTACGCTCCAACCGGAATCGGGAGGCAAGACGAATGAAGCGCATCCTGCTGGGTGCCGGGCTTGGTATGGCCGCGGCGCTGGCGCTGTCGGCGCCGGCCCAGGCGGCGAAGACCCTTGTTTATTGCTCCGAGGGTAGCCCCGAAAACTTCAACCCCATGTTGAACACGACCGGCACCAGCTTCGATGTGGCCCTCCCGGTCTACAACAACCTGGTCCAGTTCGAGCATGGCGGCACCAAGGTCATTCCCGGCCTGGCCGAATCCTGGACCATCTCCGACGACGGGCTGGTCTATACCTTCAAGCTGCGCGCCGGTGCCAAGTGGCACAGCGTCGGCGATTTCAAGCCGACCCGCGACGCCAACGCCGACGACGTGATCTTCTCGTTCGAGCGGCAGTGGAAGGCGGACCATCCCTTCCACAAGATTTCCGGCGGCGCCTACGACTACTTCAACGACATGGCGATGCCCAAGTTGCTGAAGTCGATCGAGAAGGTGGACGACCTGACGGTCCGCTTCACGCTGAACGCGGTCGAGGCGCCGTTCCTGGCCAACCTCGCCATGCCGTTCGCGCCGATTATGTCGGCCGAGTACGGCGCGATGCTGCTGAAGAAGGGCACGCCGGAGAAGCTGGATCAGGTTCCGGTCGGCACCGGCCCGTTCCAGTTCGTCGCCTACCAGAAGGACGCCGTCATCCGCTACAAGGCGTTCGAGCAGTATTGGGGCGGCAAGCAGCCGCTCGACAACCTCGTCTTCGCGATCACGCCCGATGCGGCGGTTCGTCTGGCCAAGCTGAAGGCCAACGAATGCCAGGTGATGCCGTATCCGAACCCGGCCGACATCGACGCGATGAAGAAGGACGGCTCGATCGTCGTGCAGGAGCAGGAAGGCCTGAACGTCGGCTACGTCTCCTTCAACGTCACGAAGAAGCCGTTCGACGACGTCCGCGTCCGCCGCGCCGTCAGCATGGCGATGGACAAGAAGGCGATGGTCGCCGCGGTCTATCAGGCCGCCGGCGTGCCGGCCAAGAACCCGATCCCGCCGACCATGTGGTCGTACAACAACGCGATCGAGGATTATCCGTACGACATCGAGCGGGCGAAGAAGCTGCTGGCCGACGCCGGCTACCCCAACGGCTTCGAGACCGACCTGTGGGCGATGCCGGTGCAGCGCCCGTACAACCCCAACGCCAAGCGCATCGCCGAGATGATGCAGGCCGACCTCGCCAAGGTCGGCATCAAGGCGAAGATCGTGCAGTACGAATGGGGTGAGTACCGCAAGCGCATGCAGCAGGGCGAGCACCAGATGGGCATGCTCGGCTGGACCGGCGACAACGGCGACCCCGACAACTTCCTCTACACCCTGCTGGGTTGCGAGGCGGCGCGTCCGGGCGGCAACAACCTGTCGAAGTGGTGCAACAAGGAGTTCGACGACCTCGTCGTCCAGGCCAAGCGCACCACCGACATCGCCGCGCGCACCAAGCTGTACGAACAGTCCCAGGTCATCTTCAAGGAAGAGGCCCCGTGGTACACCATCGCCCACTCGGTGGTTTACATGGGCCTCGCCAAGAACGTCGTCGGCTACAAGATGGATCCGTTCGGCATCCATCGTTTCGAAGGCGTCGACCTGAAGTGATGTGGCGCGCACCTCCTGCAAAATGGGGGTGCGAAGGAGAGCAAGGGGGTGGGGGCGTGCATGCCGCGCTTCCCATCTCTTTGAAATGAGTTGCGTTCCCGCCTCCGCGCAAGCGAGGAAGGGTCAAGGGTGGGGCAAGTGCCCCTGACGGAACGGGGCGTTGTCTAGGCAGCGCTCCGTTCCAGTTTTCACCGTAGTTTTAAAAAACGAGTACCCGTCGATGCTTCGCTTCATCCTGACGCGGGTGAGCTTGGTGATTCCGACCTTTCTCGGCATCACCTTTCTGACCTTCATCCTGATCCGGCTGGTTCCCGGCGACCCCATCGAGGTGCGCGTCGGCGAACGGGGCATCGCGCCCGAACGGCTGGCCGCCCTTCGCCATGAACTGGGTCTGGACCGGCCGCTCTGGCAGCAGTTCCTCGATTATGTCGGCAACGTGCTGTCGGGCGATTTCGGCCTGTCGCTGGTGACCCACAATTCGGTGCTGAGCGAGTTCATCACCCTGTTCCCGGCGACGCTGGAACTGGCGCTGTGCGCCATGCTGTTCGCGACGCTGGTCGGGCTGCCCGCCGGCATCCTGGCGGCGGTGAAACGCGGATCGCTGTTCGACCATGGCGTGATGGGCATCAGCCTGACCGGCTATTCGATGCCGATCTTCTGGTGGGGCCTGCTGCTGATCCTGTTCTTCTCGGTCGGGCTGGGCTGGACCCCGGTGTCGGGGCGCCTGGACCTGATCCATTACGTCGAACCGGTCACCGGCTTCATGCTGATCGACACGCTGATGGCCGGCGAATACGAGGCGTTCCGCTCCGCTCTCGGCCATCTGGTGCTGCCGACCATCGTGCTGGGCACCGTGCCGCTGGCGGTGGTGGCGCGCATGACGCGCTCGGCGATGCTGGAGGTGCTGGGCGAGGATTACATCCGCACCGCCCGCGCCAAGGGTCTGGCCGACGGCCGGGTCATCGGCATGCATGCGCTGCGCAACGCGCTGATCCCGGTGGTGACCGTCATCGGCCTGCAGGTCGGCACACTGCTGGGCGGCGCCATCCTGACGGAGACCATCTTCTCCTGGCCGGGCGTCGGCAAGTGGCTGATCGAATCGATCAACCGCCGCGACTATCCGGCCCTGCAGGGCGGCGTCCTGCTGATCGCCACCTCGGTGATCCTGGTCAACCTGCTGGTGGACGTGCTTTACGGCGTCCTCAACCCCCGCATCCGTCACGCGCGGTGAGGCCAATCCATGTCCGCTGAATTCTCGACCAACGCAGAGCCCGCCACCCCGGATACGGTCGCCGTTTCGCGCCCGCCGCACCCGCTGACCGAGTTCTGGTATCACTTCAGGCAGAACAAGGGCGCGCTGGCCGGCCTGGTGGTGATCGTGCTGATCGCGCTGATCGCCATTTTCGCCGGCGTGATCGCCCCGCACCATCCCGACATCCAGTACCGCGACGCCATCCTGACGCCGCCGGTCTGGCAGGAGGGCGGTAGCTGGACCTACATCCTGGGCACCGACGACATCGGCCGCGACATGCTGTCGCGCCTTATGTACGGCGCGCGGCTTTCGATGATGATCGGCCTGATCGTCGTGACCCTGTCGCTGGCCGTCGGGCTGGGGCTGGGGCTGCTGGCCGGCTTCTTCGGCGGGATCGTCGACGTGCTGATCATGCGCGCGATGGACATCCTGCTGGCGCTGCCGTCGCTGCTGCTGGCCGTCGTGGTGGCCGCCATCCTCGGGCCGGGGCTGGTGAACGCCATGCTGGCGGTGTCGGTGGTGGTGATCCCGCACTATGCCCGCCTGACCCGCGCCGCCGTGCTGGCGGAGGTGAACAAGGACTATGTCGTCGCCTCGCGCGTCGCCGGCGCCGGGCCGCTGCGCCTGATGCTGATCGTCGTGCTGCCGAACTGCGTGGCGCCGCTGATCGTGCAGGCGACGCTGGGCTTCTCCACCGCCATCCTGGACGCCGCCGCCCTGGGCTTCCTCGGCCTCGGCGCGCAGCCGCCGACGCCGGAATGGGGCACCATGCTGGCCTCCTCGCTGCAGTTCCTCCAGCGCGCCCCCTGGGTCGTGACCTGGCCCGGCGTCGCCATCCTGGTGACCGTGCTGGCCTTCAATCTGTTGGGCGACGGTCTTCGCGACGCGCTCGACCCCAAGCTGAAGCGTTGACCTCATGCCTCTTCTCGACATCAAGAACCTGTCGGTCGAGTTCACCACCCGCGCCGGCACCTTCCGCGCGGTGGACGGAATCGACCTGACCGTGGACGAGGGCGAGGTCGTCGGCATCGTCGGCGAATCCGGTTCCGGCAAGTCCGTGACCTCGCTGGCCGTGATGGGGCTTCTCGGCTCCAACGGCCGGGTGGTCGCCGACCGGATGATGTTCGCCGGCAAGGACCTGCTGACCATGCCCGCCGCCCAGCGCCGGAAGATCACCGGCAAGGACGTGGCCATGGTCTTCCAGGAGCCGATGACCAGCCTGAACCCCTGCTTCACCGTCGGTTTCCAGATCATGGAGACTCTGCGCGTGCATGAGGGGCTGTCCGGCAAGGCGCTGCGCAACCGCGCCATCGCCCTGCTGGAACAGGTCGGCATCCCGGCGCCGGAAACCCGGCTGTCCGCCTTCCCGCACCAGCTGTCGGGCGGCATGAACCAGCGCGTGATGATCGCCATCGCCATCGCCTGCAACCCGCGCCTGCTGGTGGCGGACGAGCCGACGACGGCGCTGGACGTCACCATCCAGAAGCAGATCCTCGACCTGCTGGTCCAGCTGCAGCGCGAGCGCGGCATGGCGCTGATCCTCATCACCCACGACATGGGCGTGGTGGCGGAGACGGCCCAGCGCGTTGTCGTGATGTATGCCGGCCAGGTTGCGGAGACGCGGCCCGTCCATTCGCTGTTCGAGCGGCCGCGCCATCCCTACACCGGCGCCCTGCTGGACGCCCTGCCGGAACGGGCGCTGGGCAAGCGCCGGCTGCCGACCATCCCCGGCATGGTGCCGGGCATCGCCGACCGGCCGGCCGGCTGCCTGTTCAGCCCGCGCTGCCGCTTCGCCGACGCCCGCTGCCGTGCCGAGCGCCCGGCCCTGTTCGACGTGGACGACGGGCGCGCGCGCTGTTTCTACCCGCTGCCGGACGGCCATCTCGCCGCCGGGGAGGCGCTGTGATGAGCACCGAGACCGAGTCCCCCATCATCGAGGCTTCGGCCGACCGGTCGGTCGTGCTGGAGGCTCGCGACCTGCGCAAGCATTACGCCGTCAAGCGCGGCGCCTTCAAGCCGATGGCGACGGTGAAGGCGCTGGACGGCGTGTCCTTCCGCCTGCAGGCCGGCAAGACGCTGGCGGTGGTCGGCGAATCGGGCTGCGGCAAGTCGACGCTCGCCCGCTCCGTCACCATGATCGAGCCGCCGACCTCGGGCGAGCTGCACTATGACGGCCGCGACGTGGTCGGGCGCAGTGCCGCGGAGATGAAGGAGCTGCGCCGCACGGTGCAGATGGTCTTCCAGAACCCCTACGGCTCGCTGAATCCGCGCAAGACCGTCGGTTCCATCCTGACCGAACCGCTGGTCATCAACACCGCCATGGACAAGCACGAGCGGCGCGACCGCGCGGTGGCGATGATGGGCAAGGTGGGCCTGCGTCCCGATCAGGTCGACCGCTATCCGCACATGTTCTCCGGCGGCCAGCGCCAGCGCATCGCCATCGCTCGCGCGCTGATGCTGAACCCGCGCGTCGTCGTGGCGGACGAGCCGGTGTCGGCGCTCGACGTGTCGATCCAGGCGCAGGTGTTGAACCTGATGATGGATCTGCAGGAAGAGCTGAACCTCGCCTATCTGTTCATCTCCCACGATCTCAGCGTCGTTCGGCACATCGCCGATCGCTGATGGTGATGTATCTGGGCAAGCCGGTGGAACATGGCGCCAAGGACGTGGTGTTCACCCGGCCGCGCCATCCCTACACCCGCATCCTGCTGGCGGCGACGCCGCGGGTGAACCCTGACCTGCGGGTGGAGCGGGTTGTGCCGAAGGGCGAGCTGCCCTCGCCGCTGAACCCGCCGCCGGGCTGCGCCTTCCACAAGCGCTGTCCCTTCGCCACCGACCGCTGCGCCGCGGAGGTTCCGCCGCTGCGCCCCGTCGACGAGCGGCTGGTCGCCTGCCATTACGCCGAAGAGATGAACTGACCGGCGTGATGACGAAGACCCCGGCCGCTGTTGCGGCGGCCGGGCTATCTCTGGTCCACTGTTGCGGCTTCCCTCCGATGGAGCCCGCAACATGGCCTTTCGCCACGCCGCCGCCCTCTGCCTGCCGGTCCTGTTTGGTCTTGCCGCACCGACCGTTGCGGCCAGCTTCGATTGCGCCCGGGCCCGCGGTGCCGAGGAAAAGCTGATCTGTTCGACTCCGCCGCTGAATGCCGCCGATGCGGCGATGGGGGCCGGCTACAAGTCCCTGCTCGACAGGCTGGCGGCCGACGAGGCGGGACGCGGCTTCGCCCGTGCCGAACAGCGGGCCTGGACCGGGCGTCGGAACCGCACCTGCGGTTTCGGTCTTCCCGCTGGCACGGTGGCGGCGGGCGGATACGACGATCCGGCAGCCTGCCTGCGAGCGGAAACGGAGCGGCGGACGAAGCAGTTGGCCGCCCTGCGGGCCGATCCGGCGCTCGGCGCCCGGCTGCGCACGGTTCCGCTGACCGAAGGGAAGCCCCGAACCCGCCTTCACATCCGTGCCGAACGGCCGGAGATCGCCGATCCGGCCACTCCTGGCGCGGCCTTCTTCAACGAGACACTCCGCCGATTCGTCGAGGGCGAACTTGCAGCGTTCCGGAAAGAGGCGACCGACCTGCCGGAGGGGATGGAGGCCGAACTGGTCCTGACCGCCGACGTCTATACCGTCGCTCCCGGTCTGCTGTCGGTCCAGTTCCTCGGCGAAGGGGTTCAAGGCAACGGCTTCCGCTATGCGGCGGCTCTGACCGTGGATCTCGGGAGTGGCCGCCTGCCGACCCCGGCGCAGATGTTCGGCGAGTCGTCCTGGCTGAAGGCCGCCACCGCCGCCTGCCGGACGGCGCTGGGCCCCGACCTGTCGGCGGAGTGCGACGGTCCCGACCTGCGGGATGCGCGGAGCTGGCGGTTCGAGCCGGAGCGGGCGGTGGCGACCCTGCTGCTGCCGGGCAAGGAGCTGCGGGAGATCGCCCTGCCGTTCCGTCCGCCCGCGCGTTGAGACTGCCCGCCGTCAGGCTGCTGTTGAGTGTGGCGCCGCTCTTCTTTACGGTGCACCCGATTCGTTCATGAGAAGTCCTTATCAGGGAGAGAGCCGCCATGCCGTCCTTCGACATCGTGTCCAAGACGGACGTCCACGAGGTCGACAACGCCATCGCCGGCGTCCGTCGCGAGATCGAGACCCGGTTCGACTTCAAGGGCTCCAAATGCACGGTCGAGCGCACCGAGAACGAGATCGTGCTGCTGGCCGACGATGCCACCAAGCTGGAACAGATGCAGGAGCTGCTGCGCGTCTATGTGACCCGCCGCAAGCTGGACGCCGCAGCACTGGACTTCTCCGCCAAGCCGGAGCGGGCGGCGGGCGACGCGCTGCGCCAGCCCGTGACGATCAAGCAGGGAATCGCGCAGGATCTGGCGAAGACCATCGTCAAGGGGATCAAGGACAGCAAGATGAAGGTCCAGGTCTCGATCCAGGGCGACGAGCTGCGGGTGACCGGTAAGAAGCGCGACGACCTGCAGGACGCCATCGCCCTGGTCAAGCGGATGGGCATCGAGCAGCCGCTGCAGTACCAGAACTTTCGAGATTGATTGGCCGCGATTGATCGGCCGCTACTGATCGGCCGCCGGCGGTCGGCAAGCCTTGCCGGCCGCTGGGAAACTTCTGCCGGGCGGCTGGGAAATTTTTGCCGGTCAAATCGTCGCAGGCGTGGCCACGGGCCTTGCGATCCGCCGGTTGCGCTGATGGCGTGATTTTTGCGTGTACCTCCGCGGTTCGCCACTAACCGCAGGGAATCGTCCCATGTCGATGATGGCCAACAGCGAGGCCACGCAAGCCATGCGCATCCGGGCGGAAGACGTCCTGGAGCGCAAAGGGACGTCCGCGTCCAGGCAGGCGGGTGCGCTGGCCGGCCAGTTCGCGGCGATGCTGGAAACCCTCAACGGGGTGGGGGAGAGCGGCGTCTCCAGCGCCGACGGCACGGGGGTCGTGCCGAACGCGCAGCCGGCGGTGCGGCTCGGCGTCGGCGCGGTCACCCTGTTCGCCCAGGACGTGGGGCAGGCCGATGCCGCCATGGACGCCGCTGCCGCGGTGCCGGACCCCCAGGACCCGGCCACCGCGATGCAGGTGGTGGAAAGCGCCATCCAGGCCGGCGACGGCACGAACTTCCGCTGGCTGACCACCCTGCTGACCCAGAACTCGGCTGCGTGAGTTGAGCCTATAGCCCCAGCCTTGCCCAGGCCGCCCAGTCGTCCAGCGAAGTGCGGGCGGCGGCCACGAGGGCGTCGGCGAAGGCTTCCGGCGCTCCCGCCTCCGGAAGCGGCGCGCTTCCGCCGGTCCGCAGGCCGAACCGCCGCAGCATGCCGCGCTCCTGCTGCACAACGCGCAGCCGAACCTTCTCGCCGAAGCGGCCGCGCATGACCGAGCGCAGGTCGCCCAGCCCGTCGATCAGCCCCAGCGCCAGCGCCTTGCGCCCGGCCCAGAAGGCACCGGAGAACAGTTCCTCCTCCGGGCCGGTCAGGCGGGCGCCGCGCCGGGTGCGCACCATCGCCTTGAATGCCTCGTGGATGTCGGCCTGCAAGGATTTCAGGTGGGCGACGCCGTCCTCGCGTTCCGGCGAGAAGGGGTCGAGCAGGACCTTCTTGTCGCCGGCGGTGTAGAGGCGCCGCTCGATGCCGTGGCGCTCGATCAGCTCATGCAGGCCGAAGCCCGACGACACCACGCCGATGGACCCGACGATGGAGCTTTCGTCGGCCCAGATCTCGTCCGCCGCACAGGCCAGCCAATAGCCGCCCGACGCCGCCGCATCCTCGCAGAAGGCGAAGACCGGCACCTTCTTCTCCTCCGCCAGATCGCGGATCCGCTTGGCGATCAGTGCCGACTGCACCGGCGACCCGCCGGGCGAATTGACGATCAGCGCCACCGCCTTCTGGCCCTTGGGCGCGAAGGCGCGCTCCAGCAGCGGGGCGACGCCGGCCAGCGACAGGCCGGAGCGGAACGGACCGCCCTGGCCGATGACGCCGGTCAGGCGGACGACGGACACCAGCGGCCCGGCCTTGCGCCAGGGGCCGAAGGGGAGTTTGGCGAGGAAGGATTGCAGGCTCATGCCGGCAGAGATGGGATTGAAGTCTCCCGTTTGAAAGGCTCCGCCACCGCTAAAAATCGGCTAGACCGCCAACGCTTCCGCGTCGCGCAGCACCCGCTCCGCCGCCGGGCTGTAGCCGCCTTCGGCATTGTGCACGGTCAGGCCGGCGGTCAGCCGGGCCGGCGCCCTGCCGCCCTTGCGGGCGACCAGCAGCAGCCGCTTGGCCTCCACCCCCGGCTTGGGCCACAGCGGCACCAGGACGAGGCTGCCGAACCGGCCGCGCAGCGCCTGCATTATGTCGTCGATGCGGTCGGCGCGGTGGACCATCGTCAGCGTGCCGCGCGGCTTCAGCATCGCGTCGGCGAAGCGGATCCAATCGGGCAGCTGCGCCGCTCCCTCCATGTTGGCGGCGGCCTTCCAGTCGTCGGGCGGACGGCTGGCGGCGCCGGCCTTCAGATAGGGCGGATTCATCATCACCCGGTCGAATCCGCCGGCAGGCAGGGCGTCGGGCGGGGCCAGAAGGTCGCCCTGCACGACCTCAACCCGCTCGGCCACCCTGCTCAGGACCGCATTGCGGCGGGCGAAGGCACAGGCGTCGGCCCGCTGTTCCAGCCCGGTGACGGCGACGCCCGGCACCCGGACAGCGAGGCACAATGCCGCGGCCCCGGTGCCGGTGCCGACGTCGAGCACCCGTTCGCCAGCGGTCGCGGCGGTGATGGCGGCGAGGAAGACCGGGTCGATGGCGGCACGATAGCCGCCGTCGGGCTGCAACAGCCGGACCCGCCCGTTCAGCAGGAAGTCCGGCTTCGTCCCAGGCACTGTTTCCAGGGATGCTTCCGGATGCGGAACGATGTCGTCACTCACGCTTCGCCGGCCTCGCGCAGGATGCGGACGGCTTGGTCGGCATCGTCGGCATCGACCATCAGCCGGCGCGGGATGGCGCCGATGGACCCCTCCAGGATGCTGGTGTGGGTGTCCAGCACGACCGCCTCGATCCCGGCGTCGGCCAGCAGGGCGACCAGCCAGGACAGGCGGACGGGGTCGGTGGTGCGCAGCAGCTCGATCATCGCGTCTCGGAAGAATGGGCGTCTCGAAAGAACGGTCCCCTGCGGACTTGACCGAAGAGGCTAGGCCGTTATGCTCCCTAGCGCAAATTCTGGCGTCAATCATCCGTGGAGTCGACCTTGGCGGTCGTGACCAACTTCGAGCCGAAACGGCGCAAGTCTACCCCGCTCGACGACCTGACCGCTTTGGTGGCCGAGGACCTCAGCGCCGTCAACCAGATCATCCTCGACCGCATGCAGTCGCAGGTCGAGATGATCCCCCAGTTGGCCGGCTATCTGATTGCGGCCGGCGGCAAGCGCCTGCGCCCGGTGCTGACGCTGGCCGCCGCCAACATGTGCGGGTATCAGGGCGAGCATCACCGGCTGCTGGCCGCGGTGGTGGAGTTCATCCACAGCGCGACCCTGCTGCACGACGACGTGGTCGATGAAAGCGACCTGCGGCGGGGCATGGCGTCGGCCAACGCGGTGTTCGGCAACAAGGCCAGCGTGCTGGTCGGCGACTTCCTGTTCTCCCGCGCCTTCGAGATGATGGTGGAGGTGCAGTCGCTCGACGTGCTGCGCATCCTGTCCGGTGCGTCCGCCATCATCGCCGAAGGCGAGGTGCTGCAGCTGCGCACCACCAACGACACCGAGACCAGCGAGCAGGCCTATCTCGAGGTCATCAAGGGCAAGACGGCCGAGCTGTTCGCCGCCGCCTGCCGGGTCGGCGCTGTCGTCGCCAACCGCCCGCAGGCGGAGGAGATGGCGCTCTACGACTACGGCATGAATCTGGGCATCGCCTTCCAGCTGGTCGACGACGTGCTGGATTACTCGGCCCTTCAGGCGAAGCTGGGCAAGACGGTCGGCGACGATTTCCGCGAGGGCAAGATCACCCTGCCGGTCGTGCTGGCCTTCCGCCGCGGCAACGACGAGGAGCGCGCCTTCTGGCGCCGGGTGATGGAGGATCTCGACCAGAAGGACGGCGACCTGGAGCATGCCCAGGCTCTGATGGCCCGCCACAACGCCCTGAAGGACACGGTGGAGCGGGCGCGCCATTACGGCTCCATTGCCCGCGACAGCTTGGGGCTGTTCGCCGAGGGGCCGATCAAACAGGCCCTGCTGGAAGTCATTGATTTCGTGATCGATCGCGATTTCTGACCCGGCTGGAAGGGGTGGATCGGCGGACCGGATCTTTTTGCAGATGACGCATTTTTTGCGTTGCGCGCCGGGGCCGGACCGTTTATACACCCCCTCCACCGGCGGACGACACGTCTGACGGTGACAGGACCGGAGAGTAGCTCAGCCTGGTAGAGCACTGCTTTCGGGAGGCAGGGGCCGGAGGTTCGAATCCTCTCTCTCCGACCAACAGAAAAGGGCTTCCGGAGAAATCCGGAGGCCCTTTTCCTTTTCGCGACCACGATCTGCGGGCATTGGCGACCCGGACTTCATGTGTTTCGCGAATGGCAAAGATGCAGCATCCAACCTGTGACTTTGCATTGCGCGGCGGCGCGGAACCGTTTATACACCCGCTCCACCGGCGGACGACATGTCCGGCGGTGACAGGACCGGAGAGTAGCTCAGCCTGGTAGAGCACTGCTTTCGGGAGGCAGGGGCCGGAGGTTCGAATCCTCTCTCTCCGACCAACAGAAAAGGGCTTCCGGAGAAATCCGGAAGCCCTTTTTCTTTTCGCAGGCATTTCCAGGGCGGCTAGTTCAGATAGGCGTCGATCATGCGCTGGGCGGTGCCGTCGGCCTTCATGCCATCGACCGCCGCCTTCAGCCTCTCGACGATCTGCGGCGAGCATCTGAGGGAACAGGCGAGATAGACGTCGTTCCGATCGACGGCCTTGCCGATCACGATCTTTTCCGGGCGGCCGGAATTCTTCCATTTCCACAGGGTCTCCGGCGTCCCGTTGAACCAGGCTTCGTCGCCGTTGGCGCTGAGGACTTCGGTTTCCTTCTGCCCGACCCGGATGATGCGAAGCTGGCTTGGCGGGAAGCCCTTGCTTTTCAGCAGTTCTTCCTGCGCGGTGCCTTGGCCGACGATGATGCTGGTCAGTTCCGCCCTCGCCTGATCGTAGCTGTCGATCGACTTGCCCACCGCCGCGAAGCTTCGGTCCAGCGTGTAGATGTTGGCGATCCAGGTGTAGTGCGGTTCCCGTGCCGGAGATCGCGCGAACGGTATGATCAGGAGGTTCTCGCCTTCGGCGACCTCCTGCTGTCCGCGTTTCCACGGTATGAAGCTCATCTCTCCGCGGTATCCGGCGCGATTCAGCGCCTCCAGCGTGATCTCCGCGACGAAGCCGCGCTGGTCCGGCCGCTCCATGGTCAACGGCGGCGCATCGACGCTGTAGATCCTGAGCGTTTCAGCGGTGGCGGGCGTCGCAGCGGGTGTTGCGGCTGCCAGGGTGCAAACCGCGACGACGGCGAGACTGACGGTCCGCATGCGCTTCCTCCCTGGCCGGCGCCGGGCCGCCGTGACCGCTCTCGCGACGCGGGGCTCCCGGGATATGCTCCATTCAGATGATTCTCCGGAGCCGTCCCGTCAATTCGCAACCCTTCCCGATAAAGTGCTTAACCTTTTGGCAATCTTGCGCAGGGCAAGGGGCCGCCGCTCAGATCGTGCAGAGGAAGCGCCGCTCCGCCCCCTCCAGGACCAGGGCGGTCAGCCGGTTCGTGGCGTAGGCACCGGTGTCGATGCCGATGCGGTTGGGCAGCATCTCCGGTTCGGGTGCTATGGTGTGGCCGTGGACGACGATCTTGCCATGGTCGGCGCGCGAGGTCAGGAAGGCGTCGCGGATCCACAGCCGGTCCTTGTCCTCCTGCCGGTCGAGCGGGACGCCGGGGCGGACGCCGGCATGGACGAAATGATAGTCGCCGATGGTCAGGTGGTTGCGAAGGCCGGTCAGGAAGGCGCGGTGGTGGGGCGGCAGCAGGCTGTTCAGCATCGTCTGCGCCTGCAGCAGATGCTCCGGCGGGGCATCGGGATCGGGTGACGGGATACCGTAGCTTTCCAGCGTCGCGTCGCCGCCATAGGTCAGCCAGCCGGGCGCGACGCGCAGGTCGGACAGGAAGCCCAGCATCGTGTCCTCGTGGTTGCCGCGCAGGAACACGGCGCCGAAGGCCGGCGGCAGCCCGCAGGCGAGCCGTTCGATCACCAGTCGCGAATCCGGTCCGCGGTCGACATAGTCGCCAAGGAAGACAAGGTATTTCAGCAGGTTCGGCGTCTGGTCGGCGTCGCGGGCGATCTGGCCCAGCATCTGGTCCAGCAGGTCGAGCCGGCCGTGGATGTCACCGACCGCATAGACGCGCATGCCGCGCGGCACCGACGCGGGTCCGCCCCGACCGCCGAAGCGACCGGCTGAGGGGCCACCCGACATGGCCTCCGTCCACAGCTTCCGCGCCAAGCTCAACACGTGGTCGTTCTCGAAGTCGTCACATCCCGTTCCGTCACCTGTGGACGGGCTGCCCGTCCTTCAAGAGCCTTTTCGAACGGATCATCCTGTTGCACCGCAAAACGCCACTTGCTCCCGCGTTCCCGCCATTCCATTGCGCATCGAAGGCCCTGGACGATTCTACTTTGACAGGAAGGGGCGTACCGTTGGACTCTTCGGTCGACCAAATCGCACCGCGTCCAGCCAAAAGGCCCCCGTCGCATCATGACCAACGATCATAAGAACCGTTCCATCGGAGGACTCGCCCTTTCCCGCCGCACGCTCGGCCAGGCGGCGATTGCCGGCGGCGTGCTGGCCGGCTTCGGCCGCGCTCCGGTCTTCGCCCAGGACAAGACGCTGAAGGTCGGCGTTCTGCTGCCGCGGTCCGGCCTGTTGGCCCAGGCGGGGCAGGCCTGCCAGCGCGGTGCCGACATCGCGCCGGCGGTTCTGTCCGACCTCGGCTACAAGGTGGAGGTGATGTCGGCCGACACCGAATCGAACGCCGACGTCGCCCGCTCGCGCACGGAAAAGCTCATCAACGACGGCGCCCATGTCATCGTCGGCGCCTTCGACAGCGGCCAGACCGCCGCAGCCGCCCAGGTGTGCGAACAGCGCGGCGTGCCGCTGGTGATGAACATCGCCGCCGCCGACAAGCTGACCGAGCAGGGCTACAAGACCGTCTTCCGCAACTTCCCGACCTCCACCATGCTGGTGTCGAACGGGATGTCGCTGATGAAGGACCTGTTCGCCGCGACCGGCACCACGCCGAAGACGGCGGTGTTCCTGCACGCCAACGACACCTTCGGCATGGCGAACAAGGCGGCCATCGACGCGCTGTTCCCGAAGCTCGACATGCCCTTCCAGATCCTCGAATCCATCGCCTACGACCCCAAGGCGCAGGATCTGGCGGTGGAGGTGGCGAAGGCCAAAGCCACCGGCGCCGAGCTTGCCATCGTCACCACCCGCGCCAACGACGCCATCATGATGGTGCGCGAGATGGTGAAGCAGCGGTGGGAGCCGAAGGGCATCGTTTCCCCCGGTTCGCCCGGCCTGTATGACGAGCAGTTCTACAAGGTGCTGGGCAAATACGCCGACTTCGCCATCACCAACCTGCCCTGGTACGACCCCAAGGCGGCGATGACCAAGCGCGTCGAGGCGGCTTTCAAGAAGCAGTTCCCCAACGACCGGTTCGAGGGCTACGCCTTCAACGTCGCCTTCACCTTCGAGGCGATCCTGGTCGCCGCCGACGCCTTCAAGCGCGCCGGCACCGCGGAGTCCGCGGCCCTGCTGACGGCGCTGCGCCAGACCAACCTGTCGGACAAGCTGATGGTCGGGCCGGCGATCACCTTCGACGACAAGGGCCAGAACACCAGCCTGGTGTCCGCCTGCATCCAGAACCACAAGCTGCGCCCGACCGTTGTGCTGCCGAAGGCCTCGGCCGAAGCCGAGCCGGTCTTCCCGATGCCGGGCTGGGGTAAGCGGGCGTAAGCCTGCGATGATCTGGTCGCCCTCTCCCGTACCGGGAGAGGGCGCTTCTCAACTCCCCGGTGCCCGCGGGGCGCTCCAGTTGCGCAGCACGCTCACCACGCGCAGCACGAACACGGCGAGCGCGCCGACCACCGCGACCGGCACCGGCGGCAGGTCCAACTGCTGGCCGACGATCACCACCGCGGCCCCCAGAAGCGAGGCCATGGCGTAGATCTCCTCGCGCAGCACGCGCGGCACCTCGGCCACCAGCAGGTCGCGCACCGCTCCGCCGCCGCAGGCGGTCAATGCGCCCAGCAGGGCTGCCGGCAGCGGGCTGAGGCCGAAGGCCAGCGCCTTGCCGCAGCCGGCGACGGTGAACAGCCCAAGCCCGGCAGCATCCAGGACCATCACCGGCTTGCCCAGCCGGTTGATCGGCTTGTGGAACAGGAAGGCGGTCAGCCCGGCGGCCAGCGCCACCATCAGATAGCGGTCGTCCTGCAGGCTGGCGGGCGGCAACGCGCCGATCAGCAGGTCGCGCACCACGCCGCCGGCCAGCGCCGCGGCCAGCGACAGCACCATCACCCCGAACAGGTCCAGCCGCTTGCGCACCGCCAGCGTGCCGCCGCTGAGCCCGAAGACGAACACGCCGACGAAATCCATCACCGTCAGCAGGGCGGACAGGTCGGTCGGCATCGGAAGAGGGATCGGCGGCATGACTGGACTCGGACGGGGGAATGAAATGCCCACCGATTGAGCACGGCCACCCCCGCGGAGCCAAGCGAAACCTGCGCTACACGGTGTCGGGTGCCGACAGCCGGATGCCCATCCGCCGCGCCTCCAGCATGAAGGCGCGGGTCATCTGCAGCAGGTCGGTGCGCCAATAGAGTTGGGTCAGCGGCTCGTCCAGGAAATCCTCCGGCATCATGGCGTAGCAGTAGGTTTCCACCACCCGGACATCCGGCTTCCACGGATCGACGCCGTCGCGCCACCCGATGGTCCAGCCGGCATGACCGGCGCCGATGGCCCAGCGTTCGAAATGCGGGGCGATGGTGTTGCTGTCGATTGGGTCCTTCACCGGCACCTGATAGATCGCGACGAAGCGCCAGACATTCAGCTGCAACCGCATCAGCAGCGAATCACCGAAGGCGCCGATGCGGTACAGGCAGTCGGGCGAGCCGGGCGCATGGCTGAAGGTGACCTCCGCCCGGCGCAGCTCGTTCAGCGGCGTGGCGGATGGAGCGTCGGCCAGCGGCGGCGTCTCATACTCAACGGCACGCAGGTCCTCGACCACGTCATGGGTCAGCATGCGGGAAACGCGGCTCTGCGCCTCGGCAATGGTCAGGCGGGTCAAGGGGCTGGTCCCTTCCTCTGGCTTGCGGTCAGGACACGAACGCACCCACGCGGACATTTGTTCATGAGCGGGCCAATCTGCGTCGATCGGCCCCTTGACCTTCCAATGGCTGGAAGCCCCATATCACTCCATGCCGAGAGAAATCGAAGGAGAACCGGCATGACCACGACCCAGCACGGCGGCAGCACCGCGACGGCTGCCGCACCCCCGACCGACCTCGACCTCGGCGTGTCGGGCATGACCTGTGCGTCCTGCGTCCGCCGGGTGGAGAAGGCGCTGGGCCGGGTGCCGGGCGTCACCGCCGTTTCGGTCAATCTGGCGACGGAGCGGGCGCGGCTGACCTTCGCCGGCCCGCCCGACGCCAAGGCCGCGGCTGAAGCGGTCGAGGCCGCCGGCTTCCAGGCGGAACGGCGGAAGTTCGACCTGTCGGTCACCGGCATGACCTGCGCCTCCTGCGCCGGCCGGGTGGAGAAGGCGCTGAAGCGGCTGCCGGGCGTCGAGTCGGCGGCGGTCAATCTCGCGACCGAGCGTGCCCATGTGGTTGCCTTCGCCGGCAGCCTGGAGGCCGCCGATCTGGCCGCCGCGGTGGAGAAGGCCGGATTCGGCGCCGCTCCGGTCGTCGAGGACGGCGGTAATGCGGAGGAGGAGGCGCGGGCCGACCGCGGCCGGCGCGACCTGCGCCATGTGCTGATCGCCTCGGCGCTGTCGCTGCCGCTGCTGGCCGGAATGGTCGGCGACCCGTTCGGGGCGGACTGGATGCTGCCGGGCTGGGTGCAGCTGATCCTTGCCAGCATCGTGCAGTTCTGGCTGGGTGCGCGCTTCTACCGTGCCGGCTGGAACGCCGTGCGGGCGGGGGCCGGCAACATGGACCTGCTGGTGGCGCTCGGCACCTCGGCGGCCTGGGGGCTCAGCCTGTACCTGATGTTGACCGCTCACGGTGGGCATGAACCGCACCTGTATTTCGAAGCCTCCTCCGTCCTCATCACCTTCGTGCTGCTCGGCAAATGGCTGGAGGCGCGGGCAAAGGGCCAGACCGCTGCGGCGATCCGCGCCCTGATGGATCTGCGGCCGGCCACCGCCCGGCTGCGCCGCGGCGGCGTGGAAACCGAGGTGCCGGTGGAGCGCGTGCGCGTCGGCGACCATGTGGTGGTCCGTCCCGGCGAGCGGGTGCCGGTCGACGGCCGGGTGGTGGAGGGCAGCGGCGGCGTCGACGAATCGATGCTGACCGGGGAGAGCCTGCCGGTCGACAAGGAGCCGGGCGCCCGCGTCACCGGCGGCTCGATCAACGGCGACGGCCTGCTGGTGGTGGAAACGACGGCGGTCGGCACCGAAACCATGCTGGCGCAGATCGTCCGCATGGTGGAGGGCGCCCAGGCATCGAAGGCGCCGATCCAGCGGCTGGTCGACCGGGTCAGCGCGGTCTTCGTCCCGGCGGTTCTGGTGGTGGCGGTGCTGACGCTGGCCGGCTGGTGGATCGTCGGCGGCGATCTGGAGGCCGCCATCGTCACCGCGGTGTCGGTACTGGTCATCGCCTGCCCCTGCGCGCTGGGTCTGGCGACGCCGACCGCCATCATGGTCGGCACCGGCGCCGCCGCCCGCCACGGAATCCTTATCAAGGACGCCGAGGCGCTGGAGCGTGCCCACGCCCTGACCGCCATCGCCTTCGACAAGACCGGTACCCTGACGGAGGGCAAGCCGCAGGTCACCGACCTGATCCCGGCCGAAGGCACCGATGGCGAGACCCTGCTGCGCCTCGCCGCCGCGCTCCAGGCCGGCAGCGAGCATCCGCTCGCCCATGCGCTGCGGGAGCGGGCCAAGGCAGCCGGCATGGCGGCGGAGCCGGTGAGCGACTTCCGCGCGCTGCCCGGCCGCGGCGTCGCCGGCACGGTAGCCGGGCGGCGCCTGCAACTCGGCAACGCCCGCGCGGTGGAGGAGGCCGGCCTGCGGCCGGGCGCGCTGGCCGAACGGGCCGACGATCTGGCGGCATCCGGCCGCACCCTGTCCTGGCTGATCGAGGTCGGCGAGGCGCCGCGCCTGTTGGGCCTCGTCGCCTTCGGCGATACGGTGAAGGACAGTGCGGTGACGGCGGTCGCGTCGCTGAAGGCGCAGGGGGTGGAGCCGGTGATGGTGACCGGCGACGGGTGGGGAGCCGCCCGGTCCGTCGCGGCGGCGCTGGGCATCGGGCGGGTGTTCGCCGAGGTGCTGCCCGGCGACAAGGCCGCCGTCGTCGCGACCCTGAAGGGGGAGGGCAAGAGCGTCGGCATGGTCGGCGACGGTATCAACGACGCGCCCGCCCTGGCCGCCGCAGATGTCGGCATCGCCATGGCGACCGGCACCGACGTGGCGATGCACAGCGCCGGCGTCACCCTGATGCGCGGCGACCCGCGGCTGGTGGCCGGAGCCATCGACGTCTCGCGCCGGACCTATTCGAAGATTCGGCAGGGGCTGTTCTGGGCCTTCGCCTACAACGTGGTCGGCATCCCGCTGGCAGCGTCGGGCAATCTCAGCCCGGTGCTGGCGGGGGCGGCGATGGCGCTGAGTTCGGTCAGCGTGGTGGTGAACGCCCTGACCTTGCGCGGCTGGGCGCCGCCGAAGAATGAGGCTCTGTGATGAAGGACGGCATGACCATCGGCGACGCCGCCAAGGCGTCGGGCGTCAACGCCAAGCTGATCCGCTATTACGAATCCATCGGCTTGATCCCGGAGGCCGGGCGGACGGCGTCGGGCTACCGCGTCTACAGCGGCACAGACGTGAATGTGCTGCGCTTCGTCAAGCGGGCGCGGACGCTGGGCTTCGGGATCGAGCGGATCCAGAAGCTGGTCGGGCTGTGGCAGGACCGTTCCCGCTGCAGTTCGGAGGTCAAGCGGATCGCGCTCCAGCACATTGACGAGCTGGAGGCGAAGATCGCGGAACTGCAGGCGATGCGCGACACGCTGCACGAGCTTGCCGACGCCTGCCACGGCGACGAACGGCCGGAATGTCCGATTTTGAAGGATTTGTCGTCGTGAGGGAGGATTCCCTCTACCGCCCCTGGATCCCCTCTCCCCCGGGGAGAGGGTTAGGGTGAGGGGGATGCGCGGCGTGGCCTGTTGAACCGAAGCCACGCTCCATTTTTCAGAAAATCCACCCCATGCTTCCCCCTCACCCCGACCCTCTCCCCGGGGGGGGGGGAATCCCCGGGGGGAAGGGCGTCACACCCTACCGTTTCGTCTTCGGATCGTGGGTGTGGTGGATGTCGCGTTCGCCGCCGCCGCTGGAGCTGCCGGACTGGCGGCTGTTGGTGGGTTCACCCGGATGCGGGTGCTTTTCCGGCGGCGCTTCCGGCTTGTCGGCGTTCTGCTGGCTGCTGCCGGGACCGCCATGGTGGCGGTCGGTCGCGTCATGGCGCTTGGTCATGCCTCACCGATCCTGCTGGTAGCCCTGGTGGGTGGTGTTCTGCCGGGTGTTGCCGGGCTGGCCCTGTTCCTTGGTGTTGGGGGCGCCGCGGTTGCCGGCGCCGTCGTCGGGCGAGGCGCTGGTCGCCGGCTCGCCGGGACCCTTGTCGCTGCGGCCCTCGGGCGGGACGGGCGGGATGTGCTTGGTCATGATGGCGCTCCTTTTGTTGGCTCGCGTTTCCTTCCAACAGGAGGGCGGGGGAGGGGTTCCGCGCCGGAGTGAGAGACCGACCGGCGCGCTCGGCTTCCGCAATGCTTTCATGCGAAATTGCTGCGACCGCGCAATGGGGGTCGGCCACTATGCTGACCACCATGTCCAGTCCCTCCATGCCGACCGTCTCCGCCGCCCCGTCCGCAGTCCCGAAGCCGCCGGCCGTCGCCGACGGTCTGCCGGTCCCGCAACGCTATTGGGCGATGGAGGCGATGACCGTCGCGCTGATCATGGCGGTGCTGGACGGGGTGGTCGCCAACATCGCCCTGCCGACCATCCAGCGCGAGTTCGGTGTGGACGCCGCGGGCGCCATCTGGGTGGTCAACGCCTATCAGCTGGCGGTCACCGTCTCCCTGTTCCCGCTGGCCTCGCTGGGCGACATCATCGGCTACCGCAAGGTCTACTGGTGCGGGCTGGCCGTCTTCACACTGGCGTCGCTGGCCTGCGCCCTGTCGCCCAGCCTGTCGGTCCTGACCGCCGCGCGCGTCGTGCAGGGCATCGGCGGCGCCGGGATCATGAGCGTCAATCTGGCGCTGGTCCGCCACATCTACCCCTCCACCCATCTCGGGCGCGGCGTCGGCTACAACGCGATGATCGTCGCGGTGTCCTCCGCGGCGGGGCCGAGTTTGGCGGCGCTGATCCTGTCGGTTGCCTCCTGGCCCTGGCTGTTCGCCGTCAATGTGCCGCTGGGGCTGGCGGCGCTGGTGGTGGCGGCGCGGGCGATGCCGGTCTCCACCCCCGCCGGCCACCGGTTCGACTGGGTGAGCGCCCTGTTGAACGCCGGCATGCTCGGCCTGCTGATCGTCGGCTTCAAGGGGGTGGACGGCAGCCAGCCCGGCTGGCTGGTCGCGGCGGAACTGGCTGGCGCGCTGATCCTGGGTGTGACGCTGGTGCGGCGGGAGCTGTCGCAGACGGCGCCGCTGCTGCCGGTCGACCTGCTGCGCCGGCCGGTCTTCGCCCTGACCGTGGTGACCTCGGTCTGCTCCTTCGCCTCGCAGAACATCGTCTTCGTGGCGATGCCCTTCTTCTTCGAGGACGTGCTGCACCGGTCGCTGGCCGAATCCGGGCTGCTGATGACGCCCTGGCCGCTGATGGTGGCGCTGGTGGCGCCGATCTCCGGCCGGCTGGCCGACCGCTACGAGCCGACGCGGCTGGCGGCGGCCGGTCTGGCACTGTTCGCGACCGGGCTGGCGCTGATGGCGCTGCTGCCGCCCGACCCGGCGACGCTGGACGTGGTATGGCGGATGGCGCTGGCCGGCTTCGGCTTCGGCCTGTTCCAGACCCCGAACAACAAGGTGCTGGTCAGCAGCGCGCCGAAGGAACGCAGCGGCGGCGCCAGCGGCATCCAGGCGACCGGCCGGCTGCTGGGCCAGACGCTGGGTGCCGCGACGGTCGGGCTGGTCTTCAGCGCGGTGGGCAAGGCGGACGGCAGCGTCACGGTGCTGTGGCTGGGCGCCGGGCTGTGCGCGGTCGCCTGCCTGACCGGTTTCTTCCGCCGCCGCCCGGCCGCCTGAGCCATTACTGGCGGTCGCAACTTATTGGCCGTCGGGGCGGGTCACCGTCGGTTCGTTGCCGTAGGCGAAGACCGGCGCCCGGCCAAGGTCGGCCTGCTCCATGTCCAGCACCGGCCCGTCCGGGCCGTTGGTCAGGGCGCCGGCCGGCACCGCCACCAGCTTTTCGCCCAGCCCCAGCACGTCGTTCGGCGCCACGACGATGCGGTCGATGCGGTCGCCGGGCTGGCTCAGGGTGAAGTCCAGGATGCGGCCGCCCGGCTGGCCGTCGCGGGTGCGCAGCTCCGTCCCTACCATCGACCGCGCCTGATCGGGGTTGAGGGCGGCGGAGGGCAGGGCGGCCACCGGCGGTGAGCCGGCGGGCGAGCCGGCCGGCGAACTGGCGACCGGCGGGGCCTGGTTCTGCATCTCCCGCGAGGGGGCCTCGCCGCTGACGCCCGGCGGGGAGGTGACCTCGCCCGTGGCCGGCCGGTCGTCCGGCCGCGGTGCGGTCATCAGCGGCGGTGCGGTCCCCTGCGCCATGGTGTCGGGCGCTGCGGAGTCGGGCGTGGCGCCGGGCGCCGGCGCGGTCTGGGCCATAGCGGTGCCGGACATCAGCAGCAATGCGGCGGGCAGGAGCATCAGGGGGCGGAGCATTGGGGCGACCCTTCCGTTCGGATTCGGTATCGCCCTGGTTAACAGCCCGACATGCCCGCGGGTTGCCGATGGGATGGCCGATTGGATGGTCGTATAACGACTCTCCCACCCCGCGACGCGATTACCCCTTGCTCACTTGTCCCAAA
Organism: Azospirillum sp. VT-I1; assembly: GCF_055698305.1. NCBI lineage: Bacteria > Pseudomonadati > Pseudomonadota > Alphaproteobacteria > Rhodospirillales > Azospirillaceae > Azospirillum > Azospirillum sp. VT-I1. The sequence continues at coordinate 815,870 of NZ_CP168803.1, read as the reverse complement.
CCGGCGCCAGCCCCGCCGGGCTCACGATCCGCCCGTCGGGCCGGGCAAGCTTGGCGATGGCGGCCATGTCGCCGTCGTCCAGCGCGAAGTCGAACACCGCGAAATTCTCCGCCACCCGTTCCGGCCGGGCGGTCTTCGACAGCACGATGTGGCCCTGCTGGATCAGCCAGCGCAGCGTCACCTGGGCCGCGGTCTTGCCGTACTTGGCGCCGATCCGCTGCAACTCCGGATCGCGCGGCACCTTGCCGTCGGCCATGGCGTAATAGGCGGTGATCGCCACGCCCAGGTCCCGCGCCGCCGCCGCCATCGCGCCCTGGTCGAGATAGGGGTGCACCTCGATCTGGTTGGTGGCGATGGGGGCCTGGCTGCGCTGTACCGATTTCCGCAGCTGGGCGATGTTCTGGTTGCTGACGCCGATGAAGCGGGTCTTGCCGGCGGCCTGCACGGCGTTCAGCATCCCGATCTGGTCGGCGATGGCGACCTGGTCGCCCGGCCAGTGCAGCAGCAGCAGGTCCACCCGGTCGACCTTCAGCTTGTCCAGGCTTTCGTCGACCGACGCGGCGAAGCGGTCGGGGCTGTACTGGTCGACCCAGACCTTGGTGGTCAGGAACAAATCGTCTCGGCGGGCACCGGCGGCCTGCAGGGCGCGGCCGAGCGCCGCCTCGTTGCGGTAGATCTGCGCGGTATCGAAATGGCGGAAGCCGGCCTCCAGCGCCGCCGGAACCACCCGTTCGACCTCCTCGTCCGACATGCGGAACACGCCGAACCCCAGGGCGGGGATCTCGGCGCCATTGGCCTTCACTGTCTGCATCCTGCTTGCTCTCCTGAACTGCGCCGTTGCGGGTCACTGGGGCGCGTCACTTGGGTCGATGCAGACATATGGCGGGAAGGGCGGTCTGCAAACCGCCTCTCCCGCCATATCACTTGTGAATTCAATTCCCAGATCGAACCCGGCAGAGCGTCACATCAGCTTGTCGAGCGTGATCGGCAGGTCGCGGATGCGCTTGCCGGTGGCGTTGTAGACGGCGTTGGCGACTGCTGCGCCGACGCCGGTGATGCCGATCTCGCCGATGCCGCGGGCCCCCATCGGCGCCTGCGGGTCGGGGATGTCGGTGTAGAGAATCTCGATGGCGGGAACGTCCATCTGCACCGGCACGTGATAGTCGGCGAGCGAGGCGTTGACGATGCGGCCGCTGCGCGGATCGAAGTTGGTTTCCTCGGTCAGCGCCAGCCCGATCCCCATGATGATGCCGCCCTTGAACTGGCTCGTCGCCGTCTTGGCGTTGAGGATGCGGCCGGCGTCGAAGGAGCCGAGGAAGCGTGAGACACGGACCTCCCCGGTGATCTCGCTGACCCGGACCTCGCAGAACTGCGCGCCGTAGGAGTGCATGGAGAAGGCTTCCATCTCCGCCGGCGGCGGGGCGTCGGCCTCGCAGACCAGCTCGTCGCGTGCGGCGCGTCGCAGGATCGATTCATAGCTTTCGAAGCGCGCCGCATCCTCGCGGTGGCCGATACCGCCATCCCGCGTCTCGACCTCGGCGAGCGACAAGCCGGCCAGCGGCGAATCATTGCCGGCGAGCTTCAGCAACTCCTCGACGAAGACTTCGGCGGCAGCGATGACGGCGCCGCCGATGGAAGCCGTCTGGGTCGAGCCGCCGGCGATCACCCCGCGCGGCAGGGTGGTGTCGCCATACTCGAAACTGACTTGGGTAAGCGGAACGCCGAGCCGTGCCGCGATGTGCTGGACCTGCGCCGTCGCCGTGCCCATGCCCATGTCATGTACCGCCGTCGAGACGGTGACCTGCCCGCCGGCCGTCAGCCTGATCCGCGCCGCACCGCCGGGGAAGCGGTGGTAGGGATAGGTGGCCGTCGCGCAGCCCATGCCGATCAGCCACTCGCCGTCTCGCTGCTGGCGCGGAGTCGGGCTGCGGCGGTTCCAGCCGAACCGTTCCGCGCCCTTGTCATAGGCGTCGATCAGGTGGCGGGAGGAAAAGGGCTTGCCGCTGGTCGGATCCGTCGCCGGCTCGATACGCCGCCGCAGCTCGATGGGGTCGAGTCCCAGCTTTTCCGCAAGCTCGTCGATGGCGCATTCCAGCGCGAAGGTGCCGACGGACTCGCCGGGCGCCCGCATGAAGGTGTTCGCCAGCATGTCCATGTCGGCAACCTCCTGGGCCAGCCGGATGGACTTGGCGGCATAAAGGTGGCGGGCCGGGAAAGTGAATTGTTCGGGGCAGGAGTTGTGGGTGGTCATCGCCACGATGCCGGTGTGGATCAGCGCATCCAGCCGGCCGTCGGTGCCGGCGCCCAGCGCCACCCGCTGTTCCGTCAGTGTCCGGCCGCCGACGATCCGGAACACGCCTTCGCGCGACAGCATGATGCGCACCGGCCTGCCGGCGAGCTTCGCGGCGGCGCAGGCGAGGATCTGGTGGTCCCACAGGCATTTCCCGCCGAAGCCGCCACCGACGAAGGGGGAGGAGACGCGGACCTTGTCGGGCTCCAGGCCGAAGATGTCGGCCAGCTGTCCCGCCGTCAGGTCGAGAAGCTGGCTGGCGTCATGCACCCGCAGCTCGTCACCGGTCCAGGCGACGGTCGCCGCATGCAGTTCGATGGCATTGTGGTTGTGGCGCGGCGTCCGGTAGATCTGGTCCACCTGTACCGCAGCGGCTTTCAGGGCGGCTTCGGCATCGCCGATCTCCACGACCGGCGGCTGCCCCAAGATGTTGTCCAATTGGCGCGGCGTCTTCTTCGCCTCGTCGAAGGACGTTACGGCCGGCAGCGGCGCATAGTCGGCCGTCACCAGCGAGGCGGCATGGTCGGCCTGTTCCTGCGTCTCGGCGAGGACGACGGCGATGGGCTGGCCGTTCCAGTGGATCTCGTCATCCTGCATGACCGGCAGGTCGCTCGCCCCGGCGGCGCTCGGCGACGACATCATCAGCGACGGCGCCTTCATCCGCGGCGCGTTGCGGTGGGTCATGACCAGCACCACGCCGGGGGCCGCCTCCGCCGCCGCGGTGTCGAGTGCCGTAATCCGCCCGCGCGCGACGGTGCTGTAGGCGAGTGCCGCGTAGCAGAGCCCTTCATAGGGAAACTCGGCGGCGAAGCGCGCCTTCCCTTGAACCTTCAGCGGCCCGTCGATGCGCGAGACCGGCTGCCCCAGTGCCCCATGTTTGTGGAGCATCGGATCCTGCGTGACCGCCGGTCGCCAGCGGCCGGGCAGGGAGTTTGCGGATGTGTTTGTGGAGTCGGATTGCATGCTCATGCGTCGTCTCCCGTCAGCTCGCCGAGGACGGCGACGATCGTCCGTTTCGCCAGCTCGATCTTGAAGGCGTTGTCGCGAAGCCCGGTTGCGGCGGCGAGTTCCGCCTCCGCGGCGGCGCGGAAGCTCTCCGGGCCGGCCGGCCGGCCCTTCAGCGCGGCTTCCGCCGCCGAGGCCCGCCACGGCTTGTGGGCGACGCCGCCGAGCGCCAGCCTCACGTCGCGCACCACGCCGCTGTCGTCGATATCGAGGGCGGCGGCGACCGAGACCAGCGCGAAGGCGTAGCTCGCGCGGTCGCGCACCTTGCGGTAGGTGGAGCGGCGGGCGAAGGGCAGGGGCGGGATCTCGACGGCAGTAATCAGCTCGCCCGGTTTCAACTCCGTTTCGATGTCCGGCCGGTCGCCCGGCAGGCGGTGCAGGTCGGCAAACGCGATGCTGCGCGGTCCCGCGGGGCCGTCCAGATGCACCGTCGCGTCGAGTGCGGCGAGCGCCACGCACATGTCGGACGGATGGGTGGCGACGCAGGCCGGCGACGCACCGAGGATGGCGTGGTAGCGGTTGAAGCCGTCGCGCGCGTCGCAGCCGGCCCCCGGCTGGCGTTTGTTGCAGGCCGCAGCAATGTCGTAGAAATAGCGGCAGCGCGTGCGCTGCAGGATGTTGCCGCCGACCGTCGCCATGTTGCGGATCTGGGCGCTGGCCCCGGCGAGGATCGCGCGGGCGAGGAGCGGATAGTGGGCGCGCACATGGCCATCGGCGGCGAGCGCGGTGTTGGTCGCCGCCGCCCCGATCAGCAATCCGCCGTCTGCGCGCGGCTCGATCTTGCGCGGCAGGCCGGTGACATCGACCAGCATTTCCGGCCGTTCGACCGTCTCGCGCATCAGATCGACCAGATTGGTGCCGCCGCCGAGATAGCGCGCCGCGGCGTTGCCCTTCGCCAACTCGATGGCGGCGGACGCGTCGGACGCCCGTTCATAGGTGAAGGGGTTCATGCCCGCACCCTCTCCTGAGTAGAGGCCGGGATCTTTTCCAGCGTTTCCGAGATGGCCTCGATGATGCCGTTGTAGGCGCCGCAGCGGCAGAGATTGCCGCTCATGCGTTCGCGCAGTTCCCGCTCGTCGATGGTGACGCCGGCCGCCGTAAGGTCGGCGGTGACGACGCTCGGGATGTTGCGCTCGATCTCGCGCGCCATGCCGATTGCGGAGCAGAGCTGTCCGGGCGTGCAGTATCCGCACTGGAAGCCGTCATGCTCGACGAAGGCCAGCTGCAGCGGATGCAGGGCGCCGTCGCTGCCCAGCCCTTCGACGGTGGTGATGCTGCGGCCCTGATACTGGACCGCCAGCGCCAGACAGGAATTGATGCGTTCGCCGTCGACCAGCACGGTGCAGGCGCCGCAGGCGCCTTGGTCGCAGCCCTTCTTGGTCCCGGTGAATCCCAGACTGTTGCGGAGGAGGTCGAGCAGCGAACTGCGGACATCCGCCTCGACCTCGACGCTTTGTCCATTGATCGTGAAGTTCATCAGCGCATTCCCCAATTCGGAACGGGTTCTGGCCGACGGCAGCCCGCGGCCTGCCCTCCGCCATCCGGACGGATTGGGCCGGCCTGTTAACCGTCAGCGGCGCTGGAAATCACGCTGGGTGGTGAGAAAAACCCTCTCCCGCCCCGGGAGAGGGCACGGAACCGACGGCCAAAGGCCGGACGACCGCAAAGCGGTCGTAGGTGAAGTGCGGTCGCGAGACTTGCGAGCGACCTCGGGCCCATGCGGAGCATGGGAAGGGTGAGGGGTGATCCAGACATGGATTTTTGATCCTTGCCTTACCCCTCACCCTCCCCACGCCTACGGCGCGGGTCCCCTCCCTCTCCCGGGACGGGAGAGGGCTATCAGCCGATCAAATCCGCTGTTCGGTTTTCGGGTCGAACAGGTTGGCCCGCGCCATGTCGATCATGAAGTCGGCGGTCTCACCCTCGGCCACCCGGTCGCTCGGCTTGATGCGGGCGACCACCTCATGCCCGTTCAGCTCGACATAGGTGATGGTGTCGGCGCCGGTCGGCTCCAGGACGTTGACGCCGCAGGCGACCTTCACCAGCGCCGGGTTGCCGGCGGCGAGTGCCGGGTCGTAGCAGGTGATGGCCTCAGGACGGATGCCCAGGATCACCTCCTGGCCCAGCCAGTGGCCGGCCTGCTCCGGCGCCTGGAACAGCGGCAGGAAGCCGCTGCGCTCGCGCCCGACGCTGACGCCCAGCCGGTCGCCCTCGGCCGACAGCGTGCCGCGCACGAAATTCATGGTGGGGGAGCCGATGAAGCTCGCCACATACATGTTGGCCGGCCGCTCGTAGACCTCCTGCGGCGGGGCGAACTGCTGGACAACCCCCTCCTTCATGATGGCGATGCGGCTGGCCAGCGTCATCGCCTCGATCTGGTCGTGGGTGACGTAGACCACGGTGGTGCCGAGCCGCTGGTGCAGCTTCTTGATCTCGGTGCGCATGTCGACGCGCAGCTTGGCGTCCAGGTTGGACAGCGGCTCGTCGAACAGGAACACCTTGGGGTCGCGGACCAGGGCGCGGCCCATGGCGACGCGCTGGCGCTGGCCGCCCGACAGCTGCGCCGGCTTGCGGTCCAACAGATGCTCGATCTGCAGCAGCTTGGCGACGCGGCGGATGGCGCCGTCGCGCTCCGCCTTCGGCTGGCCGCGCATCTCCAGCGAGAAGCCGATGTTCCGCGCCACCGTCATGTTGGGATAGAGCGCGTAGGACTGGAACACCATGGCGATGTCGCGATCCTTGGGATGGACCTCGTTGACCACGCGCTGGTCGATGCGGATCTCGCCGGCACTGATCGTCTCCAGGCCGGCGATCATGTTGAGCAGGGTGGATTTCCCGCAGCCGGACGGCCCGAGCAGGACGAGGAATTCGCCGTCCGTCAGGTCCAGGTCGATGCCCTTCAGGACCTCGACGCTGCCATACTGCTTGCGGACGTTGTTGATGCTGAGAGTCGCCATCGGAAGATCACCCCTTGACGGAGCCGGCGGTCAGACCGCGGATGAAGTATTTCCCGGCAAGCACATAGACGACGAGGGTGGGCAGGCCGGCGATCATCGCCGCCGCCATGTCGACGTTGTACTGCTTCACGCCGGTGGTGGTGTTGACGAGGTTGTTCAGCGCGACCGTCACCGGCTGGGCGCCGCCCGCCGCGAAGGACGCCCCGAACAGGAAGTCGTTCCAGATCTGGGTGAACTGCCAGATGATCGTCACCACCAGGATCGGCAGCGACAGCGGCAGCATGATCTTGGTGAAGATCTGGAAGAAGCCGGCGCCGTCGATGGTCGCGGCCTTCACCAGATCGTCGGGGATGCTGACGTAATAGTTGCGGAAGAACAAAGTGGTGAAGGCGAGGCCGTACACCACATGGACCAGGATCAGCCCGCCGGCACTGCCGGCCAGCCCGAGCGCGCCCAGCGTCTGCGCCATCGGCAGCAGAATCACCTGGGACGGCAGGAAGCTGCCGAACAGGATCATGCCGAACACGATGTTGGCGCCGCGGAACCGCCACTTGGTCAGGGCATAGCCGTTCAGCGCCCCGAAGAAGGTGGAGATGACCACCGCCGGCACGACGATGACCAGGGAATTGAGGAAATAGGGCGCCATGCCGCGGCAGTCGGCGCCGATGCAGGCGCGGTTCCAGGCATAGCTCCAGGCATCCAGGCTGAAGTCGCGCGGCAGCGACAGCAGCGAGCCGGTGCGGATCTCCTCCGGGCTCTTGAAGGAGGTGGTGATCATCAGCAGCAGCGGCAGCAGGTAATAGGCCGCGAACAGCAGGAGGATCAGGTACAGGCCCCAGCGGGCGATGCGGGCGCCGGTGCCCTGCGCCGGCGGCAGGGCGGAGGTCAGGCTAGACACGCTTGCCTCCCTTCAGTTCGGAATAGAGGTAGGGCACGATGATCGCCACCACCGTCGCCAGCATCATCAGCGCGCTGGCCGAGCCGATGGCGATCTGGTTGCGGCGGAAGGTCATCTCGTACATGAAGGTCGCCGGCAGGTCCGACGCATAGCCCGGACCGCCGCCGGTCAGCGCCACCACGAGGTCGTAGCTCTTGACCGCGAGGTGGGCGAGGATGACGAAGGCGCTCATGAACACCGGCCGGATCGACGGCAGGACGATGCCCCAATAGATGCGCGGCAGGCTGGCGCCGTCGAGATAGGCCGCCTTGATGATCTCCTGATCGACGCCGCGGAGCGCCGCCAGGAACAGCGCCATCACGAAGCCGGAGCTTTGCCAGACCGCCGCGATCACCAGCGTGTAGACGGCGGTGTCCTGCTGGACGATCCAGTCGAAGGTGAAGCCGGGGAAGCCCAGGTCGCGCACGAACTGCTGGATGCCGATGGACGGGTTCAGGATCCATTTCCAGGCGGTGCCGGTGACGATGAAGCTGAGCGCCATCGGATAGAGATAGACCGTGCGCAACGCCCCTTCGCCGCGGATGCGCTGGTCGAGCAGCACCGCCAGCAGGATGCCGATGACCAGGCTGATGCCGATGAACAGCCCGCCGAAGATCAGCAGATTCTCGATGGCGACGTACCAGCGCTCAATCCGCCACAGCTTGGCGAAGGCGTCGGCCCCGACCAGTTCATAGGACGGCAGCATCCTGGAATTGGTGAAGCTGATATAGGCGGTCCAGGCGATGAAGCCGTAGACGAACAGCAGGATCGCCGCGAAGGACGGGGCGACCACCAGCTTCGACAGATGCCGCTGCGCCGCGGCGCGCAGCCCGTTCGCCCGCGGCGGGGTGGCGCTGTCGGGTGCGGCCCCGGCGTCCTCGCCGGCGGACGGCCGGTAGGATGGGGTCTGCAAGGTCATGGTGCGATCCTCGCCGGCTTCAGGGCCGGCGTCGCACACGGATGCAGGTCGCGCATGTCGGTTCCCTCCCGTGACACGTTGCTGTTGGACCGCTGCGAGACGGTCGTTCGTCCGGCGGTCGTTCGCTTGGCGGTCACTGTACGCTGCCGATGATGCGCGGGGCGGACAATTTGGTAACGCGGCGCTTTCCCGGCGCCCGCGTTGTTACGCAGCTGTTACACAGATGGCCGCGCCCCGGCCGGGCGGGCGGATTATGGTCCGTGCAAACTGACAAGAACCAGTGGGGAGCGTCCACCATGACCGCGCGCCTTCGTGTCTTCCGCGATGCCCAGGACCTTGCCGAAACGCTGGCCGGCGAGACGGCGGCCCTGCTGACCGCCGCCATCGCGGCACGCGGGTCCGCCACCATGGCGCTGCCGGGCGGGCGGACGCCGACGCCTTTCCTGACGGCGCTCGGCCGGCGCGATGTCGATTGGGGGCGGGTGACGGCGACGCTGGTGGACGACCGCTGGCTCCCGCCCGACAGCCCGGACAGCAACGCGGCCACCCTGCACGCCACGCTGCTCGCCGCCGCGCCGGCCATCCGCTTCATCCCGCTCTACACCGGTGCCGCCACGCCGGAGGAGGGGGAGGCCGCCTGCGCCGAAGCGCTGCGCGCCATCGACGGCCCCTTCGACCTGATGGTGACCGGCATGGGGGAGGACGGGCATGTCGCCTCGCTGTTTCCCGATGCGCCGAACCTCGCCTCCGCCTGGGAAGGTCCGGCACCCTGCCGGGCGATGCGCTCCCCACCGCGCCGCATCCGCGCATGACGCTGACCCTGCCGCGCCTGCTCGACAGCCGGCGGACCGTCGTGCTGATCTCCGGCAGCGCCAAGCGCGCGGTGCTGGAGCAGGCCCGCGCCGCCGGCCCGGAGGACGCCATGCCGGTGCGTGCCCTGTTGCGCCGGGGCGGGGCGGACACCATGGTCTGCTGGGCGCCCTGATAAATACCCTTTCCCGTCCCGGGAGAGGGAGGGGACCCACGAAGTGGGGAGGGTGAGGGGGAGTCCGAGAATCCCGAACCGCATGGCTTCGTGCCTAACCCCTCACCCTTCCCATGCTCTGCATGGGCCCCTTCCCTCTCCCGGGGCGGGAGAGGGGTTGATGGCGACCGTTTGGAAAGCCGGACGTTCCGGCACTTTGAATAGGAGGTTTTGCGACGATGAACAGCCTGTCGGTCGGTCTGCTGGGCTTCGGCCTCGCCGGGTCGGTGTTCCATGCGCCGCTGATCCTCAGCGAACCGCGCCTGCGCCTGACGGCAATCGCCAGCTCGCGCATCGACGACATCCGCCGCGCGGCACCGGGAGCGGAGGCGACGACGGCCGAGGCGGTGATCGCCGATCCGGCCATCGACCTCGTGGTGATCGCCACCCCCAACACCAGCCACGCCCCCCTGGCCCGCGCGGCGCTGCTGGCCGGCAAGCATGTGGTGATCGACAAGCCGATGGCGACCACCGCGGCGGAGGCCGGCGAGCTGATCGACCTCGCCAAGCGGCAGGGCCGGCTGCTGACCGTCTTCCAGAATCGGCGCTGGGACAATGACTTCCTGACGCTGCGCGCCTGCCTGGAAAAGGGCGAGATCGGCCGCCCCTTTCATTACGAGGCGCATTTCGACCGTTTCCGGCCGCAGATCAAGCAGGGCTGGCGGGAGCAGACGCTGGCAGGCTCCGGCGTGCTGTTCGACCTGGGTGCCCACCTGATCGACCAGGCGCTGACCCTGTTCGGCATGCCCGACCGCATCCTCGCCGATGTGGGATCCCAGCGGCCGGACGCGCAGGTGGACGACTGGTTCCACATCGTGCTGGGCTATGGGCCGATGCGGGCGATCCTCCATTGCGGCACGGTGGTCTGCCGGCCGGGGCCGCGCTTCCAACTGCATGGCGACGGCGGCAGCTTCCTGAAGCACGGCATGGACGGGCAGGAGGCGGCCCTGCGCGCCGGGCGCATGCCGACCGAAGCCGACTGGGGCCTGGACGATCCGGAGAACTTCGCCCTGCTGGTCCAGGCCGATGGGACGGAGCGGCGGGTGGAGACCCTGCGCGGCGACTATCCCGCCTTCTACCGCGGCGTGGCGGCCGCCATCCTCGACGGCGCCCCGCCGCCGGTGACGGCGGAGCAGGCGCGCGACGTGCTAGCGGTGCTGGAGGCGGTGCGCCGGGCGGCGGGGCTGCCGGCTTGACCGGCTAATCACGCCAGGGCACCACACCCGGCGGCAGGCGGCGGCCCAGCGCCCCGGCGGCGAGCATAGCGGCCAGGACGACCAGGATGGCGACGATGCCGAGCGCTGCCCCCAACGTCGGGCTGCCGCCTTCCTCCAGCGCATAGACGACGACGCCCAAAATCTCCCGCCCCTGCGACCACAGCAGGATGGAGACGGTCAACTCGTTGAAGGCGGTCAGGAAGACCAGCAGCCCGCCAGCCGCGGCGGCGGGGGCGACCAGCGGCGCCACCACCGTCACCAGCCGCCGCAGCGGCCCGGCGCCCAGCGCGCGGGCGGCTTCCTCCACCGTCGGGTCGAGCGCGGCGCAGGCGGCCTGCACCGGCCGCAGGGCCAGCGGCAGGAAGCGGACCAGATAGGCCGCCAGGATGATCCACAGCGTGCCGTACAGGCTGACGCCCAGCCCCGGCAGCGGCTTCAGGAACAGCAGGATGCAGCCGATGCCCAGCACCACCCCCGGCACGGCATGCGGCAGTTCCACCAGCACGCCGACCGCCCGCGCGATCCGCCCGCTTCCGCCGCCCAGCGCCATCGCATGGGCCAGCGGCACCGCCAGCAATGCCAGCAGCAGCGCCGCCGACCCCGACAGCAGAACCGAATTGGCGAAGGCGCGCCCGACCTGATCGAGCGCCAGCACCTCGCGGTAATGGGCCAGCGTCAACGTGTCGAGACCGATGGGCAGGCCGTAGACCCGCACGAGGCTGGTCGCCAGCAGCGCCGCCAGCGGTGCCGCGACGATCAGCGCCAGCACGCCCCAGGCGAGCCCCTCGACCGGCGCGCGGGCGGCCCCGAGCGGCAGCGGCGCCAGCGGCCGGGCGCCGCCGGGCAGGCGGGCGGCGATGCGCGCCTGGAGGATGGTCTGCGCCGCGATGCCCAGGCAGGCGATGAGGCCGATCAGGGCGGCCAGCACCGCCACCTCGGGCAGCGCCGATGGGCCGAAGCCGGCCAGCCGCCGGTAGATCAGCGTCGGCAGCATCGGAATGCCGGCCGGCACGCCCAGCAGGGCGGGAACCCCGAAATTGCCCAGCGCCGCGACGAAGGCCAGGGCAAGCCCGGCGATCAGCCCCGGCAGGCAGAGCGGCAGCACCACGCCGCGCACCGCGCGCCACGGGCCGGCGCCCGATGCCCGCGCCGCCTCCAGCACATCGCCGGGGATTGCGCGAAGTGCCGCGCGCAGGGCGAGGAAGACCAGCGGGGCATGCTCGATGCCCATCACCAGCACCATGCCCATCGCCGACTGCACCGGGTTCGGCGTGCCGACCGGCGGGGCGAGGCCCAGCGGCTTCAGGATCGGGCTGCCGGACCCGGCAAGGTGAGTCCAGGCCATCGCCACGATCTGCGGCGGGATCATCAGCGGCAGGATCAGGGCGAAGGTCATCGCCGTGCGGGCGCGCAGGTCGGTCAGCCCGATCAGCAGGGCAAAGGGTCCGCCGATCAGGGCGGCCGCCAGCGTGGCGCCGGCGGCGACGGCGATGCTGTTGGTGGTCGCGCGCCATGTGGCTGGGGAGTCGAGCACGCGGCCGAGCACCGCCGGGTCGCCGGCCTCCCACAGCAGGCGCAGGATCGGCAGAAGCACGAGCAGCCCGACCAGCAGCGGCCAGCCGGGGAGGGTGCGCAAGAAGCCTTCCGTGGCTTTTCGACCACCCGGGGCGATCCCCCTCTCCCCCCGGGGAGAGGGTCGGGGTGAGGGGGACGCATGGCGTGGATTTTCACGGGTGGGTCGGAGTGCGCGATTCTTGAGGATCCCTGCAACGCACCCCCTCACCCTAACCCTCTCCCCAGGGGGAGAGGGGATCCTTTCCGGTCCGTACCAACACTCTCACCCGCCGAACAGGTCGGCGAAGGCGCGCTTGTTGGCCTCGTCCTCGGCCAGTGCCTTGGCCGGGTCGTAGGGCAGCAGGGTGATGGTCGCCGGATCGGGGAAGCCCGGCGGCGGGTTGACGCCCGGCAGCGCCGGCAGGAAGCCCTGGCGGGAGGCGAGATCCTGGCCCTCGCGGCTCAGCAGGAAGTTGATGAAGGCTTTGGCCGCAGTGGGGTTCTTGGCGGTGCTGAGGATCGCCACCGGCTCGCTGACCGCGCTGACGCCCTCCTTGGGGAAGACGAAGGCGACGGGGGCGCCCTTCAGCTGTTCGCGGATCGGCAGGTAATCGACGACCATGCCGTAGAGCTTCGCCCCGCCGGCCACATCCTTCAGGATGCCGCCGTTGCCCTTGGCCGCGGTGACGGCATTGCGATGCAGCGCCTCATAATACGCCATGCCAAGCGACGGCTGCGCCTTGATCGAAGCCATGTGGATGGCGGCGGCGCCGGAATAGAGCGGGCTCGGCATCACCGTGCTGCCCTTGGCCTCCGGCTTCAGCAGATCCTGCCAGGAGGTCGGCTTCAACGGGGCGGCGGTGTTGTAGACGATGCCGGTGGTGATCAGCTTGGTGCCGAACCAGTAACCCTGCGCATCGTGGGTGCCGGGGCGGTAGCCGGAAACCGGAGCCTCGGCATAGGGCTGCAGCCGCTTTTCCGCCTTCAGCGATTCCATCGTCACCGCGTCGGCGATCAGCAGCAGGTCGGGCTGCGGCGCACCGGCGGCGAACTCCGCGCGCAGCTTGTTCATCAGCTCGGTCGTGCCGTTGCGGACCCACTCCACCTCGACGCCGGGGTTCTTCGCCTTGAAGGCTTCCACCGTCTGGCGGGCATCGGGCTCCAGCTGCGAGGTGTAGAGCACCAGCTTGCCGGTGGCGCCGTCCGCCAGTGCGGTGTGGCCGAGGGCAAGCGTCAGGACCGTGGCGAGGGTGGCGAGAAACGCCTTCATCTCTGTCGTCTCCGTGGGAACGGCGGTGAGAGCTGTGTCTTACGCGAAGCCCGTGACAGGCGCGTGACAGCCGGCCGAATAGCCGAGTTAGTCGATCAGCTTTCCGTCCTTGAAGAAGGGATAGGGGCCGTCATAGTCGCCGATCACGGCGGTGTGGCTGACCACGCCGGTGTCGGCGCGCCACATGTGGATCTGGTAGCCCGGCGGCTCCATCACGAAGGCGGACGGCGCGTCGTCGCGCAGGTCGAGCGCCACCTGATGCGCGGTCGACGGCGCGGTGGAGGCGATGGTTCCGGCCCAGCGCACCTGGATCGGCCGGTGGAGATGGCCGCACAGCACCCGTTCCACTTGGCGATGTCGGCGGACCACCGCGGCCATGGCGTCGGCCCCGCTCAGCCCCAGCCGGTCCATATGGCCGATGCCGGTGGCAAACGGCGGGTGGTGCTGGAAGACAATGGTCGGCCGGTCCGGCTGCTCGGACAGTCGGGCGTCGAGCCAGGACAGGCGATCTGCACAGACCTCACCGGCGCCGGAGCCGGGCAGGACGGTGTCCATGGCGATCAGGCGGACCGGCCAGTCCTCCACCGTGTAGTGGAAGAATGGGCTGTCGCCGACGCGGGCCTTGAGGTCGGGGAAGGCGCTGGCGAGCCCGGCGCGTTCGTCATGGTTGCCGGGCACCGCGAAGAGCGGGATGTCGAGCGGACGCAGCAGGCCGAGCAGGCGTTCGTACTCCTCCGCATGGCCGGCATCGACGAGGTCGCCGGTGGCGAGGATCACGTCGGGTCGGGGGTGAGCGCCAGGATCGCGGCGGCCGCACGCTCCAGGAAGGGGGCGGTGTCCACGCGGCGGTAGGCGAGGCGGCCGGGGGGCTTGATGTGGGTGTCGGTGATCTGAACGATGATCATTGGGTGGGCCTTGAGTGATTGAATCTTGGAGGGCTTAGACCCCCACCCCAACCCTCCCCCGCTGGGCGGGGGAAGGAGCAAGTGCTTATGCGGGAGAGTGGCGGCAGTCCCTCCCCGCCCAGCGGGGAGGTTAGGTGGGGGTCTAGCTCTGCATCAAAGGAGCTCACGGAACCGCCAGCACCCTCGCCGGATCGATGCGCAGCCACACCCGGTCGCCGCGGCCCAGCTCGCTCCGCCCGGCGGTGTCCACCGTCAGCGCCGGCCCTTCCGCGGGCTCCACCACCAGACGGGTGCGGTCGCCCAGGAACACCGCGGCGGCGACCTTGCCGCCGAGATGCCCGTCGGCCTCGCCTGCCAGCGCCAGATCCTCCGGCCGGACCAGCAGCTCCACCGCACCGTCCGGCCCCGACCAGGGCAGCGACGCCGTCCCGATGGACAGCATCCCGCTGCGCACCGTGCCGCCCAGCCGGTTCATCGTGCCGATGAAGTCGGCGACGAAGCCGTCCGCCGGCTGGTAATAGATCTCCCGCGGGGTGCCGATCTGCGCCACGCGCCCCTTGGCCATCACCACGATGCGGTCGCCCAGCGCCATCGCCTCGCCCTGGTCGTGGGTGACGTAGACGGCGGTGATGCCCAGCCCGCGCAGCAGCCGGTCGATCTCCAGCCGCAAACTGTCGCGCAGCTTGGCGTCGAGCGCCGTCAGCGGCTCGTCCAGCAGCAGCACGCGCGGCCGCACCACCAGCGCGCGGGCCAGCGCCACGCGCTGCCGCTGGCCGCCGGACAGCTGGTCGATCCGCCGCCCGGCGAACTCGCCGAGATGCATCAGATCCAGCATCTCCTCCACCCGGCGGGCGCGGTCGGCGCGCGGCAGCTTGCGCACCTTCAGGCCGTAGGCGACGTTTTCCGCCACCGTCATGTTGGGGAACAGGGCGTAGCTCTGGAACACCATACCGACATTGCGCCGCTCGATGGGGAGGGCCGTCACGTCCTCCTCGCCGAACAGCACGCGGCCGCCAGGGTCGGGGCTTTCCAGCCCGGCGATGATGCGCAGCGTCGTGGTCTTGCCGCAGCCGGAGGGGCCCAGGAAGACGATGGTCTCGCCGCCGCGGATGGTGAGGTCCAGCGGCTCCAGCGCGCGGGCGCTGCCGGCGAAGGTCTTGCCGCAGCGCTCCAGGCGGATCGGCACGGCGTCGAGGTGGAAGCTGTCGGGCATCAGGCTGTCGGGCATCTGGGAGTGGCCTCAAACGGACGGACGGCCGCGCTTGGCCAGACCCTGCAGCAGGATCAGGCTGGGCACGATCATCAGGAAGAAGACGAGGGTGTAGGCGCTGCCGATCTCGATCCGCAGCGAGGCATAGCTGTCGGCCAGCCCGACCGGCAGCGTCTTGGTCAGCGGCGTGTGCAACAGCCAGGTCAGGTTGAACTCGCCCACCGACAGGGTCAGCACCATTAGCGACCCGGCCAGGATGCCGGAGCGGCAGTTGGGCAGCACCACCGTGGCGAAGCGGCGCAGGAAGCCGGCGCCCAGGCTGGCCGCCCCCTCCTCCAGCGTCTTCAGGTCGATGGAGCCCAGCACCGCCAGCACGGCGCGGACCATGAAGGGCAGGGTGAACAGCACATGGCCGACCAGGATGAACAGCCAGCTGCTGCGCAGGTCGCCGACACCGCCATAGGTGACGATCAGCGCCAGCGCGGTGGCGAGGCCGGGGATGGCGACCGGCATCATCAGCAACTCCTCCACCAGCCGGGCGATCCGGCCGGGGCGGCGCGCCAGCGCATAGGCAGCCGGCACCCCCAGCACCAGCGTGCAGGCAAGGCAGGCGAAGGCGATCTGCAGGGACAGCAGGATGGTGCCGGAATAGACCCGCCACACCTCCTCCACCCAGCGCAGGGTCAGGCCGCTCTTCAAGCCCACGAAATAGTTGGCGGTCAGCCCGGCCAGCATCGACATCACCATCGGCACGGTCAGCAGCGCGCAGACCAGCAGGGTGAAGCCCAGCTGCAGCCAGAACCCCCAGCCCCGGCGATTTGACAGATCCCGCATGGCCGTCACCCTGCCGCCGCGACGGAGGTGCCGGCGATGCTGCGCGCCACCGCCAGCGCCGCCCAGGTGATGAGGCCGAGCAGGACGCTGAGCGCCGCCGCCGCGGCGATGTTCGCCTGGAGCGTGAATTCGGTATAGATCGTCATCGGCAGCACGTTGATCCGGGTGGCGAGCGTGAAGGCGGTGCCGAACGCGCCCATCGAGGTCGCGAAGCACAGGGCGCCCGCGGAGATCAGCGCCGGCTTCAGCGCCGGCAGGATCACGTCGGCCACCACGCGCCAGGGGGACGCCCCCAGCGAGCGCGCCGCCTCCTCCAGCCGCGGGTCCAGCTTCTCCGCCGCCGCCATCACGGTCAGGATGACGCGCGGGATCGAGAAATAGACGTAGCCCAGGAACAGCCCGGCCATGGAATAGGCGAAGACCAGTTTCCCCCCGGTCAGCGCCTGGGTGATGGTGCCGATCAGCCCCTGCCGCCCGGCCAGCATGATGACCATGAAGCCGATGACCACGCCGGGGAAGGCCAGCGGGAAGGTCAGCAGCGCCACCAGAAGGGCGTGGCCGGGAAAATGGTGGCGCACCAGGAACAGTCCGGCGACGGTCGACACCGCCAGCGTCACCAGGGTCACCCCGGCCGACAGCGCCAGGGTGGAGATCAGGCTGTCGAGATGGCCGGGATCGGCCAGCGTGGTGAGATAGGCGGACCATCCCTCCGCCCCGCCGGCGCCGATCAGGATCAGGCGGACCAGCGGCAGCAGGAAGAAGGCCGCGAACACCACCGCCGCCGGCGCCAGCAGGGCCGCCAGCCGCAGCGGTTCGCCCGTCCCCCCTGACCCGGCCCGCGGCGATGCCGCCGGCCGGTGGGGAGGGAGGCGCCCTGCGCGCAGGCGCTCACTTCACCTCCGCCTGATAGCGGTCCATGAAGCCCTTCTGCGCCTCGGCCATGCGGGCGAGGTCGACCGGCTTGGCACGGGCGTAGTCGGCGGCCGGCAGGAACTTGGCGGCGGTCTCCGGCGACATCGCCTCGGCCCGGACCGGGCGCATGAAGGCGTTGGCCCACAGGGTCTGGCCCTTGTCGGACAGGACGTAGTCCAGCACCTTCTTGCCGTTCTCCGGGTTCGGACCGTTCTTGACCAGAGCCATCACGTAGGGGACCGACACCGTGCCTTCCTTCGGGATGACGAAGGCGACCGGCGCCTTGTCGGTGTATTTGGCGCGGTAGGCGTTGAAGTCGTAGTCGATCAGGATCGGAATCTCGCCCGACAGCACGCGGGCGTAGGAGGTCTGCTTCGGCACGATGGGTTGGTTCTTCTGCAGGTCCTTGAACCAGCCGACCGCCTTGTCGAAGCTGCCGTAATCGCCGCCCAGCGCCAGATTGACCGCCACCGCGCCGACATAGCCGACGGCTGCGCTGGTCGGGTCGAGATAGCCGACCATGCCCGAATAGTCGGGCTTCAGCAGGTCGGCCCAGCTCTGCGGCACCGGCTTGCCGCCCAGCGCCTCGGTGTTGACGAAGAAGCCCAGCGTGCCGCTGTGGATGGCGAACCAGTTGCCGTCGGAATCCTTCATCCCGTCGGGGATCTCGGCCCAGGCCGCCGGCTTGAAGGGCGCGACGACGCCGGCCGCCTTGGCCTGGATGCCGACCGGCCCGCCGAGATAGACGACGTCGGCGACCGGCTTGTCCTTTTCCGCCAGCATGGCGGCGAGCGACTGGCCGGAGTTCTTGTTGTCGAACGGCACGGTGATGCCGAGATCGGCCTTGATCGCCTTCAGCTGCGACGCCCAGTCGGCCCATTCCGGCGGGCAGTTGTAGCAGATGGCGGTCGGCTCCGCCGCCGTGGCGGGAGCGACCGTGGCGGAGAGGGCGGCGGCCAGCGAGACAGCGCCGAGGGCGGCGCCGAACAGGAATTGCTTCATCATGATCGGGGCTATCTCCGTTCGGGAAGCGTTTGGATCGGTTCGCAAGGTGCGGGGCCGAGGGATTCGCCCGGCCGCAAGGTGAAGGGCAGCATCACGGCGCGGCTCTGCAGCTCGCCGGAAAAGCCGGTGCGCAGGCATTCGAAGGCGGTGGCACCCATGGCGCGGGCCGGTTGCACCAGGGTGGCGAGGCTGGGCGACATCAGCCGCCCGACCTCGATCCCGTCGAAGCCGCAGACAGACACGTCGTCCGGCACCCGCAGGCCGAGGTCGCGCAGCGCCCGGATGGTGGCGAGCGCCAGCATGTCGTTGGAGGCGAAGAGGGCGGTCGGCCGCTCCGGCCCGTCCAGATGGGGGGCCAGCCGGTGGGCCAGCCGCAGATCGTTGAAATCGACCTCCACCACCGGGCCGGGCGGCAGGCCGGCGTCGGCCAGCGCGGTCAGCCAGCCGGCATGGCGGCGGCGCGAGCGGTCGGACTGGCGGAAGCGCCCGGCGATCATGCCGATGCGCCGGTGGCCGAGCACCGCCATCCGCTCCACCACCGCGCGGGAGGCCGCGACATTGTCGACCGACACATGGGCGCGGGACGCGCGTTCCGGCTGGTTGTAGGCCAGCACATAGGGCAGCCGCACCTCGTCCAGCGTGTCGAGCGAGCCGCTGCGGTCGGCGTCGGCGACGGTCAGAACCAGCCCTTCGACCCGGTTGGACAGCAGCCCTTCGATGGCGCGCGATTCCTTGCCGGGATCATAGTCGGTGGAGGCGATCAGGACGCTGTATCCGGCCTCCGCCGCGGCTTCCTGGATGCCGGCGACGCTTTCGGCGAAGACGGGGTTGGTCAGCGACGGCACCAGCACGCCGACGGTGCGCGTGCGCGCCGCCTTCAGGCTGCGCCCGATGGTGCTGGGGCGGAAGGACAGGTCGGAGGCGGCGACGCGGACCTTTTCCATGGTTTCCGGCGTGGCGTTGCCGCTGCCGTTGAGGACGCGCGACACGGTGGCGATGGACACCCCGGCGCGCGCCGCCACATCGCGGATCGTCGCCACGCGTTCCACCGCGCGGGCGGTGCCCCGCGGCGTCTGCCCATCCGTGAACCGCATCCCGTCCCGCACCATCGACCACCCGTCCTTCCATCGCCGTCCGATCCGGCGCGGGGCAGAGTGACGGCGGCGTGTTGCAATCGCGTGACGTCAGGAAAACGGTTTCATGAAGAATGGAAACGTTTCCATGGGGGTGGGAGGACAATGGTTTCCGGAGCGCTGGCCTCCAGATGGAGCGCTGCCCTCCGAAGGCAGAGGGCGTTAGTTCGAAGAGCAAAATTAGTGTTTGCGTCGCCGCAAGGCTTGCACTATGGTCCACCTCCACCAGCGATGGACCCGTAGCTCAGCTGGATAGAGCGCTGCCCTCCGAAGGCAGAGGTCATGAGTTCGAATCTCGTCGGGTCCGCCATGAATTCAAGGGCTTAGCCGTTGCCGCGGCTAGGCCCTTTTCATTTCCGCCCTTGGACGAACCTCCGCCGTCACGGCGTTCCGATCAGGATCGGCAACTGATTGGACGATTTCACCTCGCGGAGCGACAGGTTCGAGCGGATGCTGGTGACGCCGGGCAGATGTCGAAGGACGGTCTCGACGAAACGGCTGTAGTCGTCCAGATCCCGCGCGACCACGACAAGCAGGTAATCCGCCTCTCCCGTCGTGTTGTGGCATGACAGGACATTGGGACAGTCCTGGATGGCCGCGTGGAATTCCCTGGTCACCTTTTCGCTATGCTCCGAGAAGCCGAGCTGGACGAAGGCCATCAGGCCGAGGCCGAGTTTCCGGCGGTTCAGCACTGCCTGATAGCCCTCGATGATCCCGCTCTCCTCCAGCCGCTTCAGGCGGCGCCAGCATGGGGTTTCGCTCATCGACAGCTGGGCGGCGAGCTTGGCATTGGTCAGCCGCCCGTCCTTCTGCAATCGGTCCAAAATCTCGGCATCCACCCTGTCGATCTGCTGCATCGGGGAAGCTTCTTTCTCCAACTCCGCCATTTCTGAAAGGATGCCGCAAAGCAGGGGAGTTCGGAAGTGTCTTTGGCAAGGCTCCTCCAGCCGCGATGGGCTATCCTCGGCGAAGGTCGACAGGTCCATCCGCCAGACGTGAGAGACACCGATGAAAGCCGTCCTCTACACCGCCTTCAACGAGCGCCCGCAACTCGTCAGCCTGCCCGATCCCGCGCCGGAAGCGGACGGCGTGGTCATCAAGGTCGAGGCGACCGGCGTCTGCCGCAGCGACTGGCACGGCTGGGTCGGGCATGACCCGGACATCCGGCTGCCCCATGTGCCCGGCCACGAACTGGCGGGTGTCGTGGTGGCGGTCGGCAAGGACGTCCGCAGGTGGAAGGGGGCGAGCGCGTGACCGTGCCCTTCGTCGGCGGCTGCGGATCCTGCCCGGAATGCCATGCCGGCCATCAGCAGGTCTGCCACAGCCAGTTCCAGCCCGGCTTCACCCATTGGGGGTCCTTCGCCGAGTTCGTTTCGATCCACAAGGCGGACCTGAACCTCGTCGCCCTGCCGGAGACGGTCGGCTTCGCCACCGCCGCCAGCCTGGGCTGCCGTTTCGTGACCTCCTTCCGCGCCGTCGTGGACCAGGGCAAGGTCTCGGCGGGGCAATGGGTGGCCGTTCACGGCTGCGGTGGCGTCGGCCTCGCCGCGATCATGATCGCCGACGCGCTCGGCGCCAACGTCGTCGCCGTGGACATTGCCGACGACAAGCTGGCGCTGGCGAAAAGCCTCGGGGCGGCCGTCACCATCAACGCCAGGTCGGTTCAGGACGTGCCCGGGGCGGTGATGGAGGCGACGAAGGGGGAGCCCATGTTTCGCTGGACGCTCTCGGCCACTCCCAGACCTGCTTCAATTCGATCCTGAGCCTGCGCCGGCGGGGGAAGCATGTTCAGGTCGGGCTGATGCTGGGCGACCACAGCAGACCGGCGGTGCCGATGGACCGCATCGTCGCGCACGAGCTGGAGATCCTGGGCAGCCACGGCATGCAGGCGCACCGTTACGACGCGATGATGCCGATGATCCTGTCCGGCAAGCTGAAGCCGGAGCGCCTGGTCGGACGGGAAATCGGCCTGGAGGAGTCGATCGACGCCCTGGTGGCCATGGACAGCTTCCAGGGCACCGGCACTACGGTGGTCACCAGCTTCTGACGAGCCGGACGGCCAGATGCGCGGCCCGGCGGCGTCGGGTGCGTCGTCGGGCCGCGCTCCCTCAGTGCCGCGCCGCCTTGTGGTCGCCATGCTCCCGCTTCTCGGCGGTATCGCGGCCGATCAGCTTGTTGAAGTTGGAGCCTTCCTCATAGAGAAGCGCCAACTTCGATCCTCGAACTGCTGGAAGAACTCGGTCCAGTCGATCTCCTCCAGCTCGCCATGGTCGGACTGGCGGGCCTTGGGGAACATCAGGCGCAGCAGGCCGACGCCGGTCTTGCGGTTCTTGCCGCCGCCTTCGTCGTGGGTGCTGCGGACGACGGCGGGCTTGCCGCCGTGGCTTTCGGCCCAGCGGCGGATCTCGTCGTGGTCGGTGGTGGTCTTTGCCATCGGTGCCCTCCGGGTCGGTGTCCTGGCAGGAAGCGTTCCCCCACCAGAACAGCCACGGCGGAAAGGCGTTGCGCTGGGCGTTGTGGTCCCGCCGGTCCGGCGATCAGCCCCCGCCCTGCAGCCGTCCGATCAGCGCCGGGACGTCGGCGGCGGGGATCGGGCGGGAGACGTGGTAGCCCTGGGCCTCGTGGCAGCCCAGCCGGCGGACGGCGTCGAGCTGAGCCCGGTCCTCCACCCCCTCCGCGGTGATGACGATGCCGAGGTTGCGGCCCATGCCGGCCACCGCCTGCACCACGGCGGTGGAGCCGGTGCAGCGCGGCAGGTCGGCGACGAAGCTGCGGTCGATCTTCACCTTGTCGAAGGGGAAGCGGCAGAGATAGCCCAGTGCCGAATAGCCGGTCCCGAAATCGTCCATGACGATCCGCGTGCCGAGCGCCCGCAACTCCCGCAGGGTGTCGAGGTTGGTGTCGTCGTCCTGCAGCAGGACCGATTCGGTGATCTCCAACTCCAGCCGGCCGGGTGCGAGGCCGGTGTCAGCCAGGGCGTTGCGGACCGCCTCGACCAGCCCCTTGTTGCGGAACTGGACGGAGGAGACGTTGACGCTGACCGCGATGCCGTCCGGCCAGCGCGTCGCCTCGCGGCAGGCGGTGCGCAGCGCCCATTCGCCGATCGGTGCGATCAGGCCGGTCTCCTCCGCCACCGGGATGAAGTCGGCCGGGCTGACAAGGCCGCGGCCGGGCCGGCGCCAGCGGATCAGCGCCTCGAACCCGCGGATGCGGCCGTCGCCGGTAGCGATCAGCGGCTGGTAATGCAGCTCGAACTCGTCATGGCGCAGGGCGTCGTGCAGGCCCAGCTTCAGGTCGTGGAAGGCCTTCAGCCGCTCCGCCATCTCCGGCGCGAAGAAGCGGTGGGTGTTGCGCCCGTCGGACTTGGCGCGGTAGAGCGCGATGTCGGCCGCCTTCATCAGCGAATCGGCGTCGGTCCCGTCGCGGTGGGACAGGGCGATGCCGATGCTGGTGCCGGTCTGGATCTGTGCGCCGTCGATGTCGAAGGGCTGTGCCAGGGCGGAGACGATGCAGCGGGCAAGCTCCTCCGCCTCTCCCGCCCCCCAGAGTCCGGGCTGGAGGATGGCGAACTCGTCGCCGCCGAAGCGCGACACGAGGTCGGCCGGGCCGATGCAGCCGCGCAGCCGGTCGGCCACCTGCCGCAGCAGCGCGTCGCCCGCCGGGTGGCCCAGCGTGTCGTTGACCGCCTTGAACTGGTCCAGGTCGATGTAATGGACCGCCATCAGGCAGTCGGGCGTCGTCTGGCGCAGCGACTGCTCCAGTCTTTCCTGGAAATAGAGGCGGTTGGACAGGCCGGTCAGCGATCCAGCCGGGCGAGGCGGGCGATCTTCTCCTGCGCGGCGCGCCGCTCCTCTTCCATGCGGCGGCGTTCGGTGACGTTGCGGAAGAAGACCGACAGGCCCTGCGCGGTGGGGAAGGCATGGATCTCCGTCCATTCGCCGAGCGCCGTCACGAACTCCTCGAAGACCACCGGCCGCTGCTCCGCCATCGCCTTGCGGAAATGCCCGCGCGTGCCGGTCTGCTGCGGGAAGGCGCCGAAGAAATCGTCGCCCAGCCGGATGCCGCATCCCGCATGGATGGCCGCCGCCGCCGGGTTGCGGTAGGTGATGCGCCAGTCGCGGTCGACGAACACCACGCTGTCGGTCGTGCTCTCCAGCACCCCGGACAGCAGGGCCGTGGTCTCGTCCACCTTCTGCCGGGCCGTCTGGATGTCGGTGACGTCGCGGGAGATCGCCAGCAGCCGCTGCGGCCGTCCGTCGGGGCCGGGCAGGGGACAGATCAGGTTGTCCCACCATTTCGGCGTGCCCTTCGCCGTCGGGCAGAAGCCGAGGAAGCGGCCGGTGCCGCCCTGCCGCGCAACGTCCACCGACGCGCGCAGCTCCGCCCGCCGTTCCTCCGGCCAGAAGGACTCCCAGAGCTGGCCGTCCACGCAGTCGAAGCTGTCCAGTTCCATCAGGGCGAGGCCGGGGATGCTCATGAAGGTCAGCCGCCCTTCCATGTCCAGGACCTTCACGCATTCCGGCGTGTTGTCGAGGATCTGGCGGGCGAAGGACTCGCTCTCGCGCAGTGCCGCCTCGGTCATCTTCCGTTCGTGGATATCCTCGGTCGAGCCGTACCAACGGACGACCCGGCCGGACGCATCGCGCCGGGCGGCGGCACGCCCGCGGAACCAGCGATAGCTGCCGTCGGCCATGCGGATGCGCTTTTCATGGTCGATCCGCACACCGGTCGCCATGGCGTCGGCCCAATTTTCCTGGGTTCTTCGGACATCGTCGGGATGGACGACGCGCATCCAGCCATGGCCCAGCGTTTCCTCGTGGGTCAGGCCGACCAGGGCGCGCCAGCGCGACGATATCTCCAGCAGCCGGCCTTCGGCGTCGAGCGTGAACGGGAATTGCGGGTTAAGCTCGACCGAATGGCGGTAATGGTCCTCGCTTTCGCGGAGCGCATCCTCGGCAAGACGGCGCTCGTGGATGTCCTCGTCGGTGCCGTACCAGTGAAGGATGCCGCCATCCCCGGCGCGGTGGGCAGAGGCGCGGCGGCGGAACCAGCGATAGCCGTCGCCGCCCCGCGTCCTCCCTTCCGCGACGCGCAGGCGCAGGTCGATCTCCAGCGGTGTGCCGCTCTCCAGCGCCAGGGTCCAGGCGGCGGCGAAGGGCGCGCGGTCGTCGGGGTGGAGCGCTGCGCTCCAGCCCTCGGCGGTGGCGGTCTCGTCGGCGCTCAGGCCGGTGCGTTCCCGCCAGCGCGGCGTCGTCCGCGGCGTGCCGTCGGGGTCGCTGGACCAGGGATAGAGGTTGCTCTGCTCCAGCGTGTGGCGATGCAGCTCCTCGAACCGCCGGAGTTCGGCTTCCCGCCGCCGCAGTTCGGAGCGGTCCTCCACGATGCAGAGCAGGGCGGCTCCGGTTCCGTCGGCGTGGGGATGCAGCGCGGCGGCCAGGGCCCCGCCGGCGAGGGGGATGTCCTCCACCACCGCGCCGTCCAGCACGGCCGGCAGTGCCGCGAGCAGGGCCTCCTCCGCCTCCGGCCAGAGGCCGGTCAGCGACACGCCCGCCGCGGCGGAGGATGGCAGCCCGGCCATGGCGCCCATGCGCCGGTTCATCCGCAGGCAACGGAGCTGTCGATCCAGGACCGCGATCCCCACCGGAAGCGCGTCATGGACGGCATACGCCGACCCTGCTTCGCGGTCCGGGAGCCAGTCGAACCCGGCTGTCAGTTCGGCGGTCAGGGCGTGGCGCATTGTCCCGGATCGATAAGGATGACGAGGGTCGGCACTAAAGTGCCAGGATCATCCTTATTCGTGGATCGCCGAATAAACCGTTAACAGTCCATCCAGGTTGTCAGTAGGCATGAAGAAGAGGCGCCATATTATTTTGATGATATTTCAGGCCCTGCATAAATTTTTCAGGAAAATGCCATTGGGGAAAACCCTGATATTTGTCAGGCAGTCCCAGACTCCATCAGCATGGGATGCTCATCCGCCTCGTCGAGGAAGCGGGAGCGGATCGCCATCATGGTGTCGAGATTGGCGAGGAAGACCGTCACCAGATCGGGGTCGAAATGGTGTCCCGCCTGTTCCCGCAGATGGGCGACGACGGCCTCCACCGGCCAGGGCTCCTTGTAGGGGCGGTGCGACAGCAGGGCGTCGAACACGTCGGCGATGGCGACGATGCGGCCGGACAGCGGGATGTCGGTGCCGCGCAGCCCCTCGGGATAGCCGCTGCCGTCCCACTTCTCGTGATGGGTCCCGGCGATCTCGGCGGCGAGGTCAAGCAGGGGCAGCCCGCTGCCGGCCAGCAGCCGCCGGCCGATGATCGCGTGCTGGCGCATGATCGCCCATTCCTGGGCCTCCAGCCGGCCGGCCTTCAGCAGGACATGGTCGGGAACGCCGATCTTGCCGATGTCGTGCAGGGGGGCCGCTTCCAGGAGTTGGGACGCGAAGGCGGGCGTGCAGCCGGCCGCCAATGCCAGATGATGGGCGATCTGGGCCATGCGGGCGACATGCTGTCCGGTCTCGTTGTCGCGGAACTCCCCGGCGCTGCACAGGCGGCGGATGATCTCGCGCTGGGTGGCTTCCAGCTGGAGACGCGTGGCCTGCAGTTCCAGGTTGGCGGTGCGCAGGGCCGCGGCCTCATGCGCGACCGCCGCGGTGATGCGGCGGTCGGCGGCGGTGGAGACCAGCGCCAGCAGCAGGAGGCTGGAGGTCGCGATCGCCACCACGGCCGCCAGCGGGCCGCTGGAAACTCCCTCGGCCATCGCCTCGTCCGCGGAGGCCATCAGCAGCGGGTCGAACTGGACCACCAGGGCGCCCATGCCGGTGTAATGCATGCCGCAGACGGCCACCGCCATGACCAGCGCGGCGATTGCGCGTTCGCGCGGGCGGTGGATGCGGGTGGACAGCCACAGCGCCGCGGTGGCGGCGATGACAGCGATGGCCAGCGACAGGACCCACAGGCCGGGATCGTAGGCGATGCGGCCGGGCAGGACCATGGCGGCCATGCCGAGATAATGCATCACCGCCACCCCGAGCCCGACGATGCCGCCAGCCGCGACGATGGCGCCGCGGGATCGGCGGTGCCGGATGATGGCGAAGCCGACGGCGGCGAAGGTGATCGGGGTCGCCAGCGACAGCAGGGTCTTGAAGGGATCGTAGGAGACCGGCAAGGCGATGGTCAGCGCCAGCATGCCGATGAAGTGCATCGCCCAGATGCCGCCCCCCAGCGCCGCGGCGGCGCAGGCCTGCCACAGCAGGCGGGCGGCGCCGTCGGTGCGGTGCATCCGCTCCGTCATGTCGAGGGCGGAGTAGGAGGCGAAGGCGGCGACGGCATAGGACAGCGCCACGAGCCAGGGCTGGTGGGAGAAGGGCAGGCCGGACGCCGACGTGAAACACAGTCCGGCCAGTTCTATGGTCATCCCGGAACTCTCCTGAAACACCGATGCGCCGCCCCTTCCCCCGCCGCCGCCAATCCCGGGGAACCCGCCGTCTCAGGCAGGAAATGGGTTAGGGGACTGTCGCATTCGGGGAGGCACGGCCGAACCGGTGTCGCGGTGACGCCCGGCAGTTAGCTAAAAAGCTATCTTAATTTGATCGATGTCAAGTGTTCCGAGGCCGATAGTCCGCAAGGCCGATCGGCTATTCGTTTTGTACTCGGCCGTGCTTCCGTTTATTCGAAACGGAAGCACGGCTATTGGCGGAGGTTGCGGTCGTGTCGCGCTTTGCGCTCAGGCCTCGGTCAACTCCAACGGCCGGCGGGCCTGGGCGTCGCGATCGCGGTCCTGACGGCTCGGCGGTTCGACCCAGGCGATGCGCAGGATGTTGGTCGATCCCGGCATGCCGAAGGGAACCCCGGCGGTGATGACCAGCCGCTGCCCTTCCTCGGCCAGCCCATGGACGAAGGCCAGCCGGGCGGCCTTGTGCACCATGTCGGAGAAGTTCTGCACGTCCTCGGTCAGCACCGCATGGACGCCGTAGGCCAGCACGAGGCGGCGGGCGATGGCGGCCTTCTCGGTCATGCAGAGGATCGGCACCTCCGGCCGTTCGCGCGCGGCCCGCAGCGTGGTCGATCCGCTGGTGGTGTAGGTGGCGATGGCCGCCGCCCCGATCGTGTGGGCGACCTGACGGGCGGCGGCGGTGATGGCGTCCGACGCGGTCTGCTCCGGATCGGCGTGCTGCGCGTCCATCATCTTGCGGTAGAGCGTGTCGCCTTCCACCCGGCGCGCGATGCGGTCCATGATCGACACCGCTTCCACCGGGTACTCGCCCGACGCGGTTTCCGCCGACAGCATGACGGCATCGGCGCCGTCGAACACCGCGGTGGCGACGTCGGACGCCTCCGCACGGGTCGGGGCGGGGGCGGAGATCATCGATTCCAGCATCTGGGTGGCAACGATCACCGGCTTGCCGGCCAGACGGGCGGCATGGACGATGCGCTTCTGGATGGACGGCACGTCCTCCGGCGGCATTTCCACGCCCAGGTCGCCGCGGGCCACCATGACGCCGTCCGACATCTCGACGATGTGGTCGAGATGCTGGATGGCCTGCGGCTTCTCCAGCTTGGACAGCAGGGCGGCGCGGCCGGCGATCAGCTTGCGCGCCTCGGCCACATCCTCCGGCCGCTGGACGAAGCTGAGCGCCACCCAGTCCACCCCCTGGTCGAGGGCGAAGTCCAGGTCGGCGCGGTCCTTGGCGGTCAGCGGCGACAGCGGCAGCACCACGCCGGGGACGTTGACGCCCTTGCGGTCGGACAGCTTCGTGCCGGACACCACTACCGTCTCGGCGAAGTCGGCGCCGCAGGCGGTCACCCGCAGCCGCACCTTGCCGTCGTCCAGCAGCAGTTCGGCGTCGGGCACCAGGGCGGCGAAGATCTCCGGATGCGGCATGCCGACCCGGCGGGCGTCGCCCGGCTCCGACAGCAGGTCGAGGCAGAAGGACTGGCCGGGGGTCAGCGTCACCGGACCGTCGGCGAAGCGGCCGAGCCGCAGCTTCGGACCCTGCAGGTCGGCCATGATGGCGATGGGGCGGCCGGTTTCCTCCTCCAGCGCGCGGATGGCGCGGACCCGCTCGCCATGGTCCTGGTGGCTGCCATGGCTGAAGTTCAGGCGGAAGACGTCGACGCCGGCCTCGAACAGGCGGCGGATCATCGCGGGCGAGGAGGAGGACGGTCCGAGCGTGGCGACGATTTTCGTCTGCCGGTAACGGCGGATCGGCTTGTCAGTGCTCATGGGGGTAACTGGCTCCGGAGAGAAGATGGCGGCCGTGCGGGGCTGAAAGAGTGGGGGCGGGCGGCGTCGCCGCCTCAGGCCACCCCGAACCGGTAGACGATGGACCCGGCATACCATTGGCCGGGGCGCAGCACGGTCGAGGGGAAGGAGGGGATGTTGACGGAGTTCGGGAACTTCGACGGTTCGGCGCAGAAGGCGCTGTGCTTCGTGTAGAGCGTGCCGCCCTTGCCGACGTCGCGGGGGGCTTTGCCCTCCAGGAAATTGCCGGTGTAGAGCTGAAGGCCGGGCTCGGTCGACAGCACCTCCAGCGTCCGGCCGCTGCCGGGGTGGAGGATGCGGGCATGGAGCGCCGGCGCCGGTCCGGACGCCGGCCGGTCGATCACGTAATGCAGGTCATAGCCCTTGCCGAGCGCCAGCATGCGGTGGTCATCGGCGATGCGGTCGCCGAAGGCGGCCGGGGTGCGGAAGTCGAGCGGAGTGCCGGTGACGTCCACCACCTCGCCCGTCGGCACCGCGGTGTCGCTGAGTGCCAGATAGCGGCCGGCATGGACGGTGGCGACATGGTCGAGGATGGACGATCCGAGATCGCCCGACAGGTTGAAGAAGGTGTGGTCGGTGAAGTTTGCGATGGTGGTCTTGTCGGCCGCCACGGCGGTCCAGGCGATGGTGAGGGCGTTGTCGTCGCCGACTGTGTAGACCAGCCGCACCGGCAGGGTGCCGGGGAAGCCTTCCTCCCCGTCCTCGAAAACGTAGGTCAGTTCCAGGCTGGCCTTGTCCAGCTGGCGGGCGTCGAAGACGCGGAAGCGCGAGCCGCGCTGGCCGCCATGAACGGCGTTGGGCGGGCTGTTGACCGATGCCTGATGGGCCACGCCGTCCAGCGTGAATTGCCCACCGTCGATGCGCCCGCAATAGCGCCCGATGAAGGACCCCATGGAGGGCTGGCCGCCCATAGCACCGTCGATGGTGTCATAGCCCTGGACGACGTCGCCCAGGGCTCCGTCGCGGTCGGGAACCAGGATCTGTTCGATCTTGGCGCCGTAATTGGTGATCCGCACCACCATGCCCCGGCCGTTGCGCAGAGTGAACAGGTCCACCGGCTTGCCGTCGATGGTGGCGCGGTAATCGTCGCGCTTCAGGTCGGTGTAGGTCGCCATGGTCCGGGCATCCCCGTGGAAGAGGTTAGAGAAACCGAGAAGCAGCAGCCCCAGGATCATCACCACACGCAGGAGCAGCGCCGTTTCCAATGGGTCCGATGTCATGGTCAGGGCCTCACCGGAAGCATCATGGCATTATTATACTAATATATTAGAGCGCGAGGCAAACCGCTTCCGCGCTTCCGGACCCGGACGGACAGTTTGCCGCAGGCGGAGGCGGCAGGGACGGGGAATTCAGCGGGATCGCCGGGCATCCGGCGGGGGAACCGGGCCGGCCGGCGCAATGGTCGACGGCCAGCCGTTCCGTATCGGCTCAAGTCCGGGCGGGGGCGTTCACGCCCGGCCCAGAACCATCGCGATGGCGCCTTCCAGCGCGGTCAGGTCGGGTTCGATGTGCGTGCCGGCGGGGAACACGTTCTCCGCGCCGGGGCGGACGATCCCGATGAAGGGAAGCCCATTGGTCTGCGCCGCCTCCAGGTCGGTCAGGGCGTCGCCGACGAAGACGCTGCGGCCGGTGTCGATGCCGTGGCGGGCGATCAGGTCGGCGACGACGACGGTCTTGTGGCGGGGGCTGCCGGCGACCTCGGCGAACAGCGGCGTCCAGCCGCGGCGCTCCACGATCCGCCGTAACTCCGTCTCCGGCGTGCCGGAGGCAACGAACAGCGGGTGCCGCTCGCCGTGCCGGCGGACGAAATCGAGCGCGCCGGGGATTTCCTCGCAGGCGGCGACGGCATCCTCCACCATCGCGCCGACGCGGCGGACCATCTCCTCGATGCGTTCGTCGTCCCGCGGCAGGCCAAGCAGCACCTGATCGAAGTGGTGGAGCATCTGCCCCCGCGGCAGCCCGCCGTTGCGGTGGTAGAAATCGGCGATTGCCCGGTCCACCTCCGGGCCGTGCCCGCGGTACAGGCTGAGGAAGGCTTCAAGCTTGATCGCGTTCGATTCCACGATGACGCCGTCGAAATCGAACAGGACCGCTTGGCAGGGCAAGGTCATGTCCAGGTCCCGTTTGCAGGTCTTGAAAGGGGGAGCGTCCGCAGGACGGAAAAGGAAGCCGCCGGCCAAAATAGCACGGCGGGCCTCAAGTCCGAGAGGAGCATCCGGAAACTGCCCCGCGGAACGGCCGCATGAGGCGACCGGGTGGGGCAGCGTGCGGCACCGATTGCAATATATTAGTATGGTGGAGCCGTGCAAAGCCCGTTGATGGGTGCCGTCCCCTCGGCGCGGGCGATACCCCGAACGGGGCTGACGATTGGACAGCTACCTCGGCACCTGCAGGCGTGTGATAACGGAGCGCTTCGACTCTGAACATTTGCTTGCCGATGATGGACGCCCAAGGCTGCCCGAATTCCGCCAACGCCGGGCCTCGCCGGTGAAACCGTCCTCCTCCCTCGCGGTGCCGCCCGCCTTCCTGACCGGAGGTGGCGAGGTCGGCGAACTCATGTGCAGCCATGACTGGGCGGCGACGACTCTCGGTCCGCCCTCCGGCTGGCCGCCGGAACTGTGCGCCGCGACTGGCATGATGCTGCGCTCCCGGCAGGGGATGTTCATCGGCTGGGGGCCTGAGGTCACCTTCCTCTACAACGACGCCTATCTCGAGATTCTCGGCGCCCGGCACCCGGACGCGCTGGGGCGGCCGATGGCGCAGGTCTGGCCGGATGCCTGGCCGCAGGCGCAGGGCTTCGTCCATCAGGTCCTCGGCGGTGAAGCGCTGAGGCAGGAGAACTGGACGGTGCCGCTGGAGCGGGGCGGCCATGTCGAGGACGCCTATTTCACATTCTCCTATACGCCGATCATGGACGCGGCGGGAAAGGTTGGCGGCTTCCTCTGCATCGTGACGGAGACGACGGCGGCCGTGCAGGCCCAGCGGCGCATGGCCTTCCATGTCGAGTTGGAGCACCGCCTGCGCGAGCTGTCGGATCCGCTCGACGTGGTGGTCGCGGCGGCGGAGGAGATCGGGCGTCATCTCGGCGTCAGCCGCGTCGGCTACGGCACGATGGACGAGGGCGAGCGCTTCTTCACCACCGAGCGCAACTGGACCGACGGGACGGTGCAGTCCCACATCGGCACCCATGACCTGATGGCCTTCGGGGAACCGGTGCTGGCAGCGCTGCGCAGCGGGGAGACGCTGGTCATCCACGATGCCGCCGGCGATCCGCGCACGGCGGCGCCGGCCCTGCGGGCGGCCTTCGAGGCGCTGGAATTCTCCGCCGTCATCACCGCCAGCCTGGTGAAGCAGGGGCGGATGGTCGCCGCGCTCTACGTCCACAGCCGGACGCCGCGGCGCTGGCGCGACGACGAGGTCGAACTGGTCAAGGAGGTGGCGGAGCGCACCTGGTCGGCGCTGGAGCGCGTGCAGGCCGAGGCGGAGCTGCGCCGCGCCAACCGTCAGCTTCGGGCGGAGGGGGAACGGTTCCGCGCCCTGTTCCGGCAGGCTCCCGGCTTCATGTATGTCTGGCGCGGTCCCGACCATGTCTATGAAATGGCGAACGACGCCTATTTCGACCTGATCGGCCGCCGCGACATCGTCGGGAAGCCGGCGAGGGAGGCTTTGCCGGAGGTGGTGGGGCAGGGCTTCTTCGAGCTGGCCGACCGGGTCTATGCCTCCGGCGAGCCCTTCGTCGGTGAAGGCATGCGGGCGAGGCTGGCGCGGCGGCCCGGCGAACCGCTGGAGGACCGTTTCGTCACCTTCGTGTTCCAGCCGATCCGGGATGACCAGGGACAGGTCACCGGCATGTTCGTGCAGGGCAACGACGTCACCGGAATGAAGCGCACCGAGGAGGCGCTGCGCGAAAGCGAGCAGCGGCTGCGCATCGCGCAGGATGCCGGCGGGGTCGGCACCTTCGAACTGCGCGAGGACGGCATGCTGGCGGTGTCGCCCGAATTCTGCCGCCTGTGGGGTGTCGAGCCGCGGCCCCTGGTCCCCCTCGTGGAGTTGGTCACCCTGATCCATCCGGCGGACCGGCCGTCCCTGCCGACCCTGCAGCCCGGCCGCGTGCCGGCGGAGGGGCTGGGCTATGTCGAATACCGCATCCTCCGGCACGGCAGCGGCGAGGTGCGCTGGATCGCCCGGCGTGCGCAGGCGATAACCCAAGCCGGGCCGCAGGGGGAGGGGGGCGCGACGCGGGTGCTCGGCGCCTGTTACGACATCACCGACCGCAAGCGCGCCGAGGAGGCCCTGCGCGAACTGAACGCGACGCTGGAACAGCGGGTGGCCGAGCGCACCGCCGACCGCGACCGCATGTGGCGGCTGTCGACCGACATCATGCTGGTCGCGCGCTTCGACGGGACGATCACCGCGGTCAATCCGGCCTGGACCGCTCTGCTGGGCTGGCCGGAAGAGGATTTGCCGGGAACCCTCTTCCTCGACTACGTCCATCCCGACGACCGGGAGGCGACGCAGTCCGAGGCGGCCCGGCTGGAATCGGGCCTGACCACCATGCGGTTCGAGAACCGCTACCGCCACCGGGACGGGTCCTACCGCTGGATTTCCTGGACCGCGGTTCCCGACGACCGTTTCATCCACGCCGTCGGCCGCGACGTGACCGCACGCAAGGAGTCGGAGGCCGCCCTGCGCCGGGCAGAGGACCAGCTGCGGCAGGCGCAGAAGATGGAGGCGGTCGGCCAGCTGACCGGCGGGGTCGCTCATGATTTCAACAACCTGCTCCAGGCGCTCAGCAGCTGCCTGACCATGATCGGCCGCCGCACCGCGGAGCCGCGGGTGGCGCCGCTGCTGGAGGCCGGGATGCAGGCGGTGGACCGCGGCAGCAAGCTGGTCCAGCAGCTGATGGGATTCGCCCGCCGCGACAGCCTGCGTCCGGAGCCTATCGACCTCCGCGACCGGGTGCTGGCCATGGCCGGTCTGCTGGAGCGCGCGCTCCGCGCCGATATCCGGGTGGAGACCCGCTTCGCCCCCGACCTGCGCCCGATCGAGGTCGACCCGACCCAGTTCGAACTGGCGCTGATCAACATGGCGGTAAACGCGCGCGACGCGATGCCCCAGGGCGGCAGCCTGACCATCGCGGCGGAGAACGCGACGCTCGGCCCCGGCGACCCCACCGGCCTGGAGGGGGAGTTCGTGCGCCTGTCGGTGAGCGACACCGGGACCGGCATGCCGCCGGAGGTGATCGCCAAGGCCTTCGACCCCTTCTTCACCACCAAGGAGGTCGGCAAGGGCTCCGGCCTCGGCCTGGCGCAGGTCTATGGGCTGGCCCGGCAGGCCGGCGGCACCGTCTGGATCGACAGCCGGCCGGGGCAGGGCGCCACCATCACGCTGCTTCTGCGCGCGTCCGCCCAGGCGCCGCGGGCGAGCGCCCCGCAAGTCCGCATCGCCGCCCCGCGCCTGGACGGCGCCCGCGTGCTGATGGTGGAGGACGATCCGGTGGTCGCCTCTTCCGTCTCCGCGGCGCTGGAGGATGCCGGCTGGATCGTGCTGCGCGCCGCCACCGCGGACGAGGCGCTGCCGATGCTGACCGGCGGGGAGCGCATCGACCTGTTGTTCTCCGACGTCGTGATGCCCGGCCGGCTGAGCGGGATCGACCTCTGCCGCGAGGCCCTCGTCCTGCGTCCCGGCCTGCCGGTGGTGCTGACGACCGGCTACAGCGAGGACGTGGCGCGGACCGAAGGCATCCGGGTGCTGTCGAAGCCCTACCGCATCGACAGTCTGATGCAGGCCCTGCACGAGGCGCTGGCCGGCGCGGCGCCGTCGGCCGAAATGGCCTAACCGGTCCGACCGATATCCCCGATCGCCGGCGCCACTGCTCCTCATAGCGCCGGCGTTCCGCCTCGGCGGTCGGGTCGCTGCCAAGCGCGAAGGTCCAACAGCCGATCTGGAAGGCGATGTAGCAGGGCAGCAGGAATTCCAGCAGCAGCCGGTCGAGCCCCACCGCCGAGTCCAGCGCACGGCATAGGGTGCCGGCCTGCGCATCGGACAGGTCGAACTCCACAATGCCGCCGGCCACGTCCCAGGCGATGTCCTGGCAACCGATCAGGTCGTGCGCCGCGGCATGGTCCAGCGCATCGGCCTTCATCAGGCGTCCGTCCGGCAGCCGCAGCCACTCCCAGCGCTGCAGCCGGCCATCGGTGACCACCCGACGGACGCCACTCTCCAGGGACGCAAGCCGGTCCGGCGTCCAGCGGTCCAGCAGGGCGGCGGCGTCGTCACCCATCGCCTCCGCGACGTTGATGCGGGCCATGGTCAGCAGGTCGGTCAGGCCGGCGCCGGAGTCCGGAGCGGCCGGAAAATGCCGGGCGCGGAAGGCGAGATAGCCGGCGAGGCGGGCCACGGCGTCCGGCGGGACTTCGGTCAGCGGCCGGGCATCCTCCAGCCAGCGCTCGGCGAGGAAACCGTGGCGCAGGCCCGCCGGTTCGGCGGTGAAGCCGGCGGCATGGAGCGTGCGGGCACGGTCCAGCAGATCCTTCCCCGCGCGCCCCAGCCCGGCGAACTTCAGCAGCCAGCGGCCGTTGCCGGTACGCAGAAGGAATTTGCGGCGTTCCTGCCGCGGATTGGCCGGCAGGGTGGCCGCGGAATCGGACTGCCGCCGCCATACTCCGCCCGATAAATCCTCCAGCGGTGCGGTGGGTGGGCCCAGCAGATCCTCGAACCAGCGTTCCAGCGGTGGAAACGGTCCGTCGACCGATCGGAACAGCGACTCGAAATCGGCCACCGGACGTGCGGCCTCGGCCCAGCGCCTGCGGTGCGGCTCGGATGCCTGGGGGCCGAGGTCGCCGCCATGGCCGGGCAGGAAGGCGATCCGGTCCGCGCCGACCCCCTGTGATTCCAGCCAGTCGGCCACCGTCCCGAAGGAACTGCCGGACAGCCCCGGCCCCTCGTCAACCACGACATAGCCGGCGTTCGGATCGGCAAGCAACATGGCGCGCAGGCGGTCCGAGATCCGCAGCTCCCGTCGGAACGGATGTCCGACCGGGCGCAGCGTCACCGGCTGCCGCGCCTTCAGCGTAACCGCCGCCAGGGCCGCCAGTCCGGTGCCGATGCTGCGCAGCCCGATCACCACCGGCGGCATTTCGCGGAAGCGGGGCGGCAATCCCGCCGCAGCCTCCAGATAGGCTTCCGGGTACAGGGCGTAGAAGGCATGGCCTTCGGCCCGGCGCATGCGGATCAGGTCGGGCAGGGGAAGGGCGGACAAGCGTTCCAGCGGAGAGGTGTCCGGCGGATCTGCGGCTTCGGCCCGCCCGCCCGGCCGCCAGGATGCGGCGACCCGCTGTGCGAGGTCCATCACGACCGCCATGGCCGCCCGCTGCAGCGGCGTGCAATCATCCTCGCCGCTGCCGTGGAACTCCGAGTCGGCGAGGCCCTGGCCCAGTTCCGCCGCCTCGATGAACAGCGCCGCCAGGGTGCCGTGCCGCTCCGTTCCGGGGGCGAGCGGCGCGGCGTCGGCAAGCCCCTGCATCAGCCGTGCGATGGTGCGGCGGGGATCTTCGCAGGTCTCCCGGTCGCCATAGACCAGCATGGCCCGTCCCCGCCGGCCGCCGTCACCAGGTCGGGAAGAACAGCAGCAGCAGGGCTATGACCGCGAGAATGCCGAGAATTGTCCACATGGCGGGACGGCCCAAGCCCCGCGAGGTGCCGGCCTTCGGGAGTTCAGTGCCTACTTTCCGGAAAGGGCCAGCCATCGTGTGCGCTCCTGAGTTTGTCGATCTGTCGGTAATCAACAGGGCGGAGGCGGCAAGGTTGCCGGTTCCGGATGCGGTTCCCCATCCGACGCAGGATCCGCCGGGGCGTGCCGAAGGAGGTCGCCGGACGCGCTTTCCGCTTTAACGCCAACGGGTTGATTGGAATCCGCATTTTTCCCGCGGGTGGATGCGAAAAAACCACTTCCCAAGCGCACCACCAATGGGCAAACTCTACACAAGAAATAGAAAAGACGGCACGGATACCACGAAAGAAATTCGTGCAATTCAGGAGCCACCGAAGGAGACCCCTGCCATGTCGCTTCGCCGCCTGACCCTTCTCGCCGCCGGCCTCACGCTGGCGTGGCTGGGTGTCGCCGCCGCCGATTCCAAGGACACCCTGCTGAACGTGTCCTACGATCCCACGCGGGAATTCTATGTTGAGTTCAACAAGGCTTTTGCCAAGAAGTGGGAAGCGGAAACCGGCCGTGTCCTGACCGTGCGCCAGTCGCACGGCGGCTCCGGCAAGCAGGCGCGGTCCGTCATCGACGGCCTGGACGCCGACATCGTGACCCTGGCGCTGGGTTATGACATCGACGCCATCGCCGATGCCGGCCTGCTGCCGAAGGACTGGCAGAGCCGCCTGCCGAACAACAGCTCCCCCTACACCTCGACCATCGTGTTCCTGGTGAAGAAGGGTAATCCGAAGGGGATCAAGGACTGGAACGACCTGGTAAAGCCGGGCGTGCAGGTCATCACCCCGAACCCGAAGACCTCCGGCGGTGCCCGCTGGAACTATCTGGCCGCCTGGGCCTATGCGGCGCAGACCAGCGGCGGCGACGAGGCCAAGGCTAAGGAATTCGTGTCGCAGTTGCTGAAGAACGTCCCGGTCCTGGACAGCGGCGCCCGCGGCTCCACCGTGACCTTCACCCAGCGCGGGATCGGCGACGTGCTGCTGGCCTGGGAGAACGAGGCCTACCTGTCGCTGCAGGAATTCGGCGCCGACAAGTTCGAGATCGTGGTGCCCAGCCTGTCGATCCTGGCCGAACCGCCGGTCGCCGTCGTCGACAAGGTCGTCGACCGCAAGGGATCCCGCAAGGTGGCCGAGGCCTACCTGCAATTCCTCTACACCCGTGAAGGACAGGAGATCGCGGCGAAGAACTATTACCGTCCGCGTCTTCCGGAGCTGGCGACCCAGTATGCGGGACGCTTTGCGGATGTTAAGCTGGTCACCATCGACCAATTCGGGGGCTGGCGTGCCGCGCAAGAGAAGCACTTCTCCGACGGTGGTGTCTTCGACCAAATCTTCCAGAAGGGGCGCTGACCTATGGTCGCCGCTGCCGACAGCGACAGCGCTCTTGCGGGAAAGGGGGTGCGGTGACGGTCCGCGCCCCCGTTCCCCTCTTCCGGAAACCCAGCGTCATCCCGGGCTTCGGGCTGACGCTGGGCTTCACGCTCACCTATCTCAGCTTCATCGTGCTGATCCCGCTGGCCGCCCTGATCCTGCGGTCCAGCAGTTTGGGGTGGAGCGGCTTCTGGTCGGCGGTGACGACGCCCCGGGTGATCGCCGCGTTCGAGGTGAGTTTCGGCTTATCGCTCGCCGCCGCGCTGACCAACGCCGTATTCGGCTTCCTGGTGGCCTGGGTGCTGGTGCGCTACGACTTCCCCGGCAAGCGGCTGGTCGACGCGCTGGTCGACCTCCCCTTCGCCCTGCCGACCGCGGTGGCGGGCATCGCGCTCAGCGCGCTCTATGCCCCGAACGGCTGGCTGGGCCAGCCGCTGAACGAGCTGTTCGGCCTGAAGGTCGCCTTCACGCCGCTGGGCATCGCCATCGCGCTGACCTTCATCGGCCTTCCCTTCGTCGTCCGCACGGTGCAGCCGATCCTGCAGGATCTTCCGGCGGAGGAGGAGGAAGCCGCGGCCTCCCTCGGTGCCTCGCGCTTCCAGACCTTTCGCAGCATTATCCTTCCGGCCGTCCTGCCGGCGCTGGTGACGGGCTTCGCCCTGTCCTTCGCCCGCGGCGTCGGCGAATACGGGTCGGTCATCTTCATCGCCGGCAACATGCCCGGCCTGACCGAGATCGTCCCGCTGCTGATCGTCATCAAGCTGGAGCAGTACGACTATGCCGGCGCCGCCGCGGTCGGCACGGCGATGCTGGGCGTTTCCTTCATCATGCTCCTGATCCTCAACCTTCTGCAGCAGTGGATGAGGTCGCGCCATGCCCGCTGATACCAGCATCTCCGCGCCGGCCTCCATCCCGGTGCCGCCCGCCCAGTCGGCCCTGACCGAACCGGCCTGGGTCCGCGCCGTCCTGATCGGGGGAGCCCTGCTGTTCCTGGCGCTGTTCCTGCTGCTGCCCCTGATCGCGGTGTTCGTGGAGGCGCTGCGCCGCGGGTTCGACGCCTACTGGACGGCGCTGATCGAACCGGACGCCGTCGCCGCGATCAAGCTGACGCTGATCGTCGCCGCCATCTCGGTGCCGGCCAATCTGGTGTTCGGGGTCGCCGCGTCCTGGTGCGTCGCGAAATTCGACTTCCGCGGCAAGAACCTGCTGATCACGCTGATCGATCTGCCCTTCTCGGTGTCGCCGGTGATCTCGGGCCTGATCTATGTGCTTCTGTTCGGCATGAACGGGCTGTTCGGCGTCTATCTGCGCGATCTTGGCATCCAGATCATCTTCGCGGTGCCGGGGCTGGTGCTCGCCACCGTCTTCGTCACCTTCCCTTTCGTGGCGCGCGAGCTGATCCCGCTGATGCAGGAACAGGGCTCCGACGAGGAGGAGGCGGCGCTGGTGCTGGGGGCCTCCGGTTGGCAGACCTTCTGGCGGGTCACGCTGCCCAACATCAAAT
The DNA here is from genome assembly GCF_055698305.1 of Azospirillum sp. VT-I1. Classification (NCBI taxonomy): domain Bacteria; kingdom Pseudomonadati; phylum Pseudomonadota; class Alphaproteobacteria; order Rhodospirillales; family Azospirillaceae; genus Azospirillum; species Azospirillum sp. VT-I1. The sequence continues at coordinate 776,846 of NZ_CP168803.1, read as the reverse complement.
GGGCCCTGCTCTATGGCGTGCTGCTGTGCAACGCCCGCGCGATGGGGGAGTTCGGCGCCGTGTCCGTCGTTTCCGGCCATATCCGGGGCGAGACCAACACGATGCCGCTGCATGTCGAGATTCTCTACAACGAATACAATTTCGTCGCCGCCTTCGCGGTCGCCTCGCTCCTGGCCATGCTGGCCCTGGTCACGCTGGTCGTGAAGACCGCGCTGGAGTGGCGATTCGGGGACGAGCTGGCGGCGGCCCGGCACTGATCGCCGGACTCTGGAGAGGAAAACGCGACCCATGGCGATCCAGGTTTCAGGCATCACCAAGCGCTTCAACGATTTCACCGCCCTCGATTCCGTCGACCTGGAAGTGAAGTCGGGCGAACTTCTGGCCCTGCTCGGCCCGTCCGGCTCGGGCAAGACCACGCTTCTGCGCATCATGGCAGGGCTGGAAAGCCCCGATGCTGGCGGCCTTCTGCTGAACGGGGAGGAGGCGCTGGGGCTGAAGCCGCGCGACCGGCAGGTCGGCTTCGTCTTCCAGCATTACGCCCTGTTCCGTCACATGACGGTGTTCGACAATGTCGCCTTCGGGCTGAAGGTGCGGCCGCGCGGCGAGCGTCTGGGCAGCGCCCAGATCCGCCAGCGGGTGGCCGAACTGCTGGAACTGGTGCAGCTGTCGCCCTTCGCTGGCCGCTACCCGGCGCAGCTGTCGGGCGGCCAGCGCCAGCGCGTGGCGCTCGCCCGCGCGCTGGCCATCGAACCGAAGGTGCTGCTCCTGGACGAACCCTTCGGCGCGCTCGACGCCAAGGTCCGCAAGGAGCTGCGGCGCTGGCTGCGCAAGCTGCATGACGACATCCACATCACCTCCGTCTTCGTCACCCATGACCAGGAGGAGGCGTTGGAGCTGGCCGACCGCGTGGTGGTGATGAACCAGGGCCGGATCGAGCAGATCGGCACCCCGGCGGAGGTCTACGACCACCCGGCCTCCGCCTTCGTCTATGAATTCCTCGGGCAGGTGAACCGCTTCGACTGCACGGTGGAGGGCGGGGTCGCCCATGTCGGCGGCGGCGCCCTGGCGATCCCGACCGACGGGGGCGTGCAGGGGCCGGCGGTCGCCTATGTCCGCCCGCACGACCTCGGCGTCACGCCCGCCACGGCCGGTCCGGGGCGCATCTCCGGCATCCATGTCGTCGGTCCCGACGCGCGGATCGAGATCGACCTCGCCGGTCTGGCGCTGGAGGCCGAGATGGACCGGGAGCGGCTCGCCACCCTCGGCATCGTCGCCGGCGACCGCTGCGCCATCCACATCGACCGGGCGCGGGTCTTCGCCCGGTAAGGCATTTGATTTTCCGCGCGATTCACGCTTCAGACGATCCCGTCTGAAGCGTGAATCGCACTCTAGTCGGTGTTCTTCTGGTCGGCGAGCGCACGGTAATTGCCGTCGCGGTAGGCCTTCAGGCTGATGTCGACCGCGGCGGTCTCGACCCCCGCGCTGCGCAGCACGAGGCCGGCCAGTTGCAGGCTCGCCTCCATGGTTTCCGGCACGATGGCGGTGGCGCCGGCGCCGGCAAGGGCGGCGCTCTGCCCCAGGTCGTGGGCGCGCGCGATGATCGGCAGCGTCGGCGCCGTCGCATGGATGGCTTCCACTGCGCGGTGCGCGGCGTCCGGCCGGTTCAGTGTGATGACGGCGGCGCGTGCACGCTCGATCCCGGCGGCGCGCAGGACGCTTCCCTGGCTGGCGTCACCGTAATAGACCGGCAGCCCGTCATGGCGGGCTGCGGCGATGCGCTGCGGCTCCAGGTCCAGCGCCACATAGGCGATGTTGTGCTCGGTCAGCAGCTTGGCGACCGCCTTGC
>NZ_CP168803.1:585000-770000 GCF_055698305.1 Azospirillum sp. VT-I1 | reverse complement strand
AGTCGATGGGAACCACGTTAATAGTCGTGGGCCTGGCGGAGGTGACGGATTGGAAAGCGTGTACGATCTTATCGGATTGATCGTGCTGTGGACCGGTTCCAGGAAATAGCCCCGCCGTATAGACCGTACCCCAAACCGACACAGGTGGACTGGTAGAGTATACCCAGGCGCTTGAGAGAATGGTGTTGAAGGAACTCGGCAAATTGCCCTCGTAACTTCGGAAGAAGAGGGCCCCGTTGTGGCGCAAGCCATGGCGGGGGGCACAGACCAGGGGGTAGCGACTGTTTACTAAAAACACAGGGCTCTGCGAAGCCACACAAGGCGACGTATAGGGTCTGACGCCTGCCCGGTGCCGGAAGGTTAAGAGGAGAGGTGCAAGCCTTGAATTGAAGCCCCGGTAAACGGCGGCCGTAACTATAACGGTCCTAAGGTAGCGAAATTCCTTGTCGGGTAAGTTCCGACCTGCACGAATGGCGTAACGACTTCCCCGCTGTCTCCAACACCAACTCAGCGAAATTGAACTCTCCGTGAAGATGCGGAGTTCCCGCGGTCAGACGGAAAGACCCCGTGCACCTTTACTACAGCTTTGCAGTGGTGCTAGGGACTTCATGTGTAGGATAGGTGGGAGGCTTGGAAGCATGGGCGCCAGCTCGTGTGGAGCCATCCTTGAAATACCACCCTTGAAGTCTCTGGCATCTAACCGTGGCCCGTGATCCGGGTCCGGGACCCTGCATGGCGGGTAGTTTGACTGGGGCGGTCGCCTCCCAAAGTGTAACGGAGGCGCGCGATGGTGGGCTCAGAGCGGTCGGAAATCGCTCGTCGAGTGCAATGGCATAAGCCCGCCTGACTGCAAGACTGACAAGTCGAGCAGAGACGAAAGTCGGCCATAGTGATCCGGTGGCTCCACGTGGACGGGCCATCGCTCAACGGATAAAAGGTACGCCGGGGATAACAGGCTGATGACTCCCAAGAGTCCATATCGACGGAGTCGTTTGGCACCTCGATGTCGGCTCATCACATCCTGGGGCTGGAGCAGGTCCCAAGGGTTCGGCTGTTCGCCGATTAAAGTGGTACGTGAGCTGGGTTTAGAACGTCGTGAGACAGTTCGGTCCCTATCTGCCGTGGGTGTCGGAGTTTTGCGAGGATCTGTCCCTAGTACGAGAGGACCGGGATGGACATACCTCTGGTGCACCGGTTGTCACGCCAGTGGCATGGCCGGGTAGCTAAGTATGGACGGGATAACCGCTGAAAGCATCTAAGCGGGAAACCCACCTCTAAACCAGAGCTCCCTTGAGAGCCGTGACAGACCATCACGTCGATAGGAGGCATGTGGACGGGCAGCAATGTCTGAAGCTAAGCCTTACTAATCGCTCGATCGGCTTGATCTCACCGAACGCCATGCACAGCGGTAAGCCGCTCCATGGACGTCATCGAAGACGCATCCCGTCACTTGAAACTCGATTTTATCGCGCTCAGCGAAAAGGCCGCCTCCCTTGTGGGAAGGCGGCCTTTTCGCGTTTTGTGCTTAGCGTATCTTCTACTCACCCAAGCCCTTGAAGCCCATGTCGCTGTCGGCGACGGTGACGAACCAGTTCTTGGGATCGCCCGTCGGTCCGGCCAGTTCCGGCTGGTCCAGCGCCGGCCGCACCATCATGCGGGTCGGCGTGCGCAGGCCGTTCTTCAGGCACAGGAAGCCCATCATCGACAGCGGCCGCGCCGCCTGGGCGTTCAGCGTCCGGCACATCAGCGCGACCATTCCCTGCCGGCGCGCCAGCTCCGTCATCAGCGAGAAGGCCGCCAACAGCCAGCCCGGCCGGGCCAGATAGTCGCAGACCACCCCGACCGGCTCGCCCTTCCAGTGGTCGACCCGCAGCACGACGTAAGCCAGCACGGTCTCGCCGCGCATGACATAGAAGCGGCGGAAGCGGTCGGCCTGCGGCGTGGCATCGAAACGCCAGTTCAGGAAGGCCCAGTCGCGCCGTGCGATCACCGGATGCTGCGCCGAGGCGGCCTCCCACAAATCATCCACCCGGTAGTCGAAGCGGTCGATTTCCACCAGCCTGGCGCCGAGCAGCTTGGCTGACAGCCCGTAGCCCATGGAGGCAGTGGCGAGCGCCGGTTTGCCGATCCGGGCAACCAGCTTGGCCAGCCCGCCGCCATAGGGGCTGACGCGCAGGCAGCGCAACGGATCGATCACCCGCAGGTAGGTCGGCACATTGCCGAGGTCGAGCCAGCCGGCCCGCTTGTAGGATTTGTAGGCGGCCTCCGTCATGGACAGCGACACCGCGAGATCGCTGGCGCTGGAATGGGTTTCCGACAGGGCGGGACCGACGCCGCGCAGGCGCCATTCCGGGGCGACCATCAGGTCGATCGCCCAGGAGGCCCTGCGATTGCGGTCGCCGACCTTCAGGGCGAACGGAATGCCGCCCTGCTGGCCGACGACGGCACCGTTGCGCTTGCACAGCCAGAGCTGCGGCCCTTCATGTTCCCGCTCCGGCGGCTCTTCGAACAGCCAGTGGAAATGGTCGGGACACAGCTGTATGGCCTCGGCGCCGAAATGCGCCCGCTGGAACGTGTCGAGGGCGGCACGGTCATCCGGCTCGTACCGTGCGACGCCACGCTGTTTCCAGTCGATGACGCTCATGCCTCATCCCCAACGGACACCGGCTGCACCAGATGGGCATCGCGCAGGATGCGAGCGGAGGTGCGGCGCTTGGCGGTGATGTCCTTGTAGACGCGGCGGACCTGCTGCACCGTCAGGTCCAGGGCTGCCGCCGCTTCCTCTTCCGTGGCGCCGCGGCCGTAGGCGCAGAGCGCCAAGTCCAGCTTGTCGTAGGGGAGGGCGTAGTAGAACTCCTCCTGCGACTGCGGCAGGGTATAGGTGTCGGTGCTGGGCGACTGGGCCTGGATTTCCGCCGGCAGGCCGAGATAGGCCGCCATCTGGTAGACCTGCGACTTGTACAGGTGGGCTATCGGCTTCAGGTCGGCCAGACCGTCGCCGCCGCGCACGAAGAAGCCCAACTCATACTCCAGCCGGTTCGGCGTGCCGAGCACGGCGTAGTTCAGGCGGTCGGCGTGGGTGTATTCGACCGTCTTGCGCATGCGCTGCTTCAGGTTGGTGGCGGCGACCACGTCGAGATAGACGTCGACCGGCATGCGGCTGGTCTGGCGCTCCCCCTCCGGCGATTCGACGGTCAGGGTGAAGTAGTTGACGCGGTCGGCGTCCAGCAGGTTGCCGGCCAGACCGATCTTCTGCTTCCAGCCCGGACCGAATTCCGGGAACAGCCGGCGGATGGCGTTGTCGCGCCGCTCGTAGCAGCCCAGCGCCTCCAGCGGGCCGGTGATGTTCTCCATGACGGGCGTGACGCCGAGATGCTCGCAGAGCAGGGTGCCGAGACGGGTGCTCTTCGGCGAATTCTCCTTCTCCGGCATCAGGATGCACAGCACGCGCTCCGGTCCCAGGGCGCGGACGGCCAGCGTGGCGCAGACCGAGCTGTCGATGCCGCCGGAAACGCCGAGCACGATGCCCTGGCGGCGCAGATCTTGGGCGACGATGCGTTGGATGGCGTCTTCGATCTCGCGCGCCGCGGCCGCGCAATCCAGATCGAGGGCCTTGGAGTCGAACTGAGCGAGGGGCGAGGACAGGGCGTTCAGCATGGTCACGGTTCCCGATGGGGGTTGATGCATCGTCGGTCAGAAAGAAGCGCGGCGGTCAGGCCGCGGTGGATTGCTGCGTGGTGGTCCGGGCGTTGCCGACCAGATCCTCCAGCACATGAATTTCTGCACGGTCCAGGGCGTCGCGCTGCTCGCGCACGCGCTGGGGAAGCTCGTCATGGACGTAATTGGCCAGCATCTGCAGGGTCAGCGTGCCGACCAGGGCCATCTCCTCCCGCTCGCCGCCCATGCGGCCGTTCTGGCGGTGGGCCTTGTCGGCCAGCGCTGAGACGGCATCCGCGTCGGTCAGGCCGTAGCGGGCGAGCGCTTCTGGCGACAGCAGGTCGCGGACATAGTCCGGGGCGCTGTCGCCGAACAGGGCGGTGGTCATCGGCGCGCGGTAGGGGCGCTTCGGCCGCTGGAAGATCTCGGCCGGCAGATGGCGGGCGGCCAGCCGGCGCAGGGCCAGTTTGTCGCGCAGGCCCAGCATCTTCACCCGGTCCGGCAATGCCGCGCAGAGGTCGTCCACCGCCGGGTCGAGGAAGGGATAGCGGACCTCGATGCTGTTGGCCATGGCGACGCGGTCGCCCTGGGCCGACAGCAGATAGGGGGTCATGAAGGTGGCGATTTCCGCCCACTGGCTGCGGGCAAGCGGCGACCAGCGCGACCAGCCGTCCGGCAGATGGGCGGCGACATGTGCCTCGAAGGCGGCATCGTCGGCGGCGGCCTGGACGTCGGCCGACAGCAGGCGCTGCGACCAGGCGGTGTTCCGCCAGCGGGTGCGGTGGGCGTAGAAGGGCTCGTCCGTCTCCATCATCCCGCGCTTGAAGAAGGCCTGCCACAGCGGGCTGTCCTTCTGGCCGTTGACCGCGGCGAAGGGGTGGATGCGGCCGAGCAGTTTCGGCCGCGCCTTGCTGTCGGGCTGGCGAGCCCAGAAGCGGCGGACCTTGTCCTCCTTGAAGATGTCGTACCCGGCCAGCCATTCGTCGGCGCCCTCGCCGGACAGCACCACGCGGATGCCGCTCTCGCGCACCAGACGCGACAGCAGGAACAGCGGGGCGGGGGCGGTGCGGACCAGCGGTGTCTCGCCATGGCGGATCACGTCGGGCAGGGCGGCCTGGATGTCCTGCGGGCTGCAGAGGATGTCGTGATGCTCGGTCCCGACATGGCCGGCGACCAGCCGCTGCTGCGGCGTCTCGTCGAAGCCGGCGTCGGTGAAGCGGACGCCGAAGCTGTGCATGTGGGTGGTGTCGAGCTTGCGGGCCAGCGCCGCGATCACCGAGCTGTCGAGCCCGCCGCTGATATAGACGCCGACCGGCACATCGGCGCGCAGCCGCAGGCGGATGGCGTCGAGCAGCTTTTCCTCCAGTCGGTCGGCCGCCTCGTCCAGCGACAGGGTGGCGAGCGAGGAATCGGTGGCGAAATCGGGCTGCCAGTAGCGGTCGACATGCAGAGCCAGCGTGGAGTCGACGCGGATGGCGGTGGCCGCGGGCACGCTCTCCACCCCTGCGAACACGCTGCCGTGCGGCGCGGTGCTCCAGTGGGTGAAGACCTGGGCGAGGCGGGCCGGGTCGAAGGCGGGAGCCACCCGGCCGCCGCCGAACAGGGCCTTGGCCTCCGACGCGAAGACCAGATGGTCGCCGCGCCGCGCATAGAACAGCGGCAGGATGCCCAGCCGGTCGCGGACCAGCCACAGCTCGCGCCGCTTGGCGTCCCACAGGCAGATGGCGAACTGGCCGTTCAGCTTGGCCCAGGTGGCGGGGCCGTATTCCTCGAAGGCGTGGACGATCACCTCGGTGTCGGTCCGGGTGTAGAAGCGGTGGCCGCGCGCCTCCAGATCCCGCCGCAGTTCGACGTGGTTGAAGATCTCGCCGTTGAAGCTGATCCAGAGGCTGCGGTCCTCGTTGTGGATCGGCTGGAAGCCGCCGGCCAGACCGACGATGCTGAGCCGCGCATGGGCAAGCCCGATCCGGTCGTCACGATAGAAGCCATAGCCGTCCGGGCCGCGGTGGCCCAGCATGGCGATCATGCGCTTCAGCTCGTCCAGACCGGGCGGTTGGGCATGCGATCCTGCGAGAACTCCGGCGACACCACACATGAGCGTGCTCTCTGTCCTGGGGTGGGTGTTGTTGCTTTGGGGAGGTAGACCCCCACCTAGCCTCCCCCGCTGGGCGGGGAGGGACTGCCGCCGCTTTGTCGATCAGGCGCCTGTCCCCTCTCCCGCGTAGCGGGGAGGGTTAGGGAGGGGGCTTGCGTCCGCACTTCCCCCACCAGATCCGCCCGCCTGATCTTCCCGGAGTCGGTCTTCGGCAGGCTGTCGCGGAACTCGATGAACTTGGGCACGAGATGGCTTTCCAGCCGGCCGCGGCAGTGCTGGCGGATCGCCGCCTCGGGGATGGCGGCGCCGTCGCGCGGGACGATGAAGGCCTTGACCGCCAGCCCGTCGGCATCGTCGGGGACGCCGATCACGCAGGCCTCCAGCACGCCGTCCAGTTCGTACAGCGCGTTCTCGACCTCCTTGGGGCTGACCTTCTCCCCGCGGCACTTGAACACGTCGTCCTTGCGGCTGACGAAGTAGAGGTGCCCCTCGGCGTCCTGGGTGAAGAGGTCGCCAGTGAACAGCAGCGTCTCGCCATGCGGGCCGCGGCGTAGGCGCCGGGCGGTCTCCTCCGGCCGGTTCCAGTAGCCGCGCATCACGTTGGCGCCGCGCACGACCAGCTCACCCACCTGGCCGGGGGGAAGGCGGTTGCCCTCCTCGTCGGCGACGAAGGCTTCGCAGTTGGGGATGGCGCGGCCGACGGAGGCCGGCTTCGTGTCGAGGTCGGAGGGGCTGAGCGTGCTGATGCGGGTGCAGCACTCCGTCATGCCGTACATGGAATGGAAGAGCGCTTGCGGGAACCGTTCGCGCAGACGGCGGAGATGGGCGGCCGGCAGCGGAGCGGCGGCGTTGGTCAGATAGCGCAGGCTGTCGAGATCGGCGGTCTTCGCCGCGTCCAAGCCCAGCAGGGTGGAGAAGACGGTGGGCACGCCGGGCAGACCGGTGACCCGATGCCGGACCATGCGCTTCAGCGTCTCCATCGGGAAGGCGAAGGAACGCTCCAGCACCAGGGTGAAGCCGACGCGGGCGCCGGTCATCACCTGGGACAGGCCGTAACCGAAGGTCAGCGGCAGAACGCACATCACCACGTCGTCGGGCGTGTTCTCCAGATAGGTCGAGATCGCCCAGCTGGTGTTGACGTAGTTGGCGTGGGTGAGCATCACGCCCTTCGGCCGTCCGGTGGTGCCGGAGGTGTACATGATCGCCGCCAGATCCTGGTCGATCAGTCCGGGATCGGCCGGCGGGCGGTGCTCGGCAGCAAGCGCGTCGGCATAGAGAAGACCGGCCGCACCGTCCGGAAGTCCGCTGCCGACCCACAGGACGGCCGGCGGGGTTTCCACCGCCTCCAGCGCCGGCAGCACCTGCCGGGCCAGCGCCGCCGGGGCGATCAGGAGCCGGACGCCGGCATCGGCCAGCAGGTAGGTCAGCTTGTCGGCCTTGGTGGAGGGATTGACGGGGACGAAGACGCCGCCGGCCTTCAGGGTGGCGAACAGGCCGGCGACATACTCGATGGAGTTCTCCAGCATCACCGCGACGCGGTCGCCGCGGGCGATCCCCGCCGACTGGAGCGCGCAGGCGACGGCGTCGCTTTCACGGTCCAGTTCGGCGAAGCTGCGGCGGGCATCCCCGGCGATCAGCGCGGTGCGATCAGGATCGCGCCGGGCCGTCTCGCCGAGGAACTGGTGAACCAGATGGGCCATGGGATGTCCTTCCTGCCTTTGCCCGTCTTTCGGCGCCGTCTTCGCCGTCAGCGTTTCCGCGGAGTCAGGCGGCGTTGCGGAGTTCCTGCTTGCGGCCGACGAAGGCGGCGATGCGGTCCACGGATTCCAGGTTGTCGGCGATCATGTCGTCGTCATCGACGGCGATGCCGAAGCGTTCCTCAAGGAAGGCGACGACGTGCATGATGCCCGTGCTGTCGATGATCCCCGACTCCAGCAGGGATTCGCTGTTGTCGAAACCGGAGTCCTTGCCGAGCAGGAAGTTCTCCACGATGAACGCGCGGATTTCCGGCAGGGCGGGAGCGGTCAGGGTCGTGTCGGTCAGGGTGGCGGTCCGCATGTCTCTGAAAACTCCTGCTGGGTTCGGTCGACTTGGGTTGCGTCGCGAGAAGGGTGCTGTCGCGGTGAGGGTTCGGTCGAAACGGCGTCCTGGTGCTTCGTCTGGACTGTCCGGGGGCGGGTTCCGGCTGACCCCCTTGCCTGCTGTCCTTCCGTCGTTCCGGCCTTTGATTTCGCATCAGCGTGATATGCAATTTTATTGTGACTATCGCGCTGCTTTGCGAGGGATCAAAGGATAGGAGTGCATTGAAGTCTGTGGTTAGCCACTCTGTTGTCCGGTTATAGGGCCAGTTGACGGTGTCCTACCCTTCGGCATGCGAAAGTAATTGGCGGTCATACGCCTGCCGACTTGGGCTTGGCCATGGTGCCAGTCCATCCGGACATGACCTCTCCGGCTCCGGCATCGGCGGTGCCGCCCTTGCGCTTGCGCAGCCAGGCCGGGATGCCGGTCAGCTGCACGCTGAGCCATTCCACCGTCGCGTCATCGGAGACGGGGAAGGCCTTCAGCCGCAGGGGATCGCTGGAGGCGTCGTTCCAGCCGGGATCGATGGTGCGCGCGGTGCGGTAGCCGGCGCGGCGGATCTCCTCCACCTCGCGGTCGCTGAAATCGCCGTTGGGGAAGGCGAAATGGCGGCAGGGCCGGCCCAGCGCCTCCTCTAGCTCGGTGCGGCACAGCGCGATCTCGTCGGCGCAGCGGCTGTCGTCGCATTGCAGCAGGATGGGGTGGGTGCGGGTGTGGGCGCCGTAGTCGGCGACGTCGGTCATCCGCGCGATCTCGTCCCAGGTCATCGCCTGCCGGTCGGTTCCGTCGCTGTCGGGGTCGTTGCCGGCCTCGGCCAGCAGGCGGCGGCGCTCCGGATCCGGGACGCGCTTCAGCCGCTCCACCCCGATGCCGTCGGCGGCGGGGGTCTTCCACCAGTAGGGACGGGCGGTGCCGACGATCTGGCTGCACAGATAGATCGTCGGCCGCAGGTCGAATTCGCGGAACACCGGCGCCAGTTCGGTGTTGTTCCGGTGACCGTCGTCGAAGGTGATGACCAGCGGATAGGCGGGCAGCTTGTCCCACCGGCCGGTTTCCATCGCGGTCGCCACCGCGTCCAGGGTGGTGAAGCCGTAATGCTTTGAATACCACCGCAGATGCTCGCGCAGCACCTCCGGGGCCGGGTCGTGGTAGACGACGATGGTGACGCCGTGGCGCGCCTTCAGGAACCGCTGCATCGCACCGAACCCCGACCAGCGCACCAGATTGGCGATGGCGTTCTTCATGGTGCATACCCTCCTTCTTGTCGATGCCCCCGGCCGGTGCCGGGTGGTCCGTCTCCGGGCCGGGGGCGGCGGTCTGGTCTTGTCGCTTCAGCCGGTCGTGCTCTTGGAATGGCCCGCCGGTCCGGAGGCCGGCACCGGGCCGGCCGGGACGGCGGGGGCCGTGTTCAAGCTGCGGCGTGAATTGCGGCGGTAGATCTCCAGCAGCCGTTCGCGGAACACCGCGACGTCGAACTGGCGTTCCCAGCGGGCGCGGGCGCCGGCGCCCAGATTGCGGCGCAGGGTGCGGTCGTCGATCACCCGGGCCAGCGTATCGGCCAGCGCCGCGACGTCGCCCGGCGGAACCAGCAGCCCGGTCTCGCCGTCGGCGATGGCGTCGGGAACGCTGCCGACCGGGGTGGCGACGATGGTCAGTCCTTCGGCCATCGCCTCCAGCACCGACATCGGCAGCCCTTCGAACATCGACGGCTGGACCAGCACATGGGCGCTGGCCAGCTCGCGCCGGCAGCCGGCCTGATCCAGCCAGCCGGTGAAGGTCACGCGGTCGGCGATGCCCAGCTCCGTCGCCAGGCTGCGGTAGGTCTCCAGGTCGCCGTCGCCGGCGATGGTGACCTGCCAGTTGCGGTCGCGGCAGGTGGGGGACGCGAGTGCGTTCAGCAGGACGTCGATGCCCTTCAGCTTGATCAGCCGGCCGAGGAACAGCAGGCGCACCGGACCGGCGAAGCCGTCTTCGGCGTCGTCGCGGACGGGGGCTTCGCCGGGCCGGGCACGGCGTTGTGCAGCAGGGTGGTGCGCTGGCGGGCTTCCGGCCCGAAGGCCTCGGCGACCCAGTCGCGCCAGAACTCGCCCAGCACGACGATCTCGCTGGTCATCGCCATCATGCGGCGGATCGCCCAGCGCATGACCGGGCCGGAGTCCTTGAAGTGTTTCGGGAAACGCCCGCCGTGCAGGTGAAGCACCACCGGCACGCCGAAGGCGCGGGCCATGGCGATCAGGATGCCCTTGCGCAGGACGCTGCCGTATTCCGCCATGTGGATGTGGACGAGGTCGGCTTTTCCGGCGACGAAGCAGCCGGCGAGGCGGGCGGTGGCCCGTGCGAAGTAGAGGGGCATCAGGTGGAATTTGCCCGGACCGTAGCTGTCGACGACCTCGAACTTCACGTCCGGGCAATTCTGCCGCAGATCGGTCGTGAAGTTGTCGACCACACGGCCCATTCCGCCTTTCTCCTGGGTGCCGCCGGGGGAGACGATGTAAATCATGTCCACTCCTGATCCTTTCCCGGCCCGCCTTTGCTCTGTCGCGCCCCGGCTTTTGCCGTGTGGCGCCCGTCATTCGACGGCTGTGGCGGGCTTGTATTGTTTTCGGCCTCTGCCCCTTCCGCCCGTCGGTCAGACGCCGGGGGACTGCGCGCTGTGGTGCGGCCGATCGGCTGCCGCCGGTTGGAACGCGCCTCGGCCGGAGGCCGGGCGACGTGCAGGTGCAAGTTTACGCGATGCCGCACCCGCACGCTGTGGAGCGACCGAACGGGTTGGCCTGCCGGTATGGTTACCCAACCTGTGCATGTACAATCTCCATTCCGGTTATACGCTTCCTGATTGTTTCCTACCCCGATCACCGAACCGGCGCCGGGTCGCCGTCACCGCCGTTTGGAGGCTGCGGCGGCCGATCCGGCCAGCTTGCCAAGCTCCCCCGACAGCTCGGTTCCGCTGCGGTCAAGCTCCTGGTAGATGGCCAGCAGGGACTTGGCGTAGGCGTCGATCACGAACTGCTTCAGGAAAAGGCGGCGTCCCTGCTCTGCCAGGCGGCTGTAGAGCGCCGAGTCGCCACCGACCTCCACGATCGCGCCGGCCAGGGCGGCGGCGTCGTTGACCGGGATGATCCGCGCGGTCTCGCCGTCGGTCAGAACCTCCGGGATCGAGCCGACCGGGGTGGTGATGACGGGCAGCTGCGCGGACAGCGCCTCCAGGATCACCATCGGCAGCCCCTCGTGGGTCGAGGGCAGCAGCAGCATGTCGTGGGAGCGGATGTGGGCGTGAGCCTCCTCCCGGCCGATCCAGCCGAGGAAGCTGCATTCCTCCGCCACCCCCAGCTCCGCGGCCATGGCGCGGTAGCCGTCCACGTCGCCACCGCCGCCGATGGTGACCCGGAAGGGCTGGCCGCGCTCCTTCAGCAGGGCGCAGGCGCGCAGCAGGGTGCCGATACCCTTGCGTTCCGACAGGTTGGCCAGAACCAGAAGGGACAGGACAGCCCCCGGCTCCGGCGGCCTGCGCGGGCCCCTGTCTGCACCCATGTCGGCGCCCACATCGGGCACGGCGTTGTAGAGCACGCGGATCTTGCGGGGGTCGGTGCGGACCGAATGGACCAGATAGTCCCGCCAGTTGTCGCCCAGCACGACGACCCGGCCGCAGCGGTTGAACAGCCAGCGGCTGATCGCGCGGGCGAAGGGGCCGCCTTCGAAATACTCGACGAAGGACGCGCCGTGCAGGTGGACGACGGTCGGGCAGGACAGCGCCCCCGCCACCGCCTGCACCGCCGCCTTGCGCAGGAAGCTGGCGCGCTCCGACACGTTGATGTGCACGACCGACGCCCGGCGGCGGACCAGGATCCAGGCCATCCGCGCCAGGGTCACGCCGAGATAGAAGGGTGACAGCAGAACGCTCCCGGTGCCGCGGGTGTCGAGGATGATCGATTGGGTCGTCCCCGTCTTGTCGAACTGGTCGACCACATAGCCCGTCATGCGGCCTATGCCGCCGCCGCCGTCGAGCGCACCCGGTGTCGCGAAGACGACCACGGTGCGCTTTGCCGTTTCCGGCTGGCGGGTGGGGGCACGGCTGTCGTTGATGCTGTCCATGGGCGTCAGGGTCCTTGTTTCAGGCTCAGGCGGCGTCGGACGCGGAGAACAGGGCTTGGCGCAGCCGGCGTCGCAGTCCGACGGGCATCAGCGAATGCATGGTGAAGGTGGCGAGCGCCATCGGCGTCGGCTGCCCGTCGCGCAAGGCAGAATTCAGGATCCGCCAGCGGGTGCCGGCGGTACGGGCCGCATGCTCGCCGCCGGTGGCCTGGAGGAGGAGGCTGGCATAGGCGCGCGGGGAGAGGTGGTTGCGCATCTCCTCCGCCCATTCCAGCGCATGGTTGATGTTGTGGCAGGTCGACAGCGTGACCCGGTTGTTCTCCTCGGTGTAATGGACGGCCATCACGTCGGGGATGTGGATCAGCGCCACGCCGTCGATCCGGCCGCAGGTGATCAGCCATTCCCAGTCGTCGAAGCGGGACTTGGGGATCGGGTTGCGCAGCAGCAGCGCCTTGGGCGCCAGCAGGGTGGTGGTGGGGGCGAAGGTCTCGCCCTTGAACAGACCGCGGCGGATGAACAGGTAGTCGCCGATGGCGTCGGCCGGCGTCGCCAGCCGGCGCGGCCAGGCGAAGGTGCCGCGGGCGGTCACCACCTGACAGCGGCAGCTGATGATGGGAAGGCGGACGTCGGCCGGCCGGCCCGCCATCTGCAATTCCACCTTCTCCGGCATCCAGTGGTCGTCGTCGTCGAGGAAGGCGATCCAGTCGCCGCGGGCGGCGCGCACACCGATGTTGCGGGCCTCCGCCGCACCGTGGTTCGTCTCCAGCTCCATCACCGTCAGCCGCGGATCGGCCAGCGTCGCCAGATGGGACGCGGTGGCCGGATCGGGGCCGTCGATCACCACGATCACGTCGAGGTCGCGGTAGGTCTGGTCGAGCGCGCTGCGCACCGCCCGCATCACCATGTCCGGTCGGTTGCGCGTGGGGATGACGACGGTGACCTGTTCGTTGGGCGCCGCCTGCTCGCCGGCCTTTCGCTTGCCGGCCGCCGGACGGTTGAAGCTTGCCGGCTCGTTCTTCTGGCTCATGGGTCTGCCTTCGGTCGAAGCAAAATGGGAAAGGTCGCTGGTGACGTGGCCCTGTGAAGGCCGGAGGGGTGAAGGGCCGATGCGGCGGCTAGAGCCCGCGGCTCTGGCCGGCATAGGCCGGACCCATGCCCGCGGAATTCATCCCGGCCGGGGCGTGCCGGCGCAGACGGGCCTGTTCCGCGGCGCGGTCGTTCAGCAGCCGCTGCCAGCGGCTCTGCTGAACCAGACGGACCACGGCGATGGTGGCGATCACCCAGTTCATGGAATGGCGCTCGGCGAAAACGCTCTCAGACACCGACACCGCCAGCAGGGCGCAGCCGACGGCAAAGGCCCAGGCGGCCTCGGCACGGCTGTTGCCGTAGCGGGCGGCGAAGAAGCCCTGGAATAGCAGGCGGCAGAGCAGCGCCAGCACCAGCGCCACGCCGACCAGCCCGAGGTCGAGCGTCAGCTCCAGCCAGCCGCTGTGGGCCGAGGTGATGCCCCAGTCGCGGGTGAAGCTGGAACCGGGGCCGTTGAAGCCGAACCAGTAAGCGGCATAGCCGTAGCCCTGCAGCGGACGCTCGCCGACGGAATGGACGATGTGCTCCCACAGGACGGTGCGTCCGGTCAAAGTGGGGTCGCGGCCGAGCGCGTAGAGCACGTCGTACCAGAAGGTGGCGCCGGCCGTGACCATGATGACGAGCAGGGCCAGCAGCAGCGCCATGGTGGGGGCGAAGTTGCGGATGCTGCCGCGCAGCATGGTGGTGGACAGCAGCGCCACCGACACCAGGATGGAGGTGATCAGGCCGGTGCCCGACCGGCTCATGACGATCAGCAGCATCGCCAGCAGCATCAGCGGCCGGGTGACCCAGCGGCTCTGCTCCTTCTGCCAGTCCAGCCAGACCAGGGCGAGGATCAGCCAGACCATCATGCGGCCGGTCACGTTCTTCTGGAAGAACACGCCCTTCCAGGCGCCGACATGCTGGGCGCTGTCCAGCCCGATCTCCGGCATCGCGAAAATCATGAAGTAGGAGACGAACATCAGCGCCGACAACCCCACCACGATCAGCCGCATGATCTCCGGAAAGCGGAACCGCAGGCCGAGCCAGATGCCGAACACCGTGGTGAACAGGAAGGCGATCGAGCGGCGCAGCGTGACGTCCGGGAACAGCGACCACAATGCGGTCAGGAAGGCGAAGGCGATCATCGCCGTCAGGGCCGGGCTGGCGAAGGGAATCTGGAAGGCGATCGCCGGCCTCAATGCGATGGCGCCAAGCAGCAGGACATAGATGCCGCCGTAGAACATCGTGACTCCGGCGGAATCCAGGTCGCCGGCCAGCGGGTCGCCGCCGGTCAGCATCAGCGGAAGCACCGAGCCCCCGAAGGCGATGATGCCGATGACGGCGATGCTTTTTTCCAGAAAATCGAGGATTTTCATCGGCTTTCCCTTAGGCTGCCGTGCCGCGTTCGGCTTTGCAGCACTGAAGATGCGGTTGACACCCCCCATCTCGTAGCCGGGCGGTGGCATTAGACCGAAGGAGGCCGCGCCCGAAGGGGGTAGCCGGAATCGCGTTTCCCGCTCCCTTTACCGCCCGAAAAAGGGAATGGAGCCTAAGCATTTTCCGGAACGGCAAGGGCTTGGACGAAAAAAGACCCCCGCGCGGGCGGCGCGGGGGTCCGGCTGGCATTCGGTCCGAGACGATGGCGGCGTTACGAACCGTCGCCCTTCAGCACCATCACCGCGGTCTTGCACAGGATGAAGAAGTCGAACAGCAGGCCGCAGTTGCGGACATAGAAGACGTCCATGGCGACCCGCTCCTGGAAGGTGGTGCGGTGGCGGCCGGATACCTGCCAGTAGCCGGTCAGGCCCGGACGGACGGTGCCGATCACCGCGGCGGAGTCACCCACCTCCGGCAGTTCCTTGGGCATGTAGGCGCGCGGGCCGATCAGGCTCATGTCGCCCATCAGGATGTTCCACAGCTGCGGCAGCTCGTCGAGCGAGGTCTTGCGCAGGAAGCGGCCGAGCGGGGTGATGCGCGGATCGACCGTCAGCTTGTGGTAGGTCATGTATTCTTCGCGGGCGACCGGGTCGTTCGCCAGCAGGTGCTGCAGTTGCTCCTCCGCATCGACATGCATGGAGCGGAACTTCAGCAGGTCGAAGGTCTGCTTGCCGCCGGCCCAGCGCTTCTGGCGGAACATCACCGGGCCGGGGCTGTCCAGCTTGATGGCGACGGCGAGGCCCAGCATCAGCGGCGCCACCGCGACCAGCAGGATCGCCGACAGGACGATGTCCATGGCGCGGCGGATGCGCAGGTAGCCGGTCGGCGGACGGACGCTGACGCGCAGGGCCAGCGAGCCGTGCAGGTTGTGATAGGTCGCATCGACGGCGCTGACGTTGCCCTCGCCCAGCACGCAATAGACCTGACGGAAGGGCAGGGTGCGCACGAGGCCGGTCAGGTCGCTGCCGTGGCGTGCCATGTCGGCGACGATGGCGGCGCTGGCCTGGCCGGCGACCGCGGGCGACTTGGCCAGCAGCTCGACCGGGCCCATCACCGGCAGGCCGGCGACGCGGGTCTGCCACAGGCTGTCGTCGTCGTCGACGAAGCCGACCGGACGCATGCCGAGCCACGGCAGGCGCTGCAGCTTCTCGGCGATGGCGGCACCCTGCGGGCCGGCGCCGACGATCATCACCGGCGTGCGCCAGTCCAGCGCGCTGGACAACAGCCCCTGGATCAGCAGCAGGTCGGCCACATAGGTGACGGCGAAGCCGAGCAGCGCGATCGACAGCGCCTCCACGAAGAAGGAGCGGAAGCCTTCCATCACGATGAAGGGCACGGCCAGCACGGCGCAGCACAGGAAGGCCGCCTGGAAGGTCCGCCGCGTCCGTTCCATGTAGTCGAAGCGGCCGAGGGTGTAGATGCCGAACACCGACTTCACCAGCGGCACCAGCATCAGGCCGGTCACCAGCGACCGCTGCCACGCGGCGGCCTCTATCGGGTCGGTCAGCGGATCGGTGCCGAGGAAGTGGTTGAGCGTCCAACCCACCAGGGCGAGAACGAGGCCATCGGAGAGTGCCAGCAACAGCCCGGGGGCGATCGTCGGGAACGTCGCCTTCTTTGCCGAGGTCAGATCGATGACCGCTTCTGGGTCCAGTTTGCTCATCGCAGGTCCCGTGGTTGAAGGGAATGCCAGCCACCGCACGGCCATTCGTGCGGGTGGTCGCTCGTCATCAGCGTCTCTTGGGAAACGGCCCGTCTTTACTTTGCTGCGCCGCGAATTCTGCAGCGGTGCATTTGTGTAAAGATCGCTCTTTCATGATTTTTGTCAGCCGATCCGCGGTTCGTTGAGGACGAATTAGGATGAGGAGGCGCAGGCAGCAACAGTGCATACGGACGTTGATTTCGCGTCCGCGATACCACCGGAGTTTCAAAGGGTGCGGACGCCCGAATATTAATGGGGATACTTTTGGATGCTTCACCCGGCCGGGATAGCGTTTCGGGGTAAGGGCAAGGTGGTGTCGCACCCCCGGCGACACCGGATCTCACCGCGAATTGTGGGTAGCGATGCTCCGGAACCTCCCCCGACCGGTCGGATCGGCGGGGCGCGGAAGGGGACGATCGCCAAACTTGCGGGGAGGGGTGACTTCCCGGTTTTCCCGAAGGAGGCCGGCCGGCAATTCCGAGCGAAGGCGTGGCGCGAACGCACCCTTGCCTGTTGCAGGGCGTAGGAGGCAGCGTGCCAGTCCACCGGAAAGCCTAATCTGAAGGGCCGGTTCCTCTGCCGGTTCCACTTGCCGAAGCCGTGGTGACTAGCACCGAAGAGTGCCGCCGTCGCTTCAAGGCCGAATTGACGCTTTCCGGACCGCCGCCGAGATTTGGCCGGTCCTTTCCCATTTTGCGCCTGCGTAATGCACCGGACGCCGCACCCCCTATCCCGAGCGGGACCGGGGCGGGGCCGGGAAGGGACGGTGGGTAACAGGGGGCGAAGGAAACCGGATGGCTCTCGAAGCTGGTACAATCATCAAGCATGGCTGGATGTTCATGGTGGCGAATGTGGTCAACCGCGCCGCGGGACTGCTTCTGCTGCCGCTCTATGCCAAGGTCCTGTCACCGGCGGAGTTCGGCGTCTATGCCCTGATCAGCGTGGTGGGCGACATCGTCGCCGTTATGCTGATGATCGGAATGATCAACGCCTTCACCGTCGTCTATTTCGAACATCCGGACGACCGCGGCCGGTCCCGCGTGGTCAGCACGACGATGATCGGCCTGTGGGCCGCCTCGCTGGCGCTGCTGGCGGTGGCGCTGCCGGCCGGCTGGGGCGCCAGCGAGCTGCTGTTCGGCAGCAGGGACCAGGGACCGATCATCGCCTTCGCCTTCGCCGGCATCGCCTTCAGCGCGGTGTTCGAATTGGCGCTCGCCTATTACCGCGTCCACAAGCGGTCGGGGACCTGCCTGCTGATCTCCGTCGGCAAGGCGGTCGGGCTGATCGGCCTCAACCTCAGCTTCCTGCTGTGGATGGACCTGGGCGTCACCGGCATCTTCCTTGCCAACGCCATTACCTTCGTCGGGCTGGGCGTCGGGCTGACCGTGGCGATCCTGGCGGCGAACGGCCTCGGTTTCTCCTTCGGGCTGCTGAAGCGGGTGGCGGTGCTTGGCCTGCCTTTCATGCCGCAGACCATGCTGGACATGGGCAACCAGTTCGCCATGCGCTATCTGGTCAATTTGCTGATGGGCGTGGCGGCGGTCGGCGTGCTGTCCTTCGGCCTGCGGCTCGCCACCATGCTCTACATGTTCCTGACCGCCTCCTTCCTGCAGATCTGGTCGGTGAGCCGGATCGAGGCGCAGGACAGCACCGCCGGGCGGGAACAGTCGGAATTCGTCTTCTACCTGTTCGTCGTCCTGCTGTCCGCCGCGGCGCTGGGCATGGCGCTGACCGCGCCGGAGGTGCTGTGGTTGATCGCGTCCAGCGAGTACGACACGGTGCTGCCCTGCATGCCGCTGCTGGTGCTGGCCTATGTGGTGCACGGGGTGCGCATGCATGCCGAGGTCGGGCTGGTGAAGACCAAGAAGGTCGGCGTGCTGCCGGCGATCTCGCTGGGCGGGCTGGCGGTCGGCACGCTCATCATGGCGGTAACGCTGGGGCCGCTCGGCCTGATGGGCGGGGCAATCGGCGTGCTGGGTCGCGAACTGGTGATGCTCGTCGCCACCGAAGTGCTGTGCCGCCGCCTCAGCCCCAAGGAGCCGCCGCTCGGCGTGCTGCGCATCCTGGGCATCCTGGCGCCCGGCGCCGTCGCCTATCTGGCCGGGCTGGCCCTGTTCGGGTTCGAGGTGAACCCGACCTATACCGCCGCCAAGGTCGGACTGACCATGCTGTTCGCCATCGTCGTCCTGTTCGGGCCGAGCTTCGGCAAGGCCGACCGCGCGATGCTGTTCCGCATGGCCGGCCGATTTCTCCGCCGTCCGCAGACGGCGTGACAACCCTTGAAAACCGGGAGGATCACACCGCGATGCAGGACGCTCCCCGCTACACCTATCGGCAGACCGTCGCGGCGGATGCCGTCCGCTACGGCGGCGGCTCCGGCCTTGGGGCGGTGCTGAAACTGCTGGCCGGCAACCGCATGTTCCGGGTGACCTTCACCCTGCGCAGCTGCCAGGCGGCGAACCGGATGGGCGGGCCGCTGCGCAAGCCGCTGCTGGCCGCCTGCCGGCTGCTGCACCGCTGGACCCAGCATTCCGCCGCCATGGACCTGCCGTGGGAGACCGAGGTAGGGCCCGGCCTGCGCATCCTGCACGGCTGGGGGCTGGTGGTGAACGCCAACGCCCGCATCGGTGCCAACGTCACCCTGTTCCACGGCGTCACGCTGGGCCAGAAGGACGACCTGCTTCCCACCGGCCGGGTCACCCATTATCCGGCGCTGGGCGACGGCGTCTGGGTCGGGCCGCATGCGGTGGTGATCGGTGTGTCCATCGGCGACGAGTGCATCGTCGCCGCCTCCTCCGTCGTCACCAAGCCGATGCCGCGGCGCACCGTCGTCGCCGGCAATCCCGGCAAGGCGGTGGCCGAGGTCACCATCCCCGACATCCCGCATCCGGCGCCGGTCGGCGGCCCGTCCGCCATGGCGGCGACCGCCGCCGCCACGCCGGTTCCTGGCTGAAGCGTCGTCAGATTTCAGGAACGGAAAAAGGGCCGGCAGCGTGGCTGCCGGCCCTTTTCCGTGACGTCCGATGTCCGGACTGACCGATCCTTAGGCGGCGTGCGCCATCGGGTCGTGCCACTCCATGCCATTGTAGCCGGTGTCGTAGGCGGCATGCGACAGGTCGGTGGCCGCGCTGTCGATGCTGGCGACCGACGCGGTCGGCAGGTCGGCGGCGGTGCTGCTCGCGGTGGTCAGCGAGTGGGCCAGCAGGTCGGCCGAGTCGAGCGACGCGGCGGCGGCCTTGGCGGCGGCCGAGGTGATCGTGCCGGTGCCGGTGGCGTCGGCGATGGTCGCGGCGGTCGAGTTGGAGATCTTCAGGCTGAAGGTCTCGTTGCCTTCCGTCACGCTGTCGCTCAGCACCTTGACCGTGACGGTCTTGGTGGTCTCGCCGGCGGCGAAGGTCAGCTTGCCGCTGGTGGCGGTGTAGTCCGAACCGGCCTTGGCCGTGCCGTCGACCGTGGCGTAATCCACCGTGACCGGGGTGCTGGAGGCCGCCGACAGCTTCACCGTGAAGGTGGCGTTGGCGGTGTTCGGGGTGCTGGTGCCGCCGGCGGTATCGAAGATCGAGCCTTCCATGGCCGGCTTGATCAGGTTGATCTTGGACTGGTTGATGGTCTTGTAGTCGTCCATCAGGATGCCGCCCACGTCACCCGATTCCGGCGTCCAGGCCCAGAAGGTCCAGCTCATGCCCTTGTCGCCGGCGGCGATGTCGCTCTTGCCGTCCAGGTTCCAGTCGCCGTTCAGGTACTTGCCCATGGTCCGGGCCCAGGTCTGTTCGGCCGAGCTGTTGAACAGGCCACCCCATTCGCCGAGCAGGATCGGCGCGGTGTCGTTCTTGTACAGGTAGCCCCACATCTTGTCGTACTGGGCCGGCAGGTTGTTCGGATAGGCCGGGTCGTTCAGCCAGCTGAAGTTGCCGACGCTGTGGCCGTAGGCATGCGGCGAGTAGACGAGCTTGTTGGGGGTGTCGAACACGATCGGGCGGGACTGCGCGCCGGCCAGCGTGCTGCTCCACTCCGTGCCTTCGACGAACAGCAGCCAGTCCTTGTTCACGGTCTGGATGGCGTTGCCGATGCGCTCGGCGGCCGAGGCCCAGTCGGTGGCGGCGCTGCCGCCCCAGGTGGCCGTGACGCTCGGCTCGTTGTGCAGGTCGGCGCCGATGACGGTCTCATTGCCGGCATAATGCTTGGCCAGCATCTTCCAGTTTTCGATGACCTTCGATTCCGGGAAGCGGCTGGTGTACCACAGCCCGTGCTCGTTGGTGCCGGCGCCGCCGTCGTTGCGGTGATGGTCGAGGATCACCTTCATGCCGAGCTTGCCGGCATGGTCGATGACCTTGTCATAGACCTGCAGACGGGTCAGGCCGACGAGGTCCGGGTTCTTCGAATAGTCGATGCCGTTGGTCACCGCCGAGCTGGTGAACATCTCGTCCGACATGGTCAGGCGGATGGTGTTGAAGCCGACCGACTTCATCTTCTCCAGGTGGCCCTGGTAGCTGTCGGCCCACAGGCCGGCGGGCACGTAGTTGTAGCCCTCGCCGCCGAACCAGTTGATGCCGGTGAGGCGAACGGTGTTGCCGGCCTCGTCGACGATCTGGTTGCCCTTGGTGCTCAGGAAGCCCTGGATGCCGCCCGAGGTGGTGCTGCCGGTGGGCTCGGCCACCGACACGTCGCTGACCGACAGGCTCGGCTGCGACGGGTTGGACGGGGTCGGCGTGGTGGTGCCGCCGAACCAGGACTTGTCGGCCTTCACCTCCATCGTGCCGTTCCACCACATCGCCTTCTGGCCGGCGACGACGTCCTTGCCGTCCAGGGCACCCTTGTCGATCGACACGATGCTGTCGGTCGGGGCGACGGCGTGGCCGCCGATGGTGATCTTGTTGATGTACAGGTTGCGGTCGGCACCGTTGACGACGGCGTCGTTGTCGTACTGGATCTGGACCTTGTGGGCCACGTCGGCGCTGACGTTGGCGTTGAAGGTGAAGTCCTTCGCGGCAGTGCCCGCGGTGGCCTCGCCGATCACCTTGCCGTCGACGAGGACCTTGAAGTGGGCGTTCACGCCGCCGGCCGCATTGCCGTAGGCGTTCACGACGATCGGCGTGCCGCCGGTGGTGGGCGTGGTCGGGGTGGTGGGGGTCGTCGGGGTCCCGGCGGCGCCGGCGAACACGTCCTTGGACATGTTGAAGTCGAGCGAGCCGCTCCAGGACAGGACTTCGCGGCCAGACAGCGTGCCCTGGCCGTCGGCAACGTAGGAGACCGTCGAGCTGTTGGAAGCGATGGTCTTGCCGTTGACTTCAATCGACTTGACGATCAGGTCGCGGTACATGCCGGCCTTGTCGGTCGACAGCCAGTCGTTGTCATACACGACCTGAACCTTGTGCGCGGCGTCGGGCGCCACCTTGGTGGTGAAGCTGTACTTGCCGGCGCTGGTGGAATTGACCGTCGCCTGGCCGACGGAGACGCCGTCGACGAGGAACTTGAAGTGCGGCCAGACTCCTCCGGCAGCCACACCCGAGGCATTGACGACGAAGGTCATATCGACGGGGCTCGTTGCCATTGGAAGTAATCCTTCTTTTCCGTGTTTTCGCTGGAGCCCAGACTGGCCGGAAAAGGTTAACGAGCTATTTCAAATTTTAGGGAAATGCGGCTCTAATGCCACTGTCTCCTGTGAAAAGAAAGGGACACGAAAAACCCCTTTGCCGATGCATCGCTGCAACAAAGGGGTAGATCGTGTCCCTAAATACCTGATTGCTATTGTTTTTCCAGGCGCGCGATTAGGTGTTAACGGGGCTTGTGGGCGACCACGAACACCTCGGGACGGAACATGAAGAGCTGTCCAACCCTTCCGAGCTTGCGATTAAGGGTTAATGGCAGCCGTCCCAAAAATGCCTCGACCAGCCGCACATAGCCGAAATAGGCGCGGCTGGCGAAATGCAGGTTCAGCCGGCGGCGCACCGCCATCGGCACGACATAGACCGCCTCAACGCGGTCGAAGCCGGCCTCGCGCAGCATCGCCGCCGTCTCGTCCCAGCGGTATTCGCGCAGATGCATGCAGACCGGCTCGTGCAAACCGAACACCTCCGACAGGTCGGCCGGACCGGTGTATTTGTGCGGCATGCTCAGGACGTATTTTCCGCCCGGCTTCAGGATGGTCCGGACATTCGCCATGTGGGTGACGACGTCCTCGGGGTGCATGTGTTCGACCACATGGGTGGAGATCACGCTGTCATAGCGGTCGGCCGGCTCGAAGCGGGCCAGATGGACGCCGTCGCTGTTCTTCCAGGTGATGTTGGAATCCTGCTCGATCCAGCTGGCGCCGCGCTCGCGCGTCACCTCGGTCGCGACGCAGCGGTAGCCGTGGCGGGCGAGATAGCGCAACAGCCGAGCCTTGCCCGAGCCCACCTCGTAGACATCCTGCGGCCCGCCCAGCAGGGTCAGGAAGTGGCGGAAGTCCAGGTCGTCGTCGCGGGTGGTGGCGTCGGTCTCCGCCTCGTTCAGCCAGGGGCAGCTGCTGTAGAGCGTGGTGTAGGCCTGCTCGAACGCATCCCAGCGCTCCTCCGGCTTGGTCGCCAGCAGCTCGCGGGCAAGGCGCCGTTCGAGGTCCCAGTGCCTCTGGACCATCTCCGCCGTCAGCGGATAGGAGGGCGAGAGGTGGAACTTCCGCCGGTAGCGCTCGACGAGGGCGTCTCCGCCGGCTTGGTCGGCGGGCAGGTGATCCATCGGCAATGTGTCGGCTGTGTTCTGCACGATCGACCTCTCCATTCAGGGGGTGCCGGACGCTTTGAGGGACTCTAAACGGGAGCGCTGGCGGATGCGCGTGAGCGAAGGGCCAGGGGCGCGGACCTATCGGAGGGGGTGCGGGCCGACAAGGGCTTACCCCCGACGTGCGCCGCGCAATGTCCGGGCCGCGACGCGTCAGCCCGACCGGGCCTTGCCGGTCCGCGCCTTGTCCTGCAGCGTGTCCACCACCGCCGCGTAGAGGGGCAGCGGCCGGGAATTGGTGTCATAGGGGGAGGGGTGGGGCTTCAACCACGCATGCTCCCTGGCGATGAAGTTCAGGTCGGAGCGCAGGTGCCACCAGCACAGCTCCTCCAGCCGCGAATTGTCCAGCACGTCGGCCAGATAGTTGCGGGCCAGCAGGGCGAGGCTGCGGTCCTTCTCGGCCCGCGACCAGGAGCCCGGCAGGCGCGTCTCATCCACGTCCATCTCCGTCAGATGGACCGACAGCCCCAGCCGGTCGACCGCCCGCAGGAACTTGCGCATGCCGGCGCTGTCATAGGGCTTGCCGCCGATCAGGTGGCTCTGCAGCCCGATGCCGTGAATCGGCACGCCGCGCTTCACCGCCCCGGTCAGCCAGTCCAGCAGATAGGCGCGCTTGCGCTGCTGCCACCCCTCGTCGATCTCGATGCCGAACTCGTTCAGCACCAGCTTCGCCTTGGGGAAGGCCTTGTGCACATGGTGGAAGAAGGGGTCGAGCCATTCCGGCCCCTTCTCCGCGCCGCCGGCCGCCACCCACCACATGCCGCGGCGGAAGCCGTAGCGGTCCTGCTGGCGCGGGTGGCTCTCCACCGTCTCCCAGAAGAAGACCTCGTTGGCGACGTCGATGCGGTAGAAGATGTCGCCGTAGCGCTGGCGGACCGCCTCCACCACGCCGGTGAAGCGGGGCCAGACATTCTCCTCGCTCAGCGTGCCTTCGGGCGAGAAATAGGCGCTTTCCGAAATGCCCAGCTCCGCCTGCCGGGCTACCGGAAGCTTCATGTAGGGCGGCATGCCCATATGCTGCCAGATGATCGTGTGCCAGTTCGGCGTTGCGCCGATGGAGCGCGCCAGCTCCACCGCCGCGTCGAAGCGGCGCCAGTCGTAATTGCCTTCGGTGTGCTGGAAGACGCCCCATTTGCCGCCATTCTCCGGGGTGACGACGTCGCATTCCCGCGCCATCAGCCGGTCCAGCATCGGGTCTTCCGGGTCGATGTAGTGGTCGCGCGCCGCGCCATGGCGGATGCCCAGCGCCCGGCAGGCGTCGCGCAGAGTCACCGCAGGCTCCGCAGCCCCGGCGGCTTGGGAGGCGGCGGCTTCGGCCGGTGCCGGTCCCGTGGCGCCGCGGCAGCTGGCCAGCACGGCGCCGGCGGCGGCGGTCCACAGCAGCTCGCGCCGGGAGGGGCGCCATTTGGGAAGGCCGGGCTTGGGAAGCGTGATCATGGGGAGGGGCTTCTCCTCTGGTCGCGGTAGCCGGTCATGAAGAGGCCCCTCCCTCCGGGCGCCGCAGCGTCCGGAGGAAAAGGGCCTCGGGGTCGAAGGAGCTTCAGGTCGCCCGGTGCTCGGGCCGCTTACGGGGCGGTCCGCAGGGTGGTGTCGCCGTAGTATTTCCGGGTCGCCATGTAGCTGTTGTAGGGACCCTGGTAGCCGCGCGACGCCGCCTTCTTCAGGTTCACGTCGGTCATCACCGCGACGAACTTGCTGTGGTCGATCGGACCCAGGTCGGCGACCGCCTGCAGGTCGCTGGCCGTAGTGTGGCCCCAGCGGCTGACGAACAGCACCTTGGAGGCGGCGCCGCAGACGATGCGGGCATCCGACACGGCCAGCGCCGGGGCGGTGTCGAACACCACCAGGTCGAAGTGCGGGGACAGGCCGGCCATCAGGTGGATCAGGCCATCGACGTTGAAGCGGTCCAGCGTCTCCGGCATCAGGCGACCGGCCGGGATCATGGCATAGGGCGCCTCGTCGCTGCTGTGCACGATCTCGTCGAGCGTGGCGGTGCCGGCGATCCAGTCCGACAGGCCCTTCTTGGCCGACAGGTTGAACAGGCCGTCGATGCGCGAGCGGCGGAAGTCGGTGTCGACCACCACCACCCGGCGGCCGGCTTGCGCTGCGACCTGGGCGACGGCGAGGCTCATCGAGGTCTTGCCGTCCTGCGGGCGGGCCGAGGTGACGGCGATGGAGCCGACCGGACCCAGATCCGACAGGTGGTTGCGGAACAGGGCGCGCATCGATTCCGAGAACAGCGAGAAGGGATGGTTCTGGAAGATCTGGTCCAGCCGGCCGCGGGTGCCGCGGGTGGAGTGGTGCGGAACGATGTGGACCGTGCCCACGCCCAGGATGCGGCGGACGGCGTCCGGGGTGCGGATGCGGCGCTGGAACAGCTCGATGCCGAAGACGATGAAGATGGCAACCGCGAGCGAGGCGACGAAGCCGGCCAGCAGCAGGAGCATGCGGAACGGACCCGACGGCTCATGCGGGACCTGCGGCGCCGACACCAGCTTGACGGCGGTCGGGAAGGCACGGTTGTCCTGCTGGGCCTGCACCTCTTCCAGACGGCCGAGCAGGCTGTCCAGCAGCTGGCGCTTGGCCTGGGCCTCGGCCTCCAGCGTGCGCAGCGGCACGGCTTCCTCAGCCATGGTCTGGTAGCCGGATTCGAGCTTGGCGATCATGCCCTTCAGGGCGTTTTCCTGCTCGATGGCGACGTTGGCCGCCTCGCGGACGCCGGCGATCTCGTGGCGGACCTCCTGCTGCAGCGAGGAGTTGGCCTCGTTCAGGCGGGCCTGCAGTTCCTGGATGCGCGGGTGCTTCGGACCATACTGGCGCGACAGCTGGGCCAGCTCGGTCGAGATCGAGGCGACGGTGGCGCGCAGCTGCGCCACGACCGGGGAGGCGAGGCTGCCGCCGTTGCCGGCGCTGCGTTCCAGGGTCTGGGCCTGGGCGACGGCGCGGGCGCGGAGCGCCGTGGCCTCGGCAAGGCGCAGGCGGGCCTGTTCCAGCTCGGTGGTGGCCATCAGGCCGTTGTTGCCGTTCTTGACCAGACCGGCCTTGAAGCGGACGGCGTCGACCTTGGTGTCGGCCTCGGCCACTTCCTTGCGCAGGGTGGCGATGCGGTCTTCCAGCCAGGCGACGGCGCTGGTGGACAGGTCGCGGTCCATCTGCTGGCGGGTTTCCATGTAGCGGCGGACAACCGTGTCCACCACCTTCTGGGCTATCTCCGGATCGCGGGCGGTGTAGCGGACCTGGATCACGCGCGACCGGCCGACCACGGCGACTTCAAGGTTGCGGCGGACGCGGTCCAGGACGCCGTCGATGCTGTCGGCGGCGCGGGTCTCGCGCAGCTGGGTGTCCTTGGTCATGTCGTCGCCGTGGGCCAGCACCGCCTGGACGACGCCCGGCAGCTCGGGACCGAACACGGCATGGGCCTGCTCGCGCGTCCAGGCGGTGGCGCGTTCGACGAAGGGCTTCGTCTCGTCGGCCTGGACCGGCGGATTGAACTCCATGTTCGACGCCAGCTTCAGGTCGGCGACGGCCTGGCTCAGCACGGCGGTGGATTTCAGGATTTCGATCTCGCTGAGGATCGCGCCGTCCTCCGGCGTGATGGCGTTCAGCGCCTGGTCTTCCGCCCGGACGACGCGGACCTGACGGTTGTCGACCAGCAGAAGGGCTTCGGAGGTGTATTTGTCCTTCATCAGCGAGACGGCGAAGGCCGACAGCGCCGTCAGCGCCAGCACGATGACGACGATCAGCGTCTTGTGCGCCGCCAGCACCCGCAGGATGAAGCGGAAGTCGGGGCCCATGGCCGGAGCGGGGCCGTCGAACTCGCGCGGCATGTGGTGGCCGACCTGCGTGGGCCATGCCGGAGCCGGCGGGCCCCCGTGGCCACCGTTATTGATCTGGGGAAGGTTTTCCACGTCTCAAAGCTCCTTCTGGATGGGCGACCGCCGGATCGGTGACGGAGGGATCCGGGTGGATGCGGGCGCTGCGGCGCCCGTTTCGCGGGTGCGGAGGGATGCGGCACGACGAAGGCGAAGGGTGCTCCAGCCGAAGCCGAAGGCACCGATGCAATAGCGGCGGAACAGGCGGCGCGGCTCCTGCGCCAGCCGGAAGGCCCATTCCAGGCCGGAGCGCTGGACCGCCTCCGGGGCGCGCTTGAAGCGGCCGGCCAGGAAATCGACGATGGCGCCGCCGTTGACGATCAGCACCGGGTGGTCGAGCGCGCGCTTCAGCTCCGCCGCGACCTGCTCCTGCTTGGGCATGCCCATGGCGAGCAGGATCACGTCGGGGCGGGTTTCCCGCGCCTGGGCGATGTAATGCTCCACCGGGTGGAAGCCGTGCTGCAGGTCGGCGTAGCGGTGCGGCGTCGCCCCCTCCAGCACGAGGCGGGCGCGGTCCAGCCACGGGGTGGCGGTGCCGTAGATGGCGACGCTGCGGGCGGACAGCGATTTCAGCAGCAGCGGGATGAAATCGGTGCCGTTCATGTTCAGGCCGGCCGGCATGCCCAGCACGGGCAGGACCGCCTGCAGCCCGATCCCGTCGCGCAGCAGGACGTCCGAGGCGCCGAAGGCGGCCAGCGCCTCGTCCGACCCCATGCAGACGTTCAGCCCGTGCGCGTTCAGGAAGGACAGCACCGTCGGACGGTCCACCGCGCCCAGCCGATCGACCAGGGCCCGGCGCTCGCCGTCGTTCGAAATGCACCGCATGCGCTCGATCAGTTCCAGGACCTCACGAGGGTTCGGCATGCGCATCTCCCAAAAAATTAATCAGAGCAAGGCGTTGGCCGTTTTCGACAGGTTCGGCGGCCGATGCGGCCTGATCCGTCCGCCGGGCGGCGGCGGCTAACCCGTTGGGGGCGGACCACCAAACCTGCGTGGCTCTATGTGGCCGGTGCTCCCCCTTTTCGCACGGGCGAGATCGGCGAAACGGCGACGGATTCGAATTAGCCCGGGCTTGCTCCCATCGGGGGATTCGGCTTGCCGAATCGACCGGTCAGACCCATAAAGTGAGACCCCGGCCATAAAGAGAGACCCCGGGGCCCTATGGCTGTTGTCTGAGGGCAAGCCATATCGGCCCGTCCGGACTGGCCGCCCGGCCGATGCGACCGGCCAAGGCGCTTGCATGACCGGGGCAATTCCAAGAAAAGACGATCATGACCGACGACACTTCCGACAACACCCGCCCGGGCCGCACCCCCGGCACCGCCGATGAATTCGACCGCCGCGACGCCCTGCGCGCGGTGGCCGCCGTTGTGCGCGGCGACGGGATCGAGGTGGATGCGGACAGCACCCCGGCGCGCTGGTCGGTCGCGGTCAACCACATCGTCCAGATCCCCGGCACCGACCGGAAGCTGAAGCTGCGCTTCAAGGTGGCGCTCGGCCCCCTGCCGGATATCGAGGCCGACCTGTGGGGCCTGCTGACCACCGACGAGGGGTTCGGCCGTCCGCAGGCCAAGGCGCTGGGCAAGCGGGTCAAGGGCGCCTGCCTGTCCGCTCCCGCCATCGCCAAGGCGAAGGACCGCGTCGACGGATGGTTCGCGTCGATGGAACAGCGGGCAGCGGGCTTCGGCGAGTCCTGGCGGCCGAAGGGCTTCGCCGACGAGCTGGGCCGCGTCGTCGGCTTCGGCGGCCGCATCCCGCGCCTGCAGACCCTGCTCGACGCGATGGAGGAGGCCTTCTCCACCGCAGCATCCCGCGCCGGCCTGAAGGTGCGGCGGGAGAGGCTGGAGAACGCCTCCGGCATGGGCGTCTATCTGGACAGCTTCACCACCGCCCGCGCGATGATCCGCAAGCTGCGGCTGTTCGTCGGCCCGACCAATTCGGGCAAGACCCACGCGGCGATGGACCGGCTGGCCGAGGCGGAGAGCGGCTGCTATCTCGCCCCCCTGCGCCTGCTGGCGCTGGAAGGGCAGGAGGCGCTGGAGACGCGCGGCCGGCCCTGCAGCCTCGTCACCGGCGAGGAGCGCGACGTGCGGCCGGGGGCGGCCTTCACTTCCTCCACCATCGAGATGGTGAACACCAGCAAGGTGTGGGGCGCCTGCGTCATCGACGAGATCCAGATGATCGGCGACCCCGACCGCGGCTGGGCCTGGACCCAGGCGGTGGCCGGCGTCGCGGCACCGGAAATCCTGATGACCGGTTCCGCCGACGCCATCCCCTACGTCAAGCGTCTGGCCGACGCGATGGGTGAGGAGCTGGAGGTCATCGAGTTCACACGCAAGTCGCCGCTGCGCGTCCAGGAGGAGCGGGTCAAGCTGACGGAGGTGAAGTCCGGCGATGCGCTGATCGCCTTCTCGCGCAAGGACGTCATGGCTCTGCGCCACGACCTGCTGGGCCGCAACCACAATGTCGCGGTGATCTACGGCGCCCTGTCGCCGGAGGTCCGCCGGGCCGAGGCGCGCCGCTTCCGCGAGGGCACCGCCGACGTGCTGGTGGCGACCGACGCCATCGGCATGGGTCTGAACCTGCCGGTCGCCCGCGTCGTGCTGTCCACCACCCGCAAATATGACGGGCGGGAGGAGCGCGAGCTGACCGCGTCGGAGATCCGCCAGATCGGCGGGCGTGCCGGCCGCTTCGGCATGCATGAGGAAGGCCGCGTCGCCGTTCTGGACGGCGAGAACATCAACCCGGTGCGCCGGGCACTGACCTCGCCGCCGGTGCCGCCGGAAGACCCGCGCTCGTGGATTTCGCCCAACCTCAGCCATGTCGAGGCCATCGCGCAGGAGCTGGACACCGACAGCCTCGCCAAGGTGCTGCGCACCGCGGGTCAGGAGCTGCTGCGCGCCAACCAGACCTTCCGCATGACCGACCTGGAGCAGCGCATCCAGGCGGCATCGGCGGTGGACCGCGCCAAGCTGCCGCTGGCCGTCCGCGACATGCTGGCCCGCTGCCCGATCGACACCCGCGACCAGAACAACCTGCGCCTGCTGGGCGGCTGGGCGATCAACCAGGGCAAGGGCATCCCCAACGCCGCCCCCGACGCGGCCGAGCGGTTCCGCCACCATGTCGGCACGGATGTGGAACTGGAGAAGGCCGAGCGGGCGGTGAAGGAACTGACGGCCTACGCGTGGCTGGCCTACCGCTTCCCCGACGCCTATCCCGAGATGGATCTGTGCCAGGAGCGGCGGGCGCACCTGAACGCCTTCATCGAGCGGACGCTCGCCGAGCGCTCGCTCGCCCGCGCCTGTCCGGTCTGCGGCACGCGGCTGAAGGCCAACCACCGCTTCCGCGTCTGCGACAACTGCTACAGCAGCCGCGTCGAGGAACGCCGCGGCGGCCGTCGCGGCGGGCCGGAGCGCGGCAACGGCGAGAAGGCCCCGGGCTACCAGCACCACTTCCACCATCCGGTGAAGGAGGGCGGCCGGGATGCTCCCCGCGTTGGCCGCGGCGGTCCCAGGCGGCGAAGCGGAGTCCCCTCTCCCCCCGGGGAGAGGGTTAGGGTGAGGGGACGCGCGGCGGCCCTCCATCAAGAACCCACGCAGTGTCTCCCCCTCACCCCGACCCTCTCCCCGGGGGGAGAGGGAGGCTCAAGCCGCCGCGCTGCTGCTCCCGCCGGCCCCTTCGCGGTTGGGCCAGCTGATCTCCTCCACCGCTCCGTTCTCGCCCAGGAAATAGCGGCGCAGCGGCGTCAGGTCGGCGCCCAGCTCATAGACCAGGGGGCGGCTGGTGGGGATCTCGAACAGCGGGATGTCGTGGTCGGCGACATTGTCCAGATGCTTGACCAGCCCGCGCAGGCTGTTGCCGTGCGCCGATATCAGGACGCGGGCGCCCAGCCGCAGCGCCGGGCTGATCGCCTCGGTCCAGAAGGGGACGACGCGGGCGGTGGTGTCCTTTAGGCTTTCGCCGCGCGGCAGGTTCGACCGGGCGATCCCGGCATAGCGGCGGTCGGTGACGGCGGAACGGGGGTCGTCCGGCTCGACCGGCGGCGGCGGGATGTCCCAGCTGCGCCGCCACTGGAACACCTGCTCCGCCCCGTGGCGTTCCGCCGTCTCCGCCTTGTTCAATCCCTGCAACGCGCCGTAATGCCGTTCGTTCAGGCGCCAATGCTTGTGCACGGGCAGCCACAGTCGGTCCATGTCGCGCAGCACGAGATGCAGCGTCTCGATGGCGCGGCTCAGCACCGAGGTGAAGGCGACATCCACGTCGATGCCGGCTGCCTTCAGCAGGTCCGCCGCCTGACGGGTCTCGGCGATGCCGCGGTTGGTCAGCCCGACGTCGGTCCATCCGGTGAAGCGATCTTCGGCATTCCAGACGCTCTGGCCATGGCGCAGCAGGATCAGTCGGTGCATGGCGGGTCTCCCTTGCTTCGGCGCGCATCCGGTTTGAAACGGGTCCGCAACCCACGGGTTCCCGCGACGGATCGTCGCAGCGATATGGCCGGAGCGTGGCCGGTTTCAATCCGATTTCATGATTGCTTCCAGAGACACCAATTATGTCAGCCGCGAAATCATGGCGACATACGCGGACAATAATCGTGCGGTACGGTCACCATCGTTGAAATTGCCGGCCCGGCCGGCCCCAGCGGAAGGAAAGGGACGATGGCGGAACCGGATGCCGGATCGCAGCACCCCTCGCACCGTGCGGCGGGCCTGCAGGGTGCGCCCACGCTTTCCGATTATCGCACCAGCAACCTGACAACCTTGCGTACCGAGGCCACGATGCTGCATCATCATGACGTCATCTCCAGAGCTGTGTCGACCGACCGCGAGATCACTCTGGAGGCGCTTCGTGTGTTCACCTATCTGAGCCGCAGGCTCCATTTCGATCGCTCCGTTCCGGTGCTCCAGTCCGAGCTGGCTGATGCGCTGGGCATGCAGCGGCCCAATGTGAACCGGGCCATCAAGCTGCTGGAAACCAAGCAGATCCTTCTGCGGGAATCCAAACTGGGGCGCGCGATCACGTTCCGGCTGAATCCGGGACTGGAGGGCGGCCGGGCCTGAGTGTTTGGTCAGGGATGGAATGATCGTCGAGACCCGTGAACTTTTCTTCACAAATTCCGCCCTGAAGAAAGCCATCGCCTGGTACCAGAAGGCCCCCAACCAGACGGACCTGCCGCTGGGCGTCGTCACTGCCGTGGCGCCCAAGCCCGACGGCGGCTTGTCCGTGCAAATCCAGCAGAGCGGCGCCTCCCGGTCGCGGGAGGTTGTCTTCACGCCCAGCAAGACGCTGGCGCTGCTTCTGCTGTTCTGCCGCCGCCAGAAGGTTCCGATCCCCCGCGACGCCGGGAAGGAGCTTGAGGCGGCCGACGACGGACTGATCCTGATCGTGCGCGGCGAAACGGCCACCAGCGCCCCGCCGCCCTGAAGCGCCTTCATCGAGCCGTCCATCCGTCACCCGGCTTTTCCCTTTCCCGACAGTGCCTGCACCTGCCGACGGCCGCCGCGCTTCCCAGCGCGTGCGGCCGCTTGCATTTCGTCCACCCCCATTGAGTGGTTTCAGAACTGTTCAAAAGATTAGGGTAAGCTTGGCCGTGCACTCACCCAAGGGGTGGGGCTGTTATGATGATGGTCATAGTCGCCAAGGTGGATCGCACTACATTTCTTCGTGTGATATTGTTCCCTTGTCCTGTAGGGCTAAGCTGTTGTTCCGAAAGACTTCGCCCAACGGATGATGCTTGACTGATCGGGCGCTCGAACATTCGGAAGAGCGGAGGCTTTACCTTGCGGGAGCGGTTTTTGATCTGAACCTTTGATTGTGCAGGCCAGACGGATCGCAGCCTGCCCACACCGCAGCTTGCCCACACCATTGCCGCCCAAACCATTGCCGAGGACCGCTCCCTGATGATCCCAACGCACCCGAAGCCGTCGCCGTGGACGGAGCACCGGCAGGTCCCGCCGGCCCTTCCCGCGCCGGCCTGACCGGGCCGGGTCATCGCGTCGCATGTCCGACCTCCGCATCTCATCGTCCGACGGCTCTGCCGACAGCCGGCGGCGCTCCTTCAGCCTCTTCAGCCGGATCGCCGCGTCTCCCCGTGCGCTGGTCGCTGTCCTTTGCATGACGCTGGCCCTGCTGGGAACCGCATCCTGGGGCGCCATCACGGGTCTGGATTACCGGGATACGCTGGAACGGTCCGAACAGGACCTGCGGCGGGCTGCGGTTTTGTTCGACAGCCATGCGCGCGGTGTGCTGGAGCCGAGCATCAATCTTCTGGAGCGCGTCGCCAGCCGCCTGGATGGCCGCGGCATCGCCGCCTGGGCCGAGCGCAGCCTTGCGGAAGCGATGGCGGTGGAGCGATTCGGCCGCATGACCCTGATCGCCGCCGACGGGTCGGTGCGGTTCGGCCCCTCCGTCGCCTTCGCGGAGCCCGAGACCGGCGACGGCCTGTCCCTGCTGGTGCGTCCCCTGCCGCCGGAGGAGGAGCACGCGATCCAGCCGGCCGCCGGCCACATGGCCGGCCAGCCCTCCATCATCCTCGCCCGCCGCATCCACGATGCTACGGGCGGCTTCGACGGCGCGCTGTTGGTGGCGGTGCCCGTATCGTCCCTCACCCCGGTGCTGAACGCCTTTGCCGACGACTCGCAACGCAGCGCCGGCCTGTACCGCCCCGACGGCGTGCAGCTGGCCGGCGATGGCGCCGCGTCGCTCGGCAACCTGCCGCGGCTGGAACCGGGGGCGGAGCGGGTGGAGGCGGAGTGGACGGTCGATGGCGAAGGGTCGGTCCTCGCCCTGAAGCGGATGACGCGCCTGCCCGTTCTGTCGGCGGTGGCGATCCCGCGCTCGGCGGTGCTGGCCCCGTGGTACACCCGGATGGAGCGCGGACTGGCGGTGATCGTCGCCGGCGTCGCGGCGCTTGCCGGGCTGTCGCTGCTGGGGGTGGCCAGCCTGCGGCGCGAGGCCGCCGCCCGCCATGCGCTGACCCAGGCCAACGTCCAGCTGGAGCAGGCGAACGCGCAGCTCGAACAGCGGGTGGAGGAGCGCACGGCCGCCCTCAGTTCCGCCAATCTGAAGCTGAGCCGGGCGCTGGAGGAGAAGGAGCGGGCGAACCAGGCCAAGGGCCGCTTCCTGTCGGCCGCGAACCATGATTTGCGCCAGCCTTTCCAGGCGTTACGGCTGTTTCATCACATCCTGATGGAACGTCTGGCCGATCCGCGTGACCGGAGCATCGCCGAGAAGATGGGCGAAGCACTGGATGCCGGGGAGAAGCTGCTGCACGCCCTGCTGGAGGTGGCGACGCTGGATGCCGGCGTGGTGCGGCCGCAGCTGGCCGACGTGCCGGTGTCCGCCGTGCTGGAGGATCTGGTCGCCGAGTTCCGCGGGATGGCGGCGGAAAAGGGGCTGGTCCTGCGCGCCATGCCGGCGCACATGGTGATCCGCACCGACCGGACGCTGCTGACCCGCATGCTGGGCGATCTGGTGCGCAACGCCATCCGCTTCACCGACGCCGGGCGGGTCACCATCGGCTGCCGGCACCGCGGCCGCTGGCTGCGCATCGAGGTGTGGGACACCGGCGCCGGCATCCCGGCCGAGCAGCTCGACAACATCTTCGAGGACTTCGTCCAGCTCGGCAATCCCGAGCGCGACCGCCGGCAGGGGCTCGGCCTCGGCCTTGCCAAGGTGCGGCGCAAGGCGGCGCTGCTGGGCCATGCGGTCGAGGTGCGGTCGCTTCCCGGCCGGGGCTCCGTGTTCGCCGTCAATGTGCCGGTGGTGGGGACCGAGCGACTTCAGATGCAGCCTCCGGTGCAGGATTCGTCCCCGGCCGAGACCGGCGAGCGGCTGATCCTGGTGGTGGAGGACGACCCGGTCCAGCGCGACGCCGTGCGCCTGCTGCTGGAAAGCTGGGGGCATCGCGTGATCGAGGCGGTCGACGGCGAGGCGGCGCTCGCCTTGTTCGCGTCGGGGGAGCCCGATATGCCGAACCCCGACATGATCGTCAGCGACTTCCGGCTTCCCGGCCGGCTCACCGGCGTGCAGACGGTGACGAAGGTCGGCGAAAGGCTGGGCCGTGCCGTGCCGGGCCTGATCCTCACCGGCGACACCGCGCCGGAGCGCATCCGAGACGCCGTGGCGACCGGCTGCCGCCTCCTGCACAAGCCGGTGACCCCGGACGACCTGCGCGACGCCATCGCCGCCATCCTGGCGGAACGGCCGGCGGGCAGGCCGGTTGACGGCGGCGAACAGGCGTTGCAGGACCAATCGGCGGCCTGAATTAACCCTTTCTGAAGCCGGGCTCTGCCAAACTGGCCCCGGAAAGGGAGTTCATGGGGCCATGGTGCAGAATCGCACGCTCAAGCGTCTCGACCAGACGCAGCTCGATCAGGCTGTGCGGCGGCACGAGATGTTCCGCAATGCCCGGGTGGGCGGCGCGCGGGCCAACCTGTCCTTCTGCGATCTGTCCGGTCTCGACCTGTCGGGCCGCGACCTTGCCCATGCCGATTTCGTCGGCGCCGGCCTGCGCGGCGCCAACCTGTCGGGGGCGCGGCTGGACTGCGCCTCCTTCTTCGTCGCCGACCTGCGGCAGGCGAATTTCGACGGGGCCAGCCTGATCAAGGCCGACCTGCGCGGCGCCTGCCTGCGCGGCGCGATCCTGGTCGGCGCCAACCTGTTCGAGGCCGACCTGCGCGACGGGTCGCTGGCCGAGAAGGACCGGTCCGGCCATCTGCACATGGTCCAGATCGACACCAACCCGGCGGAGGCCGACGGGGCCGACCTGTCCGGCGCCAACCTGACCAACGCCCGGATGTCGGGCGTCATGGCGATCCACACCGACTTCTCCGATGCGGTGATGCGCGGCTGCAAGCTGGTGCGCGCGACCATGCGCGGTGCCAACTTCACCGGTTCCAACATGGAGGGGGCGGACCTGTCCGGCGCCGACCTGCGCGGCGCCTGCCTGCGCGGGGCGGTGCTGACCGGCGCCACCATGGTGATGACCGACCTGACCGACGCCGACGTGGAGGAGGCGCTGACCGACAAGCCCGTCGGCCGCGTGGTGGCGGAGCTGGGGCGGAGCCTGGAGGATCTGCTGTCCGACCATATGGCCTGGGTGGGGTCGAGCGGGGCGCAGGGCGCGATGCTGGACCTGTCGGGCTTCGACCTGCGCCACGCGCCGTCGCTGGCCCATATGTGCCTGACGATGCTGCGGGCGCAGGGGGCGACGCTCTATGGCCTGGACCTGTCCGGCGTGCAGCTGCAGGCGGCGGTGCTGGACAAGGCGGACCTGCGCGGCGCGACCCTTGCCGACGGCGACCTGCGCGGCATCAGTCTGCGTCACGCGAAGCTGAACAACGCCAACCTGCGCAACGTCAACCTGCGGCCGCTGGTGTTCGACGAGCACCGCTCCCGCCCCGCCGACCTGTCGGGGGCCAAGCTGCGTTACGCCGACCTCAGCGGCGCCTGCCTGCGCTCGGTCAATCTGGGCAATGCCGACCTGTCCTTCGCCAACTTGCGCGGCTGCGACCTTGCCCGCACCGACCTGACC
Source organism: Azospirillum sp. VT-I1 (assembly GCF_055698305.1). Classification (NCBI taxonomy): domain Bacteria; kingdom Pseudomonadati; phylum Pseudomonadota; class Alphaproteobacteria; order Rhodospirillales; family Azospirillaceae; genus Azospirillum; species Azospirillum sp. VT-I1. The sequence continues at coordinate 733,710 of NZ_CP168803.1, read as the reverse complement.
GGCGCCAAGCTGTTCGGCGCCAAGCTGGAGCGCCGCTCCCTGGCCGAGGGGGCGATCCTGGACGGCGTCGCCGGGCTGAAGCTCTAGGCTACGGCGCCGGTTGCGGCGTCAGGCCGCCGTTTCAGGCCGCCGCGTCCGGCACCTTGCGGGCCAGCCGGCGCAGCTCCAGCGCTGCGCGGTCGGCGATGCGCTGAGCCTCCACCAGGATGCCGGTCAGGTCGCCGACCTCCGGCGCGATCTCGCCCGCCGCGTCGGACATCGCGTCCAGCTCCGCCGCCGCCTTCTCGATCAGTCCGGTCACCACGCCGGCCGGGCCGGCGGCGCTGTCGAATCCAGCCATTGGAAATCCATTCCTGAATTGTGGTCTTTCGCGAGTGTGTCGCATTCCCGCTTGCGGCGCAACGTCTTCTGTTGCGCCGCACAATCGGAGCCTGCGTCTTCGCGTTCCGGTAAAGCCCGCTTGCAAGGCTGCTTGCGGCGGCGCTACACACGGGAAGGCTGTCCGCACTGGAAAGGTCCAAACGATGCCGGAAATCGCTCCGTCCGACCGCCTGTCCGCGGTGGCCGACGCGCTGATGACCTTTCTGACCGACCGGCAGATCACCCTCGACAAGGTCGACGGCCTGACTGCGCTCTGCGAGAAGCTGCGCCGCGACCTGGATCTGGACAGCCGGCTGGCGCTGGCGGAAAGGCTGGAGCGCGAGGCGCCGTCGAACGACACGATCCGCCTGCGTTCGACCCTGTTCCTGCTGACCGGCGACCTGTACCACTATGAGCGCATCCTGCATTACCTGATGCTGGGCGGCGACAGCGCAGACCCAGCCCTGCTGCATTTCGTCCACTGGTGCATGTCGCGGCAGTTGTTCCTGGGGGTGGCCCAGGGGGAAAAGCTGGCCAGCTTCGTGCCCTGCGACCTGTTCCGCCATTACCGCAGCATGGTCCGGCAGATCGCCCGGCGCTGGGTGACGCCGCCGCGGGCCTTCCTGCGCGACGGGCCGATCCGCCGCGTGGCGGTGGTCACCAACCAGTTCACCAACCAGGGGCACCAGCCGACCCGCGACTGCTTCGACTTCGCCGCCCGCATGCAGGACGATTTCGGGCTGGACATCGCCATCATCAACGTCAACGGCCTGCCGATGCGGGTGGAGAGCGCCTTCATCCCGCCGATGCTTGCGAACGCTGCCGCCGACATGGAGGGGGTCTTCGCCATGAGGATGTTCGGCCGGCAGGTCAAGGTCGCCTCCTTCACCGAGCCGGCCTTCAGCCGGGACAAGCTGCGCGTGATCGTGGAGGCCATCGACGGCTACGATCCCGACCTGATCGTGTCCTTCGGCGGATCGAACATCGTCGCCGACCTGTTCGCCGATGTCGACGCCCGTCCTGTGGTGTCGATCCCCACCAGTTCCGGCATCACCCTGTCGCTGGCACCCGTCGTGCTGGGGTTCGAGGAGCGCGACCATACCCAGGCGATCCCGGCGTTGTACCGTGCGCCCTTCGCCCGCCGCTTCCGGCCCTTTACCTTCGGCTATACCCTGCCGCCGGCGGATGGCGTGCCCGTCGACACCGGCTTCGCGGAAGGCACGGCGGTGTTCGCCGTGGTCGGGACGCGGCTCGATCAGGAAGTGACGGGCGAGGTGCTGGGACTGTTCGACGATCTGCTGGACCGCTGCCCGGGCGCGGGGCTGGCTTTCGCCGGACATGTGCGGGAACTGCCCGCTCGGCTCGCCTCCCTGCGCAACGGCAGCCGCATGCGCTGCCTGGGCGAAGTCGCCGATATCCGCGCGCTCTATGGCCGGTGCACGGCTCTCCTCAACCCGCCGCGGCAGGGCGGCGGCGGCGCCGCCGCCTATGCCCTGGCCGAGGGGGTGCCGGTGGTCACCTATGGTTGGGGCGACGGCGCCAGCGTCTCCGGCCCGGATTTCTGCGTGGCGGACCGCGACGCCTATCTGGAGCGTGCCGCCACGCTTGCGACGGATGCCGACGCCCATGCGGCGGCGGCAGCGGCGGCCAGGGCCCGTTTCGCCGCTATCGGCGACCGCCACCGCTGCGTCGAACGGCTGCTGGCCTATGGCGAGGAGGCGCGGGCGCTGCTGCGCGCCGAACGCCCAGGCACGAATTAACCTTCCTTCACGTTTTCATGGAAGACTGATCCGGTCAGTCCGCATCCCGCTGGAAAGCCGACCCTTGCCGAACGCCGTTCCCGCCCATAGCCCCGTGGCCCGTCCCGCCATGACCATCGCCGGCCGTCCGATCGGGCGCGGCCATCCGCCCTACCTGATCGCGGAGATGTCGGGGAACCACAATGGCGACCTTGGCCGCGCCCTGGCGCTGGTGGAAGCGGCGAAGGAGGCGGGCGCCGATGCGGTGAAGCTGCAAACCTACACCGCCGACACCATCACCATCGCCCATGACGGGCCCGGCTTCCGGCTGGAGGGCGGGCTGTGGGGCGGACGCACCCTGCACGACCTCTACCGCGAGGCGCACACGCCGTGGGAGTGGCACGCCCCGCTGTTCGAGCGGGCGCGGGCGCTGGGGCTGACCATCTTCAGCTCCCCCTTCGACGAGACCGCCGTCGAACTGCTGGAGGAGCTGGACGCCCCGGCCTTCAAGATCGCGTCCTTCGAGTTGATCGATCTGCCGCTGATCCGCCGCGCCGCGCGGTCGGGAAAGCCGCTGATCATGTCCACCGGCCTCGCCACGCTGGGCGAGATCGAGGAGGCGGTGGCCGCGGCCGGCGACGTGCCGCTGGCCCTGCTTCATTGCGTCAGCGGCTATCCCACGCCGCCGGAGGACTGCAATCTGTGGACGATCCCGCATCTGGCGGAGTGTTTCGGGGTCACCGCCGGCCTGTCGGACCACAGCCAGGGCATCGCCGTGCCGGTCGCCGCCGCGGTGATGGGGGCCACGGTGATCGAAAAGCACTTCACCCTGTCGCGCGCCGACGGCGGGGTCGACAGCGCCTTCTCCCTGGAGCCGGCGGAGTTCAAGGCGATGGCGGAGGCCGTGCGCACGGCGACCGCCGCGATGGGCCGGGTGGATTACACGGTGAAACCCAGCGAGGCCGGCGGGCGCGACTACCGCCGCTCGCTCTATGTCGTCGCCGATGTCGAGGCGGGGGAGCCGCTGACCGCCGCCAATGTCCGCTCCATCCGTCCCGGCTTCGGCATGGCGCCGAAGCATCTGCCCGACGTGCTGGGCCGCCGTGCCGTCCGCCGCTTGCAGCGGGGGGAGCCGCTGGGCTGGGACATGCTGGCGCCTCAGCGGGAGGAACCGCATGGATAAGCCGCGCATCGTCGCCATATCGCAGGCCCGCATGACCTCCACCCGGCTGCCGGGGAAGGTGCTGATGCCGGCGGCCGGGCGTCCGCTGCTGGCCCACCATCTCGACCGGCTGTCGAGTACGCCCGGCCTGGATGCGGTGGTGCTGGCGACGACGGTGAACGCCACTGACGATCCGGTGGCGGCCTGCGCCGAAAGCCTGGGTGTCCAGGTGTTCCGGGGCGACGAGCAGGACGTACTGGGCCGATTCGCCGGTGCTGCGGCCCTGGCGCGGGCCGATCTGGTGGTTCGGGTCACCGCCGACTGCCCGCTGATCGACCCGGCGCTGGTCGGCCGCCTGATCGCCGCCTTCCGCGACGATCCGTCGCTGGACTATCTGTCGATCGACAGCACCCGCTATCCGCGCGGCCTGGATGCGGAGATCTTCCCGCGCGCCCTGCTGGACGAGGCGGCGGCCCAGGCTACCGATCCGGCCGAGCGGGAGCATGTCACCCCCTATATCTACTGCTGTCCGGAGCGTTTCCGGCTGGGAACCCCGCTGGCGCCCGACGAGCCGGTCGATCCGCCCGGCCAACGCTGGTGCGTGGACGAGCCCGCCGACTATGAGCTGGTGCGCCGCCTGCTGGAGGCCCTGCTGCCCTCCAATCCCGCCTTCGGCTGGCAGGATTGTTGCAATTTGCTCCGCGACCACCCCGATTGGATGGACATCAACCGCTCGGTCCGGCAAAAGACGCTGCACTGACGAGACACGCCCATCCGAATGAAGGGGGCCGGCCGATCGGACCCCGCCGATCCGGCTTCACGAGGCTCACCCAAGGAGATCAGCTTATGGATCGCAACGACTTCCTGCTCGCTCTTGACGAGATGCTTGAACTGGATCCCGGCACGCTGACCGGCGACGAGGCCCTGGAATCGCTGGAAGCCTGGGACTCGCTGGCCGTCATCAGCTTCATCGCGCTGGTCGACGAGAAGACCGGCGTGGTGGTTGAAGGCGAGAAGCTGGCCAAGGCCAAGACCGTCGCCGATCTGCTGGCGCTGGCGGGTGCCCCGGTCGCGGCCTGACCGGTGCCCCGGCCCGTTTCCAAGCCCGTTTCGGAAGGCAGCCGCCTGCGCGCCGGTGTCGCCACCGTCGCCGGCGGCCCGGCCGCCTACCTGTCGGTCGGCAGCGGCGGCGTGCCCGTCCTGCTTCTGCACGGCTTCGCCGGCGACCGGTTGACCTGGCAGTTCAACCTGTCGGCCCTGTCGTCCCGGCGCCTTGCGGTCGCGGTGGACCTGCCGGGTCATGGCGGCTCCACCCCCGACGTCGGCAGCGGCCTGGTTTCCGACTTCGCCCCCTGGCTGGTCGAGTTCCTCGACACGCTGGAGCTGGCGCGGGTGCATGTGATCGGCCATTCGATGGGCGGCTACGTGGCGCGCGAACTGGCCCTGCTGGCGCCGGACCGGGTGGTGAGCCTGACCCTGCTGTCCAGCGCCGGCCTGGGCACGCCCTTCGACCTCGGTTTCCTCAGGCGGGCCATCGCGCCGGCCGACGTGGAGGAGGGGCGGGCCTGTGCGGCACGCCTGTTCGCCGGCCCGTCGCCGCTGATCCCGCGCTTCGGCGAGGTGCTGCACGTCCAGGGCGCCGATCCGGTCCGCCGGGCGGGCCTGGAGCGGATCATCGACGTCTCCTTCGCCGCCCATGCCGACGGCGGCGGACCGCCGGTGGACTGGAGCGCCTACCCGATGCCGATCCAGGTTCTGTGGGGCCGCGCCGACCGCATCATCCCGCCGCCGCCCGCCGACCGGCTGCCGTCGGCCGCGCCGTTGCGGGTCTTCGACAACGCCGGACACCTGCCGCACATCGAGGCCGCCAGCCCGGTGACCGCCGCCATGCGGTCCTTCCTGGACGGCTGCGACCAAGCCCTCAGCCAGAGCTGACCACTCCATGACCGATCATCCCGCCGACAGCCCCATCTTCGCCCTGATCGCCGAGGAACTCGGCCGCATCGCCGCTGACAAGGGGGAGGTGCTGCCGCCGCTGACCGCCGACAGCCGGTTCCTGGATGGCGGCCTGCCCATCGACTCCCTCGACCTTGCCACCCTGCTGGTGGTGCTGGAGCAGCGGACCGGCCAGGACCCCTTCCGCGAAGGCTTCCGCCAGTTCACCACGGTCGGAGAGCTGGCGGCGCTCTACGCCGTTCCGGCATGACCGGCCGCCGCCCCGACTGGATCCATCCCGACTTCCGCCTGATCGAGGGGGAGGAGCGCTTCGGCTGGCCGGAGCTTGCCGGGCTGGCGGTTCCGGCGGGCGGCGTGTTGCAGGCCGACCGGCCGTCGCGCGTGCTGGCGGCGCTGGCCGCCGCCGAAGCCGCCGGGCAGGGGCTGCTGCTGGCACGCGGCGGCGCCGGGTCCGATGGCTGGCAGCCGGGGCAGGGCTTTTCCGTCATGCTGGAAAGCTCCGGGACCACGGGCGCGCCCAAGCGCCTGCGCCATGAGTTCGACCGGCTGCGCGGCCGGCTGCGCGGCGTGGCGGAGGAGGGGGCGCGCTGGCTGCTGACCTATGATCCGGGCGCCTTCGCCGGCCTGCAGGTGATGCTGACCGCCGCCGCGGCCGGGGCGCTGCTGGTCGCCGCGCCGCAAGGCGTTTCCGGCGGCATCGCCGGTCTGGCGGACGCGGCCCGGCGCCATGCCGTGACTCATGTCAGCGGCACGCCGAGCTTCTGGCGCGCCTTCCTGATGGCACTGGGCGACGCGGACCTGCCGCTCCGGGCGATGACGCTGGGCGGGGAGGCGGCGGACCAGCCGCTGCTCGACCGGCTGGCGGAGCGGTTCCCCGGCGCGCGCCTGCGCCACATCTACGCCTCGACCGAGGCGGGCGCTCTGTTCGCCGTCGCCGACGGCCGCGCCGGCTTCCCGGCGGCCTGGCTGGACGATGCGCCGGACGGGCTGGCCCTGCGCATCGTCGACGGCGTGCTGGAGGTGCGCAGCCCGCGCGCGGCACCGGGGATCGGCGATGCGGACGGCTGGCTGTCCACCGGCGATCTGGTGGAGCGGCAGGGCGACCGCGTTCTGTTCGCCGGCCGGCTGGATGGGCTGGTCAATGTCGGCGGGGTGAAGGTCTCGCCGGAGGCAGTGGAGCGCCGGCTGCTGGCGGTCGCCGGGGTGGCGGATGCCGCCGTCGCGGCGGTGCCGAGCCCGATCACCGGCCATCTCCTGACCGCCACCATCGTGCCGGCGCCGGGTGCCGACGGCGAGACCCTGCGCGCCGCCCTGCGCGCCGCGACCGCCGACCTGCCGCCGGCCGCGCGCCCGCGCGCCCTTACCTTCGCCGACCACATCCCGCTGAGTGCCGCGGGCAAGAAGAGCCGAAAGGGAGCCGCATGACCGCAGCCGCACCCGCAGCCGCACCGGCTGCCGCCGAACCGAAGCGCCACGTCGTCGTCACCGGGGGCAGCCGCGGCCTTGGCCTTGCGCTGGTGGAGGCGCTGCTGGCCGACGGCTACCGGGTGTCCACCTGCAGCCGTTCGTCCTCCGAAGCGCTGGAGCGGCTGGCCGGTTCCGACCTGTTCTGGCAGCCCTGCCGCATCGGCGACGGCGGCGAGGTGCGCGCCTTCTTCGACGCCGCGGTCGCCTGGGGCGGCGCTTCGCCGCTGTGGGGGCTGGTCAACAATGCTGGGATCGCGCGCGAAGGCGTGCTGGCGACCTTCCCGGAGGTGGATGCCGAGGCGGTGATCCAGACCAACCTGACCGGCGCGCTCCAGGCCGCCCGCGCCTTCCTGCGCGCCAAGCTGGTGGAACGCGGCGCCGGTCCCAAGGGGGGCCGCATCGTCAACGTCTCCTCCATCATCGGGCAGCGCGGCTATGTCGGGCTGGCGGCCTATTCGGCGTCGAAGGCCGGGCTGGACGGGCTGACGCGGGCGCTGGCGCGCGAGGTCGGCCGGAGGGCGATCACCGTCAATTCGGTGGCGCCGGGCTATCTCGACACCGAAATGTCGGGCACCCTGTCGGACGGGCAGCGCGACCAGATCGTGCGCCGCACGCCGCTCGGCCGGCTCGGCACCGCGGCCGACGTGGTGCCGCTGGTCCGTTTCCTGCTGGGCGACGGCGGCGGCTTCATCACGGGACAGACCCTTACGGTGGACGGCGGCATCACCTGCTGAGGCAGCGCCGGTCGGGGCCGCATGTGAACAGGGGGAGGCGGAGATGGTCGCCAGCCGGATCGACGGGGTGGGCGTGCGCGGCATCGTCGGCTGCGTGCCGGAAGGGCGCGAGACGGTCGGGGACATGGCTGGCCGCTTCGGCGAGGAGGCGGCGCGCAGGATCGCCGCCGCCACCGGCATCGAGGAACGGCGGATCGCCGCCCCCGGCCAGTGCACCAGCGACCTTGCCGAAGCCGCGGCGCGCCGCCTGCTCGACGGGCTGGGGTGGGAGCCCGGCAGCATCGACCTGCTGGTCCTGGTGACCCAGACCCACGACCACGTCCTTCCCGGCACCGCATCGCTCCTGCACCGGCGGCTGGGGCTGCGCAAGGGCGCCGCCGTTCTGGACATCACCCATGGCTGCTCCGGCTTCGTCTATGGGCTGTGGACCGCGGCGGGGATGCTGAAGGCGGCCGGACGGCGGGCGCTCCTGCTGGTCGGCGACACCACGTCGCGTCTGGTCGATCCGGAAGACCGGGCGGTGGCGCCGCTGTTCGGCGACGGGGCGGCGGCGACCGCCCTGGAACTGGACGACGCGGCGGCGCCGATGGCTTTCGACCTCGGCAGCGACGGGGCCGGCGCCCCCTATCTGGCGGCGGAGGGCGGAGCGATGCGCCATCCCGACCGGCCGGCACGCCTGTTCATGGACGGGACCCAGGTCTTCGCCTTCACCCTACGCGAGGTTCCCGGCAGTCTGCGGTCGGTGCTCGATACCGCAGGCTGGAGGATGGAGACGGTCGACCATCTCGTCCTGCATCAGGCCAACGCCCAGATGATCCGCCATCTCGGCCAGAAGCTGGGGGTGGCGGCGGAGCGCACGGTGGTGGCGCTGCGGGATGTCGGCAACACCAGTTCGGCCTCCATCCCGCTGGCGATCTCCGGCACGCTGGCGCCGCCGCTGGCGGCCGGGACGTGCCGGCTGCTGCTGTCGGGCTTCGGCGTCGGCTGGTCCTGGGGCAGTGCAGCACTCGCCGTCGGGCCGCTCGCGATGTGCGAAACGGTTGTCCTGCCCGGCAGGAAGTACCCGGCAGAATCTGCCGCCCCGGCAAGCCCTGCCGCCCAATCGGCAGATTCTGCCGGGAGATAGGCAAATTTTGCCTGGTGTCTTTCTGCCCACCGGTACAGATTACCAAGGAAACCCGGCAAATTTGAACTGGCCCGCTTCTTGCCTACCCCTTTGGCGGGGGAATTAGTCCCCTTCCGGGAACCGGCACTTCCAAAGAGGGGTGCCTCCGGACATTGATCCTCCAAAGGAGTGGCTACCATGGCTGGCAACGTTACCCTCTCCGCTTCCATGCGGACCAACCTGCTGCAACTGCAAAGCACGCAGGAACAGATCAACAAGAAGCAGAACATCCTGTCGACGGGCAACAAGGTCAACACCGCCCTCGACGGCCCGACCGCCTTCTTCTCGGCCAAGGGCCTGAACCAGCGCGCCGGCGACCTGACGTCGCTGAAGGACGCGATGGGCCAGTCGATCAGCACGATCCAGGCCGCCGACAAGGGCCTGACCGCCATCGACTCCATGGTCGACCAGGCCAAGGGCCTGACCACCGCGGCCTACGCCGCGCTGGGTAACGACGCCGCCTCCGTGGCCACCCGTAAGTCGCTGGCCGCCCAGTTCAACACGCTGCGCGGGCAGATCGACAAGCTCGCCGCCGACAGCGGGTACGGCGGCAAGAACCTGATCGCCGGCAACGGCATGAGCATGGACAGCACCAGCGAGTCCCGTGCCGCCGTCAACACCATCACCGGCGTCGACAACGCCCGCGTCACCAACGTCCAGCGGGCCGACACCTATTCGATCCGCATCCAGGGCGACGGTTCGATCGAGGGCAAGACCGCCGACATCGGCAAGGCCGAGAACAAGCACGGCCTGACCGGCCTGAAGCTGTCGGGCACGATGTCCAGCACCGCGGGCGGCTTCTCCAACGTCCAGATCGAAGTCCGCGGCGCCAACGGCCGCACCCGCGACTTCATCGTGTCGGACGGCAATGAAAGCCGCACGATCTCCTACTTCGACAACACGCAGACGATGTCGACCAACCTGGCGACCGCCGCCACGGCCGGCAACCCGCAGGTCTCGGGGGTGAACGTCAGCGGCACCATCGAAGAAGGCGACATCTTCAGCATCACGGTCGAAGGCCAGACCTTCAGCTACACCGCGACCTCCGGCGACGTCGCCATCGGCCAGAGCGGCTCGACGCAGGTGGCGACCCAGCTGGTGGCGTCGATCAGCACCGCCATCGCCAGCGGGCGCCTGCAGGGCAAGGACGTTGCCACCGCCTCGCTCGGCGCCAGCGGCACGATCGTTCTGACCGGTGAGACCACGGCCGGCGTGGTCCGCGACTTCACCGTGACCGCCAGCACGACCAACGCGCTGACCAAGAAGATCTCGGAAAGCTTCGCGTCGGGCACGGTGGTGTCCTTCACCGTCGACCGCAAGCTGCTGGAAGCGGCGAACAACCAGGGCAACGGCATCTCGACCATCGAGAAGAAGGTCGACCTGCAGATCCAGGTCACCAACTCCAACGGTGCCCAGGTCACCCGCGACGGCATGAACGAGCAGGGCGACAGCAAGCTGGCCGGCGGCGAACAGGCGTTCTCCTTCGACAGCGGCACCGTTCGCCTGAATGTGGACGCTGCAACGATCAAGCAGGCGGCCGCGAGCAACTGTTCTGCCAACATCGTCACCAAGCAGGTCTCCGACGCCAACTCGTCGAACGACATCACGGTCCAGCTGAACGAGACGAACACCAACTCGATCACCGTGAACGCCGTCAACCTGACCACCACCGGTCAGGGCCTGAAGCTCGACGAGGCACAGAACGACTGGACGGACCGCGCCGACATCGACAAGGCGGTGGCCGGTCTGGACAACGCCAAGTCGACGATCCGCTCCGCGTCTCAGTCGCTGTCGACCAACCTGAACATCATCACGACCCGTGAGAACTTCACCAAGGAGTTCAGCGACGTGCTGTCTGAAGGCGCCAGCAAGCTGACGCTGGCCGACCAGAACGAGGAAGGCGCCAGCCTGCTGATGCTGCAGACCCGTCAGCAGCTCGGCACCATCGCCCTCTCGCTGGCCAACCAGTCGCAGCAGTCGATCCTGCGTCTGTTCTAAGGCGTGGAGTTCGGACGGTAAGTTCGGGTAGGATCACGCCCGGCGGGCGGCGGCATCAGGCCGCCGCCCGTTTCTTTTTGGGCCAGACCGCGTCGGCAAAGGCCGGACGGCAACGGCCCGCAAGCCCCGGGTTCCGCACTCATGCCGCTCAAGTTCGTTCTTCGCCCCAACGAAAAGGTCATCATCAACGGCGCCGTAATCGGTGCCGGCGACCGTCCGGGCTCGTTCTTTCTCTACAACACCGCGAATTTCCTGAGGGGGCGCGAGGTCCTGAAGGAAGAGCAGATCGACAGCATCGAGAAGAAGCTCTACTTCGTCATCCAGCTCGTCTACATCTTCCCGGAGGATGCGACGCTGAACCTCCAGCGCTTCGCCTCCATTCTCGACGAAACACGCCAAGCGCGCCCCGACGCCGCCAAGACGCTGGACGAGATCGGGCACCTCGTCGAAGCCCGCAACTACTACCGGGCCCTGAAACTCTGCCGCAAGATGTTCAAGTCGGGAGATGGCGCAGCCATCGACAATGGGGCCGGCGACAATGGGGCCGGCGACAATGGGGCTGGCGACAGTGGCGACGGCGGTACCGACGACGACGCACCGGCCGCCGAACGGATGCCGTGACCCTCGCCGATCTCTTCGACGCCGCATTGCCGCTGCACCGGGCCGGCCGGCTTGCCGAGGCGCTGGCCCTTTACCGCCGGATCCTGATCGACGATCCGGCGAACGCCGATGCGATGCATCTGTCGGGGTTGGTCGTCCACCAGGCCGGCTTGCCCGCCGCGGCGCTGCTGCGCTTGCGGGCCGCGCTGACGGTGCAGCCCCATTTTCCGGCGGCCTACAACAGCCTCGGCAATGTCCTGGCCGATATGGGCCGGCTGAACGATGCGCTGGGCGCCTATGCGCTAGCGGTCGGGCAGGACGACCATTTCGTCGAAGCCTACAACAACCGTGGAACGGTGCTCCGGCGCCTCGGCCGGCTGGAGGAGGCGGCCGAGAGCTATGTCCGCGCGCTGACCCATGGACCGGACAACATCACGGCCCGCTTCAATTACGGTATCCTGCAGCGGGAGTTGGGCCGGATCGCGCCGGCGGCCAACGCCTTTTATGCCGTGGTGCAGGCCAACCCTTCCCATCCCGACGCCTGGCGCCATCTGGCGATCTGCCTGCGCGGGCTGGGCCATCCGGATGCCGAGGACTGCCTGCGGCGTGCGCTGGCCGATGCACCGGCGGACGAGGAACTGTCGGTCGAGCTGGGCGTGCTGCTGAACGCGCGGGGCTGTTACGGGGAGGCCTGCGATGTCCTGACGCCTGCGGCGGCGGTCCATGGCGGCAACGCGCTGCTGCATTTCACGCTCGGTGCCGCGCTGCAGGGCTTAGGCCGGCTGCCGGAGGCCGTCGCCCGGTTCCGCCATGCGCTGGAGCGAGAACCGGTGATGCAGGGGGCCTGCAACAACCTGGGCGTGGCGCTGCTCGACCTCGGGGATATCGACGCGGCGGCTTCGGTCCTGCGCCGGGCGATGGCGCTCAGCCCGGACGACGCGATGGTGGTCAACAACCACGGCACCGCGCTGGAGAATCGCTACGACCCGGAGGCCGACCTCGGGCCGGCGCAGCGATGGTACGGCCGCGCCCTCCGGCTGCGCCCAGACTATGGCAAGGCACTGATCAACCTCGCCGGGGTTCACGCCGCGAGGCGGCAGTCGGAGGCGGCGGAGGACCTCTATCGCCGTGCGGCGGCGGCCGAACCGAGGAATGCCGAGGCCTATGCCAACCTGGGCAGCCTGCTGCTGGACCGCGACGACCTGCCGGGAGCGGAGCGGCTGTACCGTCGGGCCCTGGCGATAGACCCGCGCAGACCGGCGACGCTGACCGGCTATGGCCTCGCCCTGCAGATGCGCGGTCGTATCGAAGAGGCGGAGGCGGCCCACCGGCAGGCCCTGGCGATAGACGGCCGCAATGCCGATGCCGCCAGCAACCTCGGCATGCTGATCTGGCAGTACCGTCAGGATGCGGATGCGGCCGAACCCTGGATGTCGCTGGCCCTCTCGATCAATCCGGCATTGGGCAGCGCGCATCTGAACCGCGGCCTGCTGCGGCTCGCCGGGGGGATCTGCCCGGCGGCTGGGACGATTACCGCTGGCGCTTCCGGGCCAAGGGATACAAGAGCCGCCGGATCGCCGCTCCCCGCTGGGAAGGCGGGCCGCTGGTCGGCAAGCGCCTGCTGGTCTGGCGGGAGCAGGGGGTGGGCGACGAGATCCTGTTTGCCTCCTGCTATCCGTCGCTGATCGCGCGGGCCGGCCATGTGGTCATCGAGTGCGACCGCCGGCTCGTGCCGCTGTTCGCGCGGTCCTTCCCCATGGCGACCGTGCGGGAACAGTCGGTCGACGGGGCCGGCCGCGAACTGATCGAGCCGCCCGACTGCGACCTCCAGATTCCGGCCGGCGACCTGCCGCACCGGCTGCGCGAAAGCCTCTCCGCCTTCGAGCCGCAAGGCCCCTGGCTGGTGCCGGACCCGGCGCTGATGGAAGGCTGGCGCGAGCGGCTGGCGGTTCTGGGGCCGGGCCTGCGGGTCGGCATCGGCTGGCGCAGTCAGGTGATGACCAGCGACCGCAAGGCCGCCTACGTCATGCTGGAGCATTGGGGGCCGGTCTTCGCCGTCCCCGGCGTGGTGTTCGTCAACCTGCAATATGGCGACTGCGAAGCCGAGCTTGCGGCGGCGGAGGAGCGCTTCGGCGTGCGCATCCACCGCTGGAACGACCTCGACCTCAAGGATGATTTCGACGGGGCGGCGGCGCTGACGGCAAACCTGGATCTGGTGATCTCGCCGGCGATGTCGGCGGGCGAGCTGGCGGGTGCGCTGGGCGTGCCGGTCTGGCGCTTCGGCCATCGCGACTGGACGCAGCTCGGCACTGGCGTCCGCCCCTGGTTCCCGACCATGCGGCTGTTCCAGCCCAATCCCGGCGAGGCGCTGGAGGCGGTGCCGGGGCGGATCGCCGTGGCGCTTTGCGACATGACTTCGCCGCGAAGCGGGAGCCGGCCGGCCGCAGGCATGGACGCGGGAGGCGGCGAAACCGCCGATCCGGATCCATCATATCCCGATCCGGCGTCTCCCGATCCGGCGCCCGACCCGGACAGTCTGCTGGAACAAGCGGTCGCCGCCCATCTCGGCGGTGATGCGGGCGGGGCCGCCGCCCTCTACGGGCGCGTCCTGGCCCGCCGTCCGCAGGATCCGGTGGCCTTGCATCTGTCCGGCCTGCTCGATCATCAGCTGGGGGCGTCGGAGCGGGGCGAGCCGCGCATCGCCGCCGCGGTCGCCGCCGCTCCCGGCTATGCAGCGGCGCATGTCAGCCTGGGGAATGTCCGTCTGGCTCTCGGCCGGACAGCCGGAGCGGCGTCGAGCTTCCGGGCGGCGCTCGCCCTCCAGCCGGCCGACGGTGCGACCCTGACCAACCTCGGCAATGCGCTGTATGGGCTGGGGCGGAGCGGGGCCGCCCTGCGGGTGCAGGGGTGGGCGGTCGCCGCCGCCCCCGATCTGGCGGAGGCGCACGACAACCAGGGGGTCATGCTGGCGCGGCTGGGCCGCTGGGCGGAGGCGGAGCGGGCGCATGTCCGCGCGCTGCGGCGGGCTCCGGAACTGGTGGCCGGCTGGGTCAACCTGTCGATGGCGTTGCGGCGTCTCGGGCGTCCTGTTGCGGCCGAACGGGCCGGGCGCGTGGCGCTGGCGCTGCAACCGGCATTGGCCGACGGCATGGCGAACCGCGGCAGGCTTCTGCGCGAGATGGGGGAGGATGCGGCAGCCGGCCTGTGGTGCGCCCGTGCCCTGGCGGTGGAGCCCGGTCATGCCTCCGCCGCCTTCAACGCCGGGGTGCTGCATCTGGCCGCCGGGCGGCTGGCGCAGGGGTGGGGCGGCTACGACCGGCGCTTCGACACCCGCGACCTCGCGACGGCAGCCCGCCGCCCGGGCGTGCCGGCCTGGGACGGCGGGGATCCGGCGGGCAGGCGGATCCTGGTCTGGCGCGAGCAGGGAATCGGTGACGAGCTGATGTTCGCGCAGCGCCTGCCGGAGCTGATCGCCCGTGCCGGCCATGTGGTGGTGGAATGCGACCCGCGCTTCGTCCCGCTGTTCGCCCGCTCCTTCCCGCAGGCGACGGTGCGTCCCCTTCCGGCCTCACCGGAGGAGCCGGCGGCGGATGTCGACTGCCATGTCGCGATCGGGTCGCTGTCGCGCCGGCTTGCCGATCGTTCCGGGGGTACGCTGGCCGGCTTCGGTGCCGTCCAACCGGCCCTGCGCGCCGATCCGGCGGCGGTGAGGCAATGGGAGCGGCGGCTGTCCGGGCTGGGGGAGGGGCTGCGGGTGGGCATCGCCTGGCGCAGCGGCCAGCTGGACCCGGACCGCATGCCGGATTACACGCGGATCGAGGATTGGGGGCCGGTGCTGACCCTGCCCGGGCTCTTGCCGGTCACCCTGCAATATGGCGATTGCGGAGCGGAGCTGGAGGCGGCGGCCGGGATCTTCGGCCGGGCGCCGCTGAGCTTCGCTGATCTCGACCTGCGCGACGACCTGGACGGCACGGCGGCGCTGATGTCGGCACTGGATCTGGTGATAGCGCCGGCGACCTCGACCGGCGAGCTGGCGGCGGCGCTGGGCGTGCCGGTCTGGCGGCTGGCGCGCACGGGGGACTGGACGGCATTGGGCACGGCGGTGCGGCCCTGGTTCCCGTCGATGCGGCTGTTCCGGACCCGCCCCGAACAACAGGTGGGCGATCTGCTGCCGGCGGTCGCGTCGGAGCTGTCGCGCTTGATGCGGCCGGACGGCTGAACGGATCTCCGCAACGGTCTCCGGCGGGAGTGCTGGCCATTGGAGTGTGATCGCTTCAAGCGGAAGCGCTTGAAGCGTGAATCACACGGAAAACGATAAGCTTACATTCTGTCCGGTGCTTCAATAAGCACCGGACAGAATGTAAAAAAGCCGGGTGAGGCAAATCGCCTCAACCCGGCCTTCGAAACCCCGTTCAGGGGTGATGCTGTGATTGGGGGGATTAATTCATCGTGCCGGAGCGCGTCAGGCGATCGATCTCTTCCTTGACGTGCAGCTTTTCAAGCTTGAGGCGCTTCACCGCGCTGTCATCCGGCCAGGACCGCTTTTCCTCGTCGAGGATCGCGCGATCAAGGCGCATGTGCTTTTCTTGCAGAGACGAAAGGCGAGCTTCAGTGTGCATGAGTCGCTCTCCATAGGATCAGTCCGTGTCCCGCCGCAATGTGACGGGCCGGTGACATGAGTGTTCACCCATCCGAACCGCAGAACAACCCTAATCTTGCGTTTTATGCGGGCAAACCATGCGAAAAAGTGCCTCAACCGTTCGGTCGTATGACACCGGGTCGCAGGGGTGGGATCTTGAAATCACTTTGCGCAACACCAACCGGAGGTCATCCAACCCTTTGACCTGAAGGGTTATGACCGGAGGATGGGGTTCCGCGGCCGGCGGAGACGTCCAATGCCTGCCGGGCATCGGCATGGCCGGGCTGCAGGACCAGCAGCCGGCGGTACCACCACGCGGACTCGCCATGACGGCCGAGCCGGTACAGGATCGCCGCCAGCCGCGCTGCGACCGATGGAACGGTCGGGTCGAGCCGGGCCGACCGGCGCAGCGCCTCCGCCGCCTCCGCCGCGCGGCCGAGGCCGTCGAGCGCCACGCCCCATTGGTGCAGCAGGGCCGCACCGGCGCCCAGCGATGCCGCCCGCCCATAGGCGTCGGCCGCCGCCGCGGCGTTCCCGCGCTCCCGCTCCGCATGGCCGAGCCCCTCCTGCGCCGCCAGCAGGGCGGGCGCCAGGGCCAGGGCACGGTGGAAATGGCGGACCGCAGCGTCGGGCCGCCGCAGCGCGCGCAGGATCTTGGCGTGGTTGACCGCGGCCTCCGCAGCGGCGGGTTCCAGCATCAGGGCACGGGCCAGCAGCATGTCGGCCTCCTCCAGCCGGCCGAGCTGGGCGACCAGAAGGCCGCAGCGGTGCAGAGCTTCGACGCTCCCCGGATCTTTCGCCAGGACATGACGGTAAAGCGCTTCCGCCTCGTCGAAGCCGCCGGACTGGTGGTGGTCGAAGGCGCGGGCCAGCAGCGTATCGACGGCGGGCATCAGACCGGCGCCAGCGCAGTCAGCGCGCGCACCGCCTGCGCGGCCGCGTCGGCCAGCCCCTCGCCCGCGCCCGGCTGGATCAGCCGCATCGACGGGTACCAGGGCCGCGAGCCGGTGCCCAGCTGGGTCCAGTCGCGGGTGCCGAGCCGCCAGACCGGCACGCCCAGCGCGCCCGCCAGTTCGCCCACCGCCGTCGCCGGCGATATCACCAGATCCAGGTTGGCGATCAGGGCCGACACCCCTTCGAAATCGTCCTTCAGGTTCAGGTCGTCCCACCGGTGCAGCCGGCGCGTCGCCGTTTCCACCCGCGCCAGCTCGGCAGCGCAATCGCCATATTGCAGCGAGACGACGCTGACGCCGGGCAAGTCGAGCAGCGGCAGCCAGTCGGCCAAACCGGTGTAGGCGGCGGCGCGCTGCGCCGTGACGATCTGGCTGCGCCAAGCCAGTCCAACCCGCAGGCCGGGCAGGGCGGCGACCCGGTCCCGCCACAGCGCGACGCGCTCCGGATCGGGGCGCAGATAGGCGGGACCGGGCGGGAAGCGGTCGAGGCGGTCGCGGAACAGCGCCGGCAGGCTGCCGGCCGGCATCTGCAGGTCGCAATCGGGCGGATTCACCGTCTCCCGCCCGGCGGCATCGGTGGTCTCGTTCCGCACGGCCACCCAGGGGAAGGAGCGGGCGAACAGGCTGACCAGCCGCCGGTCGCATTCGACCGTCACCGGACCGTCCAGCCCCCGCAGCACGTCGAAGCAGGAGGCGAACAGGATCTCGTCACCCACACCCTGTTCCGACCAGACCAGCAGCCGGCGTCCGCCTAGGCCCCCCCGTCCCACTGCGGACGGTCGATGCGCCGGGCGCGCTGCAGCTGCCGTGCGGAGAAGCGGCGGGCATAGCCTTGCCAGCCCCGCACGATGCTGCCGTCCGCCAAATCCAGCAGCCCGAGATTCCAGGCGGCAAGCGCGAAATCCGGATCGATCCGCAGCGCGTGCTGCAGGCGATGCCTCGTCTCCTCGGGTTGTCCGGCGTACATGGCCAGGGTGGCGAGGTTGTTGTGGGCTTCGGCGGAGTCCGGCTGGAGGGACAGCGCGCGCCGGTAATGGGCGGTCGCCTCGCCGCTCCGCCCCTCCAGCTCGCAGGCATGGCCGAGATTGGCGAAGGCGGGTGGATTCTCCGGCTGGAGCGCGATGGAGCGGCGGTGCAGCCGCATGGCCTCCGCCACCCGGCCGCCGCTCTGATGGACGAGGCCCAGATGGGTCAGCGCCTCGGGAAAGGCGGGGTGCAGCGCCAGCGCGCGGGCGAAGGCGCGCGAGGACTTGTCATGCCGCTTTTCCGCCTCGTGGATCAGGCCCAGATGGTTCCAGGCATGGGGGAAGACGGGGTCGATGCGCAGTGCCTCGCCGATCAGGACCAGGGCGTTGGCGCTGTGTCCCGATTGGTGCAGAAGGAGCCCCAGCAGATGGAGCGCATCGGCATGGCCGGGGTTGGCGCGGGCGGGATCGGCGGCGATGGCGGCGCGGTAGGCGGACTCCGCCTCCGCCGCATGGCCGGCGCGGTGCAGGGCGACGGCATGGTTCAGCAGGGCGTCGAAATCGGCCGGTGGAGGCTGCACGGGCGCTGGCTCTGGCTCTGGCGCCGGCGGGGCGGGAGGTACAGGCTGCGGCGAAGCCCCTTCCGGCAAGGCGGCGCGGAGAGCCTGGGCGATGGCCCGCATCGTCGATTCCAGCGCTTCGCCGGGGTTGGGCTGGAACAGCCGCATGGTCGGGAACCAGGGGCGGACGCCGGTGCCGAGCTGCGTCCAGTCGCGATGGCCGAAGCGCCAGACCGGCACCCCCAGCGCACCCGCCAGCTCGCCCGCCGACATCGCCGGCGAGATCACCAGATCCAGGTTGGCCGTCAGCGCCGCCGCCCCGTCGAAATCGTCCTTGAGGTCGAGGTCGTCCCAACGGTGGATGCGCACGCCGAAGCGCTCCTCCGCCGCCGCAAGCTCGGCCTCGCAGTCGCCGTACTGCAGGTTGACGAACACCACGCCGGGGATGGCCAACACCGGCCCCCAGTGCTCCAGCATGACGTAGGCGGCCTTGCGGTCGATGGTCATCGCCTGACTGCGCCAGCCGATGCCGACCCGCAGGCCCGGTCCCAATGCCGCCAGCCGCTCGCGCCAGCCTTCCGTCAGCGCCGGGTCCGGCACCAGCCAGGGGTCTTGCGGCTCGAAGGCGGACAGGCTTTCGCGCAGCCGGTGCGGCAGGTCGCCGGCCGGGACCTGAAGGTCGCAGTCGGGCGGCTCGACGGTTTCCCGCGGGATGGCGCCGAAAGCGTCACCGGTGCAGCTTTCGGCCCGCACCGTCGCCTTGGGGAAGGAGCGGCGGAACAGCGGCACCAGACGCGGGTCGCATTCGATGGTGACCGGTCCGCCCCCCAGGCGATGACGTCCGGATAGCAGGAGGCGAACAGGATTTCGTGCCCCACCCCCTGCTCCCGCCAGATCAGCAGGCGCTTGCCGCGCAGCAGCTCGCCCTGCCAGCGCGGGGCGGCGATCCGGCGGTCGGGCGCCGCCTCCCCGGCGGCGAAGCGCCGCTCGTACCCTGTCCAGCCCCGCGGCAGGTCGCCGTGCATGAGGGCCAACAGGGCAAGGCTGCAGGTGGCGGTGGCAAGTTCGGGCTGCTGCGCCAGCGCGTCCTCGAAACAGGCGGCCGCCTCCTCGTAGCGCCCCTGCGCCTGCAGGGCATTGCCCAGATTGTAGCGCGCCTCGACGAAGTCCGGATGCAGGTCCAGGGCCTGCCGGTGGCACAGCTCCGCCTGATCCGGGCGGCCCAGCCGCTTCAGCACGCTGCCCAGATTGTTCAGCGCGGCGCTGTGGCGCGGGTTGCGTTTCAGCGCCTGGCGATAGGCGATCTCTGCGCTTTCATAGGCGCCCTTCTGCTGCAGGACGGCGCCCAGATTGTAGTGCGCGGTGGCGTCGTCGGGCCTGAGCTGCGCCACCAGCCGGAACTGCGCGACCGCTTCGTCCAGCCGGCCGGTCATCGCCAGCGCGTCGCCCAGGTTGTTGTGCGCCTCAATCATGCCGGGCGAAAGCCGGACCGCGCGATCCAGCATGACGGCCGCATCGGCATGGCGGCGGCCGGCGGCACGGCAGCTGCCGAGATTGTACCAGGCCTTGGCATAGTCGGGCTTCAGCGCCAGCGCCAGCATGAAGGCCCGCTCCGCCTCCTCGCGGCGGCCCAGGGCGGCCAGGGCGTTGCCCAGATTGTGCCGCCGCTGCGCTCCGCCGGGGTCGAGCGCCGCCGCGTTGCGGTGGGCCTGGACCGCCTCGTTCGCGCGCCCGCATGCGATCAGCGCGCTGCCCAGATTGTCCCAATAGTCGGGAACGCCCTTGGAGCGCTGCAGCGCCTTGCCGATCAGCCCGACCGCCTCGTCCGCGCGACCGGATTGCAGGGATAGCACGCCCAGCAGGTGCAGCGCGTCGGCGTGCCACGGATCGGCGGACAGCACCTGCCGGTAGCCGCGCTCCGCCTCGGCGAGGCGCCCGGCCTGATGGTGCGCCACCGCCTGCGCCAGCCTGTTGGTGTCCTTCGCCACGGTTCCGCCCCGTCCCAGATGTCCGCCCCCTCAAAGGGAGTGCCATCATCGGTGGATCACGGTAAAGATGCCATTGATATCGACGATTGTCTGATGGCGGGGGAAGAGGCTATGGCCGGGTCACGCTTGTCCTTGCGCGGCGGTCCGAGGACCGGTCTGGGGGCGGGCGCCCTGCCGCCGGCGGTCCGGCTCAGCCGGCAGGCCGATGCGCTGGCGGCGGCCGGCGACCCGGCGGGGGCGGAGCCGCTCTACGCCCGCGCGCTCGCCGCCGACCCGACGCAGGCGGGAACCCACAACAACCACGGCAACGCCTTGCGTGCGCTAGGCCGGCTGGACGAGGCCGCCGCCGCCTACCGGGCCGCCGTCGCGCATGGCCTGGACGAGGGCATGGCCCACTACAACCTCGGCTCCGTCCTGCGGCAGGCCGAACGGCAGGCGGAGGCGGAGGACGCGTTCAGGCAGGCGCTGGCCCTGCGGCCTGACCATGCGGAGGCGTGGAACAACCGCGGCAACCTGTGGCGCGACCTCGACCGGTTCGGCGAAGCGGCGGTGGGCTACCGGCGGGCGCTGGCCCTGCGGCCGGACTGGGCCGACGCCCACGACAATCTCGGCGCCGTGCTCTATCTCCTGCACGAGCAGGGCGGCACGGAGGAGGCGGCGGAGCTTGCACGGCGATGGCGGCGCGACCATCCCAGCAACCCGCTGGCCCGCCATATCGGCGCCGCCATCGCCGGGGAGGAGGCCGACCCGCGCGCGCCCGACGACTATGTGCGCCAGACCTTCGACCTGTTCGCGGAGGAGTTCGACCGCAAGCTGGCGGAGCTGGACTACCGGGCGCCCGCCCTGCTGGCCGGGCTGCTGGCGGGCGAGGCGGCGGACGGCGGCCTGGACGTGCTGGATGCCGGCTGCGGCACCGGGCTGTGCGCGGCCTCGCTGCGGCCACGCGCCCGGCGGCTGGTGGGCGTCGACCTGTCGGAAGGCATGCTGGAGCGCGCCCGTGCCCGCGGCCTTTACGACGACCTGCAGGCGGCCGAACTGGTCGGTTTCCTCGCCGGCGTGCCGGGGGCCTTCGACCTCGTGATGGCGGCGGACGTCTTCTGCTATTTCGGCGTTCTGGACGAGGCCTTCGCGGCGGCCCGTGCGGCGCTGCGCCCCGGCGGCCGGCTGGCCTTCACGGTCGAGGAGCTTGCGGCGGAGGACGGCCGCCCGCACCGCGTCGCCACCCACGGCCGCTACGCCCATGCCGAATCCTACGTGCGCGCCGCGCTGGCCGGCGCCGGATTCGAGCTGCTGCGCTGCGACCATGAGCGGCTGCGCTACGAAAGCGGAGAGCCGGTGATGGGGCTGGTGGTACTGGCCTTGCGACGGTAGCCGGGTCCCGTTTCCCGGACCGTCGGATAAGCTCGGACGGCGCAACCGCCGTACCGCCGGAGCTTCGGGAACGCCGTCGGGTGTCGTGGGGTTACTTCCCGGCGACACCGACAGACGGATCTTCGATGACCTTGCAGCAGTTCATGGCCTTTGCGTTGGTGGGCATCGTGGTGGCGATGCTGGTCTGGAACAGGCTGCGTTACGACGTGGTGGCGGTGCTGGCCCTGCTGGCCGGCGTCTTCCTGGGGCTGATCCCGGCGAAGGAGGCATTCTCCGGTTTCGCCGACGACATCGTCATCATCATCGCCTCCGCCCTGATCGTCAGCGCCGGCATCGCCCGGTCGGGCGTGATCGATGCGCTGGTCCGTCCGGTGGCGGCCAAGCTGAACACGCCGACCAAGCAGATCGCGTTCCTGTCGGGAACGGTCGCCTTCATGTCGGCGCTGATGAAGAACATCGGCGCGCTCGCCATCTTCCTGCCGATCACCATGCAGCTGGCGCGGCGGCACCGCACCGGAGCGCATCGCGTGCTGATGCCGATGGCCTTCGCCTCTCTCATGGGCGGACTGATGACGCTGGTCGGCACCTCCCCCAACATCATCGTGTCCCGCGTGCGGGAGGAAATCCTCGGCAAGCCCTTCGCCATGTTCGACTATCTGCCGGTCGGGCTGGGAATCACGCTGGCCGGTCTGGCCTTCCTGATGTTCGGCTGGCGCCTGCTGCCCCAGGACCGCAGCGGGGCGCGGTCGGCGGAGGAGACCTTCGCGGTCGAGAACTACGCCAGCGAGATGAGGCTGCCGGCGGAATCGGCCTTCGTCGGCCGCACGATCCGCGACATGGAAGCCCTGGTGGAGGGAGAGGCCCAGGTGATCGGCCTGATCCGCGAGCGGTTCCGCCGCTATGTGCCGGACAAGCATTGGGTGTTGCTGGCCGAGGATATCCTGGTGCTGGAGGGCGATGCGCCCGCCCTGCAGCGTCTGGTCCAGGCCGCTTCGCTGGAGCCCTTGGGCGTTCTGGAGGAGGCGGGCGGCGAATTGCTGGCGGTGGAGGCGGTGGTGACGCCGGACTCGCCGCTCGCCGGTCATTCCGACCGCCGTCTCGACCTGCGGCGGCGCTTCGGCCTCAGCCTGCTGGCGGTGAGCCGCACCGGCGAGCGGATCGCCCAGCGCCTGCACCATGTGGTGTTCCGGGAAGGCGACCTGCTGCTGCTCCAGGTACCGGCGGAGCGCTATCCCGATGCCCTCGCCGACGCCAACCTGATCCCGCTGGCGGAGCGCCGCCTGCAGCTGGGACGGCGCCGGCCGATGTGGGTGCCGGTCGGGATCGTCGTCGTGACCATGCTGGTCGTCGCCCTTCATCTGGCCCCCCTGGCCGTCACCTTCCTGGCGGCGGCGGCGGCGATGGTCGTCACCGGGGTGCTCAGCGTCGAGGATGCCTATCATGCGGTGGAGTGGCCGATCATCATCCTGCTGGCCGCGCTGATCCCGGTCAGCGGCACGCTGGAGAGCACCGGGGCGACCCAGGTGATTTCCACCCTGCTGGCCGACGCCGCGCGTGGCCTGCCGGCGGTGGCCTGCGTCACGCTGGTGATGGCGGCGGCGATGGCGGTCACGCCCTTCCTCAACAATGCCGCGACGGTGCTGGTCATGGCGCCCATCGGCGCCGGGGTCGCCCAGCAGCTGGGGCTCAGCCCCGATCCCTTCCTGATGGCGGTCGCCGTCGGCGCCGGCAGCGACTTCCTGACCCCCATCGGCCACCAGTGCAACACGCTGGTGATGGGGCCGGGCGGCTACCGGTTCGGCGACTATCCCCGTCTGGGCGTTCCGTTGTCGCTGCTCATCCTGACGCTGGGGACTTGGCTGATCGTGATGGTCTGGCCGCTCGGCGGCTGAGGGAGGAGGCTGAGGGAGGAACAACGCCCCGCGGCCGGATGTTGCCCATCGCCCACCGGCCCTTAACCCGAAGACTGGTCCGACCAACGAGGAACATGACCGTGCTGGTTTCCGAGATCATGGCGAAAGCGCTGGAGTTCATCTCGCCCGACGCCACCGTGCAGGAGGCTGCGACGCTGATGGGCGAGCTGGACGTCGGCGCGCTGCCGGTCGGTTCGGCCGACGATCTGCTGGGCATCCTGACCGACCGCGACATCCTGTTCCGGGTGGTGGCGGAGGGTGGCGACACCACGCGGGTCCGGGTGCGCGAGGTGATGTCCAGCTCCGTCTTCAGTTGCCGCGACACCGACACGCTGGCCACGGCGATGGACATCATGGGCGCCTATCATGTGCGGCGCCTGCCGGTGCTGGACGAGGGCGGGCAGGTCGTCGGCTGGCTGACGCTGAGCGACGTGTCGCGCCGGCTGCTGCTGGACACCGACACGATCCGCAAGGCGCTGGGCGAACTCAGCGCCAGCGGGCAGGACGTCTGACCGGCGGGGCTACAGCCGCAGCCCCATCTGCCGGTTCAGCCGCACCACGAGATCGGCCGGCAGGCCGAGGCGCTGGGCGAGATAGCGCAGGTAGGAGCGGTTGATCGGCGCGTTCTTGTCCACCGCCGCCAGCGAGACGGCGTAGAAGCGGGCGGCCATGCGCGGGCTGTCGACCTGACGGACCAGCTCCTCAAGGCATTGCGGTTCTTCCATGGACTGTTCGAGCGCGCGCTGCTCCTCGTCGTCGAGGGGGCTGCTGCGCAGCTTGCCCCTGATCCGGCCACGCTCCATGCCGTCCAGGTCGCCGTTCGCGTGCGCCGCGGCGGCCATGGCCAGGACCAGCAGGCGCGCCTCCTCCGGGCTGGCGGTCCGCAGGTCCGAGGGCGCGCGGTCTAGCAGCTGATGGCGGTTGCGCAGATGGGCGTCCAGGATCTGGCGGGCCAGCATCTCGTGCAGCACCGGCCGGTGGCCGAGGCGCGACCCCAGCGGGCTGGCGTCCCCCTCGGTCTCGGCGGTGGGAACGCCCGCGGATGCGGCGGCGGAAGACGGGGCGGGGGAGGGAGCGTCCGGCGAGCCGCCGAACAGGCGCTTCAGCAGGCCGGGTTTCTGCATGTCCGTCATCGCTTCACTCCCCTGCCGCCCCGGCCGGACGCTGCATCGCCGTGTCGATCTGCGTCAGCAGGCGGGAGAAGTCGACGGGCTTGGGATGGTAGTCGTCGCAGCCGGCCTGCAGAGTCTTCTCGCGGTCGCCGGACATGGCATGCGCGGTCAGGGCGATGATCGGGATGGATGCGGTTTCCCCGCCGGCCTTCAGTTCGCGGGCGGCGGTCCAGCCGTCGATGACCGGCAAGTTCATGTCGAGCAGGATCACGTCCGGCCGCTCGCTGCGCGCCATCTCCACCCCCTGCCGGCCGTCGAAGGCCAGCACCACCTCGAAGCCCCGCCGCTTCAGGCGGCGCGACAGGAAGTCCCAGATTTCCTCATGGTCTTCGACCAGCAGCAGCTTAGCCATCGCTTCCTCCGCTTCCTCCCGGCGCGCCGGCGGCGTCCCCGGTCCCGCCGGGGGCCGGCCGCAGGCGCGCGATCGCGTCCTTCAGCTCTTCGATCATTCCTTCCGATCCGTCCTCCGCCATCGGGATGATGTCGCGGACCCGGCCGCGCAGCTCCTCGGCCTCGTCGCGCCCCATCGCCTGGGGGGCCATGACGATGACGGGGATGCCGCTCCAGTCCGGATTGCGGCACAGCGCCTTGAGGAAGGCGAAGCCGTCCATGGCCTCCATGAAGGGGTCCAGCAGGATCACGGTCGGCCGGGCGGCGGCAAGCTGGCGGAACGCCTCCTCCTCCGTCGCCGCGTCACGGACGTCCCAGCCGTCGCGGCCCAGCTCCGCCCCCAGCAGGGTGCGCGTCTCGTCGGCCTCCATCAGCACCAGGGCGGTGCCCGGAGCCTGCCCGCGAAGACCGCTCAGCACGCGGTGCAGGCGCTGCCAGTCCACCGGCTTGGTGAAATAGTCGGCGGCGCCCAGCGACAGGGCCAGCCCCTTCTCCCGGCGGGAGGAGATGATGATGACGGGGATGTCGGCCAGATCGGGCTCCGCCTTCAGCACCGACAGCACCGACCAGCCGTCGGTCCGCGGCATCATCACGTCCAGCAGGATGGCGCGCGGCCGGATCTGCCGGGCGATGGACAGGCCGGTCGGCCCATCCGCCGCCAGCGCCACGCCGAAGCCCTCGCGGTGCAGGAAGCGGGCGAGCAGTTCGCGCATCGCCTGCTCATCGTCGATGATGAGGATCGTCTCGCGCGCGGACGGCGCCGGTGCTGTCTGGTCGACCGTTACCGGCGAAGGATCGGAGTGGCCCGGCGCCCGGCCGTGCCGCAGGTCGGCCGGCAGGCGCAGGGTGAAGCTGGTGCCCGTGCCGGAGGCGGTATCGACGGCGATTTCCCCGCCCAGCATGTCGGCGAAGGCCTTGGTGATCGCCAGCCCCAGCCCGGTGCCGCCGAAACGGCGGGTGGTGGAGCTGTCAGCCTGCATGAATCGCTCGAACAGGCGGCGCACCTGCTCCGGCGTCATGCCGATGCCGGTGTCGCTCACGCGGAAGACCACCATGCCGGCCGCTTCCGCCCCGGCGCCGTCCGCGGCGCGCTCCACCGACAGGGTGACGGTTCCGTTCTCAGTGAATTTGGCGGCGTTGCTCAGCAGGTTGAACAGGCATTGCCGCACCTTCACCACGTCGGTGTGCATGCGCCCCAGCCCGTCCGCCACCTGCACGGCCAGCCGGTTGCCCTTCTTCGACACCAGGGCTTCGACCGTCGCGGCGACCTCCCGGGTCAGCTCGGCGATGTTGGCGTCCTCGCCATGCACCTCCATCTTGCCGGCCTCGATCTTGGAGATGTCGAGGACGCCGTTGATGAGGTTCAGCAGGTGGCGGGCATTGGCCTCGATCTTCTCCAGGTCGGGCAGCATGCTGTCAATGCCGAGGTCGGACAGCTCCTCCTCCAGCATTTCGGTGTAGCCGATGACGGCGCTGAGCGGCGTGCGCAGCTCGTGGCTCATGTTGGCGATAAACAGGCTCTTGGCCCGGTTGGCCTCCTCCGCGGCGAGGCGGGCGGCCTCCAGCTCCTCCTCCGCCCGCTTGCGGGTGCTGATGTCCTGCATGGCGCCGATCATGCGCAGCGGCTTTCCGATGGCGTTGCGCAGGACGAAGCCGCGGTCGAGGATGCTGGCATAGCTGCCGTCGGCGCGGCGGAAGCGGTATTCGTCGTTCCAGCGGGTGCCGCCGCCATCGATCACCGCATGGATGCCGGTCACCACATGATCCTGGTCGTCGGGGTGGATGTGGTCCATCCACCAGGACGCGGAGGTCTCCGCCGCATCCTCGCCATAGCCGAACAGGGTGCGCACCGCCTCGTTCCAGTGGATGCGGCCCGACGACAGGTTCCAGTCCCAGATGGCGTCGTTGGTCGCCTGTGCCGCCAGCCGGTAGCGTTCCTCCGTCTCGCGCAGCGCCTCCTCGGCGCGGCGGCGGGTGGTGATGTCGGTGTGGACGCCGACCCATTCCTGCACGGCGCCGCTGCCGTCCAGCAGCGGAACGGCGCGGACCAGCATGTCGCGGTAGACGCCGTCATGGCGGCGCAGCCGGTGTTCGGCCTTGTAGACGGTCCGCCCCGTCCGCGCCGCGCGCCAGGCCTCCGCCGTGTGGGGGCGGTCGTCGGGATGGATCGCGTCGGTCCAGCCGGTGCCCTTCAACTGCTCGAAGCTCTGGCCGGTGAAGGCGCTCCAGCTCGGCTGCGGGACGTCGAAGCGCCCGGTTCCCGACGTGTTCCAGACGATGGCGGCGGTGGCCTCCACCAGCGAGCGGAACCGCTCCTCGCTGAGGCGCAGCCGCTCCTCCGCCCGCTTGCGGTCGGTGGTGTCCCAGGTGACGCCGATCAGGTTCAGGCTGCGCTCGGGCGTGCTGTCGGTGACGATGCCGCGCGCCACCGCCCAGCGCACTTCGCCCGACGGTTGCAGGATGCGGAACTCTGCGTCATATTCGCCGCGTTCCCGCCGGGCGGTCTCGATGATCTGCCGGATGTGGGGCTGGTCGTCCGGATGCACGCGGCCGGTCACGTCCGATCCGCAGAGCGGCCGGTCGGGCGGGAATTCCGCCGTGAAGCCGAAGATCTCGCGCAGCCGGGCGTCGGCCTCGATGCGGTCCTCGTCCAGGTTCCACGACCATGCGCCGATCCGCGCGGCGTTGAGCGCCAGCTGCAGCCGCCGCTCCGCCTCCACCACGCGGGCTTCGGCCCGGCGCTGCTCGGTCACGTCGGTGTTGGTGCCCAGCCAGCGCTGGATCCGCCCGCCGGGGCCGCGCACCGGCACGGCGCGCGACAGGAACCAGCGGTATTCCCCGTCATGCCGGCGCAGCGGGAAGGTGTCCTCCCACGGCTCCCCCGCACGGATCGCGCGGAAGAAGCCGTCGGAGGCGCGCTCGACATGGTCGGGGTGGTGGACGATGCGCCAGTTCCAGCCCTCCGTCTCGCCCGGCGCAGTGCCGGTGAAATCGTACCAGCGTTGGTTGTACCAATAGATCGCGCCGCCGGCGTCCGCCATCCAGGTCAGCTGCGGGATCAGGTCGGCAAGGCTGCGGAACTGCTCCTCGTTCTCGCGCAGCAGGGCTTCCGTGCGGCGGCGCTCCTCCACGTCGCGGGCGCGGTCGATGGCGCCGCCCAGCAGGTTGGCGAAGCCCTGGAGGAAGGCGGCGTCGGCGGCGTCGAAACGTCCGTCCTGCCGGCTGTCGACCTCCAGCACGCCGAAGGGTTCGCCCTCGCCGCGGATGATGACGTTGATGGCGCTCCTCACCCCATGCTCGGCCAGCAGGGCCGGGCAGCGGAAGCGGGATTCGGTGCCGAGATCGTTGGAGATGACCGGCTCGCCGGTCTTCAGCGCATAGCCGGCGGGGGAGGCGAGGTCGGCGCCCACCGTCCGGATTCCGACGACGCCGGGGTGCCAGCCGACGCCGGCGCGGACCAGCAGGCGGTCTCCGTCGGGCGGATCATCGCCGTCGGTGTCCCGCACCCATTCCAGGGCCTTGCACAGCTCCGTCCCCAGCCCCTCGGCGCACAGGCGCGTGGCCTCCTGCAGCAGCGTGCCGATGTCGGTGCTTTTCAGGGTGGCCATGCCGAAGCGGGCCAGCAGATCATGCTGCCTTTCCCTGCGGGCCAGCTCCTCGGCGAGGCGGCCGGCATCGGGATTGTCTTGCTGGGACGTGCCGGTGAGGGAGATCGGGGCGGTGGGCATGAACCGTGGCGACAGGGGAGAGGACAGGAACAAGAACAGCGGCGGGAGGCATTCGTCCGCAACGGCGTGATGGGTACCGCTCCCGCTCCCGGACGGGCGCGCCGGCCGCTGCCCCGACGGGGCAGGCCGGTACTCCCCCTTTGCGATACGACCAGTGAATGGCCGCGCCATGGGCCGGAGGAGCTGTTGAGGGGGAGGGGCCGGCATCCCGGCCCTTTCACCGGTTTTCAAAGCCCGTCACCTGTCCGGAGTGTCCGTCGAATGGCCCGTGTCACCGTCGAGGATTGCGTCCTCCTGGTCCCCAACCGCTTCGATCTGGTCATGGTCGCGGCGCAGCGCGCGCGCCAGCTCGCCGGTGGTGCGCCGCTGGCCATCGACCGCGACAACGACAAGAACCCGGTGGTCGCCCTGCGCGAGATCGCGGAGGAGAAGCTGTCGCTGCCGGAGCTGCGCGACACCCTGATCCGTGGTCATCAGAAAGCGGTCGAGGCCGACGAGCCGGAAGAGGAGATCGTCGATCTGATGGCCGACGAGAACAGCTGGATGCACACCACCGACAACTCGCTCGCCGACGAGGATTCCCTGAGCGATGCGGAGGAGGACATCGGCGAAGACGACGACATCGCCTCCGAGATGGACCGCAATCCGGGTGCCGCCTTCGGCATGACGGAGGACGACGTGGTCGGCAACGACGCCGACGGCGACGTCGGCCCGTGACGGTGCGCGTGAAGCCGTCATTTCTGGGAAAGGAGACCGGATGAAGGGGCTTCTCACCACCACCTTGTCCGCGGTGGCCCTGTCGGCCGCGGCGGTCGGTGCCGGCCTCGCCCTCAAGCGGGGGCGGCGTCCCGCCGGCCGGGCGCGGCCGTCCGCGCGCCCCCGGCGCCCGCGCTGCCGACATCCGCGCTGCCGGCCGAAGCGCTGGACCGGGCGATGCGCGATGTCGTCGCCTATGGCCTCCTGCCGGTGGGGGCGCTTGCCGGCTTCGCCGACTGGATCGTTCACCGCCGGATGGACATCCAGCACACGGCCGGGGCCAAGGAATCGCTGATGCACATCGTCATGTCCGGGCAGGCGGCGATGCCCGGCCTGGCGCTGCTCCTGCTGGAGACCAATCCGCGCAGCCTGGCGCTGATGGCCGCCGGCCTGCTGTCGCACGAGGCGACCATGATGGCCGACCTGCGCTATGCCATCGCGCGGCGGCCGGTCCCGCCGGTGGAGCAGAAGATGCACGGCATCCAGAACATGGTTCCGGCCGTGCCCCTCGCCATGGCCGCCGCCTGCTACCTCGCGCGCCGCCGCGAGGGGATGGAGCCGGACCCGGCGATCCGCTTCCGCCGCGACATCCCCCCGGCGCATCTCGCAGTCATCGCCGCCGCCATGCTGCTGGACGGCGCCGCCTATGCGGTGGAGCTGGCGGAAGGGCTGCGGGAGAATGGCGGGCGGCTGGTGCCTCCCGATCCCTTGCGACAGGATGTTCATTATCCGGGCACGGAAAAGGCCGGGAGGTCGGCGCACGCCCACCCCCGGCTTTCCTAGCAGGTCCATGGCAGGACCGGCTTATGCAGGCCGTCTTACCGCACGGCACGCCGCGCCGACAGCAGGCGCGGGATATGGCGGGTGAGCCCGATGGCGATGCCCGCGGCGTGGAGCATCGCCGTCGACAGCAGGAAGCCCAGGCTGTAGAGGACCGGGTCGGCCGCCTGCGGCATCTCCGCCCCATGGGCGTGGCCATGCAGGACGGCGAAAGCGCCGACCAGCAGCATGCCCGCCGCCACCGGCACCCGTTTGTTCAGCAGCACCAGCAGGCCCAGCACCGCGACGGAGGCGGCGATCCCGGCCTCCACCGCGGGCAGCTCGACGCCGGCCATGCCGATCGCGGCGCCGCCCGCCAGCATGGCGATGAAGGAGGCCGGCAGCAGCCAGACGGCCTTGCCGCCATTCTGCGCCGCCCAGATGCCGACGGCGACCATGGCCAGCAGATGGTCGATGCCGTTCAGCGGGTGAAGCAATCCCTCCTGGAACATCGCATGTCCGGCATGGCCGGTGTGTGCCGCCGCCGGCAGGGCCAGCGCCACCGTGAGAAGGCCGGCGAGGCCGGCGGAAAGCAACCTGTTCATCGCGAAAGATCTCCTGTGAATGCCGGCTTCGCTCTCTTGCCGGGGTCAGCCGATCAGGGACGCCTTCAGATGCCCCAGCCCGTCCTCCGCCTCGTCCAGCTGGCGAAGCATGTCGAGGGTGGTCAGCGCCTCGGCCTCGGTGATCCGGGACAGGGCGAAGCCGAGATGGACCAGCACCCAGCCGCCCACCCAGGCGGACGGCGGCTCATCCGGGCCGGCGAGGCAGGAGAGGTTCACCTCCCGCTCTTCGCCCAGCATCTCGGCGAGGACGGTCATCCGTCCGGCATCGGCGACGGCGAGGATCCGGGCCGGAACTCCAAGGCACATGGCGGCGCTCCTTCCTTCCGACGCCGGGCATCCCGGCGGTCAGGCGACTTCCAGTTCGACCAGGGTCAGGTCGTCGCCGCCGCGCGGGCTGAGGCGCCGGCCGCCGCAGGCCGGGCAGGGAGCCAGCCGCGACGGCACCTCCCGCTCGCAGGCGCAGTCCTGGCACCAGACGAGACCCGGCGGCCGGTCGATGTCCACCGCCGCCCCTTCGGCCAGCGTGTCGCGGCGGACCACGTCGAAGGCGAAGCGCAGGGCGTCCGGATCGACGCAGGCGAACTGCCCCACCGCCAGCCGGAGCCGCGTGACGCGCCGGAAATCGTGCCGCCGGGATTCCTCCTGCAGCAGCTCCAGCAACCGTTCGCACAATGAAAGCTCATGCATCGTCCGTCTCCACCCGGTGGATTCGGGATCCCGATGGTGGGAGTAACCGTGAAATGGCGGATCTGTCTTGAGGTCGACATCAAGACAGATATCACCATGGATGAAGTGTGGCAAATCACAAATCGATATCTATACACGAAAATAAACATGAATATCCGTCCGATAAGAATAATGGATCGTCCGATAACCTGCGTCTATTCAGGGTTTCTGCGATAAATATTGGCGATGAGCCGTAATGTCGCATGTCGTTCCGCCGCGCACCGGCGCAAGATCGTGGTGCGGGCGCCGGCCCGGCCGTGGCGCCGGGACCAATGCTCCAAGTCCGGCGTTATAACGGTACGCTGTGGCGGACCGTTCGGCCGGCGCTCGTCCTCATCCCCCTTTCATCGCAGCCAGGGGCTCTGCCACACCATGGATCATGCAACCGCCTGCGCGGCCCAGACCTCCGCGCCCTTCACCCTGGCGCACCCCCGCGCGTCACGGCGTCCGGCTGGTTCCGGCGACCGTCTGCACCGGATCGGGCACCGACGACCGCGAGGAGACCATCATCGACGAGGTGCCGGTCGGGCTGGTCTATGCCGGCGACCTGTTCGCGGTCATGCTAGCGACCCCGACCGACCTGGAGGATTTCGCCACCGGCTTCTCGCTCAGCGAGGGGATCGTCGGCAGTGCCGACGAACTGGCGATCACCGCCATCGACGAGCTGACGGACGGCGTGCGCATCCGCATGGAACTGCCGGTGGAGCGGCTGGCGGCGCTGCTGCGGCGCAAGCGCAACCTGATGGGCGGGTCCGGCTGCGGGCGCTGCGGCACCGACAGCTTCGCGGAGACCCTGCGGCCGCTCGACCCCATCCGCTCCACCGCCCGCATCGCGCCCGACGCGATCCGCCGCGCCGTGGCGGCCCTGCCGTCGGGGCAGACGCTGAACCGGCAGACCGGGGCCGTCCATGCCGCCGGCTTCGCCCGTCCCGACGGGCAGCTGGTCGCCGTGCGCGAAGACGTCGGCCGGCACAATGCGCTCGACAAGCTGGTCGGCGCGCTGGCCCGCGACGGCATCGACCCGACCGGCGGCTTCGTCGTGGTGTCGAGCCGCTGTTCCTTCGAGATGGTCCACAAGACCGCCGCCGCCGGCATCCCGCTGATCGCCGCCATCTCCGCCCCCACCTCGCTGTGCGTCGGCTTCGCCGAGACGGTCGGGGTGGGGGTGGTCGCCTATGTGCGCGACGGCCGCTTCACCGTCTATGCCGTGCCGTCGCGGGTCGCCACCCCGGCGTGACATCGCGGGGGCCGGCATGCGCGCCGGCCCCCCGGGACTGCGCCTTCCGTCAATGCGTCGCTGCAGGCCGTCCCATCACGGGCATCGGCTTGTGCGACGGCAGCGGGGTCAGGCCGCCCAGCCCCTTGCGGTAGATCAGCCAATAGACGCCGCCGACGAAGGCCGACCCGCCGACGATGTTGCCGAGCGTGGCGAACAGCAAATTGTGCAGGATGCCGCCCGCCGTGATCATCGACACGTCCAGCCCCGCCGGCACATGGCCCGTCAGCTTCAGCACATAGGCCAGCGGCAGGAAATACAGGTTGGCGATGCAGTGCTCGAACCCGGCGGCGACGAAGGCGGCCACCGGCAGGGTCAGTGCCACGATCTTGTCGGTCACCGTCCGGCCGGCATAGGCGAGCCAGACCGCCAGACAGACCAGCAGGTTGCACAGGATGCCCTTGAAGAAGATGGTCACCGCGTCGGGCGCGATCTTGCCGATGGCGAGCTTCAGGACGGCGGCGCCGATGGCACCGTTGTTCATCTCGGTGTGATGCGACATATAGATCAGGAAGACGAGGCCGAGCGCGCCCACCGCGTTGCCGATCCAGATCGTCGCCCAGTTGCGCAGCACCTGCGCCGTGCTGATCTGGCCGTTGGCCCGCGCCATCACGATCAGGCAGTTGCCGGTGAACAGCTCCGCCCCGCCGACCATGACCAGCGACAGGCCGAGCGAGAAGACCAGCCCGCCCAGCACCCGCTGGACCGCGAAGCTCAGCGCCGGATCGGCCAGCACGATGACGAAGAACATGCCACCCAGCCCGATGCCGCCGCCGGCGACCGCCGCCAGCATGAAGCTGGGCAGGAAGGGCATCGTCGCCTTCTTCACCCCCAGCTTTTCGACTTTGTCCTGAATCTCGGCGGGCGAATAGGCGTCCATGCCGAGCACTGGTGTGTCTTTCGATGCAGGATCCGTTGCCATGACGGGGTTCCTCCGCGTGTGTGGAGTTGGTCCGGACACGGTCTGTCCCGGCACCCGCCGACGGATGTGCAAGGGTTCGTCGTGCAGGGGGAGGGGCGACCGGCAATTCAGCGCCGATCGGTGACGCCGTCGGCGTCTGCTTGAATGCCCGGAGCGCTGCGAAAACGGGATGCCGCGAACGCTCCGGGGTACTGGTGTCAGCCCACCGTCTCGTAAACCTCGAAGCCCTCGCCGCGGACGAGCCGGTCGTGAACGGCCTCCACGGAATGGCGGACGGTGCTGGTCACGGGCGCGAAGAAGCTGGTGTCCTGCGGCTGGATGCCGAGGAACAGGATCTCCGGCACGGTCTCGCGCAGGCTGTCGATCAGGAAGTTCAGCGGGATGGCGTGGGTGGTGACCATGAACTGCTCGGCGACGCTGTCCTGCCCGATCAGGCGGACCTCGCCCGGCGGCAGCTCCATGTCGGCGGCATCGACGATCAGCACCCGCTTTGGTGCCAGCGAGCGGATGTGGTGGGTGTGGTTTTCCGGGACATCCTCCCCGTCCACCACGGTCCAGCCGGGGGCGGGTTGCTCGTCGAGCAGCTGGGCCAGCAGCGGGCCGGCCCCGTCGTCGCCGCGCAGGACGTTCCCCACCGTGAATACGACATCGGTCATGACAGCCGTCTCCCCATCAGATAGATCGCGGGTTCGCGCCGGATGGCGTCCAGCGCCGTGCGCAGCCGGTCCAGCCATGCCGCCACGTCGGGCGGGGCGGTCGGCAGCACCGCCTCGATGGCCGTCATCAGCGGCCGGGTGTGGGTGCTGTCCACCGTGATCTCGCCGAAGCGCAGCAGGCCGGACAACTTGCGGTGCGCCTCCTCATTGTCCTTCAGCGTCTCCAGCACGCGGTCGAACACCGCGGTGGTGCAGCGGAAGGCCGGCTTGAAGCAGTCGAACACACCGATGTGATGCCCGATGGCGAGCGAGTAGTAGACCACCTGCTTGGCATCCTCCGGAATGTCTTCCTTCCGCTCCAGAACCTTGGCGTTCAGCTGGTAGAACACCACCTCGGGCGCAGCGCCTCGGCCGGTGCGCAGGCCGGGGATGGAGCCGGGATCGGCTTGCGCGGACATGCTCATGGCGCCTCTCCCCGGACAGCCTGCTGCACGACGTCGACCAGCCGGCCGATAATCTCGGCGCGGCGTGGATCGCGCTCCTCGGCGATTGCCTCCATCATGCATTCGGATAGGGTGAAGGAGCCGCGTTTGCGCGCATGCCCCTCCAGCATGGCCATGAACTCCTCCGCGATGTCGCGTCCCTGGCGGTAGCCGGCCATCCGCCGGGCTTCCCGTTCCAGCCGGACGCGCAGGGCATAGGGGATGTCGGGGTGGGGCAGGGCGGCGGTCTCGCCGGCGGCCTCGACATGGGTCTCGGCCTTCAGCTTCTGCTCCAGCAGGCCGAGCGCCACGGCGAAGCCGTGGATGGTCGCGGCCGGCGTCGGCGGGCAGCCGGGGATGTAAACGTCCACCGGCACGATGTTGTCGGTGCCGCCCCACACGCAGTAGAGGTCGTGGAAGATGCCGCCGGTGCAGCCGCAAGCGCCGTAGGACACGACGATCTTCGGATCGGGCGCCGCCTCATAGGCGCGCAGCGCCGGCATCCGCATGGAGCGGGTCACCGCCCCGGTGAACAGCAGGATGTCGGCATGGCGGGGCGAGGCCACCACCTTGATGCCGAAGCGCTCCGCGTCGAACACCGGGGTGATGGACGAGAAGATCTCGATCTCGCAGCCGTTGCAGCCGCCGCAATCGACGCGATAGACGTAGGCGGAGCGCTGGATGTTCTTCAGCAGCGCCTTCTTCATCGTCGCGATCTGCTCACCGGTGGAGACCGGCGACATCTCCGCCACCAGGGTCTTGGGGTCTACGGGGATGGTCATGGCGTGGGCTCCAGTTCCTTGACCGGCTTTCCGGTTTTCGAGAGGCCGGCTTCCATCTGCCGGGCGATTCCCATGCCGGCGATGTGGTGGACATCCTGGGCGCGCTTGCAGGCCGGGCAGGTCGAGACGGTCAGGCGCAGCCGGTCGGCCTCCTCCGCGCTGCGGGCCGACTGGCTCAGCAGGCGGGCGACGTAATCGACCTCCTTGGCCGGGGCGAAGGGCTTGCCGCAGCAGGCGCAGTCGGCCAGCGTGAACACCGCCTTGCGCGTCAGGTCGGCCTTGCTGCCGACCGCCAGTTCGAAATCGTCGGACAGGCGGATGGCGCCGGTCGGGCAGGATTCCTCGCAGCGGCCGCAGAAGACGCAGCGCCCGTAATTGATCGACCAGGTGCGGGTGGCGGCGGCGGTGTCGGTCTCCATCCCGATGGCGTTGGCCGGGCAGGCGACGGTGCAGGCGGCACAGGCGATGCAGTCCTCCGCCCTGTGTTCCGGCTTGCCGCGGAAGTCCTTGCAGACCGGCATCGGTGCGAAGGGGTATTTGACCGTCGCCTCGCCCGTGCGGAAGATCTCCTTGAGTAGCTTGAGCATTGGTCGCCCCCGTCACTTCAGCGGTGAATCCGTGCGTTCGCGGCAGTAGCGCTCCATCTCCTTGTAGGCGATGGTCTTGGAGCGCTTCTTGCGCACGTCCACCACGGTCACGCGGTCGGTGCAGGAATAGCAGGGGTCGATGCTGCCCACGATCAGCGGGGCGTCCGACACCGTATTGCCGCGCAGCATGTAGCGCAGCACCGGCCAGTTGTTGTAGGTCGAGGCGCGGCAGCGCCAGCGGTAGAGCTTCTGGTTGTCGCCTGTCATCGACCAGTGGATGTCCTCGCCGCGCGGCGCCTCGGTGAAGCCGAGCGCGAATTTGTGCGGGACATAGGTGAAGTCCTCGGTCAGCACCGGGCCGGCCGGGGCCTTGTCCAGCAGCTGTTCGATGATCCACAGGCTGTCGAAGAATTCCGCCACCCGCACCAGCGTGCGGGACAGCACGTCGCAGCCCTGTTCGACATGGACCGGCATGTCGAGCAGCCTGTAGCCGGCGAAGGCATGGTCGGCGCGCGTGTCGCGGCGGTGGCCGCTGCCGCGCACCACCGGCCCGACCGGGCTGTAGTCGCGG
The DNA here is from genome assembly GCF_055698305.1 of Azospirillum sp. VT-I1. Classification (NCBI taxonomy): domain Bacteria; kingdom Pseudomonadati; phylum Pseudomonadota; class Alphaproteobacteria; order Rhodospirillales; family Azospirillaceae; genus Azospirillum; species Azospirillum sp. VT-I1. Next base: position 696,707 of record NZ_CP168803.1, on the reverse strand, counting down.
GCGATCTGCGGGTCGAGCCGGCCGACGCCCTTGACGCGGCCGCTGACGTTGGCGGTGGACAGCAGCACATCGACCAGCCGGGTCACGTCGTCGCGCAGCTCGGCGACCAGTTCGCGGGTCTTCGCCTGCTGGTCGCCCAGGATGTCGCGACGCACCCCGCCTATCAGGTTCAGCGCGTAGGTCTTGCGGGCGCCGGTCAGCAGCTCCGCCAGCGTCATCGCCTTCTCGCGCACGCGGAAGAACTGCATGAAGCCGGTGTCGAAGCCGATGAAGTGGCAGACGAGGCCAAGGTTCAGCAGATGGCTGTGCATCCGCTCCGTCTCCAGCAGGATGGAGCGGATGGCCTGGGCCCGCGGCGGCACCTTGATGCCCAGCGCATTCTCCACCGAACTGGCATAGGCGACGCTGTGGGCGTAGCCGCAGATGCCGCAGACGCGGTCGGCCAGGAAGGTGACGTCATTGTAGCCCATCCGCGTCTCGGCCACCTTCTCCATGCCGCGGTGGACGTAGAACATGCGGTAATCGGCGTCGATGATGTCCTCGCCATCGACGAACAGGCGGAAATGGCCGGGCTCGTCGGAGGTGATGTGCAGCGGTCCCAGCGGGACGACGCGGGTCTCCTGCTTGGCCTCGTTGATGAACTGGTAGGTCTCGTCGTCGCTGGTCGGCGCCGGCCGCAGCCGGTAGTCCATCGAATCCTTGCGCAGCGGATACAGCTCGTCGGGCCAGTCGTCGGGCAGGACGAGGCGGCGTTCGTCCGGTAGCCCGACCGGGCGCAGGCCGAACATGTCGCGCACTTCGCGCTCGCCCCAGACGCAGGCGGGCACCCGTGGGGTGACGGAGGGGTATTCCAGCGTGTCGGCCGGCACCTCGCAGCGCACCACCACATGGCACCTGTCGCCGCCCTCCATGGACAGGACATAGTAGACGGCATAGGCGCCGTTAAGCGGCCGTTCGTCGTTGCCGACGACCACCGACAGCCAGCCGCCATGGTCGTAATAGAGGCTGGCGACGACGTCGGGCAGCGATTGCGGCTTGACCGTGATGGTGACCTGGGCCTCGGTCTGCCAGGATTCATCAAGGATCGCATGGGGCAGGCTCTCGCGCAGGGAGGCGATATAGCCGCTCCCGACCCGTTCCGGAGTGATGAGGTTCATTTTGAAATCTCCGTCTGCGAGAGGCTGCCGGTCACCACCGGCCCAGCGGCGCGGACCGTGTCGTATTTTTGCCAGGGCGCGGCGACCACCGGGCGGCTGTCGCCGTTCATCACCACCGCGGTCGCCTGCTGGACGAGGTTGGACAGCGGCTGCGGCACGGCGAAGCCCAGCGTCAGCACCAGCACCGCCAGCACACCCAGCGGGGCCAGTGCCTTCCAGCCCACGTCACCCTTCGGCATCGCCTCCGGGCTCTTGCCCAGCACGCTGTCGGCGACGATCTTCACCAGCCCGGCGATGGTGATGCACAGGAACAGCGCGCACAGCGCCATGACCCAGGCATAGCCCTCGTTCAGCCCGGCCATGAAGACCATGAATTCGCTGACGAAGATGTTGAAGGGCGGGAAGCCGGCCAGCGCCAGGGCGCAGCCCATCATCAAGAGGCCGGTGGCAGGGGCCACCCGCAGCACGCCCTTCACCGCCCGCAGGTCGCGGGTGCCGTACTTCATCAGGACGTTGCCGGCGCTGCAGAAGAACAGGGCCTTGGTGACGCTGTGGTTGATGGAGTGCAGCAGGGCCGCGGCGATTCCCAGCGGCCCGCCGATGCCGAGCGCCACGACGATCAGCCCGACATTCTCGATGCTGGAATAGGCCAGCTTGCGCTTCAGATCCTGCTGCACAAAGAACAGCAGCGACGAGACGCCGACCGACAGCAGGCCCAGCGTCAGCAGCAGCATCTGCGGGAAGCCGGTGCCGACCGTGCCGACGGTGATGACGTAGAAGCGGATGACGATCAGCAGCGCGCATTTCAGCAGCACGCCCGACAGCAGGCCCGACACCGGGCTCGGCGCTTCCGAATGGGCGTCGGGCAGCCAAGCATGCATCGGGAAGATGCCGGCCTTGGTGCCAAAGCCGATCAGGGCGAAGACGAAGGCCAGCTTGACCAGCATCGGGTCCAACTCGGCGGCATGGCCGACCAGGGCCGTCCACAGCACCGCCTGATGCGGGTCGGCCAGCACGTCGGCGGCGTTGGAGAAGACCAGCACCGTGCCGTAGAGGCCGAAGGCGACGCCGACCGTGCAGATGATGACGTATTTCCAGGCGGCCTCCAGCGAGGATTTCTGCCCGTAGAGCCCGACCAGGAAGGCGGAGCCGAGAGTCGTCGCCTCGATGGCCGCCCACATCATGATGATGTTGTTGGCGGTGACCGCCAGCAGCATGGTGAACAGGAACAGGCTGAAGAAGCCGTAATAGATGCGGACCTTGCCGGCGTCGATCACCCCGGCTTCCAGGTCGTGCCGGATGTAGGCGATGGAATAGAGTCCGGTCAGCAGGCCGACCACGCCGATCAGCATCATGAAGACGGCGCCGAGCGCATCGACGAACAGCCAGTCGCCGAAGGCGGCGATGGCGCCGTTCGACAGCACCTGGATCAGCGCCGCGATGCTCAGCAGGAAGACATAGCCGATGGAGCCCAGATGGATGCGCTCCAGCAGCGTCACGCTGCCCTTGTCGGTCGCGAAGGCTTCGGGCAGCGACTCCCGGAACCAGGGCAGGGTCAGCAGGAACAGCGCCACCGCCAGCGGACCGATCAGGAGAAGTGGGGGAAGGATCGAGGGTACCATGGCGGTCATCCCTTCAGGCTCGTGAGCTGGCGCGCGTCGAGCGTGTGCAGCGTGTCGAAGATCCGCGATCCCAGCGCCGCCATCACCACCACCGCGAAGATGGCGTCGGTGGCGATGCCGATCTCCACCAGTTCAGGGGCGTTGGGGGCCAGCAGGGCCAGGGTCAGGTGCGACCCGTTTTCCATCAGGCAGTAGCCGAACACCTGTTTCAGGATGTTCCGCTGCGCCACGATGCAGGCGAGCCCGATGAAGAAGAGGGCGAGCGACACCGCCAGCGCCGGCTTGATGGCATCCGCCGCCGGCAGCGTCACCTTGGACGCGACGCCGAAGCAGAGGATGACGGCGACCGCCGCCCCGACGATGGACAGCGCCGTCGGCATCACCGCACCCGATCCGATGGCCGGGTCGCTCAGCCTACGGAAGGCGCGGTACATGATCGTTGGGACCAGGATCACCTTGGTCAGCAGCGCGGTGAAGGACCAGAGATACAGCTCGCCCGACCCGGTGGTCCCCGCCAGTGCCACGAACAGCATCACCAGGATGAAGCTCTGCAGCGCGTAGAAGCGGGCGGAGTTGGCAGGATTGCCGGCGAGCGTGACCAGAAGGGAGCTGACGATCAGCAGGCCCGACAGGCCATTGACGATGAGAAATCCGTTCATGACCGTTCCCTCCCTCAGCCGAGCCACGAGGCGGCGATGGAGCTTGAGACCACCGTCATCGCCACCAGGGCCACCAGCACGAACTTCATGCCGGCCGGCAGGGTGCTGCCGCGGCCATGGTGGTGGACGGCTTGCCGGGCACCGAATGGCCCAGCCATTTCAGGAACCAGGCGAAGGAGCCGACCGATTCCGCCAGCGCGATGACGACCAGCAGCATCAGCGCCCAGTGATGCGCCCCAACCTCGAACCCGCCGGCGAAGATGGCGAACTTGCTGAAGAAGCCGTTGAAGGGCGGTACGCCGGTGATTGCGAGCGCGGCGCAGACGAAGGCGACGCCCAGCAGCGGCGACTTGGTGACGATGCCGCGCAGCGACGGCAGCAGGCGGGTGCCGGCGGTGTAGCTCAGCGCACCGGCGACCAGGAAGAACAGCGTCTTGGCGAAGGCGTGGTTGAAGATGTGCGCGATGGCGCCCTTGAAGGCGAGGTCGGAGCCGAAGACCGACAGCGACAGCGCCAGCAGGATGTAGGCCAGCTGCGTGATGGTCGAATAGGCGAGCAGGCGCTTCAAATCGACCTGCGGCAGATACATGAAGAAGCCGTAGACCAGCGTCAGAACCGCCATGATCGAGCCGACCCAGCCGACGATCTCCGGCGCGCCGCCCGAGGACATCAGCCCGCGGGCGAAGATGTAGACGCCGACCTTCACCATCGAGGCGGCATGCAGGTAGGCGCTGACCGGGGTCGGGGCCTCCATGGCGTCGGGCAACCACATGTGGAAGGGCAGCTGGGCCGACTTGCCCCAGGCGGCGACCAGGATCGCCAGCAGCACCACCGCCTTCATCCCCGGCGCCAGATCGGCGATGGCGGTCAGCGCGAAGGTGCCGGTCGACAGGAACAGCAGCGCCGCCGCGACATAGAGGCCGAGCGAGGCGACATGGGTGACCAGCAGCGCCTTCGCCGCGGAGCGCAGCGCCTTGGGCGACTCGTAATAGCCGATCAGGGCCCAGGAGCAGGCGCCCGTCAGCTCGAAGAAGGCGAGTTGGCCGACGATGGTGGAGCTGAAGACCAGCCCGGTCATGGCGCCGATGAACACCAGCAGGAAGGCGTAGAAGCGCCGCCGGCCGATGTCGGGATGCTCGCGGTTGCCGGCATTCAGGTAGGCGGCGGAATAGACCGCCACCAGCAGGCCGATGGCGATCACCGCCAGCGCGATCAGCACGCTGACGCTGTCCACCACCAGCCCGAGGATCGAGACCGATCCGAAGGAGATCAGCTCATAGGTGCCGCCGACCTTGCCGTCGCCGAGCAGCGACATGGCGAGGATGGCGATCACCGCGACGGTGGCAGCGGCGAAGCCCTGGCACAGCCATTTGGCCGATGCCCGTTCCGATGCCGCAATCGCCGCCGCACCGCCGAAGGGGACCAGGATGGCGGCCAGCGCCAGCAGCCCGAGCGGTTCCGTGGGGAGTGTTATCATGATGCTGCCCCTCGCCGGCTCACAGGCCGACCAGATAGAAGACGAAGGCGAGCGAGGCGGCGCCGACCCCGACCCAGCTGTGCTGGGGGGTCAGGCGGAAGCGGACGCGCGCGACGCTGTTCTCGACCACGCCGACCGCGGCGAAGATCAGGACCAGCTTGATGGCGAAGGCGACCAGCCCGAACAGCAGCCCGAAAAACGTCATCCCGGTCGTGCTGCCGAAGGGCAGGAAGACGCCGATGAACCACGCGACGACGACCGCCTGCTTCAGCGACATCGCCCACTTGATCAGCGCCAGCGACGGGCCGGAATATTCGGTCAGCGGGCCTTCCTGCAGCTCCTGCTCCGCTTCCGCCATGTCGTAGGGCAGCTTGCCCAGCTCGATGTAGATGGCGTAGGCGAAGGACAGGGCGGCGACGATGGTCGCGGTGACCGACTGGACATGGCCGTCGGCGATGGCGGTGCCGATGGCGCCGAGGTTGGTCGAACCGGCCAGCAGGGCCGCGACGAACAGCGACAGCATCATCACCGGTTCCACCAGCACGCCCATGGTCAGCTCGCGGCTGCCGCCGATGCCGGAGAAGGAACTGCCGCTGTCGATGCCGGACAGCGAGAAGAAGAAGCGGGCGAGCGCGAACAGGTAGATGACCGTGATCAGGTCGCCGATGGGCGCCACCGGCGTGAAGCGGGTCAGCATCGGGATGCCCATGGCGATGACCAGCACCGTCGTCAGCATCACCGCCGGCATGGCGCGGAAGGCGAAGCCGCTGTTGGGTGGGGTCAGGTCCTGGCGGGTCAGCAGCTTGGCGATGTCGCGATAGTCCTGCAGCAGGCCCGGCCCGTGCCGGGTGTGCAGCTTTGCCCGGACCATGCGCGACAGGCCGGAAATCAGGGGGGCCGCGGCGAGCAGGAGGAGCGCCTGGAACAGGCCCAGGATGAAGTGCGAGAAGGTCAGCATGGCGTCCTCCCGTCAGACGGCCAGCGCCAGCAGCGCGATGAGTGCTGCGACGATGTAGAGGCAGTAGATCCGGAAATCGCCGGCCTGGATGACCTGCAGCCACTTGCCGCTGGCATCGACGGCGCCGGTGATCGGGGCGATGACGCTGCGGTCGGCCAGCGGTTCGGTGCGCCGCGCCAGCGTGACCACCCGCTCGAAGCCGTGGGCGATGCCGGTCCAGCGTCCGGCGATCGAGCGGCGCATGCTGTAGAGCGGGGCGAAGAACATGCGGATCGGCTGGGCGAAGCTGCCGGCGGTGGCGGGCATGTGATGGTCCGGCAGATAGCCGGCCGCCCAGGGCGCCGCCACCTTGCGGTCGCCGCCGCGCTTGGCGGCGAAAGCCGCCTTCAGCGCGATGGGCAGGAAGGCCATGGCGATCAGCAGGATGGCGATCAGCGGGGTGGACAGCGTCGCCTGCTGGGCATCGCCCGGCAGCAGGGTGGTGCCGACCGCCAGCGTCACCGGAGCGGTGCCGATGGTCGCCGCCGCGATGCGGCCCATCACCGGCGCCACCAGCGGGGCCAGCAGGCCGAGTGCCACGCAGGCGACGGCCAGCACCGCCATGCCGGCGACCATGGCGGCCGGCGCCTCGCGCGCCTCTTCCGCATGATGGCTGCGCGGCGCCCCGGCGAACATGATGCCGTACGCCTTGACGAAGCACATCACCGCCAGCGCGCCGGTCAGCGCCAGCATGACGGCGGCGACGGGGGCGGCGAACTTCACCAGCGGGGTGCCGTCGAGCGCCGCGGCGAACAGCGCCTGGTAGGTGTACCATTCCGACACGAAGCCGTTCAGCGGCGGGATCGCCGAGATCGCCAGTGCGCCGACCAGGAAGGACAGGGCGGTCCAGGGCATGGTACGGGCCAGCCCGCCCATCTCCTCCATGTCCTTGGTATGCATGCGGAAGATGGCGGAGCCGGCGCCGAGGAACAGCAGGCCCTTGAACACCGCGTGGTTCAGCAGGTGATAGAGCCCGGCCATCAGCCCCAGCACCGCCAGCACCGGCTGGTGCAGCGCCATGCCGATCATCCCGGTGCCCACACCCAGCAGGATGATTCCGATATTCTCGACCGAGTGGTAGGCGAGCAGCTTCTTGATGTCGTGCTCGGCGAGCGCATAGACCACGCCCAGCACCGAAGAGACCGCGCCGAAGGCCAGCACGAGCAGGCCCCAGCCCAGCATCGCCGGTCCGGCGCTGGCGCCCAGCAGGTCGATGCCGACCTTGACGATGCCGAACACGCCGATCTTGATCATCACGCCCGACATCAGCGCCGAGGCGTGCGACGGCGCGGCCGGATGGGCGCGCGGCAGCCAGATGTGCAGCGGGATCATGCCGGCCTTGGCGCCGAACCCGATGAAGGCCAGCAGGAAGGCGACGCTGTCCAGCGGGGCCGGCAGCGGATGGGCGCGGAAGGCGGCAAAATCGAAGCTGCCGGCTTGGTTCGCCATCAGGAAGAAGGCGGCCATGATCAGCACCGAGCCGCCATGGGCGACCAGGAAATAGAGGAAGCCGGCGCCCACCGCCTCGTCATCCTGGTCGAAGATGACCAGGAAATAGGAGGCCAGCGACATCATCTCGAAGAAGATGAGGAACCAGAAGGCGTTGTCGGCCGCCGCCACCAGCATCATCGAGGCGATGAAGGCGTTCATGAAGAAGCCCATCGCCCCGATGCCGCGCCCGGCATATTCGCGCACATAGGCGAAACCGTAGATCCAGGCGACCAGCGACAGCAGCGAGATGACCGCGATCATCAGACCGGCCAGCGGGTCGAGCCGCAGGACGAAATGGGCGAAGGGGTAGGGGCCGGCGGCGTCCAGCACGGCCGGCTGGCCGGCGGCGATGGCCGTCAGCCCGGCGCCGAGCCCGGCCAGCGCAGCGGCGATGCCGACGCCGCTGCCGCCAAGACGGATGTCCCCCTCCCGATGCTTCAGGAGGAGGCAGAGGATGGCGCCGCCGCAGGACAGCAGCAGCGACATGATGAGCAGGGAGAGTGGAATCATGGGTCCAGCCCCTCCAGCGAGGCGAGCGGCGTTTCAGGACTGACCGGCGCCGCCGCGGCCAGCGTGCGCTTGACGGCGGCAGCCTGGCGGGTGGCATCGGCGTCTGCCGCGTAAAGGGCGGCGGTCGGGCACACGCGCACGCAGGCCGGGCCGTCGTCGGAGAAGGCGCAAAGGTCGCATTTCACCGCCACGCTGCGCACGCCGATGTCCCAGGCCAGCAGCGGATCGAGTGCCGCCGGGTGGCTGGGCGTGGCGGTGGCGATGCCGGCGACGCCCGCGATTCCGGTGCCGCTGGGCGTGATGGCGCCGAAGGGGCAGGCCAGCGCGCACATCTTGCAGCCGATGCAGGCCTGCTCATCCAGCAGGATGGTGTCGGCGGCATGGGTGATGGCGTCGACCGGACAGACGCGGGCACAGGGCGCGTCCTCGCACTGGTGGCAGAGGACGGGGCCGGTGTCGTCGCCGATCCGCATGACGGTCAGCCGGGGATGCGCCTGCAGCCCCTGTTTTTTGTGTGCCTCGGTGCAGGCCGCCATGCAGGTGTTGCACCCGATGCATTTTCTCGGTTCCGCGATAACGAAGCGATTCATGTCCAGACCTCCGGCTTCCCGGGCGGGTGCGTCGAATGGGCCGGATCAGGGTTGGAAAATTCCCGATAAAGAAACCTGATCGGCCAATAAGAAGACAGTATTGGCTCGCGCACGCCCCCGTTGCCGCCTGTTGTTGCAGGCGGTGCGGCAGAAGGAGAGCCAGCTGTTGCGAATCTTTGTCAAAAGGCTGTCTCGGATGGGACCGCCATCGACTTCGCTACGCTATTCCCCTGAATGACGCGATGTCAACTAGACACATAAAAAAAGTGGGTATAAGGTGCGCGACACAAAGACAGGAAGTCATCTGTCGGTTTGATTGCCGATTGGCTTCCCGGAAACTCCGATAAGGAAGAAGAGATACTCGATAGGATCGGCTTATCGGCGTCGATTACTTTTAAAGATCGGGCGATAAGCGATTTCAATCGGACGTGAAGCCACCGGTGCCCACAGCGGCCAACCGGCGCGTAACGCCAGGGAACAGTGAAGCGATGCCGGGGCGGGGCCGTCCGACGGCCCCCTCCGGCTGCAACAAGGACGACGGGAATGAACAGATTCGTCACTGCAAACCCAAGCAAGTGCATCGGTTGCCGGACATGCGAGGTTGCCTGTGCGCTTGCCCATTCCGATGGTGCCGGCGTCGAAGGACTGGCGCCGGAAACCTTCAAGCCGCGCATCCGCATGGTGAAGACGGCCAACGTCAGCACCGCGGTGATGTGCCACCATTGCGAGGACGCGCCCTGCGTCAACGCCTGCCCGAACAACGCCATCGTCTATCGCCAGCACAGCGTGCAGGTGGAGCAGGAGCGCTGCCTGGGCTGCAAGAACTGCGTGCTGGCCTGCCCGTTCGGCGCCATGGACGTGGTGACGGTGCCGGCGGTCCGGCAATTCGCCGGCATGACGCTCAGCCTGGGCGTCAAGGCGCAGGCTCACAAATGCGACCTGTGCGTCGGCCGCGACGCCGGCCCGGCCTGCGTGTCGGTCTGCCCGACCAGCGCCCTGACCCTGATGGACCGGGAGGCGATGGACGAGACCCTGCGCCGCCGGCGCGAGCGTGCCGCCCTGGAAGCCGCCGAAGTCGCGGCCTGACCCCCACTACCGCGGCTGGCGCACAGCCGGCGCAATCGAGCGAATATCGAGGTCGAGATGGAAAAGCATATGGCGGTCTGCCCCTACTGCGGTACGGGCTGCAAACTGAATCTGCTGGTCGAGGGCGGGAAGGTCGTCGGTGCCGAACCCCTCAACGGCGTCACCAACGAAGGAGAACTCTGCCTCAAGGGCTATTTCGGCTACGACTTCATCAACGACACCAAGATCCTGACGCCGCGCCTGCGCAACCCGATGCTACGCCGCTCGCGCGATGCCGCCTTCGAGGCGGTATCGTGGGACGAGGCGATCCAGTACGCCGCGACCAAGCTGGGCGAGATCAAGGCCAAATACGGCCCCGACTCGATCATGACCACCGGCTCGTCGCGCGGCACCGGCAACGAGACCAACTATGTGATGCAGAAATTCACCCGCGCGGTCCTCGGCACCAACAATGTCGACAATTGCGCGCGCGTCTGCCACGGCCCGTCGGTTGCCGGTCTGCAGGTGACGCTGGGCAACGGAGCCATGAGCAACTCGATCCCCGAGATCGAGCACACCAAATGCGTCCTGGTCTTCGGCTACAACGTCGCCGACAGCCATCCGGTGATCGCCAAGCGCATCATCAGGGCCAAAGAGCGCGGCGCCAAGATCATCGTCTGCGATCCGCGCAAGATCGAGACGGCGCGTCTTGCCGACCTGTGGCTGCCGCTGAACAACGGCTCCAACATGGCGCTGGTCAATGCCTTCGCCAATGTCCTGATCAATGAAGGACTCTACAACAAGGAGTATGTCGCCAACTACACGGAGGGCTTCGACGAGTACAAGAAGATCGTCGACAAATACACTCCCGAATACGCCGCGGCGATCACCGGCCTGCCCGCCGAGGACATCTGCGAGGCGATGCGCATCTATGCCGCAGCTCCCTCCGCCACCATCCTGTGGGGCATGGGCGTCACCCAATGGGGCCAGGGCGTCGATGTGGTGAAGGGCCTGTCGGGGCTGGCGCTGCTGACCGGCAATCTCGGCCGCCCGAATGTCGGCGTCGGTCCGGTGCGCGGCCAGAACAACGTGCAGGGCAGCTGCGACATGGGCGTGCTGCCGACCGAGTTCCCCGGCTACCAGAAGGTCACCGACCCGGAAATCCGAGCGAAATTCGCCAAGGCCTGGGGTGTCGAGTCGCTGCCCGACCAGATCGGCTACCGCCTGACCGACGTGCCGCATCTGGCGGAGACCGGCAAGCTGAAGGCCATGTACATCATGGGCGAGGATCCGGCACAGACCGAGCCGGACCTGGCACTGGTGCGCAAGGGCTTCGAGGCGATGGAGTTCGTCATCGTCCAGGACATCTTCATGACGAAGACGGCGATGTTCGCCGACCTCATCCTGCCGGCCACCTCCTGGGGCGAGCATGAGGGCGTGTTCAGCGCCGCCGACCGCAGCTTCCAGCGCTTCACCAAGGCGGTGGATGCCAAGGGCGACGTCAAGCACGACTGGGAGATCATCAGCCTGCTCGCCACCGCGATGGGCTATCCCATGCATTACGACAACACCAAACAGATCTGGGACGAACTGCGCGAGCTTTGCCCGATCTTCTACGGCGTCACCTACGAGAAGATGGAAGGGCTGGGTGCGGTGCCGTGGCCCTGCCGCGACCTCGATCGCCGGGCTCCAAGTATCTGTACGAGGGCAACGTCTTCCAGCGGCCGGGCGGCAAGGGCCTGCTGTTCGCCACCGAATGGCGTCCGCCGAAGGACCAGCTGACCGAGGAGTTCCCGCTGATCCTCTGCACGGTGCGCGAGGTCGGCCATTACTCCTGCCGCTCGATGACCGGCAACTGCGCCGCCCTGCAGACGCTGGCCGACGAACCCGGCTATGTCACCATCAACCCGAAGGACGCCAAGGCGTTGGGCATCCGCGACCAGGAATTGGTCTGGGTGTCGTCGCGCCGCGGCAAGGTCATCAGCCGCGCGAGCGTCACCGACCGCACCAACAAGGGGGCCGTCTACATGACCTACCAGTGGTGGATCGGCGCCTGCAACGAGCTGACCATCCACGCCGTCGATCCCATCGCCAAGACGCCGGAATACAAGTACGCCGCCGTCCGGGTCGAGCCGATCGCCGATCAGGTCTGGGCCGAGAATTACGTCCAGCAGGAATATGCGAAGCTGAAGGGCGGCCTCAGCAACGCGGTGACCCGCGCGACGAAGAAGGCCCCGGCTTACGCGTGACCATGGGAGCGATTTCTCCCTCTCCCGTCCCGGGAGAGGGAAGGGGCCTAAGCGCAGCTTGGGAAGGGTGAGGGGGAGTGCAAGGAACCATGCGGCTTGGGATTCTTGCTCTCCCCTCACCCTCCCCACTTCGTGGGTCCCCTCCCTCTCCCGGGGCGGGAGAGGGCGTTTTGGCCCTGCGTTCGTGCTTCTATGGAAAGACCCAGCCCATGCATGAGATCGCCCTTTGCCAATCCCTGCTGGAGCAGGCGATGAAGGCGCGGGACGCCAACCCATTCAACCGGGTGGTCCGCGTCAGCCTGTCGGTCGGACGAACCAGCCGGGTGCAACCCGACGCCCTGCGCCATGCCTTCGACCTGCTCAGCCGCGACACCTTCCTGGAGGGTGCCGACCTGCGGATCGAGCGGCCGCCAGGGGAGGGATTTCGATTGGTCGAGATGGAAGTGTCGTGAGCGTGACCCTTCGTGCGCCTACGATGCGTCGCATTGCCGCTGCGGCAGCCCGCGCGGAGACGTGAACACGTGAAACGTATCAATGATGTTGCTCGGGTCGTGATGGAAAAGTTCCCGATCCACGCTGCGCCCAACGTGGTGGGAGGAGCCCCGGCATGCAGGAAAAGCTGGAATTTCTGATCGCGCTGGCCACCGAAAAGCATTTCGGCCGCGCGGCGCAGGTCTGCGGGGTGTCGCAACCGAACCTCTCCGCCGCCATCAAGCAGCTGGAATCGACTATGGGCGTGCCCCTGGTCGACCGCGGTGCCCGTTTCATCGGCTTCACCCCGGAGGGGGAGCGGGTGCTGGAATGGGCGCGGCGCATCGTCGGCGACTACAAGGCGATGCGGGCCGACGTGGAGACGATGAAGCAGGGGCTGACCGGCACGCTGCGGCTGGTGGTGGTGCCGACCGCACTGCCGATGGTCCAGCGGCTGACCGCAACCGTCTGGTCGATGCATCCCGGCATCAAGATCACCATCGCTTCCCACAGCTCCACCGAGATCCTGTCGCGGTTGGAGAATCTGGAGGCGGAGGCCGGTATCACCTATCTCGACAACGAACCGCTGGGCAACGTGGACGAGGTGCCGCTCTATCATGAGCGCTATCATCTCATCACCTCGGTGGACGGCCCGTTCGGCGCGCGCGACAGCATCACCTGGGAGGAGGCGGCGACCGTGCCGCTCTGCCTGCTGAACGCCAACATGCAGAACCGCCGCATCATCGACCGCGCCTTTGCAGAGGCGGGCGTACATGCCGAACCAATGCTGGAATCCAACTCCATCGTCGTGCTGACCAACCATCTCTGCACCGGCATGTGGTCGACGATCATGCCGCGGATCATGGCGGATTCGCTGCTGCTGCCGCCCACTATCCGCGCCGTCCCCATCGTGGCGCCGGAGCTGTCCACCCTGATCGGCCTCGTGGTCGCAAGGCGCGATCCGCAGCCGCCGCTGACCGCGGCGCTGATCGCCGATGCCCGCCGGCTGGCCCCGGAACTGGCGATGGCGGCCTGACCGCGGGGCAGCTTTGCCAAGTGGTCATACCACTTGACGATTTGTCGCGCCCCTGTGCTGCGATGCAGCATGGTAAGGAATCGGACGGGAGACGCGCCGGGATCGGCCCGTCCACGCCTCCCCCGAGGAGTGCTTTTTCCAATGAACACCGATAGTTCGTCGCACCGCTGGTCGGTCGCCCCTGCCCAGCGCGCGCTCGATCACGAACCGCTGGATGCCGGCGTCCATGCCGCCTTCGCCCAGGTGGTCGCCCGCCTGCGCAGCGAAGTGGAGGCGCTTGCACGGCGCATGGCCGATGTGGGCACCGTCGAGCTGGTGGAGCGTGACGGCGGGGCTCAGCTGCTCTACCGCGCCCATCATGGCGAGGACCAGGGCGAGGGGCTGCACCGGCTGGTCGGCAGCTTCGACCTGCATCTGACCCATGACGGCAAGGCGGCCATCCACATGCGGATCCGCGGCGATCTGCCGCCGGCCGAGATTCTGGACTTCGACCGCGCAACGGCCGACCATTTCCGGACCCGGCTGCACGCGTTCGAGATGGGTTGTCGCCGCCTGCCGATGGCAAGCGCTGCCTGACCGGACCGTGGCGCACTGTCGCCGCCTGGGCGGGCAATGCCATGTCGCCGCCCGCCCGCGGCACGGAGGAGACCAGATGTCTGACAACAATGAACTGATCACGGCGGCGCTGCGCCATGCGGCTGCCCTGCATGACGGCACCTTCCGCCCCGACCGGGCACGCACGCCCTTCGTCTCGCACCTGTCGGAGACCGCCGAACTGGTGGCCCAGGCCGGCGGCACGCCGACGGAGATCGCCGCCGCCTGGCTTCACGACGCGGTCGAGGATGGGCTGACCACCATCGCCGAACTGGCCGACCGCTTCGGCCGCGAGGTCGCCGATCTGGTGGCCGCCGTCAGCGATGCACCGGAGGATGTCGGCCGCGCGATTGCCGAGCGCAAGGCGATCCAGGCCGCCCGCCTCGCCGCAGCGCCCGACGGCGCCAAGCGCATCAAGCTGGCCGAGCAGATCTCGATCCTGAAGGCTCTGGCGGTGGAACGCCCGCTGTCCTGGAGCGTCGAGCGGGCGGACGCTTATGTCGAAGGCTCCCGCCTCGTCGCGCAGGCCTGCGCCGCCGCCAGCCCGCTGCTGGCCGAACGCTACGCCGCCGCGCTGGCCGGCGCTTCCCGCTGACCGGCAGCGGAGCGGTCACGACAGGCCGTATTTCCTGATCTTGTCGTGCAGCGTGGTCTTGGCGATCTGCAACTCCTCCGCTGCACGGGCAAGGCTGTGGCCGGTGCGGCGCAGCGTGTCGGCGATCAGCGCGCGTTCGAAGGACTCGACCGCCTCGGCCAGCGGCCGGGCGGTAGCCGGATAGGCGGAGGCGAAAGGCGGGAAGCCCTGTTCGATGCCCAGCACGCAGCGGTCGGCGACATTGTGCAGTTCCCGCACATTGCCGGGCCAGTCATAGGCCATCAGCCGGCGCATCCGCTCGGCATCCGGCGGCGGCACCGGGCGGCCATGGCGGGCGGCGGCCTGCAGGACGAACTGCTCGAACAGCAGCGGGATGTCCTCGCGCCGGTCTCGCAGGGGCGGCAGCGGCAGGTTGGCGACGTTCAGCCGGTAATAGAGGTCGGCGCGGAACTGCCCGCGGTCGGCCAGTTCGCGCAGATCCACCTTGGTCGCGGCGATTACCCGGCAGTCGACATGGATTGGCGTGTTGGAGCCCAGCCGCTCCAGCGTGCGTTCCTGAAGGACGCGCAGGAATTTGATCTGCACCGGCATTGGCATGCTCTCGATCTCGTCGAGGAACAGCGTGCCGCTGTTGGCATGCTCCACCTTGCCGATCCGGCGCTTGCCGGCCCCGGTGAAGGCCCCGGCCTCATGCCCGAAGATCTCGCTGTCGATCAGGCTTTCCGGCAGGCCGCCGCAATTGATGGCGACGAAGTTGCCGGCGCGGCGCGGGCTGGCATCGTGCAGGCAGCGCGCCGCCAACTCCTTGCCGGAGCCGGTCTCGCCATGGATCAGCACGTCGGCGGCGGAGGTGGCGAGTTCGCCGATCAGCCGGCGCACCCGCTCCATCTGCGGCGATCCGCCGACCAGCCGCGCTTCGATGCTGTCGCGGTTCTGCAGCCGGGCGCGCAGCTCGCGCACCTCCAGCGTCAGCCGCCGCTTCTCCAGCGCCCGGCGCACCACCTCCACCAGATAGTCGGGGGAGAAGGGCTTCTCGATGAAGTCGTGGGCGCCCAGCTTCATCGCCTGCACCGCCATCGACACGTCGCCGTGGCCGGTCATCAGCACCACCGGCAGGTCCGCATCAGCGGCGAGCAGCGTGGACAGCAGCTCCATCCCATCCATGCCCGGCAGGCGGATGTCGGTGACGACCACGCCGGGAAAGCCGTCCGCCACCAGCCGCCGCGCCTTTTCGGCACTGTCCACCGCCTGGGTCGGGATGTCCTCCAGTTCCAGCGCCTGCTGGCAGCCGAGGCTGACGTTCGGGTCGTCCTCGACGATCAGGACCTTCAGGGCGGCGGAGGAAGTGTCGGGCATGCGAGGTCTCCGGCCTGGAAGGGGGCCAGGATGGTGGTCGGGTCGGCGGGCAGGGCGGCGGCGGGAAGGTCGATGGTGAAGACCGCTCCGCCATCGGCACCGTTCGCCCCGGTCAGGGTGCCGCCGAAGTCACGCACGATCCCGGCAGAGATGGCAAGCCCCAAGCCGAGCCCGCCGCTGCCCTCCCTGTTCCCGTCCTTCGCCGCCTCCTTGGTGGTGAAGAAGGGTTCGAACAGGCGGGGAAGCACTTCCTCGGACAGGCCGGGGCCGTTGTCCGCCACCTGGATGCGCACCCGTCCGTCCTCCGTCCGCGCCGTCAGGGTCAGTTTGCCGTCCTTGCGTCCGGCCAGCGCGTCCAGGGCATTGGCGACCAGATTGATCGCCACCTGCTCCAGCCGGTTGGGATCGCACAGCGCCGCCACATCCTCCGGCACCTCCAGCTGCACGGCGACGCCGGAGCGGCGCAGCCGCTGCTCCAGCAGGAACAGCGCATTGTCGATGGGCCGCCGCACCGCCACCGGACGGGGCGCGCCCGAGGATTTGCGGGCGAAGGATTTCAGCTGGCTGGTCAGGGCGCCCATGGTGTCCACCAGCTGGGCGATGCGCTCCAGATTGCCCTGGGCCGCATCCAGGTTGCCGCGCTGGAGGAACTTGACCGTGTTGCCGGACAGGGTGCGCAGGGCTGCCAGCGGCTGGTTCAGCTCATGCGCCAGCCCGGCGGACAGCTGGCCGATCACCGCCAGCTTGCCGGCATGCACCAGCTCGTCCTGGGCGGCGCGCAGGTTGCGGGTGCGCTCCTCCACCTTGCGTTCCAGGTCGCGCAGATGGCCGCGGCGCTGTACCCACATCAGCAGCAGGATGCCGAGGAAGGCGCTGCCGACCGCCGCCAGCGCCGCGCGGGTCCAGGCCATGCCGGTAATGTCGGAGGCCGGCGACAGCACGGTCATCGTCCAGCCGGTGCCGTGCAGCGGCGCCGTCTGGGCCAGGAAGCTGCCGCTGACCGGGAAGACGCCCGTCGTCTCCGCTTCCCCGTCCGCCGGGCGGGCGAGCCGGACCAGCTCCGCGTCGGGGGCGATGCGGTCCAGCGGCGTCAGCCCCAGCGGCGGCAGCGGGCGGGCGTTGTATTGCAGGGTCCGTTCGAAATGCCGGCGCGTCGGCTCGTCCATCGCCCGCAGGGTGGTGAATTTCCAGGAGGGAACGGAGGCGAGGATGACCACGCCGTTCTCGTCGGTGACCAGGACCGGCGCCTCCACCGTCGACCAGGATTGCTCCAGCTGCTCCAGGCTGACCTTCACCACCGCCACGCCGACGATGGCGCCGTCCTCCGCCAGCGGCGAGGACAGGTAGTAGCCGGCCTCCCCCCGCGTGGTGCCGACGCCGAACAGGCGGCCCTGGCGGCCGGCGGCGGCCTCGATGAAATAGGGGCGGTAGGACAGATCCTCGCCGATAAAGCTGTCGGGGCGGTTCCAGTTGCTGGCGGCAAGCACCCGGCCCTGGCGGTTCAGCACATAGATCGACAGGGTGCCGGCCCGCTCGTTCAGCCGCTCCAGATAGCGGTTCAGCCCCCAGGCCAGCGGCGCCCGCCCGGTCACGAGGTCGAGGACATCGCGCTCCAGCCCCAGCGTGGCCGGGAAATAGGCGTACTTGTCGATCTCCCGTTCCAGGCTCTCGGCATAGAGGTCGAGCCGGTGGCGCCCGGTCTCCCGCAGGGCGGCCAGCCCCATCCCCTCGCTGATATGGAACCCTGCCAGCCCGGCGAGCAGGGCCAGCCCGGCCATGACCGGCAGGAGAAGTCCGATGGTGCGAAGGCGGCGCGTAATCTGCATGAAAAAGGCGGGCAGGGGCATGGGGAGAAACGGCGACCGCCGCATCATAGCAGAAGCCCCCTCCCATTGCCCGCCCGCCTTTGTAGACTGTCTTTGTGGATGTCCTGTCCCGCTTATTCCGCCGCGGCCGGGGCGGGCAGGTGGGCGCCGGCCTCCTCCTCGTCCTCTTCGCCGATGGCGCCCTCCCACTTGGCGACGACCGTGGTGGCGATGCCGTTGCCCAGCACGTTGGTGGCGGTGCGGCCCATGTCGAGGAAGTGGTCAATGCCCATGATCAGCAGCACGCCGGCCTCCGGCAGGTTGAACATCGGCAGCACGGCGGCGACGACGACCAGCGAGGAGCGCGGCACGCCGGCGATGCCCTTGCTCGACACCATCAGCACCAGCAGCATGACGATCTGCTGTTCAAGCGTCAGCGGGATGCCATAGGCCTGGGCAATGAACAGCGACGCAAAGGTCGTGTAGATCATCGAGCCGTCCAGGTTGAAGGAGTAGCCGAGCGGCAGGACGAAGCCGGTCACCCGCTCCTTCACGCCGAACTCCTTAAGCCCTTCCATCACGCGAGGATAGGCGGATTCACTGGAGGCGGTGGAGAAGCCCAGCAGAATCGGCTGGCGCATCGTCTTCACCAGACGGAACACATCGCCCTTCAGAACGACGAAGCCGGCGAAGATCAGCGCCGCCCACAGCACCGCCAGCGTCAGGTAGAAGCTGCCCATGAACTTGCCGTAGACCGCCAGCACGCCCAGTCCCTGCGTCGTCACCACGTTGGCGACGGCGGCGAAGACGCCGATGGGGGCGAAGCGCATGACATAGTCGGTGACCTTCAGCATCACCGGCACGACCTCTTCGATCGAGCGGGCGAGCAGGCCGGCCTTGGTGTCGCGCAGCTGGCCGATGGCGAGGCCGACGAAGATCGAGAAGATCAGGATCTGCAGGATCTCGTTGTTCGCCATCGCCTCGAAGAAGTTGCGCGGGAAGACGTGGGTCAGGAAATCCTTCAGGTTCAGGGCCGAGGTCTTCAGGCCGGCGCTGGCCGCGGCATCGGGCAGCGGCACGCCGACATTGGCGCCCGGCTGCAGCAGGTTGGCGAAGACCAGCCCGATGAACAGCGAGGCGAAGGAGGCCATCAGGAACCAGCCGACCGCCTTGCCGCCGATGCGCCCGACGGTGCGGGCGTCGCTCATGCCGGCCAGACCCGCGACCAGGGTGGAGAAGATGAGGGGCGCGATGATCATCTTGATCAGGCGCAGGAAGATGTCCGTCACCATCGCGAAATAGCTGGCGATGGTCTTGGCGGCGGCCGGGTCGAACATGCTGTTGCAGACATAGCCGGTGACGATGCCCAGCAGCATGGCGACGATGATCAGCGTCGTCTGTTTGTTCATGGTCCTACTACCTCACCTTTCCCGCCCGCCTCACGCGCCGGCCGGGGTACGGTCGATTGGGTCCCGGCCCGCCGGCCCTTCGCAGGGCCGGGGACCGGGTGGCGGAACGGTCAGCCGGCGGTGGCCAGCAGCCGCGGCTGGGTCAGAACCTCCGGCCGCAGAACCTCAGCCAGGGCGGCGGCGGTCATCAGGCCGCGCGCCTCCACCAGCTCGGCCACGCCCCTGCCGGTGCGATGGGCTTCCGCCGCCACTTCGCTGGCGTTGGCGTAGCCGATGTAGGGGTTCAGCGCGGTGACGATGCCGATGGAATTGCGCACGCCGGCTTCCAGATGCTCCCGGTTGGCGGTGATGCCATCGACGCAGCGGTCGGCCAGCACGATGCAGCCCTGGCGCAGGTGGGTGATGCTCTTGAACAGGCTGTGGGCGATGATCGGTTCGAAGGCGTTCAGCTGCAGCTGCCCGGCCTCCGCGGCGAAGGTGACGGTCATGTCGTTGCCGATCACCTCGAAGGCGATCTGGTTGACCACCTCCGGGATCACCGGGTTGACCTTGCCCGGCATGATCGACGAGCCGGCCTGACGCGCCGGCAGGTTGATCTCGCCGAAGCCGGCGCGCGGGCCGCTCGACAGCAGGCGCAGGTCGTTGCAGGTCTTGGACAGCTTCACCGCCACCCGCTTCAGCACGCCGGACAGCTGGACGAAGCTGCCGCAATCCTGCGTCGCCTCCACCAGATTGGGGGCGGTGACCACCGGCACGCCGCTGATCTCGGCCAGATGGCGGCAGGCCAGTGCAGCATAGCGGGGATGGGCGTTGATGCCGGTGCCGATGGCGGTGGCGCCCAGGTTGATCTCGCGGATCAGCAGGGCGGCCTCCTTCAGCCGCTCCTCGTCCTCGGCCAGCATGACGGCGTAAGTGGAGAATTCCTGGCCCAGAGTCATCGGCACGGCGTCCTGCAGCTGGGTGCGGCCCATCTTCAGGATGTCGCGGAACTCGTCGGCCTTGCGCTGGAAGGCGGCGCGCAGATGGCTCATCGCCTCCACCAGCCGGAAGATGCCGGTGTAGGTCGCCAGCTTCAGCGCCGTCGGATAGACGTCGTTGGTGGACTGGCCCATGTTGACGTGTTCGTTGGGGTGCAGGTGGGCGTAATCGCCTCGGCTATGCCCCAGGATCTCCAGCGCGCGGTTGGCGATCACCTCGTTGGCGTTCATGTTGGTCGAGGTGCCGGCCCCGCCCTGGATCACGTCGACCACGAACTGGTCGTGCAGCTTTCCGGCGCGGATCTCGCGGCAGGCGGCGACGATGGCCTCGGCCCGCTCGGCGCCCAGCAGACCCAGTTCATGGTTGGCGCGGGCAGCCGCCATCTTGATCTCGGCCAGGGCGCGGACCAGATCGGGGTAATGGGAAATCGGGGTGCCGGTGATGGGGAAATTCTCGACAGCGCGCAGGGTGTGGACCCCGTAATAGGCATCGGCCGGAATCTCGCGGTCGCCCAGCAGGTCGTGTTCGGTGCGCGTTGTGGCAGGCATCGGACGTTTCGCTCCCTTGATTTGAATCCGCCCCGTCTGCGCGGGACGCGACCCGTAAGGAGCAACCGGCGTGCCAGGGCCGACCCTCGCCGGCCGGCCTGCTAAGCTGTTGGAATTATGAGGGATAATTGTTGGTCAGAGCCGCCGCCGTTCGGATTCCCGAACGCGGCCGGGGGCGGGCGTTCGGGAATCCGGATGGGGGGCGGGGGTCAGAGTTCCAGGAAGGGACGGAAGCCGCCGTAGATCATGCGTTTGCCGTCGAAGGGCATCTCGCTCATGTCCTTCGGCATGCGGGGATCGGCCATGACCTTCGCGTTGATCGTGTCGCGGTCTTCGCGCGATTTGTAGAGGATCCAGGAGAACACGACGATCTCGTCCTCGGTCGCCTGCACCGCGCGCGGGAAGGAGGTCAGCTCTCCATAAGGCACATCGTCGCCGACGCACTCGACGAAGGCGAGCGCACCATGGTCCATCCAGACCGCTCCGGCCTTGCGGGCCATCTCCTTGTAGGCGTCGAGCTTCTGTTTCGGCACGGCAAGGACGAATCCATCGACATAGGACATGATCGTCTCCTCTGTTGCGGCGTGACCAGGGACAGGATGACTGGTGAAGGGCGGGGCGAACCCGCACTCGGGCTTCGGGAACGGGCTCGTGTCCAGCCTCGGCGATGGCGGAGGACTGGACTGCCGACAATCCGATTGCGTATTGCAATCAGTTGCCATTAGGCCAGACCGATCCTATTTTGCAAGCGGTTTTCGGAGGAGTTGGCGATGGAGGACAGGCACCGTTCCGGCTGTCCGATCAATCTGACGCTGGAGGTGCTGGGCGACCGCTGGAGCCTGATCGTCATCCGCGACATCATGTTCGGGAATCGCCGGCATTTTCGGGAGTTGCTGGGCCGGTCGCATGAGCGGATCGCCTCCAACATCCTGGCCGACCGGCTGAAGCGCCTGATGGAGGCCGGGTTGCTGACGAAGCGGGATGACCCAACCCATCAGCAGAAGGCGATCTACAGCCTGACGGAAGCGGCGATTCAACTCGTGCCGCTGCTCGTGCATATGGGAGCCTGGGGCCGCCGGCATCGGCCGGTGACCCCGGAACTCGCCATCCGCGCCCAACTGCTGGAAGAGGGCGGGCCGCCGATGTGGGCGGCCTTCATGGATGAACTGCGCAGCCTGCATCTGGAGGCGCCGGTCAAGGGACCCTCGGTCCTTGCCGGGCTGCAGGCCGCGTATGAGAAGGTCGCTGCGGAACAGGGCATCGATACCCTGTAAGCGGCCAAGGCCCCGAAGGGCGATGGCCGCGTCGGGTTCACTCCCTCACCACATAGGTGAAGTAGCGGATCACGCCCTTCGCGTCGGTCTCCCGGTACAGCCCCTGGATCTCGTTGTCGAAGCCGGGGAAGCGGTTGGCGCTCTCCTGGAAGACCTTCAGGTAGTCGATCATCGGCTTGGCCCGCGCATCCAGCCGTTCGCCGGGGACGATGGTGGCGATGCCCGGTGGATAGACCACCCACAGCGTGGTGGCGATGCGGTCGGCGATCTCGTCGATGGGCAGGTAATCCACGTCGTTGCGGACCAGATGGCGCGTCGCCTCGCGCGGCGGCATCGCCATGGTCGGCAGATGCTCCGGCCGGAAGATGGCGCGCTGCAGGGCGCTGGTGTTCTTCTCGCGGTAGAAGGCGTGCATCTCCGCGCACAGGTCGCGCAGGCGCCGGCCCAGGTAATGGGCGCGCCGCTTGGCGACGAATTCGGGGATGACCTCCTCCAGCGGGGCGTTGTCGTCGTGCAGCCGCTTGAAGGCGACCAGACCGCTCAGCAGGGTGCCGGCCTTGCTCGATTCCACCCCCGGCGTCAGCAGGAACAGCAGGGAGTTGAGGTCGTTCTTCTCCGGCACGATGCGGTTCTCGCGCAGATACTGCGCCACCACCGGGGCCGGGATGCCGTGGTCGCCATAGGCGCCGCTGTGGCGGTCGAAGCCGGGGGTCAGCAGGGTCAGCTTGTTGGGGTCGGTCATGGCATAGCCCGGCTCCACATGCTGAAAACCGTGCCAGTCGGCGCCGGGGGCGAACTCCCAATGACGCACGTCGGTCGCCAGCTCGTCGGTCGGCACCTCCTCCCACGCGGTCTCCAGGCCGTCGCGGCTGACGCGGTCGGGCACGAAGGGATCGAAGAACCAGCGCTTGGCCGGATCGCTCTCGCGTTCCTCGAACTCGCGGCGGATGGCCCGGATCTTCTTGCGCAGCTCGATGCCCAGCCGGATCGTGTCGTCCCACAGGATCTCGCCCGACCGCCCCTTCATCATCTGCGCGCCGACGTCCAGCGAGGCGAACAGCGGGTAGAAGGGCGAGGTCGAGGCGTGCAGCAGGAAGGTCTCGTTGAAGCGGCGATGCTCCACCCGGCGGCGCTGCCCCTTGATGTGGTTGTCCTTCACATGGATCTGCGATGCCTGGGAGAAGCTGGCCAGCTGCTTGTGGGTGGACTGGGTGGCGATGATGCCGGGATGGCCGTCATGCAGCCCTTCCAGCCCCATGGCGAAATGGCCCTTGAACAGCGGATGGAACTTCAGAAAGCCGGCCCAGGCCTCGTCGAACAGGATGTAGTCGCAGAGCTTGCCGATCCGCTCCAGCATCATCTGGGCGTTGTAGATGGTGCCGTCGTAGCTGCATTGCTGGATCACCGCGGCACGGAAGGGGCGTTCGCGCTTCCAGGCGTCGGGGTCCTTGACCAGGGGATTGCGACGGATACGCTCGCGGATCACCTCCTCGTCCAGCGCCCGCGGGTCGATGGGGCCGATCAGGCCGTGGGCGTTGCGTTCGGTCTCCAGGAAGATCGGGATGCCGCCGCCCAGGAACAGTCCGCCATGGTGGGCCGCCTTGTGGTTGTTGCGGTCGAACAGCACGAGGTCGTCCTCCGCCACCAGCGCCGACAGCACGATCTTGTTCGAGGCAGAGGTGCCGTTCAGCACGAAATAGGTGCGCTCCGCCCCGAAGATGCGGGCGGCCTCCTTCTGCGCCTGCAGGGCCGGTCCCTCATGGACCAGCAGGTCGCCCATCTCCAGAACCGAGTTGTCGATGTCGTCACGGAACACCGCCTCGCCCAGATGCTCGACGAAGATGCGGCCGATGGGGCTGCGGCTGTAGAAGATGCCGCCATTGTGGCCGGGACAGGTCCAGAGCTGGTTGCCCTCCTCGGCGTAATCGACCAGCGCTCCGAAGAAGGGGGTCTTCAGCGTGTCGGCATATTGCTTCAGCCGGCTGACCAGATTCTTGGCGATGAACTCCGGCGTCTCCTCCGCCAGGAAGATGTAGCCGTCGACCTGGTTCAGCACGTCGACCGGGATGTTCTCCAGCCGTTGGCGGCGGACCAGCAGGATGATCGGCATTTCAAGCCCGCGCTGGCGGGCGAAGGCGATCAGGGACGCCTGCTTGCCATCGGCGCCCCTCTTGCCCCAATCGACGATCATGCAGCCGATGGCGGCATCGGTGCGGATGGCCAGTTCGGCGTCCTCGACCCGGCGGGCGCGGACCACCTCGAAGCCCATCCGCTCCACTTCCGACAGGATCTGCTGAAGCCGCATACCCTCCAACTCGTCCACCTCGAAGGCGGGGGCGCAGACCAGGAAGTTGAAGCGGCGGAAGAAATCCATGCGACGGGTCTCCGGAAGGGCAGGGAGGAGGATGAAAGGAAAAGCGTATGGCAGCCGGCAAGGGCGATTATTCGGCCGCCGCCCAGCCGGCGCGATGGTCGTGCGGCGGCTCGCGGTCGGCGGCGCCCAGCGCGCGCTGAAGAAAGACGCTGTCGGTCCAGCGCCCGAACTTGAAGCCGACGTTGCGCAGGATGCCGGCCTGGACGAAGCCGCAGGATTCATGCAGCCGCAGCGACGGGACATTGGCGCTGTCCACCACCGCGATCATCTGGCGGCAGCCGGCGGCGGTGCAGGCCTCGATCAGCGACGGCAGCAGCAGCCGGCCGATGCCGCGGCCCTGATGGTCCTTGTGGATGTAGATCGAGTGTTCCACCGTGTAGCGGTAGGCCGGCCGCTTGCGGAAGGGGGCCGCATAGGCATAGCCGACGACAACCCCGTCCAGATCCGCGACCAGATGCGGCAGACGGCGCTTCAGCATCGCCTTGCGGCGGCGCTTCAGCTCTTCCGGATGCGGGGGCTCGATGTCGTAGGGGCCGAGCCCGCGCTGGATATGATAGCTGTAGATGTCCAGCATCGCCGGCACATCCGCTTCCGCCGAATTGCGGATGCGGACCGGCGATGCGCCCGGCGCCGCGACGGGGAAGGAACCGGCGGGATCGGTCGCCGGACCGGCGTTCGGTGTGGACATGTCGTACACGGGAGCGTCCCCTGGCAAGCAGCGTCGGCACGACCTCGCGCCCGCGCGCAACGCTACAGCAGCTCCATGACAGGCGTATGACGTCCGGTGGTTCGGCCGCCTATTCGCCCAGACGCGACGACCAGTCCTCGACCTTCCCGCTCTCCACCCGCCGCCGGGCCAGCTGACGCCAACCGGGGGCGAGCGGCTCCAGTTCCGCGATGCCCGACAGCGTCCGGACGTCTCCGGTGTCGTGATAGAAGGCGCGCAGGATGCGGGCCAGCGGCCAGTCGGGCAGGGGACGCTCCACCAGGGCGACGTCGTCGCCGGCCGCGGCCACGCCCGGTTCCAGCACCCGATAATACCAGCCGGTCCGGCCGGTGGCCTGAACCCGGCGCGCCATGTCCGTCACGCCGAAACGGTGGTTCAGCTTCCAGCAGGGCTGGCGCCCCTGGCTGACCTGCAGCATCGCCGTCCCGATGCGGAACACGTCGCCGACGCAGACCTCCTCCTCGGTCAGGCCCAGCGTCGACAGGTTCTCGCCGAAGGCTCCGACCGTCTCCAGCAAGGGAACGGGGGAGGGCAGGTCGGCCCGCCATGCCATATAATGGTCGAACGGGTAATGGTGCACCGCCTTGTCGGGGCCGCCATGATTGCGGAGATCGGCCTGCTCGTCGCCGGCAAGGCCGGTCGGCCCGATGGCGAGCGCGCCGCCGACCGGGTGCTTGCCGATGGCGCTGAGCGCTCCCGGCTTGCCGAACGGAACAGCCTTGCCGATCAGCACGGCCTTCAGCGTGGCGGGCGCGGTCATTCGCCGGACCTTGCGGGCCGGGACGGCGGGATGGTGACGGCTTCGGTCATCGAGGGAATGTCTCCGGTCTGGTCCTGTCGCCGTTCCGGTATATCGCAGCCCCATTCCCGTCAGATGCGGAATTCGAGCGTGGGTGGTGTGACGGGCTGACAGTTCAGTCTTGCGCTTACAGACAAAAAACACATAAGTCATATTATGGAAAAAACTTGCCGTTATGCGACATCGCATACGCGCCGGAAATCAGGGTCGTCCCTGCGCAGGGATCCTGCACTTGCGGCGTATAAGCCTATGACAGCAACCGGGAGCGGGCGGAAGACGGCGTGGAGCCTACCGAGGAGACGGTGACGGACGAGGCGCTGATGGCGAGCGCCGCGGCCGGAGACCGGAAAGCGTTTGGAACACTCACGCGCCGGCATCTGCGCCGCAGCATCGCCTTGGCCCAACGGGTGGTCGGGAACGCCGCCGACGCCGAAGAGGTCGCGCAGGACGCCTTCCTGCAGATCTGGGCCAACGCCGACCGCTGGCGCGGCGACGGAACCCGCTTCACGACCTGGCTGTACAGGATCGTGGTGAACCGCGCCATCGACTACAAAAGGCGGCGCAGCTTCGCCCCGATCGACGACGCCGGCGAGATCGCCGATCCGGCCTGGAGCGCCGAAACGGTGATCGACGGCATCCGGATCGGTGCGGCGGTGGATGCCGCCATCGCGGCGCTGCCCGAACGCCAGCGGGCGGCCCTTAGTCTCTGCTACCATGAGGAGATGACGTGCGCTGAGGCTTCGGAAATATTGCAGGTGTCTGTTTCGGCTATGGAAAGTCTGCTGGTCCGGGCGCGCCGCGTGGTGCGGGCCCGGCTTCAACCCCTGATCCGTCAGAAGGACGGTGTACGGTCATGACGCTCAAAGAGTTCAAACGCTATGCCGCGGCCTATGGCGCCGATCTGGACCGCTGGCCGCGCTCCGCCCGGGTGGATGCGCTGACCCTTCTTGACGACAGCGCTGAAGCCCGCGACCTGCTGGCCGATGCCGCCGTCACCGACACGCTGCTGGATGCCGCATCGACCCCGCTTGTCTCGTCCAGGCGGGAGGCGCAGGTCTATGCCCGCATCGCCGATTGTCTGGCCCAGCGGGTCGTTCCCGAATTCGTGCCGTGGTTCCTGTCGCGTCCACCCTTCCGCCCTGCCCCGCTTGCGGGATTCCTGACAGTCATGGCGGTGGTCGGCTTCCTCAGCTACGGCCAGGGCCTGATTTCCTTCGAAAAGGCGAGCACGCCCGGCCTTTCGGGCGTGATGATCGTTAGCTATCTGGGAGACGTGCGATGACGCCGTCCATCCGGCGCCGCTGGCCCTGGTTCCTTCTGGTCGGGTCCCTTGCGCTGAACATGCTGGCCGGCGGCTTCGTCGTCGCCCACGCCTTCCGGCCGCCCCCGCCGCCCGGCCCCGAACATATGCTGGGCCGGCTGGTCGACGAGGTGTCGGACCGGCTGTCGCCGGCCGACGCGGCGATCCTGCGCAAGGCGCTCGACGATGCGCGCCCGCTGTTCGTCCGCATCCGCGTCGGCCGCGAGGAGTTCGCGCCGCGCCTGCGCACCGAATTGATGGCCGAACCCTTCGATCCGGAGCGTCTGAAGGCCCTGTTCAACAACATCCACGCCAAGGACGCCGCGCTTCGGAGCGAGTTCGAGGCACGCGTCGCCGACACCCTGTCCCGCTTGTCCCCGGAAGGCCGCCTGCGTCTCGCTGAAAGCCGCCTTCCCTGATCCTTTCGGTTTCGACCGGTGGCAGACACTTCCGGGGTAAGGCCGGGGCGGCATGTCCGTCCCGGCCCTTTTTCCTTCATACCGGTCCGGTCGCGGCATCCCGCCGCACAAAAGAAAAAGGCGGCCCCGCGCTATCGCCGCAGGGCCGCCCGTAAGTTAGGTTCGGGAGGAAACGCAACCAAGTTGCAAGCAGAGGTATAGGGCCGATATGGTTAACGTCGGGTGAAGGGATGCGGGAAATCCGCCCCTACCACCTTTTTGCGAAGAACCCGGCCATATGGTTCCGCTTCCGCTTCGCGTCGTCGGGCACTCTGCCGAAAGGGCGGGGTGGCGCCGCCCTGCCCCGACGCGCTATGACAGTCGCCCTTTCGCATCGTCACCACAGCCCGCAGGGTCCCTGCCACATGCTGTCCATCAGCCAGCGCATCGCCGACGAACTGTCGGTCCGCGAGTCCCAGGTCGCTTCCGCCATCGCCATGCTCGACGAGGGATCGACCGTTCCCTTCATCGCGCGCTACCGCAAGGAGGCGACCGGCGGCCTGGACGACACCCAGCTCCGCACCCTTGAGGAGCGGCTGGGCTACCTGCGGGAGCTGGAGGACCGCCGCGCCAGCATCCTGTCGGCCATCCAGGACCAGGGCAAGCTGACGCCCGAACTGGAACTGCAGATCCGCCAAGCCGACACCAAGACCCGGCTCGAAGACCTCTACCTGCCCTACAAGCAGAAGCGCCGCACCAAGGCCCAGATCGCCCGCGAGGCCGGGCTGGAGCCGCTGGCCGACGCGCTGCTGGCCGACCCGCGGAAGCAGCCGGATTCGGAGGCCGCCGCCTTCGTCAACGCTGATAAGGGCGTCGCCGACGTCAAGGCGGCGCTGGATGGCGCCCGCCATATCCTGGTGGAGCGGTTCGGCGAAGATGCCGAACTGGTCGGCCGCCTGCGCACCGCCATGGCGGACAAGGGCGTCGTCACCTCCAAGGTGATCGAGGAGAAGAAGGCGGAGGGCGCCAAGTTCTCCGACTATTTCGATTTTTCGGAGAACTGGTCGAAGCTGCCGTCGCACCGCGCGCTGGCGCTGTTCCGCGGCCGGGCACAGGGCGTGCTCGACATCCGTCTGGATCTGCCGGTCGAAGAGGGCCAGCCCCACCCGGCAGAGGGCGCCATCGCCGCCCACACCGGCATCCGCGACCAGGGCCGTCCGGCCGACAAGTGGCTGTCCGACGTGGTGCGCTGGACCTGGAAGCTGAAGATCGGCCCGCACATCGAGACCGACCTGATGGGCTCCCTGCGCGAGCGGGCGGAGGACGAGGCGATCCGCGTCTTCGCCCGCAACCTGCACGATCTGCTTCTGGCCGCGCCGGCCGGCCAGCGTGCCACCATCGGGCTCGATCCAGGCATCCGCACCGGCGTGAAGGTCGCCGTCGTCGATTCCACCGGCAAGCTGGTGGAGACGACGACCATCTATCCGCATCCGCCGCGCAACGACTGGGACGGCTCCATCGCCGTGCTGGCGGCGCTGGCGGCGCGGCACAAGGTGGAACTGATCTCCATCGGCAACGGCACCGCGTCCCGCGAGACCGACAAGCTGGCCGCCGACCTGATGAAGCGCCATCCGGAGCTGTCCCTGACCAAGCTGGTGGTCAGCGAGGCCGGCGCGTCGGTCTATTCGGCCTCGGAAACCGCGGCGCATGAGTTTCCCAACCTGGACGTCAGCCTGCGCGGCGCCGTCTCCATCGCCCGGCGCCTGCAGGATCCGCTGGCCGAGCTGGTGAAGATCGAGCCGAAATCGATCGGCGTCGGCCAGTACCAGCATGACGTCGCAGGCGGCAAGCTGGCCCGTTCGCTGGATGCGGTGGTCGAGGATTGCGTGAACGCGGTCGGCGTCGACCTGAACACCGCGTCGATCCCGCTGCTGACCCGCGTGTCCGGCCTGAACGAGACCATCGCCCGCAACATCGTCGAGCACCGCGACCGCAACGGCGCCTTCCGTTCACGCAAGCAGCTGCTCGACGTGGCGCGGCTGGGGCCGAAGACCTTCGAGCAGGCCGCCGGCTTCCTGCGCATCCGCGACGGCGAGAATCCGCTCGACGGTTCCGCCGTCCATCCGGAAGCCTATCCGGTGGTCCAGCGCATCGTGAAGACGACCGGCCGCGATCTCGGCAGCGTTATCGGCGACGCCCGCTTCCTGCGCGGCCTGAGTGCGGAGGAGTTCACCGACGAACGCTTCGGTGTGCCGACCGTCGAAGACATCATCAAGGAGCTGGAGAAGCCCGGCCGCGACCCGCGTCCGGAGTTCAAGACCGCCACCTTCAAGGAGGGCGTGGAGGAGCTGAAGCACCTTCAGCCCGGGATGATGTTGGAAGGCGTGGTGACCAATGTCACCGCCTTCGGCGCCTTCGTCGACATCGGCGTCCACCAGGACGGTCTGGTGCACATCTCGCAGCTGGCCAACAGCTTCGTGAAGGATCCCCACACGGTGGTGAAGGCCGGTGACGTGGTGAAAGTGAAGGTGCTGGAGGTCGACATCCCGCGCAAGCGCATCGCGCTCACCATGCGCATGGGCGAGGAAGCGCCCCGCCCGGCCCGGCGGGAGGAACGCCGGGAGGAGCAGAGGGGGCCGGCGCGTCCGCAGCAGCAGGACCGCCGGCCGGCGGCGCCTGCGCCGAAGGTGGCGGCAAAGCCGGCCAAGGCGCCGGAACCGGTCAACAGCGCCTTTGCGGAAGCGTTCGCGCGGGCGCAGGCGGGGAAGAAGAAGTAAAGCTTGGGGAGCGTGATGCCCCCTCCCTCCCACGGCTGCGCCGCGGGTCCCTCCCTCCCCGCTTTGCGGGAGAGGGTAGGTTTGCAATGCAGCGGCAGTCCCCTCTCCCGCGGAACGCGGGGAGGGTTAGGGAGGGGCAAGGCGTCCGACATCAGACGGACGCCCAGGCTACCGATCGCTGCCGCGGCAACCCGGTCGACCCAGCGCTTGGACCTGAGATAGGCGGCGCGCGGCCGGCCGGCGGAAAATGCTGCGGCGACGATGGCGTACCAGCCGGCTTCGATCAGAAAGATTGCCGGAGGCAGGAAAACGAACAGCCAGAACGGCGGTTCGGCCGGCATCAACGCGGCGAAGATGCTGCCATAGACGAGCGCCGTCTTCGGATTGCTCAGCTGCGTCAGCAGCCCAAACAGCAGTGGCCGCATCAGCCCGGCGGGCGCCGTCTGCCCCTCGTCCGCCATCACCAGCGGCTCGGCGGCACCGCGCCAGATTCGGACCGCGAGATAAAGCAGATAGGCGCCGCCCACCAGCTTCAGCACCGCATAGAGCCAGCCGACCTGTGACAATAGGGCATGCAGCCCCAGCAGCGCCAGCGACGCGAAGAACACGCCGCCGATCCCCATGCCGAGCGCGGTTGCCAGACCGGCCCGGCGGGATACGGCGATGGAGGTGCGGGCGACCAGCACGAAACTTGGGCCCGGACTGGCGGCGCCGACCGCGATGGCCCCGGCGATGCTGACGAAGGCAAGTACGGGATCCATGTTCGCTCCCCTTCGGCTTGAAGGTGGCGACGATAACACAACCTCGACAGTCCGCGAACGGCGGGCAAAAAATCCCCTCGTCCGCGGGGGGGACGAGGGGAGAAAGGCCGATGGCTTGGCCGTTACGGGGATGTCATTCGGCGGCCATCAGCACCGGAGCCTCGTCGCGCACCCGGTTCACCGCCACATAGCGGTCCAGCGCGTCGAGGCACTCGCTGAGGGTCCCGGAACCGACCGCGCGGCAGTCCTCGAAGGCGTGCGGCTCGGGGCGGAACCAATGGGTGATGTAGCATTCCTCGCGCCCGTCAAGGCTGAGGGTGAGGGCGAAGCGGCCCTCACGCCCGAGCCGGGCTTGAGCGGCGCGCAGACGCGCCTGGACCTCTTCTATCGTCATGAGATGATATCCTTCCCTTGATGCCGCCTGCCATCAGGCGGCGTGGGCGAACGTCCCGTCTTCCGATTCCGAGTCTTCCAACCGTCGAGCCCAGTCGATGTCACGCGACAGCGACTCGACCAGCACGCGGGCCGCCCCTGCGGTTTCCGCCGGGGTGTCGGACCTCAGCAGTCCCGACAGCCGCATCGCCAGCGTCTCGGCCTCCGCCTCCACCCAGCGGGCGTAGTGGCGGCGCCGCTGGTCGCGGTTCCAGTACCAGCGCGGCAGCTGGGCGTTGGCGCGCTCGAACTCGCCTTCCCAGGCGCTCATGCGGAAAAGACCGCTGGGCGACCGGTCGCCGGTGTCATGAGTCGTCTGGGCCATGGTTCCGTCAGGCGGCTTCCCGCCCCTCCTCTTCCTCGCGCTTCAGGATCTCGGCCTTCTTCTGGGCGAACAGGCCGGTGATGCGGTGCTGGGCGGCGCGGTCCACAGTGCCGATCTCGCGCAGGCGGGTGCCGACGCCGGACCGCCAGACCTCTTCCAGGTCATCCAGGTCCAGGCAGGCCCCCAGACGGCGCTTCACCTCCGCCTCGAAAGCCTCGACGGCGGCGGGCTGCAGATCCGGGTTGGACTTGGCGGCATAGAAGGCCTCCGACTCCTCCCGGTACTTGCTATCGTCGAACTGGCCCATATAGACGTCGGCGGCCAGACCCAGCTGCAGCAGGCATTTGCCGACCGCGTCGGTCATCGACATCTTGAAGCACTCGTCGTCCGGCATCTCCATGCCGTTGCGGCGGCGGACCATCTCGGTCCCGCCCCACTGCGGGCCGGTGAAGCACTTCTCCTTGGATTCCGGATCGATGTACCAGACGCGGGCGCAGATGAAGATCATCCGTTCCGCGATGGTCCAGTCCACCTGCTCGTAGCCCCAGCCCTTACCGATCGGACCGAACACCTCCGTCATCATCTGGAAGCGCCAAGTCGGGTCGATCTGCGTGCCGCGAAAGCCGCCGGAGCGGGTGAAGGGCTTGGTCGCCTTCGGGTCGGTGCGCTTCAGCCGGTTCCACAGGAACATGGTGTCGATGCGCTGCGGCTCCGCCGCCCGGCTGGCGCCGGCGGACCCTTTGGACCCTTGCGAGCCACGGCTGCCGCCGGACTTGGTCTCCACCTCGGTGGTTTCCGGCACGTTGGACTCGGCTACGCTGGATTCGGCCACATTGGATTCAGCGGTTTCGGTATCGGCGACGACGTGGTCGGTCTTGCTCATGCGTCCCATGATTTGGGTCCTTCTTGTCCAAACGTTTCGGCTCTCCCCTCACCCCAGCCGGCGGCCAGCACTGCATCCAGGCTGAGTTCCACCGCGTTCGGGTCAGCGGAGGGCATCCAATGTTGCGCGTCGGCCAGGGCCCGGCGCGGCGGTGCGCCGTAGCGCAGGCTGAGCCGGCCCTCGCGGTCGCGCGCGAGATAGAGGCCGCCGGACCGGCCGTCCGGCTGATCCATCGCGACGAAGGCGATGCGGGCATCGTCCGGCATCAGCGCCTTCAGCGCGGCCTCGGCCTCCTTCACCTCCAGCGCCGCCGCCCGGTTGGCGACCAGCCGGTCGGCCAGGGCGCGGAAGCGGTTGTGGCGCCCCATGTCGAAGACGCGGCCGTTCTCATAGGACGGGCCGTCCATCGGCAGCGGATCCGACGGCTCGACGTCGTTGACGACGTGCCACCAGAAGGCTTCCAGCGTTTCCACCAGCCGCTCAACATCGTCCGGGCGCCGGTCCACCGTCACCAGGCTGTGGCCGGTCGGGCGCAGGATCGACAGAAGCGCGCGGTCCAGCCCGACCACCTCCAGCTGATGCTGGATCTGCCAGTGGTAGCGGCGGGCGAGGTCGGCATCGCTCTGGAAGCCGCTGTTGAACTTCGCCTCCACGATGGTGTCGAGCGCCCCACCCGCCTCGCTGCCGGCCAGGAAGTCGGGATGCGCCACCATCCAGTCATGGTCGGCATGGCGGTAGGTGTCGGGTGCCGGCACGCAAGGCAGTCCGGTCGCATGGGTGACGAAGCGCGGGTGCAGATGTTCGGTCGCGATGCCGATCTGCACGGCGGCGACGAGGTCGAGATTCTCGGGCTCGACCCGGCCGGTCTTCTCGCGCCACAGCGACAGCCAGTCGCCGGCCATCACGCGCGTGGCGTCCGACGAGCCGAGCCGCCCTGCCCGCAATTCCCGCTGTGCCTGAGTGATCGCCATGCCGTTCCGCCATTCCCGGTTCCGGCCCCATTCGGGCCGCCATTCCGGCTTCGAAGCGTGACCGCCGCTGCGACTTCGCAGCCTGTTTTTCGGACCGCCTGACCGGACCCTGA
Organism: Azospirillum sp. VT-I1; assembly: GCF_055698305.1. NCBI lineage: Bacteria > Pseudomonadati > Pseudomonadota > Alphaproteobacteria > Rhodospirillales > Azospirillaceae > Azospirillum > Azospirillum sp. VT-I1. The sequence continues at coordinate 662,964 of NZ_CP168803.1, read as the reverse complement.
ATATGGGATGCGAACACGCAGCATTCAAGAACAAAACGTGAACCTTTGGCTTGGCCGTAGACCAGCGCAAAGTCCTGGAAACACGCTATATTTGGTGCCTTCTTTGGAGATTCGTCACAAGACAAAACGGACGGAGTAGAGACGTCCGTTTTTGCGAGTCGCAGGGATCCGGAACGCGCGCCGCGACTCATGCGGCGGAGGCGATTTACATGCGAAGCGCTCGCACGACATGGACAGCGACTCCGGCCACATGGGCGCGGTCGATGGCGGTCGGGCGGCAGTCGGGGTCGGTTGAAACCGGCATCAGGTGCGGCGGGAAGAAGCGGTAGCCGCAGATGGTGCCCTCCCCCACCGTCACCACCACGTCGCCCGCCTGCGGCGTCAGCACGTCCAGCGGTTCCAGCACCACGCAGTCGCGCGGCAGCACGCCCGCGGCATCCAGGCTCTTGGACAGGATGCGCAGCGCGAAGGCCCGACGGGAGGTCCGGCCGTCCATGGCGACCGACGACGCACCGTCCTTCAGCGCCCCTTCCAGGAACGCCTCCCCTGCCCTGCGGCCAAGGTCCAGGAAGATGTGCGCCTGCTCCAGCGTCAGCACCGGCACGCGGGAGACCGGGGCATAGGCATGGTCGTCGAGGAAACGAGGTTCCGACCCGGCGACGCGGGCCAAGCGGGCCAGCGTGTCGGCGCTGGGCACGCTGCCCATCACCGGATCGCGCAGGAAACGGGTCAGGTTGGTGGCGGTGACGCCGGCCAGCCGTGCCCAGCCGCCAGCGCTCCAGCCCTTCGCCTCCATGACGCCGGTCATCCAGCGCAGGATGGCACGCCGCGTGTCGTCCATCGCTTTCCCCCTAGCCTGCCCCTTCGCCCCCGGCGACCTCAACCCTGTCCTACACGGTACGGACGGGGTGGGGGAAGGTGCGATGGGCTAGCTGCACCTGCGAATTCGCAGTGCCGCCTTGGACTCCGCCGTAGAGCCCCCATCTGTCCGGCATCGAAACTGCCAAGGGAAAACGCGGCGATGATCGTCACCAGCACCGATTCCGTCGAAGGCCGCCCCGTCGCCCAGTATCTGGGCATCGTCGCCGGCGAGGCGATCATGGGCGTGAACGTGTTCCGCGACCTGTTCTCCTCCGTGCGCGACATCGTCGGCGGCCGGGCCGGCGGCTATCAGGCGGCCCTGCGCGAGGCGCGCGAGGCGGCCTTCGCCGACATGCAGGAGGCGGCACGGTCGCTCGGCGCCGACGCCATTGTCGGGGTGGACGTCGATTACGAGGTGCTGGGCAAGGAGAACGGCATGCTGATGGTGTCGGTCAACGGCACCGCCGTCCGCCTGCGCTGAGGGCGCACCTAACCTTAAGCGTCAGCGAAGGCGTCTGGACAGACACAACCGTATGGGTAGACTGCCCGTCCAGCAAACAATTGGGAGGGGGTTGCCCATGCCTCGGGTTGTCCGCGGATCCACCTGGTCCGCTCGTCTCGGCGGGCTCGCCATGGCCGCATGCCTGTTCGGCGCGCTGCCGGCGCTGGCGCTGGACGGCATCGTCGAAAAGAAGGTTTTCGAGATGCCGTCCTACACCACCGTCGGCGGCGGGACGATCAAGAACGTCCGCATCGGCTGGGAAAGCTACGGCAAGCTGAACGAGGCGAAGGACAACGTCATCCTCATCACCCATTTCTTCAGCGGCAACAGCCACGCCGCCGGGAAATACAAGGCGGAGGATGCGGCACCCGGTTATTGGGACAGCATCATCGGGCCGGGCAAGCCGCTGGACACCGACAAATACTTCATCATCAGCTCCGACACGCTGGTGAACCTGTCGCCCAAGGACCCCACCGTCGTCACCACCGGCCCGGCCAGCATCAACCCGGACACCGGCAAGCCCTATGGCATGAGCTTCCCTATCGTCACCATCAAGGACTTCGTCAATGTCCAGAAGGCGCTGATCGACAGTCTGGGCATCAAGTCCTTGCAGGCGGTGATGGGCGGCTCGATGGGTTCGCTGCAGGCCTTCGAATGGGCGGCCGACCATCCCGACATGGTCAAGCGCGTCATCGCCGCCATCGGCGGGCCGGAGGCCGATCCCTTCCTGATCGGCTGGCTGAACCTGTGGGCGGCGCCGATCAAGCTCGACCCCAACTGGAACAACGGCGACTATTACGGCAAGACGGAGCCGAAGGCCGGCCTGACCGAAGCGCTGAAGCTGGTCACCCTGCACGCCCGCCACTGGAAATGGGCCGACGCCGCCTTCGGCCGCAAATGGGCGGAAGAAGGCAAGGACCCGAAGGCCGCGATGGGCAACCAGTACGCCATCGAAGCCTGGCTGGACAAGGCGGCGTCCGGCCGCGCCGCGGTGAGCGACGCCAACCACTTCCTCTATCTGGTGAAGGCCAACCAGACCTTCGTCACCGGCAACGGCGGCTCGCTGGAGGACGGTCTGGCGAAGATCAAGGCGCCGGTCCTGCTGATCCCGTCCGCCGACGACCTCGTCTTCCCGCCCGACCGCAACATGCGTCCGCTGAAGGACCGTCTGGAAAAGCAGGGCAACGCGGTGGAGTATACGGAGTCGATCACCTCGACTCTCGGCCATCTGGACGGGGTGGCGAACATCGCCAAGGCGGGGGAGACGATCACGCAGTTCTTGGCGAAGTGAGGGGGTTTTGGGGGTGGCTTAGCGCAGGCTTCGATTGCCCCCACCTAACCTCCCCGCTCTCAGCGGACCTCCGGTCCGCCTGCCGCGTCAGCACAAAGCGGAGCTTTGTGCGAGAGCTGGGCGGGGGAGGGACTGCCGCTTCTTTTCCGAACAAGCACTTGTCCCCTCCCCGCCCAGCGGGGGAGGGTTAGGGTGGGAGTCTAGCTTCGCAAAGCCCCCTACTCCCCACTCACCGGCACCCCGCGGAAGTTCAGCAGGCTCGGCGCCTTGTCGATGATTTCTTCCAGAATCAGCGAGGCCGTCTCCAGCTCCCGCTCCAGCTCCGGGCCGAGCTTGCCGGCATAGTTCGGACGCCGCAGCTTTTCCGCAGCGTCGTGCAGGCTGCGCAGCTCCGCGACGAAGATCTCGCGCGCACCCATCGGCAGGATCGGGTTGGCCGACAGCACAAAGAAGAATCGCATGCTGGCGCGCACCAGCAGGGCCAGCATCACCGTATCGAGCTTCTCGAACTGGTCGCGCAGGTCGTCGGACCGGGCGTCGACCAGATTGCGCATGCGCTGCTCGATCAGGATCACCAGGGCCTGGAACTCTCCCACCTTGTCGCGGAAGTCGCGGTAGGCGCCGAAGCTGTGCTTGCTCGCCTCATGCTCGGCCAGCTGGGCCAGCTTGGAGGCTTCGCGGCATTGGCGCTCCAGGGCGCCCAGCAGTTCCTTGACCTCGGCTCGGGTATATTGGCGCTTGCTCATGGCGATCGGCGGGGGCTCGGCAGGGGGACCGCGCCAAGCTATAGCACAACCCGCGGGCGACAACCTATGCCGCTCGCGGGTTTGCGCCGCTCAATGGTCGGCCTTCACCGGCCCGCCCGGACGCCGCACCAGCGGCATGAACAGAAGCGCGCCGAAGAACACCGCCGACATCAGCAGCATGGCGTCGTTGAAGGTCAGGATCATCGCCTCGCGCTGGACCAGGCCGACCAGCCGGGACATCGCCGCGGCGGTCGGATCGGCCACCAGCCCGTCGAATCGCTGGCTGAGATTGTCCACCATCTGCTGCACCTCCGGCCGGGCGAGGTTCACATTGTCGCCGAGCCGGTTCATGTGCAGGGCGTTGCGGTCGGTCAGCACCGTGTTGATCGCCGCCAGCCCGATGGCGCCGCCCAGGTTGCGCATCAGGTTGTACAGGCCCGACGCGTTCTTCAGCTTGTCCGGCGGCAGGGTGCCCAGCGCCACGCTGTTGATCGGGATGAAGCACAGCATCAGCGACATACCGCGCACCGCCTGCGGCAGGAACAGCTCCCAGAATCCGGTCTCGGCGGTGAAGTGGCTGTTCATCCAGACGCCGCTGCCGAACAGGATCAGCCCCAGCGCCAGCATGGCGCGCAGGTCCATCCGCTTCGACAGGGCGCCGGCGATGGGGGCGGACAGGAACTGGAAGGCGCCGGTCACGAACATGATCTCGCCGATCTGCAGGCTGTTGAAGCCGCGCACGCGCGCCAGGAACAGCGGCTGCAGATAGACCGACCCGTAGAGCCCGATGCCGAGGATGAAGCTGTAGAGCGACCCGATGGCGAAGTTGCGGTCGGCGAAGGCCCGCAGCTCCACAATTGGATTGCGGTAGGACAGGACCCGCCAGAAGAAGCCAATGCCGCCGATCGCCGCCACCACGGCCAGCGCCAGGATGGCCTCGTCGTCGAACCAGTCGTTGCGCGGCCCCTCCTCCACCACATATTCCAGGCTGCCCAGGAAGGTCGCCATCAGCAACAGGCCGATGAAGTCGAAGCCCTTGCGCAGTTCCGGGTTCGGCCGGTCAACGTCCACCAGGAACCAGACCAGCGAGGTCACGACGATGCCGGGGATCACGTTGGCCAGGAACAGCCAGTGCCAGGACATGTGCTGGGTCAGATAGCCGCCCAGCGTCGGGCCGATGGTGGGCGCCATGGTGGCGACCAGCCCCATCATCACCGACACGCCGGCCCGCTTTTCCGGCGGGAAGATCATGAAGCTGGTGGCGAAGACCGTCGGGATCATCGCGCCGCCGATGAAGCCCTGGAGCGCGCGCCAGACGATCATCGATTCGATGCTGCCGGCGAAGGCGCAGGCGACGCTGGTCAGGGTGAAGCCGGCGGCCGCCACGGTGAACAGCACGCGGGTGGACATGATGCGCGACAGGATGCCCGACAGCGGGATCATCACGACCTCCGCGATCAGGTAGGAGGTCTGCACCCACGAGATCTCGTCGGCGCTGGCCGCCAGCCCCGCCTGGATTTCCGACAGCGAGCTGGAGACGATCTGGATGTCCAGGATCGCCATGAACATGCCGACGACCATCGCGAAGAAGCCGACGATGTCGCGCGTGGTGAGCGGGCGCATGCCCTGGGCCGGATTAGCCATGGAACCGCTGCCTTGGATCGCGGCCGACGGAATCCCGCCCAGGGATGGCTCCGGCCAAAATGTCGCTTGGATGGGTGACGGGGACGCCGCCCCAGAAGGGGGAGGTGGACGGCGTCCCCGCCGGACCGTGGCCGCCGTTACTTGGCGGCCACCGCCTGCTTGTCGGCGAGCGCGCCGAAGACGCCGCCAGAGGTCACATGCGGCGGGACGTCGGCGCCGCGGGTGTCTACCTCCGCCACCACCGACAGGCCGGGACGCAGCAGGCCGGCCAGCGCGTTGTCGCGCGGCAGGGCGATGCGGACGGGCACGCGCTGGACGATCTTGGTGAAGTTGCCGGTCGCGTTCTCCGGCGGCAGCAGCGAGAACTTGGAGCCGGAGGCCGGGGCGAAGCTCTCCACCGTGCCCTCCAGACGGCGGTCGGGGAAGGCGTCGACCGAGATGCTGACATGCTGGCCGGGGCGCATGCGCGACAGCTGGGTCTCCTTGAAATTGGCGACCACATAGACGTCGGGCAGCGGGACCAGCGACAGCAGCTGCACGCCCGGCCGGGCATACTGGCCGACCTGGACGCCGCGGTTGCCGACCACGCCGTCGACCGGCGCCCGCACCACGGTGTTCTCCAGGTCGATCCGCGCGGTCCGCAGCGTCGCCTCGGCCTGGGCCAGATGGGCCTCCGTCTCGGTCCGGGTGGCGCGCAGGACGTTGACCTGCTCGTTCTCCGCGGCGAGCGCCGCCCGCGACCGCGCGACCTGGGCCACCGCCTTGCGCAGGTCGGCGTCGGCCGTTTCCAGCTTCTGCCGACTGGTCCAGCTGTCGTTGGCGAGTGAGCGGCTGCGCTCATACTCCTGCTGGGCGCGGCGCTGCTCGGCCTCGGCGCTCGCCAGCGTGGCGGCGGCCTGGTCGATCACAGTGCGCTGCAGATCCAGCTTGCTGTCCAGCGTGCCGAGCGCCGCCCTCTGCGCGGTCGCCGCGGCCTCCGCCTCCGCCACCTTGGCGCGGAAATCCTGGTCGTCCAACACCGCCAGCACGTCGCCGGCCCGCACCAGCTGGTTTTCGGCCGCCTTCACGTCCCGGACATAGGCGGAGACCTTCGGGCTGACGACGGTGATGTCGCTCTGCACATAGGCGTTGTCGGTCGATTCCATGAACCGCCCTTCCCGCCACCAATGTTCGCCGGCGACGGCGCCGCCGGCCAGCACGGCCAGTGCGACGCCCGACAGCACGATCTTCCGCACGCCATTCGCCATTGTCTCTATCCCCAATCCACCGCGGTCCGCGCCCTTCCGCGCATGCGCTCTTGCCGGCGCCGTCGCAGAAAAGAAACTGAACCGTTCAGTTTAGTCTTGCCGGAAGATGGCGGACGGCCTATCTGTTGTCAAGACCGAACTGAACGGTTCAGTTTTTGGAAACAGAGTGTCTGGGGGCTTGTCGGGCGATGCGGAACGCGGTAGGGGCCAAGAACATGGACTCAGGCGAGGCGCGTATGACCACCTTGGTTGCCCCCACTCCCGAAGCAGGTTCAAAGCCGGCCCAGATCATGGAGGCGGCGGGCGCCCTGTTCCTGGAGCATGGCTACAGCGCCGTCAGCATGGATGCGGTCGCCAAGAAGGCGAACGTGTCCAAGGCCACGCTGTACGCGCATTTCGGCAGCAAGGAAGAGCTGTTCCGGGCGATGGTCGCCTGTGAATGCGCCAACTCCGTGATGTCCGGCGTCTGGGACGAGGCGATGCGCCTGCCGGCGGCAGACGGGCTTCGTCTGATCGGCCGGACCTTTGTCCGCTTCATCGCCTCGCCGAAGGCGCTGGGGGTCTACCGGATGGTGTTGGGCGAGGTTCTGCGCCAACCCCAGCTTGCCCAGGCCTTCTACGAGAGCGGCCCGGCCGAGACCTTCGAGCGTGCGCGCCAGTTCATGGCCCATGTTGCGGCCAGGGGCGAGTTGGCGATCACCGACTTCGATCTCGCCACCCACCAGTTCTTCGGCCTGCTGAAGGCCAACATGCACATGAAGCTGCTGCTTTGCCTCAGCGAACGGCCGAGCGACGAGGATCTGGAACGCTTCGTCGATGCCGCGGTCGACCTGTTCACCAAGGGCTATGCGCCCGACAAGCGGTAAGGCCCCGCTATCATCCTTGATAACAATAGACCGGCAATAGCGAGAACTCCCGACCCAGAGTTCGCCCGGTACGGCTTGTCAGCGGCATAGACTTCATATAGCGTGCCGAAGGCATACTGACGTAATCGGGCGTGGCGGGCCGGCGGATGAATTTCGACACGACCTTCATCGCGCAGGTCATCACAGTGATCGGCTTTGCGGTGGGGCTGTCCATCGTCGTGGCGTCCGGCCGCTATCCCCGCCACATCCGCAATTCACTGCGTGCCTATGCCTACGGCAAGTTCCTGCTGGGTTCCGCCTTCCTCATCGGCGGCCTGCGCGGCGACGAGATGCCGGAACTGTTGATTCCGCTGGCGAACGGGATCGGGTTGGCCGGGCTGGCGATGAACTACACCTGCGTCCGCCATCTGCAGGACCGGCCGGTCCGGCGGCTGGTTCCGGTGGCGGTTGGGGGCGCGGTGGCACTCGGCTGCCTGCTGCTGTTGCTGGCCGGCGGCGATCTGTCCGCGGTCCGCACGCTGGTCAGCTTCGCCGCCGCCGCCGTTCTGCTGGTCATCGCCTTCGAGGTGCTGGTCCGCTACGAGCACCGCGGCGTTCCGCACTATGTCACCGGCCTGCTGTCGGCGGCACTCGCCATCGTCTATCTCGTCCGCATGGGCGCCGGCCTCAGCCACGAGGCGCCGGTCGGCCAGCTCGTCGACGACACCGTGGAGCGCGCGACCTTCCTGCTGTCCCTGCTGGGCACGGTGGTCGGCGCCATCAACTACATCCTGATGGCCAGCGACGAGTTCAACCGCGAACTGACCAAGCTCGCCCACACCGATGGGCTGACCGGCGCCCTCAACCGGCGGCGCCTGTTCGAACTGGGCGAGGGCGAGTTCCGCCGCGCCCGCCGCTATGGGCGGGAGCTGACCGTGCTGATCCTGGACATCGACCGTTTCAAGGCGATCAACGACCGGGCCGGCCATCCCTTCGGCGACCGGGTGATCCAGGCGGTGGCCGACATCTGCGCCGGCCAGATCCGGCAGGAGGATTCCATCGGCCGCATAGGCGGGGAGGAGTTCGCCATCCTGCTGCCGGAAACCGGGGCGGAGGCCGGGCGGATGCTGGCCGAACGGCTGCGCGGCGCCATCGAGCGCCAGCTGGCCCCGCTCGGTGCCGAAGGCGGGGTGACGGTGACCTGCAGCATCGGCGGCGTCAGCATGACGCGGGGTCACAGCCAGTTCTCCGACCTGATCGCCCACTCCGACAGCGCGCTCTACGACGCCAAGAACGCCGGCCGCAATCAGGTGCGCTTCTTTCCTGCCGCGTCCGCGCTGCGCACCGCGGTGGCGACCGCCTGATCTCGGCCGCCTGATCCCCACCGCCTGATCCCGCCTGCCCACCCATGGGGGCCGGTTAGAAAAAGCGGCCGCCGCACGGGCGGCTTTACCGATGGGGCGGCTTGCCGCATTATCCGCGCCGGTTACCTCCGGCGGGCTGCCGGAGCCTGTCCCTCCTTTCCGGCAACATCGGCGTACGGTCGTGGTTCTTTCCCATCTCGGCTCCGGCGGTCTGGAGCCGCAGCGGTCGCAGCTGACGCTCGGCACGAAGATCAGGCTCATCAACTGGGGGCTGGTCCTGCTGGTCTGCACGATCACCGGGGTCGGGGTCGGGCTGCTCTATTCCGCCGCCGGCGGCCATTGGAAACCCTGGGCCCAGCCGCAGCTGGTCCGCGCCGTCCCCGGCTTCGTCCTGATGCTGGGCATCGCGCTGGTGGACATCCGGCACCTGATGAAGTCGGCCTACGTCATCTTCTTCATCGTGCTGTGCCTGCTGATCGCGGTGGAGCTGATGGGCCGCATCGGCATGGGCGCCCAGCGCTGGATCGACCTCGGCTTCTTCCAGCTCCAGCCGTCGGAATTGATGAAGCCGGCGCTGACGCTGGCGCTCGCCCGCTATTTCCACGGGGTGACCCTGGACCAGATCGGCCGTCCGCTGCTGCTGATCCCTCCCCTTCTGCTGGTCTTCACCCCCGTCGCCCTGGTGCTGATGCAGCCGAACCTGGGCACCTCGCTGCTGCTGATCCTGGGCAGCGGTGCGGTGTTCTTCGCCGCCGGCGTGCGGGTGTGGAAGTTCCTGCTGGTGATCGGCGGCGGGCTCGGCGCCATTCCCGTCGCCTGGGAGTTCCTGCACGACTACCAGAAGCAGCGCGTCTACACCTTCCTCGATCCGGAGACCGATCCGCTCGGCGCCGGCTACAACATCCTGCAGTCGAAGATCGCGCTGGGGTCCGGCGGGCTGTTCGGCAAGGGGTTCATGTCGGGATCGCAAAGCCAGCTGATGTTCCTGCCGGAGAAGCATACCGACTTCATCTTCGTCGTTCTGGCGGAGGAGTTCGGGATGGTCGGGGCGCTGACTCTGCTGGCGCTCTACCTGCTGCTGTTCATCTATGGCTGGATCATCGCGCTGAACAGCCGCAGCCAGTTCGGCCGGCTGGTGGCGGTCGGCATGACCGCGCAGTTCTTCCTCTACGTCTTCGTCAACGTGGCGATGGTGATGGGGCTGATCCCGGTGGTCGGCATCCCGCTGCCGCTGGTGTCCTACGGCGGGTCGGCGATGATGACGCTGATGGTGGGCGTCGGCCTGCTGCTGAGCATGTCGGTCCACCGCGACGTGCGCATCCCCAAGAGCGGCGTCACCGACGTCTGAGGCTCCGCGGTTATCGGCGGAGGTAAGTCCGCCGGCGCCGGCCCCACCCCGCCCGCACAATTGCCGCCCTGCCCTGCCCTCGCGATATGGGGGTGGGGGCCGACCGAAATTGCGCGCCGGCCCGTTCTCAGCGGGAGGATCGGCCATGCGCAACGACGACGCCGGAAACGGCGAACGGACATACGGCAACCGGAAAGCACGCATCATCGCCGCCTGTGTCGCCGGGGGCTTTCGGCCCTGCTGGCCGCTGCCGGCGGACCGGCGCTGGCCGACGGCCTGTTCAGCCATCTCGGCGGCAGCTTCAGCGAGAAGTCCGGGAAGTTCGACGCCTCGCGCTGGCAGCGCTCCGACGGCTGGAAGGCCGGCGGCCACATGAACTGCAGCTGGAACCGCGCCAACGTCACGTCGGAAAAGGGGCATCTCGCCCTGTCGGTCAGCGACGACATCAGCGGCCGGGACCGCTATTCCTGCGGCGAGTATTCCACCCACCGCTTCTACGGCTACGGCAGCTATGCGGTGTCGCTGAAGGCGGTGAAGGCCGACGGGGTGATGACCTCGGTCTCCCACTACACCGGCCCGCCCTTCGGCGATCCGTGGGACGAGATCACCTTCGGCATCGCCGGCAAGGACACCACCAAGATGGAGATCAGCTGGGTCGCCAACGGCGTCGGGCACCGCGACACGGTGGTCGACCTCGGCTTCGACGCCGCCAAGGGCTTCCACAGCTACGGCTTCGACTGGAAGCCGGACGGCATCGTCTGGACGGTGGACGGCAAGCCGGTGCATCAGGTCGCGGCCAAGGAGGGGCAGCTGCTGCCGCGCATGCCGGGCCGGTTGATGCTGCGATTCTGGAGCGCATCGGGCGACACCGAATGGCTGCGCCGCTTCACCTATCCCGGCCATCCGCTGACCGCCGAGATCGCCGCCGTCAGCTACCGCGAGGACCCGTCGAACCTCAGCAATTGAGGCGGGCAGGCTTCAGTCCAGCGCCTCGGCTCCCAGGTAGGATTCGACCACGCGGGGGTCGGCCACGACCTCCGCCGGGGCGCCGTCGGCGATCTTCTCGCCATGGTCCAGCACCACGACGCGGTCGGACAGCGCCATCACTGCGCGCATGACGTGCTCGATCATCAGGATGGTCAGCCCCTCGCGCCGGTTCAGCTCGCGCAGGACCCCGACCATGCGGTCGACCTCCGTCGGGCGCAGGCCGGCCAGCACCTCGTCCAGCAGAAGCAGGGTCGGACGGGTCGCCAGCGCGCGGGCGACCTCCAGCCGCTTGCGGTCGGGCAGCGTCAGGCTGCGCGCCGGCCGGTTGGCCTGATCGGCCAACTCCAGCCGCTCCAGCACGGCGCGGGCCTGGAGCCGGGCGGTCTCCACCGACCTTTCGCGGGCCAGCGCGCCGACGACGACATTCTCCTCCACCGTCAGCTGGCCGAAGGGCTTGACGATCTGAAAGGTGCGGCCGATCCCGGCGGCGCAGACCTGGTTGGGCTTCAGCCCGGTCAGCGGCCGGCCCTTCAGCGTGACGCGCCCCTCGTCGGGCGGAAAGACGCCGGCGATCAGGTTGAAGGTGGTGGTCTTGCCGGCGCCGTTCGGGCCGATCAATGCCAGGATGCGCCCCTCCGGCACGGTGAAGCTGACGTCGGAAACCGCCTTCAGCCCGCGGAAGCGCTTGGACAGGCCCTCGACCTCCAGCAGTGCGGTCATCTCAGGCACCCTCCCCGGCTGGCGGACGAGACGCAGGCGGCGGGCCAGCCAGGGCCACACGCCCTCCGGCCGGAACACCACGATCACCACCAGCGCCACGCCGTAGAACAGTTGCTTCAGACCCGGCAGGTCCAGCCCGCCGACCTCGATCAGGAAGGTCAGCAGCTCGCCCAGCGGCGTCAGGATGAAGGCGCCCAGGATCGGGCCGATCAGCGTGCCGATGCCGCCGACGATGGCCGGCAGGATGATCTCGATGGAGCGGCCCATGGAGAAGACCTGCTCCGGGAACAGGTTGTTGAAATAGAAGGCCTGGAACACGCCGCCCAGCGCGGTCAGGGCGGCCGACACCGCCACCGCCGTCATGCGGGCGCGGAACAGGTCGACGCCCGACGCCTCCGCCGCGTCCGGCTCCTCCCGCACCGCCAGCCACTGGTAGCCGAGACGGCTGTGCAGCAGCACCCGCGACAGGACCAGCGCGCCCAGCACCAGCGCCAGCGCGACGTAATAGAACAGCAAGGGCGAGCCGCGCAGGTTCAGCGGATCGCTGACCCCCGCCTCCACCGGCAGGAAGAAGCCGCCGGAGCCGCCGACCCAGGTGATGTGGTCGAAGCCGACGCGCGCCACCTCGGCGAAGGCGATGGTCAGCAGGGCGAAATGCACACCCTTCACCCCAAAGCGGAAGCCCAGGAATCCGATGGAGCAGCCGGCCGCCACCGCCACCAGCATCGCCAGGACCATGCCGGCCCAGGGGCCGATGCCGAAATGGACGAACAGCGCGGCGCTGACATAGGCGCCCAGGCCGACATACAGCGCATGGCCCAGCGACAGCAGGCCGGAAAAGCCCATCATCACGTTCCAGGCCTGCCCGACATAGGCGAACCACAGCACGGTGGTCAGCACCGACACCAGATAGCGGTCGGCGACCAGGGGGGCGACCGCCAGCCCCAGCGCCGCCAGGGCCAGCAGGACCATCCCGCGTCCCGTCACTCCGGAAAGGCCGGTCATGACCGTTTCCCCAACAGCCCTTGCGGGCGCAGCAGCAGAACCACGATCAGCACCCCGTAGCTGAACAGGGATTTCAGGGAGGGCGTCAGCAGGAAGCCGGCCAGCGCCTCCGACATGCCGATCAGCACGCCGCCCAGCAGCGCGCCGGGCAGGCTGCCCAGCCCGCCGACGATGACGATGATGAAGCTGAGCAGCGTGTACTCCGGGGCCAGCTGCGGCCGGGCATCGACCAGCAGCGTCATCAGGGCACCCGCCACCCCGACCACCGCAGCACCGATGCCGAAGGTCAGCGCATAGAGCCCGTCGATGTTCAGCCCGACCACGCGGGCGCCCAGCGGGTTGTCGGCGCAGGCGCGGATCGCCTTGCCGGTGCGGCTGAAGCGGAAGAAGGCGAACAGCGCCGCCGCCACGACGATGGCCGCCGCCCCGGCGCGCAGCCGCACCGAATCCAGCAGCATCGGCCCGATCTCCACCGTGTCGAAGCTGTAGGGCACCTGGACGTTGCGGGCGTCGGGGCCGAACAGCATCAGCATCGCGTTGACCAGGATGGTGGCGATGCCCAGCAGCAGGATGAACTGCATATGCTCCGGCCGCTCGACGAACTTGTTCACCAGTCCGCGCTGCAGGAGCCAGCCGCAGGCGAACAGCAGCGCCGCCATGATCGGGGCCGACAGCAGCGGGTCCAGCCCCCACCAGCCGCCCAGCAGCACGGCGCCGTACATGCCCGCCACCATCATCTCGCCATGGGCGAAGTTGACGACGCGCACCACGCCGAAGATGACCGACAGCCCCAGCGCCGCCAGCCCATAGACCAGGCCGGTCAGCAGCCCGGAGGCCGCGATGTTCAGGTAATAGTCGATCGGCATGGGCGGCGGATTGTCCGGACGGTGGGGTTCTGCGGGTTAGCAGTCCCCGATGGTCCAGGCAAGACAGAATGACGGTCGGGCTCTGCGATTCGGCTTTCCTATGGCCGCCCCGCCAACCGGGCGCCGCCGCGCAGCGTCGCGATCCGTTCCGCCACATCCTCCAGCCGATGGTCGAGCGCGGTGGTCAGGCAGGACCGCGCCGCGGCGGCGACGGCCGGGTCGCCCTCCGTCCCGCTGCGGATCCAGCAGAGGGCGGCGATCCGCTCGTGGAAGCGCCGCTCCTCCTGGATCAGGTCGTAGGCCGCGGCAGCGCGGGCGGCCGGATCGGCGATGCCGGCCAGGAAGCGCTCCTGCGCGCCGCGGGCGCGTCCGTCGAGCACGGCAAGCGCCGGCACGTCGCAGATCATCCGCCGCAGCGGCGCCGTCACCGTGGCGCAGCGCGGGTCGGCCACCGGCTGCGGGGGTGGTTCCGGCGGAGGTGCCGGCGCGATGGTGGCGACGGCCGGGACCGGCAGCGGATTCGGCGTCTGCTGAACGGTCGGTACCGCCGCCTTGACCGCGACCGGAAGCGTCCTCGCCGGCTGGATCGCGGGCGGCTTCGGCGCGCCTCCCGCCAGCGAGTCCCGCACCACCCGCACCGGCGTCCCCACCTCCGCCGCGGCGAAGACGGTTTCGATGTCGGCGGGCAGCATGCGGAAGCAGCCGCCGCTGGCCTGCCGCCCCACCGAATCCGGATCGTTGGTGCCGTGGATTGCGATGGCCGGCCAGCCGAGGTCGAGCGCGAACCTGCCCAGCGGGTTGTCCGGTCCCGGCGGCACCGCCCGCGGCAGGGACGGCTTCTCCCGGCGCTGGTTGGCGGTCGGCCTCCAGGTCGGGTCGCGGCGCTTGCGCAGGATCCTGCTGTCGCCGACGGGAATCGGGACGCCGGGACGCCCGATGGCGACCGGAAAGCTGCGGGTCGCGCCGTCCGTCCCGGTCAGGTACAGTCGGCGGTCGGCAAGGCTGATGGCGATCGACGGCCCGCCGGCCGCGGTCTCCGCCGTCCGGGCCTGATTTTGCGCCGAATCCTGCGCCGCGGCCGGTGCGATCTGGGCGGCCATGGCCATGCAGAAGGCGGGCAGCCCCCACAAAAGGCACCGTGCCAGGATGGCCGCGAAGGCTGTTGTCAGGCAGGGGACGGCGCCCCGGCCGCCGCTTCCCCGAATGGTCGTAGAACCGAGCATGCGGAAAGTTGACCGCGTGTCTCCTAAAACAGGGTAAACAGCAGGGGACGACGGCTTCCGGGGGATGGGGGCCGCCCCGACAGCAAGGACGTGCATCATGGATCAGATCGAGCAGACGTTGGCCGTCGCGACGGAACATCACCGCGCCGGCCGCACCGCGGAGGCGGAGCGCCTGTACCGCGACGTGCTGGACGCGTCGCCCGGCCATCCGGACGCCCTTCATCTGCTGGGGGTCATCGCCCTGCAATCCGGCCGGGCGGAGGAGGCGGTGGACCGCATCGCCCAGGCTGTGGCCGGCGACGACGGCTCTCCCCTGTTCCATGCCAATCTGGGCCACGCCCTGCACGCCTGCGGCCGCCAGCGCGAGGCGGCGCTGAGTTTCGCCCGCGCGCTCAGCCTGCTGACCAACGAGGGCGAGGGCTGGGGCAATGTCGGCGCGCTGGCCAACCTGATCCGCCGCTATGACGACGACATCCGCGCCGACGCGGCGGCGGAGGTCGACGCCCGCTACACCATGGGCGACGTGATGCGGCGCCAGTCGCTGCTGTTCCTGCTGACCGGCGACATCGCCTATTACCGCTCCCTGGTCAACGCGGTGCTGGCCGATCCCCAGCGATTCTCGGTGCCGTCGCTGCATTACGCCTATTGGGGCATCGCCATGCGGCTGTTCCAGGGCGATGTCCGCAAGGGCGACGTCGGCGCCTTCACCCATGGCGAGTTCCGCCGCTTCTACCGCCTGCTGGTGGAGGAAACGGCGCGCCGCTACGGCCTTGACGTCCGGATGCGCAGGGCGGCCCCGCGCGCAGAGGTGAGGCGGGTGGCGCTGATCACCAACCAGATGCTGGGCGAGGGGCACCAGCCGACAACCGACGCCTTCGACTATGCCCGCCGCCTGCAGGACGACCATGGCTGCGCGGTGCTGATCGTGAACCCCAACGCCATGGCGGTGTCGGGCGAGAACGGCTTCGTGCCCGAATACAGCTACAACGTCACCGAGGAGTATGACGGCGAACAAACCATCACCGCCCATGGCGCGGCGGTGCGCATGCTGTCCTTCCCGCAGCCCCGGTTCGACGAGGAGAAGCTGACCGCCATCGTCGACGCCGTCGAGCGCTTCGATCCCGATGTGATCGTTGCCTTTGGTGCCTCCAATACCGTGGCCGACCTGTTCGCGCGCACCCGTCCGGTGGTGTTCCTGCCCACCTCCAGCGGCCTGCCGGCCTCGCTCGCCACGCTCCTGCTGGGCTACGCGCCGGAGGACAGCGCCGCCGGCTGGCCGGAGGAGGCGCGGGCGCGCTTCCGCCCCTTCTCCTTCGATTCCCGCCAGGTGGAGAAGCTGCTGGACTATGCGCGCGAGGCGCAGGGGCTGTATTGACGGATCGGCTTCGGGCCGAGTGATCGGGGTGGGGGCCGCCGCGCCCCTCCTCCCCTACAGCCCCAGATAGGCCTGCTTCACCGCGGGATCGGCCAGCAGCGCCTCGCCGGTCCCGGACAGCACCACCCGGCCATTCTCCAGCACATAGGCCTGTCCGGCGATCCGCAGCGATGCCGCGACATTCTGCTCGACCAGGATGATCGTCATCCCGTCGGCCGCCAGCGCCCGGATGATGCGGAACAGCTCCTGCACCAGGGCCGGCGACAGGCCGAGCGACGGTTCGTCGAACATGATGAGGTCGGGCTTGCCCATCAGGCAGCGGCCGATCGCCAGCATCTGCTGCTCGCCGCCGGACAGGGTGCCGGCGGCCTGGTCCAGCCGTTCGCGCAGGCGGGGGAACAGGTCCAGCACCCGGTCGTAGGTCTGCCGGGCGGTGGCACGGGCCCGCGGGATGACGGCGCCCATCTCCAGATTCTCCCGCACGCTGAGGCTGGGGAAGATCTGGCGGCCTTCCGCCACCTGCCCGATGCCGAGATCGCAGACGACATGGCTGGGCAGGCCGGAGATCTCGCGGTCCTTGAAGCGGATGCTGCCGCGGGCCGGCTTCAGGATGCCGGCGACGGCGCGGATCAGCGAGGTCTTGCCCGCCCCGTTGGCGCCGACGATGGCGGTGGTCGCCCCCGCCGCGACCTGCAGCGAAACGCCGTCGAGCGCCTGGGCGTCGCCATAATACAGGTCGAGGTCCGAAACGGTCAGCATGGCAACGGATCCGGTCGCAGCGGGGCCAAGGGATGGCGGGTGGCGCCCTCTATAGCGCGATCATTTCAGGAAGAACACCGCGCTCATCACCAGCCCGACGGCGATGATGCCCGCGCGCAGCACCGGCTTGGGGATCTTCCGCCCCACCCGCGCACCGACATAGCCGCCGGCCACCGCCGCCACCGTCATCAGCAGCGCCTTCGGCCATTCCACCGCGCCGCCGGCCGCATAGGCCACCACGGCGATGGCGGTCAGGACGGCGGAGAACAGGTTCTTCAGCCCGTTCATGGCGTTGAGGTCGGTCATCCCGAACAGGCTCAGTTGCGCCAGCAGCAGGATGCCGAGCCCGCCGTTGAAATAGCCGCCATAGACCGACACAGCGAACAGCGTGCCCAGCATCGCCCCGTTGCCGTGCAGGCCGAGGCTGCGCAGCCGCTGCGCCAGCAGGTTGCCGAAGGCGAACAGCCCGGTCGCCAGCAGCAGCAGCCAGGGAACGATGCCGCGGAACACCGAATCCGGCGTCACCAGCAGCAGCCCCGCCCCGGCCAGACCGCCGACGAGGCTGACCACCGACAGCAGCGGCAGGCTGAGGTTGCCGACCGGCGTCAGATCCTGCCGGTAGCCATAGACCCCGCTGGCATAGCCGGGCAGCAGGGCGACCGTGCCGGTCGCGTTGGCGGCGACCGGCGGGACCCCGGCATAGATCAGCGCCGGCAGGGTCAGGAAACTGCCCCCGCCGGCAACGGCATTCATCGCCCCGGCCAGGAAGGCCGCGACCAATAAAATCAATTCCGTCATGATATTAAGAGCGATTCCTCAACTCCCGGCGAATGATCTTGCCGGTGGTGGTCATGGGAAGGCTTTCAAGGAATTCGATCGCCCGGGGATATTCGTGGGCGGCCAGCCGCGTCTTCACATGCTCCTGGATCGAGGCGACCAGGGCATCGTCCGCCGTCACCCCCTCCTGCAGGACGACGAAGGCCTTGACGATCTCCGTGCGCAGCGGGTCGGGCACGCCGACCACCGCCGCCATGCGGACGGCGGGATGGCCGATCAGGCAGTCCTCGATCTCGCCGGGACCGATGCGGTAGCCGGCCGAGGTGATGACGTCGTCGTCCCGTCCGACGAAGCGGATGTAGCCGTCCGCGTCCAGTTCCCCCTGATCGCCGGTGACCAGCCAGTCCCCGACGAACTTCGCCGCGGTGGCGTCGGGGTTGTTCCAATAGCCGAGGAACATCACCGGGTCCGGACGGCGCACCGCGATCAGGCCGATCCGTCCCGGCGGCAGCCGGTTGCCCTCCCCGTCGATCACCGCCACGTCATGGCCGGGAACCGGGCGCCCCATGATACCGGGCTTCGGCGCCATCAGCGTGGCGGCCGAGGAAACGATCATGTTGCATTCGGTCTGGCCGTAGAATTCGTTGATGGTGACGCCGAAGGTCTCCCGCCCCCAATCGAGCAGCCCGGCGCCCAGCGTCTCGCCGCCGCTGGCGACGGAGCGCATGGCGATGGCGTGGCGTTCCCTCGGCGCCTTCACCGCCCGCATCATCTTCAGCGCCGTCGGCGGCAGGAAGGCGTTGCGCACCTGGAACTCGGCCAGTAGGGCGAAGGCAGCCTCCGCCTCGAACTTCTCGAACCGGTGGGAGACCACCGTCACGCCATGGTGCCAGGCCGGCAGCAGCACGTCGAGCAGCCCGCCGATCCACGCCCAGTCCGCCGGCGTCCAGATGCGGTCGCCCGGCTGCGGGAACAGGTCGTGCGACATCTCCACGCCCGGCAGGTGGCCCAGCAGGACCCGGTGCGCATGCAACGCCCCCTTCGGCTGGCCGGTGGTGCCGGAGGTGTAGATGATGAGAGCGGGGTCGTCGGGACCGGTGTCTGCCGAGATGAAGTCGTCCGACGCCGCGTCGCACAGCCCGTGCCAGTCGTGGCAACCCGGCCCCGATCCGTCGATGCGGAAGACGGCGCGCAATTCCGGCAGGCGGTCGCGGATCTGGGCGATCTTGGCCGCCCCGGCGGCGTCGGTCACCACGGCACGGGCGCCGCAGTTGGCCAGCCGGTATTCCAGCGCCTCCACCCCGAACAGCGAGAAGAGCGGCACCGCGATGCCGCCCAGCTTGTAGACGGCGACATGGCTGACGGCGGTTTCCGGCGCCTGGGGCAGCAGGATGCCGACCCGGTCGCCGCGGCCGACGCCCTGGGCGGCCAGCACGTTGGCGAAGCGGTTGGACAGGGCGCGGATGTCGGCGAAGCGGTACTCCTCGACCCCGCCGTCGCGCCGCTTGTGGATCAGGGCGATGCGGTCCGGTTCGGACTCCGCCCAGCGGTCGCAGACGTCGACGCCGATGTTGTAGCGGTCGGGGACGCGCCAGGCGAAGGCGCGGGACACCCCGTCATAGCTGTCCGCGTTGGGCAGCATGTTCGTTCCCTCCCAAGGACTTGTCGTCGATTCCTTTGTGGAACCGTTGGCCCGATCATAGGGGCAAGCGAGGCACCGCGTCACGCGCCGGGAATAAGATGCGGGTCAGCCATGTTGATGGCGTCAGGAACGAACAGTTTCGTGACGATCTCAACAGGACGAGAGCCACCATGAAAGCCAGCCCCTTCCTCGCCGCCGCGCTGTCCGCCAGCCTGCTCGCGGCCCCGCTCGCCGGCTGCGCCCAGCCCGGCTATGGCGACTCCTATGGCGGCGTCAGCGCCAACAAGCAGACGGCCGGCACCGTTCTGGGCGGCGTGGTCGGCGGCCTGGCCGGTTCGCGCTTCGGCGGCGGCAGCGGCAAGCTGGTGGCGGTCGGCGTCGGCACGCTGCTGGGTGCGGCACTGGGCAACGCGGCCGGCGCCTCGCTCGACCGTGCCGACCAGAATTATGCCCAGCAGGCGGCGGTCAACGCCTACAGCGCCCCCACCGGCAGCACCATCCGCTGGAACAACCCGGAGACCGGCAATTACGGCAGCTACACGCCGGTGCGCGAGGGCACCGGGCCGCAGGGCCAGCTCTGCCGCGAATACCAGACCACCATCGTGGTCCAGGGCCGTACCCAGCAGGGCTTCGGCACCGCCTGCCAGCAGGGCGACGGCACCTGGCGCGTGGTCAGCTGACGGCGTGAGGGAGCGGGGTCAGGCCAGCGCCGTGCGCCGCCGGGCGGTGCTGCCGGCCGAGCGGGACGGCGCAGGACCGGTCAGGGCGCGGGCGATGCGCACCGCTCCCTCCCCGTCCAGTGGCAGGGCGGCGGCGGCTTCCTGCATCCGCTGCCGCCGCAGGGCATCCGCCCAGAGAGCGAGCGCTCGCTTGGCAATGGCCGCCGCGGCGCCCGCCGGATCGCTTCCGCGGGCGTCCACCGCCTCGCTCCAGCCGAGGTCGGCGGCATCGCCGCTCGCCATCGCCTGATTGTCGGCGGTGACCACCAGCAGGGTCGGCACTGCCAGCGCCGCCAATTCCCCCATGGTGCCGCCGCCCGCCGAGACCGCCAGCCCGCTGTCGGCCATCAGCGCGCCCATGCGCGGGCAATCGATCTCCACCGTCACGTCGGGGCCGAGACGCCCGGCAAGCGCCGCCAGTTCCGCAGCGCGCGGGTTGCTGCCGCCGACGACCGCGACGATGCGGCAGCCGTCGGGCCGGGCGGCGGCGAGCGCCTCCACCACCGGACCGGTCAGGCCCAGCGGGTCGGAGCCGCCGAAGGTCACCAGCAGGACGGATCGTTCCGCGACGCTCCGCCGCGGCTCGCGGGCCGCAAGGCGCACCTCCCGCCGCAGCGGGGCGTAGCCGGGCCCCAGCAGCAGCAGGGCGCCGGGCGCCATCGCCCCATAGGGGAGTGCGGCCGCCTGCGGTGCCGCATTGACGACGAGGTCGGCATGCAGCGGGGTGCCGTCGCCCAGGTCGTCCCAGGCCAGCACCCGCGCGCCCGCCGCCTGCAGCCCGGCGCGATAGGCTTCGCCGAAGCGGTAGCCGTCCAGCATCACGGCGCTGCCATGCTCCCGCCGCAGCAGCGAGCGGGTGGCGGCCAGATCCGCCGCCTCCCCCACCGGGCCGGCGATGGAGACGTGGCGGAAGCCGTCCGCCGAAAGCCGACGGTCGATGGCGGGGGTGGATTCCACGGCGGCGAACAGCGTCTCGTGCCCCTGGTCGCGCAGGGCCTCGGCAACGGCGAGGCAGCGCATGACATGGCCGGTGCCGATGGTCGGCGAAGCGTCGGCTCGGATGAGGATGACGGCCATGGCACTGGTCCGGAAGATACGGCGTGGCTGTCCTGCCACGGCGCGCGGGATCGAGTCGGCCAGCATCTTGGCCCGGCACCTTGCGTCTGTCCAGCGACAGACCGCGGCGCGCGCAGGGGCAAATTGCGGCCTTCAGGACAAGCCGTCGGGACGCTCCTTCAGGACTCCCGGCCGGCGATCACGCTGGCGGCGGTGGCGAGGCTTTCCGGCGTGCCGATGTCGAGGAAGCGAGCCTTGGCGACATGGGCGTTCAGCGTGCCGGGCGGCAGCTTCTCCAGCACGTCGCGTTCCAGCGAGACCGCACCCGCCGCGACGAAGCGGTCGAGGAAGGCGGCGGAGAATAGATAGACCCCGGCATTGATGGTGCCGGCCCCGGCGGCCTTCGCCGGAAAGCTGCGGATGCGGCTGTCAGGCCCGATCTCCACCCTGACGAAGCGGGAGGCATCCTCCACCGTCACGCACAGGACCGACGCCTCCGCCCCCGACAGCCGGTGCGAGGCGACGAAGGCGCGCAGATCGGCATCCAGGAAAGTGTCGCCGTTCACCACCAGGATGGTGCTGCTGCGCAGTTCCTTGCGCACATAGCCGAGCGCCCCGGCAGTGCCAAGCGGACGCGGCTCGATCTGGCAGACCACGTCGATGGTGCCGGCCGAATCGCCGCGGGCGAGCCAGGCGGTCACCCGGTCGGCCAGATGGCCCAGGCACAGCACGACGCGGCGGGAGCCGTATGTGGACAAATAGTCGAGCAGATGGCCGAGGAAGGCGCGGCCCGCGATGGGGGCCAGGACCTTCGGCGTGTCGCCCAGAACGCCCCGGATGCGCGTGCCCAGCCCGCCGGCGAGCACCGCGACGTCTATGTTGGCAAGAGCGTCCTCAGACCGCACCGACCGTCCTTTCCCTCAAAGCCCGCTTGTGCCGACCGGCCGACGATGCAGCTTACGACGGCGCGGGCGCCGGGTCATCCACCCTGCGCGGGTCCCGGCGGGCATAGTCGATAATGGGCGCGCACGGGAATCGCAATGCGGAATCGCGCTGACGCTTCCGCTCGGATGGTCAGGGCGCTGCGCCATGGGCATCAGCCAGACGGTGAAGGCGTCGTGCCACCTTGGACAAAGCGGCGTCATGCCCGGCCGGATCGCCGACCACTGCCATGGAGGGGAACCAGGGCCGGACGGCCGTTCCAAGGCACGTCCAGTCGCCCACGCCCCTGCCGATCCGCCAGACGGGAACGCCCAGCGCGGCGGCGAGTTCCCCCACCGCCGTGGGGGCCGTGACGACGAGGTCGAGGCCGGCCATCAGCGCCGCCACCCCCTCCAGGTCGTTGCGCTGGTCGAGGTCGGGCCAGTGGTGCAGGGTCGCGCCGAAGCGCCGCAGCGCCTCCGCCCGTTCCGCCGCATGCTCGTCATACTGCAGGCTGACGAAGGCGATGCCCGGCACGGCGAGGACCGGTCCCCATTGGCCGATGCGGCTGTAGGCGCCGGCCCGGTCCGCCGTCATGCGGCTGCTGCGCCAGCAGATGCCCACCCGCAGGCCTGGGCCGAGGGCCGCCAGCCGCGCACACCACGCCGCGGCCAGCGTCCGGTCGGGCGCCAGGAACGGGCCGGTTGCCGGGAAATGCCGCAGGCCGGGCCGCAGCCGGGCGGCGATGCCGCCCATCGGCGCATGGAAATCGGCGTCCGCAGCGCCGATCCGGTGATCCGGCGTCGGCGCCCGCACATCGGCACCGGGCAGGGCGCGGGCGAACAGGCGGGTCAGACGCGCATCGCATTCGACGATCACCCGCCCGGCGCGGCCGACCAGATCGGGCAGTACGGTTCCGAACAGGATCTCGTCGCCAAGCCCCTGCTCGCCCCACACCAGGATGCTGCGTCCGGTCAAATCCTCTCCCCGCCATTCGGGAATGCCGAGGCGGCGGGCAAACGCATCGCCGGCGGCGAAACGGTGGGCGTAATCCTCCCAACCGCCGGCGATATCGCCGTCCGCCAGCCGCAGCAGGGCGCGGTTCATGTGCGCCTCGCCCCGGCCGGGTGCGAGCCTCAGGGTCCGTTCGGCACAGGCGCGGGCCAGTCCGCGCTCTCCCCGCATCAGCGCCGTATGGCCCTGGTTGAGCAGGATGTCCGGCAGGCCGGGGGCGAGCGCCAGCGCCCGGCGGTGGGCATGCCCGGCTTCGCTCCACCGCCCCAGCCCGGCCAGGGCCATCCCCAGGTTCGACCAGCCCTTGGGCGAGGCCGGCGCGAGGTGCAGGGCCCTGCGGCTCTGACGAACGGCCTCCTCGAAGCGCCCCAGCCCCTTCTGCGCCGCGGCGGCGGTTGTCGGCACCCCGGCGAGGGCCGGCGACAGTGCCGCCGCACGGGCGCAGGCGGCCTCCGCCTCGGCATGGCGCCGGTCGGCGAGCAGGGCTGCGGCGAGGTTGCCCCAGCTCTCGGCCAGCGCCGGGCGCAGCCGGAGGGCGCGGCGATGCAGGGCGGCAGCCTGCCCCGATGCACTGGCCGTTTGGAGGGCGACGCCGAGATTGCCCATCGCCTCGGTGAAGGCCGGATTCAGCGCAAGCGCCTGCCGATGCCAATGGATGGCGGCCCCCGTCCTGCCCGACCTGAGCAGGGTGAGGCCGCCGTTGGTCCAGGCCGGCGGATGCAGCGGATCGGCCGCAATGGCCCTGCGGTGAAGGTCGGCGGCCTCGGCAAGCCGGCCCTGCCGATGCAGGGAAACCGCCTGCTCGGCCAATGCCTTGCTCGATAATTCCGAACCGCCGCCTGAAGATGGGCCGGTCTTTGAGGCGAGCGCCGTCAGGCTGCGGGCCATGTCGTCCAGCGTCGCCGACAGGGGCTCGCCGGGCCGGGGCTGGAACAGGCGCATCGACGGATACCAGGGGCGCACCCCCGTCCCCAGTTGCGTCCAGTCGCGACCGCCGAAGCGCCAGACCGGGGCGCCCAGCGCGCCGGCCAACTCGCCCACCGACATCGCCGGCGAGATGACGAGGTCCAGCCCGGCGATCAGTGCCGCCACGCCGTCGAAATCGTCCTTGCGGTCCAGGTCGTCCCAGCGATGCAGGCGTATGCCGAAGCGCCGCTCGGCCTGCCGGACCTCCTCCTCGACATCGCCATACTGCAGCACCACCCAGTGGATGCCCGGCAGCGCGAACAGCGGCGCCCAGGCATCGAGCGGCAGATAGGCCGTGCTGCGCTCCGCCGTCATCATCTGGCTGCGCCAGCCGATGCCCACCCGCAGGCCGGGGCCGAGCGCCTCCAGGCGTCCGCGCCATCGCTCCACCAGGGCGGCGTCGGGGACCAGCCAGGACGGGCGCGGCGGGAAATCGGCCAGCCGACGGCGCAGGACCCGCGGCAGGGAGCCCATCGGCACATGGCGATCATAATCCGGGATCGGCATGACCTCCCGCCCCTGCCCGTCGACCGCCTGCGCCCTGACCCGGATGCCCGGGAAGGAGCGGGCGAACAGCGGCACCAGCCGGGAATCGACCTCCAGGATGGTGGAGACGGCGCGACCGGCCAGTTCGGCGCAGAGGGCGGAGAACAGGATGACGTCGCCCACCCCCTGCTCCCCCCAGACCATCAGGCGCCGGCCGGTCAGCTCCTCGCCGCGCCAGGGCTGGGCGCGGGGCTGGCGTCCCTGCCCGACCTGCCCCGACCCGAAGCGCCAGGCATAGCCGGGCCAGCCGTGGTCGAGGTCGCCGGCCTCCAGCCGCAGCAGGCCCTTGTTGAAATGGGACAGCGACAGGTCCGGACGCAGACACAGGGCGCGGTCATAGCAGCGCTCCGCCCCCGCCGGATCGCCGAGCCGCTGGCGCGCCAGACCCAGATTGCTCCAGGCCTCGCCATAGGCGGGATCCAGCGCCAGCGCGCTGCGATAGCAGTCCGCCGCTCCGGCATGGTCGTGCCGGCCCTGGCGCAGGTGGCCCAGATTGTTGCGGGCCGGGGCCTCCAGCGGAGCCGTGAGGATGGCGCGGCGCTGCGACCGTACGGCCTCATCGAAGCGTTCGGCATTGCGCAGGGCGTTGCCGAGGTTGGTGTGGGTTTCTGCCAGGGCCGGATCAAGCGCCAGGGCCGTATACCAAGGCCGCCATGCCTCCGCCGTGCGGCCGGCAGCGTGGCGGGCATTGCCCAGATTGTTCCAGGCCCCGGCGAAATCGGGACGGTGGCCGATTGCCTGCCGGTGCAGCGCCTCGGCCTCGGCATGGCGGCCTTGGGCGTGGCGGATGCTGCCGAGATTGTCCAGCGCCTCCGCATAGCCGGGCTCGATGGCCGTCGCCGCATCGAAACAGGTGGCGGCATCCTCAAGCTGACCAAGAGCTTTAAGGCAAAGCCCCAGGCCATTGAGGCAGAACGAATTTCTTGGGTCAATCCGCAACACATCGGCATAGCGTTCCGCCGCTTCCGCCGTCTGCCCGGCGGCATGGAGCGCGGCGGCCAGGGCGGACAGCGCCGTCGGATCGGCAACGCCGCCGCCGAGCGTCGCGGCCATGCGCAAAGCGTCGGCGGCCTCCGCCAGTCTGCCGAGATGGCGCAGGCTGACCGCAAGGTTTGTCCAGGGGCGCGGGTCGCCGGGCAGCAGTTCCGCCGCCTTCCCATGCGCCTCCAGCGCGTCTTCCGCCCGGCCGAGCCCTTGCAGGGCGGCACCGAGATTCAGGTGGGCGTCGGCCAGACCGGGAGACAGGCGGGCGGCCTCGGCATATTGGACGGCCGCCTCCGCCAAGCGTTCCTGTCCCGCCAGCACCAGCCCGAGATTGAAATGGGCGCCGACATGGCCGGGATCGCGGCCCAACGCCTGCCGCTGTGCCGCCTCCGCCTCGTCCAGCCTTCCCAGCCGCTGCAGAACGATGCCGCGGTTGGCGTGATAGTCCGCCACATCCGGCGCAAGTTCGACAGCTTTATCAATCAGGCCAATGGCTTGTTCGTTTCTGTTGAGCTGATGACAGAGAACGCCAAGCAGGTGCAGGGTGTCGGCGTGACGCGGCTCCGCATCCAGAACCCGCCGATACAGCGGCTCGGCATCCGCCAGGGCGCCGGCCTGATGGTGGCGCAGCGCTTCCGCGAACCAGTCGGCAATGCTCACAGGCCACCTTCGGAAAGTCGAGCAACCATCTGTGCTGCCTGGGGAATCGCGTCGGCGATGCCGGCGCCGTCCAGGGGATGGATGCAGCGCATGGTCGGGAACCAGGGACGCACCGCGGTGCCGAGCTGGGTCCAGTCACGCCGGCCGAGCCGCCAGACCGGTATGCCGAGCGCCGCCGCCATCTCCCCGGCGGAAGACGCCACGGTGACCGCCAGATCCAGGTTCGCCATCAGGGCCGCCGTGCTCTCCAGATCGCCGATCTGGTCCAGGTCCGGCCAGCGGTGGATGCGCAGGCCGAAACGCCGCTCGACAGCCGCGATCTCCTCCTCCCGTCCGTCATATTGCAGGCTGACCGGATGCAGGCCCGGAAGGCGCAGCAAGGGAAGCCAGTCCTCAAGCTCGGTGTAGGAGCGGCGGCGTTCGGTGGTGAGGCGCCGGCTGGTCCAGGCGATGCCGACCGCCAGGCCGGGGCCGAGCGCATCCAGCCGCTGCCGCCATGCCGCCACCCGGTCCGGGTCCGGTTTCAGCCAGCCGGCGGGCGGCATCGGGACGGGCGCCGTCCCCCACAGCAGCCGCGGCAGCGACCCGAAGGGCAAATGGCAATCGGCGTCGGCCGGCCGGCGTGTCGGCGCCCGAACGATCGTACCGGGGAAGGATCGCTGGCACAGCGAGACCAGCCGCGGCTCGCATTCGACGATCGCGTCGGGAAAGCGGGCAATGGCTTGCGGCAGCAGGGCGCCGAACATGAACTCGTCGCCCAGCCCCTGCTCCGCCCACAGCAGAAGCCGGCGGCCGGCAAGGTCGTCCCCCTCCCATTCCGGGATGTCGAACGGCCGTCGGGGCCGCAGCCGGCCGGACTCGAAGCGGGCGGCGTAATCCTCCCACCCCTCGGCCAGCCGGCCCTGGCGCAGGCGCAGGATGGCGCGGTTGAAGCGGGCGAGCGCCTGCGCCGGATCGGCGTCGAGCGCGCGGGTGAACTCCTGCTCCGCCCGATCCTCCTCGCCCAACTCCTGGAGGGCGAGCGCCAGATTGGTGTGGGCGGCGGCATAGCCGGGACGCAGGTCCAGGGCGCGGCGCTGAAGGTCGGCGGACTCCGCGGTGCGGCCCTGCAGGCGGCGGATGGTGCCGAGGTTGGTCATCGCCTCCGCCATCGCCGGAGCCAGCCGTTGCGCGCGGGCGAAGGCCAGTGCCGCGGGGTCGATGCGGTCGGCGGCCTGCAGGGCAAGACCGAAGGCGTTCCACGCCTCGGCATCCGCCGGCTCCAGCACCAGATAGCGGCGGTAGGCGGGCTCGGCATCCTCGCCACGGCGCTGCAGGGAGCCGGCCAGCGCCAGCAGGGCGGCGGCATGGTCGGGCCGGCGGGCCAGGGCGGCGCGCAAGGCCGCCTCCCCCTCTTTGGCACGCCCGAGGTCGAGCAGGGCGAGCCCCAGCGCGGCGCGCGCTTCGGTCAGGGCCGGGTTGGCGACCAGGGCACGCCGCAGCAGCGGCTCCGCCTCCGCCGACCGGCCCAGGCTGCGCAGCACGGTGCCGAGATTGCCCTCCGCCTCCGCATAGTCGGGACGGGCGCGCAGGGCCGCGCGGTAGGCGGTGGCCGCCTCCTCCGCCTTGCCTTGGGCGTTCAGGGCATTGCCCAGCGTGTTGGCCGCTTCGGGGAACGGGTTGCGCAGACGCAGCGCGTTGCGCGCCGCCCGCTCCGCCTCCCCCGGCCGGCCCAGGGCCTGCAGGGCGTAGGCGAGGTTGGCATGGTAATCGGGCACGTCGCGCTTGGCCGCCACCGCTTGGCCGATCAGGTCGGCGGCCTCGGCAAAGCGGCCGGTCTGGCAGGCGATCATGCCCAGCAGGTGGAGCGCATCGGGCTGGCGCGGCTGGATGCCGATTGCCTGACGGTAAAGGGCTTCCGCCTCCGCCAGACGGCCGGATTGGTGCAGCGGCACGGCTTGGCCGACCAGCGCCGCGGCGGTGGCGGCGGCGTTGCTGGCGCCATTGCCGGATTTGCGCTGGTTGCGGTTCATGCCCCTGCCGTTCCCGTTGGCTACGGGTAAGGGATAGCACGAATTCAGCGCAGGGGAATGGGGCGTGGCGCTGCCCTTGCGGTTGCCCCCTCCCCATCCCTCCCCGCTTCGCGGGAGAGGGGGCAGGAGAGGGCATTCGCGCCTGAGTCTCCGCCTTACGCCACGCCCAGCGGCGGGGTCGGGGCGGCGTTGACCGGGTCGGCAAGCTGGGCGTCGACCACGGCGACGGCGGTCATGTTGACCAGACCGCGGGTGGTGACCGACGGGGTGACGATGTGGACCGGCCGCTGGACGCCCAACAGGATCGGGCCGACATTCTGCGCCTCGCCCAGGATCTTCATCATGTTGAAGGCGATGTTGGCGGCGTCCAGGGTCGGCATCACCAGCAGGTTCGCCTCGCCCTTCAGGCGGCTGTCGGGCAGCAGTTCCTTGCGCAGGGCCGGGGCGAGAGCGGCGTCGGCGTGCATCTCGCCGTCGATCTCCACATCCGGCATCTGTTCGGACGCCAGTTCCACCGCGGCGCGCATCTTGCGGGCGGACGGCGTGTCGGCGCTGCCGAAGTTGGAGTGGGACAGCAGGGCCACTTTCGGCTCGATGCCGAAGCGCTTCACCTCATCCGCCGCCAGCCGGGCGATCTCGGCCACCTGTTCGGCGGTCGGGTCGGGGTTGACGTAGGTGTCGGTTATGAAGTGGACGCCCTTCTGCGAGATCAGGGCGTTCATCGTCGCGGCGACCTTCACGCCTTCACGCAGGCCGATCAGGCCGCAGATGTGGGCCCAATGCTCGTTGAAGCGGCCGGTGGTGCCGCAAACCAGCGCGTCGGCCTCGCCGCGGCGGACCATCAGCGCACCGAAGACGGTCGGCTGGGTGCGCACCACATTGGCGGCATGGCTGGGCGACACGCCGCGGCGGCCCATCAGCTTGCGGTAATGTTCGGTGAAGTTGTGATAGCGCGGGTCGCGGATGATCTCGATGACCTCCACGTCCTGGCCGATCTTCAGGCGCAGGCCCATCTCGGAGATCACCCGCTCGATCACCTCGCGGCGGCCGATCAGCACCGGCTGGGCGATGCCGTCGTCCACCACCACCTGGGCGCAGCGGATGACGCGCGGATCCTCGCCCTCGGCATAGACGACGCGCTTGGGCGCGGTCTTGGCCTTGGTGATGACCGGCTTCATGAACAGGCCGGAGCGGATGACATACTGGTTCAGCTGGTCGCGGTAAGCACGGAAATCGGGAATCGGCCGGGTGGCGACGCCGGATTCCATGGCGGCCTTGGCGACGGCCGACGACACCTCCACGATCAGGCGGGGGTCGAAGGGCTTGGGCAGGATGTAGTCCGGGCCGAAGCGCAGCGATTCACCGACATAGGCCGCCGCCACCACGTCCGACGGCTCGGCACGGGCGAGGTTGGCCATGGCGTGGGTCGCCGCGATCTTCATCTCCTCGTTCACCGTGGTGGCGCCGACGTCCAGCGCACCTCGGAAGATGAAGGGGAAGCACAGGACGTTGTTGACCTGATTGGGAAAGTCGGAGCGGCCGGTGGCGATGATGGCGTCCGGACGGGCTTCGCGGGCCAGATCCGGCATGATCTCCGGTTCCGGGTTGGCGAGCGCCAGGATCAGCGGCTTGTCGGCCATGCGGGCCAGCAGCTCCGGCTTCAGCACCTTGGCCCCCGACAGGCCGAGGAAGATGTCGGCGCCGTCGATGACGTCGGCCAGCACGCGGGCGTCGGTCGCCTGGGCGTAGGCTTCCTTGTACTCGTTCATCTCCTCGTTGCGGCCCTTGTGGACCACGCCGATGCGGTCGACCAGCCAGACATTCTCGCGCCGGACGCCCAGCGACAGCATCAGGTCCAGGCAGGCGATGCCGGCGGCACCGCCGCCGGTGGAGACGACCTTGACCTTGGAGATGTCCTTGCCGACCAGCGCCAGACCGTTCAGGACGGCGGCGCCCACCACGATGGCGGTGCCGTGCTGGTCGTCGTGGAACACCGGAATCTTCATGCGCTCGCGGCAGCGGCGCTCGATCTCGAAGCAGGCGGGGGCGGCGATGTCTTCCAGGTTGATGGCGCCGAAGGTCGGCTCCAGACGGACGATGGTGTCGACCAGCGCATCGACGTCCAGCTCGTTCAGCTCGATGTCGAAGCAGTCGATGCCCGCGAACTTCTTGAAGAGGACGGCCTTGCCCTCCATCACCGGCTTGGCGGCATGGGGACCGATGTTGCCCAGGCCCAGCACGGCGGTGCCGTTGGTGACCACGGCGACCAGATTGGCGCGGGAGGTCAGCTCCGCCGCCTTCGACTGGTCCTCGGCGATGGCGGTGCAGGCATGGGCAACGCCCGGCGAGTAAGCCAGCGCCAGATCGCGCTGGTTGGCCATGGGCTTGGTCGCGACGATCGCCAGCTTACCGGGCCGCGGGTTGCGGTGATACTCAAGCGCCATTGCTTCAAAATCGCCGGACATCGGGTCTCTTCCTCCGGTTAACGAGATTTCAGTTAATTCTTTGCGTTCGCGTCACCTGATCGGCGGTTATAGCCCATTCGGACTGAGGCGCCAACCATCCCCGGCAAACGGTAAGGGGACGATTCGAACCAAATCGAACCGTCCCCCTTACCTTACAGGATCCTTGGACGGGCCGGATGGATCATCTTTGGAATTTCCAAATCCGGCCCCGCATGCGTGACGCGTGTCTTTTGCGTATCGTCACAGCCGCGCCAGCGCCGGCTCCTTGAAGTGCTGCTGATACTCGGCGACAGCCTTGGTCTCGTCGAACTCGCCTTCCATCTTGGCGACGACGACGGTGGCGACGCCGTTGCCGACCAGGTTGGTCAGGGCGCGGGCTTCCGACATGAAGCGGTCGACGCCCAGCAGCAGGGCCAGCCCCTCGATCGGCAGGACGCCGGTGGCCGACAGGGTGGCGGCCAGCGTCACGAAGCCGCCGCCGGTCACCGCCGCCGCACCCTTGGAGGTCAGCATCAGGATGACCAGGATGTAGAGCTGCTGCCAGATCGTCAGGTCGACGTTGAAGGCCTGGGCGATGAAGATTGCGGCCATCGACAGGTAGATGGAGGTGCCGTCCAGGTTGAAGGAATAACCGGTCGGGATGACGAGACCGACGACATGCTTGGAGCAGCCGAACTTCTGCATCTTCTCCATCATCCGCGGCAGCACGGATTCGGAGGAGGAGGTGCCGAGCACGATCAGCAGTTCCTGGCGGATGTAGCGGATGAAGTTCCAGATGCTGAAGCCGTAGGCCTTGGCGATGCCGCCCAGCACGACGAACACGAAGATCGCCATGGTGATGTAGACCGACGCCATCAGTTGGCCCAGCGCGGTCAGCGAGGAGATGCCGTACTTGCCGATGGTGAAGGACATGGCGCCGAAGGCACCGACCGGGGCGACGCGCATCAGGATGCCGATCACGCCGAAAAGGGCATGGCCGATCTTGTCGAAGATGTCCTCGACCACCTTGCCCTTCTGGCCCATGGCGGACAGCGCGACGCCGAACACCACGGCGAAGAACAGGATCTGCAGCATGTCGCCCTGGACGAAGGCCCCGACGACATTGTCCGGCACGATGCCGACGACGAAGTCGATGAAGCCGTGTTCCTTGGCGGTGGTGGCGTATTTCTGCACCGAATCGGCCTGGAGCTGGCCCGGAACGATGTTCATGCCGGCGCCCGGACGCACGAGGTTGACGACCAGCAGGCCGATGCCAAGCGCGAAGGTGGTCACAACCTCGAAATACAGCAGCGCCTTGCCGCCGACCTTGCCGACCTTCTTCAGGTTGCCGATCGAGGAGATGCCGGTCACCACCGTCAGGAAGACGATCGGGCCGATCACCATCTTGACCATCTTGATGAACAGGTCGCCCAGCGGCTTCATCTGCACCGCGACGGACGGATAGAAATGGCCCAGCAGGATGCCGATGGTGATGGCGGTCAGAACCTGGAAGGTCAGGTTGGTGTAGAAGGGCTTCTTCACCGTGCCCGGCCGGCCGGCGATGGCGTCTGCGCTCATGCTGCTCTCCTCGTGGCGTTCCTCAGAACGGCGTTCCTGACGGGGCGCCCGTTCTTTCGTCCGGCATTGGCGCCGGCTGGGCGGGCGGCCCCCAACTGATTGCCAGTGAAAGCAAGCGGTGGGCCAATTGCTGAATCCAGCAACATCAAGCATTTGGCGGAAGCGCGAGGGCGAGAATCCGCACGACATGGGCATCGCGGATGTGCGAAAATCCGCACACTTCACAGCGCTGCGGCATCTTTGTTGCGGCGCAACATGACGAAAGACGCCGTTGCTTAGCCACCCGACCGACCCGGCGACAGATTCGACCGCCCATCCCTCCGTGCCGCAGCCGGCGCGCGCGGCGCGGATGGTGGCCCGCGCGCTCGAACGGCCGCGCCGGCTGCTGATGGCGGCGTTGCTGCTGGGCGTGCCGGTGGCGGCTGCGCTGGCGGCCGGCTGGGTATCGTCGCAGGCTCACGACGATCTGCGGGAGAGTGCCAGAGCGCAGCTGGCGCTCTACAACGCCAACCTGCGGGCGGAGCTGGAGCGGCATGCCGCCGTTCCGCTGGCGCTGGCCCAGGATGCGGAGGTCCGCGCCCTGCTGGCCTATCCCTCGCCGGCGGCGATGGACCGGCTGAACCGCAAGCTGGAGGACATCGCGCGGGCGCTGGACGCGCTGGCGCTCTATGTGATGGACGCTAAGGGCACCACGGTGGCGGCCAGCAACTGGAAGGACGCCGCCAGCTTCGTGGGCGAAAACTTCTCCTACCGGCCCTATTTCCGCATGGCCATCGACCAGGGCGAGGGACACCATTTCGCCCGCGGCACCACCTCCCTGGTGCCGGGCTTCTACACCGCCAACCGGGTGGTGGCGGAAAACCGCACAGTGGGCGCGGTGGTGCTGAAGCTGGGCTTCGACCGGCTGGAACGGGCCTGGGCGCCGGGGCAGGAGAAGCTGCTGGTGACCGACCGCGACGGCGTGGTCTTCATCACCAACATGCCGTCCTGGCGGTATCACGCCCTGCCCCGCCGCCTGCCGATCAGCCTGCCCATCGTCCCGCAGGGAACCAGCGAGGGGCTGGACGTGCTGCCCTGGATCTTCGGCGGCGCCTCCGACCGCATCGCGCTGGAGGAGAAGGGCGGGCTTCGGCATTACCTGCTGTCCTCCGTCGCCATGCCCGGCGGCGATTGGACCCTGCACAGCCTGACCAGCCTGGATCCGGTGACCGCGCGGTCGTGGGTTGCCGGGCTGCTGGCGGCTGCTGCGGTGGCGATGGCGGCGCTCAGCGCCTATGCCGTGGCGCTGCGCCGGGTCGCGCTGGTGGAGCGGATCGCCCTGCAGGAGGAATCGCGGGCGGAGCTGGAGCGCCGGGTCGCCGCGGCCACCGCCGACCTGCGCGCGGCGGAGAACGAACTGACCCAGGCGGCGAAGCTGGCGGCGCTGGGCCAGATGTCGGCGGGCATCGCGCACGAGATCAACCAGCCGCTGGCCGCCATGCGCAGCTTCGCCGACAATGCGGTGGTCCTGCTGGAGCGCGGGCGGACCGACGCGGTGCGCGGCAATCTGGCGGAGATCGCGGAGCTGACCGACCGCATGGCGGCCATCACCCGGCAGTTGAAGGGCTTCGCCCGCCGTGCCTCCGGCACGCTGGGGCCGGTGTCGGTCCATGCCGCGGTCGGGCAGGCCCTGGCGCTGCTGGAATCGAAGCTGCGGCGGGAGGACATCACGGTCGAGGTCGATCTGCCCGACCGGCCGGTTTGGGTGGTGGGGGAGGATGTGCGGCTGCAGCAGGTGCTGGTCAACCTGATCGGCAACGCGGCGGACGCCATGCGCGGCTGCCCCGTGCGCCGCCTGCGCATCGGTCTAATGTCGGCCGAGGGCGAGGCGCTGCTGAATGTCGCCGACACCGGCCATGGCATCGCCGAGGCGGACCTGCCGCGGCTGTTCGTCCCCTTCTTCACCACCAAGGAGGCCGGCGAGGGGCTGGGGCTCGGCCTGTCGATCAGCCACGGCATCGTCGAGGATTTCGGCGGCAGCCTGACCGCCGCCAACCGCAACGGCAAGCCCGGCCAGGGCGCCGTCTTCACCCTGCGGCTCAAGACCACGGAAACACCCGCATGACCCGGACCCTCTCGGAAGATACCGACCCTGACGACGCCGGCAGCGTCCTGTTCGTCGACGATGAGCGCGCGGTGAGGCTGGCCGGGCAGCAGGCGCTGGAACTGGCGGGGTTCGAGGTGACGGCCTGCGACGGGGCGGAGCGGGCCCTGCGCCATCTCGGCCGCGACTGGCCGGGCTGCCTCGTCACCGACGTGCGCATGCCGCAGATGGACGGGCTGGCGCTGCTGGCGCGGGTGCGGGAGATCGACCCCGACCTGCCGGTCATCCTCATCACCGGGCATGGCGACGTGCCGATGGCGGTGGAGGCGATGCGCAACGGCGCCTATGATTTCCTGGAAAAGCCCTTCCCGTCCGACCGGCTGACCGAGATCGCCCGCCGCGCGGTGGAGAAGCGCCGGCTGGTCCTGGAGAACCGCAGGCTGCGGGCGCAGATCGCCGGCGGGGCCGATCCCGCCGGAACCATCGTCGGCCGCACCCCAGGCATCGAGCGGCTGCGCACCACCATCGCCGCGGTCGCCGACACCGATGCCGACGTGCTGGTGTTCGGCGAGACCGGCACCGGCAAGGAGATGGTGGCCCGCGCGCTTCACGAGGCGAGCGGACGGCGCAAGAGCCCCTTCGTCGCGCTCAACTGCGGCGCCATGCCGGAATCGATCTTCGAGAGCGAGCTGTTCGGGCACGAGGCCGGCGCCTTCACCGGTGCCGCCAAGCGCCGCGTCGGCCGGATCGAGCATGCCAGCGGCGGCACCCTGTTCCTGGACGAGATCGAAAGCATGCCGCTGTCGCTGCAGGTCAAGCTGCTGCGGGTGATCCAGGAACGGGTGGTCGAGCCGCTGGGATCGAACGAACAGGTGCCGGTCGACCTGCGGGTGGTCGCCGCCACCAAGGCAGACCTGCGGCAGGCGGCGGATGCCGGGACCTTCCGCGCCGACCTCTATTACCGGCTGAACGTGGTCGTGCTGACCATCCCGCCGCTACGTGAGCGGCGCGACGACATCCCGCTGCTGTTCCAGCATTTCGTCGCCCAGGCCGCCGCCCGCTACAACCGCGAGCCGCGGGTGCCGGGCCGCGACCGGATGCAGCACCTGATGGGCCAGGACTGGCCGGGCAATGTCCGCGAACTGCGCAACGCCGCCGGCCGCTTCGTGCTGGGGCTGGAGGAGATGGCGCCGGCACCGGCGGCCGCACCGTCCACCCTGTCGCTCGCCGAGCAGGTCGACCTGTTCGAGAAGGGGCTTATCCAGTCCGAACTCGCCCGGCAGCGCGGCAGCGTCAAGGCGGCCATCGAGGCGCTGAACATCCCGCGCAAGACCTTCTATGACAAGTTGAAACGCTACGGGCTGAGCCGCGACGATTTCCTGGACTGAAGGCGGCCTGGATCGCCACCCCCTCTTCCGCCATTGAACCGGTTTGGGAATGAAACTTTCCGACACCAGCGCAAAATAAAATTTGTTGAGGTCGGAGATTCATTGCGCCAATCTACCGACGGTTGATCAACAGCCCAGTGGCTAAGGTCATGGACACGGATTACGTCACGCGCAGAGCCTTCCGCTTCTTCAATCGTAGGACTGGGGAGCATTTCTATACGGGGAGCACTGCCGAACGGAACGGCATCATCGCCGGAATGGCCGACATGACATATGAGGGCGTCGCCTTCCTGTCGGGCGGCTGGGGGTCGACGGTGCCGGTGGCCCGTTTCCTGCGGCTGGACACCGGGGAGCATTTCTACACCGCCAGCGCCACGGAGCGGGATTACATCCGGCAGAACATGTCGAACGCTTACCGCCTGGAGGATGCCTATGCCTTCAACGTCTCGGAAATCCAGACGTCGGAGTATTCGCAGGCGGTCTACCGGTTTCTGGACACGGCGACCGGCAGCCATTTCTTCACCGCCTCGGAGAACGAGCGGGACGGGGTGATCGCGACGCTGCCGAGTTATCGCTATGAGGGGGTGGCCTATTATGTCAGGCC
This sequence comes from Azospirillum sp. VT-I1, assembly GCF_055698305.1. Taxonomy (NCBI): domain Bacteria; kingdom Pseudomonadati; phylum Pseudomonadota; class Alphaproteobacteria; order Rhodospirillales; family Azospirillaceae; genus Azospirillum; species Azospirillum sp. VT-I1. Next base: position 626,787 of record NZ_CP168803.1, on the reverse strand, counting down.
CACTCCGGCGCTTCCCCCTGCCCCGTCGGGCGATTTCGACGAGGCGTGGTATCTCCAGGCCTATCCGGACGTGCGCGATGCGGTGAACGCCGGCTGGATGACCGCCCGCACCCACTATGAGGTCTTCGGCAAGCGGGAAGGCCGCATGCCCAGCGATATGGCGGCATTGGCCGGCAACGACCATTGGATCAGCTTCGACGGCGCGCCGGGTCATGTCCGGATCATGAACGGCGGCTCCGGCGACGACATCCTGGACGGCATCGATGTCTACGGCACCGTCGCCGGGACGATGATCGGTGGCTACAGCGACTACAGCGACCAGCTGTTCGGCGAAACCGGCAACGACACGTTGTATGGTGCGCAGAACGACACGCTGAACGGCGGAAGCGGAAACGATACCTACATCATTCATTCCTCCGGCGTTCTGGTGACCGAAGGGACCAATGCGGGCACCGATGAAGTCGTCCTGATGGAAGACAGCATCAGCGGCTATTTCGACTATGCGATGCCGGCCAATGTCGAGCGGCTGCGGCCGGTTGTTGAGGCAGACAATCCGGTGCCGATGCTGACCATTACCGGCAGCGTCGGAGACGACTGGATCGGTGCCGGCAGAACGAACACCCCCTTCGCATCCTCGGCGGCGACGGCAACGACACGCTGAACGGCGGCTATGGCAGGGGCAGCGGCGCGCTTGTCGAGGGCGGAGCCGGCAATGACTATCTGCTGGCGGCGGCCACGACCAACGCCCGCGTCTGGTCCTACCTCCAGTCGGGCAGCGACACGCTGATCGGCGGCGATGGCGACGACACGATGGTGGCCTGGTCCGGCGACGACCGCCTGACCGGCGGTGCCGGCGCCGACACCATTCTCGTCGATCTCGGCTCCGCCCCGAACGTGCTCTGGCAGGATCCGAAGGCCTGGACCGCCAACCCCAGTCCCAGCGACGGCTATTCCTCGATCTTCTGGAACGGCACCGGGGTGACGACCGTCACCGATTTCCAGCCCGGCGTCGATGTGCTGAGCTTCCGCCACACCTCGCTCAGCCTGTCCGACGTCATGGCGCGCTTCCAGGATCGCAGCGACGGGACGGGGGTGGTCGCCAGTTTCACCACCGCCGAGTTGGGGTTGCAGTTGCCGAGCTACACCAACAGCGTCTTCACGCTCTCGCTCGACAATATGAGGCAGTGGCAAGTCTCGGCCAATTGGTTCTCGGTATCGCCCACCTGACGAAACGGGCGATTGACCGCCAGGCCGTCCCCTACTGCAACTCTCCCATCGGGGCAGTTGACGGGCGCTCACGCTTGCCAGGGGTTTCTTCGGTTCCCATGTGCCGTCCCCACCCGTCCGGCAGCCGCCGCGGGTGGAGCGGCGGGACGGACCTTTCCTTCGTTCCGGCTGTTGTATCGGAAGAACACGCAGCATCGACGTCGAAGGGGACGGCCTGAGAATGTCACCGAGGATTAGCACCATGACCCCCGTCTCCTTGCGGAGCTTCTGGAACCGATCCTGACCGCAGCGGAAGACGACGAAGAGGCCCTGTCGGAGGCCGTGAACCTGACCGCGGAGGCGATGGCGGCGCTGGGCGCCACCGTGCTCGATCCGGACGGTCAGCCGGCCCGCGGGGTGTCCGATGAACGGGCCGTCGTCGCCGCGCTCAACACCCACGCGCACAACCTGATGCGCGACGGGCGGCTCGACGACGTCGTCGAGGCTCTGCAAGTGGCCGAGCGGATCGGCCGCCTCGCCCATCTGCCGCACCACCCGCGGACTGTCTGACCACTCTTTCGGGAGAAGGGCGCGGTCGTTCGTGGAAGCGGCTTTGCGGGTGCGGGTACTCCCTCCCTCCGTGCTGCCCCTCCATTCTGTTTGAGCGACGTGCCACCCAGCGCTCAACAGGGGAGGAGCCCTCGTGCCCACCGCGCCGCAGCCACACGCCCATTCGAATGTCCTGGCGAGCCCTCTGGAAGGCGAGATCCTGACGCGTCTCCAGGACTCCCTGCTGCCGGACCATCTGCTGACCCGCCGCTGGTACGCGGCCAAGGATGCCGGCCGGCCGGCCGTGCGCATCGTCGATGCGCTGCCGCTGCCGCTGCCGAACGGTTCGCAGGCCCAGCTCTGCCTGCTGCGGGTCGAGCCGCCGGGGCGGGAGCCGCATCTCTATCAGCTTCCCCTGATCCTCGACCATGGCAAGGGCGATGATCCGTCGGTGATCGAGGGAACCGGGGATCTGCCGTTCGCCGGACGCCTGCGCGACGGCTATGCCGATGACGGGGTGGTGAGGGCGCTGCTGGCGGCCATTCTGAAAGGCGATCCGCAGGAAGGCGAGACGGCGCTGTCGCCCGGCCTGAACGCCGGCCGGACCCGCGCCTGCCAGGCGCTGGCGCGCCGGCTGGATGTCGGGGCGCCGCTGCACCGGATGACGGCGGAGCAGTCCAACACCTCCATCCGCATCGGCGACGTCGCGATCCTGAAGGGCCTGCGCAAGCTGGAGCCCGGCACCCATCCGGAACTGGAGGTCAGCCGCTTCCTGACCGAGGTGGCGCAGTTCCCCAACACCCCCGCCCTGCTGGGCTGGGTGGAACGGTCCAACAGCTCCGGCTCCACCACCCTGTGCGTGATGCAGGAACTGGTGCCGGAGGCGAAGGACGCCTGGAGCCACGTCACCGGATACCTGAACGACCGCGTTGCCCGGTTCGCCGACGGCGATGCCTCCCAGGCCGCCGATGCCGACAGCGTCGGTTTCCTGCGCCTGCTCGGGCAGCGCACGGCGGAACTGCACCGGGCGCTGGCCACCCCCGGCGGCGGCGACGCCTTCACGCCGGAACCGGCGACGGCGGAGCGGCTGAAGGAATGGGCGGGCGGCGTGCGCGCCCTGGCGAAGCGGGTGCTGGAACGGCTGCGCGCGGCCACATCCACGCTGGATCCGGCAATCGCCACGCAGGCCAACGCCCTGGCCGCCAGCGAGGCGGCGATGATGGCGCAGATCGACGCGCTGATCCCCGCGGCGGCCGACCTCAGCGCCATGCGCCTGCACAGCGACTATCACCTGGGGCAGGTTCTGGTGTCGCGCGGCGACGTGCAGATCGTCGATTTCGAAGGCGAGCCGATGCGCCCGCTCGCCGAGCGGCGGGCCAAGCACTGCATCCTGCGCGACGTCGCCGGCATGCTGCGCTCCATCGCCTATGCCGCCGCCATGGCACGCGACGCGATGCCGGCCGATCTCGACGCCCCGTCCCGCGCCGCCCGAACCGCGTGGCTGTCCTGGTGGGAGGGGGCGGCGTCGGCCGCCTTCCTCGACGGCTACCGCAACGCCATCGGCGACTGCCCCGGCTTCCCGCGCGACCCGCAGGCGGCCCCTGCCCTGCTGAAGCTGTTCCTGCTGGAAAAGGCGCTGTACGAGGTTGGATACGAGCTGGCCAACCGGCCGGACTGGGTGGCGATCCCGCTGGCCGGCGTCACCGCCATCATCCGCGCCGATGCCGGGCCGGAAATCGCCAGCCGCGACCGTGACCGCATCGCGCCGGTGGACGAGCGCCGCCGCAGCCATTCGATGCCCTTCGGCGCGGAGGTACAGGCCGACGGTTCCGTCCGCTTCTCCATCTGGGCGCCGTCGGTGGCGTCGGTGCTGCTGTCGCTCGATGACGGCGGCCAGCCGGTGGCGATGGAGGACCAGGGCAACGGCTGGTTCACCCTGACCACCGCGCGAGCGCAGGCGGGCAGCCGCTACCGCTTCGTCCTGCCGGACGGGCTGGCGGTGCCGGACCCGGCGTCGCGCTACCAGCCGGACGACGTGCATGGCCTGTCGGAGGTGATCGACCCCGGCGTCCACGCCTGGACCGACGCTGCCTGGACCGGCCGGCCCTGGCACGAGACGGTTCTCTACGAGCTGCATGTCGGCACCTTCACGCCCGAGGGCACCTTCCTGTCGGCCATCGAGCGGCTGGACGATCTGGTCGAGCTGGGCGTCACCGCGATCGAACTGATGCCGGTGGCCGATTTCCCCGGCACGCGCAACTGGGGCTATGACGGCGTCCTGCCCTTCGCCCCCGACAGCGCCTATGGCCGGCCGGAGGATCTGAAGACCCTGGTGCAGGAGGCGCATGCCCGCGGGCTGATGGTCTTCCTCGACGTCGTCTACAACCATTTCGGGCCGGAGGGGAACTACCTCCACGCCTTCGCCGGCAGCTTCTTCACCGACCGCCACAAGACGCCCTGGGGCGCCGCGATCAACGTGGATGGCGAGCGCAGCGGGCCGGTGCGCGACTTCTTCATCCACAATGCGCTCTATTGGCTGGAGGAATACCACCTCGACGGCCTGCGCCTCGACGCGGTCCACGCCATCATCGACGACAGCGACCGCCATGTTCTGGAGGAACTGGCGGAGCGGGTGCACAGCCATTTCCAGAACCAGCGCCACGTCCATCTGGTGCTGGAGAACGACGCCAACCAGGCGCGTTTCCTGGCCCGCCACCGCGAGGGCGATCCACGCTGGCACTCCGCCCAGTGGAACGACGACCTGCACCACTGCCTGCACAGTGCGGCGACCGGCGAGGACGGCGGCTATTACGCCGACTACGCCCATGATCCGGCCAAATGGGGCCGCGCCCTGGCGGAGGGCTTCGCCTTCCAGGGCGACCCGTCGGCCTACCGCGACGGCGAGCTGCGCGGGGAGCCGTCGGCGCATCTGCCGCCCACCGCCTTCGTCACCTTCATCCAGAACCACGACCAGATCGGCAACCGCGCCTTCGGCGAGCGCATCTCCCACATCGCCAAGGCGGACGCGGTGCGTGCCGCGACCATCCTCTATCTGCTGGGTCCCGGCATCCCCATGCTGTTCATGGGCGAGGAATGGGCGTCGGCCAAACCCTTCCCCTTCTTCTGCGACTTCGGCGAGGAGTTGGCGGAGGCCGTGCGTAAGGGCCGGGCGGAGGAGTTCGCCAAGTTCCCCGAATTCCAGGATCCGGAAGCCCGCGCCCGCATCCCCGACCCCACCGCGCCGGAGACGGCGGAGTCGGCCAAGCTGGACTGGGAGGCCCGCGGGCAGGCGGACCATGCGGACTGGCTCGACTGGTATCGCCGCGCCCTGGCATTGCGCCGGGCGGAGATCGTGCCGCGTCTGGACGGCGTTCCCGGCGGGGCGTCCAGCCATGGCGTGGTCGGCAAGTCCGGCCTGACCGTCTGCTGGAAACTGGGCGACGGCAGCCGGCTGCATGCCTTCGCCAATCTGGCCGACACGCCGGCGTCCGGCTTCCCCGAGGCCACGGGCCGCGTGCTGTGGACGGAGGGCGACGGGCTGACCGGCGACACGCTCGGCCCCTGGTCGGTGGTGCTGTGGCTGGAGGAAGCCTCGGCGCTCGACCGGCTGGCCGACCGCATGGGCATCGAACGGTCCTTCGACAACGCAGCCGGGGAGACGGTGACGGCCAGCGAGGATACGATCCGCGCCCTGTTATCGGCGATGGGGGTCGAGGCGGGGGACGAGGCCGCCGCCCTTGCCCTTCTCGACCGGCTGGACGAGGAGGAATACGGCCGCGCCCTGCCCCCGGTGGTGGTCCGCCGCGCCGGGGAGGCGGTGACGGCGCCCGTCACCCTGCCCCACGGCACCCGAACCCTGCGCTACACCCTGACGCTGGAAAGCGGGGAGACGCAGAGCGGTGTCGTCGGCTTCGGCAGCCTGCCGCGCTGCCGCTGCATCACCGTCGGCGACGTGACCTATGCCGAGCGGCGCCTGCCGCTGGGCAAGCTGGACGAGGCCGGCTACCACACGCTGCGGGTGGAGACGGAGCATGGCGTGGTTGAAACCCGCCTGATCCTGGCGCCCGCCCGCTGCCATTTGCCGACGCCGATGCTGGTGGGGGAGAGGCTGTGGGGCCTGTCGGCACAGCTCTACACCCTGCGCAGCGACCATGACTGGGGCATCGGCGACTTCGGCGATTTGCGGACGCTGGCCGACATCGCGGCGTCGCGCGGGGCGGCGGTGGTCGGGCTGAACCCGCTGCATGCCATGTTCCTCGACAACCCGGAACATGCCAGCCCCTATTCCCCGGCCAGTCGGCTGTTCCTGAACCCGCTCTACATCGACGTCACCGCCGTGCCGGAATTCATCGATGATGCCGACCTGCGCCGGCAGGTGGCCTCGCCCGAGTTCCGGCAGGCGCTGGACACCGCCCGCGCTTCCGCCAACGTCGATTACACCGCGGTGTCCCAGCTGAAGCTGCCGATCCTGGAGAAGCTGTTCGCCGCCTTCCAAACATCCGCAAGGCCGGAACGCCGCGCCGCCTTCGACGCCTTCCGGGCCGAGGGCGGCAGCGGGCTGGAGCGCTTCGCGACCTTCCAGGCCCTGCGCGAACGCTTCGCGGGCGAGGGCAAGGCCGACTGGCACCGGTGGCCGACGGAGTTCCACGACGCAGCCGCACCGGCGGTGGAGCGGTTCGCCAAGGAACAGTCCGACCGCGTCGCCTATTTCGCCTGGCTGCAATGGGTGGCGGACGACCAACTGCGCGCGGCGGCGGAGCGGGCGGCCGAGCTGGGCATGACCATCGGCTTCTACCGCGACCTCGCGGTCGGTGCCGATGCCGCCGGGGCGGAAACCTGGATGACGCCGCAGGCGGTGGTGGACGCCGCCCATGTCGGCGCCCCGCCCGACCTGTTCAATCCCGCCGGGCAGGATTGGGGCCTGCCGCCCTTCCACCCGCGGGCGCTGCGCGATGCCGGCTACCAGCCCTTCATCGATCTGGTCCGCGCCAACATGCGCCATGCCGGCGCGCTGCGCATCGACCACGCGATGGCGCTCCAGCATGTCTATTGGATTCCTGACGGCAATCCGCCGGGCGAGGGTGCCTATGTCGGCTATCCGATGGAGGATCTGCTGGGCATCCTGGCGCTGGAGAGCCAGCGCCAGCGCTGCCTCGTCGTCGGCGAGGATCTGGGCACCGTGCCGGAAGGCTTCCGCGAGCGGATGACCGAGGCCGGGGTGCTGAGCTACCGCGTCGTTTTCTTCGAATGGACCGAGGACGGCGCCTTCAAGGGACCGGACGAGTACCCGGATCTGGCGCTCGCCACCGTCGGCAGCCACGACCTCGCCACGCTGCGCGGCTGGTGGGAGGGCGACGACATCGCGCTGAAGGCCGACAAGGGCCTCTACCCGGCGGATGACGAGGAGGAAAAGCAGAAGATCCGCCGGTCGGCCGACCGCGGCGCCCTGGTCGATGCCCTGCGCGCCGCCGATATCGCGCTGCCCGCCGGCTTCGGCGCCGACAGCCCCTATGACGACACGCTGGACCATGCGGTGCATGCCTTCCTCGCCCGCACCAACGCGGCGCTGGCGGTGGCGCAGCTGGACGACCTGACCCGCGAGCGCGATCAGGTCAACCTGCCGGGCACCACCGACCAGTATCCCAACTGGCGCCGCAAGCTCTCGATGACGCTGGAGGAGTTGGCCGACGCGCCGGAACCGGCGGCGGTCGCCGCCATCCTGGCCGCTGCACGCCCGTCCTCTCCCCCGCCCGCCGTTGATCCAAGAAAACCACTCCATACTCCGAGGAGCACACACCCATGGCCCCCGCCGCCGGCAAGCCGATCCCTCGTGCGACGTACCGGGTCCAACTGAATGGCGAGTTCGGCTTCGACCGCACCGCCGCCATCGCCGACTATATCGCCCGGCTGGGCGTCAGCCATCTCTACGCCTCACCCTACATGAAGGCGCGGCCGGGCAGCACCCACGGCTATGACATCGTCAACCACAACGAACTGAACCCGGAGGTCGGCGACCAGAACGACTTCCGCGATCTGGTGGAGGCGCTGAAGCGCAACAAGCTCGGCCAGATCCTGGACTTCGTGCCCAACCACATGGGGGTCGGCGGCTCCGACAACGAATGGTGGTTGAACGTGCTGGAGTGGGGGCCTGAAAGCCCGTATGCCGGGTATTTCGACATCGAATGGGAATCCGATTACCGCTATCTGCAGGGCAAGGTGCTGGTGCCCTTCCTGGGCGACCAGTATGGCGCGGTGCTGGTGTCGGGCGGGCTGGAACTGCGCTTCGACAACGAGACGGGCAGCTTCGCCGTGTGGGCCTATGGCAGCCATAAGCTGCCGGTTCGGCCGCAGGATTACGGCACCATCCTGGGCAGCGACCACCCGGATCTGGAGCGCATCGGCGATGCGTTTGCCCATCTAGCCTATGCCCGGCCCCATCAGATCGCGCGGGCCGGCGTTCAGAAGGCCGAATTGGCGACGCTTGTGGCGACCCGGCCGGACGTGGCGGACGCGATCAACCAGCGGCTGTCCGTCTTCCGCGGCTATCAGGGGGAGATCGACAGCTGGGGCCACCTGCATGAACTGATCGGCTGCCAGAACTGGCGCGTCGCCTATTTCAAGGTGGCGGCCGACGACATCAACTATCGCCGCTTCTTCAACATCAACGAGCTGGCCGGCCTGCGCATGGACGAGCCGGAGCTGTTCGACGTCGCCCACCGCATGGTTCTGAAGATGGTGGAGGACGGCACGCTCGACGGCATCCGCATCGACCACATCGACGGGCTGATCGACCCCAAGGGCTATTGCGAGCGGCTGGTCGCGGCGTCCTCCAAGCCCTTCTATCTGGTGGTGGAGAAGATCCTGGCCCGGCACGAGCGGCTGCGCGAGGACTGGCCGATCGACGGCACCACCGGCTACGAATACGCCAACCTGATGGGTGGACTGTTCGTCGATCCCAAGGCGGAGGAGTCCTTCACCCGCCTCTACGCCGACTTCATCGGCCGGCGCGACGATTTCGAAGAGGTGGTGCGGCAGTGCAAGATCCGCATCATGGAAAGCGAGATGGCGAGCGAGCTGAACGTGCTGTCGCGCAAGGCGGCGCGCATCGCCCGCTCCAACCCCGCCACCGCCGACTTCACCGCCAACATCCTGCATCAGGCGCTGAAGGAGACCATCGCCCGCTTCCCTGTCTACCGCACCTATGTCGACGGCGGCCGGCCGAGCGACCTGGACCGCCGCGACATCGACTGGGCGATCTCCCAGGCTCGGCGGGCGGCACAGGGGCCGGACGGCTCGGTCTATGATTTCCTGCAAAGGCTGCTGACCACCGATCTGGTGGCAGCACCCAAGAGCGGCTACAGCCACCGGCAGGTCACCCGCTTCGCCATGCGGTTCCAGCAATATAGCGGGCCGGTGATGGCGAAGGGGCTGGAGGACACCGCCTTCTACCGCTACAACCGGCTGGTGGCGCTGAACGAGGTCGGCGGCCATCCCGACCATTTCGGCGTCAGCATCGCCGCCTTCCACCGCGCCAACCAGGACCGCGCCCGCAATTGGCCCGGCAACATGCTGGCCAGCACCACCCACGACACCAAGCGCGGCGAGGACACCCGCGCCCGGCTCTACGCCCTGTCGGAGATGCCGGAGGAGTGGGAGCGGCAGGTCCAGACCTGGAGCCGCCTGCTGCGCGCCCGCCGCGGCGACGTGGAGGGCACCGCCCCGCCCGACCGCAACGACGAGTACCTGTTCTACCAGCTGCTTCTCGGCGCCTGGCCGGCGGAGCTGACCGGTGCGACGGTCGAGCAGATCGACCAGTCGGCGATGACCGCCTTCGCCGAGCGCATCGTCGGCGCCATGACCAAGTCGATGCGCGAAGCCAAGGTGCATTCGACCTGGGCGGCGCCCAACGAGGCGTATGAGGGGGCGGTCGTCAGCTTCATCCACGATGCGCTGGACGTGACCCGCCGCAATGCCTTCCTGGAGGCTTTCCTGCCCTTCCAGGCGTCGCTGGCCCGCATCGGCATGGTCAACGGCCTCGCCCAGACCCTGCTGAAGCTGACCAGTCCCGGCGTGCCCGACATCTATCAGGGCTGCGAGTTGTGGAACCTCAGCCTCGTCGATCCCGACAACCGCCTGCCGGTGGATTACGATGCCCGCCGCAGGCTGCTCGAGGAGGTCGAGGGCGTGGTGGAGCGCAACGCGGTCGCCGGCCTGCTGGAGCGCTGGACCGACGGCGCGGTGAAGCTGGCGGTAACCCGGCAGGCGCTGGCGGTGCGGACGGAAAGGCCGGAGGTTTTCGGCACCGGCGAGTATCTGCCGCTGGAGGCCACCGGCGAGCGTGCCGACCATGTGGTCGCCTATGCCCGCCGCGCCGGCGACGACACGGTGGTGGTGGCGGTTCCCAGGCTGGTGGGGCAGTTGGGCGAGACGCCGGACTGGGGCAACACCGCCATCCCGCTGCCCCGCGGCACCCGCTGGCTCAACCGCCTGACCGGGGCGGAGGTGGAGGGCGGCGACGCGGTCTTCGCCGCGACGCTGTTCGCCGACCTGCCGGTGGCGTTGCTGTCGCGGGAGGGGTGAGCCGTTGAGAATTGCCCTCTTCCGTCCCGGGAGAGGGCACCTTGTGCGACACCCCATGCAGAAAGAGAAGGGCGCGCGGTTGATCCGCGCGCCCTTTCCGTCTGTCAGGCCGACTGGATCAGCGGGCTGTGCTGCCGGTGCCGGACGAAGACCCGCCCATCGAACCGGACGGCTGCTGCGTGCCGATCGGTCCGTCGGAGCCGGTGCCCATCGAGCCGCTGTTGCCCAGGCTGTTCCCGCCCGTGCCGCTGGTCGAGCTGGAAGAGCCGGAGCCGGTCATCGAACCGCTGCCCGTCGTCGAGCCGCTGGAACCGCTGGAACCCGAGTTGCTGCTGTCCATACCGCCCATGCTGCCGCAGCCCAGTTGGTTGTTGGAGGTGCAGGGCGGATTGGCCTGGTTGGAGTTGGTGGTCGAACCGGTGCTCTTGGCGGCCGGGCTGCCGGAAATGGAGTTGCTGTCGGCGGCGAAGGCCGGGGCGGCCATCAGGGCCAGGGCGGTGGCGGCGCCGATCATCAGGCTCTTCATGACGATTCCTTTCGCTGTGCTGCCCGTCGACGCCGGTCAGGCGGCCGGACAGCCGTGGTTTGGGGAACATCGAATTCCGTATTCCAGGCCACCAACAGCGGCCGGGCGGAATGATCGCGCCGATTTCGTATCCGGCACCTTGCCGGAAGAGGCCGGAAAGCGCCGGAAACAAAAACGCCCGCCGAAGGGCGGGCGTTTCCGGATGCACGAGAGGCCGGGGGCCGGTCAGGCCGAGCGCGCCTTGGGAAGGCCGGCGGCGAAGGCGGCGGAACCGTGGAAGATCTCCAGCGCGTCCGGCTTGGACGAGGGGCGCAGGCCACCCAGGATTTCCCCGGCGGCGCCGATGGCCTGGACCAGCGCGTCCGGCATCACCGGCTTGCGCAGCAGTCCCATGGCGAAGCTGCGCGCTTCCGCCGCATGGTGATCGAAACCGGTCATCAGCAGCGAAGGAACGCCGTACTCCTCCCACAGCCGCCGGGCCAGAACGAGACCGTTCTCCCCGCCGGCGAGGTTGACGTCGACCAGCGCCAGGTCGGGACATTCGCGGGCACCGACCCGCGCGGCCTTGGCGGCATCGCGCAGCGGTCCGACCACGGTATAGCCCGCATTCTCCAGAACGGCTTTGACGGCCGGACCGATCAGCGGATCGTCCTCGACGACAAGCAACTTCAAGACGGCATGCTCCCTTGATTTACGGAGCGGGCTTATAGCCCGTCCCGTCCGGTTTTCGAAGCGTGTTCGGCTTCGATCCACTGAACCGCCCATGTTTGTCGCGGTTCCGTTCCGTTCAAGAGGTCGAAGGGGTACCCCCTTCCGATTAGGCGGACCAACTGAACGTCCGGCCTGGAAACATACACCATCGCCGGGTGTTTTACCCTTACGCGTGAGAGGAAGGAAACCATGGCATTCGTTGAGTTGACCGAGATATCGGGGGATACCGTTCTGGTGAACCCCGTTGCCGTCGCCTATCTGCGCAAGACGGCCGACGGCGGGACGGAGCTTCACTTCGCCGGGCGGGCGGAGCCGCTGCGGGTGCCGGGCGCGCCGTCCGACGTCGCGCTCGCCCTGGAGAACGCCGCCCCCACCCCGCCCGATCCCACCCTGTCCCTGCTGGCCTGACGGCCTGACGCCAAGCTCAGCCGCGCGGATAGTCGGGCGCCCGCTTCCCGAAGAAGGCGGCGATCCCCTCCGCCGCCTCCGCCCCGTGCAGAGCCTCGACGAAGAAGGCGGCCTCGCGGTCGAGCTGGTCGTCGGGCGAACCGAAACCGCTCTCGATCAGGCGCTTCGCCCGGCCGATGGCGAGCGTCGGTCCCTCGGCCAGCCGTTCCGCCCAGGCCGTCGCCTCGGCGAGAGCGGTGCCGGGCGCCACCAGCCGGTTGACGATGGCGAGCTGGGCCAGCCGCGCGGCGCCGATCCTGCCGCCCTCGAACATGATCTCCGCCGCCAGCTGCGGCGTCGCGGCACGGGCGAGGAAGGCCGACGCGCCGCCGTCCGGGTTCAGCCCGACCTTCACATAGGCCAGCGTGAACGCCGCATCCTCCGCCGCGACGATCAGGTCGCAGCCGAGCGCCACCGAAAAGCCCGCCCCGGCGGCGGCCCCCTCCACGGCGGCGATCACCGGCTTCGGGCAGGCCCGCATCGCGCGCGTCCAGCCATGGAAGCACTCCAGGCTGGCGCGGGTCACCGCAGGATCGGCCTTGGCGTTGCCGAGCAGCTGGCCCAGGTTGCCCCCGGAACTGAAGGTTCCGCCGGCCCCGGTCAGCACGACGGCGCCCACACCCGGATCCCCGGCCGCCCGGATCAGCGCGTCGCGCGCGGCGGCCATCATCTCCAGCCCCAGCGCGTTCTTGGTGGCCGCATCGTCCATGGTCAGCACCATCACGCGGCCCTGGCGCGCGACGGTCAGTTGTCCGCTCATAACTCGGTTCCCTCCTGGTTTTCGCTGCCCGGCCGGTATTTGAACATGCCTTCCGACGTGGCGATCAGGGCGCCGGTGTCGCGGTGGCGGATCTCCGCCGCCGCCCCGACGATCTTGCGCCCGCCGCCGCGCAGCCGGCCGGTGGCGACCAGCGTACCGGTGCGCGCCTGCCCCAGGAAGCTCGTCGACAGCGACAGCGTCACCACCCGCCGAACGCGGCCGGGAAAGGGACAATATGTTGCCGAGAATCCGGAAACCGTGTCCAAAAGCGTCGCCAGAACCCCGCCATGCACCACGCCGGCCCGGTTCAGGTGGCGGTCGTCGACGGTCATCACCAGCTCCGCCTCCCCCTCCTCCCAGCGACTCAGGGCATAGCCCAGCAGGCGTTGGAACCCCGATTCCGGTTCCCCATCGAGCAGATCGTCCACGTCCATGACCCCGTCCCATCGCGCAGCGGTTTCTTTGCGCCAAGTAAAGCCGGGACGGCGCTCCGGGTCCACCCGGCCGCGGCGTCCGGGGGTCTGCTCCGCGTCGCTGCGGGCTTGCCAGCCGGGACGAAGCGGTTAACCTTTGCCGCAAATCGCCTGCCTGAGAACCATGGGCCTGAAAACCGAATTCACTGGAGGGTTTGGGATGATCGACCTTTATTTCTGGCCGACGCCGAACGGCCACAAGATCACGATCTTTCTGGAGGAAGCCGGGCTGGATTACCGGTTCGAACCGGTGAACATCTCCAAGGGCGACCAGTTCAAGCCGGAATTCCTGGCCTTCTCGCCCAACAACCGCATGCCGGCGATCATCGACCGCGCCCCGGCCGACGGCGGCGAGCCGATCACCGTCTTCGAATCCGGCGCCATCCTGGTCTATCTGGCCGAGAAGACCGGCAGGTTCCTGCCCACCGACGTGCGCGGGCGCAAGACGGTGCTGGAATGGCTGTTCTGGCAGGTCGGCGGCCTCGGCCCGATGGCCGGCCAGAACCATCATTTCGTCCAGTACGCCCCGGAACGCATCCCCTACGCGATGGAGCGCTACGTCAAGGAGACCGGCCGCCTCTACGGCGTGATGGACAAGCGCCTTGCCGACAACGAGTTCCTGGGCGGAACGGAACTGTCCATCGCCGACATGGCCAGCTATCCCTGGATCGTCCCGCACCAGCGCCAGCAGCAGGACCTGGACGGCTTCCCCAACCTGAAGCGCTGGTTCAACGCGATCAAGGAGCGGCCGGCGGTGGTGCGCGCCTATGAAAAGGGGCAGGCCGTGAACCCCAGCGGCACGCCCACCGTGAACGACGAGAGCAAGAAGATCCTGTTCGGCCAGTCCGCCGAGACGGTGAAGCGCTGATCCACCCCAAAGCCGGCCCGGTTCCATCCGCCGGGCCGGCGTGTTGGTATAGTGTCGCAATCTTTTGCGACACCCGTTCGCGCCGGACAGGCTTTCGGGTGCCCCCGGCGTAGACGGGACCGTTTGTATGACGAGCGTGTTGTTTTCGGTAGGGAATATCTTCCGGAGACGCCGCGCCGATGAGCATCTGGCCCCGCACCGACTCCGACGGCATCGCCATCGACCCGGCGACCGGCACGGCCACCCAAATCAAAGCCCAGCCCCACACCTCCCTACCCCTCACCACCCACCCCTGCGCAATCGACATCGCACTGCATCCCCTGCCGTCCCTGGCGGAACTGGCGCGGTTGTGGGCGAAGGTGGAGGCGCGTGCGGAGTCCACCTTCTTCCTGTCCTGGAACTGGATCGGACCCTGGCTGTCGCAGATGCCGGCGGGCGTCGAGCCGCGGCTGCTGCTTGCCCGGCGGGGCGGCGAGCCGGTCGGGCTGGCGGTGCTCTGCCCGCGCCTGCGGCGGCGTCTCGGCCTGCTGCCCGGCCGCTGCTGGATGCTGCACGAGACGGGCGACCGCGGCTATGACCGGCTCTTCATGGAATACAACGGCATCCTCGCCGACCGCCGCTTCGCCGACGAGGTGACGGAGGCCGCCCTGCACTGGTTGGGCGAGGGGCTGACCGCCAACGACGAGCTGGTGCTGGGCGGGCTGACCCCGGCGGCGGAACGTGCCGCCCGGCGCGTGGCGGCGCGGACCGGCCATTCGCTGCAGGTCCGCATCGCCGATTCCGCGCAATGGGTGGACCTGACGCCGGTGAGGGCGAGCGGCGGCGATTTCCGCGCCGGGCTCGGCCGCAACACGCGGGCGGCGGTGAACCGCAGCGAGCGGCTCTACCGCGCCCGCGGCGGCCTGGACTACCGGGTCGCCACGACGGTGGAGGAGGCGCTGGAGGATTTCGCCGGACTGGAGGTGCTGCACCAGGCCGGATGGCAGGCGCGCGGTCAGGCCGGCGCCTTCGCCAACCCGGCCTTCCGCCCCTTCCACGAGCAATTGATCGCGCAGGGCGTGCCGAGCGGCGCCGTGCGCCTGTGCCGGATCAGCGCCGGCGGCCAGCCCGTCGGCTATCTCTACAACTTCGTCCACCGCAACCGGGTCCTGAACTACCAGGGCGGCTTCGCTTTCGAGGCGGACAACCGGCTGAAGCCGGGATTGCTCAGCCATGTGCTGGCGGTCGAGGACGCGCTGGCCCGCGGCGAGGACTGCTACGACTTCATGTCGACCCCGGCCGGGCACAAGCCGCTGCTGTCCAACGCCGAACAGCCGATGAACTGGCTGACGCTCGGCCCCGACCGGGTCGGCCGGCGGGTGGAGGCTCATGTCCGGCGGGCGCGCGGACTGATGGTCGATGCGGTCAAGCGGTCGCTGCGCGGCTGGACCGCGCCGGCCAAGGGCATCTGAAGGGGGAGGGCGTGCGAATGACCAAGAGGAAGACCGGGGCTCTCGCCTGCGTGCTGGGCGACATGGATCTGGTGCGCCCGCTGGGGCTGGCCGGTGTCTGCTGCGCCGTGGTGGGACCGCCCGGCGGCGCCACCGCCCATTCCCGCTTCACCGAGCGGCTGATCCCGTGGGAAGGCGGTTGCGACGGAGCGCTGGTGGACCGGCTGCTGCGCTTCGGCGCCGCCCAGCCCGACAAGCCGGTGCTCTTTATGGAGGAGGATGCCCAGCTGCTGATGGTGTCGCGTCATCGCGACCGGCTGGCCGCGGTCTTCCGCTTCGCGCTCGCCGACGGCGATCTGGTAGAGACGCTGGTCGACAAGGGGCGCTTCCAGGCGCTGGCGGAACGGCTGGACCTGCCGGTCCCGCGCACCCGGCGGCTGCGCCCGCTTCCGGGCAGCGAGGCGCCCGAGCTGGACCTGCGCTATCCCGTCATCGTCAAGCCGCTGACCCGCCGCCCGCCCTGGGACGAGATCGAGGGGCTGGGCAAGGCGATCCGGCTGGAGGGGCCGGAGGAGCTGCGCTCGCTCTGGCCGCGGCTGATCCCGGTCGGCATCGACCTGCTGGCGCAGGAACTGATCCCCGGACCGGAAACGCGGATCGAAAGCCACCATGTCTACATCGATGCCGGCGGTGCGGTGGCCGGCGAGTTCACCGGGCGCAAGATCAGGACCTACCCCGTCGATTACGGCCACAGCACCGCGCTGACCATCACCGACATCGACGGCGAGGGAGCCGATGTCGCAGCGCTGGGGCGGCAGATCGCCGCCCGCATCGGCCTCACCGGCGTCGCCAAGTTCGACTTCAAGCGCGATCCGGACGGCCGGCTGCACCTGCTGGAGATCAACCCGCGCTTCAACCTGTGGCACCATCTGGGCGCCGTCGCCGGGGTGAACCTGCCGGCCATCGTCCATGCCGACCTGACCGGCCGCCCCCGCCCCGCCCCGGCCAAGGCGCGGCCCGGCGCCTGCTGGTGCCATATCAGTAAGGACCGGCTGGCGGCGCGCGACAGCGGCGTCTCCACGGCGCATTGGCTGGCCTGGGTGGCGCGGTGCGAGGCGAAGGCGATCACCCCCGACGACCCGATGCCCTTCCTGCGCCCGAAGCTTGACCGGCTGCTCGCCCGCGTTCCCGGCATCGCCCGCCCGCCCCGCCTCGCAAAGCCGTGACTGCAAAGCCATGAAGATCGCCCTGATCTCCGACATCCATGCCAACCTGGAGGCCCTGCAGGCGACGCTGGACGCCATCCGGGCCGAGGGGGTGGAGCGCATCGTCTGCCTGGGCGACATCGTCGGCTACAACACCGATGCCGCCGCCTGCATCGCCCTGCTGCGGCAGGCGGGTGCGGTCTGCATCGCCGGCAACCATGACCGGGCGGTCACCGGCGCCATTGGGACCGAGGGGTTCAGCGGCCCGGCGGCGCGCGCCGTCGCCTGGACGCAACGGCGGCTGGACGGGGACAGCCGCGCCTTCCTGTCCGCCCTGCCGCTGACCGCCGTGGTCGACGGTGCGCTGGTCGCGGTCCACGGCGCGCTGCACCCGGAGGTGGGGAAGGAGCTGGTGCGGCTGGACGACGACGCCAAGCGCGTGCTGAGCCTCGGTGCGCTCGCCGCCCATCCGTCGGGGGTCCGGGTCTGCGCCTTCGGCCACACCCACCGCGCCGGGCTGTGGGAGTGGCGCGACGGCACGGTAAAGGCCATTCCCATAGACGGCGGCGCGACGCTGCGGCCGGATGCGCTCTATCTGCTGAACCCCGGCACGGTGGGGGAGCCGCGGGGGACGGACCAGCGCGCCTGCTTCGCCTGTTTCGACAGCGACGCCGGGCGCGTCACCCTGCACCGCGCCGCCTATGCGCGCCGTGCCACGCTCGCCAAGACTCGGCGGGCCGGGCTGGCGCCACGTTTTGCCGCAGTTCCGGCACCGTTGCGCATGAAGTTGATTGGAATTCTGCGGACTATCGGCGTGTACGAATGGCTGAAACGGGCACTTCCTTCCCGCGTGTCATCAATATGACAGTCCCGTAACGCGGCTTTGCTTCTACAGCGGCACCGAAATGCGCATAATCCGGCACGGGGGGCAATGGTGACGCCGGGCTATGGACAACATCGGTATTGGAAGCGGCGCTGCCGGCGGGATTTGCTCCCGGCCCGGCAGGACATTGTCATCCCTGATCGCTCCGCTCGCGCTGGGTCTTGCCCTGTGCCTCGCGTTCGGTGCCGCCCCGTCGCGCGCCCAGCAGGCTGATCCGGCGGCGAAGCCGCAGACGGGGAAAGCGGGACGGTCAAGCTGACCATCCTCTACGCCCAGGGCACCACCGACCTGGAACAGACCGGCGGGCGCGGCGGGCTGGCCCGGCTGGCCGGTGCGATCCGCCAGGAAAGGGGTGCCCACCGCCATGTGCTGGCCCTGCATGGCGGCCAAACGCTGGCGCCGTCGGTTCTGGCCTTCTACGACCAGGGCGCGCACATCATCGACCTGCTGAACGGCATGTCCATCGACGCGATGGCCGCGCTGAACCGCGAGTTCCACCATGGCGACGACCAGCTGAGCGCCCGTGCCTTCGAGGCCGGCTTCCCCATCGTCACCACCAACACGGTGGACCGCGCGACCGGCCGCACGCCGGACGGCCTGGAGGACGCGGTGGTGCTGACCGCCGGCTCCCTGCGCATCGGCGTTCTGGCCGCGACGCCGGTTCTGACGCGGGAAACCACCCGCACCCAGCGCACGGAGTTCCGCGATCCCGTCGCCGCGCTGACCGCCAAGGCGGCGTCACTGCGGGCGGAAGGGGTCGATCTGGTGGTGGCGATGACCGGCTATGCCGGCGACACCCACCGCAGCATCCTGGCCGCCCGCCCCGCCGACATCGTGCTGTACCAGGACCGCAACCGCCCCTTCGCCGTCGATTACGATGGTCGGTTCCTGTCGGCCACCGTCGGTCCGCAGGCGGGCTGGGTGCTGGCGCTCGACCTGACGGTGCAGCGGACGGCGCAGGCGGACGGCAAGGCGCAAGTGACCTGGGCGCCCTCCCCCGACTGATCGACACCGCCGCGGTGGCGCCCGACGCCGCAACCGACATCCAGGCCAAAGCCTATGCGGCACGGCTGGACACCCTGCTGAAGATGGAGGTGGGACGTCTCACCGGGCCGATCGACACCCGCAAGGAGGCGGTTCGCACCGGCGAGAACGCCTTCGCCAACGCCGTCGTCGACATGCTGCGCGCGGCGATGGACGCCGACGTGGCGCTGATCAACGGCGGCGGCATCCGCGGCGACCGCAGCTATCCGGCCGGCGCCCTGCTGACCCGCCGCGACATCTATACCGAGCTTCCCTACCACGATGTCGGCGTGGTGCTGGACGTCAGCGGGCAGCAGCTGTGGGACGCGGTGGAAAGCGGCGTTTCGGCGGTGGAGCAGCTTCAGGGCCGCTTCCCGCACCTGTCCAACGCCCGCGCCGAGATCGACCTCGGCCGGCCGCCGGGCCAGAGGTTGCGCAGCCTGTCGGTCGGCGGCAAGCCGGTCGGCCTCTCCACCCGCTACCGGCTGGCGACCAGCAGCTTCCTCGCGGCCGGGGGCGACGGCTACGGCATGCTGGCCGGCGCGCCGCGGCTGGTGGAGGACCGCAATACCGACTTCGTGTCCACCCAGCTCATCAGCCAGATCGCCCGCGACGGGGAATTCGTTCCGCGGCTGGACGGCCGGATGACGGTGAGGCGGTGATGGACGGCATGGCTTCCACCATCGCGCAGAGCCCGCCGCGGCCCGCCGCCCTGATCCCGCCGGGAGCCCAACCGGGGGCCCAGGCGGACATGCGGCCGGCGCCGCAGTTCCCGCCGCCGAACCGGGCGCGCCGTTTCGGCATCGCCGTGCGCATCACGCTGGGGCTGTCGGTGATGGCCCTGCTGGTGGTGCTGATCGGCGGGGTGTCGATGTCCTCTTTCCGCCTGTTCCGGGCGGAGGTGACGGCGCTTTCGACCAACACCCTGCCGGAGGTGATCGCCAGCGCCGACCTGCACGGTTCCCTGCAGAAGCTGGTGGCGCAGCTGCCGCAGCTCGCCGCCGCCTCCTCGACACCGCAGCGCCGCTCCATCTATGACGGGCTGGTGACGGAGCTGGATTCGATGCAGCTGCTCGTCGCCCGCATGCGCGGACTGCTGAAGGAGGACGGAACCGAGGATGGCGAGCGCGACGGCAATGTCCGCCTGCTGGAGCAGACCCGCTCCACCCTGCTGATCCTGGCCGCCACCGTCGCCGACCTGAATGCCGAGGTCACGCGCCAGATCGAACATGGCGACCGCCAGGCCGAGGCGGCGCGGGGCTTGAGCCGGCTGGCCGCCTCCATGGAGTCCATGCCCGACACCGGCGCCTGGGCCGCCCGCATCGGCGCCCTGATGGCGCGGGCGGCCGGCGCCACGCAACTGGACCATCTCAGCCGCCTGAAGGGCGAGGCGCGGGCGGCCGAACGCACGCTGGCCGAACTGGCCCTTCTGTCCGGCACCGTGCCGGACCCGACCGGCCAGATGATGTCGACCGTGCAGGAGGAGCTGTTCTCCCTGCTGATCGCGCCGGGCGGGCTGTTCCACAGCGCCATCGACCGGCTGCAGGCGCGCAACCGCGCCCAGGCCCTGACCGGTCAGGCCCGCGTCCTGGTGGAGACGGTCGAACGCTCCACCCGCGCGCTGTACGATTCCATCCGCGACCGGTCGGCCGAGCGCACAGACGCCCTGGCCCAGCTGATCGCCGAGCGGTCGCGCACCGTGATGATGCTGGCCGGCGCCTCGATCATCCTGGCGGTCTGCGTCTACTTCATCTTCCGCCGCTTCCTGTCCTCGCGGCTGGTGGCGATGAACCGGGCGGTGCTGGCCCGGCTGTCGGCCGGTCATGGCCAGATCGGGCGGGAAAGCGGGCGGGATGGCGCCCGGCCGCGGACCGACGGGGCGGCCGCACCCGATCCGGCGGCGCAGGGCGCCGTGCCGGTGCCGGTGGACGGCGACGACGAGATCACCGACATCGGCGCCTCCATCCGCTATTTCATCGAGGAGATCGACCGACGCCAGCGGGCGCTGGCCGAAAACGAGCGGCGGTTCCGCGATCTCGTGGAAGGGTCGATCCAGGGCATCATCATCCACCGCGACTTCCACCCGCTCTATGCCAACGACAGCTTCGCCACCATGCTGGGGCTGACGGTGGCCGAGGTGATGGCCCTGCCGTCCCTGCTGTCGCTGGTGCCGGTGGAGGAACGCAACGGGCTGATCGACAATTACGACCGGCTTCTCGACGGCGGAGCGGCCACCCCGCGCCGCCGCATCCGCGCCTGCCGGCCCGACGGCGGCAGCCTGTGGGTGGAGTTGACCGGCCGGCGGGTCGACTGGATGGACGGTCCGGCGATCCAGGCGGTGGTGGTCGACGTCACCCGCGAGGTGGAGGCGGAGAATGCGCTGGTCCAGTCGCGCGACGCCGCCGAACGCGCGCTCTGCGAACTGAAGGCGACCCAGGCCAGCCTGATCCAGGCGGAGAAGATGGCGTCGCTGGGCCAGCTGGTCGCCGGTGTGGCGCATGAGGTGAACACCCCCATCGGCATCACCATCACCGGCGCTTCGCAGCTGCAGGCGCTGATCGAGGAGCTGTCGGACCGCCACGCCGCCGGCGCGCTGAAGAAGTCGGATTTCCAGCGTTTCCTCGGCGACGGGATGGAGATGGCCAACCTGATCCTGTCCAACAGCACCCGCGCCGCCAATCTGGTGCAGAGCTTCAAGCTGGTCGCCGTCGACCAGTCCAGCGACGAACGCCGCGCCTTCCTGCTGCGCGACTATATCGACGAGCTTCTGCGCAGCCTGCATCCGACCTACAAGGCGCGGGCGGCGCTGAGCATTTCCGTCGACTGCCCGGTCGACCTGGAGCTAGACGGCTATCCGGGCGCGCTGTCGCAGATCCTGACGAACCTCATCATGAACGCGCTGATCCATGCGCTGGACCCGGAACAGCCCGGCCGCATCGCGATAGCCGCCCGGCCCTGCGCCGGCGACATGGTGGAGCTGACGGTGGCCGACGACGGCAACGGCATCGCGCCGGAGGTTCTGCCGAAGATCTTCGACCCCTTCTTCACCACCCGCCGCGGCAGCGGCGGCAGCGGGCTGGGGCTGCACATCGTCTACAATCTGGTGACCGGCCGCCTGCACGGCACCATCGGGGTGGAGAGCCACCCCGGCCAGGGCACCCGCTTCACCCTGCGATTCCCCCGAGTCATCGACGCCGCCTGAGAAAGGCCCGACACCGGCGGCACGCGCGGGCCTGCCGGAACATGCCCGCGCATGTCCGCCGGCAACCGAAGAGCGTCCGGTCCAGGCCGCCGGCCGAAAAGGCGTGCAAACCGTCAGTTTCCTATACAAGCTTCCAGAGTTCTTCTCGTTATAAGGGAGCTTGTCCAAAATGAATTTCACTCGGCGCGATTTTATGGCCTCCGCCGCTGCCGTTGCGGGCGCCTCCATGCTGCCCGTCGGCCCGGCGCGGGCCGCCACGGCCAAATACATCCGCTACAGCGCGACCAGCGAGGAAGGCAAGGCGATGCTCCGCAGCTACGCCGTCGCCGTCCGCCGGATGGTCGACCTGCCGCCGGACCATCCGCACAACTGGTTCCGCAACGCCTTCGTCCATTTCATGGACTGTCCGCACGGCAATTGGTGGTTCTACGTCTGGCACCGCGGATATGTCGGCTATTTCGAAGAGACGGTGCGCAAGTACAGCGACAGGCCCGACAGCTTCGCCTTCCCCTACTGGGACTGGACGGTGCTGCCGCAGATCCCCGGCGAGATGTTCGACGGCGCGCTGACGCCGGTCAGCGAAAGCTTCCTTCCCTATACCAAGGACCTGAACACCTTCACCGCCTACATCAAGCCGGCGATGAAGAAGTATTGGGGCACGCTGAACGCGGCGCAGCGCAAGCAGCTGGACATTCGCGGCTACAGCAGCTTCGACAAGCTGTGGGACGATGTCACCGGCTGCAGCCACGGCACCTGCGATCCCGGCAACGAAGCCTTCGCCGCGACGAAGCGCGCGCGCTACCTGACCCGCGAGAATCCGAAGCTGGACGACAAGACGGCCAAGGCCTGCTCGCCGCACACGGTGCTGACCGGGCTGCTGCCGGTCGACTACTACAATCAGGACGCGACGCGCAGCTTCACCAGCTCCAAGACGGTGTCGCACAACGTCATGCCGGGCAAGGACACCCAGTTCTCGGTCCTGGAAGGCCAGCCGCACAACCTCGTTCACAACTATATCGGCGGCGTCGGCCCCTGGGATCCGGGTCCCTACGGCAACATGACCAACTTCCTGTCGCCGGTCGATCCGGTGTTCTTCCTGCACCATGCCAACATGGACCGGCTGTGGGACGTGTGGACGCGCAAGCAGCAGCGGCTGGGCCTGCCGATCCTGCCGACCGACAAGGAGGAACTGTCGCAGCTGTCGCGCGAGCCCTTCCTGTTCTTCGTCCGCGCCGACGGCAGCTATGTGCTCGACGGCCGGGCCGGTGACTATCTCAGCACCGAGCGGTTCCAGTATGAGTACCGGCACGGCTTCGGCGACGTGGAAACGGCCCAGGTGGCGGCGGCCAAGCCCTCCGCCCCGGTTTCCGCCGCGGTCAAGGGCACGGTGGCGAAGAATGTCGGCTCCGTCCAGCTGTCGGCCGCTTCGGCGGGCCCGGTGGTGATGGCGGTCAAGGTGACGCGCCCGTCCGGCAAGTCGGCCCCGCGAACCTTCGATCTGCTGATCAACGCACCGGCCGGCGTGACGAAGGTGGAGGCCGACAGCCCCTATTACGGCGGCACCATCGGCTTCTTCGGCCCGGCGATGCACGGCATGGCGGACGACGCGACCTTCACCCTGCCGCTGCCGCAGGCGACGCGCACCGCCGCCCTGGCGGCGAACTCCGCCGGGCAGGCCGCAGCGCCGGCTCCGACCACGCTGGAGGTCCGACTTGTCCCCACCCACAGCCCGACCGCCGCGGCAGCCACCATCAAGGGAGTCTCGCTCCAGACCCTGTAGGCTGTCGGGAGCCATCCTGCTCGCGGCGCTGGTCCTTGCCGGCCAGCCCGCAGGCGCGGACCCGGCACGCACGCCTTCCCTGCCGGACGGGAACGGCGAGACGACGCTCGCCCTGCCGCATCCGCTGCGGCAGGGCGAGGCCGTCGTCCTGGCGGTGACCGTGGGCCGTATTTCCCGAGGGCAGACGGTGGAGATCACCACGGCGGACGGCCGTCCCATCGGCACGGCGGCTCCCTTCGGCCCCCAGCGGGGTCAGGGTGCGGGGACCTTCACCATTCCGGTTCCGGCCGATGCCGTGCGTGACGGCCGCCTCGTCCTTCGCCTGCGTGTCATCACCCACGACAGCCCTCCCCGCCCACCGACGGCGGAGGAGGTGCCGGACCTGCGGCTGTCCATTCTCGGCCCGCCCCGCTGAGGGACGGTCAGCGCACCGGTCCCTCGAACCAGTGGCGGCCCTGGCGGTCCTCCACCTCGACCACCCAGACGTCGGGGTCGTAGCGGGTCTGGCGGGCGATGTAGGCGTCGGCATCGGCCTCCGGCACCGGATCGGGGCCGGTGCCGCGCGCCCAGAACAGGCGGTCGCCGTCGCCCTCGCGGGTCTGGACCAGCACGGTGAAGCTGCGGTCGAGCCGGTTCAGCTTCAGGATCACCGTCCCGCGGCTGGGGTCGCCCTTGCGGACCACGGTCATCGCCACCCCCTGGGCATCGGCGGCGCGGATATGGGCCGAAACCCAGAGATGCGTCGGAAGACGGTCGTCCATTCCCGTTTGCGGCTCCTGTTCGGGGATCATGCCCCGCCTGACAGCGATGTCGGCACTCGCCCTGCCCGGCACGCCGGTGTAGAGATGAGGCCATGACGACACTCGTGGACGCTCTCAACGCCGCCGTCAACCACCACATGGCCGGCCAAGCCGATGCGGCGGCCGACGGCTACGCCCGCATCCTGGCGGCGGAGCCGGCGCAGCCCGACGCCCTGCACCTGTCCGGCGTGCTGCGGGCGCAGACCGGCGATGTCGCCGCCGCCATCCGCTCCATCGGGAGGGCCGTCCGGGTCCGGCCGGGGGCGGCCTCCCCCTGGGGACATCTGGGTGCCGCCCTTCGTGCTGCCGAACTGCCGGAACGGGCGGAGCCGGTGCTGCGGCGCGCGCTGGCGCTCGACCCGGCCAATGGCGACGCGCTGGAGGCGCAGGGCGCGGCGCTGCATGCGCTGGCGCATTATCCGGAGGCGCGGCGCTGGCTGGAACGCGCGGCCCGGCTGCGGCCCGGCCATGCCGAGACGCTGCTCAACCTCGGCACCGTCCTGCGCGACCTGCGCCGCTTCGACGAGGCGGAGACCTGCTTCGATGCCGTGCTGGCCCGCAACCCCGGCCGTTCCGAGGCCCATCTCGCCCGCGCGGTGGGGCGTCTGGTGCGCGGCGACCTGCGTGCCGGCTGGGAAGGGTTCGAACATCGCTGGCGCCGCTTCGCCGCCCCGCCCTGGGACGGGCGGGCGCCGGGCGCTTCCACCATCCTGCTGCACATGGACCAGGGCTTCGGCGACGCCATGCAGTTCGTCCGCTACGCTCCGCTGGTGGCGCAGATCGCGGCGCGCGAAGGCGGGCGGGTGGTGCTGGAGACGCATCTGCTGCTCTACCGCCTGTTCAACCGGGCCTTCGGCCAATCCATCCAGGTCCTGGTGCGGGGGGAGGATCCGCCGCCGCACGACCTCCATTGCCCGCTGATGAGCCTGCCCCGCGCCTTCGGCACCGATCTGGCGGGGATCCCCGCCGCCGTCCCCTACCTCGCCCCGGATCCCGCCGACATCTCCCGCTGGCGCGACCGGCTGGCGGAGCAGGATGGGGAAGGCGACGGGAGCGGCGCGGCGGGCCTGCGCGTCGGGCTGGTCTGGGCCGGCAACCCGCGCCACCGCAACGACCGCAACCGCTCGATCCCGGTCGCGGCCCTGCGCCCGCTGCTGGCGGTGCCGGGGGTGCGCTTCCTCAGCCTGCAGACGGGCGATGCCCGCGCCGACCTGCCGCGCCTGCCCGGCGAGGGGGTACGGGACGTGGTGGAGCGGGTGCGCGACTTCGCCGACACTGCCGCCATCCTCGCCAACATCGACCTGCTGATCACGGTGGACACCGCCATGGTCCATCTGGCCGGGGCGATGGGCGTGCCGTCCTGGCTCCTGCTTCCCCATGTGCCGGACTGGCGCTGGCTGCTCGACCGGGCCGACAGCCCCTGGTACCCGTCGCTGCGGCTGTTCCGCCAGCCGCGCCCCGGCGACTGGACCACGGTGATCGGCACCGCCGCCGCGGTTCTCAAGGCGCAGGCGCTGCGCGCGGCTCGGGCGACAGGGCGTTAGCGGCGGCACGGCGGGGCCGGCCGGCAACTCCGGCGGGAGCTTTCTGCCCGCCCGCCCTCGCCGGCACTAGGCGAAACTTTCCCACCCCCGGCAAATTCGGGCACCGCCACACCGGTCGCGCAAGATAACAAGCAATTTCAATGGGTTGACCGAGCCGCTGCAGTTGGCACTCCGCTTGCTAGAAAGGGCGCAGAAGACCTTTGCCCTTTTCTTTCGGAGACCCCGGCCATGAGCATCTTCGGTTCGATGACAACCGCCGTTCTCGGCCTGAATGCCCAGTCGAAGGCGCTCGGACATATCTCGGACAACATCGCGAACAGCTCGACCATCGGCTACAAGCGCGTCGATTCGGCGTTCGAGACGATGGTCCTGCAGTCCAGCCAGCGCCTGCACGAGCCGGGCGGGGTCACGGCGCAGCCGGTCTTCATGAACAACATCCAGGGCAGCCTGACCCAGGTGCAGAGCCCGACCAACATCGCCATCCAGGGCCAGGGCTTCTTCAGCGTCACCAAGGTGGCGACCCAGGGGTCCAGCACGCTGGTGCAGACGCAGACGGGCACGGTGGCGTCATCGGCCGCCTTCTACACCCGCGCCGGCGACTTCGAGCTGGACAAGAGCCGCTATCTGGTCAACAGCGCCGGCTACGCCCTGAACGGCTGGCTGGTCGATCCGGTGACGGGCGTCCTGCAGAAGGATCAGGTGGCGCCGATCCAGGTGAACTCGCTGATCGACAAGCCGGTGGCGACCAGCACCATCGACCTGTCCGCCAACCTGCCGGCAACGCCGAAGCCGGGCGAAAAGGTTCCCGACAGCAGCATCCAGATCTTTGACAGCCAGGGCAACCCGCGCACCGTCAACTTCAAGTGGCGGCAGCAGGCGGACAGCAGCTGGCGCATGGTCCTGGACGCGCCGGGTTCCAACACCAAGCCGGTCGACGGCACCTTCACCGGCAACCCCGCCACCGTGTCCTTCGGCCAGAACATCCCCGGCCAGACGGCGGTGGCGCAGGTGAACGTCATCACCATCTCCGGTAACAACACCAACGGGCAGGACAATCTGCGCATCGGCGACGTCTATTCGGTGAAGGTCGACGGCACCAACTACAGCCTGAAGATCACCGCCGACAACATCGGGTCGATCCGCACCTATTCGGGCCTGGCCGGCGCCCTGGCGAACCAGATCAACTCCGCCTC
Source organism: Azospirillum sp. VT-I1 (assembly GCF_055698305.1). Taxonomy (NCBI): domain Bacteria; kingdom Pseudomonadati; phylum Pseudomonadota; class Alphaproteobacteria; order Rhodospirillales; family Azospirillaceae; genus Azospirillum; species Azospirillum sp. VT-I1. The sequence continues at coordinate 599,607 of NZ_CP168803.1, read as the reverse complement.
CCCGGCGGCGTCGGTGCTCGCCACCTCGTCGGGCCAGACGATCCGCGTGACCGCACGCAACGCCGGCACGCCGTTCAAGCTGAACACGGAAGTGACGTCCGGCACCAACACCACGAACACCATCGTCTCCCAGACCTCGACGGCGGCGACCGCCACCGCTGGCGAGATCGACAAGTTCCAGTTCCCGCAAACCCAGGTCGAGGTCGGCGACTCCTTCACCATCAACGTGAACGGCACGCCGATCACCTACACGGTGACCGCCGCGACCTATCAGAGCTACTCGACGGTCAGCGACGTCGTGTCCCAGCTGGCCGGCAGGATCAACCAGCAGCTGGGGTCGACCGTGACCGCCTCGTCGGCCGGCAACATCCTGTCGATCCAGGCGAACGCGGCGAACACCAACGTCACCAGCTCCGCGACCGCCACCAACTCCGCTCCCGCGGTGAACACGATGAGTTCGCTGCCGTCGGTCGCCAGCGTGGCCGGCGTGCGCCAGAGCCGCACGGTGACCCTGACCGGCACGCCGGGCGACATCGGCACGCAATACACGTTGAGCATCAACGGCACGGCGGTGACCTACAGCACCACCGGCGAAGAAATGACGATGGAGGACATCACCGCGGCGCTGGCGAACAAGATCAACGCCAACACCTCGCTGCCGGTAACCGCCAGCGCGCAGGGCGGCGTCATCACCGTCACCGCCAAGACCGCCGCCAGCCCGTCCGGCCCCAACACGCTGACCAACGACGGCGCCGGCAATCTCACCTTCGGCGGCTCGACGGTCGATGTCGGCGACACCTACAGCATGACGGTGAACGGCCAGCCTTACAGCCTGGCGATCACCAACGCCAACTACGGGACCTATGACACTCCGGCCAAGGTGCTGGCCTATTTCGCGGCGGAAATCGTTGCCGACGGCGGAACCGCAACCGTCAACGCGGCCGGTACCACTCTGGCGACCGGCGATGCCGCCGCCACCACCAGCGTGACCGACGCCCCCGCAGCCCAGTTTACCCTGGACCAGAGCGCGGTCGCCGGCCAGACGCCGGCCCATATCGGGCTGACCTTCGGCAAGACGCCTGAGACGGTCGGCACGCTGACCAACATCTCCACCGCCCTGGTCGGGACCGGAACGGCGGTCAGCTCCGCCAACCAGTCCGCCGGTGCCGGCGCCACCGTCACCTTCACGGTCGATTACGGCTTCGGCCCGCAGCAGGTCACACTGAACCTCGGCAAGTACCAGAAGCCGGGCGGCCTGACCCAATATGCCGGCGAGGAGATCAACGTCACCCAGCTGGTCCAGAACGGCGCCCCGCGCGGACAGTTCAAGGACGTGGTCTTCGGCGACAACGGCACCGTGATGGTCAACTACGACAACGGACGGTCGAAGATGATCGCGAAGGTGCCGATCATCACCTTCAACAACCCCAACGCCCTGCAGCGCGAATCCGGCGGCGTCTTCGTCGAGAGCGAGGAGGCCGGGAAGCCGAACTTCAACGATCCGGAGACGAACGGCGCCGGTGCGGTGGTGGCGAACAGCGTGGAAAGCTCCAACGTCGACATCGCCGACGAGTTTACCAAGATGATCGTCACCCAGCGGAGCTATTCCGCCAACGCGAAGATCGTCACCACCTCCGACGAGATGCTGCAGGAAGTGCTGGGGCTGAAGCGCTAAGCCGCGGCCCCCGCCCTCTGACGTCCTGACCGCTTTCAATCCTTCGTCCGTTTCCCCGATCGCCCAATTTCCCTGATCGCATGGGGGGCGGCGGCCATCCCGGTACCGCCCCGATCCTCCGATCCGCGAAAGGTCCCCTGCCATGTCCCTCTTCGCAGCCTTGAACAGCGCCACGGCCGGGCTGCGCACCGTCCAGACCAACGTCAAGCTGATATCGGACAACATCGCGCAGGCCAACGATCCGAACCGCACGCGCCACACCGCCCAGCAGTCGGTGGACGCCAGCGGCCAGGTCATCAGCACGACCTATCGCCGGGAAGTCGACAAGGCCCTGATGGCGCAGGTGATGGACCTGACGGCGCGCGATGGCGGGTCGCAGGCGACGGCGACCTATATGCAGCAGTTGGGCGACCTGCTGCGGACGACGAACGGCACGCCCCTGCTGAACGACTATGCCGACAAGTTCCAGGCCGCGGTGAAGACGCTCGCCACCTCGCCGGAAAACGAGACCGCGCAGTACCAGCTGGTCCAGGCGGCCGAGAATTTCTCGCGCGAGATCCGCCGCGTCTCCGAAGGCGTGGAACAGCTCGACCGCGACATGAAGACGGATATCACCAAGTCGGTCGACACGGTCAACGACCTGTTGAAGCAGATCAACCAGATCAACAACGACACGGTGTCGCTGCTGGGGCAGGGGTCGGCCGCCAACGCCGTCGCCGACAAGCGCGACGGCCTGATCCGCGAGTTGAGCACCTATATGCCCGTGCGCACCGTGGAACGGCCGGACGGCCGTCTGGCGATCTTCACCCCGTCGGGCGTGGCTCTGGTCGATGCCCAGCCGGCAAATCTTTCCTATGACGGCGGCAACATCAACCTACAGGTCGGCAATCAAGTCACCTCGATCAACAACCACCTGACCTCCGGCAAGCTCGGCTCGCTGATCCAGATGCGCAAGGACGGCTCGACGACCGAGCCGCCGACCCCGGCCAGCGGCGACCCGACGACGGAGATCATCCGCAAGCTGCGCTCGCAGCTGGACGAGTTCGCCAAGGCCTTCACCGGCCCGACCCGGCCCGGGGAGCCCACCAGCTTCGCCGACGCCTACGACGAGTCCGCCCCGGCCGCCGACGGCGAGCAGATCAACCAGTTCTTCACCGGAAACGACCGTTTCACCATCGCCGTGAACGCCAAGCTGCTGGACAACACCGCGAAGGTGAAGCAGGCGGCCATCGAGGGCATGGTCACGGCGATCAACGCCGCCGGCCGCAACTTCAACGCCGACGGCCTGCAGATGAAGGACACCAGCTACAGCGCCATGGGCAGCGCCATCACCGGCACCTGGATGGCCGCGGCCAAGACCGCCAACACCGCCAGCGAGTCCAACAGGGCGTCGATGCAGCTGCTGACCGAACGCTACCAGTCCCAGACCGGCGTCAACATCGACGAGGAAATCGCCCAGCTGCAACAGCTCCAGACCTCCTACCAGGCTTCGGCACGGGTCATGCAAGTGGCCAATGCAATGTTTGATGCGCTGGAGGCGGTGGTCCGATGAGCTCGATAACGGGAGTCAGCAGCTACTCGAAATATCTGAGCCTTGTCCGGAACCTGTCCGGGGGCCAGAACGACATCAACCGGCTGTCCGAACAGCTGACCACGGGCAAGAAGTCGGTCGATCTCAATGCCTATGGTCCGGAGGTGCAGAAGCTCCTGGATCTGCGGGCGGAGATGGCGAAGAAGGACAACTACATCCAGAGCATCAACACCGCGGCCCCGCGCATCCAGGCGACGGACAAGGTGCTGACCTCCCTGGAGTCGATCGTGTCGAGCTGGACCTCCAGCACGACCTTCCCCTTCCAGCCCGGAACCGCCAGCGTCACCTCGCCGATCAACACCAATCCCGAAGGGATGAAGCTGACGATCGACCCCGCCAAGTCGAAGCTGACGGTGGGCGCCAAATACACCGTCACCGCCGTGCCGTCGCAGCAGGGGCCGAACGGCACCTTCGACGTGACTGTGACCGACGGGCTGGGCGGCAAGACCACCCGCGCCATCAACCTGGGCACCACCCCGCCCAACGACGGCAAGGGCTACAACTTCAACATCTCCGGCGGCCCCGGCGAGGGCGCCATGCTGAACATCACCTTCGACACGCTGAAGGCGTCCGCCAGCAGCAGCTTCAACGTCTCCTTCCCGCAGGCCGATCAGGTGAAGGACCGCGCCGAGGGCGCGATGCGCGACATCCAGGCGCTGCTGAACCAGCGCTTCGGCGACCGCTACCTGTTCGCCGGATCGCGCTTCGGGACGGAGCCGGTCACCGACCTGCTGGCGACCAAGCAGACCAGCAAGATCACGTTGAACGGCGCGGTCGTGAACGCCGACGATTACTTCGAGGTGACGGTCAGCGGCAAGACCTTCGGCTATCAGGTCCAGGCGGCCGATCCGAAGACGCTGACCTTCGTCGCCCAGACCCTGACCTCCCAGATCAATGCCGCCAACCCGGCGCTGCCGATGACGGTGTCGACCTCCAACGGCATCATCACGCTGGTCGGCCAGGATCCGGGCCAGAAATTCGACCTGTCCGCGCGCGTCGTGAACTCCGCCACCGTGGAGAACAGCGTCGACACGCCCTCCACCACCCAGGCGCCGACGGCCGCCCTGCCGCAGATCGACCGCTTCACCCTGAACGGCGCCGCGGTCGATATCGGCGACACCTTCGAATTCACCGTCGCGGTCGGCGATCCGGACGATCCCTACAACCAGAACTACTACACCCGGAATCCGACCGCGCCGCGCGACCTGCCGCCCTACCAGACCTACAAGGTGAGCTACACGGTCAGCGACACCGATTACGCCGCCGGCGTCAACAATGTCGGCCAGGTCGCCGACAGGCTGCGCCAGAAGTTCGCCACGCTGAACCCGGCACCGCCGGTGACCATCGACGCGGTGGGCAACGGCCCCGGCATCGCGCTGACCAGCACGGCCAACGCCGACCCCAACCATCCCAACCGCACGTCGCTGTTCTCCACCTCCGCCAAGGTGACGAACGGGTCGCTGGAGAACACCATCACGGTCGGAACCCTGCCGCCGGAGCAGGACAGCCTGATCAATGTCCCCTACGCCGATCCGCCCGACCTGCCCTTCTACGACGCCGAATACCTGACCAAGGGCAAGAACGCCGAGGCCTACCGCAAGTCCCAGGTGACCATCGACGACAACCTGAACATCGCCTACGGAGTCAGCGCCGACGACAAGGCGTTCCAGACCCTGGTCAAGGCGATGCAACTGGTGCGCACGGCGGCGGCCAATCCCGGCAAATGGACCGAGTACAGCACCCAGGCGCGGGAGATGCTGACCCAGGCCACCGATCAGATCCGCTCGATCCATGCCAAGGTCGCATCCGACGGCGCCACGCTGGAGAACATCAAGGACTCGCACACCGAGTCCGTCGCCACTCTGACCGACCGCATCGCCAAGATCGAGGGCATCGACCAGACCGAGGTGGCCGCAAGGCTGAGCAGTGCGATGAACGTGCAGCAGGCGACCTACACCGTCGCCGGCCAGACACAGAAGCTGTCGCTGCTGAACTATCTGGCCTGAACGAAAAGGGGCGGCCGACTTGGCCGCCCCCATTCCCCTCGGAACTCCGGAACCGTCACTTCGAACGGCCGGCCGACTGCATGAAGTTGTCGTAGGGCAGTTCCGCCACGCGGAACCACAGCTGCACCTCGTCCAGGAAGGGCTTCCAGCTGTCGTAGACCGCCTTGAAGTCCGGGTTGGTCTTGGCGAGATCGTCGTACAGCTCGTAGGCGATCTTGTGGGCGGCCTCCATCAGGTCGCGCGGATAGGGGCGCAGCAGGGCGCCCTTGGCGACCAGACGCTTCAGCGCCTTGGCGTTCTCCGCGTCGTAGCGGGCGGTCATCGCGCTGTTCGCCTCGGCGCAGGCCGCCGTCAGGATCGCCTGATAGGACTTGGGCAGCGCCTCCCATTCCTTCTGGTTGATGTAGAGCGAGACCTGCGGCCCGCCTTCCCACCAGCCCGGATAGTAATAGTATTTGGCGACCTGGACGAAGCCCAGCTTCTCGTCGTCGTAGGGACCGACGAACTCGACCGCGTCGATGGTGCCCTTTTCCAGCGCCGGGTAGATGTCGCTGCCGGCGATCTGGGTCGGGGCGGCGCCCAGCTTGGCCATGATCTGGCCGGTGATGCCGGCGATGCGGATCTTCAGGCCGTTGAAGTCGGCCAGCGACTTGATCTCCTTGCGGTACCAGCCGCCCATCTGGGCGCCGGTGTTGCCGGCCGGGAACTGCACGATGCCGTGCTTGGCGAAGAAGGCGCGCATCACCTCCTGGCCGCCGCCATACTGGAACCAGGCATTCTGCTGGCGGGCGTTCGGGCCGAAGGGGATCGCGGTGTCGAAGGCGAAGGTCGGATCCTTGCCGACATAATAATAGCCGCAGGTGTGGCCGCACTGGACGGTGCCGTTCTGCACGGCGTCCAGAACCTGCAGGCCGGGCACGATCTCACCGGCGGCATGCACGCGGATCTGGAACTTCCCGTCAGTCGCCTCCGACACGCGCTTGGCGATCAGTTCGGAGGTGCCGAGGAGGATGTCGGTGCTCTTCGGGAAGCTCGACGCCAGACGCCACTGGATGGCCGGCTGGGTCTGGGCGATGGCCGGGGCCGCGAGGGTCGAGGCGGCGACGGTCGAAACGGCACCGACACCGGCCTTGGTGAGAAACGCTCTTCTTTCCACTCCCGCTACTCCGCAAGATTATTGCTATTGCTGACAATTTCCGTGACCCGCGGTGAATCAGGGAATTTCAGCGGCTTAGGCGAGAGTGTAACAAATCATCCGAAGCGGCGCCCCGCATCGCATAAATGTGCATGCCTGCCTTTCGAGGGTGCGGCCGGCACCCCCGAACGGCCGATCCGGCAGGGTCAGGACGGCAGCCGCAGGCGCCCCAGGAAGACCGACAGCGGCGGCATCACCAGCGTCCGGCCGTCGGCGGTCGGCTCCGGCGGCAGGGCGCCCGGCGCGCGCGGCACCGGCAGGGCTTCCAGCTCGCCGCGGCCGCGCAGGGCGAATTCGGCCGGGCGGTCGGCCATGTTGAAGACCGCCAGCAGACGCTCTCCTCCCGAGACGCGCTCGAAGGACAGCAGGTCGCCATGCTCCTCCACCGCCGCCACCGCACCGGTGCGCAGCGCCTCCAGGTCGCGGCGCAGGGACAGCGCGGCCCGCCAAACCGCCAGCCGGCTGCCGGCGGTCCGTTCCTGCCGGTCGACAGCCAGTTCCAGATGGGCGTCCGGCACCGGCAGCCAGGGCTCGCCGGCGGTGAAGCCGGCGTTGGGCTCGTCGGCGCGCCAGGGCATGGGGGTGCGGCTGCCGTCGCGCCCCTGGAAGTCGGGCCAGTAGGTGATGCCGAAGGGATCGCGCAGCTGGTGGAGGTCCAGCACGGCGTTGGGCAGCCCCAGCTCTTCCCCCTGATAGAGGCAGACGGTGCCGGGCAATGTCGCGGCCAGCACCGCCAGCAGGGCGTTGAAGGACTGCGGATCGGCGCCCTCCGGCAGCCAGCGGCTGGCGGCGCGCTCCACATCGTGGTTGGACAGGCTCCAGCAGATCGACTCCGGCCGCGGCACCGCGGTCAGGGCCTGGGCGAAGCCCTTGGCGCTGAAGGGCTGCTTGGCCAGCGACAGGCTGTAGGCGGCGTGAAGCCCCTGCGACGTGCAGTAGGCGGCGATGCGCTGGCCGGCGCCGGGCTGGCTCGACAGTTCGCCCAGCAGGACGCGGCCGGGATAGCGCTCCACCGTCTCGCGCAGGCGGGCCAGGATGCCGCCGATGGCCGGGTGCATCATGTCGTAGACATGCTGCTGCAGGGCGAAGGGCTTCAGCGGCGGCAGCGGCTCGCGCCAGAGGGCGGCGGGGTTGGAACGCAGCTGCGGGTCATGGGCGAAGAAATCGACGGCATCGATGCGGAAGCCGTCGACGCCGCGCTCCATCCAGAATTCCGCCGTCTCGCACAGGGCGTCCATCACTGCGGGATGGTGCAGGTTCAGCGCCGGCTGGCTGGACAGGAAATGGTGCAGGTAATACTGCCGCCGCCGCGGTTCCCAGGTCCAGGCGGCACCGCCGAACACCGACAGCCAGTTGTTGGGCGCGGTGCCGTCGGGCTTGGCGTCGGCCCAGACATACCAGTCGGCCATCTCCCCGTCGCGCGACCGCCGGCTGTCGACGAACCAGGGATGGGCGTCGGAGGTGTGGCCGCAGACCAGATCGACCAGCACCTTCAGCCCCAGCCCATGGGCGCGCTCGACCAGCCGGTCGAAGACGGCGAGGTTGCCCATGCGGGGATCGACCGCCCGGTGGTCGGCGACGTCATAGCCGAAGTCGGTGCGCGGCGACGGGTAGAAGGGGCTGATCCACACCCCGTCCACCCCCAGGGAGGCGACATGGTCCAGCCCCTCGATCACGCCGTCGAGGTCACCCCAGCCGTCGCCGCCGCGGTCGCGGAAGCTGAGCGGATAGATCTGGTACAGCGCCGCCCCGTTCAGCCAGGAGATGTTCGGGCCGGACGACTGGGACAGGGTGATGGAGTTGGTCAAGGCAGCAGGCTCCGCGCCGGGGTTGGCGATCCCGGCATGGCTACGGCCGGTCCACACCCAAGCTTCCCCCTGCCATGGCTAACGAAAGGTTACCGGCCGATCGTGGTCACAGGGCTGCACCTTTCGCACAGGTCGGCCGGACGGACAGGATCTTGCGGCCGGGTGTCCGGGGGCTTGGCCGGTTCGCCGCACTGCGGCTATACCAGCGCTTCCTATAGGGGAGCGGACATGCAGCGCGGCAGGGGGACGGCGACGGTGACGGCCGATGCGGAGCGGCGGCTCGGCCGCTTCCGGCTGGGCGAGCTGATCGACCGTGACGGCGACGCCCGGCTGCACCGGGCGCTGGACGCCAACGGGCAGGCGGTGGCGCTGTGGACCATCCCGCTGGCGCGGCTGTGCGGCGATGCCGCGGCGCTGGAGCGCTTCCGGCGCACCGCGACCGCCGCCGCCCGGCTGTCCCACCCCGCCATTCCCGCCGTCCTGGCCTCCGGCGAGCATGCCGGCACCGCCTTCGTCGCCACCGCGCTTGCCGAGGGGCCGACGCTCGCCGACCGGCTCGCCGATGGCCCCCTGAGCCTGGAAGACGGCGTCGCGACGCTGGACCGCATGCTGGGCGCGCTGGAGGCCGCGCATCGGGCCGGGATCGTCCATGGCGGGCTGACGGCCCAGGCAATCCGCCTTGCCGGGAACGCCGCCATGGTCACCGGCTTCGGGCGGGCGGCGCTGACCGCAGCCCGGGCGAGCGCCGACGACGATCTCGCCGCCGCCGGCCGGTTGATCGAGCGACTGCTGTCCGGCCATGCCGACTGCCCGGCGGTGGCGGCACTGCTGGAACAGGTGCGGGAGCGCGGCGGTACCTCCTTCCCGGATGCCGCATCGCTTCGGCGCGCCGTCGCCGGCCTGACCGGAACACCCCTGCCCGTCTCCACGGCAAAGCCGAGGCCCGTGCGCCGCTGGCCGCTGTGGCTCGGCGGAATGGTGCTGGCGGGAGGGCTGACGACGGGGGCGATCCTGACGAACCGTCCGGCGCCGACCTCGCCCCCGCCCACTCTCCCTCCGCCCACCACGGCGGCGGCTGCCCCCATGGCCGCTCCGGCGGCGGTCCTGCCGTCTCCTCCCGAACCGGAACCCGCGCCGGAGACACCCGCCGTACCACAAACCACTATGCCGCAGCCCGCAGTACCGCAGCCCGCTATGCCGCGGCGGCCGCCGGTCGCGGCGGTGGCGCAGGCGTTGCGCTCGGTCCCCTGCGCGCTGGTGACGGTGGAGGAAACCGGCGGGCGCCTGCTCGTCTCGGGCACGGCAGCGGGGGAGCGGGCGGAAACCGCGGTGCGCGAGGCGGTGGACGCGGCGGCGGCCGGCTGGGACCACGGCTTCGATCTCGCCACCGCCGATGCGCGCTTCTGCGCCCCGCTTGCCGGCGTCGCCGCGGCGCTGGACGCCAACCGCGGACTGGCCGAACCGCTGACGGCGACCCTGGCGGAAGCTGAGACGGCCATTGGGACCGCCATGGAAACGGCGGCGGAGGGGGGCCTGCCGCTGCTGCACGCCGACGACGCCCTGCTTCTGGAAATCCGGGCCCCGGCGCGGCCGGTGCGGCTTCAGGTCGATTACTTCACCATCGACGGCACCGTCATCCATCTGCTGCCCAACCCGTCGGACGGCGGCACGGCGCTGGCGGCGGGGGATTTGCGCCGGCTGGGGGACCGGGCGGACGGCGGGCGTCATTGGACCATCGGCCCGCCCTACGGCACCGAACTGCTTCTGACCATCGCCACGGCGGAGCCGCTGTTCCCGACCCCGCGGCCGGAGCAGGAACCGGCGGCCGACTATCTGTCCGCCCTGGCGGAAGCGCTGGCGGCCGTGCCGGATGACGCGCCGGCTGCGCTGGCCGCCGCCAGCTTCATCACCACTGGGCCGTGACCGCGCCCGTCACGGGCCGGCGGTGAAACGCCCGACCACCACCGTCACATTGTCTTGTCCGCCCGCGGCGTTGGCGGCATCGACCAGGACGGCGGCGGCACGCGCCGGGTCGCGTTCCTGCGTCAGGACGCGGGCGATCATGCCGTCCGGCACCATGCCGTTCAGGCCGTCGGAACAGATCATGACGACGTCGTCGGGCAGAAGCGAATGGACGGCGACCTCCGGCTCCACCTCTTCGCCGGTGCCGAGCGCCCGGACGATGATGTTCCGCTGCGGCGGCGTCCCCCGCCCGCCATTGTCGAGCCAGATCTGGTACAGGCTGTGGTCGCGGGTCAGCGTGCGCATTTCCCCGTCGCGCAGGCGGTAGACGCGGCTGTCCCCGGCATGGAAGGTCACCATCTGCGCCGTGCCCGGAACCCGCCAGAGCCCGGCCACCGTGGTGCCCATGCCCCGACCCTGGGCGAAGCCGCGGGCGAGGTTAAGCTCGTGGATCGACCGGTTGGCCTGCTGCACCGCCGACCGCGCCGCCGACAGGGCGCGTCCCACGGCCGGCTCCGCCACCGCCGGATCGGTCTGGGTCCGGTCGATGTCGTCGCGCTCGACCACGGTGATCGGCTCCGACCGCATGCTATCCTGCAGGAAGCCGGCAATCTCCTCCACCGCCCGGCGGCTGGCGACGTCGCCGCCGGCATGGCCGCCCATCCCGTCGCAGACGATCGCGAATTCACCGGCCGCATCGACGTGGAAGGCATCCTCGTTGCGGGACCGGGTGCGCCCGACGTCGGTCAGCCCGGCGGCGGTCAGGACAAAGGCGGTGTTGGGCATTCAGGCGGCGGCTCCCGTCTCGCGAACGTCAGGATCCATGGGGGTGGATCGAATTCCTGGACCGGCTTCATTGGGACCGGCTCCGTCGGGACCGGAGCTCGGCCGTTCGCCCGATAATGGCGCAGGCACTTGAAAAGATACAGCGGCGATTGGCGGGGCCGAACGATTGCGCCCGGAGATAGTCCGCTTGCGGAACCTGTGCAGCCGGGCGACCGATCCGCCGGTTTCGCCCATCTGGTCTTGCGACACCGATGTGCTACTGTTGCTCGGAACAGGCGTCGGACGGAGGATGGATCGCCATGGTCGGCAGCATCGGCATCGCGCTCAGCGGGATGACTGCGCAGACGCGCCGGCTTGACGCGTCCGCATCCAACGTCGCCAATGTCCGCTCGACCGGCGCCGTCCCGGCGGCGGATGGAACGACGGGCGACCAACGCGCTGCCTACCAGCCGCTGGCGGTGGCCCAGACCGATGCCAATCCCGGCACGCGGGCGACCTTCACGCCGATCACTCCGGCCTATCTGCAGGAATATGCGCCCGACGACAGCGCCGCCAACGCCGACGGCATGGTCGCGGCGCCGAACGTCGATCTGGCGCGGGAGCGCGTCAACCAGATGGCGGCCAGCCGGGCCTATGGGGCCAACGTCGCCGTGGTCCGCACCCAGGACGAAATGCTGAAATCGCTGCTGGATTCGAAGGTCTGAGGACCGCTCAGACGGCGATGTTCAGGTTCTGACCGCGCGTCGCCGTGACGTTGCCACCGCCGGGGCCACCCCCGGAGCCGCCCTGAACGAGCGCTTCCACCGTCGCCTGCTGCTGCTCGGCAACTTGGTTCAGCGCCTTGACGCCGAAACTCATCTGCCCCTGCGCCTGCTTGAGAGCGATCGCCGCACCCGCGGTCGAAGAGGTGATGTCCATGCCCATGGCGGAAACCCCTGGAAGCCCTTTAGATCACCACATTGACCCGCGCGGCGGACGTGCCGGCGGAAACGACGGTGGCCGTCGCCGACTGTGACACAGATGCCGACGCGGCGGAAGCGTCAACGCCGCCCGCCGACCCGGCGACGCCGCTGAGCCATTTGCCGCTGCCGACGGAGCTGCCCGCGCCTCCGAAGCCGGGCGTCGCCGAAGCCGCCGAACCCTTGCCACCGGCCCCGCCGCTCTCCGCAGCGCCCTGCGATCCGGCGCCTTGGCCTCCACCGACCGTCAGTTTGAGCAGGGCGGCGCGTTCCGCGTTCTTTTCCTGCTGCTGGGCTTCCTTGTACTGCTTCAAGGCCGCTTCGGTCGGGATCTGCGAGACGGTCTTTCCGTTCGCCGGGTCGCGGTACAGCATCACCAGCCGCGAAGCATCGGTGTCGTAGCTGTAGGCGATGGTCGGGAAGCGGTTGACGAGAGGCTCCGCCGCCTCCGCACCGCTGGTCCTGCCGGTGGTGGTGGCCGGAATCCGGGAGCCTGCCCCACCATCGACGGCATCGCTGCCGCGGGGCGTCATGAAGGCGAACGGCCGTGAGGCCGTCGATGTGGCGGATGCCACGTTCATGACCGGCTTATCCGAATCTGTGATAATCGGACATTAAATTACCGTAATCCCGGCACCGCGTAAAGGCTTTCTTTACTCTTATTTGAGTTTGCGAAACCAACCCGATTGGCGAAAGGGCAATACCCAATACGGGAGTATTCGTGTCGGATTTCGGGGTTGCCGTTCCGCGGACTTGCGGCCATGCCGCCCGCCGTCCTAAAGCGTTTCCCATGGCCACCATCCTCGAAGCCCTTACGCTCGCGCTCGACCTGCATCTCGCCGGCCGCTTCGGCGAAGCGCAGGAGCTGTACACCCGCATTCTCGATGCCGAGCCGGAGCAGCCGGACGCGCTGCATTACCTGGGCGTGCTGGCCGGACAGATCGGCCGCGGCGATTTCGGCCTGCCCCTGATCGACAAGGCCGTCGCCCTGCGCCCCGAGGCGGCGGACATCCACGCCAACCGGGCCAACCTGCTGCGCGGCCTGGATCGGCTGGACGAAGCGGAGGCCGGCTACCGCCGCGCTCTGGCCCTGCGCCCCGATTTCGCGGAGGCCTGGACCGACCGCGCCTTCGCCCGCCATGGCCGGGGCGACGCCGGTGCCGTCGATATCGCCGCGGACCTGCTCGAACGCGCACTGCGGATCGAGCCGGCGCTGGACCCGGCACGGGAGAAGCTAGTCGGCTTGCTGCACGCGCGCGGCCGGCTGCGGCTGGAGACCGGACAGGTGACGCCGGCGCTGGCCGACCTGATCCGCGCCGCGGCCCTCGATCCGCAGGACGCCGACATCGCCTTCCTGCTAGGTAACGCCCTGTTCGCCGCCGGGCTGCGGGCGGATTCGGTGACCGCCTTCCGCAACGCCCTGGCGCTGGTGCCCGATTTCCTGTCGGCGGCTCTGAACCTGGGCATCGCGCTGGCCGCCACCAACCGCACCGACGCCGCCCTGGCGCCGCTGCGCCATGCCGTCCGCATCGACCCGGCACATCCCGCCGCACGCGACACCCTGGCCCTGGCGCTGCGGTCGCTCGGGCGCTCCGAAGAGGCCGACGCCCTTGCTGCACCCACAGACCCGGCACCGCCACAGAAAGCCGCCGGAAAACGCACCAACCCGCGCCGGCATCGGCGGCACTAGGGCATGTTGCCATTCATCATTTTGCCTGCGCGGTAGCGACGAGGCGAATGGCAGCCGCGAAGCCTCTGCGCCACATCGATGACCGGATGAGCAAGCGGGAAATCTGAAGAAAGCGGTTCAAACACCGAAACGCCCCGGTTCATGCGAACCGGGGCGTTTCTGATGTGTGGGAAGATGCCAGCGTATGTGCTTCGAGTTTAGCGTCTCTTGAGCCTGAGTGACCTGGCGGCGACCTACTCTCCCACGTCTTAAGACGCAGTACCATTGGCGCGGAGGCTTTTCACGGCCGAGTTCGGGATGGGATCGGGTGTTTGACACCTCGCCATGACCACCAGGTCACCAAGGCTCAAGACCGACGCTAATCCGAAGCGCGTTCGCTGTCGTGCAAGTGATTGAGGATGTATCGAACTGCGGTGTGTGCGTCAAGCAGGCTTGCTGCTGCGCATGGCGCGGTAATGTGGGGTCGAGATCAAGCCGATCGAGCGATTAGTAAGGCTTAGCTTCAGACATTGCTGCCCGTCCACATGCCTCCTATCGACGTGATGGTCTGTCACGGCTCTCAAGGGAGCTCTGGTTTAGAGGTGGGTTTCCCGCTTAGATGCTTTCAGCGGTTATCCCGTCCATACTTAGCTACCCGGCCATGCCACTGGCGTGACAACCGGTGCACCAGAGGTATGTCCATCCCGGTCCTCTCGTACTAGGGACAGATCCTCGCAAAACTCCGACACCCACGGCAGATAGGGACCGAACTGTCTCACGACGTTCTAAACCCAGCTCACGTACCACTTTAATCGGCGAACAGCCGAACCCTTGGGACCTGCTCCAGCCCCAGGATGTGATGAGCCGACATCGAGGTGCCAAACGACTCCGTCGATATGGACTCTTGGGAGTCATCAGCCTGTTATCCCCGGCGTACCTTTTATCCGTTGAGCGAT
>NZ_CP168803.1:392500-580000 GCF_055698305.1 Azospirillum sp. VT-I1 | reverse complement strand
CATCGGTGAGCATCGGGTGGACGCACTGGTGATCGCCGGTGATGTGTTCGATGGGCAGAACCCGCCGATCCCGGCGCTCGCGCTGTTCTATCGCTTCGTCGCGCGGGCGAAGGCGCTGCATCCGCGGCTGGACATCGTGGTGGTCGCCGGCAACCACGACAGCGCCAGCCGGCTGGAGGCCCCGTCGCCGCTGATGACGGAAATGGGCGTGCGCGTGGTCGGCACCCTGCCCTCCTCCGCCGAAGGGATGTTCGACCCGTCGCCATTGATCGTGCCGTTGCGCGATGCCGATGGAGCGGTCGCGGCCCGTTGCGTCGCCATGCCCTATCTGCGGCCGGCCGACCTGCCCGCGGTCGAGGAGGCGGAAGACGTCGATCCGCTGATCGAAGGCGTTCGGCGACTCTATATGCAGGCCTGGACCGGCGGCCGCGACCGGTGCCGCCCGGACGAGGCGCTGATCCTCACCGGTCACTGCTATATGCGCGGAGGCGCGCTGTCGGAGTTGAGCGAGCGCAAGATCCTGGGCGGCAACCTGCATGCCCTGCCGGTCGATATCTTCCCGGAGGACGCCGCCTACGTGGCGCTGGGTCATCTGCATCGGGCGCAGGCGGTGGGCGGGCGCGGGGAGGTACGCTACAGCGGATCCCCCATACCCCTCGCCCTCGACGAGGAGCCCTATCCCCATCAGGTGGTGCTGGTCGAGTTCGCGGCCGGCCGGCTGGTCGGGCATCAGCCCTTGCGGGTGCCGCGCCATGTGGCGATCCACCGCGTCGCCGCGGCGAGCCCGGAAGCGGCGCTGGAACAGTTGAAGCGGCTGGAACTGGACGGCGCCCTGCCCCGCGATGCCTGGCCCTTCCTGGAGGTGACGGTCGCGCTGCCGGAACCGCGCCCTGCCCTGCGCGACGAGGTCGAGGCGGTGCTGGCCGGCCGGCCGGTGCGGCTGCTGAAGCTGGGGGTGCGGCTGACCGGCAGCGGGCAGACTCTGGCCGACAGCGCGCCGCCGGTCGATCTGGCCTCGCTGGAGCCGGAGGAGGTGTTCAGGCGGCTCTACCGCCGCAGCCACGAGGGCGATCCCGACCCCGGCCTGATGGCCGCCTTCCACGAGTTGCTGACCGGCGTGCAGGAGACGATGTGATGCGGATTCTCGCGGTGCGCGGCGCCAACCTGACCAGCCTGGACGGACCCTTCGCCATCGATTTCGACCGGGAGCCGCTGCGGCGGGCCGGGCTGTTCGCCATCACCGGCCCGACCGGCGCCGGGAAGAGCACGATCCTCGATGCCCTGTGCCTCGCTCTGTTCGACAGCATGCCGCGGCTGCCCGCCGGGCGCGGCGAGATGCTGGGGCCGGAGGGCGACCCCAACAGCATCCGCACCAACGACGTGCGCACGGTGCTGCGACGGGGCGCCGGCTTCGGCTGGGCGGAGGTGGATTTCGTCGGGATCGACGGCGACGCCTATCGGGCGCGCTGGGAGCTGCGGCGGGCACGGCAGAAGGCGCAGGGCGCCTTGCAGCAGCAAAGCATGTCGCTGAGCAGCCTGGACGGCGAGCGGCGCTTCGGCGACGGCAAGAAGAGCGTGCTGGAGGAGATCGAGCGGCGGCTCGGCCTGACGTTCGAGCAGTTCCGGCGGGCGGTCCTGCTGGCCCAGGGCGATTTCGCCACCTTCCTGAAGGCACCGCCACGCGAGCGTTCCGCCCTGCTGGAATTGCTGACGGGAACGGAGATCTATTCCCGGCTGTCCATCGCGGCGCATGAGCGGGCGGCGGCGGAGAAGCAGACTCTCGACACGCTGGTGGCGCAGGGCGGCGGCATCGGGGTGCTGAACGACGACGACCGCGCGGCCGTGCAGACCGAGGCCGGTGAGGCGGCGGAGGCGGTGCGGCGTGGCGAGCAGGCGCTGGCGCTCGCCCAGGCCGCGCTGGCTTGGCATGAGCGCGACGGGCAACTGGCGGCGGCGGAGGGCAAGGCGGTCGAAGCCGCCGAAGCGGCGGAGCGCGACTGGGTCGGGGCAGAGGAACGGCGCGGTGCGGCCATCCGGCTGCGGGGGCTGCAGCCGTTGCGGCCGGTGCTGGCCGATGCCGACCGGGCGGACGGCGAGGCGGTAGAGGCTGCCGCGGCGGTGGAGCGGGTGGAGGCGGCTTTGGCCGCGGCACGGCTGGCGGTGAATGAGGCGACCGTCCGCCACGGCGAGGCCCGGCGGCGCTTCGAGGCCGCATGTGCGGCACAGGCCGGGGCGGAGCCCGACCTTGAACGCGCGGCCGACCTGGACGGGCGGATCGCGACGCTGACCGGCGAGCGCGGAACCGCCGAGACGGCCGCAAAGGCGGCGGCGCAGCGCAGCGGCGCGGCACGCAAAGCGGTGCAGGACATCGACACCATCCTGTCGGCGGCCCGCAACGAGTCGGCACGGCTGGAGCTGTGGCTGCGCGAACAGGCGGGCTTCGCCGCGGTGGCGACGCAGTGGGAACGCTGGGACCGGCTGCTGGGACGCGCCATCGCCGACGGACGGACCCGGGAGACCGCCGCCCGGGAGCGCGGGCGGCTGGAGCGGGAGCTTGCGTCGACGGAAGCCGCGGCCGAAGCGGTGGAATGCCGGTTGACCGAGGCCCGCGAGCACTGCCGCAAGGCCGAACAGGCGCTGGAGGCTTTGCGAAGCGAAGCGGTGCCGTCGCTCGACGAGGCGCGGCAGGCGCGGGGCGAGGCCGGACGGCGCCGGGACGGGCTGCTGGCTCTGCTCGCCACCGGTGAGGCGCGCCAGCGGCTGGCGACGGAGCGCGAGGCGGCGGAGGCGGAGCGGCTGCGGCGGCTGGGCGAGGCCGAACGCGACGGCACGGCGGCGCGGGAGCTTGCCGAAAGCCGTGCCGGACAGCGCGCGGCGGTCGATGAGGCGGAGCGGACCCTGCAACGACTGCTGCTGGCGCAGAGGGAGGATGTGGAAAGCCTGCGCGGGCGTCTGGCGGAGGGGGAACCCTGTCCGGTCTGCGGGTCGGCCGACCACCCCTGGGCGGGCGCCGGGGCGACGCCGCTCGGCCGGGTGACGCGGGATCAGGAAACGCACCTTGCCGGATTGCGCGAGGCTCTGGCCGGGACGGTCGCCCGCCACGCGGCGCTGGAAGCGGCGGAGCGGGCGGCGCGCAAGGAGGCCGAAGGGCTGACGGCGCGGCTAGCGGCTCTGGCGCGGGAGGACGACGCCCTCCAGCTCCGTTGGGTGGAGCAGGCGGCGGCGGTCGGCCGGAATGTCGAAGGAGGAACGCTGGCCGACATCCGGCAGGACATCGGCGCGGTGGAGCGGCGGCTGACGGCAATCGCCGCCGACGAGGAACGGGCACTCGACCACCGGCGGCGGGTGGATGCAGCCCAGCAGGAGCATCGGCGCCTGGAAGCCGCGGCGAGCGCCCTGGCGACCGAGTGCGAAGCGACCCGGCAGAGGTTGGCGGAGGGGCGGCAGGCCCTGGCGCTGGCGGCGGCGGCGCTGGAGCGGGCGGTGGCCGACCGGGATGCCGCTCTGGCGGAGCTTGCCGAAGGGCTTGCGGGAGAGGCCGGGTGGCGGTCGCGGCTGGACGGGGAGGCGGAGTCCTTCCGCGCCGGACTGGCGGCACGGGTGTCGGAGTACCGGGAGAAGAGCGACGCGCTGGCCCGCGCCGCCCGTGAGGTGGAACGCGCGACCAGCGAGCGGGCGGTGCAGACCGCCGAGCTGGAGGCGGCGCTGCGGGCGGAGGAGGAGGCACGCACGCGGGCGGACGGTCTGGCCGGACGGCTGGCGGAAGCGCGTACGGCGCGCGGTGCGCTGCTGGGCGGGCGTACGGTCTCGGAGGTGCGCAAGGCGCTGGCCGGGGAGCGGCACGAGGCCGAAGCCCTGCTGGAGAAGGCCACCTTCGCACGGCAGGATGCCGTCGCCCGCCTGTCGGCGGCGGAACGGGAACGCGAGACCCGCGGCGAGGCCGCGCGACTCTGCGCCGACAAGGCCAGGGCGGCGGCCGAACGGCTGGAGCGGGCGGTGGCCGAACGCGGCGTCGGGCTTGCCGAGGTCCGCCGGCTGCTGGCGGCCCCCGAAAGCGACCTTGAGGCGGAAGAGCTGGCGCTGGCGGTGCTGGAACGGGCGCGTGGCGATGCGGCGCTGGTGGTGGCCGAACGGCGGCGGCAGCGCGCCGACCATCATGACGCGGGTCGCCCGGCACTCGGCGTCGAGGAGGCGACGGCGGCGGCGGCGAGCACCCGGGAGGCGTTGGAACGGGATCGCGACCGGCTTGGCTCGGCGCGCGGGCGGCTGGAGGCCGACGATGCCAACCGGCAACGGCTGGCCGGGCTGACCGCGGCGATCGAGGCGCAGCAGGCGCGCTGTGCGTTGTGGGGCAAGATGGCGCAGCTGATCGGCTCGGCGAACGGGCAGAAGATGCGCAACTTCGCCCAGAGCCTGAGCCTGGACCTGCTGCTGACCCACGCCAACCGGCATCTGGAAGACCTTGCCCGCCGCTATCGGCTGGAGCGGGTGGCTGGGGCCGATCTGGAGATCCAGGTGGTCGACCGCGAGATGGGCGACGAGCGGCGCGGCGTGCACAGCCTGTCGGGCGGCGAATTGTTCCTGGTGTCGCTGGCCCTGGCGCTCGGGCTGTCGGCGATGGCGGCCGGGACCTCCGGCGGGATCGGCACGCTGTTCATCGACGAGGGCTTCGGCACGCTTGATCCCGACAGCCTGGATGTGGCGCTGTCATGCCTGGAGGCGCTGCAGGCCGGCGGGCGTCAGGTCGGCGTCATCAGCCATGTACCGGCGATGGTCGAGCGGATCGGCACGCAGATCCGCGTGATGCCGCTGGGCGGCGGGCGCAGCCGGGTGACGGTGCAGTCGGTGGCCGGAACGGCGCTGGGGGTGGCGATGGAGGAGGTGGAGGGGGTTTGAGGCGTGGCACTCGCATCCGGGAGCCGGTGTCCCATGATGAGGACTTCCGTTGTCCCTGCGGAGCCGGGATGGGGGTGAGGCCGTGGCGGCCTCACCCCCGAAGGCATCCCCTTACCGTTCGATTTCCTTGTTCCAGCGCTGGTTCCAGTCCGGGCGCTTCTCGTTGATGACGTCCCAGTCCACCGTGACGGCGGTCTTCATGTAGCCCTGGAACTTGGTCATGTCGTCGGCGACGTCGGCCGGGGCCTTGACCGTGGTGTTCGACGGGATCTGCGCGCCGTACTGCAGGGCGGCCAGCTGCGCCTCGGGGCTCAGCAGATAGGCGGCGAGCTTCTGGGCGGCCTCGTTGTCGGGGTTCTTGGCGACGACGCATTCGCCGACCATCAGGACGACCGAGCCTTCCTTGGGCTGGACATACTCCACCGGGATGCCCTTGGCCTTCAGCGTGCCGACGCCGGTCGGGGTCAGCGGGAAGATGGCCGCCTCGCCGGTCTGCACCATCTCCGCGATCTTGGCGGAGCTGGGGATGTATTCCAGCACGTTCGGGCCGATGGTCTTGCGCCAGGTGGTGAAGCCCGGATCGACGTTGGTCTCGCTGCCGCCCTTGATGCGGTTGTACATCAGGAAGGCATGCAGGCCGAAGGAGCTGCTGGCGGCCGACTGGACGACGATCTTGCCCTTGTACTTGGCGTCGGCCAGATCCATCCAGCTGGTCGGCGGCGCCCAGCCCTTCTCCTCGAACATCGCCTTGTTATAGGCGAGGCCCGTCATGCCCATGTTCACGCCGACCGCCATGTCGCCCTTCAGGCGGGCCGACGGATAGACCTGATCCAGCACCGGCGACGGTTCCATCTTCTGGCACAGGCCCATGCCGATGGCGCGGTACATCAGCCCGTCGTCCAGGAAGACGACATGCATCTGCGGATTGTCCTTCTGCGCCTGCAGCTTGGCCAGGATGTCCGACGAGGTGCCGGGGACGACGACCACCTTGATGCCGGTCGCCTTCTCGAAGGCGGGGAAGACATGCTCGGTGTAGGTCTTCTCCATCGTGCCGCCGTTCATGCCGATATAGACCGTCTTGGTCTGGGCGGCTGCCGGGGTAGAGAGGGCTGCGGCCGCCGTGAGGGCAACCGTGGCGAGACCGGTGAGCGACAGGGTACGCAAGCTGGGCATGCAGTCCTCCAATGGGCCAAGGGGTGAGGTCTTAAGCGGTCGGTTGAAAACGGTCGATGCGGAAAGGGTCCAGCGGCATCGCGGTCTCGCCGGTCGTGACAAGTTCGGCCAGCGTCTCGCCGACGCCGGGGCCGATCTGGAATCCGGCGCCGGAAAAGCCGAAGGCGTGGAACAGGCCTGGGGTGGTGCGGCTGGGGCCGATGATCGGGTTGCGGTCGGGCGTGTAGCCCTCCACCCCGGTCCAGCAGCGGATGACGTGGGCGTGGCGCAGCTGCGGGAACAGCTCGGCCGCGTCGCGCATCAGCGTCAGCACGGCGTCCCGCTGCGGCCGGGCGCGGTCGGCGTCCAGCGCGAAGCCGCGCCCGCCGCCCACCACCATGTTGCCGCGCGGCACCTGCCGGCCATAGACCCCGCCACCCTCCACCCCGATGTTGACGTCGAGGAAGCGGGGCAGCGGCTCCGTCACCGCCATGTTGGGGTGGAGCGATTCCAGCGGCACCGGCTCGCCGAAGGCTTCCGCCACCCGCCAGGACCAGGCGCCGGCGGTGTTCAGCAGGAAGCGGGCGCGGACCTCGAGGCTGTCGCCGCTCAACAGGACGAAGCGGTCGCCGTCCTTCTCGACCCGGTCGACCGGCGTCTGTTCACGCACCACAGCGCCCAGCCCGGCGGCGGCTCGGGCGAAGGCGGGGGAGACGAGGCGCGGGTTGGCGTGGCCGTCCTCCGGGCAGAGCGACCCGCCGATGGCCCGGTCGCCCAGCGCCGGCCAACGGCGGCGGAACTCCTCGCCCGTGATGATCTCCAGCCCCAGGCCGAAGCCCTGGCTGCGCTCGCGGTAGTCGATCAGGGAGGCAAGGTCCGGCTCGCTGCGCGCCAGCTTCAGATGGCCGGAGCGCAGGTATTCGGCGTCGGTGCCCAGCAGTTCCGGCAGCCGGCCCCAGATGGCGTGGGCGCGCTGGGACAGCGGCAGCTGCTCCAGCGGGCGGCCCTGCCGGCGCACGCCGCCGAAATTGACGCCGCTCGCCTTGGCGCCGCACCAGTCGCGCTCCAGCAGCGTCACCGACAGGCCGGCCTGCCGCAGGAACAGCGCCGCCGATCCGCCGACGATCCCGCCGCCGACGACGGCGACGTCGCACTCGATCCGTTCCCGCATCACGCCACCTCCCGCCCGGTGTCAGTGCCCTCTCCCCCCGGGGAGAGGGTTGGGTGAGGGGGATGCGTGGCGGAGCGCTTGTGGCGGGATGGAGCGTCGCGGATACCCGGCTGGATCCTCGCAATGCTTCCCCTCACCCTGACCCTCTCCCCGCTTTCGGCGGACCTCTGGTCCGCCTGTCGCGTCAGCGCAAACTTCGTTTGCGCGTGAGCGGGGGAGAGGGGATGATCGTCGCGATGGGCAACGGCTTGATCGGGGGCTGTGCCCGCAAACGCCCCACCCCGTCGGGGCCGGTGCCGAGCGTGCGGGACAGCAGTTCCGCCGTGGTGGCACTGCACATGCGCCCCTGGCAGCGGCCCATACCTGCACGGGTCAGCGCCTTGGCGCGGTTCATCTCGCGGGCCTGTCCGCTGCGGGCGACCTCGCGCAGGGCGCCGGCCGTCACGCCCTCGCAGCGGCAGATCATCGTGTCGTCGGCGATGGAATCGGCCCAATCCGCCGGGAACGGGAAAGCGGCGTTCAGCACCCGGCGGAAGGCGGCGATGCGGGCGAGCCGGCCGTCCAGCTCCCGCACCCGCGCGCCGTCCACCGGCAGCCCGCGATCCTCCAGCAGGGCCAGCGCCGCGCGCTCCCCCGCCAGTTCCGCCGCATCGGCACCGGCAATGCCGCTGCCGTCGCCGGCCAGATAGACGCCGGGGACCGAGCTGCGCCCTGCCCCGTCCCGCTCGGGCAGCCATGCCCGGTCGGCCTCGTCGAAGCGGAAGCGGCAGCCGGCGAGGTCGGCGAGTTGGGTCTCCGACCGCAGGCCGAGACCGAAGGCAACGGCGTCGCAGGAGGTGCGCCACTCGCGCCCGCGGGCATCGCGCCAGACCAGCGCGCCGACCCGCTCCGCCCCCTCGGCTCGCACGGGGCGGACGCAGTTGTGGATCGGCACGCCATGGGCGCGCAGCCAGCCGACGAACAGCAGTCCCTTCGCCAGCGTCGCGGGATCCCGCAGCATGCCGGCGGTGGCACGGGCCTGGGCGGCGAAGGGCGTGGTGTCGAACACGCCCGCCACCTCGACCCCGGCCTTGAGATACTGGTAGGCCACCAGATAGAGCAGCGGCCCGGTGCCGAGGAAGGCAACCCGCCGGCCGACGGCGCAGCCCTGGAACTTCAGCGCCACCTGCGACCCCCCCAGCGAGAAGACGCCGGGCAGCGTCCAGCCGGGGAAGGGCAGCACGCGGTCGGTGGCGCCCGTCGCCAGAATTAGATGGCTGAAGGGCAAGGTCTCGCTCGCCCCGTCGCACAGCAGGTCGAGCGCCCCGGATCTGCAGTTCCACACCAGCGTGCGCGGCCGGTAGTCCACGCGGTCGCGGATCGCCGCCATGGCGCGGTGGACCGCGTCGGCCTTGCCCGCCTCGAAGCCGTACAGCGCCCTCTTCGGCCGGGTGAAGCCACCATCTGGAGGCTGGCGGTAGATCTGCCCACCCCAGCGCGCCGCCTCGTCCACCACCACCGGTCGCAGGCCGGCGGCGACCAGCCGCTCCGCCGCGCGGATGCCGGCCGGACCGGCGCCGACGATGACGGGAGGGAGAACCGCCGAAGAATGGGAGGCCGTCACGACGTCCACTCCCCGTTGCTCAGCAGGCGCATGCCGTCGGCGATGAAGGTGCCGCAGGCGCGCAGGCGCTCGCCCTCCTCCGTCCGCACCCAGCAATCCTGGCAGGCGCCCATCATGCAGAAGCCGGCGCGTGGGGCATCGGCGAACTCCGTCCGGCGCAGCCGCTCCCCGTTGGTGAGCATGGCGGTCATGACGGTGTCGCCCTCCAGCGCTTCAACCGGGCGCCCGTCGAGGGTGAAGCGGACCACGCGCCGGCCCTGTTCGGCCACACGCTGCAGCAAAGCCATGATGACTGGTCTCCGAGGAGAGAGGTCGGCCGGAGCGGATGCTCAGTGCTGGCCGACCAGGATGCGGTCCAACCCATAGACGCGGTCGAGCAGAAGCACGGCGACCGCGGTGATGCCGATGATGAGAGCCGACACCGCCGCCATCATCGGGTCGATGGATTCGGTGGCGTACATGTACATCCGCACCGGCAGCGTCACCGTGGACGGCGAGGTGATGAAGATGGACATGGTCAGCTCGTCGAAGCTGTTGATGAAGGCGATCAGCCAGCCGCCGGTGACGCCGGGCAGGATCATCGGCAGGGTGACGCGGCGGAACACCGTCGCCTCGCTGGCGCCCAGGGAGAAGGCGGCCTGCTCCACGCTGCGGTCGAAGCCGGAGATGGCGGCGATCAGCAGGCGCATCACATAGGGCGTGACGATCACGATGTGGGCGGCGACCAGCCAGCCGAAGCTGCCCGTGGCGCCGATGACGGCGAAGAGCCGCAGCATGGCCACACCCAGCACCAGATGCGGGATGATCAGCGGCGACAGGAACAGCGCGTTGAGGAAGCCGCGGCCGGGGAACTCCCAGCGCGTGATGGCGAGCGAAGCCGGCACCGCCAGCGCCACCGCCAGCGTCGCCGCCAGGAAGGCCAGCCACAGGCTGTTCCAGAAGGACTGCACGAAGTCGGGGTGGTGGAACACCGCCTCGAACCAGCGCAGCGAAAGGCCGCGGGTCGGCAGAGACAGCGTGTTCTCCGGCGTGAAGGCGACGAGGCAGACGATCACCAGCGGCGCCAGCATGAAGATGACGACCAGGGCGTGGAAGATCAGGGCGACGGGTCCGTTGCGGGTCATGGCGTCCTCACCCCAGCCGGCGGCGGTAATGGCCTTCCACCACGCGGTGGTAGGTCAGCATGATGATCAGGTTGGCGGCCAGCAGGATCACGGCGACGGCGGCGCCCATGGGCCAGTTCAGGTCGCTCAGATACTGGTCGTAGACGATGGTCGCGACCATCTTCAGCCGCCGCCCGCCGAGCAGGCCGGGGATGGCGAAGGCGCTGGCGCTGAGGCCGAAGACGATCAGGCTTCCCGACAGGATGCCGGGCAGGATCTGCGGCGCCACCACCCGGACGATGGCCGTCCCGCGCGAGGCGCCGAAGGACAGCGCCGCCTGCTCCACCGCCGGATCCAGCTTCTGCAGCGAGGTCCAGACCGGGATGACCATGAAGGGCAGCATGACGTGGACCAGCGCCACGACGACCGTGCCTTCGGTGTAGAGCAGCTTCATCCTGCCGATGCCGAGCGCGATCAGCGCCGCGTTCACCGGCCCCTCCGGCCCCAGCAGCATGCTCCAGCCAAAGGCGCGCACGACGACGGAGACCAGCAGCGGCGCCAGGATCACCAGCAGGAAGACCGAGCGCCAGGGATTGCCCATGCGGCTGAGGATGTAGGCCTCCGGCACGCCGATCAGCACGCAGATGGCGGTCGCCAGCGCCGAGATCCGGAAGGTGCGGAAGAAGATCTCCAGGTAATACTCGTCGGTCAGGACCGACAGGTAATGCTCCAGCGTGAAGCCGCCGGTGCGCCCGGTCGCATAGTCGAACTCGTTGAAGGACAGCAGCGCCGTCAGGAACAGCGGCGTCAGCACCAGTGCTGCGAACAGCAGGGCGGCCGGCGCGGACAGGATCAGGGGAGCGGAGCGGACGCGGCGTGCCGGCGCCTCGTCGCCGCCGGCTGCGGGGGCGGCCGGCGCGGTATCGGGAGCGGCGGCGCTCATCAGGTCACCTCGAGCGCGACGTCGGGCGCCTCCGCCATGGCGCCGCGATGGACGCGCACCACGGACGGCGTCCATTCCAGCCCCACCGGCGCCCCCTGCTCGGCCGGGGCGGAGCCGTCGTTCGGCGTCACCACCATCACCGTGCCGAGCGGCCCGTCGATGTGATAGAGCCACTGGCTGCCCAGGAAGAAGCGGTCGGCGACCCGGCCGGTCAGCAGCCCGTTCGACGGCGCGGTCAGCCGCATCTTCTCCGGCCGGATGCACAGCGTCACCGTCTCGCCCACCGACAGGCCCGGCATTTCGACCGGCACGGCGATGCCGGCCAGCGAGACCGTGGCGCCGGCGCCGGTCGCACTGGCGACCTTGCCCGGCAGCAGGTTGGTCTTGCCGACGAAGCGGGAGATGAACTCCGTCTCCGGATGCTCGTAGATGCGATAGGGCTGGTCGATCTGGGTGATGCGCCCGGCCTCCATCACCACGACGCGGTCGCTGATGGAGAAGGCTTCCGCCTGGTCATGGGTGACCATGACGGTGGTGGTGCCGACCTTGCGCTGGATCTCGCGCAGTTCGTACTGCATCGCCTCGCGCAGCTTGGCGTCCAGGTTGGACAGCGGCTCGTCCAGCAGCAGCACCGGCGGGCGGATCACCAGGGCGCGCGCCAGCGCCACGCGCTGCCGCTGGCCGCCCGACAGTTCGCGCGGGTAGCGCTTGGCGTAGGGGGAAAGGTGGACCAGCGACAGCGCCTCCTCCACCCGGGGCTTGCGCTCGCCCTTGGGCACGCGCTGCATCTCCAGGCCGAAGCTGACATTGTCGAAGACGGTCATGTGCGGGAACAGCGCGTAGCTCTGGAACACGATGCCCAGCCCGCGGCTGTTCGCCTTGGCCCGCGTGATGTCGCGTCCGTCAAGCCGGATGGTGCCGGCCGACGGTTCGACGAAACCGGCGATCATCTGCAGGGTCGTGGTCTTGCCGCAGCCCGAGGGGCCGAGCAGAGAGACGAACTCCCCCTTTTCCACCGACAGCGACACGTCGCCGACCGCGGTCAGCGGGCCGTAACGCTTGGTGATGTTTTTCAATTCGAGGAACGACACGGGGGAATTCTCCCTCTTGCTGACCGGCCTCTGTCTTTCGGGCCTCACCTGTATGCCCCGATGGTTCAGCCTGACGACCGTTTGCGTCAATCCGCTTTTTCCGTCAGCAGAAAAGATTTTGCAAAAGCTTCCGATATACGGAATAGATGGTGCAGCGAACATCACCGATTTTCACACGGAGCCGGAGCATGAGCGCCGACACCCGCGGCAAGGCGAACGAGAGTGCTGGCAGCGACGAGACGGGCGCGAAATCCAGCCTGCAGCGCGGGCTGGCGATCCTGCGCCTGCTGGCCTCGTCGAACGAGACGGGGGCGCGGCTGACCGACATCGCCCGCGCGCTGGACCTCACGCCGCCGACCGTGCACCGCCTGCTGAAGATCCTGGCGGAGGAAGGGATGGTGGAGCCGGACCGGGCGACCAAGCGCTACCGCCTGGGCATCGACCTGTTCGGTCTGGCGGCGCAGGCCGGCAACCCCAACAACCTGCGCGACATCTGCCGGCCGATCCTGCTGCGCCTGTCGGCGACCCTGCGCGATACCATCTTCCTGCTGGTGCGCAGCGGGTTCGACGCGGTGTGCCTGGACCGCAGCGAGGGGCCCTTCCCCATCCGCTCCTTCACCGGCGACATCGGCGGGCGAGTGACCTTGGGCGTCGGCCAGGGCAGCCTCGCCATCCTCGCCTACCTGCATGCGGAGGAGCGGGAGGAGGTGATCCGCTTCAACCTGCCGCGCATGCAGGGGGTTGGCATCATCGACGAGGTCTATCTGCGCACGGAAATCGCACGCGTGCGCGATCTGGGCTATGCCAGCCGCTCCACCGGCCTGCTGCCGGGCATGTCCGGCGTGGCCGTTCCGGTGCTGGACCGCGACGGGCACGCGGTGGCGGCGCTCAGCGTCGGCACCATCAGTGAGCGGCTGAACGAGGAACGGCTGCCGGTGGTGGTCGACATCCTGAAGCGCGAATCCGCAGCGATCAGCCGCCAGCTGAACCCCTTCGACCCGGTGCTGCGCCGTCCGGCGGCGGTGCTGGGCAGCGGGTCGGCATAGCGGCGGAGGGGTGCGCGATGAAGGGCGTCAAGAAGGCCGACCTTCCCACCAAGACCTGTCCGGTCTGCAACCGCCCTTTCACCTGGCG
This sequence comes from Azospirillum sp. VT-I1, assembly GCF_055698305.1. Classification (NCBI taxonomy): domain Bacteria; kingdom Pseudomonadati; phylum Pseudomonadota; class Alphaproteobacteria; order Rhodospirillales; family Azospirillaceae; genus Azospirillum; species Azospirillum sp. VT-I1. Next base: position 566,907 of record NZ_CP168803.1, on the reverse strand, counting down.
GAAAAAATGGGAGCGGGTGTGGGAGCAGGTGAAATACTGCTCCGACCGCTGCCGGGGAAATGCAGGAAAGCGTGCGGAGCCATCGGACGGTACGCCGTGACACCCCGGACCGCCCGCCGGAATCTTGACCAAAGCGCCAGGAACGGGTGCCCTTGTTTTAGCCACATGCCCGCATTCCGGCCGGTCAGATGACCGAGATCACCTGATTGGCCACAGTTGCGCCGATGGCATTTCCGTTGCATTTGCATGTCCGGCACGCACGCTCCCATGGATCGGGGTAACATTCCCGGGTAATCATGGGGGTCGGCGAGCCTGCCGCCCTGCTGCCAAGCATGGGCTGCCGACGATACGCGGCCAACGAGACTCTGCGACGAAGGGGATTCACGATGTCGGTTCGGGGGATGGGGAATCTGGGCATGGGTGTATTCGGAATGACGCGCCGCGCGGTGCTGTGCGGCGTCGCCGCGGTCGCCTTCGCGGCGGCAGCCGGCGGCTCCCTGCCGGCGTTCGCGCAAGGCAAGCTGAAGGTCGCCGGCATCTACACCGTTCCGATCGAGCAGCAGTGGGTCAGCCGCATCCATGTCGCGCTGAAGGCCGCCGCCGACCGCGGCGACATCGAGTATGTCTGGGCCGAGTCGGTCGCCAACACCGACTATGAGCGCGTGATGCGCCAGTATGCCGAGGCCGGCCAGCAGCTGGTGTTCGGCGAGGTGTTCGGGGTGGAGCGCGCAGCGCGCGCCGTCGCCAAGGACTATCCGAAGACCGCCTTCGTCATGGGCTCCAGCTTCAAGCCGCAGGAGCCGAACTTCTCGGTCTTCGACAACTACATCCAGGAGCCGGCCTATCTGTCCGGCATGGTCGCCGGCGGAATGACCAAGTCGAACGTCATCGGCATGGTCGGCGGCTATCCGATCCCCGAGGTGAACCGCCTGATGAACGCCTTCATGGAGGGCGCCAAGGAGGTCAACCCGCAGGTCAAGTTCTCGGTCAGCTTCATCGGCTCCTGGTTCGACCCGCCGAAGGCCAAGGAAGCCGCCTTCGCCATGATCGACCGCGGTGCCGACGTGATGTACGCCGAGCGCTTCGGCGTCTCCGACGCGGCCAAGGAGCGCAAGGTGCTCGCCATCGGCAACGTCATCGACACCCAGCCGCAATATCCGGACACCGTCGTCGCCAGCGCCCTGTGGCACATGGAGCCGTCGGTGGAGCGCGCCATCGCCGCGGTGAAGGCCGGCAGCTACAAGGCCGAGGATTACGGCCCCTACAGCATGATGGCGCACAAGGGCTCCAGCCTGGCGCCGCTCGGCACCTTCGAGTCGAAGGTTCCCGACGCCATCAAGGCGAAGGTGAAGGAGCGCGAGCAGCAGATCCGCGACGGCAAGTTCACCGTGAAGGTCAACGACGCCGAGCCGAAGTCGACGATGTGACGACCGGCGTATCTGCAATGTCATCACCCGTGAAAGGCGGGCCGGAGGTCGTCCTCCGGCTCGCCGGCATTTCCAAGCGGTTCGGTCCGCTGCTCGCCAACGACGACATCTCGCTGACGCTGCGCGCCGGCGAGGTGCTGGCTCTGCTTGGCGAGAACGGCGCCGGCAAGACCACCCTGATGAACATCCTCTTCGGCCATTACGTCGCCGACGAGGGCACCATCGAGGCGTTCGGCCGCCCCCTGCCGCCGGGGTCGCCCCGCGCGGCGCTGGAGGCCGGCATCGGCATGGTCCACCAGCATTTCACCCTGGCGGACAACCTGTCGGTGCTGGACAACATCGCGGTGGGGACCGAATCGCTGTGGCGCTGGCGCTCCGACCGGAGCGCCGCCCGCCGCCGGCTGCTCGACCTGTCGCAGCGCTTCGGGCTGGAGGTGCGGCCGGACGCGCTGGTCGGCGACCTGTCGGTCGGCGAGCGCCAGCGGGTGGAGATCCTGAAGGCACTCTACCGCGACGCCCGCATCCTGATCCTGGACGAGCCGACCGCGGTGCTGACGCCGCAGGAATCGGCCGGGCTGTTCGAGACTCTGCGCAAGCTGACCGCCGACGGGCTGGCCGTCGTCTTCATCAGCCACAAGATGAACGAGGTCTTCGCCGCCAGCGACACCGTCGCCGTTCTGCGCGCCGGCAAGCTGGTCGCCACCCACGCCACCGCCTCCACCGACCGGGCCAAGCTGGCTGAGCTGATGGTCGGTCGCAGCGTCAAGCCGCCGGCCCCCGCCCCGCTCAGCCCCGGCGAACCGGTGCTGGAACTGGCGGGCGTCACCATCGCCTCGGACCATGGCCGTCCGCTGCTGGACGGCGTCGATCTGACGGTGCGGCGCCATCAGGTGGTCGGCATCGCCGGCGTGTCCGGCAACGGCCAGACCGCGCTGGCCGAACTGGTCAGCGGCCTGATCCGCCCCGACTCCGGCCGTCTGTCGCTGAAGGGCAGCGTGGTGGAACATGGCGACCCGGCCGACATGGTCCGGCGCGGCGTCGCCCGCATCCCGGAGGACCGCCACAGCGCCGGTCTGGTCGGCGCCATGGCGGTGTGGGAGAACCTGATCGCCGAGCGCTACCACGACTCCGCCTTCTCCCGCTTCGGCGTGCTGCGACGGGGTGCGGCGCGGAGCTATGCCCGGAAGGTGATCGAGGAGTTCGACGTCCGCTGCCCCGGTCCCGACGCCCGCACGCAGCTGCTGTCGGGCGGCAACATGCAGAAGCTGATCCTGGGCCGCACGCTGGCCCATGGCCCGGACCTGATCCTGGCGAGCCAGCCGACGCGCGGGCTCGACATCGGCGCGGTGTCCTATGTGCACAGCCGCCTGCTCGACGCCCGTGCCGCCGGGGCCGGCGTCCTGCTGATCTCCGAGGATCTGGACGAGATCCTGGCGCTGGCCGATTGCGTCACCGTCGCCTATCACGGGCGCCTCACCCCGCTTCTGCCGCATGACCGGGTGTCGGTCAGCCAGCTCGGCCTGCTGATGGCCGGGCATTGGGACATCCTGCGCGACATCCTGCCGGAGACAGTCGATGCGGCTTGAACCGCGCACCGATACCCCGCTCGCCCTGCGGCTTCTGGCGCCGGTGGGCGCCGTGGTTGCGGCGCTGGCGCTCTGCGCCCTGCTGGTCGCCTGGACCGGCGCCCCGGTGCTGCGCGCCTACGGCCTGCTGTTCGAGGGTGCCGTCGGCTCCCGCTTCGCATTGACGGAGACGCTGACCCGCGCCACCCCGCTGATCCTCACCGGCCTCGCCGCCGCCGTCGCCTTCCGCGCCAAGCTGTGGAACATCGGGGCTGAGGGTCAGCTCTACATGGGCGCGCTGGCCGCCGTGGTGGTCGGCGGCGGCATGCTCGACCTGCCGACCTGGGCGCTGATCCCGGTGGTGATGATCGCCGGCATGGTGGCGGGCGGCGTCACCCTGCTCGGTCCCGCCGTGCTGAAGGTCCGCTTCGGCGTCGACGAGGTGGTGACGACCCTGCTGCTGAACTTCGTCGTTCTGCTGCTGGTGTCGATGCTGCTGGAAGGCGCCTTGAAGGACCCGATGGGCATGGGCTGGCCGCAGTCGGCCCCCGTTGCCGAGGCGGCGGAACTGCCCAAGCTGGTGGAGCGCACCCGCCTGCATGCCGGGCTGGCCATCGCGCTCGGCCTGTCGGTGCTGCTGTGGCTGGTCGATACCCGCACCATCTGGGGCTACGAGAACCGGGCGGTCGGCGCCAACCCGCGCGCCGCCGCCTTCGCCGGAATGCCGGTGACGCGGATCATGCTGCGCACCGCCCTGCTGTCGGGCGGGCTCGCCGGGCTGGCCGGGGCGGCGGAGGTCTGCGGCTTGAAGGGCTACCTGACGCTCGACCTGTCGCCAGGCTTCGGCTACAGCGGCATCGTCGTCGCCATGCTGGCGCAGTTGCATCCCATCGGCGTGGTGGGCGCGGCGCTGTTCATCGCCGGCATCTTCGTCGGTGCCGACGCCATGAGCCGCGCCATGCCGGTTCCCAACTACATCGCCGACGTCCTGGTCGCCGCCAGCCTGCTGTGCATGCTGGTCGCCGGACTGCTGGCGCGCTACCGGCTGCGGCGGGGGTAAGGGGTCATGGATTTCCTGTCGATCATCCTCGACATCCTGCTGTCGGCCGCCTTCTGGACCGCGGTGTTGCGCATCGCTACCCCCTATGTGCTGGGCACTTTGGGCGAGTTGCTGTGCGAGCGGGCCGGCGTGCTGAACCTGGGCATCGAGGGCATCATGACGCTTGGCGCCATGGCCGGCTGGATGGCGGTCTATCAGGGGGCCGACCTGTGGACCGGCGTGCTGGTGGCGGCATCCTGCGGCGCGCTGCTCGGCCTGCTGCATGCCGCGCTGACCGTGCCGCTCGGCCTGTCGCAGCATGTGACCGGCATCGGCGTGACGCTGCTGGGCACCAGCCTGTCCTATTTCGTCTACCGCCTCGTCCTGCCGCAGGCCAGCACCCCGCCGACCATCGAGCCGTTCCAGCCGCTGGCCCTCCCGGGCGCCCTGGCCCAGACGCCGCTGACCTACCTCGCCTTCCTGCTGGTCGCGGTGGTCGCCTATGTGCTGTACCGCACCCCGGTCGGGCTGGCGGTGCGGATGGTCGGCGAGAACCCGGCCGCCGCCGAGGCCCAGGGGCTGAACGTCACCGCCATCCGCATCGGCGCGGTGATGGCGGGCAGCGCACTGATGGCGCTGGCCGGCGCCTTCCTGACCCTGTCGGCCTTCAACGCCTTCTTCTTCAACATGGTCAACGGCCGCGGCTGGATCTGCATCGCGCTGGTGGTCTTCGCCTCCTGGCGGCCGGGCAAGGCGATGCTGGGCGCCCTACTGTTCGCGGTGTTCGACGCGCTGCAGCTGCGGCTGCAGCAGGCCAGCGGCGGCGTCCTGCCCTACCAGCTGTTCCTGATGATGCCCTATCTGTTGAGCATCCTGGCGCTGGTGCTGGTGGCCCGCCGGGCCTCCTACCCGCGCGCCCTGATGATCCCGTACCGCAAAGGAGAACGCTGATGTTCGACCTGATCCTGCGCCGCGCCACCCTGCCGGATGGCCGCACCGGCATCGACATCGGCATCCGTGACGGCCGCATCGCCGCGGTCGAAGCCAATCTGGCCGGCGAGGCCGCGTCGGAGATCGACGCCACCGGCCGGCTGGTCACGCCGCCCTTCGTTGATGCCCATTTCCACATGGACAGCACGCTGAGCTACGGCCTGCCGCGCGTCAACCAGAGCGGCACGCTGCTGGAAGGCATCGCGCTGTGGGGCGAGTTGAAGCCGCAGCTGGTGCAGGACGCCATCGTCGAGCGGGCGCTCGCCTACTGCGACTGGGCGGTCGGTCGCGGCCTGCTGGCGGTGCGCAGCCATGTCGACGTCTGCGATCCGCGCCTGCTGGCGGTGGAAGCGCTGCTGGACGTCAAGAAGCGCGTTGCTCCCTATCTCGACCTGCAGTTGGTCGCCTTCCCGCAGGACGGCGTTCTTCGCTCGCCGGGAACCGAGGAGCTGCTGCGGCGCGCGTTGGACATGGGTGTCGATGTGGTCGGCGGCATCCCGCATTTCGAGCGCACCATGGCCGACGGGGCCGCGTCGGTCCGCCTGCTCTGCGAGATCGCGGCGGAGCGCGGGCTGCTGGTCGACATGCATTGCGACGAGACCGACGACCCGCTGTCCCGCCATGTCGAGACGCTGGCCTACGAGACGCAGCGACTGGGGCTGCACGGCCGGGTGACGGGATCGCACCTGACCTCCATGCATTCCATGGACAACTACTACGTCTCCAAGCTGATCCCGCTGATGGCGGAGGCGCGGCTGGGGGTGATCGCCAACCCGCTGATCAACATCGTCCTCCAGGGCCGCCACGACACCTACCCCAAGCGCCGCGGCATGACCCGCGTGCCGGAGCTGATGGCCGCCGGGCTGACCGTCGCCTTCGGCCATGACTGCGTGATGGACCCCTGGTATCCGCTGGGGTCCGGCGACATGCTGGAGGTGGCGCATATGGGCCTGCATGTCGGCCAGATGACCGGCCAGGACGGCATGAAGGCCGCCTTCGACGCGGTGACGGTCAACCCGGCCAAGCTGCTGCATCTGGACGGCTACGGGCTGGAGCCCGGCTGCAACGCCGATCTGGTGGTGCTCCAGGCCGGCAGCCCGGTGGAGGCGATCCGCACCCGCGCCGCCCGCCTGTTCGTTCTGCGCCGCGGCCGGATCGTCAGCCGCTGCGAACCGGTGCAGGCCAGGCTCGACCTGCCGGGCCGGCCGGAGACCGTCGATTTCCTGCTGAACCGGGGGTAAGGCAAACATGAAAAAGCCCGCCGGAACGGCCGTTCCGGCGGGCTTTTCTGTGTCGGAAAGCCGTTACCCCTTCAAAAAGTCCCGCAGTGCGTCGGCCACCGCGCGCATTTCCTGCTCGGTGCCGATGGTGACGCGCAGGCAGCTCGGCAGGCCGTAGGACGGCATCTGGCGGACCAGGATGCCGCGGGCCTTCAGGAACTGGCGGGCTGCCTCGGCGTCGTCCTTGCCGGCGGGCTGGCCCTTGAAATCGACCAGCACGAAGTTGGTCACGCTGGGGTGGACGGTCAGGCCTAGCTCCCGCACGGTGGCGGAGAACCACTCACGCCACTGCTCGTTGTGGCGGCGGGAACGGTCGAGGAACTCGGCGTCCTCCACCGCGGCGATGCCGGCGACATGGGCGGCATTCGACACGTTGAAGGGACCGCGCACCCGGTTCAGCACGTCGACGATCCCGGCCGGGCCATAGCACCAGCCGATGCGCAGCGAGCCCAGCGCGAAGATCTTCGAGAAGGTGCGGGTCATCACCACGTTGGGGAACTTCTCCACCAGCTCCTCGCCGGCGGTGTAGTCGTCCTTGTTCATGTATTCGGCATAGGCCGCGTCGATGACCAGGATGACGTCGGGCGGCAGGCCGGCATGCAGCCGCGCCACCTCCGACGCCGGCAGGTAGGTGCCGGTCGGGTTGTTCGGGTTGGCGAGGAAGACCAGGCGGGTGCGCGGGGTGACGCGGGCCAGCAGGTTGTCGACGCTGGCGGTCAGCCCGTCCTCCGGCGCGGTCACCGGGGTGGCGCCGACCGACTTGGCGCCGATCGGGTACATCAGGAAGCCGTACTGCGAATACAGCACCTCGTCGCCCGGCCCAGCATAGGAGCGGATCAGCAGGCTGATGATCTCGTCCGAGCCGGCGCCGCAGACGATGCGGTCGGCATCCAGGTTGAAGCGCTTGGCGATGGCGCCGCGCAGCGCCGCCGAGCCGCCGTCCGGATAACGGTGCAGGGTCCCAGCCGCCGCAGCATAGGCGTCCATCGCCTTCGGGCTCGGCCCCAGCGCCCCTTCGTTGGAGGCGAGGCGGATATGACCCTGATGCTCGCCGCCGACATAGGCGGCGATGTCGAGAATCCCCGGACGCGGCTGCGGGCCGTTCGGCTGGGTCATGGTCTGCTTACCTTCCGACAAGTGGGATGGGTGTTTGTGGAACGTTTGGAACGCTATGGAACAGTCCCGGCGCCACTGTTCAGTTCCAGGACTGCGGTTGCAGGATAAGGCAGGAGCCGCCCCGGCGGCTCGCCCCTTTCGCGCGCATCAGCCCAGAGCGAGCGGCACGGCATAGCCGCCGACGACGTTGACCCGCACCGGGATGTCGCCCGACCGTTCCAGCAGCATGGCAAGGCGGGGATCGGCCTGACCGACGAAGTCCGACACCTCGACCAGATGGACCGACGGTCCGCCGCCGCTCATCCCGATGGCGTGGCCGGCCGGATGCCAGGTGCAGAAGCTGACCGGCGGCAGGCCGCAGGCCTCCAGCATGTCCTTCAGCCGGCCGCGGCTGAGGTCGCCGCCGATCTCGATGCTCAGCAGCGTGCGGTCGTCGCCGGTCGGCTCGTGCGGCACGGCGGCGATGGCCAGCGCGTCGCGGTTCTCGCCGCGGGCATTGCCGCGCCCGCCGAAGGGCAGACGCGCCACCACCTGCGGACGGCCGGCGTCCGCCGACACCAGGAAGCGCCACCAGGGATCCGAATCGTCGTCGGCCGGATAGGGCACCACGGCGACGGTCGCCGTCCCCTCCGACACGGCGCGGAGCGCGGCGGCCGGGGTGTTGACGGCGGTCATCGGCACGAATCCGCCGAAATGGTCGCGGGCGACGTCCCAGAAGCCGCGGCGGTCCTCCGGCGCGTAGACGGCGACGGCGAAGGGGCCCTGCATGCGGGTGAAGGCGGTGATCATCTCCCGCCAGATGCGGACGACCACCTGGGCCGGGAAGGTGCCGGCATGGCGGGCCATCAGGCGCCGCAGGATCGTCGCCTCCCGCGCCGGGCGCAGGATGATCGGCTGCGTGCCGTTTTCCGCCGCGCCATTGCCCTTCGCCGCCCCGATGCGTTCCACCACGGCGGCGCGGCGCATCAGCAGGTCATGGATCGCGTCGTCGATCTGGTCGATCTCGCGGCGCAAATCGTCGAGCGGGGTCCGGGCGGGGGCCATGGGTCACGAAACCATCGAATGCAAAGCCGGTTAGTAGTAGTCCGCATGCGTCCCGAAATCAAAGAAAACATTGACACTCTTAAGCCCGGCTTCGTAGCTATACCCTCCCGTTCCGCCACAGCTCACCGACGGTTCCCGCCAAGGCGCCCCAAGGCTTCCGAATGCCGGAACCGCTTCTCAAGGCACGAAGCGACATGTCCGCGCCCCCCACCGCGCCGCAGCCCCCCTGGTCACCCCCGCGGTCGCCGACGGCCCGGCCTCCAATGACCAAGTCATGCCGGGCAAGCGCGTGCGTCTGGCGGTGGACCGGCCGATGCGGCTGGACAGCGGGGTGGAGATCGGCGGCTTCCAGATCGCCTACCAGACCTACGGCACGCTGAACGCCGACAAATCCAACGCGATCTTCATCTGCCACGCCCTGACCGGCGACCATTTCGTGGTGGAGAAGCACCCCGTCACCGGCAAGCCCGGCTGGTGGGAGATGCTGGTCGGCCCCGGCAAGCCGGTGGACACCGACCGCTATTTCGTCATCTGCTCCAACGTGCTGGGCGGCTGCCTGGGCAGCACCGGGCCGAAGGACATCGATCCCGCCACCGGCCAGCCCTATGGCCTGTCCTTCCCGGTCGTCACCATCGGCGACATGGTGCGGGCGCAGAAGCTGCTGGTCGAGCATCTCGGCATCGAGAAGCTGTTCTGCGTCATCGGCGGCTCCATGGGCGGCATGCAGGTGCTGCAATGGGCGGTCGCCTATCCCGAATCGGTGTTCGCCGCGGTTCCCATCGCCACCGCCGCCCGCCATTCGGCGCAGAACATCGCCTTCCACGAGGTCGGGCGCCAGGCGATCATGGCCGACCCGAACTGGCGCGGCGGCAACTACCTGCTGGAAGGCACCAAGCCGGAAGCCGGCCTGGCCGTCGCCCGCATGGCCGCCCACATCACCTACCTGTCGGAAGCCGCCCTTCACCGCAAGTTTGGCCGCAACCTGCAGGACCGCAAGGCGGTCACCTACGGCTTCGACGCCGACTTCCAGGTGGAGAGCTACCTGCGCTACCAGGGCGCGGCCTTCGTCGAGCGGTTCGACGCCAACTCCTACCTCTACATCACGCGGGCGATGGACTACTTCGACCTCGCCGCCGATGCCGGGGGCACGCTGGCGAACGCCTTCCGTCCGGGGGGCAAGACCACGCCGGTGCGCTTCTGCCTTGCCAGCTTCTCCAGCGACTGGCTGTTCCCGACCTCGGAATCGCGGGCCATCGTGCATGCGCTGAACGCCGTCGCCGCGAATGTCAGCTTCGTTGAGATCGAGACCGACAAGGGCCACGACGCCTTCCTGCTGGACGAGCCGGAGTTCCATCAGGTCATCCACGGCTTCCTGGAGGGCTGCGCCGAGCATCGCGGCCTGTCCGTCCGCCGCCGCGCGCGCTGACTGGGGCAAGACGACCGACCATGGTGGACATTCGCGACGACCTGAAGCTGATCGCCGAGATGGTGGAGCCGAACAGCCGCGTGCTGGACGTCGGCTGCGGCGACGGCGCCCTGCTGGATTACCTGTCCCACGCCAAGAACGTCGACGGGCGCGGCATCGAACTCAGCATGGACGGCGTGCGGCAATGCGTGGCGCACGGCCTGTCGGTGATCCAGGGCGATGCCGAGACCGACCTGAAGGACTATCCGGCCGACGCCTTCGACTATGTCATCCTGGGCCAGACGCTGCAGGCGATGCGCCAGCCGCGCGACGTGCTGCAGATGATGTGCCGCATCGGCCGCCGCGCCATCGTGTCGGTTCCCAATTTCGGCTATTGGCGGGTGCGGCTGCAGCTTTTGCTGACCGGCCGCATGCCGGTGACGGAGAAGCTGGGCTACCAGTGGTGGGAAACGCCCAACATCCATTTCTGCACGCTCCGCGACTTCGTCGTGCTGACGGAGGAGATGGGCATCACCATCGAACAGACCCGCATTCTCGACCATGCCGGCCGGGTCACCAGCCACGCCCATTCCGGCCTCGCCAACCTGCTGGGCGAACAGGGTGTCTTCCTGCTGAAACGCAACGGCGGGTAAATTTCCGGCCGGCGGGCGGGAACCTCCCGCCTGCGCAGCTGTTCATGATACGTTCCTTTTTGGAGAGGTACGGACCATGACCGCCAAGCACACCGCCGACCGGCACGACCAGTCCCACAACGAGAATCCGAAGACCGGCGCCGACACGTCCAACCGGGACAAGAACCCCGACGACTGGACCACCGGCGACGAACCGATGACCGGCGCCCAGGCCTCCTATCTGAAGACGCTGAGCGAGGAGGCCGGCGAGTCCTTCGACGACGGCCTGACCAAGGCGGAGGCGTCCAAGCGGATCGACGCGCTGCAGGACAAGACCGGGCGCGGGAAATAGCGCCGGAGCCGGAGGCTTCGCTCCGCGGGAGAGGGGATTTCCGCCGCCCGCCGAAGCCCCCTCACAGCATCCGCGGCAGCGTCACCCGCACCCGCAGCCCGCCGCCGGCGCGGTTGCCCAGCTCGATCCGGCCCTGGTGGGCCTCGACGATCGACTTCACGATGGACAGGCCCAGCCCGCTGCCGCCGGTCTTGCGGTTGCGGGAGCCCTCCAGCCGGACGAAGGGCTTGAAGACGTTGGCGATCTCCGCCTCCGGGATGCCCGGCCCCTCGTCGCAGACATCCACCACGATCTCGGCGGCGTCGGCATCGACGGAGACGGTGGCGCGCTCGCCGTACTTGATGGCGTTGTCGATCAGGTTGGCGAAGGCACGGCGCAGGCTGGACGGGCGGCCGGCGAGGCGGAGCTGGCGCGGCTGGTCGAAGCGGTCGCTGCGCTCGCCCCCGCCGCCGAAGATGGTGCGGACGGCGGCGAACTGAAGCGGCGGCGGCTCGTGATAGGTCACCGGGGCGCCGGTGTCGGCATAGTCGTCGCACAGGCTCTGCAGCAGGCTGGCGAAGGCGACCACCTCCACCTCCTCGCGCAGCACGTCGTCGCCGAGGAACTCCAGTGTCGCGCTGACCATCGCCGCCATCTCGTCGATGTCGGCCATCATCTTGGCGCGCAGCGCGTCGTCTTCGACATATTCGGCGCGCAGCCGCAGCCGCGTCGCCGGGGTGCGCAGATCGTGGCTGATCGCCGCCAGCAGATGGGTGCGCCCCTCCATCAGGTCCCGCAGGGCGTTGCGCGCCTGGTTGAAGGCGCGGGCGAGCGAGGCGACCTCCTCCGGCCCATCCTCCGGCAGCGGGCGGGGGTGGAGGCGGTCGTGGGGGCGGGTCGCCTGCTCCGCCAGGGATTCCAGCGGACGGACCAGCCGGCCGGGCAGCCAGAGCAGCAGCGCCAGCGCCAGCCCGAAGGCCGCCACCCCGGCCAGCACCATCTCGAACGGCGTGGTCCGCGGCCGCCAGAAGCGCGGGCTGGCGAACTCCAGCCAGCCGCCGTCGGCGAGCTGGACATAGACGCGGGCCTCGCGCAGCTGGGCCGCCGTGTGCTCCGCCACCAGGGACAGCGATTCGGCGAGCGTCCGGGCGCGGGCGGACTGGAGCGACGACAGCGCGCGCGGGGCGGCGACGAACACCGGGCGCGGCGCGTCGGCGACGCCGTCCAGCAGCCAGCCTGCGGGAACGGCGGGCGTGCCGGGCGCCTGCCAGGACACCGACAGGTCGGGCAGCCCGCCGAGCGCCAGCGCCGGCCCGGCCGCGACGCCGTCCAGCAGCGCGCGGTCCGCCGCCTCCACCGCCGCGGCCATCGCCGGTCCCAGCCGGTGGGCACTCAGCAGCTCCCGCGCGCGGTCGTCCACCAGCTGCATGCCGACCAGCGCGCCGCCATGGGTCAGGGCCAGCAGCAGCACCATCGCCGCCAGGATGCGGTGGCGCAGCCGGGCGGCGCGCAGCCGGGCTGGCAACAGGCGTTCAAGCGCCACGGCCAGTCCCGGAGCCTGTCCCGGAGGAGACGGAGTCGCCCTGGTCCACCACCGTCGCGGTGAACTGATAGCCGATGCCGCGCACCGTCTTGATCAGCGCCGAGCCGCCCGGCCCCTCCTCCAGCTTGCGGCGCAGACGGCTGATCTGGATGTCGATGCTGCGGTCGAAGGGGATGGAGGTGTCGCCGCGGTGCTTCTCCAGCAGTTCGGTCCGCTCCACCACCTGCGGCGCGCGTTCCAGCAGCGTGCCGAGCAGCGCGTACTCGCCCTGGCTGAGATGAACCACCACCCGGTCCGGCGTGCGCAGCTCCCGCCGGCCCTGGTCGAGCGACCAGCCGGCGAAGCCCAGCACCCGCGGCCGTTCGCGCACCGGCTCCGGCCCGCCGCAACGGCGCAGGATGGCGCGGATGCGGGCCAGCAGCTCGCGCGCGCTGAAGGGCTTCACCAGATAATCGTCGGCCCCGACCTCCAGCCCGACGATGCGGTCCACCTCGCTGCCCATGGCGGTCAGCATGATGACGGGCGTCTCCGACTTGGCGCGCAGCGAGCGGCACAGGCTGGTCCCGTCCTCCCCCGGCAGCATGACGTCGAGGACGATGAGATCGACCGGCCATTGCGCCAGCACCCGCGCCATCTCGCGCCCGTCGCCGGCGGTGGAGACGCGGAAGCCGCTCTTCACCAGGAAATCATGCAGCATGTCCCGGATCTCGGGATCGTCGTCCACGACCAGGAGATGGCGCGCGCGCTCCATGGCTTCCCTTCCCTGTTCCATTCCTATGCCCGCCGGGGCCTTCTTCTTTGTTGGACGCGAGTGTAGCCTCCCCGGCCGGTCCGGGTACAGCCCGCCGCCGGGGCCGGTTTGTAACGGTTGCGTAACAGCGGCGCGGCCGTGAAAAGGCGTTGTTACCAAATAATCCGGGCGCCGGATTGCGTGCGGGATAGAGTTCCCCCAGCGCCGAACCGCCGGCAACCGGGCCCGACAGGCAGACCGAACGAAGAAGGGAACAGGGGGAAATGTCCAACATGGCGTCTCTGCGCACATCCATCCTCGGCATGACCGCCATCGCGACCGTGATGGTCGGCGCCCTCATGGCCGCTCCGGCGCAGGCCGGGCCGGCGGTGGAGGTTCTGCATTACTGGACCTCCGGCGGCGAATCGAAGGCCGCGGGCGCGCTGCGCCAGGACTTCGAGGCGGCCGGCGGCAAGTGGATCGACGCGCCCGTCGCGGGCGGCGGCGGCGACGCGGCCAGCACCGTCCTGCGCTCCCGCGTGCTGGCCGGCGACCCGCCGAACGCCGTGCAGCTGAAGGGACCGAACATCAAGGAGTGGGCGGCGCAGGGCAAGCTCGCCCCGCTGGACGACGTCGCCAAGGCCGAGAACTGGGACGCCATCCTGCCGCCGCAGATCCGCGACGTGGTGACCCACAAGGGCCACTATTACGCCGTTCCGGTGAACATCCACCGCGTCAACTGGATGTGGGTGAACCCGCAGGCCATGCAGAAGGCCGGCGTCGCCATCCCGAAGACCTGGGACGAGTTCAACGCCGCCGCCGACAAGCTGAAGGCCGCCGGCATCATCCCGCTCGCCCATGGCGGCCAGCCCTGGCAGGAGGGTGCGCTGTTCGAGGATGTCGTCCTCGGCCTCGGCGGTCCCGACTTCTACCGCAAGGCGCTGGTGGAGCTGGACGCAAAGGCGCTGACCGGCGACACCATGGTCAAGGTGTTCGACCAGATGCGCAAGCTGCGCGGCTATGTCGACGACGGCTTCCCCGGCCGCGAATGGAACCTCGCCGCCGGCATGATGATGAACGGTCAGGCCGCCATGCAGATCATGGGCGACTGGGCGAAGGGCGAGCTGACCGCCGCCGGCAAGGTGCCGGGCAAGGATTTCGTCTGCGCCCATGTGCCGGGACAGTTCGGCTACATCGTCAATTCCGACAGCTTCGTCATGTTCACCTCGGCCGACGCCGACCGCGCCGCCGGGCAGAAGCTGCTGGCCAAGCTGATCCTGGGCAAGAAGTTCCAGGAGACCTTCAACGTGGTGAAGGGCTCCATCCCCGCCCGCCAGGACATGGCGCGCGACAGCTTCGACGAATGCGCCGTGAAGTCGATGGACGACCTGAAGACCGCCATCGACACCAACAGCGCCGTGCCGTCCATGGCCCACGAGATGGCGGTTCCCGGCGCCGTCCGCGGCGCCTTCCTGGACGTCGTCACCGCCCACTTCAACTCTACCATGACCTCGCAGGAGGCGGTGAAGCGTCTGGCCGAGGCTGTGGATCTGGCGAAGTAAGCCTCCGCGTCGCCCGCGTGCCGTCGCTCCTTCCCTGGTGTTGCGCGTGACCTTGAAAAGCCCCTCTTCCTTCCGGGAGAGGGGCTTCCTTTCATTCGGGCTTCACGGCGTGATCGCCACCTTCAGCACGCCGTCGCGTTGGTGGCCGAACAGCTCGTAAGCCTCCTCGATCCGCTCCAGCGGGAAGCGGTGGGTGACCAGCGGCTTCAGGTCCACCCGGCGGGAGGCGACGACCGCCATCAGCCGGCGCATCCGCTCCTTGCCGCCGGGGCAGAGCGAGGTGACGATGGTGTGGTCGCCCAGCCCGGCGGCGAAGGGGCCGAGCGGCAGGTGCAGGTCGCCGGAATAGACGCCCAGGCTGGACAGCGTCCCGCCCGGCCGCAGCACGCGCAGCGCCGCCTCGAAGGTCGCCTGGGTGCCCAGCGCCTCGATGGCGACGTCGACGCCGCGGCCGCCGGTCAGCCGCATGATCTCCTCGACCGGATCGGTCCGGCGGAAATCGACCACATGGTCGGCGCCCATCCGCCGCGCCATCTCCAGCCGTTCCGGCACGGTGTCGACGCCGATGATGGTGGTGGCGCCCTTCAACTTGGCGCCGGCGGTGGCGCAGAGGCCGATCGGGCCTTGCGCGAACACCGCCACCGTGTCGCCGATGCCGATGTTGCCGCGCTCCGCCCCGGCGAAGCCGGTGGACATGATGTCGGGGCACATCAGCACCTCCTCGTCCGTCAGCTCGTCGGGGACGGGGGCGAGGTTGGTCATCGCGTCGGGCACCAGCAGGTATTCGGCCTGGGAGCCGTCGATGCTGTTGCCGAAGCGCCAGCCGCCCAGCGGCTTCCAGCCATGGGCGGTGCCGGCGCCGTCCTGGGAATGGCAGCCGCACAGGCAGGCGTTGCTGTGGCCGCTGGGGGTGATGGCCCCGGCGATCACGCGTTGCCCCTCGCGGTAGCCGGTGACGGCGGAGCCCAGCTTCTCGATGATGCCGACCGGCTCGTGCCCGATGGTCAGTCCGCGGGCGACCGGGTACTCGCCCTTCAGGATGTGGATGTCGGTGCCGCAGATCGTCGTCGTGGTGATGCGGATCAGCGCGTCGAGCGGTCCGACGTCGGGGATCGGCTTGTCGTCCAGCACGATGCGGCCCGGCTCGACGAACACCGCCGCTTTCATCATGACCATGGCGTCCTCCCGTGATGGTGGCTGCCGGTCGAGGGGCTGCGTCGCGCAAACATCGCAAACGGCCCGCGGCCGGCGCTGTGCTTAACGCCGCCAGTCTGGCACGGCGGGGAGAAGGACGCGTTGATGCAAATTAATCGGTCACGGAAATCGCTCTCTCCCGCCCCGGGAGAGGGCGATTTCCGAGCGTCGCCGCCCATCTTGACGCCCGCTCGCGCTTGATTAGATTTCGCACGTGCCGGGGTGCCTCGAACTGCAGGACCCCGGTATGTGCGAAGACCGTGTCATGCATGTTGCTCTGCGGAGGATGTGTGCGATGCCGACGACCAGACCCTTGCGCGCCCCACCCGGCCGGACCGGATCCTGCGAACGCCTGAGATAACCGACAAGCTCCGGCACACGCGACTTCGATAAATCCCAAGAACAAACCTCTGCCTGTGTCTGCGATGGCGGCCACGGGCATTTTGCGCTGACGTGATTCATAAACAAAACTCCTCCTTTCTTGTTAAAAAATACTCTTGACGACAAAAACAGCCTGAGTAAATTTCCCGACCGAAAGCACGGCCCATTCGGGAGTGCTTGAGAACCCAAGACATTCGCTTAGACTCAAGGAGTGTCACACCATGAAGTTCAAACCGCTTCACGACCGCGTTCTGGTCCGCCGCGTCGAATCCGACACCAAGACGAAGGGCGGCATCATCATCCCCGACACCGCCAAGGAAAAGCCGCAGGAAGGCGAGGTGATCGCCGTCGGCCCGGGCGCGCGGGACGAGGCCGGCAAGCTGGTGGCCCTCGACGTGAAGCCCGGCGACCGCGTGCTGTTCGGCAAATGGTCCGGCACCGAGGTGAAGATCGACGGCGAGGATCTCCTCATCATGAAGGAGAGCGACATCCTCGGCGTGATCGAGGCTGCCGCCGAACCCGCCAAGAAGGCCGCTTAAGCAGGGGAGGAACAGGACCATGGCTGCGAAGGACGTGAAGTTCGGCTCCACCGCCCGCGACAAGATGCTGCGCGGCGTGGACATCCTGGCCGATGCCGTGAAGGTCACGCTGGGCCCGAAGGGCCGCAACGTGGTGATCGAGAAGTCGTTCGGCGCCCCGCGCATCACCAAGGACGGCGTGTCGGTCGCCAAGGAAATCGAGCTGGCCGACAAGTTCGAGAACATGGGCGCGCAGATGCTGCGCGAGGTGGCGTCGAAGACCGCCGATCTGGCCGGCGACGGCACCACCACCGCCACCGTGCTGGCCCAGGCCATCGTGCGCGAGGGTGCGAAGTCGGTTGCCGCCGGCATCAACCCGATGGACCTGAAGCGCGGCATCGACATGGCGGTCGACACCGTGGTGACGGAGCTGAAGGCCCGCTCCAAGAAGGTGACCACCAACGAGGAGATCGCCCAGGTCGGCACCATCTCCGCCAACGGCGACCGCGAGATCGGCGACATGCTGGCCCGCGCGATGGAGAAGGTCGGCAACGAGGGCGTCATCACCGTCGAGGAGGCCAAGAGCCTGGAGACCGAGCTGGATGTCGTGGAGGGCATGCAGTTCGACCGCGGCTACACCTCGCCCTACTTCGTCACCAACGCCGAGAAGATGCAGGTGGAGCTGGATGACCCGTACATCCTGATCCACGACAAGAAACTGTCCGGCATCCAGGCGATCATCCCGGTGCTGGAGAAGGTCGTCCAGTCGGGCAAGCCGCTGCTGATCATCGCCGAGGACGTGGAGGGCGAGGCGCTGGCGACCCTGGTGGTCAACCGCCTGCGCGGCGGCCTGAAGGTCGCTGCGGTGAAGGCTCCCGGCTTCGGCGACCGCCGCAAGGCCATGCTGGAGGACATCGCCATCCTCACCGGCGGCCAGGTCATCAGCGAGGAGCTGGGCATCAAGCTGGACGGCGTCACCATCGACATGCTGGGCCGCGCCGGCAAGGTGGTCATCACCAAGGACAACACCACCATCGTCAACGGCGTCGGGTCGAAGGACGACATCAAGGCCCGCTGCGGCCAGATCCGCCAGCAGATCGAGGAGACGACCTCCGACTACGACCGCGAGAAGCTGCAGGAACGGCTGGCCAAGCTGGCCGGCGGCGTCGCGGTGATCCGCGTCGGCGGCGCCACCGAGGTCGAGGTGAAGGAGCGCAAGGACCGCGTCGACGACGCCATGCACGCCACCCGTGCCGCGGTGGAGGAAGGCATCCTGCCCGGCGGCGGCGTGGCGCTGGCCCGTGCGGTTTCGGTTCTGGAGAACGTCAAGCCGGCCAACGACGACCAGCGCGTCGGCGTGGAGATCGTGCGCCGGGCGCTGACCGCCCCGGTGCGCCAGATCGCCACCAACGCCGGCGTCGACGGCTCGATCATCGTCGGCAAGCTGAACGACAGCAAGGAGTACAGCGTCGGCTATGACGCGGCCAAGGGCGAGTGGTGCGATCTGGTCAAGGCCGGCATCATCGACCCGGCCAAGGTGGTGCGCACCGCGCTGCAGGACGCGGCCTCCGTCGCCGGCCTGCTGATCACCACCGAAGCGATGGTCGCCCAGCTGCCGGAAAAGAAGCCCGCCGTGCCGGCCCCCGGCGCCGATATGGACTTCTGAGCCGGCAACTTCCGAGCCGGCAATTCCTGAACCGATTGGGCCGGCTTAACGCTTTCGGCCTGGATGTTCCCTGGACGGGGTCGCGCCGCACCGGCGCGGCCCCTTTTTTCATTCCACCCCTCGATGGCCGGCCGGCCGGCCCAGTTCCGGCAGGGGAAAGCGCAGGCACGCCCTGACCCCATCGTCCGGCTGCCGCTCTATGCTCAGGCTGCCGCGCAGCTGTTGAGCGAGCTGCTGCATGATCTTGCCGCCCAGCCCGGTCCCCTGCGGATGGTTCGACAGAATGCCGACCCCGTCGTCGCAGACGCGCAGCACGCAATCCGCCCCCTCCCTGCGGAAGCTGAGGTCGATGCGGCCGGATCGGCCGTCGGGAAAGGCGTATTTCAGCGCGTTGGTGACCAGCTCGTTGGCGATGGTGCCGACCGCGATGGCGACGCCCATGTCCAGGACGACGTCCTCCACCTCGGCATTGACCGCCACCGGATGCACCCCGACCACGCCGAGCTGGAGGTCTTCCACCAGGCTTTCCAGGAACTCCTTGGAATTCACGACGGTGACGCCCTCCACCCGGCGCAGGCGGACATAAACCCGCGCCAGCACGCCGATGCGCTCGATGGTGCCGGCGACGATGTCCTGCGGCTTCTCCGACCGGTGGGCCGCCAGCATCAGCTGGGCACTGATCTGCTGCAGATCGTTGCGGATCCGATGGTGGATCTCGTGCAGCATCAGTTCCTTTTCCTCGTTGACCGCGGACAGCTGGTCCCAGGACCGGCGGAGCTGGTCGTTCGCCCGATGCAGGGCATCCGCGACCGCCGCGATGCCGAATCCCAACGCCATGTAGATCAGGAAGGCCAGCCGGTCGCCCGAATCCGCGATCCACAACAAGCCTTCCGGTTTCATGAAGAACCAGGCCGAACACACCCCTGACAGGATCGTGGCCACGAACCCCGAACCGCGGTCGAACAGAATTGAAACAAGGAAGATCGTGGGGATAAAGACGAGAAACGGATACTTGAAGAGGAGCGGATCGAGCATGTAGCGCACCAGCGCCGTCAGCCCGACCAGCACAAATGTAATCCCGTAGCGTGCCCAGGATGAGTGCGGCAAGCTGGAGGACAGCCGGTGCAAAACCTTTTCCATACCGCGCGCATGAATCACGACGACAGGTCTCCGTAGAGCGGGGTCGAACCCATAACAGCCGAACTCTTCATACGGCTTGCGTCCACGCACGGATTGGGGTGACACCCTGAATGATGAGCCGGGCACTCCGCCGGAGGGATTCTTTCGGCGAACGGATCTTGGCCGCCCCGCCGATACTCCCATCTGAGAGGCAAGACCGCTCACCGGAGGATCTTGATGCGCAGCACCCTGACCCTGTCGGCCGCCCTTCTTGGCGCCCTCGCCGCCACCCCCGCCCTGGCCCAGTCGGGCACCGGACAGGTGGTCAAGACCGTCCAGACCAGCGCCGGGCCGGTGGCGGTGACGCGGTTCGCCGATGGGCTGGAGCGGCCCTGGGGCATCGATTTCCTGCCGGACGGACGGGCGCTGGTGACGGAGAAGCCGGGGCGGCTGCGCATCGTGGCGCGCGACGGCACCCTTTCCGCCCCGCTCGGCGGCACGCCGAAGGTCCTGGTCCAGGGCCAGGGCGGCATGATGGACGTGGCGGTCGATCCGCAATTCGCGCAGAACCGGACCATCTATCTCGCCTATGCCGAGGCCGGCGACAACGGCCTGTCCGGGACGGCGCTGGGGCGCGGCACGCTGACCGACCGCGGCATCGAGAGTTTCCAGGTGATCTTCCGGCAGTCGCCCAAGATGGATGGCGGCCACCATTACGGCACCCGCATCGTCTTCTCGCCGGACGGCCATATCTTCCTGACGCTGGGCGAACGCAACAAAATGACCCCGGCGCAGGACCGCAACGCCACGCTGGGCAAGGTGGTGCGGCTGAACCGCGACGGCTCGCCGCCCAAGGACAACCCTTTCGCCGCCGAAGGCAAGGTGGCGGCCACCGTCTGGTCCTACGGCCACCGCAACATCGAAGCGGCCGCCATCGACCCGCGCACCGGCGCGCTCTGGATCGCGGAGATGGGACCGGCGGGCGGCGACGAGCTGAACCGGCCGGAGGCCGGCAAGAATTACGGCTGGCCGCTGGTCAGCTGGGGCAATCATTACGACGGCCGCGACATCCCCGACCCGCCGACCCGCAAGGAATTCACCGACGCGGTAATCCACTGGACGCCGGTGATCTCGCCGTCCGGCATGGCCTTCTACCAGGGCGGCCTGTTCCCGGGCTGGCAGGGCAGCGCCCTGATCGGCGGCCTCAGCGCCAGGGCGCTGGTCCGGGTCGCCATCGACGGCACCGGCGCGAAGGAGGCGGAGCGCATTCCGCTCGACGCGCGCATCCGCGATGTGGCACAGGGTCCGGACGACGCCCTCTATGTCATCACCGATGCCGCCGACGGCGCGGTCTTGCGGTTGGCACCGGCGAAATAGCCCCCGGCGACGGGGAACGAAGGACAGGGGCCGATGAGGATCCGCGATTACCGACCGTCAGACGCCCCGGTGCTGACGCAGATCTACGCCCGCTCCGTCCGTGGCATCGGCCCGCGCTTCTACAATCCTGAGCAGGTGGAGGCCTGGGCGGCTAAGGCGCCCACGGTGGAACGGGTGCGGGAGGCCTATGGCGACGGCCGCGTCGCCCTGGTCGCGGTGGACGACGACGACCGGCCGGTCGCCTTCAGCGACGTGGAGCCGGACGGCCACATCAACTTCCTCTACTGCGCCCCGGAGGCGGCAGGCCGCGGCACCATGTCGGCGCTGGTCGACCTGCTGGAGGAACGCGCGGCGGCGCTGGGCTACCCCCGCCTGCATGTGGAGGCGAGCGAGGCCGCCCGCCCCTTCCTGCTGCGCCGCGGCTTCACGCTTCTGGCGCGGCGAGATCTCCGGATCGGCGACGTGCCGATCCACAACTATGCGATGGAGAAGTGGCTGAAGAAGGACGGCTGACGGGCTGAGCCGGGCGCCCCGTCGGCCCCCGATCACCGCCCCCGCTTGGCCAGGAAGGCCAGCCGTTCCAGCGTGTGCACGTCCTGCTCGTTCTTCAGGAGCGCCCCGCACAGCGGCGGGATCAGGGTGCGGGCGTCCTTGGCGCGCAGGGTCTCCGGATCGACGTCCTCCACCATCAGCAGCTTGATCCAGTCCAGCAGTTCGGAGGTGGAGGGCTTCTTCTTCAGGCCGGGAACCTCGCGCAGGTCATAGAACAGGTTCAGCGCCTCGCGCAGCAAGGCGGCCTTCAGGCCGGGGTAATGGACCTCGACGATGCGTTCCATCGTCTCGCGCTCGGGGAAGCGGATGTAGTGGAAGAAGCAGCGGCGCAGGAAGGCGTCCGGCAGCTCCTTCTCGTTGTTGGAGGTGATGATGACGATGGGGCGCTTGGCCGCCTTGATCGTCTGGCGGGTTTCATACACATGGAATTCCATGCGGTCGAGTTCCAGCAGCAGGTCGTTGGGGAACTCGATGTCGGCCTTGTCGATCTCGTCGATCAGCAGGACCGGCGGCACCGGCGCCTCGAATGCCTCCCACAGCTTGCCGCGGACGATGTAGTTGGCGATGTCGTGGACCTTCGCCTCGCCCAGCTGGCTGTCGCGCAGGCGGCTGACCGCATCATACTCATACAGGCCCTGCTGCGCCTTGGTGGTGGACTTCACATGCCAGGACAGCAGCGGCTTGTTCAGCGCGCGGGCGATCTCCACCGCCAGCACGGTCTTCCCGGTTCCGGGTTCCCCCTTCACCAGGAGCGGCCGCTCCAGCGTGATGGCGGCATTGACCGCCACCATCAGGTCGTCGGTGGCGACATAGCGGTCGGTTCCGGTGAAACGCATGGCGATCCTTCATCCCGTCGGTCCGGCGACAGTGTTGCCATTCCCGCCGATGCTGGCAAGCCCCCAGGGCTGCGCAAGCTGCAAAGCCCCTCCGGATTGCCTCTCATTCTGAGAGGCGAAGCCACCGGTCCGGTCACAAATCCAACCAAACTGCTTGGTCTTTTGGCCGATTACGTAGGCACACCGACAGTTTGGAATTGGCATAATCATTGCCATAGCGGTTTGTACTTTCTCATTTTCCTTCAGCCGGAGTTCGCCAATGCTGGCCGCGTTCATCCGAAGCCCTTATCCAAGCGAATTGCTCGGGATTGAGGCGAGCGCTTTGATCGACCAGATTCCGACCGCCGTGATGCTCTGCCAAATTCCCAGTTTTCAGATTGTCTATGCCAACCCGAAGTCGCTGGAACTCCTGCGCCGCATCGGCCATTTGCTGAAGATCGCCCCGGACAAGGTGGTGGGTTCGAGCATCGATATCTTCCACCGCCACCCCGAACATCAGCGCAAGCTCCTGTCCGATCCCAAGAATCTGCCTTTCGAGACCCAGATCCGGCTTGGCGACGAAACGCTGAACCTGCATGTGACGCCGGTCTATGACCGCGGGCGCTATGTCGCCGCCCTGCTGACCTGGAACGTGATCACCGAAAAGGTCCGCGCCGACGCCGAAGTGAACCGGCTGCTGCGCATGCTGGACGAGATGCCGACCGCCGTCATGATGTGCGATCCCAACGACGATTTCCGGATCACCTACATCAACGAGACCAGCCGCAGGACATTGAAGCCGCTCGAACCCTATCTGCCGACGACGATCGACAAGATCGTCGGCCAGTCGGTGGACATCTTTCACAAGAATCCGGCCCACCAGCGCCGGATCATCGGCGATCCCGCCCGCCTTCCCTTCAACGCCAACATCCGCGTCGGGCCGGAGGTGCTGAATCTGCGGGTCACCGCCCTGCACGACCGGGAAGGGCGCTATCAGGCGGCGATGCTGTCCTGGTCGGTGGTCACCAACAATCACCGCATGGCCGACAATGTGTCGAAAGCGGTGGGTTCGCTGGTCGAATCCGCCGCCCGGATGAGCGAGGCGGCGGAACAACTCGTCGCCGCCGGCGGGGACGCCAGCACGCTGGCCGCCGACGCCTCCGGCGCGATCAAGGAAATCCGCACCGCCGTCGGCGATATCATGCGCCAGATGACGACCGTCTCGGAGACCGCCATCGCCGCGGTGAAGGAGGCCGAGCAGTCGGACAAGCTGGCCGCCAGCCTGTCGCAAAGCGCCCGCGCCATCGGCCAGATCGTTCAGATCATCGCGTCGATCGCCGGACAGACCAATCTGCTGGCCCTGAACGCCACCATCGAGGCCGCACGTGCCGGAGAGGCCGGCAGAGGGTTCGCCGTGGTCGCGAACGAGGTCAAGACGCTGGCCGGCCAGACCGCGAAGGCCACCGATGAAATCGCCGCACGCGTCGCGGAAATCCAGCAATCGACCGCCGACACGATCACCGCCTTCGACCGGATCGGGTCGGCGATCCGCGATGTCCACGGCATCGCCCAGGAGGTGGGGCATTCGATGAGACGACAGCAGGAGGCCACCGACGAGGTCGCCGGCAGCGTGTCCGGCGTCACCGATGCGACGCGCAGCACCGACATCGCGGCACGCTCGGTCCGCGACATTGCATCGTCGGTGGCGGAGCTTGCGGACTCCCTGCAGGGCGACCTGAAGGAGTTCCTGAAATCGACCTGAAGCTTCCCCGGACGATCAATCGACGATGAACAGGGTGGCGCCGATTTCGGTCGATGAGCGATGCGGATGATCGCCGAAATCGGACACCTGATAGCTCATGCCGGCGGTCAGGACGAAACGCCGGCCGTCCTTCAGTTCGGTGATCAGTTCGCCGCTGACCACGAACAGCACATGGCCGCGGTCGCACCAATGGTCGGCCAGATAGCCCGGCGTGTATTCGACCATCCGCACCCGCAATTCCCCGGCGCGGAAGGTGCGCCAGAGCGCCTTGCCGGTTTCGCCCGGATGTTCGGTGACGGGAACGGCGGCCCAGTCGGTCACGGTGAAGGGAAGAGTCGGGAGTTCCATCGCCGGACCTTGGAGGAAAGGGCACGAACAGGAAAACGGCCCCCGGAGTGAACCGGGGGCCGGGTGTCGATGGGATCAGGAAGCCTTCTTGGCCGCGATGGCCTTTTCGATGGCCTCGATCGCCGCAGGGGCCAGCGAGGCGTCGGGACCGCCGGCCTGGGCCATGTCCGGCCGGCCGCCGCCACCCTTGCCGCCCAGCGCCTCGGCACCGACGCGGACCAGATCAACGGCGCTCAAGGTGCCGGTCAGGTCGTCGGTCACGCCGATGACGATGGACGCCTTGCCCTCATTCGACGCGATCAGCACCACGACGCCGGAGCCGACCTGCTTCTTCAGCTCGTCGGCCATCGGCTTCAGGTCCTTGGCCGGCAGGCCATCGACCACGCGGGACGCCACCTTGACGCCGGCGACGTCCTTGGCCTCGTTGCCGCCGTCGGCCTTGGCGCCACCACCCATGGCGACCTGCCGGCGCAGGTCGGCCAGCTCGCGTTCCATCTTGCGGCGCTCCTCGACCAGGGCGGCGACGCGGGCCGGGACCTCGTCGGGCTTCACCTTCAGGACACCGGCCGCCTCGGTCAGCAGATGGTCGCGCTCGGACAGCCACGCCTTGGCGCCGGTGCCGGTCAGCGCCTCGATGCGGCGGACGCCGGCTGCGACGGCACCCTCGGAGACGATCTTGAAGACGCCGATGTCGCCGGTGCGGCGGACATGGGTGCCGCCGCACAGCTCGATGGAATAGTCGCGGTCCAGCTCGCCATGCGGGCCGCCCATGGAGACCACGCGGACCTCGTCGCCGTACTTCTCGCCGAACAGCGCCATGGCGCCCTGGGCGCGGGCCTCGTCCGGGGACATCAGGCGGGTGATGACCTCGCTGTTGCCCAGCACGCGGCGGTTCACCTCGTCCTCGACGGCGGCGATGTCGGCGGCGGTCAGGCCGGTCGGCTGGCTGATGTCGAAGCGCAGACGCTCCGGCGCCACCAGCGAGCCCTTCTGGGTGACATGGTCGCCCAGGCGATGGCGCAGCGCCTCGTGCAGCAGGTGGGTGGCGGAATGGTTGGCGCGGATGGCGGAGCGGCGCTCGCTGTCCACGCGCAGCTCGACCACGTCGCCGACCTTGAGCGTGCCCTTGGTGACGGTGCCGACATGGGCCCACACCGCACCCAGCTTCTTCAGCGTGTCGGAAACCGCGACCTCGGCCCCGCCGGCGGAGAAGATCACGCCGGCATCGCCGACCTGACCGCCCGATTCGCCGTAGAAGGGCGTCTGGTTGACGACGACCAGCACCTGATCGCCGATGTTGGCCGCATCGACGCGGGCGTCGCCCTTGACGATGGCGGTCACCTTGCCCTCGGCCACTTCGGTGTCGTAGCCGAAGAACTCGGTGGCGCCCAGCTCGTCCTTGATCTCGTACCACAGCTTCTCGGTGCCGACCTCGCCCGAGCCGGCCCAGGATTCGCGGGCCTTGCGGCGCTGCTCGTCCATCGCCGCCTTGAAACCGGCCTCGTCGACGCCGCGGCCCTGGCCGCGCAGCACGTCCTGCGTCAGGTCGAGCGGGAAGCCGTAGGTGTCGTACAGCTTGAAGGCGACGTCGCCGGCCAGCGGCTGGCCTTCGCCCAGATGGCCGACCTCGTCCTCCAGCAGGCGCAGGCCGCGCTCCAGCGTCTGCTTGAAGCGGGTCTCCTCCAGCTTCAGCGTCTCGACGATCAGGGCGCGGGCGCGGTTCAGCTCCGGATAGGCGTCGCCCATCTGCTGGATCAGCGCCGGGACCAGACGGTGCATCAGCGGCTCGCGCGCGCCGATCATGTGGGCGTGGCGCATGGCGCGGCGCATGATGCGGCGCAGCACATAGCCGCGGCCCTCGTTCGAGGGCAGCACGCCGTCGGCGATCAGGAAGGAGGTGGAGCGCAGATGGTCGGCGATGACGCGGTGCGACACGGCATGCGCGCCGTCCGGCGAGGTCTTGGTCGCCTCGGCCGACGCCATGATCAGCGCCCGCATCAGGTCGATGTCGTAGTTGTCGTGCTTGCCCTGCAGGACGGCGGCCAGACGCTCCAGCCCCATGCCGGTGTCGATCGACGGCTTGGGCAGCGGCACCAGATTGTCCGGACCCAGCTGTTCATACTGCATGAACACGAGGTTCCAGATCTCGATGAAGCGGTCGCCGTCCTGGTCGGCGCTGCCCGGCGGGCCGCCGGCGATGGACGGGCCGTGGTCGAAGAAGATCTCGGAGCAGGGGCCGCAGGGGCCGGTGTCGCCCATGCGCCAGAAATTGTCGTCGGTCGGGATGCGGATGATGCGGTCGTCCGACAGGCCGGCGACCTTGCGCCAGATGCCCGCCGCGTCCTCGTCGGAGGTGTGGACCGTCACCAGCAGCTTGTCGGCCGGCAGACCGTATTCCTTGGTGATCAGGTTCCAGGCGAACGCGATGGCGTCGTCCTTGAAGTAATCGCCGAAGGAGAAGTTCCCCAGCATCTCGAAGAAGGTGTGGTGCCGCGCGGTGTAGCCGACATTGTCGAGGTCGTTGTGCTTGCCGCCGGCGCGTACGCACTTCTGCGAAGTGACGGCGCGCTTGTAAGGCCGCGTCTCGGCACCGGTGAAGACGTTCTTGAATTGGACCATGCCGGCGTTGGTGAACATCAGCGTCGGGTCGTTGCGCGGCACGAGCGGCGACGAATCGACGATCTGATGGCCCTGCTTGGCGAAGAAATCCAGGAACGTGCGACGGATGTCGTTGGCGGTCTGCATACGGTCAAGGCTCCGGGTGCGCGGCGCGGCCTTCCATTGGCCGAACCGTGCTTTTAGCGCGAGAATGGCGACGTGTCCACGACGGACGGATTATTACCCTGCGGCATTTGCCCTGCGGGCGGCCTGCGGAGCCGGCTTACTCGGCCTCTGCCGCGGCGCGCGCCTTCTCGATCCGGCGGCCGATGATGATCGCGACCTCGTACAGCCCGATCAGCGGAACAGCGAGGCTGACCTGGCTGATGACGTCCGGCGGGGTCAGGATCGCCGCGGCGACGAAGGCGCCGACGATGGCATAGCGCCGCTTGGAGGCCAGTGCGTCGGTGCTGATGATGCCGACGCGGACCAGCAGCGTCAGCAGCACCGGCAGCTGGAAGGCGATGCCGAAGGCGAAGATCAGCGACATCACCAGATGCAGGTATTCGCCGACGCGCGCCTCGAACTCGATGGGCAGGGCGTTGGCGTCGCCGCCGGGATGGAACTCGAAGCCCAGGAAGAAGCGCCAGGCCATCGGGAAGATGAAGTAATAGACGATGGCAGCACCGGTCAGGAACATCACCGGAGTCGCGACCAGGAAGGGCAGGAACGCCTTGCGCTCGTGCTTGTACAGGCCGGGCGCCACGAACATCCAGATCTGGCTGGCGATGATCGGGAAGGAGACGAAGCAGCCGGCCCAGAAGGCAACCTTCACATAGGTGAAGAAGGCTTCCGTCAGGCCGGTGTAGATCATCCGCCGCCCCTGCCCCGCCAGCAGGTCGGCCAGCGGCTGGACCAGGAAATTGTAGATCCGGTCCGACACGGCATAGCACAGCAGAAAGGCGATCAGGATGGCGCCGACCGACCACATCAGCCGGTTCCGCAGCTCGATCAGGTGATCGATCAGCGGCATCTTGCTGTCTTCAAGTTCGTCCTGATGCGTGTCGCCGGTCATGGTCGGTCTTCGGCCTTAGGTCTGCTTGTCGGTGGACTGGGCGGAAGCCGCTTCGGCTGTCTGCGGCGCCGGTTGCGGCGCCGGTTGCGGCGGCTGCGTGGTGATCGGCGACGGCGCGGCGGACGGCGCCACGCTGTCGGCGACAGCCGGAGGGGCCGTCGGGGCCGGAGGGGCCGCCGGGGCCGCCGGCACCGGCGCCTGGGGCAGCTCCGGTTCCGGGGTGCTGCCGGCATGGCCGTTCAGCCCCACATCGAAGCCCTTGGGGTCGAAAGCCTTCCCCATCTCCCCCTTCGGGTCGATGGTGTCCTCCATCATCTTCTTGATGTTCAGGTCGCGGGTCTTCAGGGCTTCCTTGCGAAGCTCGTCCAACTCGGTCTCCCGCATCATGTCGTCGATGTGGGTCTGGAATTCGCGCGCGACGCCCCTGGCCTTACGCACCCATTTGCCGAGCGTGTAGATCGCCTTGGGCAGGTCCTTGGGCCCGATGACCACAAGGGCGATGACGGCGATCACCATCAGTTCGGACCAAGCGATGTCGAACATGTTCTTCCGGCTTCACGAATGCGGTGGGCAGGACGGCGCGCGAACGGGTTCCACGGAAGGCCCCCGCCCGCCTGCCGGTCAGCTGCGCGCCGCCTCGTCCTTCTTGGCCGCGGTTTCGGCCGTGTTGGCCGGCTGGTTCGGGATGACCTTGGCATTGGCGCCGGCGGCGTTGCCGCCCTGGGCGTCGTCGCTGTCGTCCTGCAGGCCCGCCTTGAAGGACTTCACACCCTTCGCGAGATCACCCATCACCTTCGGCAACTTTCCAGCGCCGAACAGGAGAAGAACGATCAGTAGAACGATGATCCAGTGCCAGATGCTGAAAGAACCCATGGCGCGCCTATCACGTTTGAACGGCCTTTGCGGCGGGCCGGCACTATGGCAGAAAGGCCATTGGGCCGCAACGTTCGCCCCACCATCCTTAACCGGTTGTCATTGAGGTTTCACGGGAATTCGCGCGGACCCGCCCGAATTTCGCCGCCCGTTTCACGGCTCCCCGTCGCCATCCTCGCCGGGCACGGCCAAGCCGCCGTCGTCCCCCGGCGTCCCGAGCCCCAGGAGCACCGGGCGGCTGTCCAGCAGCCCGGCCGCGCGCAGGTCGTCGACGCTTGGCAGGTCGCGCAGGCTTTCCAGCCCGAAATGATCCAGGAAATGATCGGTGGTTATCCAGGTCAGCGGCCGGCCCGGCGTCTCCCGCCGCTTGCCCGGCCGGACCCAGCCATGTTCCATCAGCAGGTCCAGCGTGCCCTTGCTGGTCGCCACGCCGCGGGTGGATTCGATCTCTCCCCTGGTCACCGGCTGGTGATAGGCGATGATCGCCAGGGTTTCGATGGCCGCGCGCGACAGCTTGCGCGACACCTCCTCCTCCCGGCGCAGTTCCGGCGCCAGGTCGACCGCGGTGCGGAAGGCCCAGCCGCCGCCGGTGCGCACCAGATTGACGCCGCGCGGGGCGTAATGGGCGCGCAGTTCCTCCAGCAGCAGCCCGACCTCCGGCCCGACGCGGCCGGCCAGCGTCTCCTCGTCCAGCGGTTCGGCGGAGGCGAACAGCAGCGCCTCCAGCAGGCGCAGCCGGCCGATGCGGGCCTCCGCCTCCTGGGCGTCGGTGACTTCCTTGATCATGGTCCTCAAGAATCCGATGGGTCCGCGGGGGCGTCGCCGGCTTGGCGTCCGCGGACATAGAGCGGGGCGAAGGCGCCCTCCTGGCGCAGTTCCACCCGGCCGGCCTTCGCCAGTTCCAGCGTCGCCGCGAAATGGGCGGCGAGTGCCGAGCGGGTCAGCAGCCCGCCGCCCTCCCCGCCCGGCAGGAAGCTGGCCAGCGTGGTCCAGTCCGGCATGCGGCCCAGCAGGGAGGACAGGCGCTGCACCGCCTCCTCCATGGAATAGAGGCGGACCGGGGCGATGTGCAGGACGCCGGCCTCCTTGCGGGCACGCTGCTGGCCATAGGCGCGCAGCAGGTCGAACAGCGTGACCTCATAGACCGACTTGCGGCGCAGGTCCAAATCCTCCGGCGCACCGCGGGGGTGGACGTCGATGCCCAGCCGGGGGCGGGCAAACAGCTTGGCCGCGACGCCCTTCATCGCCTCCAGCCGCTGGAGCTGGAAGGCCAGCGCCGCGGCCATGTCCTCGCCGGACGGCTCCTCCCCCTCCGGTTCGGGCAGCAGCAGGCGCGACTTCAGGTAGGCCAGCCACGCCGCCATCACCAGATAGTCGGCCGCCAGCTCCAGCCGCACCTTGCGCGCCTCCGCCACGAAGGCGAGGTACTGGTCGGCCAGTTCCAGGATGGAGATGCGCGTCAGGTCGACCTTCTGGTCGCGCCCCAGCGCCAGCAGCATGTCGAGCGGTCCCTCGAACCCGTCCAGAACCAGCAGCAGCTGTTCGGACGGCGACGCCTCCGCGGACGCGGCGGTATCGGCCGTAAGCTCGGCCAGCACATCGGCCATTCGAAGACCTTCAGTCGTTGCCGGTCAGGATGCGGATGAAGTCGATCACCGCATCCACCGGCGGCCCCAGGACCCAATGCATGACGCTGAGGTCCATGCCGATCTGGCGCCCCAGCATCGGCAGCAGGAAGAAGGCCGCCATCAGGATCAGCAGGCCGAACCGCTCCAGCCGGGCCAGCGGCACGGCCAGCACGTCGGGCAGAACGCCGACCGCCACCCGCCCGCCGTCCAGCGGCGGCAGCGGGATCAGGTTGAAGACCATCAGGATGACGTTGACCAGAACCGAGACCTCGGCGGCGGAGCGGATCCACAGCTCGACCAGGCTGTTCTCCGGATTGACCAGCCGCCAGATCACCGCCGACGCCACCGCCAGCAGGAAATTGGTCCCCGGGCCGGCGAGCGCCACCCACACCATGTCGCGGCGCGGATGATCCAGCCGGGCGAAGTTCACCGGCACCGGCTTGGCCCAGCCGAAGACGAAGCCGGTGGTGAAATACATCAGTGCCGGCAGCAGCACCGTCCCGAACGGGTCGATGTGGCGGATCGGGTTGAAGGTGACCCGCCCCAGCCGGTAGGCGGTGTCGTCGCCCAGCCTCCAGGCGACGAAGCCATGCGCCGCCTCGTGCAGGGTGATGGCGATGATGGCCGGCAGGGCCACGGCCGTCACCTGGAAGATCCATTCCTCCATCGTCCGCTCCCGTCCGTCAGGCCTGGGCCGGGCCGAGCAGCTCGGCCAGCCGGTTGGTCAATGCCGCGATGTCCGCGGGGTCCGGCGCATGGCGCATCGCCTCCGCCCGCGCCCAGCGCTCCGCCGCAGCACCGCTCAGCAGCGGGACGGCGCCCAGCACGGACCGCATCTCATCCAGATCGCCGTTGCAGTGGAGCACGACATCCATGCCCGCCGCCAGCACCGCTTCGGCCCGCTCGCGGGGATTGCCCTGCAGCGCGTTCATCGACAGGTCGTCGCTGAACAGCAAGCCACCGAAGCCGATGGACGGCCCCCGCACCACCTCGCGCACCACGATGGCCGACGTACTGGCCGGTGCGGTCGGGTCGATGGCCTTCAGCACCACATGCGCCACCATTGCCAGCGGCAGGTCGGCCAGCGCGCGGAAGGGGGCGAAGTCGGTCGCCTCCAGCGTCGCGCGGTCGGCCTCCACCACCGGAAGCTCGGCATGGCTGTCGGCGAAGGCGCGGCCATGGCCGGGGATGTGCTTGACCACCGGCAGCACCCCGCCGGCCAGCAGCCCCTCGGCGGTGGCGCGGGCCAGCGCAATGACCAGGGCGGGATCGCGCGAGAAGGCGCGGTCGCCGATGATGTCGTGCGCACCCTCCACCGGCACGTCGCAGACGGGTGCACAGTCCACCGTGATGCCGACCTCCGTCAGCATATGGGCGAGCAGCCGGCCGTTGATCCAAGCAGCCTCTCGGGCGGCCTCTCGGGCGGCCTCTCGCCCGGCGCCGGCAGCGCGCCCGGCCAGCGCGCCGAACACGCCCATCGGCGGGTGGGCGGGCCAGTGCGGCGGGCGCATGCGCGCGACCCGGCCGCCTTCCTGGTCGATCAGGACCGGGGCGTCCGGCCGGCCGACGCTGGCGCGCAGATCATCCACCAGCCGGCGCATCTGGTCGCGGCTTTCGCAGTTGCGGCGGAACAGGATGAAGCCGAGCGGATCGGCATCGCGGAAGAAGGCGGCCTCGTCGGGCGTCACCTCCAGCCCGGCGCAGCCGAAGACGACCGCGCGCGGGTGGGCAACCGGGGTGGAACTCATCGAACCACGGCCCACGGATTCAGGGCCGGAAAAATCAGGGACGGACAACCACACACCCCACATTCTGTGCGCGCAGCTGGGCGCAGACCGACTTGGCCCGCGCCTCGTCGGCGCCGGTGCCCTGCACCCGGTAGAACACGCCCTTGTCGCCCAGATCGACCTTGGCAACCTGCATCGACATGCCGCCCAAGGCATCCGGGTAGCGACCGGCGATGCGGCGCCATTCGGCGGCGGCCTCGCCCTCGCTGCGCACGGAGGCGAGCTGGATGCGCCAGGCACCGCTGCCGCCCGTGAC
Organism: Azospirillum sp. VT-I1; assembly: GCF_055698305.1. Taxonomy (NCBI): domain Bacteria; kingdom Pseudomonadati; phylum Pseudomonadota; class Alphaproteobacteria; order Rhodospirillales; family Azospirillaceae; genus Azospirillum; species Azospirillum sp. VT-I1. Next base: position 534,294 of record NZ_CP168803.1, on the reverse strand, counting down.
GGCGGGGGCGGCCTTCGCCGGCTGGGGCGCCGCCTTGGCCGGGGCGGCGGCGGGCAGCGACGCTGCCTCCAGCTTGGCGATCAGCTGGCCCATCGAGGGGGCCGCGTTCTGCTGCGCCTGCTGCTGCTGTTGCTGGGGCGGCGGAGCGGCCGGCAGCTTGACCGCGGCGACCTGCTGCTGCGGAGCGGCCGCGGGCTTGGCCGGAGTGGCGGCGGGCTGCTGCGGCTTGGCGGCGACCGCGGCGGGCGGCATCTGGGTGGCGGGCACCTGCGCCTGCGGAGTGCCGGCCGGCAGGGCGGGCAGGCCCGGCACCGGCTCGGGCGCCGCCAGCGGGGCGACGGCAGCCACCGCAGCGGCAACGCTGTCGCGCGGCACGGTGGCGGTGGCACCCGGCGGAAGCTGGGCCACCGACGGCACCGACGGCAAGGGCACCACGGCCGGCATCTGCGGCGTCACCACCGGACGCGGCAGCGGCACCTCCGGCGGCGGCAGCAGCCGCTCGACCGCCTGACCGCGTCCCGCGTCATGGTCGCGCAGCCGCTCATAGGCCAGGATGTCCTGATGCGGCACCTCCAGCCCGCCGGGCTGGTCAGGGCGCGCCTTGACCGGACCGGGATCGGCGGTCAGCAGCGGCGGACCGTCGCCCGCCAGCCGCGACGGCCCGCGCAGGCCGACGACCGCCGCACCGGCGAACGCGACGACGCCGACCACGGCAAAGCCCAGCGCCAGCAGCCCGCGCTTGTTCGCGGACTGACGGGGCGGCATCCCATAGGGATTGGCCGCGTAGTTGACGTCGCCGTCGTACCTCATGAACGCAGTTCCTCCACCGGTTCGACACCCATCACCTTGAGGCCCGAGGCGATGACCGTCGCCACCGCGGCGATCAGCGCCAGACGGGCCGTCGTCAGTTCCGCATCGCCCTCGATCAGGAAGCGCAGCGAGGCGTCGTCGCGGCCCCGGTTCCACAGCGCGTGGAAATCGCTGGCGAGATCGTAGAGGAAGAAGGCGATGCGATGCGGCTCATGCGCTTCCGCCGCCGCCTCGACCACGCGCGGCCAGGTCGCCATACGCTTGGCCAGCGCCATCTCCTCCTCGCTGTCCAGGCGGGCGAGGTTGGCCGCCGCGGCGAGCGAGGCCGGCGACTGGTCCAGCTGCGGCAGCGCCGTCGCGGCATGGCGCAGGACCGAGCGGCAGCGGGCGTGGGCGTACTGCACGTAGAAGACCGGGTTGTCCTTCGACTGCTCCGTCACCTTGGCGAAGTCGAAGTCCAGCGTCTGGTCGTTGCGGCGGGTCAGCATGATGAAGCGGACCACGTCCCGGCCGACCTGGTCGATCACGTCGCGCAGCGTCACGAAGGTGCCGGCGCGCTTGGACATCTTCACCGGCTGGCCGTTCTGCATCAGGTGGACCAGCTGGCAGAGCTTCACGTCCAGCGACGCCTTGCCCTCGGTCACCGCGGTGGTCGCCGACTGCATGCGCTTGACGTAGCCGCCATGGTCGGCGCCCCACACGTCGATCAGGCTGCCGAAGCCGCGCTTGTACTTGTCGAAGTGATAGGCGATGTCGTTCGAGAAATAGGTGAAGGACCCGTCCGACTTCTTCAGCGGCCGGTCGACGTCGTCGCCGAAATCGGTGGACTTGAACAAGGTCTGCGGGCGCGGCTCCCAATCGTCGGGCTTCTTGCCCTTCGGCGGCTCCAGCACGCCGGTGTAGATCAGGCCGCGCTCCTCCAGCGCCGCCAGCGCCTTGTCGACCGCACCGGCGGTGACCAGCGCGCGCTCGCTGCTGTAGACGTCCATGGTGACGCCGAGGACGCCCAGATCCTCCTTGATCCAGCCCATGATCATGGAAATCGCGAAGTCGCGGCAGGCCGGCAGCCATTCGGACTCGTCGGTGCCGACCCAGCGGTTGCCGTCACGCTCGGCCAGGGCCTGACCGACCTCCTTCAGATACTCGCCGGGATAGAGGCCGGCCGGGATCTCACCCACCTCCTCGCCCAGCGCCTCGCGGTAGCGGATGAAGGTGGACCGCCCCAGCACGTCGACCTGGGCGCCGGCATCGTTGATGTAGTACTCGCGGGTGACGGCGTAGCCGGCCTTCTCCAGCAGGGAGGCCAGCGCGTCGCCGAACACGGCGCCGCGGCCATGGGCGGCATGCAGCGGGCCGGTCGGGTTGGCCGACACATACTCCACATTGACCGGCGTCCGGCCGCCGAGCTCGCTGTCGCCATAGGCGGTGCCGGCGTTCAGCACGTCGCGGATGCGGTCGCGCCAGACATCCGGGGTCAGGCGCAGGTTGACGAAGCCCGGACCTGCGATCTCCACCGACGCCACGTCGGCGCGGCCCTTCAGCTTGGCCACCAGCAGTTCCGCCAGGGCGCGCGGCGCCATCTTCGCCGGCTTCGCCAGGATCATCGCGGCGTTGGTGGACAGGTCGCCATGCGAGGCCTCGCGCGGCGGCTCGACCGTCAGACGGCTGCCGTCCAGCCCGGCGGGGATCGCACCCTCGGCGGCCAGTTCTTCCAGCAGCTTGCGAATATCGGTCTCGAAGGCCTTGAAAATATTCATCGTCTCAGGTCGTCTTTTCAGGAGGTCACAGGAGCCTCGCGGCTCAGGTCTTCACGCGTCAGGTCTTAACATGCAGGTCGAACAGCCGGTCATGTTCGGCCAACGCATAGCGGTCGGTCATGCCGGCGATGTAATCGGCCACATGGCGGGCGCGCACCGCAAGATCGGCGTCGCCGCCGGCCTTGGCAATGTCGCGCTGCCATTCGGTCGGCAGGGTGTTGGGCTCGTCCATGAACAGCTGGAACAGGGCGCGCACCACGCGCTTGCACTTGCTCATCTCGCGGTTCACGCGATAGTGCCGGTACATGCGCTGGCGCAGGAAGGCGCGCAAGGGCCGCTGCGCTTCCAGCATCGCGTCGGAGAAGCTGACCATCGCCACCGGCAGGGCGCGCAACTCGGCAGCACTGCCCGGCCTGTGCTCCGCCAGCCGCCGCCGCGTCTCCGTCACCAGATCGACCACCATGGCGTTGATCATCCGCCGCACCGTCTCGTGGATCAGGCGGGAGCGCTCCAGCCCCGGATAGCGGTCGCAGACCTCGCGGATGATCGGGCCGACCAGCGGCAGTTCCGCCACCTCCTCGACCGTGAACAGGCCGGCGCGCAGGCCGTCGTCGATGTCGTGGTTGTTGTAGGCGATGTCGTCGGCCAGCGCCGCCACCTGCGCCTCGGCGCCGGGATTGGTGTGCAGTTCCAGATCCCAGTCGCCCTGGAAGGCGGCGATGGTGGTCGGCAGGCGGTGACCGGGCAGCAGCGGCAGCAGCGGGCCGTTGTGCTTGACCACCCCTTCCAGCGCTTCCCAGGTCAGGTTCAGCCCGTCGAACTCGGCATAGCGCCGTTCCAGCCGCGTCAGGATGCGCAGGGTCTGGTCATTGTGGGCGAAGCCGCCGAACGGCTCCATGCAGGCGTTCAGCGCGTCCTCGCCGGCATGGCCGAAGGGGGTGTGGCCAAGGTCGTGGGCCAGGGCCACCGCCTCCGCCAGATCCTCGTTCAGGGACAGCGTGCGGCTGATCGACCGGGCGATCTGCGCCACCTCCAGGCTGTGGGTCAGCCGGGTGCGGTAATAGTCGCCCTCGTGATAGACGAAGACCTGCGTCTTGTGCTTCAGCCGGCGGAAGGCCCCGGAATGCACGATGCGGTCGCGGTCGCGCTGGAAGCACGAGCGCGTCGGGCTTTCCGGCTCCGCCACCAGCCGCCCGCGCGTGTCCGCCGGGTTGCAGGCATAGGGAGCCAGCCGATCGTGAAAACAGTCCGCCGTCATGGGGCGGACACTACCGGCGGGGGGACGCGGGTGCAACGGCGAAGGCGTGCTATGCCCCGGCCCCGGGGCCAGCGCCCAAACGAGCGTGCCAGAAGCGCAACGGTTCGGCGCATCGGTGCCCATACTTTGACGAAGGCTGCGTTCCCCCTTACATTTGTGGCAACTCCCGCATCGCACCAAAGGGGCCACCCCATGCCCGATACCGCACTCCCCACCGAAGCCCGCGTCCTCGCCGTCAGCGAGAGTGCGGCCAAGCGCGTCGCCTTCCTGATCGAGCAGGAGGGCAATCCCAACCTGATGCTGCGCCTGACCGTGTCCGGCGGCGGCTGCTCCGGCTTCCAGTACGGCTTCACCTTCGACGAGACCGCGACCGACGAGGACCATGTCTTCGAGAAGGACGGCACGAAGGTGGTCACCGACGACGCCTCGCTCGACCTGCTGGCCGGCGCCACGCTCGATTATGTCGAGGATCTGATGGGCGCCGCCTTCCAGATCAAGAACCCGAACGCCACCGCGTCCTGCGGCTGCGGCAACTCATTCGCGGTCTGAGGCCGCCCCCTGACCTCATAAGAATCTGACCTCACAAGACCAAGAAAAGAAGGCAGGCCTTTTTCGTGAAGATCGCCACCTGGAACGTCAACTCGGCGAAGGCCCGCCTTCCGCTGATCACCGACTGGCTGCGCGCGGCGTCCCCGGACGTCGTGCTCTTCCAGGAAATCAAATGCGAGACCGCCGCCTTCCCCGCCGCGGCGTTCGAGGAACTCGGCTACCACGTCAACGCCGTCGGGCAGAAGGCGTACAACGGCGTGGCATTGCTGTCGAAGTCCCCGGCGGAGGATGTGCTGACCCGCCTGCCCGGCGAGCCGGAGGACGAGCAGGCCCGCTATGTCGAGGCCACCGTGTCGGGCGTGCGCATCGCCTCGCTCTACCTGCCCAACGGCAATCCGGTGCCGGGCGAGAAGTTCGCCTATAAGCTGCGCTGGATGGACCGGCTGTACGACCATGCCCGGACCCTGCTGGCGCAGGAAATCCCGGTGGTGCTGGGCGGCGACTACAACATCATTCCCGAGGCGCGCGATGTCTTCTCGCCGCAGGCCTTCGCCGGCGACGCGCTGTTCCGCCCGGAATCGCGGGCCAAGTTCCGCGCCCTGCTGAATCTCGGCCTGACCGAGGCCTACCGCGCCCTGCATGACGACGACCGCGCCTACACCTTCTGGGATTATCAGGCGGGCAGCTGGCCGCGCGACAACGGCCTGCGCATCGACCATTTCCTGCTGTCGCCGCAGGCCGCCGACCGTCTGGCCGGCTGCACCATCGACCGCGGGCCCCGCGGTTTGGAAAAGGCGTCCGACCACACCCCGGTGGTGCTGGAGTTGCGCGACGCGTGAGCGGCGCCGTGGAATCGGCGTAACAAAAGCATTTTGTTAAAACTTTCGCTTCTAGGATGACTGCGGGGCCGGACCGACAACCGGCCACCACGGTGACGGGGAGCGAAGGGCGGCATGGCGTGGGGGCGCGACAACGGCCGGGAAGAGGTAAAGCGGCTGCTGGCGGCGCTTGAACGTCAGGCGACCGAGGCGTCGCGGCTTGCCGACCGGGCCCAGCGCGACATGGGCGACGACCGCTTCGCCTCCTTCCTCGATTTCCGGCGCAAGGTGGAGGAGATCCGCGCCCTCTTCGCCTTGACCGAAGAGCGCCTGCAGGGCGTCGACGAGTCGCGGCTGAGCGACCTCCGCGCCGAGTTCGAACGGATGGACCTTCTGCTGACCCGCATGCTGGTGCGGGCAATGCGCAACTATTTCTCCGGCATGCGCCAGGATCAGGTTCTCCCCATCGGCGCCCGCGAGCTGTTCGAGCCGGAGCTGCGCAGCATCGACCAGACCCGCACCCGCCTGCTGAGCCCCCGCTATGCCGACCGCGTAGCGCCGGAGGTTCTGGACGATCTGGACGCCACGGCGGAGCTGATCCGCAAAACCATCGCCCGCGCCCCCAGCCTGCCCGACTTCTCCGACAGCCCCAGCCCACCCAAACCGACCCGCCGCCTGCGCACGCTTGGCCGCCCGATCCGCAACTGACGGGCAAAATGCGGTCCTCCACGCGCAACGCTTGACCCACCGCGATCCATTCGCTACTCCCGTGGGCCGAAGGATGGGTGGCCGAGTGGTTTAAGGCTCCAGTCTTGAAAACTGGCGTAGGTGCAAGCCTACCGTGGGTTCGAATCCCACCCCATCCGCCACCCTGTTGGGCTGGCGCGTTCATTTGAATGCGAAATCGGCCTTGTCCCTTTCGCTATCCCCACATTCAGTTTCGGCTGGCTACGATCCCCAGCGAACCATCACGGCTGATGCGGGTTTCTGGCAGAGCCAAGCGCCCCCTGCAAACCAACGGCATCACAGGCGCTCGGCGGCCACTTCAAAGCGATCATCGCGGTACTCCTGCCGCAGACGCCAGAACGTCAGGATACCCCTGGAGACGCGCCGGCGACCCGCAGGGGTGCCATGGTGGGCTTCGTTCGCTGTATGCCCGCCGCCAAACCGCAGTGGCACCGCCGCACCTCGACCGCACCCAGCCGGCCTGCCGCATCGCTATCGCTATCGCTGGCATCGCCAACCCTTCTTCATCTGACGACATCGGCGAATCACACCGCAGCTGCGCCCTAGCTCCCCTTCAAGGACACACGAGTCATAATGTTTCCGGATGCGGTATGAAGACCCGGAAAGTCCGACCAAAGGTCGGAACTTTCCGGGATTGGTGTCAGACGTCGGTCGGGGCCGGAGCCCCGGCGGCGGGCACCGTATCGATGGCGACCGTCAGGTCCTTCAGCAGATCCTCGATCAGCGTGCCCAGCACGTTCCACAGCGCCTCGCCCCAATTGACGTTGGCGTTGAACGGGTCCGGCGGCACGTCGAACAGCGTGGCGTATTCGGTCATGTGCTGCTGGCCCAGATAGTTGAGGAACTGTTGGATCGTGCTCACTCCGCCGGGAGGTGGGGAGGGCTGGGGGCCGGGAGCATCTGGTTCTGCAGATGGGCGTAGGAACTGCTCACCAAGTCGTTGGTGATGACGTTGCCGGCGGCCTGGTTCGCCTTGCCGATCAGGAACGGGATTTCCTGGAGCGCCAGCCCGGACAGCGGGCCGTACAGGCAGGTACAGCTCTTAACGTAGGTCGTGTTTAGGATCGTAGTCCCGAGCACCAGATCCCAAATCACGTTCCCCGGCGCCTGGCCCGGCGAGGCCCAGCTCAGGTTGCACCAGGCGTGGGGCACGGTGTCGTACTGGTTCCAGATCACCGTGTTCCAATACGCGTAGTCGTAGGTGGTCGCGTTGGTGCCGGTGACGGCGGTCTGCGGGAAGGCCGTGTTGAAGGCGGTGGCGAAGTCGAGGTCACCCGGCGTCGCTCCGGCGGTCGGCAGAACGAACACGTTGGCCCAGGGCTGCCCGTTGTTGCTGCCCTGCGGGTAGAGCCAGAAGGCCAGGGTGGGGGACAGCGCGCCGCCTAGGCTGTGGCCGGTGAAGACCAGAGTGGCGCTGGTGGACTCCTTGCTCTTCAGAAACTGCTGGAGATTCTGGCCGTAGCCGGGGACGTTCTCGCTCGGCGGGCTCATGCTCAGCAGATGGGTCACGCCGGTGGCGGTGCCCAGCGACACGAGTCCGACGTTGGTCGCGCTGCTGGGATTGACGCAGTTCGGCGCCGAGATGCCGTTCGGGAACGCGACGCGGTTGGCCAGCCCGACGTTGAAGTCCTCGGTCTCCCAATCGTACAGCGACTGGATGTTGGTGGCGGCGATGGCGACAACGTAATAGTCGATGTCGGCGTTGTAGGCGACGTACATGGCGTTATCGGCGTCCGTAGAGCCGACGTTCTGGAAGACGCAGGGGCCCCAGACGAGATCCCAGGAACCGATGTAGGACTTCAGCGGCGAGTTCGCACCGAGATTTTCCTCGACCAGCGCCAGCAGGTCGGACTGGAGCTGCGTCGCGTTGCCGTTGTTCCAGGTGGCGGCATTGGAGATCGCCGACAGCTTGAAGGTGGTCTGGATGATGTCGAGGCTGCCGCCGGCGTTGACGTTGGGGATCGTCGGGATGGTGGTCATGGCCGTGTCGTTCCTTCCGCAAATCCGTTTCGGGGTCGAAGACGTCTCGCGCACCCGTGGGTGATCGCCGCGGCTCCCTTATAGGCGTTGATTGTTTCGCGACGATGTTTCGCTCGTTATGAAATTGAAAACTAGCTCTATTTAATCTTATTAGTTGTATCACCTCGCCATGCAGACGGAAAAAGTGCAAAGCGCGACCCGCGCCGTATGTATTGAAGGGATGACAAGACCACGCACCGCCACCGCGAAACCGCCACAGGGGCGCAGCGGATCCACCGCACCCCAACCACGCATCGGCAGCGCGCCCCGAAGCGCCCTACAGCGGCGGTGCAAGGCCGCCCTCAGGGTGCGCCGACGGTGCGTTTCGGCGTGATCGGGGATGTAGGCGCAATAACGCAAACCTGTCGCGATGATCCGGCAGGAGTCGGACGCTAGACGACATCACAGAACGCGCTGGCGGGAAGCGCCCGGCTATTGTGTCCGATGTCGCACCGTACAGGCCCAAGGCACTGGCGATCTACCCCGCCCGCTACATTGATGAATGGAACTTCGCGGAGGACAAGCTGTATGACCTAGCCACCGACTCGGACGTTAACCATGGTCCGGTCCACGCGGGAATGTGGCTGCAGGAGGTGGCCAAGGACCTTGCCGGTCGGTGCTGAGGGGCACCGAGCTTTCAAGCCGAACGCAGCGGCCAGAAGGTCGCCCCAGAAATTCAGTTAGGCATGCCAGAGGGCGGAATTGATTAACAAGAGGAATATATGTCGGAATAGCTTGATGGTTTTTCTAAGTGAAAAATATAGAGCGAAAAGATCATCGTTTATTACGTTCTTTTCGAGGTTCAATCGAAAAAACTGGCCGAATCATTTTAATTTAAGCAGCAGAACCGCAAAATTATTGGCAAATAAGAGCGTAATATCATAATTTTCTTAGCTTAGTTTTCCATCGCGCCCCAACTCTCGGTCTATTCGACGCTATACAAATCACTCAGGTTTGGCCGCAAAGCACCCATAGAGTATGACGAAACAGTTTCTCATCAAAAATGGCGCAAGATCTCGATTATACACTAAGTCAACACTGATATTATCACATTTAGTTCCAAAAATAGAGCTTTATCCCCTTTATAAAAACGAAAATATGCTGATTCGTTCAGTGATTATACATTGATTTAATTGGCTGCCTAACCGCAATTGCACCATTTCGTTGATTTTTTTTCCGTGTTTTGTCTTAGCCACAAAGCGGAACGGATTCTATGATTGGGCGGTGTGACCCATTGGTCGTAACGCTCACGCCCCGATTGCAAGGTGAAACGCCCATGCCGCCGTCGCCGTCCCCCCTGGAGTCGATCCGCCAGAGCTTGATGTCGGGCGGCCGCCTTCCGGCCGTGGTCGCGGCACCCATCGCACTCGGCGTGTCGTTGGCCGGCAGCGCCGCGTCAGCCGAAACGCTGTCGACGGTCCAGAACCAGACCTTCTACCCGACTGGAAGCAGCATCCTGATCACCAGCACCGGCGGCGTGGTCGATAGTGGCACCGGCAACCAGAACACTGATTTGCCCACCGGCGTGTGGGTCAAGTCGTCCGGTGGCTGGACCCTGACCAACCAGGGCACGATCAAGATTTCGGTCGACACGAACTTCTATCAGGCCGACGGCATCTACGGTCAGACCTACGGCACCGTCATCAATTCCGGACTGATCGACGTTCAGAAGACCTACGATGGCATCCTGTTCGCCAATTCGTCGCCGTCGCTGAGGTCGGTCGTCGAGAACACCGGGACGATCATCGGCAATTGGGCCGGCATCGAATCCGCCCACGCGCTCAGCCTCACCAACGGGTCGGCGTCCAACGGAGCGGCGGTGATCAGGAACGTCCGGTCGGCGACGGCTTTCATGCAGACGGATTACGCCGCGGTCATGGTCGCCGGGCTGACCACGCCCTCCTCCGTCACCAACTACGGCACGATCATCGGCACCACCGACGCGCTTTCCGTCACCGGCGTCTCGACCATCGTCAATTATGGGACGATCGCCTCGGGGAACGGCTACAGCGCGATCAAGACGTTCGGGAGCGGGGCCGGCAGCCTCATCACCCTGAAAGACGGCAGCGTCGTGGTCGGCGGCATCCAGGCCGGGGGCGCCAATCAGGTTCTTCAGCTCGAAGGCAGCGGCACCCTGTCCGGACCGGTGGCCGGCCTGACCACCCTGACCATGAACGGCACCGACTGGACGCTCGGCGGTGCGAGTTCGGCCACCACCACGAACCTCCAGGCCGGAACGCTGCGCGTCAACGGCTCGCTCACCACCGGGCTGCAGCTCAGCAGCGGCACGATGCTCGCCGGCACTGGAACCGTCGTCGGAAACCTGACCACCCCGTCCGGAACCACCCTGTCGCCCGGCGGCTCCAGCACGCCCGGCACGCTGACGGTCACCGGCAACTATACGCAGGACAGCGGCAGCACGCTGGCGATCCGGACGACCTCGTCCACCGCCAGCAAGCTGGCCGTCACCGGCACCGCCACCATGGGCGGCGCGCTGTCCGTGACCTCCACCGGCAGCGGGTACGGTTCCAGCACGACCTATACCATCCTGACCACGACGGGTGCTCTGTCCGGCGCCTTCACCTCCGTCACCAACAGCGACGCGACGCTGACCCCGACGGCCACCTTCGACACGGCGAACAAGGAGATCAAGCTCACCCTGACCAAGGTGACATCCCCGCCGCCTCCCCCTCCACCACCGCCGCCTCCGCCGCCTCCTCCCCCTCCTCCCCCTCCTCCCACCCCTGATCCGGCTCCCACACCCACACCCACGCCTACCCCCGATCCCAGTCCGACATCTCCGCCGCCGCCCCCTCCTCCGCCCCCCACGCCACCGACAACCGGCGTGATCGACACCAGCCGCCCCAGCTTCACCGACAGCGACAGCGCGGTCCGGGGCAGCACGGTCACCTTCGACGGCGGCACGCTGCGCCCGACCTCGCCGCTGACGGTCGGCCAGTCGGTCACCGTGACCGATCAGGGTGGCACCATCACGCCCAACGGCAGCACCGTCACGCTCGCGGGCGCCGTGGGCGGCAGCGGTGCGCTGGCCGCGTCCGGTCCCGGCGCTCTGGTCGTCTCCGGCCAGCTCGCCAACGCGGGCGGCCTGTCCGTCAGCAACGGCGCGGCCCTGACCGTCGCGCAGAACGGCGTGGTCGCCGGCGGCACGCTCGCGGTGAACAACGGCGGCAGCGCCACGGTCGGCGGCATCGTCGCGGTGCCGGTGACGGTCGCCCGTAGCGGCAGCGTCACCGTGGCCGAGGGCGGCGGCGTCGGCGGCACGCTGACGGTCGAGGGCGGAACCCTGACCGTCGCCCCCTACGGCGCGGTCAACGGTGCGGTTACCGTGACCTCCGGCGGCAGCGCCACCCTGGCCGGTGCCGTCATGGCCCCGGTCACTGTCGGCGAGGGCACCGTCACCGTGGCCGCCACCGGCAGCACCGGCGCGGTCACCGTGGGGGACGGCGGGGCGGTCTCCGTCAACGGCGTGGTTGCCGGCTCCCTTACCACCAGCGCCGGTTCGACTTTCAGCGGCGGCGGCACGGTCCGTGGCCCGGCGACGCTGTCCGGCACCCTGTCTCCAGGCAACTCGCCCGGTGTGCTGACCTTCCAGTCGGCGGTGACGCTGACCCGCACCAGCATGCTGCGCGCCGAAATCGACGGACCGACCGCCGGCTTCGGCGCCGGTCGGCACGACCAGATCCGGGTACAGGGGGCGTCCTTCACCGCAGCCGGCACGCTGACCCCCGTGCTGCGCGGCATCAGCGGCGACGCCACCAACAGCTACACCGCGACGCTGGGGCAGAGCTTCACCATCGTCCAGGCGGATGGCGGCGTGTCCGGCAGTTTCGCCGCTGTGACGCAGCCGGCGGCGGGGCTGGAAGCCGGCACCCGCTTCGACACGCTGTACGACGCCACCGCCGTCCGGCTGGTGGTCACCCCGACCAGCTACGCGGTCCGCGGCGGCACGTCCAACCAGCGGGCCGCCGGTGCGGCGGTCGACGCGCTGCGCCCCGCCGCCGGGGCTCGGCTGGACGGCGCCCTGGATGGTGTCGCCGCCCCGCTGTTCGGCGGCCTCTATGGCCTGTCGGGCAGCGGCATCGCCGGGGCGCTCGACCAACTCTCCGGCAAGCTGCACGCAGACACGTTGGCCGCCGACCGAACCAGCCGCCGCCTGTTCGGCAGCGCGGTGGAGAGCCGCCTGTCGGCGCTGCGCAGCGGGGAGGCGACGGCGTCCGTCCGGCTGGCCGGTGGCAGCAACGGCACGGTCGCCGTCGGCGAGACCGGCGGGACAGAGGGTTCCGGCGGCGTCTGGGGTCAGCCGCTGGCGGCCTACGGCCGGACCGGTTCGGACGGCAACGCCGCCGGCACCACCGAGCGGATCGGCGGCTTCCTGCTGGGCCTGGACCGCAGCTACGAGAACGGCATGACCGGCGGCGTGGCGCTCGGCTACCTGCGCAACCGCGTCACCTCCCGCGACGGGCTGGGCAAGGCGGATGTGGACAGCTATCAGGCGACGCTCTACGGCTCCTGGAACCTGCGCGGTTCGGCGGACAGCCCCTTTGTGGAGGGCGCCATCGGCTACGGTTACGCCCGCTATGACGCGTCGCGCGCCATCGCCTTCGGCGGTCTGGCGCAGGGCGCCGGCGCAACGGCGGACGGCCATGATTTTTCCGTCGAGATCGCCGCCGGACACCGCATGGGTTTCGCCGGGTCGGACAGCGTCTGGATCGAGCCGCGGGCCAGCCTGCGGTTCGACCGCATCACCCGCGAGGCGTTCCGCGAATCGGGCGGCGGCGTGGCGCTGGACGTCGAGGCGGCGGGCTGGAGCAGCCTTCGCAGTGCGGTTGGCGTGCGTGCCGGCACCGGCATCACGATCGGCGGCTGGCGCCTGTCGCCGAACGCCGCCCTGGCGTGGCAGCATGACTTCGCGGACGCGACGGCCACCACCACCAACCGGCTGGGCGGTGCGGCCTTCGCCGCCGACGCTAGCAAGCCGGGTCGCGACGCCCTTGTGGTCGGCGCCGGTCTGGGTGTGGCCCTGACCGACCGGATGAGCGCCACCATCGACGTCCAGGACGCGATCCGCGCCCGTGAGAACAGCCTGTCGGCCACCGCCAGCCTGAAATGGAAGCTATGAAGGATCTGACGGCGGTGCGCGGAATCGTCTTCATGGGCATGCTGGGCGCGCTTCCGCTCCTCGCGGGCGTAGCGCCCGCCTGGGCTGTGGAGCCGGGCAGGTCCTTCGGCGACTGGCAGACCGAATGCGAGACGCCTGCCGACGGGAAACCGCGTTGCTTCCTGTCGCAGACCCGCGTGGTGGAGAACAAGGAGTCGAAGCAGGCGACCCGCATCCTCAAGGTGTCGGTCGGCTATTTCGCACCGGACGGCAAGGGCGTGACGGTCGTCATCCTGCCGCTGGGCGTCGATCTGCGCGCCGGGGCGGCGCTGTCCATCGACGACGGCAAGCCGCTGCCCCTCACCTACCAGCAGTGCCTTCAGGACGGCTGCCTCGCCAACGCCCCGATGGACGAGACAGCCTTGACCGCGCTGCGCCGGTCCAAGGGAGCCCAGATCACGGTCCGTCCCTATGGCGGCGCGCAGAGCGTTGCTTTTCCGATCTCGACCAAGGGGGTCACCGACGGGCTGGCCGCCCTGAAGCCCTAATCCCTGAAGCGCTGTGCCCAGAAACCCCACTGGGCGGGCTGCCGGTCACCGCGGCTACGGCGCTGCGGACGGCCTCCTCCCAGCACCCGGGCGCCGGCTGCCGGTGCAGGGTGACGGTGGGGTACCAGGGCGTGCCGCCGCGCCCCAGCAGCCAGCGCCAGTCCGGTGCGTAGGGCAGCAGGACCGCGGTCGGACACCCCATCGCCCCGGCCAGATGGGCGATGGCCGTATCCACGCAGACCACATGGTCGAGCTGCGCCAGCACCGCCATGGTGTCCGCGAAGCTCTCCAACTCCGGCCCCAGATTGACCAGCGGCGCCGTGCCATAGACGCGTGCGGACTCGGCCTGCGCCGGCCCCTTCTGTAGCGACACCAGAACCGTCCTCTCCAGTGCCAGGAGCGGCGACAGCCGCGCCAGCGGCATCGAGCGGTTGCGGTCGTTCCCGTGGGTCTGGCGCCCGGCCCAGACCAGCCCGACGCGGCGGTAGCCGCGGGGCAGCAACCCGTCCAGACGCACCTTCCAGCGCTCCACCCGCTCCGGCTCGGCCCGCAGATACGGAACCGCGGCCGGGATCGTCCCCAGCACCGTGCCGAACAGCCCCGGCAGGCTGGACAGCGCCGCCCAGGCGTCGAACGGCGGCGCCTCTTCCCAGGCGGTGAAGGCCCGCTGCCCGCCGGGAAGGGAGCGGATCACCGGCAGCATGTCCGGGCTGCAGGCGACCGCCAGACCTGAACAGAGCGCCGCCGCCATCGGCAGGTAGCGAGCGAACTGTATGCTGTCGCCGAAGCCCTGATCGGCAACCAGCAGCAGGGTGCCGCCGGGCATGGGGCGCCCGTCCCAGGGCTTCGCGGCGTGCCGGTATCGCATTTGGATCGCGGACGGAACCGGCGGAGGCACGCCGGGAAGGCGCCAGCGCCATTCATACTCCCGCCAGCCCTCCTCCAGCCGTCCGGAGATCAGGAGCCCCTCGGCCAGTTCGAAATGCGGTTCCGGCCAATCCGGGCGAAGCCGGACGGCCCGCCGCTCGCAGGTGATCGACGCCTCGATCTCCAGCCGGTCATAGAGCGCGACGCCCAGATTGTACCAGCCTGCCGCGTCGCCGGGATCGAGTGCCACGGCACGGCGGCCATGGGCGGCGGCCTCGTCCAGCCGGCCCTCGCGGCGGTGGATTTCGCACAGGTTGCTGTGGGATGGCGCGAACGGCATGGCGGCGGCTACAGGCTGTAGCCCAGCCCATGAATGACCGGCTCCAGGATCGGGATCACCGGCTTCAGATGGGTCATATAGGCGCGGTGACGATCGATGGATCGGTTGTGGAGCTTCTCCGCGACCTGGGCGTGGCTGGGCGTGCGGGCATAGCGCCGGTTCTCCTCGAAGCGCAGGCAGCGTCGGTCGAAGCCCAGCCCGAGGAAGCCCAGCAACCGCCGCACCGCCGGTTCCGGCTCGCGTACCAGATCCTCATAGCGCAGCGGCAGGTAGCGCATTGGCATCTCGCGCCGGTAATGCTCCACCAGATCGAACACCCGCAGGACGTGGCGGGCCGCCGTCTCCGGATCGTTGGCGCAATGGAAGCCGTGGGTCAGGTTGGTCCCCATCATCGACAGCACCACGTCCAGCGGATGGCGTAGCACATGAACGACCGGGGCGGCGGGAAACATCAGCGCGATCAGGCCGAGATGCGTTTCGTTGAAGGGCATCTTGTCGGTGAACAGCGTGTGGCCGGGCTTGACCGGGACCAGCTTGCGGGCATGGCGCAGATAGGCGTCGCGCAGTTGCTCCAGCCCGTCGCGCTGGTCGCCCATCCACAGCTCCGACAACGCTTCGGGATAAGCCAGCGGGCTGCCCAGAATCTGCGGCAGTGCCTGGACCACCGCCCCGAGGGACGGCAGTTCGTCCCCTGCGGCGACGGCGGGATGGCAGGACAGGATTTGCTCGACCAGCGTGGTGCCGGAGCGCGGGGCGCCCACGATGAAAACCGGCTGCGTCCCGGTGGCGACCCCGCCTGTGGGCGTGTCCGGTCGCGGCATCAGGCGCAGGCGCGGCGCGACGAAGAAGGTGGCGAGGCGCGCGATCAGGTCCACCGCCGGTTCCTCGCCGTAACGACGCCCGGCCTGCCGGAGCAGAGCCTTGCCGGCGGCGAAAGCGGCGAACGCCTCGTCGTGGCGGCCAATCCGGTCAAGAACGCGTCCCTTCTCCAGCAGCGCGTCGGGGTCGGCGCCGTGCCGTGCCGCCGCGGTGTCGAGCACCGCCAGCGCCTGCTCCGGGTCGCCGCGCCGGGCCAGCAGGGCCGCCGCGAAGGTGTCGGCGCCACGATGGCCGGGATCGAGACGTCGGGCGCGCTCGACGAAGCGTAGCGCGGCGGGAAGATCGCGGGCCGCGTCCTCGGTCTGTGCCCAGCCGTGCCATGTCAGGGCGATGGACGGGTGCAGCGCCACGGCCAGCCGATAGGTCCGCCGGGCTTCATCCGGTCGGCCCTGCTGCGTCAGGCTCCAGGCGAGATTCGCCAGGGTCGCGGCGTCCGGCGGCGCCAGGGCCAGCGCACGGCGGTAATGAAACTCGGCGGCCTGCGGCCGGCGGGTATCGGACAGCACCAACGCCATCAGCAGATGGGAGCGCGCGCTCTCCGGGGCCAGCCGAACCGCATTTCGGGCGTGAGGCTCGGCCTCCGTTGCCCGGCCCGTTCGGAACAGAAGTCCTGCAAGCTCCTGCGTCGCCGCAACGTCGTCCGGTGCGGCCCGCAACCGCCGCTCCAGCACCGCGGCGTCGGGGGTGGCGCTCGGACGGTCGATGGGTATTGTCGGCATGAGGGGCGGGCGCCAGGAGGGTTGGACGCCCGCATGGGGCTTGGTTCTGCGGAGGATAGTGAAGAGCCTGAACGACGGCAATCCTTGGCCGATCAACTATCTCAAGATGGGTCATCGGCTGGACTCCTGGCGCGCTCCGGGCGATCTCGTCCAGCAGCGCCAGCGACCGGCCGGGCCTGTATCTCGGCAGCGAGGCGACATGCCTCCTGGCGAAGCAGTGTAACGTCCGAATCCTTCGGGGCGGTTCGGCCCGACACCTTCAGTCCAGATTCAGCAGCGGGCCGAAGGCCTCCTCCAAACTGGTGCGGTGCAGGCCGAGCTTTGCCGGGTTTCCGGGGGTCAGGTTCACGGCGCGGATCAGGCGGCGCAGCACACGGCCGTCCGCCACATCGACATCGATGATGTTGATGCAGCCGTAATCCTGCTCGAACGCCGACAGGGCGGACAGCCCCGCCCCGCAGGCCCAGGACAGCAGCATGCGGTTCACCCCGTCATGGGCGGCCAGCGCCAGATGGGTCCAGCCGGGTTCGCGCACCAGCGCCTCGATGGCCGACACCACCCGGTCGCGGACCGCCGCGAAGCCGTCGCCGCCGGCGAAGCTGCCATCCTCGGTGGCGGCGTCGAAGCCGTAGACATAGGCGGCCTCGCGCTTCTCCTTTGGCACGCCGGCCAGCCGCCCGGCGCGGATTTCCAGGAAGGCCGGGTGATCCTCAACCGCCAAGCCATGCGGTTCGGCGACCAGCTCCGCCGTCTGCCGCGTCCGGGCGAGGCCGGAACAGAGCACGCGGTCGAGCGGCACGGCGGAGAGCAGGCGGCCGGCCGCACCCGCTTCCTCGCGGCCACGGTCGGTCAGGGCGGCCAGCTTCGGGTTCAGCGGCTTGCCGTCGGCGTCGTAGTACGCGACATGCCCGTGGCGGAGCAGGTACAGGCGACGCCGCGCAACGGTGCCGGCCAGCGGGGCGAACAGGCTCATCTCACCGATCCCGACGTTTCGGGTTTCGGCGCTTCCGCCGCCAACCGCTTCGGGTTGCTCACCGCCAGCCTCGCCCGCGTGATGTCCTTCAGCACCGCCCGCAGGGCAGCCTGTCGTTCGGGGAAGTCGAAGCGGCCGGTGTCGATGTCGGTGCACAGCCGGGGCAGCAGCGCCGGCAGATCGCCCTTGGCGTCCAGAAGACCGCCGACCGCGTCGGCAAGCGCCGCTTCGGCCTTGTTGCCGGCCGCCAGTTCCCGTTCCGCCATGCCGAGCGCGTTGGCGATCATCAGGGCGGTGAAGCGTTGGTCGGCGGGGATCACCGGCAGGATCGTCTCGCGGAAGCTGCGCAGCGCGATGGCGACGAGGTCGCCGGCCTTGGGATCGTCGTTGATCATTGGAATCCTCCGCGCGCCGCAACGGCGTCCAGGTGCAGCAGCAGGTCCATTTCGATCTCCGGCAGCATCCGCCCGGTCAGCGCCAGCTCCAGCGACGGTTCGGTGCCGGAGATGTGGCGGTCGGCCTGCTGGATCGCGATGACCGCCCAGCGCATGCAGGCCGCCGCCTCCCAATAGGCGACGGCCTGCGGGTCCACGCTGCGGCCGGCGGTTTCCTCGTAGCCGGCATAGAAGTCGGCGCGGTCGGCGATGCCGCCGGCCTCGCGGTCGTTGCGGCCGAAGCGCCAGCAGGCGGCACAGAACCAGCCCAGATCCTCCATCGGGTCGGACCAGCCCGCGAACTCCCAATCGATGATGGCGGACAGTCGCCCGCCCTCGACCATGTAGTTGCCGGTGCGGTAATCGCGGTGGCACAGCACGAGGTCGCCCGCGGGAGGCGCGTTCCGCTCCAGCCAGCGCAGGCCATAGGCCAGCACCGGATCGGTCCCGGCATAGCGCCCGGCCCAGCGGCGGAAGTCGGCCACGGCCTGCAGCGCCGCCGTCGGTTCGGGACGGGCCAGGAACTCCAGCCCCGCCGTTCCCGGCCGCACGCGGTGGATCAGGCCGAGCTGCCGGCCGAGTTCGCGCGCCAGTTCGCGCTGCGGCGCGTCGTTCCTGACGATGCGGAAGCCGGCAGCGACGCCCGCCGCCCGCCGCATGATGTAGAAGGGCGCGCCCAGCATCGCCGGGTCCGATCCGACGAACAGCGGCTCAGGCACCGTGGCGCCGGCGGCGAAGACGGCGCGCAGGACCGCGGCCTCCTCCGCCTTGCCCAGGCTGGCCGAGACGCCGGACGCCGATCCGGTGCGCAGCACGCAAGGGTGGCGGCCGGACAGCGGCCCGCCGTCGATCTCCAACGTCACCGCCAGATTGAGGGAGATGGCGCCGCCGCTGAGCCGCCCCTCCTCCATCACCGTCACGGACTTGGCGCCGGCCTGCCCGACCAGCCAGGATTCCAGCACGGCCTTGCGGTCGGCGGTCAGATGGGTGTCGCCGCCGCTCATCGCCAGCCCCAGAAATCGTCGCCCTCGGCGAGATAGCTGCGGCTCAGCACCATCTTGTGGACCTCCGACGCGCCGTCGACCAGCTTGGCCTGCCGGGCGTAGCGGTAGATCCATTCCAGCACCGTGTCCTTGGAATAGCCGCGCGCGCCGCAGAGCTGGATCGCCGTGTCCGCCGCCTTGAACAGCGTGTCGGCGACCTGGACCTTGGCCATCGACACCTCCTTGCGGGCATAGCTGCCGCTGTCCAGCGCGTGGGCGGCCTTCATGGTCAGCAGCCGGCCGATTTCGATCTGCATCGCCGTCTCGCCCAGCATCCACTGCACGCCCTCATGCTCGGCCAGCGGCATGCCGAAGCTCTCGCGCTCCTTCACGTAAGCGGCGGCGATCTCCAGGCAGCGCTTGGCAAGGCCGGTCCAGCGCATGCAGTGGGTCAGGCGCGCCGGACCCAGCCGGATCTGCGTCGCCTTCAGCCCGTCGCCGACCTTCATCAGCACATTCTCGTCCGGGATCTCCAGACCGTCGAAGATCAGTTCGCAATGGCCGCCATGCTCCTCCGGACCCATGATCGGGATGCGGCGTTCGATGCGCCAGCCGGGCTGGTCCTTGTCGAACAGGAAGGCGGTCAGCCCCTTGCGCGGATCGTCGGAGGTGCGTGCCATCAGGATGAAATGCTGCGCCGCGTCGGCCCCGGTGATGAACCATTTGCGGCCCGTGACGACCCAGCGGTCGCCCTTGCGCTCCGCCCTGGTCTTCATCATCGACGGGTCGGAGCCGCCGCCGGGATGCGGTTCGGTCATGGCGAAGGCGCTGCGCACCCGGCCCTCGACGATGGGGGCGAGCCAGCGCTCCTTCTGGGCCGGGGTGCCGACCATGCTCAAGAGCCGCATGTTGCCGTCGTCGGGGGCGGCGGCGTTGAAGCAGACGGGGCCGAAGATCGACCGGTTCATCTCCTCGTAGCAGGCGGCGACGCCGACCATCGGCAGGCCCTGCCCGCCGACCTCCTTCGGCAGCTGAAGCGTCCACAGGCCGGCGGCCTTCGCCTTGGCGCGCAAGGTCGCAAGCGGGGCTTCGGCGATGTTTTCGTGCTCGTCCCAATTGGCGCGGTCGGCCTCGACCGGAAGAATCTCCTCCTCGACGAAAGCGCGCACGCGGCGGCGGGTGTCTTCCAGCCCCGCGGGAAGGGTGAAGTCCATGGAACGGCTCCGTTCTTTACAGGCTTTATAGGGAGGACACCAGATGGCCACCGTCGGCGGCGAGGATCGATCCGGTCATGTAGGCGCCGGCATCCGACGCCAGCAGCAGCAGCGGCCCGTCCAGATCGGCCAGCCGGCCCAGCCGGCGCTGCGGGATGCGCTTGACCAGCGCCTTGCCGGCGTCGCTGGCGAAGAAATCGGCGTTCAGCTCGGTCTCGACATAGCCGGGGCAGAGCGCGTTGACGCGGATGCCGTGGCGGGCCAGTTCCAGCGCCATCGCCTTGGTCAGATGCACCAGACCGCCCTTGGCGGCGATGTAGGACGACACATGGCCGGCCACCCGCATGCCGAGGATGGAGGCGATGTTGACGATGGAACCGCCCTGCCCGTCTCCCTCATCGCGCATGCGCCGCGCCACCTCGCGGGCGACCCGGGCGCAGCCGGTCAGGTTGGTGTCGATCACCCGATCCCACTCCTCCTCGCTCATGTCGAGGAAGGGGCTCGTGGCGGTCACGCCGGCATTGTTGACCAGGATGTCGATGCGGCCGAGCCCGTCCCAGGCCTGCGCCACCGCCGCGGCGACGGAGGCGGGATCGGTGACGTCCATCGCGACGACCAGGGCGGTGCCGCCGGCGGCCTCGATGGCGGCCTTCGTCTCGGCAAGTGCGTCGGTGCGCCGGGCGGCCAGCGCCACGCGGGCGCCCGCCTTTGCCAGGACCCCGGCGAAATGGCGGCCCAGGCCGCTCGACGCGCCGGTGACCAGCGCCGTCCTGCCGGTCAGGTCGATGGTGAAGCTCATGCTTCCTCCCCTGGTTGGGATTTTTGGTGGGCGGTGCCGCGGGCGCTCCGAACAGCGCTCTTGAAAAAAACGAGCGAGCGCTCGCTTTATATCCCTGACGGCCGTGTTGTGCAAGAACGATTGGCGTCACGAACGATAGGACCCGACCGCATGAGCAGCTTTCAGGAGTTCCAGGCCCGGCACGATCTGTCGATGGAGGCGCTGTGCGCCCGCATCCTGGAACGCCATGCCGCGACCATCCGGGTGAAGAAGCCGGCGGTCGCCATCGCCAACCTCGCGCGCATCGTGGAAACGACGCTGACGCTGGCGAACCGCAAGGGCTTCCATTCCATGAGCCTGCGCGACCTGACCGAACAGTCGGGGCTGAGCATGGGCGCGCTCTACGCCTATTTCGACAGCAAGGACACGCTGCTGATGATGATCCTGGGCCAGGTCGTCGGCGTGGTGGAGGAGGTGCTGGGCCGGCCGCCGGAGGCGCTTGCAAAGGATCCCGCCGGCCGGCTGCGCTGGCTTCTGGAGACGCACCTGTATCTGACCGAGGCGATGCACCCCTGGTTCGTCTTCGCCTACATGGAGGCGAAAGCCTTTTCGAAGGAAGGGCGCGAGCTGGCAGTCAGCAGCGAGATGATGACGGAATCGATGATCGCCGACGCGCTGGCCGACGGCGTCGCGCGCGGGCTGTTCGCGGTGCCGGACGTGACGATGGCCGCGGTTCTCATCAAGCCGATGCTGCAGGACTGGTACGTGAAGCGCGCCAAGCACCGCCGCCGCGACGTCACCCCCGACCTCTATGCCGAGCAGCTGATCGCCTTCGTCGAGGCGGCGGTGGGACTGAGGATGGTCCAGGCGGCGAGGCGCTGATCCGCAGGGGAAAGCGCCTTGCCGTCCGGACTGCCGGGTTACTTCACCAGTGGACAGCCGCCCTTGTCCATCGGGCGGTAGGCCTCGTTGCCGGGGATGGTGGTCAGCACCTTGTAATAGTCCCACGGCCCCTTGGATTCGGCCGGGCTCTTCACCTGCATCAGGTACATGTCGTGGACCATGCGGCCGTCGGCACGCAGCGTGCCGCCCTTGGCGAAGGCGTCGTTCACCGGCGTCTCGCGCATCTTCGCCATCACCGCCTTGGCCTCGTCGGTGCCGGCGGCCTCGATGGCCTTCAGGTAATGGCGCACGGCCGAATAGCTGCCGGTCTGGATCATGCTGGGCATCTTGCCGGTCTTCGCCATATAGGCCTTGGCGAAGGCGCGGGCATCGTCATCGCGATCGGCGTTCCAGCCATCCATCAGCACCAGCCCCTGCGCCGCCTGCAGCCCGAGGGAATGCACGTCGGTCGGGAACATCAGCAGGCTCGCCAGGGTCTGGCCGCCCTGCGGCAGGCCGAACTCCTGCGCCTGCTTGATCGAGTTGGCGGTGTCGCCGCCGGCATTGGCGAGCGCGATGACCTTCGCCCCCGACCCCTGCGCCTGCAGCAGGTAGGAGGAGAAGTCGGCGGTGTTCAGCGGGTGGCGGACGGAGCCGGTGACCTTGGCGCCGTTGGCCTTCAGCACCTCGGTCAACGACTGCTCCAGCGCATGGCCGAAGGCGTAGTCGACGGTCAGGAAGTGCCAGCTGTCGCCCAGGATCTTCGCACCCGCCTTGCCCATGCCCTGGGCCAGCGCGTAAGTGTCGTAGGTCCAGTGCGCGGTGGTCGGCGAACAGGCCTCCCCGGTCAGCTGGGCGGCACCGCCGCCGGAGATCAGGAAGACGCGGTTCTTGCGCTTGGTGATGTCCTGCACCGCCAGCGCGACCGAGGAGGTCGGGACATCGACGATGACGTCGACCTGCTCGGTGTCGATCCACTTGTTCACCAGCGACGCGCCGATGTCCGGCTTGTTCTGGTGGTCGGCGAAGACCACCTCGACCGGCTTGCCGGCGACCTTGCCGCCCATCTCCTCCACCGCCATCCGCACCGCCTCGACCGAGCCCATGCCGGTCGGGTCGGCATAGACGCCGGTCATGTCGTTGAGGACGGCGATCTTGACCTTGCCATCGGAGATTTGGGCTTGGGCGGAGGCTTGAGCCGCCCCGGCGATCAGCGCGGCCGAGCAGACACCGGCGGCCAGAATCCAGCGTTTCATTGAGTGTTTCCTCCCTGTTGGTTTGTTTTTTCGGACGGTCAGAAGGCGACGTTGTCGCCGCCCTTGGTCTGCAGCATCGCGCGCGCTTCCTCCGGCGTGGCGATCTCCAGGCTCAACTCCTCCAGGATGCGGCGGATCTTGGCGACCTGCTCGGCGTTGGAGGTCGCCAGCTTGCCCCTGCCGGCATAGAGGCTGTCCTCCAGCCCGACGCGGACGTTGCCGCCGAGGATGGCGCTCAGCGTGACGAAGGACATCTGGTGGCGCCCGGCGGCCAGCACCGACAGGTAATAGTCGTTGCCGAACAGCCGGTCGGCCGTGGCCTTCATGTGCATCAGGTTTTCCGGATCCGGACCGATGCCGCCGAGGATGCCGAAGATGCATTGCGTGAAGAAGGGCGGCTTGACGATGCCGCGGTCGGCGAAATGCGCGAGGGTGTAGAGATGGCCGACGTCGTAGCACTCGAACTCGAACCGGGTGCCGACGTCGCCCAGTTCACGCATGCCGCGCTCGATCTGGGCGAAGGTGTTGGACAGGATGAAGTCGGTGGTCGACTCCAGATAGGGCTTCTCCCAGTCGTGCTTGAAGCTGCCGAACTTCGACGCGGCGCCGGAGATGTTGAAGTTCATCGACCCCATGTTCATCGACGCCACTTCCGGCTGCGCCCGCTTCGCCGCGGCCAGCCGCTCGTCCAGCGTCATGCCCAGCCCGCCGCCGGTGGTGATGTTCAGGATGGCGGCGGTCTGCTGCTTGATGCGCGGCAGGAACTCCATGAACAGGTCCGGCGAGGGCGAGGGCTTGCCGGTGTCCGGATCGCGGGCGTGCAGGTGGAGCATCGCCGCCCCGGCCTCCGCCGCCGCCACGGCGTCGCGGGCGATCTCGTCCGGCGTGACCGGCAGATGGGGCGACATGGTCGGCGTGTGGATGGAACCGGTCACCGCGCAGGTGATGATGACCTTGTCGGCACGTTTCATGGGTGTCTCCTCCCTCTTTTTTGGTGATGTCGGGGCCAGCCGGCATCAGGTCGGCCGCGTCAGGGCGGCGGGCGCACGGCCCCGGACGCTCCGCCCTTGCCCAGACCGTTCATCAGCAGGTCGATGCATTGGGCGGCGATGTCGTTCGGGCTGAGGCCGCCGTTCGGCCGGTACCAGCGGGCAATCCAGCTCAGCGCCCCCGCCACGGTGAAGGCGGCGATCTTGGGATCGCAGGGGGCGATGCTGCCCTCCTCGATGCCGCGTTCGATCAGGCGGCGGAACTTGCGGTCGATGTTGCGCTTCAGGGACCGTAGGGTGCGGCGGCTTTCCTCCGTCAGCGGTTCCTCGCCGACGCGGATCACGCACATGCCGAAGTCCATGGTGACGATCTCCGCATATTTGCGCATCACCGCGATCAGCTCCTCATAGGCGCTGCCGTCATGGCCGATCACGTCGTTGGAAGCCTCGTCGAGCATCTCCAGCCCGATGCGCACGCATTCAAAGAGGATCTCCTCCTTGTTCCTGACGTAATAGTAGATGGTCGGCTTGGTGACGTTCAGGCGCCGCGCGATGTCGTCCAGCGAGGTGTTGTGGTAGCCCATCTCGTTGAAGGCCCGCGCCGCCGTCCGCAGAACGGCGACGCGCTTCGCCTCCCGTTCCGACTGCCGGTCGGCCGACGCCTTCCACGGCGAACCGCTGTCCAAAGTTTCCTGCATCGGGGCTTCCTGCATCGCGTCATCACTCCGTTCCGGCACGCGGTCATCCTCCAGCCTTTGCATTCCCCTCCGCTTCTGTCCATCGCCCCGAAGGCCGCAGCGGCGGCCGCGGCGGTAATGGCCGATTGATCGCCACACATACTGTTGACCACCGCATCGATCTGCCTCATCCTACTCTCAAGTAACATGCCTTCCAACAAGTATGTTGATGGCACAAACAGTGGGGAGGAGGAACGCATGGACAGCATCGCCATCGCCCGGACCGACAGCATCGGCGCGGCACTCGCCCGCAGCGCCCGGCGCAACGCGACGCGGACCGCCCTGACCTACGAGGAGCGGGACTGGAGCTTTTCCGGCCTGCACCGGGCGGCACTGCGGGTGGCGCGGCGGCTGGGCGATCTCGGCATGCGCCCCGGCGACCGGGTGGCGGCCTATGGCCGCAATTCCGACGCCTATGTCATCGCGTGGCTCGGCTGCGCGGTCGGCGGCTTCATCCATGTGCCGATCAACTACGCCCTGACCGGAGAGGAGCTGTCCTACATCGTCGAGCAGTCGGGCGCCCGCATGGTGCTGCACGACCCCGACCTCGCCGCCAACCTGGAGGGCGTGCGCGCCGCCGGCCGGGTGGAGCGGTTCGGCACGCTGACGGGCGGTGATGCCGGCGGCCTGGACATCCTGGCGGTGGCGCTCGACGAGACGGCCCCGGCGGAGGTCGATGCGGCGGTGCGTGCCGACGACGTGGCGCAGCTTCTCTACACCTCCGGCACCACGGCGGCGCCGAAGGGGGCGATGATGACGCACGGCGCGCTGCTGGCGGAGTATCAGAGCTGCATCTACAGCTGCCGCCTGGACCAGGACGACCGCTCCCTGGCCGCCCTGCCGCTCTACCATTCGGCGCAGATGCATGTGTTCGTCATGCCGCAGCTGCTGATCGGGGCGACGACGCGACTGATCCAGGCCCCGGCGCTGAAACGCTGCCTGGAGCTGATCGAGCGCCACGGCATCACCTCCTTCTTCGCGCCGCCGACGGTGTGGGTCGGGCTGCTGCGCCATGCCGATTTCGACGCGCACGACCTGACGTCGCTGCGCAAGCTCTATTACGGCGCTTCGATCATGCCGGTGCCGGTTCTGCAGGAGCTGCGCCAGCGCCTGCCCAACGCCCAGGCCTTCAACTGCTATGGCCAGAGCGAGATCGGACCGCTCGCCACCGTCCTGCGGCCGGAGGAGCATGAGGCGCGCCCCGCGTCGGCGGGGCGTCCGGTGCTGAATGTCGAGACGCGGGTGGTCGATCCCGACATGAAGGATGTGCCGCCGGGCACCCATGGCGAGATCGTCCACCGTTCCCCCCAGCTGATGGTCGGCTATTGGGGCAAGGAGCAGGAAACGGCGGAGGCGTTCGCCGGCGGCTGGTTCCATTCCGGCGATGTCGGCTATTTCGACGAGGAGGGCTATCTCTACATCGTCGACCGCATCAAGGACGTCATCAACACCGGCGGCGTCCTGGTCGCCAGCCGCGAGGTGGAGGAAGCGATCTACACCCATCCCGCGGTGGCGGAGGTGGCAGTGGTCGCCCTGCCCGACCCGAAATGGATCGAGGCGATCAGCGCCTTCGTCGTGCTGCGCGACGGCCAGACCGCGACGGAGGAGGAGCTGGTCGCCCATGTCCGCCAGCATCTGGCCCATTTCAAGGTGCCCAAGCGGATCGAGTTCCTCGACGCCCTGCCCCGCAACACCGCCGGCAAGCTGCTGAAACGCGAACTGCGCAAGTCCAACAGCGCCTGAGCGGTTTTTGGCCGTACTCAAGGCTGCGGAACTGAGGAGCACAACCATGTCCGTGTATCAGCCGCCGCTCCAGTCCATGCGCTTCCTGGTCCATGAGGTGCTCCATGCGCCCGCCGTGCTGGCGGAGGCGGGGTGGGAGGATATGTCGGCCGACCTGTTTGACGACGTGCTGGCCCAGGCCGGCCGCATCGCCGCGGAGGTGCTGCTCCCCCTGAACCGCTCCGGCGACGAGGAGGGGGTGCGGGTCGAGGCCGACGGCGTGCGCATGCCCGCCGGTTTCGCCGACGCCTATCGCGCGTGGCGGGAGGGCGGCTGGAACGGGCTGGCCGGCGACCCCGCCTATGGCGGGCAGGGCATGCCGGCGCTGCTCGACACGCTGGTGACGGAGATGGTGTGCGGCGCCAACCTCGCCTTCAGCATCGTGCCCGGCCTGACCCAGGGCGCCATCCGCGCCATCGCCGCCCATGCCGACGACGCGCTGAAGGACGCCTATCTGCCGCGGATGATCTCCGGCGACTGGACCGGCGCCATGGCTCTGACCGAGCCGCATGCCGGCACCGACCTCGGCCTGCTGCGCACGCGGGCGGAACCGACGGCGGACGGCAGCCATCGTATCACCGGCCAGAAGATGTTCATCTCCTCGGCCGACCACGATTTGACCGACAACCTCGTGCATCTGGTGCTGGCGCGCCTGCCCGACGCGCCGCCGGGCACGCGGGGAATCAGCCTGTTCCTGGTGCCGAAGCGGCTGCCGGACGGGTCCCGCAACGGCTGGTCGGTGCTGTCGTCGGAACAGAAGATGGGCCTGCACGCCTCGCCCACCTGCGTGGTGTCCTACGAGGGGGCGGTGGGTTGGATGGTGGGGCAGCCGCACCGCGGCCTGCCGGCCATGTTCACCATGATGAACCACGAGCGGCTGTTCGTCGGCATCCAGGGCATCGGCGTCGGCGAATGCGCCGCGCAATCCGCCCTGGCCTATGCGCGCGAGCGCGAGCAGGGCCGGGCGCCCGACGGGCCGCGCAATCCCGGCCGGCCGGCCGATGCGATCATCCACCTGCCGGATGTGCGGCGGATGGTGCTGACCGCCCGCGCGCTGACCGATGCCGGCCGGACCCTGGCCGCCTGGACCGCCCTGTGGATGGACCGTGCCGACCGCTCCATCGATCCCGCCGTGAGGGAAGAGGCGGAGGACTGGGCGGCCCTGCTGACCCCCGTCATCAAGGCGGCCGGCACCGATTTCGGCTTCGAGGCGGCGGTGCTGGCGCAGCAGGTCATGGGCGGCCACGGCTATATCCGCGACAACGGGGTGGAGCAGCTGGTCCGCGACGTGCGGGCTACGCAGATCTATGAGGGGACGAACGGGGTCCAGGCGCTCGACCTCGTGCAGCGCAAGCTGACCCTGCATGGCGGCCGGCCGGTCGCCCGCCTGTTCGCGGCCATCGACGCGGCGGCCAGCGACCTGGAGGCCGAACCGCTCACCCGCGACATCGCCGGCCCGCTGCGCGACGCGGCGGAGCGGCTGCGCGGGGTGGTGTCCTGGCTGGCGGAGGCGGGTGCGCAGAGTCCGCTCGCCCCGGCGGCGGCGGCGACCGACACGCTGCGGCTGATGGCGCTGGTGACCTATGGCTGGATGTGGGGGCTGACGGCGGCCGCGGCGGCGCGCCGGCCGCAGGGGTACGACCGGGCCTATCTGGACGGACGGATCGCCCTCGCCCGCATCTTCGCGCAGCGTCTCCTGCCCGAGGCCGCGGCGCTGGACCAGCGCATCCGCAACGGCCACGACAGCCTGTACGACCCCGGCCTGCCGGCCGAGCTGGACGCCATCGGGGGTGACGGGGATCACTCCCCGTCGATGGGCGCCAGCAGGAAGTCGAGATCGTCGGCGGTCAGCAGATCCTCCGCCGTCCGGTCCGGGTCGTAGACCGCCTCGCCCAGCCGGCGCTTGCGCTCCTGCAGCTGGACCATGCGTTCCTCCACCGTGCCGGTGGTGACCAGCTTGTAGACGAAGACCGGCTTGTCCTGACCGATTCGGTGGGCGCGGTCGGTCGCCTGGTCCTCGACGGCCGGATTCCACAGGGGTCGTAATGGATCACCGTGTCGGCGGCGGTCTGGTTCAGCCCGGTGCCGCCGGCCTTCAGGCTGATGAGGAATAGCGGCAGCTCCGCCGCCACCTCCTCCTTGGTCCGGCGCAGCAGGAAGGGACGGACGCGGCGGGCCAGCACCCGCTGCCGCTCGGCGTCGCCATGCTTTTCGATGGGCGTGCGGAACAGGCGATGGCTCAGCCCCGGGTGTCGTCGATCACCTTGCCGTCGTTGGGCAGGCTGCCCGGCGCGACGAACTCCACCGACCCTTTCAGCTTGGTCACCGACGCCAGCGTCTCACGGATGGCGGCGGCCAGGGCTTCGCCGGTCTCCTCCGCTTCGCAGCGCAGCGTCATGGTGTCGCTGGCGTCCTGACGGCCGACGACGAGGCGGCCGCGGGAAAGCTGGGGATGGCGGCGCAGCACCTCGGCAACCTGACCGGGATGAACGAACATACCCTTGACCTTGGTGGTCTGGTCGGCGCGCCCCATCCAGCCCTTCAGCCGCATGTTGGTCCGGCCGCAGGGGCTGGTGCCCGGCAGGACTGCGGACAGGTCGCCGGTGGCGAAGCGGATCAGCGGATAGGCCGGGTTGAAGATGGTCACCACCACCTCGCCCACCTCGCCGTCGGGAACCGGGTCGCCGGTGCCGGGCCGGACGATCTCGACGATGCAGCCTTCGTTCACCACCAGACCCGAGCGGGCGGCGGTCTCGTAGGCGACGATGCCGAGGTCGGCGGTGCCGTAGCTCTGGTAGACCTCCAGCCCGCGCGCCTCGTAGAAGGCGCGGGCGTCGGGCAGATAGGGCCCGCCCGACACGGCGGCGATGCGGATCGACGAGACGTCGAGCCCCAGCGCGTCGCCCTTCTCCAGGATGATCTTCAGGAAGTCGGGCGTGCCGATATAGCCGCGCGGCTTCAGGCTGGCGACGACCTGCGCCTGCATCTCGGTATTGCCGGTACCGGCGGGGATGACGGCGCAGCCGATGGCGTGCGCGCCCGTCTCGAACATCGAACCCGCCGGGGTCAGGTGATAGGCGAAGCAGTTGTGGGCGAGGTCGCCGGCGCGGAAGCCGGCGGCGAACAGCGCGCGGGCGCTGCGCCAGGGATCGGTGCCATGCGGCTCCGGATCGTGGATCGGGCCGGGCGAAGCGAAGACGCGGGCCAACCGGCCGATCTCCACCGCTGCCAGACCGCCGAAGGGCGGGTTTTCCTGCTGCAGCGCGATCAGTTCGGCCTTGCGCGTCACCGGCAGGGTGGCGAGCGACGCCCGGTCGTGGATCGACGCCGGGTCCACATCGGCCAGCAGCCGGCGGAAATAGGGGGCGGCATCCTTGGCGTGGTGCAGATGGGCAGGCAGCGCCGCGAACTGCTCGGCCTCGCGCCGGTCGGAGGAACGGGTTTCGAGGTCGTCGTAGAAGTCGGTCATGGTCGTTCGTCCGTTCAGGGGTCGGCCGAGGTGACGTGGGGGATTGCCCCCTCCCCATCCCTCCCCGCTCCGCGGGAGAGGGGGCAGGAGCTTTGCGGGAGTTTTGCAAAGGAGCGGCGGCAGTTCCCTCTCCCGCGATCGGACCGGCCTTCGGCCGGCCGAGAGCGGGGAGGGTTAGGGAGGGGGCATCGAAGCCGGCACCCCGCCTCCCCACTCAAATCCAGCGCTTGCGCCGCTTGAAGCTCTTGAGGTTCTTGAAGCTCTTGCGCTCTTCGTTGCCGCCGCCGAGGTAGAATTCCTTCACGTCCTCGTTGTTGCGCAGCTCCTCGGCGGTGCCGTCCAGCACGACCTTGCCGTTCTCCATGATGTAGCCGCGGGTTGCCGCCTGCAGCGCCATGCGGGCGTTCTGCTCCACCAGGAGGATGGTGACGCCGAGGTCCTTGTTGATCTGCTGGACGATGCTGAACACCTCCTTCACCATCAGCGGCGACAGGCCCATGCTGGGCTCGTCCATCAGGATCAGCTTCGGCCGGGCCATCATCGCGCGGCCGATCGCCAGCATCTGCTGCTCGCCGCCGGAGAGATAGCCGGCAAGGCCGGTGCGCTCCTTCAGCCGGGGGAAATAGCTGAAGACCATGTCCAGGTCGTCCTTAACCCCATTGTCGCGGCGGGTGTAGGCGCCCAGGCGCAGGTTCTCCAGGCAGGTCATGTCGGCGATGATGCGCCGGCCCTCCATCACCTGGAAGATGCCCTTGCGGACGATCTGGTCGGGGTCGATGCCGTTGATGCGCTCGCCGGCGAAGGTGATGTCGCCGCGGGTGACCTCGCCGTCCTCGGTCTTCAGCAGGCCGGAGATCGCCTTCAGCGTCGTCGACTTGCCGGCGCCGTTGGCGCCCAGCAGGGCGACGATCTCGCCCTCCGGCACCTCCAGGCTGAGGCCGCGGAGCACGAGGATCACGTCGTTGTAGACGACCTCGATGTTGTTGACGGACAGCATCATCCGCTTCGCAGCCGTGACGGGCGGCACAACTGGAGCGTTGGTCGAAGCGGCCGTGGCGGTGGTCTGCATGCGGCACCTGAACTGTTCGGAAGAAGGGGGCGCCCCCGCCTGGAGAAGCGGAGGCGCCGCGTGCTTATCGACTTACCAGCCCAGCCATTCCGGCTTGCGCGGGACGTCGACGGTGGTCAGCTTCTCCAGCTTGATCGTGCCGGCCTTGACCAGCTCGTCCACGCCGGCGCCGGTGTCGCCGCCGACCTTGGCGCGGTAGATGTTGACCGCCGTCATGCCGCGGTGGTCGTTCTCGGTCCAGGTCGAGGGGACGCAGACGCCCTCAAGCCCGGCCGGGACCCAGTCCTTCTTCTGGTACATGGCCTTGCGGATGTTCGGGCCGGTGACGCCGCCGTTCTTCGACGCCCAGTCCATCGCCTCCTTCATGATGAAGGCGGTGCAGACGCCGGCCATGTAGTGCACCGGACGGTAGGCATTGCCGGACGCGTCGGACATCTTGGAAATGTCCTTCAGCGTCTTCATGCCCGGCACCTCGGCGTTCCAGGTCACCGCGGTGCGCATCGGGAACACCACGCCGTCGGCGGCGGCACCGGCGGCCTTGGCGGCGTTCTCGTCCATGCCCCAGACATTGCCCATGAACTGCACCTTGGCGCCGACCGTCTGGCAGGCCTTCAGCACCGAGATGTTGGAGCCGGCGGTGTTGCCGAGATAGGCGTAGTTGGCGCCGGCCTGCTTCAGGGTCAGGCACTGGGCGGTGTAGTCGCCGGGGGTCAGTGCGAACTGCACGGCCGGCAGGACGTCGAAGCCCAGCTCCTTGGCCAGCTGCTCGCCGGCATCCTTGGGCGCGTTGGGATAGGGGTGGTTGGCGCCCATGTGGACGTATTTCGGCTTGCCCTGGCCGCCCTGCTTCTTCCAGTCCTCGGCCGCCCACATCAGCATGCCGCGCAGCGCGTCGGAATAGGACGGACCGTAGAAGAAGTTGTAGGGGGCCGGCTTGGAGCCGTGCGGGCCCTTGCCGGTCGGATCGGTCAGGTGGCCGGAGTAGGAGCCCGAATAGGCCGGGATCTCGTCCTTGCCGACGAAGCCGGTCAGCGCCTCGGTATCGGCGGTGCCCCAGCCCTGCAGGGCCGCGATCTTGTCGCTGCCCGACGACCACTTCTTGTACTGGCTGATGGCGCGCGGCGCCTGGTAGCCGTAGTCGACGGTGTCCACGGCCAGCTTGGTGCCGTTGATGCCGCCCTTGGAGTTGATGTAGGCGAGCGCGTCCGCCACGCCCTGCGCATAGGGCACGCCGACGTCGGAGGTGGCGCCGGACTGGTCCGCCAGATGGCCGACCGGGATGTCGGCGTAAGCGGTGGCGGTGGTCGCCAGCAGGAGCGCGCCAGTAACGGCAGTGGTGGCGAAAAGCGCGGTCTTGATCGACATGGTGCGTTGACTCCCCATTCTGTTCTGTTTGTTGACCGGCAAAGCGTCGAAACTCAGTGCGAGAAGGGATAGAGCTTCCAGTAGGCCTTGATCTGCTTCCAGCGGTGGGCCAGCCCGTCGGGCTCGAACACCAGGAACAGGATGATGACGAGGCCGATCGACATCTCGCGCAGGAAGGCGATGTTGTCCTTCAGGTTCAGCGCGGCGTCGATGGCGGTGCCGCTGACCAGCTTGGTGAGCGCCTGCATCGCCTCCGGCAGGAAGACCATGAAGGCGGTTCCCATCAGCGTGCCCATAATCGAGCCCAGCCCGCCGATGATGATCATGCCCAGGAACTGGATCGAGAAGAGGATGGTGAAGCCCTCGACCGACACGAACTGCAGGTAGTGGGCGTAGAGGGCGCCGCCGATGCCTGCATAGAAGGCGGAGATGCCGAAGGACATCGTCCGGTACTTCGTCAGGTTGATGCCCATGATCTCGGCGGACAGGTAATGGTCGCGCACCGCCACCAGGGCGCGGCCGTCGCGGGTCCGCATCAGGTTGGTGGCCAGGATGTACATCACGACCATCGCCACCAGCACGACGTAGAAGTAGCTCTCGTCGGTGTCGAAGGCGAAGCCGAACAGGGTCAGCGGCTCGGCGATGGTGCCGGCGGTGCCGCCGGTGAACCAGTCGGCGCGGGCGAAGAAGTCCTGCAGGATGTACTGCGCCGCCAGCGTGGCGATGGCGAGGTACAGGCCCTTCAGCCGTGCCGCCGGCATGCCGAACAGCAGCCCGACCATGGTGGTGACGAGGCCGGCCAGCGGGATGGCCAGCGCCACCGGAACTCCCAGGCTGTTGTTCAGCCAGGCCGAGGCGAAGGCGCCGAAACCGAAGAAGGCGGAATGGCCGATGGAGATCTGGCCGGTGAAGCCGACCAGGATGTTCAGGCCGAGCGCTGCGATGCCGAGATAGCCGATCTGGATCAACAGGCTGAGCCAGTAGCGGTCCATGAAGGCCGGGCAGGCCAGCAGGAGGACCACGCCCAGGATCGCGAAGTTGCGGCTGGTTTTGGTCGGGAAGATGGTGGTGTCGGTCCCGTAGGACGTCTTGAAATCACCACTCGGAATGATGCTGACGTTCGCCATTTGGGCCTCACACGCGCTCGATGTCTTTGGTGCCGAACAGGCCGTAGGGCTTGATCATCAGGATGGCGATCAGGACGTAGAAGGGCGCGATCTCGTACATGTTGCCCCAGTTCAGCCACTGGCTGTCCAGGTAGTGCGCCACATTCTCCAGCACGCCGACGATCAGGCCGCCGACCACAGCACCGATGACGCTGTCGAGACCGCCGAGGATCACCGCCGGGAACACCTTGATGCCGAAGAAGGACAAGGCCGACGACACGCCGTTGACCACGCCCACCGTGACGCCGGCCACCGCCGACACCATGGCGGAGATCGCCCAGCTCATCGCGAACATGTGGCGGACGGAGATGCCGAGCGACTGCGCCACCTGCTGGTCGAAGGCGGTGGCCCGCATGGCGAGACCGGTCCGCGAATATTTGAAGAACCAGCCGAAGCCCGCCATGATCAGGATCGAGATCAGCAGCGACATCACGTAGACGGTCTGCACCTCCAGCCCGAACAGGTTGACGGTGGGGCTGGCGAAGATCGGCGGGAAGGGCTTGGCGAAGACGCCGAACATCCACTTCATCGCCGCCTGGAAGACGATGGACAGGCCGATCGTCACCATGATGACGGAGATGATCGGCTCGCCGATCATCGGCCGTAGCACGACGATCTGCAGGATGACGCCGAATGCCAGCATGAAGGCCAGCGTGATCGGGAAGCCGATCCAGAAGGGCAGCTGCCAGCTGGTCAGAAGCCACCAGCAGGTCCAGGCGCCGATCAGCAGGAATTCGCCCTGGGCGAAGTTGACGATGCGGCTGGCCTTGTAGATCAGCACGAAGGACATGGCGACCACGCCATACAGCGCGCCGACGATCAGGCCGTTGACGAGAAGCTGAAACAGAAGGGTCATGGCGTGGCCTCGTTCTGTCCCTCTCCCGCCCCGGGAGAGGGTGGCCCGAAGGGCCGGGTGAGGGTGCTGCAAGGATCAGGGCGCGCGTTTCTTGCCGGCCCCCTCACCCTTCCCATGCTGCGCATGGGCCCCTTCCCTCTCCCGGGGCGGGAGAGGGTGTGATTGGCGGTGTGCATCGCAGTCTCCTCACGCCGCAACCGGCTGCGGCTTCTTCACCTCAGCGGCCGGAGCCAGGTCGATGACGGTCAGGGTCGTGCGGATGCGCTGCTTGGTGCCGTCCTGGAAGGCGATGGTCGTGTCGACGTCGATCTTCGGCTGGCCGGCATAGATGCTGTCGATGATGGTGCCGTACTTCTCGGCGACGACGCCGCGGCGCACCTTGCGGGTGCGGGTCAGTTCGCCGTCGTCGGCGTCCAGCTCCTTGTAGAGCAGCAGGAACTTGGAGATGCGCTGGTATTCGGGAAGCGTCTGGTTCACCCGCTCCACCTCCGCCCGCAGCAGGTCGTAGACCTCCTGCTTCGACGACAGGTCGGAGTATGTGGTGAAGGCGATGCGGTTCTTCTCCGCCCACTTCGATACGATGGAGAAGCGGATGCAGACGATGGCCGACAGATAGTCGCGCTTGTCGCCCAGGATCACCGCCTCGGCCACATAGGGCGAGAATTTCAGCTTGTTCTCGATGTATTGCGGGCTGAAGCGGTCGCCCTTGGCGGTGGTGGCAATGTCCTTGATGCGGTCGATGATGACCAGATGCCCCTTCTTGTCGAAGAAGCCGGCATCGCCGGTGTGCATCCAGCCGTCGCGCATGTCGGCGACGGTCGCCTTCTCGTTCCGGTAATAGCCGGCGAACATGTTGGGGTGGCGGGTGACGATCTCGCCGACGCCGTTGTGGTCGGCGTCGATCACCTTCACTTCGATGCCGTCGTCGAAGGGCACGCCGACCGTGTCGAAATCCACGTCGTTGCCGCGATGGACGGTGTAGGCGCCCATCGTCTCGGTCTGGCCGTAGATCTGGCGCAGCGGCACGCCCAGCGCCTGGAAGAACTTGAAGGTGTCGGGGCCGAGCGCGGCACCGCCGGTCGCCGCCGATTTCAGGTTGGTGAAGCCCAGCCGGTCGCGCAGCGCCTTGAACAGGATCGCGTCGGCCATCGCCGACCGCTGCCCCTTCGCCAGCGCCTCCAGCCCCAGCTTCATGCCGAGATCGTACATCTTCTGCTTGAAGGGCGAGGCGTCCATCATCCGGGCGCGCACGTCGGCGGCGATGGCCTCCCACAGGCGCGGCGCGAACAGGACGAAGGTCGGCCCGATCTCGCGGAAGTCGTGCATCATCGTCTCGGCTTCCTCGACGAAGTTCACGCGCATCCGCGACACCATGCCCATGCCGACGGCATAGACCTGCTCCATGATCCAGGACAGCGGCAGGACGGAGACATATTCATCCTCCGGCCCCTTGGGATCGGCGGACAGGTAGCTGGCGACATGGCGGATCAGGCGCCCGGCCGGCAGCATCGCCATCTTCGGGTTCGAGGTGGTGCCCGAGGTGGTGCAGAGGATGGCGACGTCCTCGCCCTTGGTCTGCGCCACCATGCGGTCGTAGAGGTCCGGCTGCTGCGCCAGCAGTTCCTCGCCCATGGCCACCAGATCGGTGACCGGCATCAGGCGGGGATCGTGGTATTTGCGCATGCCGCGCGGGTCGGAATAGATGATGTGCTGCAGCGTCGGCAGCCGGTCGGCGAGGTTCAGCAGCTTGTCGACCTGCTCCTCGTCCTCCGCGAACACCACCTTCACGTCGGCATAGGTGATGAGGTAGGCGACCTCCTCGTCCAGCGCGTCGCGATAGATGCCCAGGCTGTAGCCGCGGACCGCATGGGTCGCGACCTCGCCCATCACCCAGTCGGGACGGTTGTCGCCGAGAAGCCCGACGACCTCGCCCGGCACGACGCCGAGCTTGGTCATACCCAGCGCGAAGGCACGCACACGGGCATGCACCTGCCCCCAAGTGAAGGTCCGCCAGATGCCGAAATCCTTCTCGCGCATGGCGATGTCGCCGCCATGCTCGCGGGCATGCAGGGCAACCAGCTTCGGCAGGGTGTCGTGGACGGCCAGATCGGGAAGATTGAGGTTCGACATCACGCGACCTCCTTCCGGACGGGCGGAACGGCGGCGGGCGCCTCTTCCTCGTCGTCCTCACCCAGATAGGCGCGGCGCACGCGGGGATCGGCCAGGACCTCCTCCGGCCTGCCTTCGGCGATCTTCTTGCCGAATTCCAGCACCATCACCCGGTGCGAGATGTCCATGACCACGCCCATGTCGTGCTCGATCATGACCACGGTCATGCCGAACTCCTCGTTCAGGTCGACGATGTAGCGGGCCATGTCCTCCTTCTCTTCCAGGTTCATGCCGGCCATCGGCTCGTCCAGCAGGATCAGGTCCGGCTTCAGCGCCATGGCGCGGGCCAGCTCCACCCGCTTGCGCAGGCCGTAGGACAGGGTGCCGGCGGTCGCCTTGCGCACATGCTGGATTTCGAGGAAGTCGATGATCTCCTCCACCTCGCGGCGGTGGGACAGCTCCTCCTTCCTGGCGCCGGTCAGCCAGTAGAGCGACCCGGTCAGGAAGTTGTTCTTCAGCAGGTGGTGGCGGCCGACCATGATGTTGTCGAGCACGGTCATGTGACCGAACAGCGCCAGATTCTGGAAGGTGCGGCCGATGCCGAGCGAGGCGCGATGGTTCGGGGTCATCCCCGTCACGTCGCGGCCCTTGAAATAGACCTTGCCGTCGGTCGGCCGGTAGCGGCCGGAGATGCAGTTGACCATCGAGGTCTTGCCGGCCCCGTTCGGGCCGATGATCGAGAACAACTCGCCCTTACGGATGCCGAAACTGACGTCGGTCAGCGCATGGACGCCCCCGAAGCGCAGATTGACGCCCCGAGCCTCGAAGATGGTCTCCGCCTGGGTGGTGGGCGAATTCTGGCCAAGGGAATTTTGGCCAGGGCCGGGGTGTGGTGCGACGGGCGCGCCGGACATTTCCTCCTCCGTTGCTGTTGGTACCGCTTCTCGGGGTCACGACCCGGCTCTTTGGTGGCCGGCGAGGTCCATATTGTGGACCGTTTCATGAGCAACTTCCGCACTATATACCGGGTTCCCGTCTGTTTTCAACACTGACATTCCGCCTGTGCATGTTTTTTGACGCGACAAGTCGCCGTGTGGTCCATATGATGGACCTCATGAGCAGTCACGCCGACATCGCCGCTCCTCCTGCCGCTCCGAGCGGGGCGGGCGGCACCCAGAGCCTGGAGCGCGCCATCGCCCTGCTGCGCGCGGTCGCCGACGCCGGCACCGAGGGCGCGCGGCTGGCCGACCTGATGGCGGGGGTCGGGCTGTCGAAGGCGACCGCCCACCGGCTGCTGATGGCGCTGGCCCGCGAAGGGCTGGTGGAACAGGACGGGCGCAGCAAGCGCTATCACCTGGGGCCGGATCTGGTGGCGCTGGGCGATCTGGCGGCGCTGCGGCACCGGCCGGCTCCCGCCGCCCCCGCCGCCGCCCCTGCCCTGCCCCATCCGCATGAGGCGGCGGCGCCGCCCGTCATCGGGATGCCGCCGGCCCTGATGGTTCGGCCGTCGGCCTTCCTGCGGCCGGAATATCGCGGCGAGTCCATCGCGCTGGCGACGTTGCTGTGCGACCGCCATGTCCGCGCCGCCGACGGCGCGCGGGCGGCGCTGCTGCATGAAAGCGTGGCGGGGCAGACGACGGAGCTGAGCTTCGCCCGGCTGGCCCGCGATTCGGCGCGCTTCGCCGCGGTGCTGGCCGGCATGGGGGTGGGCCAGGGCGACCGGGTCGCGGTGCTGCTGCCCAAGGGACCGGAGCTGCTCATCACCGCGCTGGCGATCTGGCGGCTGGGCGGCGTCTACATGCCGCTCTTCACCACCTACACCGCATCGTCCGTGGCCTACCGGCTGGCCGACAGCGACGCGCGCGCCATCGTCACCAACGGTTTCCTGCGCCGCAAGGTGCCGCGCGACAACACTCGGCCGGTGGTGACGGTGGAGGGCGACGAGGCCTTCGGCCCCGATGCGGTGCCGTTCTGGTCGTCGCTGCACGAGGCCGCCCCGCTGGCGGAGGTGGCGCGCTACCGCGAAGGCGACGCCTTCGCCCTGATCTACACCTCGGAATCCGAACCGACGCCGCTGGGCGTCTCGCTGCCGGTCAAGGCGCTGTCGGGGATCGAACAGTACATGCGCATCGGCCTGGACCTGCGCGACGACGACATCTACTGGAACATGGCCGATCCCGGCTGGGCCTATGGCGCCTATTACGGGCTGGTCGGGCCGCTGCTGCTGGGACGGACGACGATCTTCTGCGACGGCCCCTACGACGTGCGGCAGGGCTACCGCATGCTGACCAAGTTCGGCGTCACCAACCTGACCGCCGCCCCATCGCAGATCCGGGCGTGGCACGGCGCCGATCCCGGCGTGTCGCACCAGTTCGCGCTGCGCATCCTGTCGGTGGTGGGCGAACCGCTGCCCCCCGACCTGATCGCCTGGGCCAACCGGACGGTGAAGGTCCCCCTGCTCGACCAGTATGGCCAGCG
Source organism: Azospirillum sp. VT-I1 (assembly GCF_055698305.1). NCBI lineage: Bacteria > Pseudomonadati > Pseudomonadota > Alphaproteobacteria > Rhodospirillales > Azospirillaceae > Azospirillum > Azospirillum sp. VT-I1. Next base: position 495,324 of record NZ_CP168803.1, on the reverse strand, counting down.
CGAGACCGGCATCTTCATCGTGAACCGCTACGACCCCGACGGGATCGGCCGTTCCGACTCCGAAGCGGGCGACGGAGGCGAGGCCGCGCAGCCGCCCAGCGGATCGCTCGGCCGGCCGATGCCGGGCTTCCGCGTCGTTATCCTCGACCCCGACGGGCGGGAGGCGCCGGTGGGCGGCGCCGGCGAGATCGCCATCGACGTCGACCACTCGCCGCTGTTCTGGTTCGAATCCTACGCCAACAACCCGGAACGCACCGCCCAGCGCTTCCGGCACGGCCGGCGCTATTACCTGACCGGCGACCGCGCCTTCATGGACCGCGACGGCAACATCCACTATCGCGGCCGGGCATCCGACGCGATCCAGATGCAGCAGGGCGAATAGTCATGGACCGCCCTTTTCGGGTATAGATCGCCTCCGGAGATGCGGCAGCCGGATAATGCGCGAAGGACGGGTATGGAATCCAAGACGAAGAACCGCGAATCCTGGCTGGCCGCCGCCTTCGCGGCGCTGGCCGAAGGCGGCGCCGACAAGGTGCGGGTGGAGGTGCTGGCGAAGGCCCTGAAGGTCACCAAGGGCAGCTTCTATTGGCATTTCCGCGACCGCACCGACCTGATGAACGCCCTGCTCGACAGCTGGAAGCTGGGCCGCATCGCCGCCATCAAGGAGCAGACCCGGCTGGACGGGCGCGAGCCGGCGCAGCAGCTGCGCGACCTGCTGGCGCTCTATGGCGGCAGCAAGCCGCGCGGCATGGCGATCGAGCTGGCGGTGCGCGACTGGGCCCGACGCGATCCCGAGGCGGAAAGCGTCATCGCCGAGGTCGACCGAGAGCGCCTGCACAGCGTTGCCGGGCTGTTCGTGGCGCTGGGCCTGCCCCCCGACCAGGCCTTCGCCCGCGCCTACCTGTTCTATGCCTTTGCCTTCGGCCAGGGCCTGCTCGCCCCCGGCGCCGCCGCCGACCGGGCCGAGGTGGTGCGGGCAATCTGCGCCGACGTGCTGGTGCCGGACGCGCAGACGCACGCCTGACGCGCGCCCGGCTGCGGCGCCGGTTGGCCGAAGCTCGCACCGCAACTATGCTGATATGGCAGATTGCCAGAACGGCCTGTTGACGGTGGAATGGAATGCTGGATCGCACCCGGGGCGTTGCAGGCGATGATCCGCAACAGGCCGGAACGGAGGCGGCGCCTTCCGAGCCGGATGGACCTGCGCCTGCGACCTTCCGGCCGGTCCTTGAACGCTCTTCACTGCCCGATGAAGGGGAAGCGCCATGCCCCAGATACCCCACCCCACCGACAGCACCCATGACCGGAACAGCGATGCCGAGGATTGGCGGCATGGCGAGACACGCCGCGACATGGCCGAACAGGCCCGCAACGATGCGGAACGGCGGCGCGAGAAGGCCGAAGGGGAAAGAAACGCGGCATTCGAACGCCATATGGAGGCCGAAGATGCCCGCCTGATGGCCGAGGAAGGACGGATCACGGGCGAGGCGCAACGGCGCGAAGCCGAAGACTGGCGGATCGACGACGAGGAGCATCGCCGATCCAGGGAAGAGGCAAGATGCGCGGCGGAAGAGAGCCGCCAGGCCGAAGAGCGGGCACGGCGGCTCCAGGAGCAAGCCCGCCTGTCCGCCGAGGAGGCCCGATCCTATGCCGAGCAGGCGCGGATCGATGCCGAACGGGCGCGCGCGGCGGCCGACGAGCAGCGTCTACTGCTGGAGGAGATGCGCGAGACCGTCCGGCGTTACGAAGCCCTGCTGACCCGGAACGGGTGAGGCCCGTCAGGCGGTGTAGGCCAGCCGCACATTGCCCCAGTGGCGGCCGCGCACGGTGATCGGCGCGTCGACCTCCTTCAGCCGCACCATCCGGCCGCCGCCCATGTCGCGGCGATAGGCCTGCAGCAGGAAGGGCCGGGTGTTGCGCGCCGCGGCAAGGCCGGAGCGGTCGGCGAAAACGCGCCGGTTGCGGCAATGGGCGGTGTTCCAGACGACGTCGCCCGGCCGCTGCGGCTCCGAATAGCGGCTGTTGTGGGTCGGGACGTAACCGACGCTGTTGGCCGCCACGCAGAACTGGAAGCGGGGGTTGGAGGCCAGGACCGGCTCCTGGATCGCGGGGAACAGGCGGTCGGCCAGTTCGGTGAAGGGTGCCAGCGCCTGTTCGGGCTCGCTGCCGGCGATGGGGGCGAGATCGGTGGAGAACAGCGCCTCCTCGCCGATGCTGCCGTTGGAAAGAGCGGTCTCCAGCGCCTTGGACAGGGCCGCGGCGGTGTCCTGCGCGGTGCGGATGACGTCGGAATCCGCCTCCACCATGGCGCGATAGGCACGGCCCAGCCGGTCGGCCTGACCGTCCGACAGGTCGTCGAAGGCCAGATGCAGGCCGAGGTCGCTGATCCCCGCCACGACGGCCGGCAGCTCGCCGACGTCGCGCAGCGACACCGTCAGCCGCATCTGTTCGGCGAGCCGGGGAAGATCCTTGGCCTCCACCAGCATCCCTTCCAGGGACAGGTCCAGCATGGTGGCGTTGCGGCGGTCGCCGGCCAGGAGCAGCGTGACGGGCTCCTCGCAGGGGATGCGGTCGGACATGCGGCGGTCGCCGGCCACCGACTGGCGCAGGGCGATGACCAGACGGCGCTTCAGGTCGGCGACCGCGGTCTGGGTGTCGGCCATCCGGCGCGTCACGTCGGTGGCGATGCCGGTGATGCCGTCCGCCTGGTCGCGGATGCGCAGGACGCTGACCGACACCTGGGAGGCGCCGCCGGCCGAGTTGGTGGCGCTGCGCCCGATCTCCGCATTGGCGGCGGATTGTTCCTCCACCGCGGCGGCGGTGGCGGCGGCGGCCTCGTCGATCTCCTCGATCACGGAAATGACGGTCTGGATCGCGGTGACGCTGCCGCCGACCGCCTGCTTCAGCTGGTCGATCTGGCGGGCGATGTCTTCCGTCGCCCGCGCCGTCTGGTTGGCCAGCTGCTTCACCTCGCTTGCCACGACGGCGAAGCCCTTGCCGGCCTCGCCCGCGCGGGCGGCCTCGATGGTGGCGTTCAGCGCCAGCAGGTTGGTCTGGCCGGCGATGTCGTTGATCAGGTTGGCGACCTTGGCGATCTCCTCCGTCGCCACCTCCATCTGGCCGATGGCGGAGGCGGAGCCGCGGGCACTGTCCACCGCGCGCCGGGCCACCTCGCTGGACCGCGCCGCCTGCCGGGCGATCTCGTGCCCGGCGCTGTTCAGCTCCTCCGTCGCGGCGGCGACCGACTGGGCGTTGGCGCTGGCCTGTTCCGAGGCCGCCGACACCACCATCGTGTTCTCGCGCACCACGCCGAGCGCCTGCATCAGATCCTGGATGCCGTCGCCGGCGCGCTTGCTGGTCAGTTCCACCCCTATCCAGGTGGAGTCCAGGTCGCCTTCGATCGACTTGCAGGTCTCCAGCAGGGCTTGGCGGGTCAGCGCCTTCTGGCGCAGTTCGGTCTCGTGCTTCTCATGGGCGGCATAGGCCAGCTTCGCCTTCATCGCGTTCACTTCGGACGCGACGCGGGCGAATTCCGGCACGGCGATGGGCGTCATCGGATCGGTGAAGGCGCCGCGGGCGATGCGTTCGAACGTCTGTTCCAGGACCGCCATTGGCCGGCGCACCGTGCGCAGGATCAGCCAGCCGAACAGGGCGGCGAGCAGGCAGCTCAGCAGGACCGCCGCGGAGACCACCGCGATGCGCCGCCCATGGTCGGCTTCGGCCCTGTCGAACTCCTCGCGCGCGACCCGGATCTGGAGTTCCAGCAACGAGTCCGACACGCGGCGCAGCTCGGCGAAGGCGGGACGGACGGTGCCGCGCAGATGGGAGTCCAGTGCTGCGCCCTTCCTCTCCCGCGCCAGCGCCAGGGCCGGGTCGACGCCGGATTGCAGGTAGGAGACGACCAGCGGCTCGAACCGCCCGGCGAGGACCGCCTCCTCCGGCGTCAGGTAGGTGGCGAGATAGGCGGTCAGCAGCCGCCGCATGGCGGCGCTGTTGTCGGCGACGGCGGTCTCGAGGGCGGCGAGGTCGCCGGCGTCCTTGTTCTCATGAAGATCGGCGGCGAAATCAGTCAGGTGCTGCCGGCTGTCGCGGGCAAGGTTCTCGATCTCGCCGATCTGATAGGCGGGGACCGTCCGGTCCTCATACACGGTGCGGAGCGAGCGGTTGGAGGCATCCATGCCGTCCAGCCCGAGCCAGCCGGCCAGCAGCATCGCCAGGATCAGCAGCACCATCACGCCGGCCAGACGCCCGGACAGGCTGGACCAGGCCGTGGCGGCGGCCCGGCCCGCGCGGCTGCGGCGGACGAGCGCCCCCTGCTCCAGCGCCACCGCGGCCCGTCCGTCGCGCATGGCCGCATACAGCGTTTCGGCCGCCGCGATCTCGTCGCGCGACGGCTTGGAGCGGATGGAGATGTAGCCGGTGACGGCGCCGTTCTCGATCACCGGGGTGACGTTGGCGCGCACCCAATAGAAATCGCCGGACTTGGTCCGGTTCTTCACCAGCCCCTCCCAGGGCCGCCCCGTCTTCACGGTCGCCCACAGGTCGGCGAACGCCTCCTTGGGCATGTGGGGATGGCGGACGAGGTTGTGCGGAGCGCCGATCAGCTCATGTTCGTCGAAACCGCTGATCTCGACGAAAGCCTGGTTCGCGAAGGTGATCCGGCCGCCGGTGTCGGTGCGCGACACCAGGGGGACGCCTTCGGTCAGATGGACCTCGCGGTCGGTGATCGGGGTGTTGACGCGCATGACGCGGTTCCGCTCTCGCCAAAGTCTTGCAGGAAACGGTCGGGCGTGCAGGCGCGCTCGGCAGCGCCGGACGATCTCATCGGTCGCACCCCCGGACCGGACGTTACGCTGCAAGCGGCATGCCGCGCGATTTTGTTTGCAATCGAACAACCTGCATGGCGAAACATAACGCCGCCGGGATATCCACCCGCGGAATCCGTCGCAAAATGCGTCCGGGAAAGAATGGCGGGCGCAACGTACAATGCAAACTGAAAAAAGATATACAGTCTAACTGTTTAGCTGCGCAACGAGCCCGTGGACAGTCCGTCCAGCGGGATGGCGGTGACGCTCTTGACCTCTTCCATCACCGCATAGGTATGGGTCTCCCGCACGCCCCGCGCGGTGGACAGCAGTTCGCCCAGGAACAGGCGGTATTCGTTCATGTCGCGCACCCGCGCCTTGACCAGATAGTCGAAGCCGCCGGCGACCATGTGGCATTCCATGATCTGCGGCATGCGCAGCACGGTGGCCTTGAAGTCGTCGAAATTGTCGGGCGTGGTGCGGTCCAGAACCACCTCGACGAAGACCAGCATCCCCGCTTCAAGACGGTGCGGATCGAGCAGCGCGACATAGCGCTGGATGATGCCGTCCGCCTGCAGCCGCTTCACCCGCTCCAGGCAGGCGGCCGGGCTGAGATTGATGCGCCGGGCCAGCTCCACATTGCTGAGGCGCCCGTCCTCCTGCAGTTCGCGCAGGATCTTGATGTCGGTGGAATCGAGGCTGCGGTCCATCGGCGGCTCGGAATGCTGTTCGGCCGGCCGCCTCCTTCTTCGGGCAAAGAACGGGGGCGGCCGGGAACCGACCATAGCAGGAACGGCGACGGCCGCGCCACTCCGAAGCCTGTTTGCCGGCGACGCGGCCTGTGGTTCGTCAGCCGGCCAGCGGCAGCATCACCGTCATCCGCAACCCGCCGGTCGGGCGGTTCTCGGCGCTGACGCGGCCACCGAAGGCCTCGATGTTGCGGCGGACGATCCACAGCCCGATCCCGAAATGCGCGGCTCCGGCCTGATGGGCGGCCGCCTCGTCCTCCGGCATGCCGCGGCCGGGTTCGCGGTGCGAGAAATAACGCTCGAAGATGCGTTCCAGGTTGGCGGGATCGACGCCCGGCCCCTCGTCGTCCACCAGCAGCTCGGCCCAGCGGCCGTTGCGGGTCAGACGGACGCTGACGGCGGAATCGGGCGGCGAGAAGCTGACGGCGTTCTCCACCAGATTCTCGACGATGGTCTCCAGCGTCTCCTCGCTGGCGCGCACCACCAGCCCGGCGTCGATGCGCGAGCGCATGTGCAGGCGCCGTTCGGCCAGCAGGCCGGTGTATCCGCCGGCCATCCGCTCCACCAGCGCCGACAGGTCGACCCGGCGGCGCGCAGGCGCCAGCAGGTCGGCCGCCGCCTCGTCCATGCGGCGGGCGAAGGAAACGAGCCCGTCCAGCTTGTCCAGCGACTTCTCGATCATCGTCAGCGCGCGCTGGCTGCGGGCGTTCTCCGCCGGCAGGGCGCGGCGCAGCGGCTCCACCGACTGGCGGATGACGGCGATCGGCGTCTTGAAGGCGTGGGCGTTGTCCTCCGCTGCGCGGCGCAGCGACTGGGCGCTGTCGCGCAGGGTGGCGACAAGCCGGTCGAAATCCTCCGCCACCCCGCCCAGTTCCGGCACGGTGTTGCGCGCGGCGAAGGAGGCGCTGCGGCCATGCTGGTCGGGGATGTCCTCGCCGCCGACGATGCGGCGGGCAAGGTCGCCGAAGCGGTTCAGGTTGCGCCAGATGCCGGCGAGCACGGCCAGCACCAGGGCCGCCATCGCCAGATAGATCGCCGCGGCGGCCTGGACCGCCGGCGTGCTCCAGTAGGGACGGCCGATGGAGGAGGAGATGTAGGCTTCGGTCGCGTGGCTGGTCACCAGCGCCCAGCAGCCGAAGCTGGTCTTGATCGGGGTGATGGAGGACAGCACCTCCTCCCCGCCTTCGGCGTGGGGAACGCGCATCGCCAGCGTGGAGTTGCCGGCGCAGCTCGACCCCAGCCGGTCCAGCACGCCCTGTTCGAGCAGCAGGCGCCGCTCGGCGTCGATGTCGGCGGTCGACAGGCTGGGCGCCGCCGCGACGTAGAAGAAGGGTTCGGGCCCGGTCCTGACCGTCGCCGCCCCGCCGGCCGCCACCCGCGGCCGCACCAGCAGCTTCAGCCGCGTGCGGTCGTCGCCGTAGCGGGCGAGCGCGTTGCTGAGGCTGGGAAGGGCGGTGCGGTCCACGCCCAGAAGTTCCGGTTCCAGCGCGCGGGCGATCAGCTCGCCCTGGCGCTGGGCGCTTTTCAGCAGGAGCTGCTGCGAAGCCTCGTCGGCGCGCTGGAACTGGTCATAGAGCAGGACCGGCACGGCGACGAAGACGACGGTGAGCAGCACGAGGCGGCTCGCCATCGACCGCCACAGCCAAAGCAGGCGGGCGGACGCTTGTCTGGGCGCCCGCATCGCGAGTTCACTCGGCAGCAGCGCCATTGATCAGCATGTCCTCGCTCATACCATTGCGCTGGCCGCCGCGCTGGTCGTTGTCCAGGCCGTCCTCGTCGCCACCCTGGGCCGGGTTCTCACCCTTGCCCCAGCGGTAGCCGAAGCCCGGATAATTCTCGATGCAGGCGAAGTTGGCGTCGACCGAACGGAACTTCTGGCGGATGCGCTTGATGAAGGCGCGGACGTTGGCGCGGTAGCCCGACGGGCCGTAGCCGGCGACGAAGCCTTTGCCATGGACGAGGTCGTAGATCTCGCGGTAGGACACGTCCTCTTCCGGGCGGGTCGACATCAGCTTGACGATGTTGAACTCGGTCAGCGTCAGGTCGATGCGCTTGCCCTTCCAGAAGGCGCGGCTGTTGTCCAGGCGCAGCTCCAGCTCGCCCAGACGGTGCATGGTGCTGTTGCCGCCGGCCTCCGCCTCCTCCGTCGCACCCTTGGTGCCGTCCAGGATCAGGCGCATGCGCTTCAGCAGGATCGACAGGCTGCGCGACTTCTCCACGAAGTCCAGGGCACCGCCGGCCAGCGCCGCCTCTTCATAGATCTGGTCGGACAGCACGGTCAGGAAGATCACTGGGGTGGCGATGCCGCGGGCGCGCATCTGGCGCAGGACGTCGATGCCGTCCAGCTTGGGCATGCGCCAGTCCAGCAGGACGATGTCGACCGACCCGCCGCCGGCGAAGAAATCGAGCGCCGGCTCGCCGCGGTCGAAGGTGATGACCTCGTACCCCTCGTCGCCGAGGTTGAGGCTGAGCGACTCACGGAACAGATCGTCGTCGTCCACCAGAGCGATGCGGGCAATGGTCGGTTCGGTCATTGCGGACATTCCCTTGTTCGACTCCGCCTTACTGAACCCCGGGGCGGACAGGGCGCCCTGAGTCAGCGTGAGCGAGGAGTTGGGCGAAGCATCGGTGGTCGGCGTCAGGGACATTTTGGCTGCTCTTCATATCGTAGGAGAGGGCGCGGAAGTCCTGGGACGAGGTCATATCCATGAAGAAGAAGACCTTGAGGGTGCAGTCACCCTTGGAATACCGCCAGATCTTGGCGGGCGGCGCCTCTTCCCTTGCAACAGGGGACCCCAGGAGGTTGAGAGTCTGGACTTCGTCCAGCCCGACAAGGCTGTCGGGGTCGGCGTTGGCGGTTGCGGGAGGGGTGGGCGTCATTCCCATGGCCGGCCCCACGGCCTGCATGGCCGAAGCGTTCGCCGTCCGGGGATCGATGGCCGCCAACTGGGTGGTGGCCGTGTTGGAAGCCGTGCCGGCCGCGGCCACGTCGCTGTTGGTCACCGGCGGGCCGGGCTGCGGCATCGGCAGGGTCGGCGCCAGCGCAGCGGCGTCGGGAACCTTGCGGACCGGCTTCTGCCTGGGCACCGGCGGGGAGGCCGGGCGTCCGTTCGGGTTGGCGGCCGTCACGTCGGGTCCGCCCCATCCCGGTCCGGTGGTGTTGGCCGGGCAGCCGGCCAGCAGCAGGACCGCGACCAGCAGGCCCGCATGTCGGCCCCGGCCGGCGGCGTAGGCGCCGAACTGCGCCACATCGCGGAGGACTGCCGGCACGGTCATGGGGGCGAGCCTTTCAAACACTGGAGGGACGAACGGGAAGGTCGGCTGTAGCGGGATAAACAGGGGACCGGACAATTCCATCTATCGGCAAAGACTACTTCGCGTCTGAGTTGGAGTTGGCCGCGTCTGATGCCCCTAAACTCAATCCATCCTGGTTAATGGCGCGTTAAAGCCACAGCAGATACCCCCATTTTGCGAAAACCTACCAATATTTTGCGATGTTTCGTTTGATTTTCGAGGGAATCCGGCGGGACCGCTCGGGCGGTTTTCTCGAAAGTGGTACGTATTTCGGGTAAATCCACTGCACGTCGACCGCTCGTTGCCGAAGGGCGACAGGACGTGACAGGAATGAGGCAGAAGGATGGCCGGGATCGGACGGGAATGAGGCCGTCGAGGGACAATGCCCAAAAATCAACCGGCGCCCAAAAAACAATCGGCGGCGGAGCCACCCGGGTATGGCTCCGCCGCCGCTCAGCCGGACGGGCAACAATGAGGTAGCGGCGCGCGGGAAGCGGCCGCAAGGCGTTGCCTCTGGAACTCCAGCCGTGGTTCCGGCCGGCCGTCAGGCCGGTCGGCGTCGTGGGAACAATGCATTTTCGGCACCATCCATCACGGCGACCATGATGCGCCGAACGGGCGGCATGGTCAAGTTCGTATCACGTACAATTTGGTAGAGCCGCTATCTGGTCGGCGCGGAGACCAATGAGAACGGCAGCCAAACCGCATACCATCATATGACCCCCACCCTTTTGCGCCTCACCGATTGCTCTGCTAGCGTCCCGTCCGGGACAGCGGGAGAAGCGAACGATGGGACTGATCAGCTTTCTGAAGAAGACCGCCGCCGGCCATACCGACCGCCAGAAGCAGGCGCGCTATGACCGCGCCAACGCGCGCGCCAACGACTATATGGAAGTGGCGCAGTGGTACGCCGAGGAAGGCGACGGCAACCCGCGCATTCTTCAGAATTATCAGGAGCTTGCCGCCCTTCCCTTCCGTCAGGGACATGCGGCGACGCTGGTCGGCTACCGCAACGACATCACGCGCAAGCTGGGGCACGCCCGCCATATCGGCACGCGGCAAAATCCGTGGATCGCGGCTTTCCTGCGGCCGGACGACGGGACCGTCTATTGCGCCTATGTGCTGCTGCGCGACGACAACCAGCAGTTCGCGGTGATGAAGCCCTACTGGTTCCTGGCCGGCAACGAGACGGAGGCCGGGTTCAAGCGGCCCGTCTTCGGCATCGTCTGATCCCCCGCGCAGGAGAACGCCGCATGCCGAACATCGCCGATCTGGTCGCGAACCCGGAAAGCTTCCTCAAGAACAACCTGATCTATATCCAGTACCAGTCCTACCAGCCCAACTACCGCGTGGGCGGAGTGAAGAATTTCAGCCTCGACAATGACGGCATGACCTGCACCCGCAAGGGCACCGGCATCATCTCGCAGTTCAAGACCAAGAATGCCGCAGTCTGGTCGGTGCGCTGCGATCAGGGCAACCATCCGGACGGCTGGAAAGCCTATTGGCTGCCCTACGACCAGGATTTCAAGCATCTGGTCGTGCTGGAGGACGAGGCCGACGTGATGTTCACGCCGACGATGGACGGCTGCTCGTTCGGCTTCAGCGACCATGGCGGCGGCACCTACTCCGCCTCGCACGGCAATCTCCAGACCGCGCAGGGGCGGATCGACGAGGCCGGGCTGCGGCAGGGCATGCGCATGCACGCCACCACCCTGCACAAGTCGCAATACATGAACGTGCCGGGCACCGACGCGGTGAAGGTCACGCTGGTCGGCGTGCGCAACGGCAAGAAATGGCGCTTCTTCTATCAGCAATACATCGACCAGATGGGCGCCTTCACCCTGCTGAAGGTGGCGCAGGTCACCAGATAGCGGCCGCGCCGCTCCATCCCCCCGCCCACCCCCATTCCCACTCAAGACAGCCCGGTTCCGCCTTGCTACAGTCCCTGTTCCTCGGACCTGTCCCGAACGGCTTGATCCGCAAGACAGACACAGACCAGAGACAAGGCACATGGACAAAGGCACGCCGAAGGCCATCCGGCTTCAGGACTATCGCCCGCCGGCGCATCTGATCGACACGGTCGACCTGTTCGTCGACCTGGGCGAGGATGTCACCACCGTCCGCACGGTGCTGGCGATCCGCCGCAATCCCGACCGTCCGGAGGCGGCGACGGAGCCGCTGTCGCTCGACGGCCAGAGGCTGGAGCTGGTGTCGGTGGCGCTGGACGGCCGGACGCTGGGGCCGGACGAATACACCGTCACCCCCGATCACCTGATCGTGCTGGAGGTGCCGGACAGCTATACGCTGGAGACCGTCGTCCGCATCAAACCGCAGGAGAACACGGCGCTGGAGGGGCTCTACAAGTCCTCCGGCAACTTCTGCACCCAGTGCGAGGCGGAGGGATTCCGCAAGATCACCTACTTCATCGACCGGCCGGACGTGATGGCGCGCTACAGCACCACCATCACCGCCGACAAGGCGCGCTACCCGGTGCTGCTGTCGAACGGCAACCTCGCCGCCTCGGGAGATCTGGAGGGCGGGCGCCACTGGGCGCGCTGGGAGGACCCCTTCCCCAAGCCCTGCTACCTGTTCGCGCTGGTCGCCGGCAGCCTCGTCCATGGCGAGGACCGCTTCCGCACCGCGTCGGGCCGCGACGTGACGCTGCGCATCTATGTGGAGCCGGGGAACGAGGACAAGATCGACCACGCCATGCGCTCGCTCATCAAGTCGATGCGCTGGGATGAAGAGGTCTACGGGCTGGAATACGACCTGGACATCTTCAACATCGTCGCGGTCGGCGACTTCAACATGGGGGCGATGGAAAACAAGTCGCTCAACGTCTTCAACACCAAATACATCCTGGCGAAGCCGGAGACCGCGACCGACACCGATTTCCTCAACATCGAGGCGGTGGTCGCGCACGAGTATTTCCACAACTGGACCGGCAACCGCGTCACCTGCCGCGACTGGTTCCAGCTGTCGCTGAAGGAAGGGCTGACCGTCTTCCGCGACCAGGAATTCTCGTCCGACATGCATTCCCGCGCGGTGAAGCGCATCGCCGACGTCCAGGGGCTGCGCACCGTGCAGTTCCAGGAGGATGCCGGCGCCATGGCCCATCCGGTGCGCCCGGACAGCTATGTCGAGATCAACAACTTCTACACCCCCACCGTCTACAACAAGGGTGCGGAAGTCATCCGCATGATCCACACCCTGCTGGGGCCGGAAAACTACCGCAAGGGCACCGACCTCTATTTCAAGCGCCATGACGGGCAGGCGGTGACCTGCGACGACTTCGTCGCCGCCATGGCGGACGCCAGCGGCGTCGACCTGACCCAGTTCCAGCTGTGGTATCGCCAGGCCGGCACGCCGGAGCTGGAGGTCACCGGCAGCCATGACGCGGCGGCGAAGACCTTCACCCTGACGGTGAAGCAGACGGTGCCGCCGACCCCGGGCCAGCCGACCAAGCAGCCGATGCACATCCCGCTGGTGGTCGGCCTGCTCGGCCCCGACGGGCAGGACCTGCCGCTGCGCCTGGACGGCGAGGAGAAGGCCGACGGCACCAGCCGCATCCTGCACGTCACGGCGGAAAGCCAGAGCTTCACCTTCCGCGACATCCCGGCCCGTCCGGTGCCGTCGCTGCTGCGCGGCTTCTCCGCCCCGGTGAAGCTGAAGGCCGACCTGACCGACGACGACCTGACCTTCCTGATGGCGCATGACAGCGACGCCTTCAACCGGTGGGAGGCCGGGCAGATCCTGGGTACGCGCATCCTGCTGGCCCTCGTCGCCGACCAGCAGGCCGGCCGCGATCTGGTGCTGCCCGACGGCTATGCCGACGCCTTCGCCCGCATCCTGGCAGATGCCGACCGCGACCCGGCCTTCGCCGCCCAGGCGCTGGTGCTGCCGACGGAAGCCTATCTCGGCACCCAGATGGCGGTGGTCGATCCCGACGCCATCCATGCGGCGCGGGAGTTCGCGCGCAAGACGCTGGCCGGGCGCCTGCTTGCGCAGTTCCTCGACCTCTACCGCCGCAACAGCAGCCAGGAGCCCTTCTCCGTCGATGCCGACGCCATTGGCAAGCGGGCGCTGAAGAACCTCTGCCTCGCCTACCTGATGGCGCTGGAGGACGATGAGGCGCTGGAGCTGTGCCTGACCCAGTACCGCGGCGCCAAGGGCATGACCGACGAGATCGCGGCGCTGCAGTTCCTGTCCAACGCCGCCTCGCCGGAAGGCGACAAGGCGCTGGCCGACTTCTACGAGCGCTGGAAGGGCGAGGCTCTGGTGGTCGACAAGTGGTTCAGCGTTCAGGCGATGTCGCACCGCGCCGACACGCTGGACCGGGTGACCGCCCTGCTCGGCCACCCCGCCTTCGAGATCCGGAACCCCAATAAGGTCTATGCGCTGATCGGCGGTTTCGCCAACGGCAACCCGGTCCGCTTCCACGACCGGAGTGGAGCCGGATACCGCTTCCTCGCCGATCAGGTGCTCCGCCTCGACCCGATGAATCCGCAGGTTGCGGCCCGCCTGATGGGCCCCTTCTCTCGCCTGCGGCGCTATGACGCGGCTCGTCAGGGCCTGATGAAGGCCGAATTGGAGCGGATCGTCGCCACTCCGGGCCTGTCTCCGGACGTCTACGAGGTTGCGAGCAAGAGTCTGGCGGCCGCCGGCTGAGACTCGGCACCAAAGGACCGGGTGCATATGCAAAGGGCCGGAGGCATCGCCTCCGGCCCTTTTCGCCGTCCGCGCTCCCCGACCGGGCCGGGGCCTTGCGCGGTCTTACTTCTGCTCGGCCAGGAAGGCGATCAGGTCGGCGCGCTTGGCGTCGTCCTTCAGGCCGGCGAAGGCCATGGTGCCGCCCGGGACGATTTCCTTCGGAGCCTTGATGTAGGCGTCCAGGTTCTCCGGGGTCCAGGTCAGGCCGCCGGCGGCCTTTTCCTTCATCGGGCCCGAATACTTGAAGCCATCGACCGCGGCGGCCTGGCGGCCGACGACGCCGTGCAGCGACGGACCGACCTTGTTCTTGCCCTGCTCGGTGGTGTGGCAGGCCATGCAAACCTTGAAGACATCCTTGCCGGCGGCGGCATCGGCGGCCTGCGCGGCACCGGCACCCGTCACGATCGCGGCCAGGGTGGCAACGCCCATCAACAGCTTCTTCATACTTCGGCTTCCCTTCCGATGGATCGACCGGCCGACGGCGCCGACCGGAATCGCGCGGCAGCATACACATTCCGGGGGTGCGTCAAACCCCTTTGATATGGCCGTACGACCAATGAACAATCTGTCACGCTAGTGAATCAAAGCAAGCGACGCGAGCAGCACCACAACCAGGAGAAGCGCAGCCCAGGGAACATAGAAACCGCCGCTTCCACCTCCGATCATGCCCCCGATCCCGCCGGCGCGGCCGACCGGCAGCGGCAGCGGAATCTCCGGCGGCGGCTCCGCCATGCGCGTCGCGGGCTTGGGCGCAGGGGCGGAGGCAGCGGCCGGGGCCGTCGTGGTGTCGGAATAGACGGCGGGCCGGACAGCCGGTCTGGCACCGGCCGGTTCGTCCGCAACGGCGGTCGTCCCCGCCGCAACCTGTTCGGGCGCCGCCTCGGCGGGTGCCGGGCCGACGATCTGGGTGAAGCGGGCGAAGAACTCCTCCGCCATCTTGCGGGCGGTGGCGTCAACCAGCCGCGATCCGATCTGCGCCAGCTTGCCGCCGACCTGCGCCTTGGCGGTGTAGGTCAGCAGGGTGGCGCCACCGTCGTCGGCCAGCGTCACGGTGGCACCGCCCTTGCCGAAGCCGGCGGCCCCGCCGGAACCCTCGCCGGTGATGGTGTAGCCGTTGGGCGGGTCGAGGTCCGACAGCGTGACCTTGCCGGCGAATTTGGCGCTGACCGGGCCGACCTTGGCGACGACCTTGGCCGTCATCTCGGTGTCGGACTGCCGGACCACCTCCTCGCAGCCGGGGATGCATTGGCGCAGGATGTCCGGATCGTTCAGCGCCGCCCACACCGCCTCGCGGCTGGCCTCGATCCGGTGGCTTCCGCTCATGTCCATGGTTCGTGTTTCCTCCAACCCTATGCCAACCCTGATGCGGCCCTTTGCGGGCGTCGGTGCCCCGGCCATGGCCGGAGGTCCGGGGCCGGGGTTCAACTCCGAGAATACGGGATCGACCGGCGCCGCGACAGCCCCGACCGCCTCATCTCTAAGTCTTATGGGCGCGGCCCCCGTCGGCGGGCGTCCTCAGCCGCGCGGCGCCATGCAGTTGCTGACGATCGGCGTGCAGGCCGACAGCGAGGCGCCCGCCGGGTAGGTGACCTGTTCCACCGTCCCGCGCGGGCCGACCACCACCGTCGCCTCGCACCCGGCCGTGGTGCCGCCACCGACCGGCACGCCGAAGCCGAGGCCGAGGCCCACCCCGCCGCTGCCGCCGAAGCTGCCGGCGCCGATGCCGATGCTGCTGCCGGGGCTGTAGGCGGCCGTCGGGCGCGCCACGTAGGTGTAATACTCCCGCCCCGACGCCATCGCCTGCCGGTCCGGCACGCCGGCGCAGGCCAGCAGGTCGGCCTTGGGCATGCCCACCATGGCGGTCTGGGCGCGCCGGGCCACCTCGGGATCGGGGCCGGTGGCGCAGCCCGCAAGAAGGGCGGCCGTGCCGCCGAGAAGGATCACCGCAGCGCGCAGGCTCCGTACGCGGCCCATGTCTCGTCCTCCACCAGGATATCGTGTCATTTCCGGGTTCATCTCAACCGGTTGATATAGTGCTGAAACCCCGCCGCCGCCCGTCCGTTCCCCGAAGGGGCGGACCGGTCCCGGCATGGCCGCGGCATGATGGCGGCACGACGGGCGACATGACGGGCGGGCGGAGATTTGCTAGGAGTTCCGCCATCCGTCCATCCCAGCACATCAGGACCGCCGACGCCATGGCAGAGCTTACGCCTACCCCCTCCTCTCTCGTCACCGTCCATCTGGCGCTGGGCGGCAACATGGGCGACCGCGCCGCCAATCTGGCCGAGGCGATCCGCCGGCTGGGCGAGGCGGTGGAGATCGACGCGCAGTCGGCGCTCTACGAGACGGCGCCGATGTATGTGACGGACCAGCCGGCCTTCCTCAACATGGCGGTGCGCGGCACCACCCGCCTGGACCCGCAGGCGCTGCTGCGCTTCATCAAGGGGATCGAATCGACGCTGGGCCGCGATCTGGGCGGGCTGCGCTTCGGTCCGCGTCCCATCGACATCGACATCCTGCTCTATGCCGACCGGGTGCTGGCCGAACCGGACCTGGAGATCCCCCACCCCCGCATGGCGGAGCGCGCCTTCGTCCTCTGCCCGCTGGCGGACATCGCCGCCGACCTGCAGCATCCGGTGCTGAACCGCCGCATCGGCGCGCTGGCCGACGAGGTTCCGGGCCGCGAGACCGTGATGCGGATCGCTGAAGCGCTCTGACCCTGGGGAAATCCGACCGTCCGCCGCCGAGCGAGTGCGGTGGCATGCGGCGGCGGCACCGCCTATAGTGCCGGGCTGAATGCAATGCCGGTGGCGGGCCGCCGGCCGGGAGACTGTGTTGTCGGACGATAGCGCGAAACGGGCCGTCATGGTCCAGCCGGGCGGTGCGCCGCTCACCTACACCATCCTGGTGCGGGGCTTCGCCGCCCCGGTCGCCATCGCCGGCCGCGCCGACCGGCCGCGGGTAACATTCGACCTGACGCTGACCGTCACCCATCCCGGCCCGGGATTCCCCGACGACATCGCCGCCGTCATGTCCTATGAGGACATCGTCGAAGACTTGCGTCGTCTTTGTGCCGAATCCGATGTACCCGGTCCCGACTATCTGGCCGACCGCGCCGCGGACCTCTGCCTGTCCCACGAAAAAGTGCGCCGGGTCCAGGCGGACGTTACGATTCCCGCAGCCGACTCCGGCGGCCCCTCCGCCGGGGCGAGCCTGACGCGCACCCGTCCGGGACAAGGGTGACCAGTAACGCGGTGGGGCCGCCGACCGGTGTCGGCCCTGACCATTACTGGATCACGGAAAGATATAGCGCTTATTGACAAAAGGACGGGTGACAATACCACTCCGGCTGCGCTATGGTCACCATATTGTATTTTCAACGCACAATCCGGATCAAAGGGGCTATATCCCCGGCGGCCATCCGGATGCCGAAAGCCGAGACGAGCGCGCAGCAGGGATTAGGCCAATCGCCATTGCCGGCTTCGACCGTCCGCCGATCCCCCTTCCGGGACGGCACGGTTTACGGAAGCCGGACCAGAAGGGAGGGACGCATGGACCGGAACACGACGCCGACCCTTTCCGAATTGCTTGCGGATCCGATCGTGATCGCCGTCATGACGCGCGACGGGATCAGCCCCGACAGCATCCAGCAGCTGTTCGAGCGCCTTCGCCGGAGCCGGCGAGTACAGGAACAGCGGCTCGCCGCCTGACCCTGCCGCCCCCTGACCCGACCGCCTGACGATCCCGCAGGCCCAAGGCAAGCAGGTAACGGGCAAGGCAGCCTTCCCGCCCGTCGGATGGAAGCGATCACTGGCCGCCCGGCCGGAACATGTCGGCTGGTTTCCCTTTCCCAACAAGTACGGCCATCCGACAGGTCCTTCCCCGGCAGGGGTCACCCGAAACGCGAAGCGCCGCCGAACCGGCATGAACTCCGGTCCGGCGGCGCTTCGCGCTTCTGCGTTATGGGATGTCGATCGGCCCCCTCAGCCTTCCAGAACGGCGCGTACGGTCTCCATCACCTCGGCGGGGGTGAAGGGCTTGCGCAGGGTGCGGTGCGCGCCCAGCGCCTCCGCCACCGGCAGCACGTCCAGCGAGGCGCGGGCGCCGCCGCCGGAGATCGCGACGATCTTCAGCGACGGTGACTCGCGGCGAAGCTCCATGATCGTCGCCAGCCCTTCCTGGTTCGGCATGAAGATGTCGGTGATGACGAGGTCTATAGGCCGGTCGGGGGAACTGCCGGAGCAATGGTCGCGGAACCGCGCCATCCCCTCCAACCCGTCGCGGGCACCGATCGCCTCGTGGCCGGCCATCGTCAGCGTGCGCAGAAGCACCGCCCGCGCCACGTCGTCGTCATCGATGATCAGCACGCTCGCCATGGCGCAAGGCTCCTCACTCGGCAGGATGGGCGGGGGCAGGATGGGCGGGCGGATGGGCGGCACCATGCGCCGCGCCCGTCCCTTCCGATTCATCCTGCATCGGCCTCTTGCGGGCAAGATAGCTGTAGACCGTCGGCACCACGAACAGCGTCAGCAGCGTGCCCAGCGTCATGCCGCCGACGATAACGGCACCGATGGCCTGCCGGCTTTCCGCACCGGCGCCCTGGGCGTAGGCCAGCGGCACCGCGCCCAGCACCATGGCGCCGGTGGTCATCAGGATCGGGCGCAGGCGCAGCACGGCCGCCTCTTCCACCGCCTTGCGGATGTCGGTCCCGGCGCGCTGGAGCTGGTTGGCGAACTCCACGATCAGGATGCCGTGCTTGGTGATGAGGCCGACCAGGGTGACGAGGCCGATCTGGCTGTAGACGTTCATCGTCCCGCCGCTGAACTGCAATGCCGCCAGCGCGCCGGTCATCGACAGCGGCACCGTCAGCATGATGACGAAGGGGTCGATGAAGCTTTCGAACTGCGCGGCCAGCACCAGATAGATGAAGGCCAGCGCCAGCACGAAGACGAAATAAAGCCCGGTGGCGGATTCGCGGAACTCGCGGCTCTGCCCGGCATAGTCGGTCTGGGCGGTGGCCGGCAGCACCTTGTTCGCCGCCGCCTGCATGACCGCCAGCGCCTCGCCCAGCGAGGTGCCCGGCGCCAGCGTCGCGGTGATGGTGGCGGAGCGCAGCTTGTTGAAGTGGTTCAGCTCCTTCGGCGCCACCCGCTCCTCGACCTTCACCAGATTGGCGAGCGAGATCATCTGACCCGCTCCACCGGTCGCGCTGGTGCCGCCGCGCACATAGATGCTGGCGATATCGTCCGGGTTGCGGCGGTCGATGTTGGCGACCTGGACGATCACGTCATACTGCTTGCCGTCCTTCTTGAAGCGCGTCACCTGCCGGCCGCCCAGCAGGGTTTCCAGCGTCCGGCCGACGGTGTCGACGTCCACCCCCAGGTCGGCCGCCTTGTCGCGGTCCAGCGACACCTTCAGTTCCGGCTTGTTCAGCTTCAGGTCGGTGTCGAGATTGACCAGGCCGGGGAAGTTGCGGGCCTCCGCCATCATGGCGTTGACCATCGCCTGCAGCTCCTCGAACGGCAGCGAGGTCTGGATGACGAAGTTCACCGGCTTCTCGGTCGGGCTCTGGCCCAGCGACGGCGGGTTGGTGACGAAACCCAGGATGCCGGGGATGCCGAACATCTTCGGAAACAGCTGGGCGGTGACCGCCTGCTGCTTCACCTCGCGCAGGTCCCAGTCGATCAGGCGGACGAAGGCGATGCCCTGGTTGACCACCGGGAAACCGACGACGACGAAGAACTTCTCCAGCACCGGGATCTGGCGGAACAGAGCCTCCATCTGCTGGGCATAGCCCATGGTGTAGTCCAGCGTGGAACCTTCCGGCGCGATGGCGATGCCGACGATGGTGCCGCGGTCCTCCACCGGCGCCAGTTCCGACTTCAGGCCGTTGAACAGCACATAGCTCGCGGCGGCGACGGTGAAGCCGATCAGCAGCACCAGCGGCCGCGCCCGCAGCGACAGGCGCAGCAAACTGCGATAGCCGTTGGTCATCCCCTCCAGAAAACGTTCGATGGCGCGGTAAAGGATGCCGTGCTTGGTCTCGTGCTTCAAAAGCTTGGAGCACATCATCGGCGACAGCGTCAGCGCGACGAAACCCGACACGATGACCGCACCGGCCAGCGTCAGCGCGAATTCGGTGAACAGCCGCCCGGTGCGCCCGGTCATGAAGCCGATGGGGGCATAGACCGCCGCCAGCGTGATGGTCATGGCGATGACGGCAAAGCCGATCTCGCGCGATCCCTTCAGCGCCGCCTGGAAGGGGTGCATCCCCTCCTCCACATAGCGGAAGATGTTCTCCAGCATGACGATGGCGTCGTCGACCACGAGGCCGATGGCCAGCACCATCGACAGCAGCGTCAGCGTGTTGATGGAGAAGCCGAAGGCGTACATCAGGGCGAAGCCGCCGATCAGCGACACCGGGATGGTCACCAGCGGCACCAGCGTCGCCCGCAGCGAGCGCAGGAAGAAGAAGATGACCAGAACGACCAGGATGATCGCTTCGAAGATGGTGTGGAACACCGCGTCGATCGACTTGGCGATGAAGACGGAACTGTCGTAGCCGACATCCACCCCCATGCCGTCGGGCAGCGCCGCGCGGATCTTCGGCAGCGCGTCGTTGACCGCCTTCGACACGTCCAGCGGGTTGGCGGTGGACTGCTTCACCACGCCGATGGCGACGGCGCCGCGGCCGTTGAAGCGCGCGCTGACCCGCTCGTCCAGCGCTCCCAGCTCCGCCCGGCCGACATCGCGCAGGCGGACCAGATAGCCGGAATCGTCGCGCAGGATGATGTTCTCGAACTCGGCCGGGCTGCGCAGGTCGGTTTCCGACACCACGGTGAACTCGCGGGCCACGCTTTCGACGCGCCCGGCCGGGATCTCCACATTCTGCCGACGCAGCGCGTTCTCGACATCCTGCGGAGTCACCCGGTAGGCGGCCATCCGCTGCGGGTCGAGCCACAGGCGCATGGCGAAGCGGCGCTCGCCGAAGATGCGGACCTGTGCGACGCCGGGCAGGTTCTGCAGCCGGTCCTTGACGTAGCGGTCGGCGAAGTCCGTCACCTCCAGCGGCGAATGCCGGTCGGAGGAAAAGGCCAGATAGATGATCGGCTGGGCGTCGGCCTCCACCTTGGCGATCACCGGCTCGTCGATTTCCGACGGCAACGCGGCGCGGACACGGCCCACCCGGTCACGCACGTCGCTGGCGGCGACGTCGACATTGCGGTCCAGCCGGAAGCGCAGGGTGATCTGCGACTTCTCCGCCCGGCTGATCGAGGACATCACGTCGATGCCCTCGATGCCGGCGAGGCTGTCCTCCAGCGTCTGGGTCACCTGGCTTTCGATGATCTGGGCCGAGGCGCCCTTGTAGGTCGTCTCCACCGTGACGACCGGCTCGTCGATCTTGGGATATTCGCGCACCGACAGGCGCTGGTACGACACGATGCCGATCAGCATCAGGGCGAGGCTCATCACCGTCGCCAGCACCGGGCGGCGGATCGAGATGTCGGAGAGGACCATCGCCTCAGCTCCCCGTCGACTTGTTGGCGGCCGGCTTGGCCGGCAGCACGGCGACCGGCGCGCCGTCGCGGATCTTCAGCTGGCCGGCGGTCACCACCATGTCGCCGGGGGCGAGCCCCTTGGAAATCTCCACCTCCGCATTGCGACGCTCGCCCAGGACGACCCTTGTCTGCGCCGCCTTGCCGTCCACCACCTTGAAGACGAACTGGTCCTTGCCGAAGGCGACGATGGCCTGCTCGGGGATCAGCACCGCGTCCGGCACGGTGGTCAGCGTCAGCGACACGCGGGCAAACAGGCCGGGGCGCAGCGAGCCGTCGGGGTTCGGCACGCGGGCGCGGATCGCCAGCGCGCGGCCGTTCACGTCCACCAGCGGGTCGATGGCGTAGACCGTGCCGTCGAAGCCGCGCCCGCCGAAGGCATCCACCGCGACCTTCACCGTCTGGCCGACCTTCACCGCCGGCAGGAACATCTCCGGCACGCGGAAGTCCAGCTTCAGCGTGTCGATGTCCTCCAGGTTCACGATGTCCTTGCCGGCCTGGACGAAGTCGCCGACCGACACCTTGCGCAGGCCCAGCACCCCGTCGAAGGGTGCTGTGATGACCTGCTTCTCCAGCTGCGCCTTGGCCAGCTGCACCGCCGCCTCGTCGGCCAGCAGCTTGGCCGAGGCCTGTTCGCGGTTGCGCAAGGGGCCGGTGTTCTGGCGGACCAGCTGGTCGGCGCGCGACAGTTCGGCGCGGGAGAAGGCGATGCTCGCCTGGGCCTGGGCCAAGGTGGCGCGGGCGATGGCGTCGTCCAGCCGGACCAGCACGCTGCCCTTGGCGACGCGCTGCCCCTCCTTGAAGGCGATCTCGCTGATGCGACCGGCGACCTCCGGCCGGATCACCACGGATTCGTTGGACAGCAGCGACCCGACCGCGGTGACGGTCCGCTCCACCGTGCCGATGCGGACGGAAACCGCCTCCACCGGCATCGGCGGGGCGCCGCCCGGCGGCTTGCCTCCACCCGATGCACCGCCGGGGGCCGGCGCAGCGCCGGACACCGCGCCGTTCACCATCGCGGTCAGCCCGGCGACGGTCCCGCCCTGCTTCACGAAATACCAGTAGGCCCCACCGGCGAGAGCCGCCAGGACGAGGAGAGCAGCGATGCGAAGCGTATGGCGCATGGGACCGGGATCCGGACGGGTTTCACCTTGCTGCAGCGCAACCGGAAAGCGCGCCGGGCAAACTGAACTATATCGTTCAGTTCACATCCGATGTCGAGAAGGTTCAACGATCCGAACCGTCCGTCGGGCCGTTTGTGGCCGCCGCCTGCTGGCCCCCGGCGGTCTCAAGCCTGCCGGCCCGCATCGCGACCGTCCGCCCGCCGCACAGGGTCACCCACAGGTCCGCCGGATCGCCGGGCGTGACCGGGCCGCCATCCTCCATCCGGCGCACCTCCCCGCCGTCGAGGTCGAGTCCAGGCGCGCAGCAGGGCGACTCGCCGGCCGGCACCAGGGCGCGGACGCGGCCATTCTCGATCCGGATATCGCGGAGGCCGTCTTGGACCCGCGCGGACTTCAGCCAGAACTTGCCATTGGCGGGAATGCGGGCGAGGCAGCAGGTCGGGGCGCTCATGGGATTTACCCGTGTCCGGTCCGGCGGTGTGCGACGCAGCAAGGCTGACACAAAATGGTAAAGCAAAACCAGCGGGAGCGTGGCCGTTCCGATCCCGAAACTGAATTTTCCCGGCCGTCATTCCCGCGAAGTCCTCAAATTTCCGGCAGATCGCCTATGCCGGGACTCCTCCTCCATCGCCAGGAATTCCTGGAAATTGGCGCAGCGCCCGGCCTTGAAGGCGGCCTGGAATGCGGCGTTGCGGGCGCGCTTGGCGGCGATGGCCTGCGTGAAGCTGCGGCGCAGGCCGGCGTGGCGGATGCCGAAGCCGTCGCCGGCCAGCCGGTCCAGCACATGGCGGTAGCAGCGCTCCGCCCGCTCCCCGCTGTCGGCGGAGAAGGTGATGGAGCCGGCGCGCTGGCGGTATTCGTAGAAGGGCGTCGCCACCAGCGGCACCGGGCCGGCGGCATCAAGCAGCCGGACATTGAACACAACGTCGTCGCAGAAATTCACGTCCTCGTCCCAGCCCGGAACCAGATCGCGCCGCGCCACCGGGAACATCGGCACCGAGGTCGCCAGGAAGGCGCCGCCGTCCAACAGGGCCGGCGCCCTCCCCTCCCCATACAGGCGCAGCAGGGGCGAATCGTCCTCGTCCCGCACCACCGCCACATTGTCGAAGGCGGCACCATGGGCAAGCGCCAGCGGCGCCAGGGCGGAGAGGCGCCCGGCACGGAAGCGGTCGTCGGCATCCAGCGGCGCCACCAGCGCCAGTCGGGCCGCCGCCAGCCCGGCGTTGCGCGCCGCCGGGGCGCCGGCGCCGATCGCCCGGTGCCGGTGAAGACCAGCCGCGGATCGTCGATCCCGGCGGCCTGCAGGGTCGGGCGGTAATCGGTGCCGTCGTCGCTGACGATCACCGCCTCCCATTCCGTCCAGTCCTGATCCAGCAGGCTTTGCACCGCGCGCACGATGGTGTCGTGGGCGCGAAAGGCCGCGATGATCACCGAAACGCCCCGGTCCGCACCGCTTTCAGACATTCCGCCGCACTCCCCGTCCGCCGGCGCCGCCTTGCGCGGTTGAAGTGTGGCCGTCCCGTCCCCGGCGCGCAACCGGCACCATCGATTTTGGCCCGCCGGACGTTGAACATGAAGCCCGGACGGGCTATGTGGTGAACAGGCAAGGCGCATGCGGCAGCGGGACAGCAGTCGGGGCACCCCTCCGGCAGCGCATCCCGGTCCCGATACCCCGCTTCCGATACCAGGGAGAAGAACATCAATGGCGCAGGTCGGATACACCCGGTTCGACGACGAACCCGAAAAGGAACCGGACGAGAAGTCGAAGGAAAGCGCCCAGCCGCAGTTCGCCGCCGTGCAGCAGAGCCTGTTCAAGGCGCGCACGGTCCTGATCTTCGGTCAGATCGACATGAAGCTGGCGCAGGTCGTCTCGGCCCAGCTGCTGGCGCTCGCCCATGAGAGCGACGACGACATCACCGTCGTGGTCAACTCGCCGGGCGGCCACGTCGAGGCGGGCGACACCATCCACGACATGATCCGCTTCATCAAGCCGCGGGTGAAGATGCTGGGCACGGGCTGGGTTGCCAGCGCCGGCTGCCACATCTATCTGGCGGCGAAGAAGGAAGACCGGTTCTGCCTGCCGAACACCCGCTTCCTGATCCACCAGCCGCTGGGCGGAACGGGCGGCCGGGCGACGGACATCGCCATCGAGGCGAAGGAAATCATCCGCATGCGCGAGCGTCTGAACAAGATCATCGCGCGTGAGACCGGGCAGCCCTTCGAAAAGGTCGCCAAGGACACTGACCGCAATTACTGGATGCTCGCCGACGAGGCCAAGGAATACGGCATCGTCAGCCACGTCATCGATACGATGGACGAGCTGAAGTAACGGCCGGTTCGGCAGATACTGAAAAGGGGCTTTTCTCCGGCGGGAGGAAAGCCCCTTTTTCTTCAGCTATGCGCACAATCGACACTTGATTCCCTCCCCCGCGATCGGACCGGCCTTCGGCCGGCCGAAAGCGGGGGAGGGTTAGGGTGGGGGCATCAGAAGCAGAATCTCGCGTCTGAAAGCGCCTTCACACGGAAACGTCCAGCAGCGATCCGCGCTTGCGGTAGCCCTGCCCGTTCACCTGGGCGGTCAGCGCGTTGGCGATGGTGTCCACCGACTGGTTGCCCTGGGTGGCGGTGCGCGTCTCGCGCGTCTGGTCGGCCTTACCGGTCGCCTGCGGAGCGACGACGGTCTGCGTGCGAACCGCCGGGGCCGTCTGCTGCGCCGCCTGCACCGCCGGAGACATCGCCATTTGCATCGCGGGCGTCAGCTGCGGTGTTGGCTTCTGCGTCTGGTAAGACGGTATGGCCGGGTTGATTTGCATATAAGAAATATGCGCTCACCCGGCATAGGATTCAAGAAGCCCAGCCGCAGCTTCCCCCGGCGTCAGGGCATATCGGTCACGACAGTCGCCGATGGCGGAACCGCCGTCTCCTTCGCCGGCAGCCGCCGGGTCCGCCGCCGCTCCAGCACCAGCGCCAGCAGGAGAAGCAGGGCGACGCCGCCCAGATTGACCGCCAGCACCATCGCCGCGCCCTTGCCCGCCATCAGCATCGCCGTCCCGGTGATGGACAGCACCACGCCGACGCAGAAGACCGGCAGCGAATGCCGTCCGCAGGCGGTCAGCAGCCTTGCGGGCGCCGAGCGCAGCCATGCCGCATCCCGCGGCACCAGCAGTGCCGCCGCACAGGCGAGCGCCAGGAAATGCAGCAGCCGCATCGGGCCCAGCGTGTCCTTGTCCGCCCAGGGGATCGTCTGTTCCGGCAGCCAGCCATGCAGCCCAGCGGGAACCAGCGCCCGGCCGAGGTCGGAGGCCGCGCCCTTCCACAGCGCCATCCCAACCACCACCGCCAGCGCCGCCGCCAGCAGCCAGGGCGAGCGCGGCAGCGTCACTTTGCCGCTGCGCACCACCAGCGCCAGGCTGGTGCCGAGGAAGAAGACGCACTGCCACGCCAGCGGGCTGAAGTTCCAGCTTCCGTCCCACAGGTTGGGCGGCATCAGCCACGGCGCCGCCTGGGCGAGCAGATAGAGCGCCAGCGACGCCCCCACCGCCGCCATGCCGAAGCGGGCGTAGGACCACAGGAACAGCGGTGCCGCCGCCACCAGCAGGATGTAGAGCGCCAGGATGTCGAGCGCGAAGGGCAGGTACATCAGCACCAGATGCCAGGCCATCGCCACGGCCGGGCTGTCGAACAGCGGCGCGAAGCTCTCCAGCCGGTTCGACGCCTCCATCGGCAGGTCGCCGACATAAACCGCCAGCGCCACCACCAGGGCGCTGACCAGCATGGTGGCGATGTTGGCCGCCCACAGCTGCCGGCAGCGGCCGAGCGCCTTGCGCTGGCA
The DNA here is from genome assembly GCF_055698305.1 of Azospirillum sp. VT-I1. Classification (NCBI taxonomy): domain Bacteria; kingdom Pseudomonadati; phylum Pseudomonadota; class Alphaproteobacteria; order Rhodospirillales; family Azospirillaceae; genus Azospirillum; species Azospirillum sp. VT-I1. Next base: position 469,254 of record NZ_CP168803.1, on the reverse strand, counting down.
GGCGGCGAACCCGCGCTCCGCCAGCACCGGGCCATAGGCCAGGGCTATGGCGTAACCGGAGATGAAGACGAAGATCTCCGCCGAATCCGATGGACCGAACCGTCCGGGCGTCACCTTCGCCAGCGGGTTTCCGCCCACATGGTTGATGAAGATGATGAGAAGGGCGATGCCCTTGAACAGATCGAGCCGGACGTCACGAGCCTGACGTTGCTGCATGCGGCGGTGCCTCTCCTGCTGTCGCGGGGCTTCCCGCCGGGCGGAACGGGCCGGGCGGGTCTGGCCGCTCACCACTTTCGGCAAGGGCGCACGAATGTCGGCGATGCGGAACCACCACCGGTCCGCAATCGCCGCGGGGGACGTAGCTCACCATGGCCATTTTCCCCGGCCGGGTGTCCAACGCGATGGGGGGATCCTTCCATCGCGGCACGGAAGGGGAAAAGCGTTACGCCCTTCTCATGACGGCTGTGGAAACCAACCCGGAATCGGGCGGCTCCTGCGGACCGGAACCCGCTGCGGACGGCCTTGTTGGGACTGCAGGGCCGTTCCGGCCCGAGCGAGGACCAAGCATGACTGCCGAACCGAGCGATCCGAGCGATCCGCTGCCCCACCCGATGCCGATGTCGGACCTTCGGCGCGGCCCCGGCCGGACCCTGCTGATGGGCGGCTTCGGCCTGGGTTTCGCGCTGGGGGATTCTTCGACGGGATCCTGCTGCACCAGATCCTGCAGTGGCACCATCTGCTCTCCGGCCTCGCCGACCCGGCCTATGCCGACATCGGGGTCCAGATCCTGGCGGACGGGCTGTTCCACGCCCTGATGTACGTGATCGCCGCGGCGGGGCTGTGGCTGCTGTGGCGCGGGCGCCGCGGCCTTGCCGAGGTAGGCGGGCGCCGGCTGATGGGATGGGCGCTGGTCGGCTTCGGGGTCTGGCACATCGTCGACGGGTTGATGTCGCACTGGCTGCTGGGCCTGCACCGCGTCCGCATGGACGTGGACAACATGCTGTTCTGGGACCTGCTGTGGTTCTTCGCCTTCGGCGTCGCCGCGGTGGCCGCCGGCCTGTGGCTGACACGGGGCCGTGCCGGACATGCCGGCGGCGGAGGCATGCGGCGCGCGGCGGCACCGCTGCTGCTGGCGCTGGCGGCCGGCATCGCCGGGGTGGTCGCCGCCCTGCCGCCGCCGGGGGGCACCGCCACGCTGGTGCTGTTCCGCCCCGGCACCGCCCCGGCGGACGCGCTGACCGCCCTGGCCGCCGTGGACGGCCGCACCGTATGGAGCGATCCCAGCGGGCGGCTCTGGGCCATCGACCTGCCGGAGGGCGGCAGCGCGCTCGGCCTCTATCGCCAAGGCGCGCTGCTGGTCAGCAACGGGGTGGTTCCCGCCGGGTGCCTGGACTGGTTCAGGCCGGCATCCCGCCAGTCCGGCTCGGCCGCGCTCTGACCGGTTTGCGGGGAGCGGGCCGCTTGGCAGGCCGCTGCGTCGCCTGCGCGGCCCGTCCGGCCAGCACCGCCTTGCGGACGGTCTGCATCGCCGCCGCCTCGATCTGGCCGATGCGCTGGCGCGACAGGTTGAAGCGCCGGCTGAGTTCGTCGGCGGTCACCGGTTCGTCCAGCAGGCGGCGCGCGATCAGGATCTGACGGTCGCGCTCGGTCAGCTTCTCCAGCCCCAGCGCGATCAGGCGCTTGTGCTGGATGCGCTCCTCGGTCTCCGCCAACGCGGTCTCCTGGTCGGCGCGGTCGTCGGCCAGCAGGTCCTGCCACTCCATCTCGCCCTCCTCGCCCACCGTGGCGTTCAGCGAGCGGTCGGTGACGAGCCGGCGGTTCATCTCCACCACCTCGCGTTCCGGCATGTCCAGCTCGGTGGCGATGGCCGCCGCCGCTTCCGGCGACAGGTCGCCGCTCTCCAGCTCCTTCAGCTTGGCCTTCAGGTGGCGCAGGCCGAAGAACAGGGTGCGGTGGGCGGTGGTGGAGCCGATCTTCACCAGCGACCAGTTCTGCAGGACATGGTCCTGGATCGCCGCGCGAATCCACCAGTGGGCGTAGGTTGAGAAGCGGAAGCCCTTGTCGGGATCGAACTTCCGCGCGGCGCGCATCAGCCCGATGTTGCCCTCCGCCACCAGATCGGCCAGCGGCAGGCCAAAGCGCCGGAAACGCTTGGCGACGCCGACCACCAGACGCAGATGTCCGCCGATCAGCCGGTCCAGCGCCCCGGCATCGTCATGGTCGCGCCAACGGCGGGCAAGTTCCCGCTCCTCCTCGGCGGAGAGGATCTCGTAACGGCGCATATCCTTCAGGAAAAGGGTCAGCGGTTCGGCCGACCGGGTTTCGGGTTGCGGTTGGTTCCTGTTCGGCATGGAAGACTCCCTGCCCCGACCGCCCATCGCTCTGCAAGGCCGCCGCCCGCCCTTCCGGTCAGCCGCAGACCGGACAGGGTTCGGGTCGGTCGGCGTCTGGCCCGGAGCCGGCCGCCGTCGCGCCGAATGCGCGGGGAAGCGTCGCATCGAGGACGCCAAATTCAAGGATGTCGGGGACCACGCTGATGTGGGATCTTATGCATGCGAATCAAGGTCCCCGCGGGTCAATCGTCGCCCATGCTCCCCTCCGTTGCCGGGCGGGCGCGGGCCTCGGCCGGGCGGCGGCGCAGCCGTTCGGTCAGGCGCTGGAAGGCGACGAACAGCACGGGCACGAAGATGATGCCGATCACCGTCGCCGCCACCATGCCGCCGAACACGGTGGTGCCGATCGACCGCCGGCTGGCCCCACCGGCGCCGGTGGCGACCAGCAGCGGAACCGTGCCAAGGATGAAGGCCAGCGCCGTCATCAGCACGGCGCGGAAGCGCTGGCGGGCGCCGGCCACCGCGGCATCGACGATGGACCGGCCGTCGGCCCGCTGTTCCCGCGCGAACTCCACGATCAGGATGGCGTTCTTCGCCGCCAGACCGACCAGCAGGACCAGACCGATCTGCGCATAGATGTCGTTCGGGATCCCGGCAACCCACAGCCCGACGCCGGCCCCCAGCACAGCCACCGCCACCGACAGCAGCACGGCCAGCGGCACCAGCCAGTCCTCGTACTGCGCCACCAGGAACAGGTAGCCGAACAGCAGGGCCAGCCCGAACACGATCAGGCTCTGGTTGCCCACCTGGCTCTCCTGATAGGACAGGCCGGTCCATTCGGTGGCGTAACCCTGCGGCAGGGTGTTCTGCGCCACCGCCTGCATCCCGGTCAGCGCCTGTCCGGTGCTGATCCCGGCGGCCGGCTGGCCGTTGACCGAGGCGGACATGAACTGGTTGTAGCGGGTGATGCTGTCGGGGGCGAGCGTGGTGCGCACCGACACCAGGCTGCGCAGCGGCACCATGTCGCCGGTCTGGCTGCGGACATAGAGCTGGTCGATCTGCTTCACCTGGTCGCGATAGACGGCGGCATCCTGCACCTTCACCTGGAAGACGCGGCCGTACAGGTTGAAGTCGTTGACGTAGCTGGCGCCGAGATGCGCCTGCAGCGTGGTGAAGATGTCGGCCGGCGACACCCCCAGCAGGGAGGCGCGGGTGCGGTCAACGTCCAGATACAGGTGCGGCACCTCCGCGCTGTAGGTGCTGAACACCGCCTGCAGGTTCGGGTCCTGGTTGGCGGCGACCAGCAGGCCGCGCAGCACCGCGCCCAACTCCTGCGGGGTCTGGCCGCCGGTGGCGAGCACGCGCAGGTCGAAACCGCCGGTGGCGCCCAGCCCGGGGATGGAGGGCGGGTTGAAGGCGGTCACCGTCGCCTGCGGCATCGCGCCGAAGCGCGGGCGCAGGCTGCCCAGGATGGCGTCGACGGTCTGGTCGCTCCCCCGCTCCGCCCAGGGCTTCAGCGCCACGATGACCAGCCCGACGTTGGAGCCCTGGCCGCTGAGGATGCTGAAGCCGGAGATGGCGATGACGTCGGCCACACCCGGTTCCTGCCTGATGGTCTCGCTGATGTCGTCCATCACGGTCTGGGTGCGGGTGACCGACGCGGCGCTGGGCAGCTGGACGTTGACGAAGAAGTAACCCTGGTCCTCTGCCGGCAGGAAGCCGGTGGGCAGGGCGCGCAGCAGGGCGAAGGCGCCGGCGGTGATCGCCACGAACAGCACGAGCCCGACCACCAGCCGCCGCCCCAGCCCATGCACCAGCCGGCCATAGCCATCGCGCACCCGGTCCAGCCCGCGGTTGAAGGCCGCCAGCAGACGCCAGGGGGCCGTCGGCGGACGCAGCAGCAGGCCGCACAGCGCCGGGCTGAGCGTCAGCGAATTGATGCCGGAGATGATGAAGGACGCAGCGATGGTGACGGCGAACTGGCGGTAGAGCTGACCGGTGATGCCCGGCAGGAAGGCCACCGGCACGAACACCGCCGCCAGCACCAGGGTGGAGGCGACGATGGCGCCGGTGACCTGCCCCATCGCTTTGGCCGACGCCTCCTTGGCGGACAGTTCGGGATGCTCCTCCATCACGCGGCGGACATTCTCCACCACCACGATGGCGTCGTCGACGACGAGACCGATGGCGAGGATCAGCGCGAACAGCGTGATGGTGTTGGCGCTGTAGCCCAGGACCAGCAGCACGGCGAAGACGCCGACGATCGACACCGGGATCGCCAGGGTCGGGATCAGCGTCGCCCGCCAGTCCTGCAGGAAGACGTAGATGACGGCCACCACCAGCAGGAAGGTGATGCCCAGCGTCAGCACGATCTCCTCGATGGTGGCGGTGACGAAGTTGGTGGTGTTGAAGACGACCGCGTATTCCAGCCCTTCGGGGAAGCGCTGCGACAGGCGCTGCAGCTCCGCCTGGACCGAATTGGCGACGTCCAGCGCGTTGGCGCCCGGCGACTGGTAGACGACCAGCGTCGCCGCCGGCGCGCCGTTCAGCTTGGAGGAGGAGGTGTAGGACTGTGCCCCCAACTCCACCCGCGCCACGTCGCCGACGCGGACGATGCCGCCATTCTCGTTGCTGCGGATGATGATGTTGGCGAATTCCTGCGGGTCGCTCAGCCGGCCGCGGGCGATGATGGTCAGCTGTTGCTGCTGGTCGCCGCCGATGGGCGGGGCGCCGATCTGGCCGGCGGGGGCCTGGACATTCTGCCGCTGGATGGCGCCGACCACGTCCGTCGCGGTGATGCCCAGCGCCGTCATGCGGTCCGGGTTCATCCAGATGCGCATGCTGTAGTCGAGCGCGCCCAGCACCTGCGCCTCGCCGACGCCGGGAACGCGGGCAATGGAATCGCGCAGGTTCAGGCTGGCGTAATTGGAGATGAAGATCGGGTCGAAGGTGCCGCCGGGCGAATAGACGTTCACCGCCATCAGCATGTTGGGCGACTGCCGGCGCACGGTGACGCCCTGGCGCGTCACCTCCGACGGCAGGCTTGCGGTGGCGAGCGACATGCGGTTCTGCACGTTCACCGCGGCGATGTCGGGATCGGTGCCGGGGGCGAAGGTGATGGTCAGCGAATAGCTGCCGGTGTCGGTGCTGGTGGAGGACATGTAGAGCATGCCTTCCACGCCGTTCACCTGCGATTCGATGGGCGCGGCGACGCTGTCGGCCACCACCTGGGCGTTGGCGCCGGGATATGTGGCAGAGACCTGGACGGTCGGCGGGGTGATCGACGGATACTGGGCCACCGGGATGGCGGTCAGCGCCAGGAAGCCGGCGATCACCGTGACGACCGCGATGACGATGGCGAGGTTCGGGCGGCGGATGAAGAGCGCGGAGAACATCGCCTCACTCCTTCGCCGTGCCGGAGCCGGCACCGCTCGCCGGGGCGGCGGCGCCGCTGCCGGCCGTCCCCGCGGCAGACGGCGTGGAAGACGGCGCGGCGCCCGCCTGCGTGCGGTCGGCCATCCGTTCCGCCGGGGTGGGCTGCACCACCATGCCCGGCCGCACCTTCTGCACGCCGCCGACCACCACGGTCTCGCCGGCGGTCAGGCCCTTCTCCACCACCAGCGACTGATCGACCTGCGCCCCGGTTTCCACCGGGCGGCGCTGCACCCGGTTCTGGTCGTCGAGCACCAGCACGTAGCTGCCCTGCTGGTCCTGCTGGACCGAGGCGACGGGCACCACCGGGCGCTGTTCCGGCTGGTCGCGGCGGATCTGCACCGTCACATACTGGCCGGGCAGCAGAAGGCGCTGCGGGTTGGCGAAGGTGGCGCGGATGCTGACGGTGCCGGTCTGCGGATCGACGCGGTTGTTGGCGAACTCGATCTGGCCCTGTTCGGCATAGTCGCTGCCGTCGGGGAGGACCAGCGTCGGCACGTATTTCTCCGCCGCCTGGGCCGGCTGGCGGACCTCGAACCGGCGCTGGAAGGCCAGCATGTCGCGGTCGGCGACCGAGAAGACGACACGGATGGGGTCGAGCTGCACCACCGTCGCCAGCACGCCGGTGGAGGGGTTGACGAGGTTGCCCTGGGTCACCGCCGTGGCGCCGATGCGGCCGTCCACCGGGCTGGCGATGCGGGTGTAGCCGAGATTGATCTCCGCGGTGCGGACCTGCGCCTGGTTCATCATCACATCCGCCTGGGCGGCGTCGCGGTCGGCCAGCGCCTGATCCAGCTGCGCCTGCGAGACGTTGCCGCGCTGCCGCAGCTCGTCGGCGCGGGCATAGGCGCGCTCCGCCTCGCGCAGCTTGGCCTCAGCGCTGGCGAGCTGCGCCTTGGCGCTGTCCAGCGCCGCCTGATAGGGCGCCGGCTCGATCACATAGAGCAGGTCGCCCTCATGGACGTCCTGCCCCTCCTGGAAGGCGACCTGCTCCACGGTGCCTTCGATCCGCGGTCGCGCGTCGAAGGAGCGGATCGCCTCGATCCGGCCGATGAACTCCGTTGCCGGGGCCACGTCGCGGTTCTGCACCGGCGCGGTGGTCACCGCGGGCGGCGGCGCGTTCCCGCCGGCACCCGGCTGCCCCTGCCCCCTCGCGGGTCCGGCGGCGAACAGCCCTGCGAGCATCGCCGCGCAGAGGACGGGAAGGGCGCGGGCGCAGCAGGGATGGGCGGCGGGCATGACGGTCTCCGGCGACGTTTCCGATTGGCCCGTATCCGATCCGGCCATGCGCGAACAACACCCCGGCGGGCGTTCTGCTCCCTGCACATCCGGCTGAAACGTCGCTTTGCCGGGAACATCCCGGCGCCCCGGTCATTGGACTGAACGGAAAGACCCCGGATCCCGCGAGGCCACGCCATGCCGACAGACGCCTTTCCCTTCGTCCCCTACTGCGGCGCGCCGCCGGTGCCGGGGAGGCTGGAAACGGCCTGGAACAGCGACCCATGGCTGCTCGCCGCCTTCGTCCTGGCGGCGGCCGGGCTGGCGGCGGCGACCCGCCGGGCACGGCTTTCGGGCGGCGCTTCCGGCCACCGGCCCTGGTGCCTCGCAGCCGGCTGGCTGGTCCTGGGCATCGCCTTCGTCTCCCCGCTGTGCAATCTGACCTCCGCCCTGTTCTCCGCCCGCGTCGCCCAGCATCTGCTGACCGTGCAGGTCGCGGCCCCGCTGTTCGTGCTCGGCGGGCCGGCCGGGGCGGTGAACTGGCCGGGCTGGCTCCGGACGGCGGTGAGGCCGCTGGAACGGCCGGAGCTGGCCTGGGGCCTGTTCGGCATCACGCTGTGGGTCTGGCACCTGCCGGGTCCCTACATGGCGGCGCTGGCGAACGACGCGGTGCTGTGGTCGATGCACGGCACGCTGCTCGCCGGGGCGGTGGCGGCGTGGCGGAGCGTGCTGGCGCCCGCCGACAACGCCATGCGCCTGCGCGGGCTGCTGGCGGCCTTCGGCACCTCGGTCCATCTGGCGATGCTGGCCGGCCTGCTGATCTTCGCCGGGACGCCGCTGTTCCCCTACCACCTGACCACCACCGCCGCCTGGGGCCTGTCGCCGCTGGCCGACCAGCAGCTCGGCGGGCTCATCATGGGGGTGGTTGGATCGCTGGCCTATGTGGCGCTGGTGCTGGCCGGTGCGGCGCGCTGGCTGCGGCAGAGTGCTGACGACCGCATCGATGACGGCCGGTTCTCCGGCGGAAAGGCCGGGTGAGGGCATGCGGCGCACCCTGACGACCCTCGCCCTGGCGGCGGTGGCGGCCGGCATCGGCGGGCTGCTGTTCGCCTGGTCCGGCCTCTACAGCGTCGCGGCGACCAAGGAGCATTGGACGCCCGTCGAGATGTTCTTCGAGATGGCGATGCGCAGCTCGGTCGAGACGCACGCCGCCTTCGTCGAGGAACCGCCCGACCTGGACGACCCGGCGCTGATCCGCCGCGGCGCCGGCCATTACGAGGACGGCTGCGCCCCCTGCCACGGCGCGCCCGACGCGCCGCGCAACCCGATCTCCCGCCACATGATGCCGGAGCCGCCCTATCTGCCGAACCAGCTGGCGGACTGGAAGCCGCGGGAGCTGTATTGGATCACCCTGAACGGCATCAAGTACGCCGGCATGCCGGCCTGGCCGGCGCAGCAGCGCAAGGACGAACCCTGGGCGGTTACCGCCTTTCTCCTGCGGCTCAAAGGGATGAGCGCGGAAGAATACCGCAGCCTCGCTTTCGGCGGGACCCAGCCGGAAGGGCGTCCCCGCGTGGCCGACCTGACCGGCCCCGTCAGCGGCCCGGAAACCGGCCGGCTGGGCGAGACCCTGCAGGACTGCGCCCGCTGTCACGGCCGGGACGGCAACGGCGGCGCCGACGGCGCCTTCCCGCGGCTGGCCGGGCAGTCGGCGGATTACCTGTACGAGACCTTGCGCGCCTATGCCGAGGGCAACCGCTTCAGCGGCATCATGCAGCCGGTCGCCGCCGGCCTGGACGACGAGGCCATTCGCGCCCTGGCCGACCATTACGCCGCCCAGAAGCCTGCAATGCCAAGCTTCGCAGCCGCGGAGCCCGCCCCTGAGCTGCTGGAGCTGGGCCGGCGCATCGCGGAGGCCGGCGATCCCGGGCGCGGCGTCGCCGCCTGTGCGGGCTGCCATGAAAGGGGGACGACAGCCGCCATGCCCGCGACCCGCGCTATCCCACGCTGGACGGCCTGCATGCCTCCTACATCGCCGGCCAGCTGCGGCTGTGGCGCGACGAGGCGCGCGGCAACACGGCGCTGTCCCGCATCATGGAGGCGGCGGTCCGCCGACTGACCGACGAACAGATCGACGCCGTCGCCGAGTATTACTCCCGCCGCGCCCACGGTGACGCCATGGTGAAGGGCGATGACGGAAAATCCTGAGACGACGCCAGGGAACAAGAAGGCCCGCTGCTGATTGTTCATCACATGACCCAGCTGTCGCTTGCCGTGCGGCAGGACAGTACAGGCCGCACCGGGCGGCGGGTCGCCAACATCGAAGCGTAATCGAGAAGGATGGCAACCATGCTTGGGAATTCGAAGAGGATTTCGAAGATCGTCATGACCGCCACGGCCGCCGGCGCCCTGTTCGCGCTCAGCGCCTGCGGCAGCACGGAGACCTCGCGGACGGCCACCGGTGCCGGCAGCGGTGCCGTGGCCGGTGCCGTCGTCGGCGGCCCGGTCGGTGCGGTGGTCGGCGGCGTCGGCGGCGCCGTGGCCGGCAACAGCATGGACGAAAGCCTGAGCAAGAAGACCGACCGCGTGACCGACCGCGCGACCGCGGAGGTCCGGGAAGAGACGTCGGGCAGCGGCTCCAACCGCAACTCGGCCCGCCGCTCCGGCAACATGACCTCCAGCAACCTCAGCAGCGAGCAGGTGCGCGAAATCCAGCAGGCGCTGAACGACCGCACCGACGGCCGCGACGTCGCCGTGGACGGCGTCTGGGGCGCCAACACCCGCCGCGCCCTGATGCAGTTCCAGCGCGAGAACGGCCTGCGCGCCACCGGCCGCGCCGACGAGCAGACCATGGCCGCGCTGAACCTGAGCGGCACCTCCGGCACCACCAACAACACCGGCACCGCCGGCAGCACGGGCACGACCGGCAATACGGGCACCGGCACGACGGGCACCACCGGCACCGTGCCGAGCGACACCCCGCAAAACCAGAGCACCCCGCAGGGCTCGATGGGCCAGACCGGCACCCAGCAGTAATCTGGGCAGTAATCCGGCTCTCCGGAAACCGCATCGCCGGTTTCGGGTCATCCGCGGCGGCCACTCCGGCCGCCGCCGGTGCCTCGGAACCGGCGAAGTGCTTTAGGGGGTAGCGTCACCCGCAGGCCGGCACCAGCAGCGCCGGCAGGCCGACCCACAGGATGGCGACCAGGGCCGAGCCCGCCCCGGCAACCACGAACCAGCGGGCGAAACGGCGCGGATCGGCGGAGGCGACATGGCCGGCCGGCCCGGCCCCACGCAGCGCCAGCGCCAGCAGGACCGCGACCCAGCCCATCGCGAGCACCGTCGCGACGGCGACCAGCGCCGCCGACATCGGATAGCCGAACAGCATCGCCCCCTCCGGCGCCCGCGCGCAGACCGCGCCGTTGATGGCATAGACCAGACCGAAATGCCCGGCCCAGATCAGGAAGGGCGCCAGCATGGCGCCGAAGGTGACGGGAAAGCTGCGGCCCGACATGACGCCCCCTCTCAGATCGCCAGACGGGGGAACAGGTGCAGCAGCAGAAGGGCGGTCGCCCCCTGCGCCGCGCTGTACCAGCCCATCAGCATGGTGTTGTCGAAGGTCACCCGCCGCTCCGCATGCAGGAGGCCGGCGGCCGAGCGGGCCAGCGTGTAGCCCAGCATCAGCGTCATCACCGCCACATGGAAGCCCTGCCACGCCACCAGCATGTAGGTGATGGCGCCATAGGCGCTGGCCGCACCGACGAGGCCGGTGCCGATCTGGGCGTTGGCGTCCAGCAGGATGCCGCCGACCATCGCCGCCCAGGCGACGATCAGGCCGATGCGGACGCGGCCATGGCGGTTATGGTCGACGGACTTGCGCGCCCAGCCGATGGCGAGCGCCGACAGCCCCCACAGCGCCAGCCCGCCGGCCAGCCAGGGCAGACCCGGCAGCCGGTCTCCGCCCGTGGGCCAGACATCGGGGCTGACCGTCCACAGGAACAGGTAGGTGAAGATCAGGCAGGCGAAGGCGGTGCCGTCCACCAGCAGCAGGACCACCATGCCCCACCAGGAATGGTTCTTCGGCCCCTGGATGTAGACCGGCACGCGCCAGCCGCCGCCGACATCCTGCGGCGGATGGTCGGCACCGGTGTCGAGGCCCCACAGCCACCAGATCACCATGGCGATGGCCAGCACCGCCGGGACCAGCGACGGATAATACCACTGCACGGTCAGGCACAGGAAATGCGCCGCGGTGAACAGCCCGGCCAGGAACGGCCCCCAATGCGGCCCCGGCAGCGGCATCAGGTATTGCGGCTTGGCCTCGATCGGGCTGGTGACGATGGTCTCGCGCCGGCCGGTCGGGGCGCCGGGCAGAAAATGCGCGCCCTCGCGCACCTCGCGCGGCAGGTCCGGCTTGTCCCACAGGGGATAGAGGCTGGTGACGTGCGGGATGCTGCGGGTGGCGTAAAGCTCGTTCGGCAGCCATTCCAGCGTGCCGGCGTTCCACGGGTTGTCGGACGCCTTCCGCCCGCCGCCGAAGGCGCTGCGCGCCATGTCGATCAGCACCAGCAGCACGCCGAAGGCCAGCACGAAGGCACCGACCGTCGAGATCATGTTCAGCAGGTTCCAGCCGAGGTCGCCGGGATAGGTGTAGACCCGGCGCGGCATGCCCAGCAGACCGCTGATGTGCATGGGGAAGAAGGCGACGTTGAAGCCGATGAACATCATCCAGAAGGCCCAGCGCCCCAGCCGCTCCGACAACAGGCGGCCGTTCAGCGTCGGCCACCAGTGGTACAGCCCGGCGAAGACGGGGAACACCATGCCGCCGATCAGCACGTAATGCAGGTGCGCGACGATGAAGTAGCTGTCATGGGCCTGCCAGTCGAAGGGCACGACCGCCACCATCACGCCGGTCAGCCCGCCCAGCACGAAGATGAACAGGAAGCCGAACAGGAAATGGGTGGCGACGGTCCATTGCACCTCCCCGCCCCCAGCGTGGCGATCCAGGCGAACACCTGGATGCCGCTGGGCACCGCCACCGCCATGCTGGCGGCGGAAAAGAAGCTGAGCGACAGCGACGGGATGCCGGTGGCGAACATGTGGTGGACCCACAGCCCGAAGCTGAAGAATCCGGTGCCGACCAGCGCCAGAACCACCCAGTCATGCCCCACCAGCGGCCGGCGGGCCAGCGCCGGCACCATCATCGACACCAGACCGGCCGCCGGCAGGAAGATGATGTAGACCTCCGGATGGCCGAAGAACCAGAACAGATGCTGCCACAGCAGCGGGTCGCCGCCCCTCTCGGCGATGAAGAAGGGCCAGTGGAAGGCGCGCTCGATCTCCAGCAGGGCGGTGGCGACGATGACGGCGGGAAAGGCGAAGATGATCATCCCAGCCATGACGAGCATCGACCAGGCATAGATCGGCAGCTTGTCCAGCGTCATGCCGGGCGGGCGGGTGCGCAGGATGCCGACGACGATCTCAATGGCGCCGGCGATGGCCGAGATCTCGATGAAGCCGATGCCGAGCAGCCAGAAATCGGCATTGATGCCGGGTGAATGCTCGTAGCTGGTCAGCGGCGGGTACATGAACCAGCCGCCGTCGGGTGCGGCGTCGAAGATCAGCGAGCAGAAGAAGGAGATTCCGCCGAAGAAATAGGCCCAGAAGGCGAAGGCCGACAGCCGCGGAAAGGGCAGGTCGCGCGCCGCCAGCATGGAGGGAAGCAGGAAGACGCCGATGGCCTCGACGATGGGCACGGCGAACAGGAACATCATCCCGGTGCCGTGGACGGTGAAGAACTGGTTGTAGGTGCCGTGGTCGAGCAGGTCGTTTCCGGGAACGGCCAGTTGCAGCCGCATCACCAGCGCCAGCACCCCGGCGATCAGGAAGAACAGCAGCGCGGTGCCGATGTACCAGACGCCGACCTTGGTGTTGTTCACCGCCGTCAGGCGCGCGATCCCGGCCGGCAGCCGCCAGACGCGGCGCAGCACCTCCTCCTCCCCCGCCGGCCGGGGGTCGGGCTGGGAGTCGGCCCGCCGCCGGGGAACTCGTCGCGGGGCTCGTCGGTGCGCAGGGTCATTTCAGGCTCTCCAGCCAGGCGGCCATGGCGTGCAGGGTCTCGCCGTCGGTCACGTCGAAGGACGGCATGCGGTTCTCGGGCTTGATGTGCTGGGCGCCGGCGATCCAGGCGGCGATGCTCTCCACCCGCACCGGCAGCGTCCCGGCGGCGAGCGAGGCGCGCGCGCCGATGCGGCTGAGGTCCGGCCCGGCCAGCCCGGCCGCCTCGGTGCCGCGCACCGCGTGGCAGGACTGGCAGCCGAGCGCGAAGAAGGCGTCCCGCCCGCGCGCCAGTTCGGGCGTCGCCGGCTCCGGCACCGGACGGCGCTGCGCCGCCATCCAGGCGTCGAACTCGTCGGCCGGCAACACCCGGACGTCGAAGGCCATCAGGGCGTGCTGCGCCCCGCAATATTCGGCGCATTGGCCGCGGTAGAGCCCCGGCCGCTGCGCCACCAGCGGCAGGCGGTTCACATGGCCGGGGATCATGTCGATCTTGCCGGCGAGGCTGGGAACCCAGAAGCTGTGGATGACGTCGGCGCTGGCGACCCGCAGCTCCACCGGCCGGCCAGCCGGCAGCACGATCTCGTTGGCGGCGCGCAGCGGCTCCTGCCCCGGCACGAGGTAGCGGACGTCCCACCACCACATCAGCCCGGTGACCTCCACCACGAAGGCCGGTTCCGGCGCCAGCGTCGCCAGACGGCGTGCCAGCGCGAATTCATGAATCTGAAGCGCGGTCAGCGTGACGACCGGGAACAGGATGCCGCCGCCGATCACCCAGGCGCGGCGGCCGGGAAAGCGTTCCGGCCGGACGAAGGCGGCGTAGAGCGCCAGCGCCATCACGACCACGAAGATTACGGCCCCGCCGATGAACAGAATCCAGCTGGTGACCAGGATTTCCTGTGCGCTGACGCCGGCCGCGTCCAGCGCCGACTGCCGTCCCTCGCACCCGGCAAGCGCCAGGACCGCTGCCGGCAGGGGCGGCCGCAGAGAATGTCTCGCCGTTCGCCGGCCCGGCCAGTCCATGCCCCCTCCTCCCGTCAACGGGGAGGCTCATCGCCCCGCGCCCCATTTCCCCACCCATGGTCCCACCAGGGTCAACACAGCAGAGGCTCGGCGGTTTCCTCGGTACCCTCATCTTCCTTCGCACGGCGCGGAAACCTGTGCGTGGCCGTGAGCGTTCACACTGGAATGCGGGCCGCGACGACCCTGCGGCCGGGTTGGGGAGACGATGGATGACCGCCGATACCGGCCCGTACGAAGCCGCCAGACCGGATGCCGCCAAACCGGACAGGCCCGTCTATGAGGACAACCGGTCCTTCCTGGTCGGGCTGGCGCGCGCCTTCGCCGGGGCGCTGATCTTCTCGCTGCCGATGCTGATGACGATGGAGATGTGGTGGATCGGCTTCACCATGTCGCCCTGGCGGCTGGTGCTGCTGCTGGTCCTGCTGATCCCGCTGCTGATCGGGCTGTCGGTGGTCAGCGGCTTCAAGTCCAACGCCAGCCTGCGCGACGACATCGCCGACGCCTTCGTCGCCATCGCGGTGGCGGTGGTGATGTCGGCCGTCATCCTCGGCATCTTCAAGGTGCTGTCCTTCGACATGCCCGCACGCGAGTTGATCGGCAAGATCGCGCTGCAGAGCTTCCCCGCCGCCATCGGCGCCATGCTGGCCCGCGACCAGCTGGGCGAGAAGACGGCAGAGAGCATGCAGCGCCAGGACTCCATGACCTACGGGCAGGAGCTGTTCCTGATGGGGGTCGGCGCGCTCTTCCTCGGCCTCAACGTCGCCCCGACGGAGGAGATGGTCCTGCTGTCCTACATGATGGACCCGTGGCGGGAGATCGCGCTCATGCTGCTGTCGCTGATGCTGATGCACGCCTTCGTCTATGCGGTGGAGCTGCCCGGCGGGTCGAAGCCGCCCGGCGGCGTCGGGTTCTGGAGCCTGTTCCTGCGCTTCACCGTCGTCGGCTACGTCATCGTGCTGGCGATCTGCCTTTACCTGCTGTGGACCTTCGGCCGGACCGACGGCACCGGGCTGGCGGAGATCATCAGCGCCACCGTCGTCCTGGGCTTTCCCTGCGCCATCGGCGCGGCGGCCGCCCGCCTGATCCTGTGACCGGAAGGGAGGACACCCCGATGACCACGAAAGGCGGCCCGGCACCCCGGCGGACCGACGCGGCGACGGAGCGCACCCGGCCTACGCCCCGGCCCGCCGACCGGGAAAGGGCCAGGACGGATGCCGAACGGGCGCCGCCGACCTCCCCCTGGAATGGGTGGCGGCGGGCATCGGCGCCCTGCTGATCGCCGCCATGATCGTCTACATGGTGCAGTACGGCCTTCGGGAGCACGGCGAGGTGCCCGGCAGGATCGACATCGCCGTGGTGGAGACCCAGGTCAGCGGCCATGGCCACACGGTGCGCTTCAAGATCGTCAACCGCACAACCGCCACCGCGGCCACCCTGCGCGTGCGCGGGGAGCTGCGGTCCGGCGACCGCGTGGTCGAGGCGGCGGAGGCCGAGTTCGACTATCTCCCGCCCTACTCCGAACGCTTCGGCGGCCTGGTCTTCCAGCAGGACCCCGCCCGCTTCGACCTGCGCATCGCCCCGACCGGCTACAGCGAGCCGTAGCGACCCCCGGATCGGCAGCATCGACCCAGCCATGTCCGTCCGAATGATCGACAGCGCCGCCCGTCATGGTTAAATAGCGCCTATTCAACCAGCGGCGCCGCCCATACCGGGCGCGGTGCCGACGCAGGGCGGGGCAGGACGGCCATGGACAAGCTTCACGCGATGCGCGTCTTCGTTCGGGTTGTGGAGGTCAACAGCTTCACCAAGGCGGCCGACACGCTGGGGCTGCCGCGCGCCTCGGTCACCACCACCATCCAGAACCTGGAGGCATCGCTGGGCGTCCGGCTTCTCCAGCGGACGACCCGCAAGCTGAGCCTGACGCTGGACGGCGCCGCCTATCTGGAGGGCGCCACCCGCATCCTGCAGGAGCTGGAGGAGGTCGAATCCTCCTTCACCAGCGCGCGCAAGACGCCGCGCGGCCGGCTGCGGGTGGACATGCCGGGCTCCATCGGCCGGCTGGTCATCATCCCGGCGATTCATGAATTCCACAGCGCTTATCCCGACATCGAACTGATGCTGGGTCTCAGCGACCGGCCCATCGACCTGATCCAGGAGGGGGTGGACTGCGTGCTGCGCGTCGGCGAGCTTCAGGATTCCAGCCTCATCGCCCGGCGGGTCGGCGCCTTCCGTTCGGTGACCTGCGCCAGCCCTGCCTATCTCGCCGCCCACGGCATGCCGAAGACGCTGGACGAGCTGCAGAGCCATGTCGCCGTCAAGTATTTCACCCGGACCGGCAAGGTCCATGAACCGAGCTTCGAGCGCGACGGGGTTGAGCGCGAGGTGAAGATGGCCGGCACCGTCTCGGTCAACGATGCCGACGCCTACGTCACCTGCGGGGTGGAGGGGCTCGGCATCATCCAGCCTGCCCGCTTCATGGCCCTGCCCCACCTGCGTAGCGGTGCCCTGGTGGAGATCTTGCCGGACTGGCGCCCGGCGCTGATGCCGATCTCCGCCCTCTATCCGCAGAACCGCCATTTGTCGCCCAAGGTGCGGGTCTTCGTCGACTGGGTGGCGGAGATTTTCGAGCGCTGCCCGCTGATGCAGGGGGAGGATCTGCCGATCGACGCCTGCCGCGGCGAGGCCCACCGGCCCAAGATGCCGGAGAAGGCGCAGAAGCTGCCGGTCGCCGTCGATTCCGTCGCCATGGACCAGGAGGGCGCCTGCCTCTGCGTCGTCTGAGCCGGGCCCGTCCCGATTTCTCATGTCACTTCAAACCCCTTTCCCCATGCGTTAAGGTGCCCGCGCTTATCGGGCGAGGGGGATGGAGATGGACGTTGTTGGTGGCGCGCCGTCGGATGCGCGGCATCTGGAAATCGACGAGCGTCTGAGGAGCGCGCCTCTTCTGGAAGGCTTCTCCGACGAGAACATCCGGCAACTGGCCGCCATCATGGACGGCCCGCGCAAGATCCCCCAGGGCCAGCTTCTGTTCGAGGAGGGCGATCCCGGCGACGCCCTCTTCTTCATCCTCTCCGGCAGCTTCGAGGTGCTGAAGCGCGAGGAGGGCAGCGACGTCCGCCACCGCCTCGCCCTGCTGACGGCGGGCCAGTCCATCGGCGAGGTGTCGCTGCTCGACAGCGGCCCGCGCTCCGGCGCCGTCCGCGCCGCCGAGGACAGCGAGGTCATCGCCGTCCCGCTCGCCCGCCTGCGCGAACATCCCGACCGCCAACTCGGCGTGGACAGCCGTCTCAAGATCAATATGGCTTATCAACTGGCCGCGCGCCTGCGCCGCACCAACGAGGTGACGGTCCAGACCCTGCGCCGCCAGCTGAACGAGGCGGAAAACCGCGTGGAGATGAGCAAGTTCATCTTCCGCCTGCTGGTCGGCCTCTGCTTCTACATGTTCGCCTTGGGCGTCACCACGGCGCTCAGCAAGGTGGTTCCCGACACCTCCCTCATCAGCCTGCCGATCCTGACCGCCTTCGCCTTCGGCGTGTACCGCACCGTCAAGACCAGCCCCTGGCCGCCCAGCGCCTATGGCTTCACCCTGAAGAACTGGCGGCGCAATGCGTTGGAAGGCGTGGTGCTGTCCATCCCCATCGCGCTGCTGATCGTCACACTGAAATGGATCGGCGTGACGATGATCCCGTCGCTGCAAGGGCAGCCGGTGTTCGACCTCGCCCGCTCCACCGGCCTGTCGCTGGGCGAGATCCTGCTGTACGGCAGCGCCTACTGCGCCTTCACGCCGATCCAGGAAACCATCGCCCGCGGCACCCAGGCATCCTTCCAGCTGTTCCTGACCAGCAAATACAAGACGGTGGAGGCCATCGTCCTGTCGAACATGCTGTTCAGCGCTACCCACCTGCATGTGTCCATCGCGCTGGCGCTGGCGGTGTTCCCCATCGGCCTCTATTGGGGCTGGATCTTCGCCCGGCAGGGATCGCTGGTCGGCAGCAGCGTGTCCCATGCCATCCTGGGCGTCTTCGGGCTGATGGTCGTCGGCATCCCCATCTACTGAGCCCGGAACCAGCCGGCCAGGGCGGACAGCCACGGGTCGGCCTCCTCCCCCTCCCCGCCGCGATGCGGCGGGCGAGACGGGCGAGCGGACGATCCGCCGGGATCGCGTTCAACACCGCCTGCAGGGTCGCCGCGCGGGGCAGGCCGAGCCCTTGCGTGGCGGCCATCGTCCCGGCCGCCGCTTCAAATTCCGGACGCGGTTCGTTGGGATGTTCGCCGTCCGGGGCGGGGCCGGTGCCGTTGATGGCGTCCAGGACGGCCCTCTTGCGCTCCGCCAACGGCAGGCTTGCCAAGTCCTCCGGCCACAGCGGGTGGCCGATATGGATGTCCTGGCGGGCGAAGCCCAGCGGGAACTCCAGCCGTTCCGGCGCGGGTTCCACCGGAAGCGCGCCGGCGAAGCGGACCGGCAGGATGGGAACATCCAGCCTCGCCGCCAGATCCAGGAACACCCCGGACAGGCGGGACACCGGCGTCCGGCAGGACAGCGACCGCGTGCCCTCCGCATGGACCATGATCGACATGCCGTGCTGCTTCACCGCGTCCTGCGCCTGCTCCATCAGCCCCAGCATGGCCGCCGGGTCCTCGCGGTCGAACAGCAGCATCATCTGAGGCAGGTGCAAATCCGGAGCGCTCCCGGACAAGGCCAGCAGGCTGCCCAGCCACGTGTTGCGATGTTCCGCCTTGGCGACGGTCAGGATCGGCCGGCCGGTCAGGGCGGCGGCCACCAGCGTGAAGGTCAGCGATTCCACCGCCACCTGATGGTTGCCGAGGAACAGCGCGCCGCAGTCGCGGATGCGGGCGAGCCCGTCCGGCTCCGCCACGCGCACCTGACCGACGAACTCGCCGGCCAGGGCCGCGAACAGATCCTCCACCGGCCAGTCGCCGGTCCCGAGATGGGCACGCCAGAAGGTCTTCAGCGGCGTGATGTCCGGTGCGGCCGGCATCTCTCCCGTCACCACCCAGTCGGCCCCGTCGCGCGCGGCCGACAGCGGAAGCGGGTTGAGCGGCGCGGCTGCGCAGCGGGCGACATCGCCCTCGACCGTCACCACCCCAGGATGGACGCCGAGCTGTGCCGCCGCATGCTCCTTCCCCGCGATGGCGCGGGCCATGTCGGACGGGTTGCCCGACACGCCATAGAGGCTCTCCAGCGTTCCCGGCAGCCAGTTGCTCGCCGCCACCTCGCGGGCGCTGAGCCGACTGGCGCCGTTCTCCGCCCGCGACAGGCGCACGCCGGGCGCCGCCTTGCGGTCGCGCAGGAAGGCCTGCCGCGCCAGGGCGGGCGCGTTGCCGAGCGCGCCCTTGGGGAACAGCACGTCGGCCAGCTCCATCTCGGCCCAGACCCGGCCGCCGGCGATCCATTGCAGGCGCGACCGGGCACGCCCCTGCCCGTCCAGGGGAAGGGCGCGCACCTCGATGCGGACCATGCCGTCGCGCGGCGTCGAACCGAAGAAGCGCAGCCGCTCGATGGCGCTGGGATAGGCGAGCATCCCCGCCGCCCCGTCCCCCCACCAGAGTTCGGGGGCATGCCGCGGCGTGGCGTGGAGACCGGCATCCAGCAGCGCCGGACCGAGCATCCCCGGCACCCGCGCCGCCTTCGCCGCATCCAGATCGGCCGACGCGCCGCGGGAGCCGACCTGCAGCCCGCTCAGAATCTGGAAGGCCGGGCCGTGGAACAATTCCGCCGCGGCATAGGGGCATGGCGAGGGCCGGGCGTCCTCCAGCGGCTCGAAGGGCTGCGGCGGAGCCGGCCATGCGTCGGCCCGGATCACCCGGCCGGTCGCCAGGATGCCGCCCTCATCCCGCAGGGTGACGCGCCCGCCGGGCTCCACCGCCGGAACCAGCGTCACCGGCACCGTCGCCCAGCGCTGCACCCTGACATCCTCCAGGGCGGTGACGCATCCCCTATGAGCCGCCGCCATGATGTCGGCGAGGCAGGTCAGCGGGACCGCGGCCGCGGTATGGGTGGGGCGATGGTCGCCCAGCCAGGGGGCATTGTCCAAATCCAGGCGGATGCCGCCGTTGCCGCCGCCATCGCCGGGCACCAGGCGCGCCGCCAGCCCGTCCACCTCGTAGATGCGCAGATCGTCGGCCCACAGGCTGCCGCGGGCGACGGCCAGGATGCCGCGCTCGTCGCGCTCGATCCGCAAGATCTCGATTTCGGTGGTGACGGTCCGGTTGGTGGGGACGACCTGACCGCGATACTTCCAGCGCAGCGCCACGTCCAGGGCGGCCCCTTCGAAGCGCGGCGATGGCAGCTC
Source organism: Azospirillum sp. VT-I1 (assembly GCF_055698305.1). Taxonomy (NCBI): domain Bacteria; kingdom Pseudomonadati; phylum Pseudomonadota; class Alphaproteobacteria; order Rhodospirillales; family Azospirillaceae; genus Azospirillum; species Azospirillum sp. VT-I1. Next base: position 448,877 of record NZ_CP168803.1, on the reverse strand, counting down.
GGCGTCCAGCCCCGCCAGAACCATGGCGCGCTCCAGCAACTGCAGCAGCGCCTCGACCCCCAGCGAGCCGGGCTGGACCGGGTCCTGGAAGAAGTGGGCCTTGAAGTACCAGGACTCAGGATCGACCGTCTGCCGGCCGCGAATCAACCCCAGCCCGCCGGCCCCGCCCTGCGGCCACCAGCCGGTGACCTCGTCCACCATGCGCAGCATGCCGTCCGCCAGCTTGGCACCGCGCGGCTCCACCACGGGCGTGGCGGGAGGGATCCCCCGCGCCTCGTCGGCCGGCAGCGGCGGCAGGCCGTTCTGCTTCGCCAGTGCGGCGGACGCGAAGAAGCCGAAGGAGGTCTCCAGCTCCATCAGCGGCCGGTCGTCGACCCAGGCCCGGACCTTGAAGGCGATCAGGGTGATGCCGCCGGCGCGGGAGAAGCGGGTCAGCGTCGCCTCGGTGCGGACCCGGGCGTCGGCCGGCGTCACCTCGGCCATCACCCGGGCGGCGTCGCCGTCCAGGTTGCGGATCGCCAGATCCTCGGTGGAGGCGAGCGCGAAGCCCATGTAGGAGGCCAGCCAGCCGCAGGGCTGCAGCAGCACCTCCATCAGCACGCAGAAGGGCATGACCGGCGCCGCGTTGCGGGCGAAGTACCACGCCTCCGGTTCCACCGCGTAATCGACGAGAAGCGTGCCGCCGACGGTCGGCTCCCCGGCCGGGCAATCCACCGAGACCACGCTGGTCATGAAGTGATAGGGCAGCCCCGGCAGCCGCGGCACCCGCCCGGCGTCGAAGCGGGCATACATGCTGCCGAAGGCCAGGGACGGCGCCCCCCAGGCGCAGGCCAGCAGCGCCTCGTAATCGCCGCGCACGTCGCCGCGGGTGCCGACGATGCGCGGCGCCTCCGCCAGCGCCGGCAGGGCGTGGCGCCCTTGGCCGAGCGGCCAGTCCGGCACCATCCGCACGGCGAAGGCGCGGCAGTGGAAGACCTTGAAGCCGTCGGCGCTGCACAGCAGGGCGGCGCGGACGATGGGCGTCGGCCCGTCCTCGATCTCCTCGACGAAGACCTCGTAGACCAGATGATGGGCGGCGTCGGGGATCACCTGCCCGCGGCAGACGAAGCGGGCGGGCTCGTCCGGCACCGGCTCGAACCGCCAGGAATCGCGCCCGATGGTGAAGCCGCCGGCCGCCATGAAGGTCGCCACCGCCTGCACCGCACCCTCGGCCATCAGCGTGCCGGGCATGCAGGGATCGTTCTTGAAGTGGCCGGCATAGAACCAGGCGTCGGCCGGGACATGGCTTTCCGCCCGCAGATGGCCCCGGCCCCATGGGCCGCCCTGCGGTTCGAAGACGCTCACGCTGTCGATCAGGCGCATGCGCCCCTGCGGGATCGCCGGCGTGCGCTGGTGGCTGCCGGCCAGCTCGAACCCCTCGCCGAAACAGGCAAAGGCCCGGCCGGCGGTCCAGAGGTCAAGCTGCTCGGCGGTGAAGGACCGGTGGCGCGACGGACAGGGCAGCGGATCCAGGCGCGCGCCCTCCTTCGGCCGGTCCTCCTCGGCGCTCCACAGCACGCCGCCGGAGTTGGCAAGCTCATGGTCGGTGAAGAAGCCGGCCTGCCCGTTGCGGACCGACAGCACCAGCCGGTCGCCGATGCGGCAGTCGTAATGGAAGAAGAACAGCCCGACCTCGCCCATGCGGGCATGGCCGTCGATGTGGATGTCGTAGCGCAGCGTGTCGCCGACTTTCGGCAGGCCGCCCTCGTGGTAGGTCATCTCGCAGCCCAGCAGGCGATAGACGCGCTCGCCCCTGTTGCGGAAATCGGCGCCCAGCCAGGAGATCAGCAGCAAATCGGCCTGCCCGGATTCGATGGCGAGCCCAATGGGCATGCGGTCGTTGTGCAGATACCAGCTGTCGGGCGTGACGTCCGTCTCGGTGACGATGGAGCCCAGCCCCATGCCGCCCGGCTCGCCGGTGATGGACATGACGCGGTCCACCAGCAGCAGCGGCGGCTCCGGCATGCGGACCTGCCGCGCGTAGCCGTCCTGCTGCGCGAACAGCGGGCCGAAGATGTCGGACACCTTGCCGGATGCCAGGATTTCCAGCTGGGCGCGGTCCCAGAGCGGACGGTCCGGGGTGACGATCCCCTCTCCCCCCGGGGAGAGGGTTAGGGTGAGGGGGAAGCGCGGCGGCCGTATCCCGAGAATCCACCCCATGCACCCCCCTCACCCCGACGGGGAGAGGAGGAGTGGGGGAAGAGGGAGAGCGGACAGCGTCGGCACGCCGAAGCCTTGCAGGTAGCTCCGGTGCAACTCCGACGCGGTCTTCAGGTAGCCGGTGTGAAGCTCTGCCGTGCGGGCGAGGATGCGGGCGATTGGGCTGTCGGCCACCGGGATCGGCGCTGGCGCAGGCGTGCTGGGCATCGCAGGAGGCGGCAGGTCGGCGATCACCACCACCGGCTCCGCCACCTCGTCCAGGGGACGGCGGGCGGCGAGATCGGGCGGCGGCAGGGCGGCGACCGGCGGCAGGGGTGGCGCGGGGGGCATCGGCTGTCCGAGAATGACCACGACGGGTGCGGCATGGGCGGCGAAGGTCAGGGGCTGGGCCGGCGGCGCGGCGGTCCGGCGGTCCAGGCGGCGGGCGACCTCGGCCATGGCGGGGTCCTGCCCGGCGGCGAACAGCTCGGCCGCCACATGGGCCAGCTGCTCCAGCGGCGCGCGGCCGGGATGGTCCAGGCTGACCGCCAGATGCTCGCGGCCGGCCAGCGTGGCGGCGATGGAGCGGGTCAGGGCGTTGCGCGGGCCATGCTCGACGAAGATCCGCAGCCCGTCGTCATGGGCGCGGCGGATGGTGCGGGGGAAGTCCACCCGTTCCATCGCCTGACGGGTCAGCGCCTCGGCACACAGCTCCACCGACGGCCGGTAGGCTTCGCCGAAGGCGTTGGCATAGACGGCAATGCGCTCGGGCGACGTGGTCGCGCGGCTGTGGATGCGGCGCCAGACCGGGGCGCAGGGCTCCATCTCGGCGCAATGCACCACCATGTCCTGGCCGAGCGGCAGGGCACGGCTTCCCCCGATGCGCGCGATCGCCTGACGGCAGGATTCGGCATCGCCGCCGATCACGCAGTCCTGCGGCGCGTTGACGATGGTGATGGAGACGCGGGGCAGGCCCTCCAGCGCCGCCTCCACCTCCCCGACGGGGGCCAGCAGGCGCCAGTTGCGCCAGTCGGCGGCATGCGCCTGCCCCCAGGATTGCGAGGCCGCAAGGCAGTCGCCGGTCAGGTGGCGGCCATAGATGCCCGACGCGTCGATCTCCGCGAACATGGCGCCCATGTCCGACCACACCCCCGCGGCGAACAGCGCGTTGGTCTCGCCGGAGGACAGCCCCATCACCGCCTCGGGCCGCAGGCCGAGCACGCCCCGGCTCACCTCCGCATGGGTCTGGCAGATCAGCGCGCAGGTCTGCAGCTGCGCCATGGCGTCGAGCGGCCCGGCCGATCCGTACAGCCGCTCCGCCGCATGGGCGAGGATGGGGAAGCGCGCGGTCACGGCCCGGCCGACATCGGGCATCGACAGGAAAAGCTCGCGCCCCATCCCCTCATAAGCCGCCGCGGCCCCGGTGAAGACCAGGGCCAGCCCGCCGCCGAGCGGACGCTCGCGGAAATGGATGCCGTCGGCGGCAGCCTCGCGCCCCTCGGCAATGGCCAGCGCGCGGGCCAGGGCGTCGGCCTCCTTGCCGGCCGGACAGGCGAAGGCGAGACGCACCGGCCCCTGCCCGCCATCCTCGCCGCGCCGGATGCGCGCACACAGCCCGGCCCGGTCCGCGGCGGCGAACCAGCGCAGGCGCGTGGCCGGCGGCGGCACCGCCGGCTCGACGATGCTTCCGCCCTCGACCAACAGCCCGTCGGTCGCGCCGCCCAAAGCCTCCACGCTCACGCGGGCGCGCAGGCGGACGCCATCCAGCCAGGGGTGGGCAGCGCCCTCTCCGGGCTTCATCCGCCCGCGGCAGGCGACGATGGCGGCGGCCACATGCAGCAGGCCGGATGCCGCATGGGCATGGCCGAAGCGGCGGGTGACGGGGCTCGCACCTTGCGGTCCGGCGATGGTGAACCCGGCTTCGGTGCCGGCGTCGGGTGCAGAGGACAGGTCGAGGATGGCGTGGATCGGCTCGCCGGCGGCCTCGGCGCACTCCACCCGGCGCAGCACCAGGACGACGGCGGCGTCGCCGGGCATGTCGAGGTCGGGGCGCAGGGCGGCCAGCGCGCTGCGATGCACCGGCTCGCAGGACAGGTCGACCGCGCCGACGACCGCCGCGTCCAGCTCGCCCGTCACCAGGGCGCGGGCGGCGATGCGCAGCGAGGCGATGCCCGACAGCTCCTCCGCCGACACCGAATAGCTGGGGCCGCGCCAGTCGAACTGGGCGTTGAAGCGGTTGGCGACGATGTTGGGCATGGTGCCGATGACCCCGGCCGCGTTCAGCGGCGGGCCGAGATCGACACTGGCGTCGGGGCCGCACAGGTCGGCAAGCCGCACGCCCAGGCCGCGCCGCGCCACCTCGGCGTCGCAGCCCATGCCCATCAGCACGCCGGTGGCCGCGGCGGGCAGAACCGGCGCCTCCGCGACCGCCCGCGCCACCGCCTTCATCGCCAGCAGTTGCTGCGGCAGGGCATGCTGCAGGTCGGCGGGCGGGAAGCGGGTGGCGGCGAGGTCCAGCGTGATGCGGTCCAGCGCGCGCGGTGCGTCTCCCAACGGCGGCGGTGCGGCGAGCGCCGCTGCGAAGTCATCGGCGGCGGTGACGACGGAAAGGCCGACGACGGCCACGCGCAAGGGCGGCGGGGCAACGGCGACCGGGACGGAGACGGCGGCGGGCCGCCACTCCTCCAGCAGCAGATGCGCGTTGTTGCCGCCGAAGCCGAAGGCGCTGATACCGGCGCGGCGCGGTCCCGCTCCCTCCCACGGCTCCGCTTGGTGGAGCAGGCGGAAGGGCGAGGCGCCGATGCCGTCCAGCGGTGCGGCATCGGCATGCAGGGTCGGCGGGCGGATGCCGGCCGCCATCGCCTGGATCACCTTGACCATGCCGGCCAGACCGGCGGCGGCGATCAGGTGGCCCAGGTTGGACTTCAGCGACCCGATCGGCACATCCTGCAAGCCGGCGAAGACGCGGCCCATGCTGGCGATCTCGGTGGCGTCGCCAAGCGCCGTCCCGGTGGCGTGGCATTCCAGCAGCGACACCGCCCCCGGCCCGAAACCCGCCTGGGCATAGGCACCGGCCATGGCGCGCTCCTGTCCCCCGGCATCGGGAACCAGGAAGCCGCGGCTGCGCCCATCGTTGGACAGGCCGATACCGCGGATGACGCCAAGGATGCGGTCGCCGTCGCGCACGGCGTCGTCCAGCCGCTTCAGCACCACGCAGGCCGCCCCTTCGGCGGGGATCAGCCCGTCAGCCTCGCGGTGGAACGGCCGGCTGCGGCCGGTGGGGCTGAGCGCGTTCAGCGCGGTGAAGCCCATATGCAGGAACAGGTCGTCGCCGCGGTTGACGCCCGCCGCGATCATCAGGTCGGCGCTTCCGTCATGCAGCTGGTCGCAGGCCAGCTTGACGGCATAGAGCGAGGAGGCGCAGGCGGCATCCAGGCAGAAGGCCGGCCCACTCAGCCCCAGCGCGCGGGCGGCCAGCTGTGCCGGCAGGCCCGACGAGAAGCGGTTGGCGGGCTTCGGCCCATCCCGGTCCAGCCAGACCGCCTCGGCGAAGGCGCTGAGGCTGGCGGTGGGATAGGACAGATTGCCGGCGATCAGGCCGCAGCGCCCGCGCGGTGTGACGTCCAGCCCGGCCTCGCGCAGCGCCTCGCGCCCGCTGTGGACCAGCCAGAGCACCAGCGGGTCGAGCCCGGCCAACTCCTCCGCCGGGCAGGCGAAGCCGCCGGGGTCGAACACGGCGTCGAAGCCCTGCACATAGCCGCCGCGGTCGGTCGCGGAGCGCTCGGGCGCCTCGGGCGACAACGCCTTCGCGGTATCGACGCGCCAGACGCCCGGCGGCACCGGGCGCAGCAAATCCCGCCCCTCGACGACGGCCCGCCAAAGCTCCGCCGGGCCGAGGGCGCCGGGCAGCACGCAGCCATGACCGACGATGGCGATGGGCGGGAACCGGGTCATGCCGCCCGTCCGACGGCAGCACCCGCGGCGGCCGAACGCCCGATGCAGGAGACGACGGCATCGCCGGCCGGCGGCTGCGCCAGTTCGCGCAGCATGAAGTCGGCGCCGTCCGCCGGCGCGATCAGCTCGACCGACATGCGGCGGAAATGCTGCTTCAGCGCCGGTCCGACCATGCCGCCGTCCCACGGACCCCAGGCGATGGCCTTGACCGTGCAGTCCGGCCGGCGCGCCGCCTCGGCCCGCGCCACGGCGTTCAGCACGCCGTTGGCCATGGCGTAGTCGCATTGCCCGGCATTGCCGTGCAGCGACGCGACGGAGGAGAACAGGCAGATGACGCGCAGCGGATCCTCGCGGGTGGCGGCCAGCAGATTGGCGATGCCGTCCACCTTGGTGCCGAAGACGGCGTCGAACTGGTCGCGCGTCTTGTCGGCGATGCGCTTGTCGGCCAGCACGCCGGCGCCATGGACGATGCCGGAGATCGGCCCGGCCTCGGCACGGACCGCCGCCAGCGCTTGCGCGACCGACGCTGCATCGCGCACGTCGGCGCGGCGGTAGCGGACGCGGGCGCCCGCTGCCTCCAGCCGGCGGATGGTGGCGCGGGCCTCGTTGGCGGACAGGATGGCCTTGACCATCGCCTCGATCTCGCGCGGCTGCCGGCCGGCGCCGGGGCCGACGATCACCGCCCGGCGGACACTGGCCTCATCGGCATCCTCGGGAATGCCGGGCAGGACCGGGGCGGCGTTCGGGTCGCTGCGGCCCAGGATGACCAGGGTGGGACGGATGCGGCGGGACAGCTGCTCCAGCGCCACGGCGGTCACGCCGCGCGCACCGCCGGAGACGACGATGACCGCGCCCTGCTCCAGCGGCAGCGGACCGTCGGCCGCCTCATGCCGGCGCAGGGTCCGCACCAGACGCTTGCCGTCGGCGACGAGCCGGACCTCCGCATCGCCGTCGCCGGTGGCGATCTCGGCGGCGAGAGCGCGGGCGAGTTCGGCGGCAGAGCGGCTTCCCGGCTCCAGCTCGATGGCCTTGACCCGCGCCGCCGGCCACTCGTGCCCCGCCGTCAGGACGAGGCCGCCCAGCCCCAGCCAAGCCTCGCCACCCTTCTCGACGGTGACGAAGGCCCCGCCTGTCTTGCCGAGGCGGGCATCGGCGGCCTTGGCCGCGGCAAGCGCGCGCCAGTGCAGGTCGGCGGCCGAAGCCGCATCGGCCCCGTCCAGCCCGGCCAGGAACAGAACCGCGTCGTCCTGCCCGCCCGGCAGCTCGGCGATCCGGGCGGCGATGCCCTTGGCCGACAGCAGAGTCGCCAGTTCGGCGGCGACGCCGGACGAATCCGGGACGATGGCGACGCTGGTCAGGCCGCGCAGCATGTCGGCACCGCCCGCCTGCCGCTCCTCCAGGACGGAACAGGTGCGGATGGTGCCTGCCGATAACGCGGGCAGTGCCTGGGTCTGCGGCGCCGGCGCCTGCTGGGCGGCCGGGGCGTCGCCCTCGATGCGGGCGATCACCGCGCCGACGGTCTTCAGCGCGGTCAACTCGCGCATCTCGACCGAGGCCAGTTCGGGCAGGCGTTCGACCAGAGCCGAGAAAATCTCCACCTGTTTGATGGAATCGATGCCGAGGCCGGCCTCAAGCTCCATCTCCGGGCTCAGCATCTCGACGGGATAGCCGGTCTTCTCGGCGACCAGCCCCATGAACAGCGCGCCGACATCGACGGACGGTGTCACCGGCTTGGCCGCCGGAATGGGGTCCGCCATAGGGGCTGCCACGGGGGCCGGTGCGGGGGTGGCGCCGCTGCGGCTGTCGGCCATGGCGAGGATCTGGCCGATGGTCTTCAGCGCGTTCAGTTCGCGCATGTCGGCACCGCCCAGCGCCGGGATGCGCTCCTGGAGGGTCGAGAAGATCTCCACCTGCTTGATGGAATCGATGCCCAGTCCGGCCTCAAGCTCCATCTCCGCCGTCAGCATCTCCACCGGGTAGCCGGTCTTGTCGGCGATCACCGCCAGCACGATGTCCCGGGCATTGACCGCTGGTGCGGCGGCAACGGGAGCGGGTGCAGCAACCGGAACAGGCTTGGGCGCGGCGGGCACCGCCGCCGGCTGGGGCCGGGCCGCGGCGGCTGGCTGCGGAGCCGCCGGGGCGGGTGCCGGCCTTTGCACCGGCATGACCGGCGCGGCCGGCTGCATCACCGGAGCGGCGATGGCGGGCGCGGCCGGCATCATCGGGGCGGCCGGCGCCGGCATCGCCACCGGTTGCGCCGGCACGCCGCTGAGGCTCTGGATCGCTTGGCCGGCGACCGCAAGGAAGGCTTGATGGCTCTCGGCGATGGCCCGCTGGAAAGCGGCATGGGCGTCGGCGACATGGTGATAGATCGTCTCAACCGACGCGGTCGCGACGGGGGTGGGCGCCGGCTGCGGAGCGGGAGAGTTCGTGACCATGATCGGAGCTTCTTCGATGGAATGGGGGCGGACCGGCGCCGGACGGACCGGAATGGATGGAGCCGGAGTGGAGGCAACCGGCGCGGGCGGCACCGGCGGTGCAATGGCCGGGCGCGGCGGGTTGGGCTTCGGCAATGCCGCGGCCCCGTCCGGCGGCGGATAGATCTTGCCGAAATTGGCGCCGCTGATCCGGACGGCGGCGGGCGAGGCCGGCTTCGGCTTGCGTTCTTCGGCGAAGCCGGTCCACAGCGCCGCGAAATCCACGCGCACGCCATGCACCGCCAGCGCGCCCAGGCCGTCCAGCAGGCAGGCGACGCCGTTGGAGCCGCGCCGGTCCAGCGCCACCGCCAGATGCGGGCGGTCGCCCAGGCATTGCGCCACCAGCCCGGTCAGCACCGCACCCGGCCCGACCTCCACGAAGCTGCGGACGCCGTCGGCATAAAGCGCCTCGACCGTTTCGCGGAAGCGCACCGTGCCGGCGATCTGCCCGGCCAGCAGGCCGCGGACATCGGCGGCGTCATAGGGCGCGGCGGTGAGGTTGGCATAGACTGGGACCGCGAAGGCCCCGAACGCCATGCCGTCGAGGACGCTGCGGAAGGTCTGGGCGGCCTGCGCGACCACCGGCGAGTGGAAGGCGCTGGCGACCTTCAGCCGGACGACCCGCAGCCCCTCGGCCTCCAGCCGCACCGCGGCATTCTCGACCGCCGCGCGGGCACCGGACAGGACCACCTGCTCCGGCCCGTTGTCGTTGGCCAGCACCAAGCCCAGGCCCTGCAGCAGCGGCTCTACCCGCTCGCGTCCGGCGGCCACCGCGATCATGGCGCCGTCGCTGCCGGTCGCGGCAGCCTCCATGCAGCGGGCGCGCTCGGCCGCCAGGGTCAGGGCGGTGTCACGGTCGATGGCGCCGGCGGCGCACAGCGCGGTGATCTCGCCGAAAGAATGGCCGGCCACGGCATCGGCGCGGATTCCTGCACGCTCCAGCACGGCCAGCAGGGCGAGGCTCGCCGTTCCGATGGCGGGCTGGGCGTGGATCATGCGGGTGAGGGACGCCTCCTGCGCCTCCGCCTCCTCGCGGGTGAAGGCGGGCGGCGGGAAGACCACGCGATGCAGCGGCGGCCGGTCCGGCACGGCCGGCAGGGCGGCCTGCCCGTCCCAGACGGCGCGGGCCTCGTCGAAGGCTACGGCCAGATCGGCGCCCATCGCCACATACTGGCTGCCCTGGCCGGGGAACAGGAAAGCGACCTTGCCGCCCCCACCCCCACCCACCGCCAGATGGATGCCGGGCGCGCTGAAGGCTCCCGTCTGCTTCAGCGCAACCGCCAGACGCTCCTCGAACTGCCGGGCATCGGCGGCGACGATGGCGAGGCGGTAACGGGATGCGGGATCGAAGGCGATCTGGCTGTCGCGGGCGACCGCCTCCAGCCCCTCCGTTTCCACGCGGGCGCCGAGGGCGCGCGCCGCGTCGGCGAGGGACCGCGCATCGGCGCCCGCCGCCAGCAGCAGCGCCCCGCCCGCCCACAGGCGGGACGCGGCTTGCGGTCCGGCATATTCCTCCAGCGCGACGTGATAGTTGCTGCCGCCGAAGCCGAAGGAGCTGACGGAGGCGCGGCGGGGACCGTCCGCCTTCACCCAGGGCCGGGCACGGGTGTTCAGGTAGAAGGGGCTGCTCTCCAGCTTCAGGCGGCTGTCCGGCCGCTCGACCTTGATGGTGGGCGGCAGCACCTTCTGATGCAGGGACAGCGCCGCCTTCAGCAGCCCGGCGGAACCGGCGGCGGCCTTGGTGTGGCCGATCTGCGACTTGATCGAGCCGATGGCGCACCACGCGCCGGCTTCCGCGTCGGCTTCCCGGAACACCTGGGTCAGCGCGGTGAATTCGGCGAGGTCGCCGGCGCGGGTGCCGGTGCCATGGGCCTCGACCAGTTCGACGCTGCGCGGCCCGTATCCGGCATCGGCGTAGGCACGGCGCAGGGCCACCGCCTGCCCCTCCGGCCGCGGCGCATAGACGCTGGTGGCGCGGCCGTCCGACGAGGAGCCGATCCCACGGATGACGGCATAGATGCGGTTGCCGTCGCGCTCGGCATCCTCCAGCCGACGCAGGGCGAACAGGCCCAGCCCCTCGCCGACGATGGTGCCGTCCGACGCGTCGGAGAAGGGACGGCAATCGCCGCTCTTCGACAGGGCCGGCGTCTTGCTGAAGCACATGTACATGAAGATGTCGTTCAGGGCGTCGACGCCGCCGCTGATGACCATGTCGGAATGGCCAAGCTCCAGCTCGTTCATCGCCATCAGCAGTGCCGACAGAGAACTGGCGCAGGCGGCATCCACCACGCAGTTGGTCCCGCCGAGGTCGAGCCGGTTGGCGATCCGCCCCGCCACCACATTGCCGAGTACGCCGGGGAAGCTGCTCTCCTGCCATTCCACATATTGGGAGGAGATGCGGTCGCAGATGGCCGTCACCTCCTCCTCCGGCAGGCCGGCCTCGCGCAGGGCCTTGACCCAGACCGGCCGCTGCAGCCGCGCCCCCATGGTGCCCACCAGTTCGGTGGCGGACGCCACGCCCAGCACGATGCTGGTCCGGCTGCGGTCGATGTCGCGGAACTGCGTGCGGCAGGCCTCGTCCAGCGTTTCCTTGGCGACGATCAGCGCCAGCAGCTGCGCGGTGTCGGTGGCGCTCAGCGCCTGCGGCGGGATGCCGAACTCCAGCGGGTCCAGCGTGGCCGGCGGCAGGAAGGCGCCGCGGCGGCAATAGGTCTTGTCCCGCGCCGTCGGGTCGGGATCGTAGAAATCCTCCACCAGCCAATGGGTGGCGGGCACGTCGCCGATGCAGTCCCGGCCGGCGAGGATGTCGCGCCAGAAGCCGTGCGTGGTGCCGGAACCCGGAAACATGGCGCCGATGCCGACGATCGCGATGGGGTGGCGGTTCTTCAAGGCGGTCTCGGATGTTCGGGGGGTGGATCGGGGCGGAAGCGCGCTCGGGCCGGATCAGGCGAGCCGGCGCGGCACCCAGGTGAAGGCGGCGGCCGGTACGGCCAAGCCCGCGCTGCGCATCTGCTGGGCGCGGGTCACCACGGCGGCCCCCTCCAGCAGGTTGCGGGCGATCTGTTCGACCGTGCGCTTGTCCGCCGCTTCCAGGAAGCTGCCCTTCACCCAGTCGTTGAAGGCGCCCATCGCCGGGCCGCACCAGACCTGGAAGTCATGGCGCCGGGTGGCATCGTCCAGCATCGGCCAGCGGGCGGCGTTGAACAGATACCAGCGGAAGACCAGCGCCATGCGGTGGCGCGGATCGGCCTCGGCGCGGGCCAGCTCCGCCGGGTCGCGCACGGCGAAATGCCCGCGGGTCTGGCGCCAGATTTCCTCCAGCGGGGCCTGGAAGACGTCCCGTTCCAGCGTCGCGCGCTCGGCGGCGGGCAAATCGTCGATGCCGGAATGGCGGCAGTACAACTCGTACAGGCGCTGGGCGCGGAAGGGGAACATGGTGCCCCGCTTCATCACCTGGACCTTCACGCCCATCTCGAACATGTCGGCGGCGGGCGCCATGGTGACGTCGGTGCAGGCAAGGTCGGCCAGCATGCGGCGGACCGACAGCGGCTGCCCGGACTCCGCCGCCGACTGGTTCACCGACCCGATGACGACATAGGCCGCCCCCATGGCGAAGGCGCCGGCCAGCGCCGCGGGCGTGCCCAGCCCGCCGGCGGCGCCGACGCGGATGTTGCGGTCATAGCCATGGGCGGCGACCATCTCGTCGCGCAGGCGCTGGATGATCGGAAACAGGACGGTGAGCGGGCGGTTGTCGGTGTGGCCGCCGGAATCGGCCTCCACCGTGATGTCCTCGGCCACCGGGATGGCGGCGGCAAGTTCGGCCTCCTCGGCCGTCAGCACGCCCTGCGTCACCAGATCGGCCAGCATGCGTTGCGGGGCCGGCGCCATGAACTGGTGGGCGACCTCGGCGCGCGAGACCTTGGCGAAGATGTGGGTCAGGCGGCGGACCGCGCCGGTGGCCGGATCGCGGCTCAACCCCTTGGCGGCCAGCTCCACCACCGACGGCGTCAGCGCCATGAAGGCGGAGGCGGAGACACGCCGCACCCCCTGCTGCAGGAACAGCCGGCAAACCGCCGTTTCCAGCGCAGGGTCGTTGGGGCTGTGGATCAGGTTGGCGCCCCAGCCCGACGCCTGCGGCCCGAGCGCCGCGCGGATCTCTTCGATGCCCTCCTCCACCCGCTGCGGCGACAGGCCGGCGCTGCCGTAAAAGCCGAGCAGCCCGGCGCGGGCGGCGGCGACCGCCATCGCCGGGGTGGCGATGCCCCGCGCCATCTCCCCCGCCACATAGGCGAAGCGGCAACCGTGGGTTTCCTGAAAGCCGCGGTCACCCAGCCATTCCGGATAGAGCGGCGGCAGGGTGGCGACGGGCTCCAGCCCTTCCGCGATGAAATCCGGAGGACGTGTCGAAGCCCCAAGACGGCCTTCACGGTTCCTGACGATGTAAAGCGGCTCCCGGCATTTCTGGGCCATTTCCAGAATCAGGGACGGATCGAAGCCTGCCGTCGCCGATGTCAGCGGCGGCACCGCCGTCTCCCGGTAATTCATGTCCACATCGACACCCGAATATTGCCTTCACCCATCCCCCAGGGCGGGAGATCCGAACATCAGCCCCCCGGCCGCCATCCCCACACCCGGAACGGCATTAGGGCGCCCTAATCAAAAAACTCCCCTTCGGAAGTTTTATTACTTACCACTCTTGAGGTGTGGCAAGCATGAATTCGGTTTCATGCGGGATAATGTTTGTTTCACCCTGGAAATATCTTTACCCGCTTTAAACGATTCCATCGACGCGCAGCGGTGACCGGACGGCGGGCAAAGCTATGCGCGTATTTGGAAAGCCGATCCGCACAGGCTTGGATTGCGGACCACCACAACCATATGGCTGGGCATGCAGCCGACACCCCGACCCGCGCCGGACCGGCGCAGCATCCTCGCCGCCGCGGCTGCCGCCTCCGCCGGCTTTCTGCTGCCGCGCCCCGTCCTCGCCGCGGCTGCCGGGATGCCGGCGGCCGGCAAGTCGCTGAACCAGGCGCTGCTGAGCCGCGCGCTCGACCGGGCGGCGGGGCTGGACCAGCTCCATGCGCTGGTGATCGGGCGGCACGGCGCCGTGCTGGCCGCGGAGGCTTTCCGGGGGCCGCCGGTCGGGCGCGCGGTGAACGTCAAATCGGTGTCCAAGACCATCGTCGCCTCGCTGGCCGGCATCGCGCTCGACCGCGGGCTGTTGCGCGGCGTCGATGCGCCGTTGGGCGAGGTGGCGCCGGAACTGATCCCCAAGGGCGCCGACCCGCGGGTGGGCAGGCTCACCGTCGCGCAGCTTCTCACCATGCAGGCCGGGCTGGAGCCGACCTCCGGCCCAGGCTATGGCCGCTGGATCGAAAGCCGCAACTGGGTCGCCGACGCGCTCGGCCGCCCCTTCGTCGCCGAACCGGGCGGGCGGATGATCTATTCGACCGGCAGCTATCACGTTCTGGGGGCGGTGCTGGCCCGCGTTTCCGGGCGCAGCCTGCTGGCCCTGGCGCGGGAATGGCTGGGCCGCCCGCTCGGCATCGAATTCGCGGGCTGGACGCGCGATCCGCAGGGCTTCTATCTGGGCGGCAACAACATGGTGCTGTCGCCGCTGGACCTGTTCCGCTTCGGCGAGATGTGGAGCCGCGGCGGCGTCTGGGACGGGCGTCCCGTGGTCAGTGCCGCCTGGGCGCAGGAATCCTGGGTGCCGCGGACCCGCTCGCCCTATTCCGGCGACGAGTACGGCTATGGCTGGTTCCTGGCGGAATCGAACGGCCATCGCATCGCCTATGCCCGCGGCTATGGCGGACAGATGCTGTATCTGGTGCCGTCGCTGGGGCTGACCGTCGTCGTCACCTCCGACCCCGGCCGGCCGGCGCGGTCGGACGGCTATGTCGGCGAACTGGGCGCCCTGCTGACCGGCCACATCATGCCGGCGGCGGAGCAGGCCTGACCGGCACCGGCCTCTGGGAAGAAGGAACGGCGACATGCGGACCGACGACCCGTTCGACCTCCAACGCTTCCTCGACGCGCAGGAGCCGGTCTTCGCGACCGCGCTGGAGGAATTGCGGAACGGGCGCAAGCGCAGCCATTGGATGTGGTTCGTCTTCCCGCAGCTGCGCGGGCTCGGCCGCTCCCCCACCGCCGAATTCTACGGCCTCGCCTCCCTCGACGAGGCGCGGGCATATCTGGCGCACCCCACGCTCGGGAGCCGGCTGGAACAGGCGACGCGCGCGGTGCTGGCGGTCCGGGGTCGGACCCTGCACGAGATCTTCGGCTCGCCCGACGACATGAAGTTCCGATCCTCCATGACCCTCTTCGCGCTCGCCGCCGGACAGGGGGACTCGCCCTACCGGGAGGCGCTGGCCAGCCGGTGCGACGGCCGGATGGACGAGGCGACCCTGGCGCTGATCGGGGAACCGCCCCCTCCCCCACAGGCATGAGGGAAGGGGCGGCAACCGCGCCTCAAGCCGCGTCGCTTCAGGCAGCCTGATTCATCTGCCGGACGCGCTGCGGGTCGAGCTTCAGCCGCGAGGCGAGATATTGCAGGTAGGAGCGTTCCGCTTCCGACTGTTCGTTCACCGCCATCCGCGACGCCAGATAGACCTGCTCGGCCGTCTGCTGGTCCTTCACGGACTGGAGCAGCGAGTCCAGCGGCTGCGGCCGGTCGAGTTCCTGCTCGACGATGCGGCGTTCCTCCGGCCCGGCACCGGCCTCGTCCAGGGTGCCCAGGATATGACTGCGCTCGTCCGGCGTGATCTCCCCGTCGGCATTGGCGGCGGCGATCATGGCGCGGATCAGCAGAAGCGCCTGCTGGTCCTCCATGGCGACGGCCGGGTAGGCACCGTCGTCGGGCTCTTCCGCCTGCGGGGCGCTGCGGGACTGGAAGACCTGCGACAGGCGGTCCGACAGCGACTCGCTTCTCTGGCCGCCTCCCTGGCCGGTGCCGGCAGAGCCGGTGGAGCCGCTGCCGCCGAACAGGCTGCCCAGGATGCCGCCGGCCTGATCGCCCCACGGGCTGCCTCCCGGCCTGCCGGCCGGTTGCGTGCCCTGGCCCGCCGCACCCTGGCCCACTGCGCCCTGATTGCGTTGGCGCTCCTGGAACGCCTTGAAGGCGAGATACCCCAACGCCCCCAGACCGGCCATCGACCCGACGCCCATGCCGCGGCTGCCGGACGCGGAACCGAAGGCGCCGCCCGGTACGCCGCCCCCCAACCCGCCGTTGCCGAGCACGGATCCCATGGCGTTCATACCGCCATGGCTGCGCCCTCCCATTCCGGTCGCCAGCATGGTGCCGAGGATACGTTGCAGATCGGCCATTTCGCTCTCCCACTCCAATTCCGTCGATGATCCGTCAACAGCACGGACCGCTTTCCGTTCGGGTGCCGGGCCGCGATTGGGAGACCGAAATTTCCGTACTCCGAACTTTTCGCTTTACCATGCTGCGTTGCAAGGGGGCGGATGCGACGATGGCCCGTTACCCAGTCCGACAACAGGGAGACAGACATGGCCAAGGCCAACATCAACGACCGGTCGAGTTTCGAACGCATCTACGACCGCCATACCTTCGAACAGGACGCGGCGTCGAATGCGCGCAGCAAGGCCACGGTCGTCCATGGCGTGAAAATCCTCTCCGCCCCCGATGCCGACGGACAGGTCGAGATCTCCCGTGCCTCCCACCATGTGGCGGAAGGGAACCCGGAGGGGGACACCATCTTCGTCCCCGCCTTCAGCCTTCACGATTCCACCGCCGCCGACGGCAACACCTATGCCGGCTCGGCGGCGCCGACGGCGAACGCTCCGGGCGAGGCCGCCGACGAATACCGGAGCTTCATCGACGATGTCGTGACTGCCGCCAAGCAGGGACACTTCAAGCCCGACATCGGCCGCGGGGAAGAGCGGCTGAAAGGCTTTCACGGCGGCTGAGCGGCCGGCAGAATTCTCCGATCGGCACCGGGGCCGCTAATCGCGGCCCCACAAGCTGCGTTCACCCAGATCGTCGACACGCTGGCGCTCCAGCGCCTGGGAATAGCGGCGTAGCGCGAAGGACTCCGTCACATAGCCGATGATCCGCCGGTCGGTGGGAGAGGACAGGACCGGCAGCGCCTCCACCTCCGCGGTGCCGAAGCGGTTCAACACGGTGCGGGCGTCGTCGCCGGGCATCAGCACGGCATCCGCCTTGCTGGCGAGCGTGCCGACGCAGGTCTCCGTGGCCTCCGCGTCCTGGTCCGGATCGTGGATCTGCGACATGTCGATGAGACCGGCATATCTGCCGGACTCGTCGATGGCGAACACCGTCTTGGTCGAGCCCAGCGGATAGAGGCGGCGCAGCGCCTCCACCGTCAGGGTGGCGGGCACCGTCTTGGCGTCGCGCCGCATCAGCCGGAAGGCGGTCAACTCCGACAGCCAGCCGATGTCGTAGGCACCGCGGATCGGCACGCCGCGCAGGTGGAAACGCCATGTCGCGAAGGAATAGCCGAAGGCCTGCCGCACCACGGTGGTGGACAGCACCACCCCGATCAGCACGCCCGACGCCGCCCACAGATCCTGCGTCGTCTCCAGCACCAGCAGCACCATGGTGACCGGCGCGCCGACGACGCCGGCGGCGACCGACCCCATCCCCACCAGCAGCAGAAGCCCGCCGTCGATGCCCAGCCCCGGCAGGAAGCTGGCCGTGGCGATGCTCAGCAGGCCGCCGAACAGGCCGCCGATGAAGAGCGAGGCGCTGAACAGGCCGCCGCGGAAGCCCGATCCCAGCGACACGGCCGAGGCCAGGATCTTCGCCACCAGTGTCAGGGCCAGGGCCAGCGCGCCGCCCGCCAGTTCCGGCGGCACGGCGCCGGGGCCGCTGCCCATCACCGCCGGCACCGCCAGCGCCAGCCCGCCCACCACCAGCCCGCCGACCGCCGGGCGCATCCAGCGCGGGACCGGCAGGCGCTTGAACCCGCGCTCCGCCACCGTCACCGCCTGCATGGCGAGGATGCTGAGCCAGCCGGCCAGGAAGCCGACGACGCCGCAGGCGGCGTAATCCCAGCCGGCGATCTCCACCGGGCGGCCGAGCGCCAGCGGCGCCTCGCCGCCGGTCAGCAGGGCCGATGCCGCCACCCCCAACGCCGCCGCCGCCCCCACCGGGGCCAGCGCCGCCAGCGTGTAGCCGCCCAGCACCAGTTCGAAGGCATAGAAGGCGCCGGCCAGCGGCGCGTGGTAAGCCGCGGCGATGGCCGCCGCCGCCCCGCAGCCGACCATCATGCGCAGATCGGCCCGGCGCAGCCGAAGCCGCTGCCCGAGGGAAGAGGCAAGGCCGGCGCCCGCCTGGGTATAGGCCGCCTCCATGCCCACCGACGCGCCGGACGCGTTGGACAGCGCGGTCGTCACCGTCAGGCGCAGGCTGTCGATCAGCGACATCTTGCCGCCATACAGCGCGTTCGCCTCCACCGCATCGACGATGTCGTTGGGCCGCCAGCGCCGCACCAGCATGGACAGGATGCCCAGCAGCAGCCCGCCCGCCACCGGCACGCCCAGCGTCCGCAGCAGGTCGGGCACCCCCTGACCCAGCTTCTCCCCCTCCGGTAGGTCGAAGGCCAGCGCCTGCAGAAGCAGGACCAGTTCGTGCAGCGACCCGACCGCCAGCCCGACCGCCCCGCCGACCAGCCCGGCCAGCACCACGACGGCCAGCGCGCTGTCGCGCACGCTCCAACGGTCGGACATCGCGGTCGCGGCGGAGGCGTCGAGCGCCGCGTAAGGGTCGCTGCCGGCGCGGGCGTTTTCGCCCACGCCGTCGATGGAGGCGGAATTGTCCGGCATGATCACGCTGACTTATGGCCCGTCCGTCCTTGGACAATGGGCCGGACGGGCGTGTGTTCCGTCAGGATTTGCCGGGCTGCGGTTTCGCCTGCGGTTTCACCGTCGGCGGAGCCGATCCCGCCTGCGGGGCGGCGGGGGGTGCCGTCTCAACCGCCTGAGGGGCCGCGGGAGGAGCAGCCGGAGGTGCGGAAGGCGGGGCGGCGGGCGCCGCATCCGCCGGGGCCGGGGCCGGGGCAGCGGCCGGGGCCGGAGCGGTGCCCGCGCGGCGCAGGACATGGATGAGGTTGTCGCGCACCTTGTCGGCCAGCGCCACGTCGGGTTCGGCCGCCTCGTGGAAGATCACGGTGAACAGGCGGCGCTGCGACAGCAGGAAGTTCAGCGTGACATACAGCTTGCCCTGGGGCATGGCGCATTCGACCGATCCCGTGCGCAGCCAGACCGAACCGGCCTGCTCGGACGGGTTCAGGCTGACCGTCGGGGTGCCTTCGCACCGCTGCTTCATCGCGTCGGCGAAACCGCCCGACAGCTCGTCGATCTTCGCGTCCTCGCCCACCGCGCGCTCGCGGATGCCGCCGACGATGGGGCCGAAGCGCCAGGCGACGTCGGCCGGGCGGCGTTCCTGCGGGATCTTGTCCATCGGCACCAGTTCGGCGTCATGAACGCCGGCCGCGGTCAGCAGGCTGTCCAGCCCTTCCGGCAGGCGGTTCTTCTTCTCCGCCGGGCGGCCGGCCGCAACCTTGATCGGCGGGACGTTGCCGCCCTTGTCGACGCAGGTCTTCAGGTCGCCCAGCACCTTCTTGGTGCCAGCCAGCTTGAAGGCGATGCGGTCGGTGGCCGACAACACCACCAGCTCACTTCCGGCCATCAGGGCGTTGACCAGTTCCTCGTCCTTGCCGTTGGAGACCACCAGCATGTCCGGCTGCGAGGCGATGGCGACCCGTTCGCGCTTCAGCTTCTTGTCCACCTCGATGGTGACCGGCCATTCGCCGCCCTTGGGCAGGTCGGCGCCGGGGATGCCGATGCCGATGTTCATCTCCCCCTTGGGGCTGCGGGCGAACATCAGCACATGGCCGGAGGTGAATTCCCCCTCCGCCACGCAATAGGCGAAGCTGCCGTCCTTCTTCTTGGCAGCACCGCCGTCCCAGCTTTCGATCAGCTCGCCCGGCCCCTCGGGCTTCGCCGGGGCGGCCGCGCCCTGTCGGTCGCCCTGCTTTTCGGCCGGCTTGTCACCGGGCCTGGCATCCTGCGCCGGCGCGCCGGGGACCACGATCTCGGCCTCCGGCACCGGCAGGCCGTAATACACGGCGGGGGGACGCTCGGCTCGACCGGCACCAGCTCGGCCACCGCCGGAGCCGACGCCACCCCCAGCAGGAGAAGCGCGGACAGCGAAGCGGCGAGGCGGGCGGTCATGACGAGGTAATCCATAGATGGTTGTGGCGGCGAAGCTATCCGCGCCCGCCCCCATCCGCAAGCCCAACCGCCCATCCTGTTGCAGGAGGCTGACACCTGTTGCACAGGACACGCAGGGAATACGGGAGGATGCGGCTATCCGCCGAAGAAGGCCGCGCGCAGCGCCTCGTCCGACAGCGATGCCACCGGCCCGTCGCCCACCACCCGGCCCAGCCGCAGCAGGACGGCGCGCGGGGCGACGCTCAGGGCGCGCGCGGCACTCTGTTCAGCCAGCAGTACGGCGGTGCCGGCGGCGGCGATGCGGCCGACCGCGGCGAAGACCTCGTCGGCCAGCTTCGGCGACAGGCCGAGCGATGGCTCGTCCAGCAGCAGCAGGCGCGGCCGCCCCATCAGCGCACGGCCGAGGCTCAGCATCTGCTGCTGGCCACCGGACAGGCGCCAGGCGCTGTCCCGGCTCTTGGCCGCCAGATCGGGGAACAGGGCGAAGACGCGCTCGACATCCTGTGCGCGGTCGCGGGCGGCGGCCAGGCCGGCGACCTCCAGATTGTCGCGCACGCTCATGCCGGGAAAGACCCGCCGCCCCTCCGGCACATAGCCGATGCCGCGCCGGACCCGCGCCTCCGTCGCCAGCGGGCCGAGGTCGCCGCCGTCGAAACGCAATTCCCCCCGCGCCGGCACGAGGCCGAGCAGCGCCTTCAGCAGCGTCGACTTCCCCGCCCCGTTGGCGCCGAGCAGCGCCACCGTCTCGCCCGCCGCGACGCTCAGCGACACGCCGTCGAGCGCCGTCGCCCCGCCATAGCCGGCGGTCAGGCCGCGGACGGACAGCAGCGCACTTGAGTGAACTTCACTCATTGGGCATCCCCCGCCCGGCCGAGATAGGCCGCCGCCACCGCCGAATCCCGGCGCACCCCGTCGGCCGGCCCGTCATAGATCACCCGCCCGCGGTCGAGGCACAGCACCCGCCCGGCCAGCGGCAGCAGGAAGCCCATGTCATGCTCCACCAGCAGGACCGCCATCCCCTCCCCCGCCAGTTCGCGCAGCAGGGCGGCCAGCTCCGCCTTCTCGCCGTCGGTCAGCCCGGCGGCGGGCTCGTCCAGCAGCAGGACCGCGGGCCGGCGGACCAGGGCGCGCGCCAGTTCCACCCGCCGCCGCAGCGCCGCCGGCAACCCGTCGCAGCCCTGCCCGGCAAGGCCGCCGACGCCCAGCCGGTCGAGCGCCCAGCGGGCATGCGCCTCCGCCGTCATGGCGTCGGGATCGACGGCGAGGCGGGCGGCGGCCACCGCCTCCAGCACGCCGGAACCCTCCGGCAGGATCGCCGCCTGGAAGCTGCGGGCCAGCCCGGCACGGGCCAGCCGGTCGGCGCGGGCGGCGGTGACGTCGCACCCGCCCAGCCGCACCCGCCCAGCATCCGGCCGCTCCAGCCCGGACAGCAGGTTGATGACCGTGGTCTTGCCCGACCCGTTGGGGCCGATCAGCCCGGTGATGCTCCCCGGCCGCAGTTCCAGCGACACGCCGTCCACCGCCCGCACGCCGCCGAAGGACTTGGCCAGCCCCTCCACCGTCAGCCCGTCCACGGAAACGGACGGCGGCGGCTCGCGCGCTTCCGGCAGGGCACGGGCGGGACGGCCGAACAGGCGGCCGGCGGCGCGGCCGAGCAGGCCGGTCAGCCCGTCGGGCGCCAGCAGCACGGTCAGCAGCAACGCCGCGCCATAGACGACCAGATAGCCGCGCTCCAGGAAGCGGAACCATTCCGGCAGATGCAGCAGCAGCACGGCACCCAGCACCGCGCCGGCCATCCGCCCCCGCCCGCCGACGATGGCAATGGTGAGGATGGAGACCATGACCGGGAACTCCAGCACCTCCGGCGAGACGACGCGCTGGGTGTGGACGGCCAGCGCCCCGGCCGCTCCGGCGAACAGGGCGCTGATGCCGAAAGCGGCCAGCCGCAGCCGGCCGACGTCGAGCCCCAGCGTCCCCGCCGCCAGCGGATCGTCGCGGAGCATGGTCAGCGACCGCCCGAGCCGCCCGCGCGCCAGCCACCACCCGACCAGACCGCCCAGCGCCACCAGCCCCCAGACCAGCCCCGCCATCGGCAAGCCGCGCGGCACCGCCCAGCCGAACAGCACCACCCCCGGCACCCCTCCCAGCCCGTTGGACCCGCCGGTCAGCTCCGGCAGGTTGACCGCCAGCAGATGGAGGACCTGCGCGATGCCCAGCGTCGCCAGCGCGAAATAATGCGATTCCAGCCGCAGCACCGCCAGCCCGACCGGCAGCGCCAGCAGGAGCGGCACCAGCATCGACAGCGGGAAGGTTGCTTCGAATCCGAGGCCATAACGGCTGCCGAGGATGCCCGTCACATAGGCGCCGACGCCGAAGAAGGCGCCCTGCGCGAGCGACAAGGCGCCGCCGAGCCCGAAGACGATCTGGAACCCGAATGTCGCCAGCGCATAGACACCGGCGACGGTCAGGACGCGCAGGCCGTAGGGAGAGGCGAAGACGAGCGCGTAGACGAATAGAGCGAGGGCGCCGGCAAACAGCGCGACATTCTCCACCCCGACATAGCCCCCTCTCCCCCCGGGGAGAGGGTTGGGGTGAGGGGGTTCCGCCGGCCGAACGCCCGTCGCCGCGCGTCCCCTCACCCTGACCCTCTCCCCGGGGGGAGAGGGAATCTTCACCGGGGAAAGCGGGTCAACCACGGCGCCGCACCGCTTCGCCGAACAGCCCCTGCGGCCGCAGCACCAGGATCGCCAGCAGCGTCAGGTACAGCGCGCCCAATGCCACCGGGTAGGACAGCACCGACGACACCCCCACCTCGAACAGCGCGATCAGCAGCGCTCCCACCACCGCCCCCGGCACGGAGCCCCAGCCCCCGATGGTCACCGCGATGTAGGCCTTCAAAATCAGATCCCCGCCCGCGGTCGGCGTCACGAAATAGCGGTTGGCCAGCAGCAGCCCCGCCGCCCCGGCGCAGGCGGCGCCGATGGCGAAGGTCACCAGGATCATCGCGGTGACCGGCACGCCGCAGGCCCGCGCCATCTCCGGATCCTGCGCGGTGGCGCGCAGCCGCCGGCCCAACTGGGTACGGGCGAACACCCATTGCTGCGCCCCGATCAGCAGCGCCGCCACCCCGACGATGGCGAGCGACTGCTCCGGAACCGCCAGCCCGCCGATGTAGAGAATGGCGTCGCCGAACAGCGGCGGTGCGGCGCGCGGTTCCGGCCCGAACAGGATGGCCGCACCGTTCTGCAGGATGATGCCGATGGCGATGGTGCTGATGAAGACCGACACCGGCGGCCGCCGCCGCAAGGGAAGATAGGCCGCCAGCGCCAGCAGCAGCCCAAGCCCCGCCATCAGCGCCAGAACCACCGGCAGCAGGGCGATGCCCGGCAACGGGATCAGCGGCGCCAGCGCCACCGCCAGCAGCCCGCCGGCCATCACCAGATCGCCCTGGGCGAAATTCACCGCCGAGGTGGCGTTCAGCACCAGCACGAAGCCCAGCGCCACCAAGGCATAGGCCGCGCCCAGCGCCACCCCGTTGACCAGCAGTTGAAGCGCCGCCATCCGCTCACTTCGCCGCAAGCGCGGGGTCGTCGTACCGCTTCGCCAGCACCGGCACGCGGCTGGTCCCGTCATAGCAGACGATGACGGCGGAATGGGCCATGTTGCCCTTGCCGTCGGACTTGTAGGTCATGGCGAGGCCCTTGAAGCTCTCCGCCGACAGCGCCTTGGCGATGGCGTCCGGTGTCCGGGCGCCGGCCTTCACCGCTTCCAGCACCATGGTCATGCCGTCATACTGGCCGAGCGCGAAGGCGTCCGGCTCCTTGCCGAAGGCGGCGCGGTAGGCGTCGGTGAAGGCCTTCACCTCCGGCGTGTCGCCGGAAATGGGCGAGGCCGCGGTCTCGGCACAGACGCCCTTCAGCTCCGCCGGCTCCAGCAGGGCCGCAGTGCTCGGCTGATGCATGGCGGAACCGGCGACGATGGGCACCGCCACCCCGCTGGAGGCCGCCTGCCGCAGCAGCAGCGCCGTCGGGCCGGAATGCAGGTGCAGCACCAGCACGTCGGGCTTGGCGGCCAGCGCCTTGGTCAGCACCGGCAGCAGATCCTTGGCTGCGGGATCCACCCCCTCCTCGAAGACGGGCGTGACGCCCAGCGCCTTGAAGGCGGCGTCGAGATGCGTCTTGCCGCTCTGCCCATAGGCGGTGGTCTGGTAGATGACGGCGGGCTGACGCTTGCCCAACTCCTCCACCACATAGCGGGCGTGGGCGGCCTTGGTCACGGCGTCGCCGGGGAAGAAGCGGAAGACCCAGGGGTTGCCCTGCTCGGTGATCGACGCGGTGCCCGACACGGTGACCAGCGGCAGCTTCAGTTCCTGCGCCAAGGGCAGCATCGCCAGCATCTGGGTGCCGAGCATGCTGGCGGCGACCGCGCCGACCGTGCCGCGGCCGGCCGCGCGCTCCAGCGCCGTCACCGCCGCCTCGGGCGAGGTGCCGGTATCGACGACCTCCGACGCGATGGCGACGCCGGCCGGCGTCTGCTTCAGCGCCAGGACGGCACCGTTCCGCTGGCTGGTGCCCTCCAGCGACAGGAAGCCGGTCAGCGGCACCAGCACCGGGAAGGACAGCGTGTCGTCGGCGCGGACGGCGGACGACAGGCAGGAGGATGCGGCCAGCAGGCCGATCAGGAGGGGAAGCGCGCGCCGCATGACCGAAAACTCCTCAACACGCGCCGGCAACCGGGGCGACGCGGAGGAGACGGGGCGTTTTGCAGGCGATCCGTCGGGTTCCGGTCGGCTCCCTTCGCCGGCATGACCCGGATCAGGTTCGATGGGTGTTGTCTCAGCCCGCGCATCCGCCGATCCGGCATCCGCACGGGCACCCCAGCCGTGAACAGGCGGCGAGAGTGTCGCCGCCGGGCCCGTCCTGTCAAGAACCCAGCCGGCGGCGCGCCACCACGGTTTCACGATGCAGGATGTAGAGCCCGCTGCCGATGATGACCATGGCGCCAAGCAGCACCGGTGCGGTCGGCAGGTCGCCGAACACCATCCAGCCGAACAGGCTGGCCCAGACCATGCTGGTATATTCGAAGGGTGCCACCACCGCCGGCGGCGCGCGGCGGAAGGCCTGGGTCAGCAGCACCTGCGCCCCGGCGCCGATCGCGCCGACCAGCGCCATCAGTCCCAGCGCATAGGCGGTCGGCGCCGTCCAGACGGGGATCGTCAGCGCCCCGCTGACCACCGTCGTCGTCAACAGCAGATAGAGCACGATGGATGCGCTGGTCTCCGTCCGCGACAGACCGCGCACGGCCAAGGCGGCCAGCGCATAGAACAGGGCGGCGCACAGCCCGACCAGAACCGGCACCAGCGGCGCACCGGTGGACGGCTGCGCCATCACCACCACGCCGCCGAAGCCGACCACCACCGCCACCCAGCGGCGCCAGCCGACGGGTTCCCCCAGCAGCGGGGCGGACAGCGCGGTGATGAACAGCGGCCCGGCGAAGCTCAGCACATAGACGTCGGCCAACGGCAACTCGCGGAACGCATAGAAGAAGCATCCCATGGAGATCAGCCCGGCGAAGGCCCGCCAGACATGCCCCCAGGGCCGTCGCGTCCGCATCGCCGCGATCCCGCCGCCCCGCCACAGGGTGTAGCCGCCCACCAGCAGGAGGGCGACCAGCGAGCGCACGAACATCAGCTGCGGCACCGGGTAGTCGGCGGTCAGGAACTTGATGAGCGTGTCCATCGCCGCGAACAGCAGGATCGCGCCCAGGAAGCAGCCCACGGCATAGGGGACCGAATCGGCCTCGGCAGGCAGCAGGTCGGCGGTCTCGGCGTCGGTCATGGGATCGGTTCGGACGGGCAATGGCGGAGGTTGCCCACAATATGGGCAAATCCGCCCGCGTCCCAATGCCGCAACCGCAGGTCTGGTAGGCGTGGGGTTTGGCGGGGTTCAGGCGATGGATGCCCCCTCCCCATCCCTCCCCGCGTTCCGCGGGAGAGGGGGCAGGACGCTTGTCTAGAGCGGTTTCAATGCCGAAGCAGCGGCAGTCCCCTCTCCCGCGTCAGCGGGGAGGGTTAGGGAGGGGGCATCGCCGTCAGCACTCCCCCACCCCTCACCGCGTCAGCACCATCACCAGCCGCTCCACCGGCGTGTCCCCGACCAGATGCGACTCCACGATCTCGTCGATGTCCTCCGGCGTTTCCGGCCGGTACCAGATGCCCTCCGGATACACCACCATCAGCGGCCCGGCGGAACAGAAGCCGAGGCAGCCCGTCAGCGCCATCCCGACATCCGTCAGGCCCTTGCCCTGGATTTTCTGGTCCAGCCGCTGCCACAGCGGATGGGCGCCCTTGGCGGCGCAGCTGCCGCGCGGGTGGCCGGGCGGGCGCTGCTGGGCGCAGCAGAAGACGTGGTGGCGGAAGGTCGGCGGCAGGTCGAGCGGCATCGGGCATGCTCCATAACCATAATTTTCATATGGATAAGAAGCATGCCAGAATGCTGCGCTGCGGCAAGACTTTTATGACGCTTCCAAGTCCAGGCACCCGCTGGCTTTCCCACCTCAGGAAATGCTTGGTCAGCGGCGGGGTTGCCGGTTAAGAATCCCCGGCAGGGGCAATCCAGGAGACGCCGGTGCTGCTGAGCGGGTCGGGGAAGGGTCAGCCGGGCGCCGTGCCGGGCTGGGTCGGGTATGCGCTGCTGCCGGTTCTCAACCTCGTCGCGGCCTTCGTGCTGTCGGGGCTGGTGATCCTGGTGATCGGCGAGAATCCGGTGGACGTGCTGTCGCTGCTGGTGACGGAGGCTCTGGGATATCCGGAGGCCATCGGCTACACCCTCTACTACACCACCAGCTACATCTTCACCGGGCTGGCGGTGGCCATCGCCTTCCATTGCGGGCTGTTCAACATCGGCGGTGAGGGGCAGGCCTATCTGGGCGGGCTCGGCGCCGGGCTGGTGGCGCTGGCGCTGACCGGCTGGCCCTGGCCGGTGGTGGCGCTGCTGGCGATCCTGGCCTCGGCCCTGTTCGGCGCCGCCTGGGCCTTCATCCCGGCCTGGCTGCAGGCCAAGCGCGGCAGCCACATCGTCATCACGACGATCATGTTCAACTTCATCGCCGCGTCGATCATGACATGGCTGCTGGTGGACGTGCTGATCCGCCCCGGCAGCCAGTCGCCGGAAACCCGCGAGTTCGATCCCGGCGTCTGGCTGCCGTCGATGGACCGGGCGCTGGGCTGGCTCGGCATCACGATTCCGGCCTCGCCGCTGAACCTGTCCTTCCTGTGGGCGCTGGCCTGCTGCGTCCTGTTCCACCTGTTCCTGCGCCGGACCCGCTGGGGCTACGAGCTGCGCACGGTGGGCCGGAACGAGCGGGCGGCGGTCTATGCCGGCATCTCGCCGGCCCGCAACATCATCATCGCGATGCTGATCTCCGGCGCCCTGGCCGGCTTCGTGGGCGTGAACGAGATCCTGGGCGTGCAGCACCGGGTGATCCTGAACTTCACCGGCGGAGTCGGCTTCGTCGGCATCGCCGTGGCGCTGATGGGGCGCAACCACCCGGTCGGGATCATTCTGGCGGCCTTGCTGTTCGGGGTTCTGGCGCAGGGCGGCGGTCAGCTGTCCTTCGAATACCCCACGATCAACCGCGAGCTGGTGATGGTCATCCAGGGTCTGGTCATCCTGTTCGCCGGTGCGATGGAAAACCTGTTCAAGCCGCAGGTGGAGGCTCTGTTCCGCCGCCGCGGTGCCGCCGCCGTCGAGACGGGGAGGAGCTGAGCGATGGAGGACGCGCTTCTTCTGGCGCTGCAGCTGCTTGGCGCCACCGTCCGCGTGGCGACGCCGCTGGTGCTGGCCGCCTTCGCCGGCATGTATTGCGAGCGGGCCGGCGTGGTCGACATCGGGCTGGAAGGCAAGATGCTGGCCGGCGCCTTCTTCGCCGCCGCCGTCGCCTCGGCCACGCTGAACCCGTGGCTCGGGCTGCTGGCCGGCATTGCCGCGGGCGTGGCGCTGGCGATGGTCCATGGCTTCGCCTGCATCACCCACAACGGCAATCAGGTGGTGTCGGGCATGGCGATCAACATCCTGGTCGCCGGGCTGGCCCCGACTCTGGCCTATGCCTGGTTCCAGCAGGGCGGGCAGACGCCGCTTCTGCCCAACCAGGCGCGCATCCCCGCGGTGGAGCTGCCGGGGGTGGAGGCGCTGGCCGGCGTCCCCGTGCTGGGGCCGGTCTACCGCGAGCTGTTCAACGGCAACAACATCCTGATCTGGGTGACGCTGGTCCTGGTGATCGCCACCCACTGGGTGCTCTACCGCTCCCGCTTCGGGCTGCGGCTGCGGGCGGTGGGCGAGAATCCGGCGGCGGTCGACACCGCCGGCCTGTCGGTGGCGGCGCTGCGCTATCAGGCGCTGATCGTCACCGGCGTGCTGACCGGCATGGCAGGGGCCTATCTGTCCACCGCCCATGGCGCCGGCTTCGTCCGCGACATGACCGCCGGCAAGGGCTATCTGGCGCTGGCGGCGCTGATCTTCGGCAAATGGCGGCCGGGGCCGACCCTGTTCGCCTGCCTGCTGTTCGCCTTCACCGACGCGGTGCAGGTGCGCCTGCAGGGCGTCGTCCTGCCGGGCATCGGCGTCATTCCGGTGCAGTTCATCCAGATGCTTCCCTATGTGCTGACCGTGCTGCTGCTGGCCGGCTTCGTCGGCAAGGCCATCGCCCCGAAGGCGAGCGGCATCCCCTATGTCAAGGAGCGCTGAGGCCATGACCGACACGCCCGAGCTTGACCGCCTGATCGAAGCGGCGCGCGCCGCCCGCGAGAACGCCCACGCCCCCTATTCCAGGTTCAAGGTCGGTGCGGCCATCCTCGGCGATTCGGGCCGCATCTTCGCCGGCTGCAATGTGGAGAACGCCGCCTATCCGCAGGGCCAATGCGCGGAAACGAGCGCCATCGGCGCCATGGTGACCGCCGGCGACCGCCGCATCCGCGCCATCGTCGTGATGGGCGGCGAGGCGGGGGCGGAGGAAATCTGCACCCCCTGCGGCGGCTGCCGCCAGCGCATCCGCGAGTTCGCGGCGCCGGAAACGCCGATCCACATCTGCGACCCGGCCGGCCTGCGGCGGACCTTTACGCTGGAGACCCTGTTGCCGGAATCCTTCGGCCCCACCAATTTAGCCTTCTGAGCGGAGTTCCCCGACATGACCGCAGCCCGCGCCGCCGCGGACATCCTTCACCGTGCCTCCGGCCACCGGCCGCGGGTCGGCATCGTGCTGGGCTCCGGCCTGGGCGGCATCGCCGACCGCATCGCCGATGGGGTCGCCATCCCCTACACCGACATTGCCGGCTTCCCCATTCCCAGCGTGTCCGGCCATGCCGGGCGGCTGGTGGTGGGCCAGCTCGGCGGGGTGGAGGTCGCCTGCATGCAGGGCCGCGTCCACGCCTATGAGGGCAACGGCTTCGACGCGCTGAAGACCGCAATCCGTGCGCTGAAGCTGGCCGGCTGCGACACGCTGGTGCTGACCGCCGCCGTCGGATCGCTGCGGCTGGAGGTCGGGCCCGGCCGGCTGATGGCGATCAGCGACCATCTGAACCTGCTGGGCGCCAACCCGCTGACCGGCCCGAACGACGAGGCCTTCGGCGAGCGCTTCCCCAGCATGACCGACGCCTGGGATCCGGAGCTGCGCGGCCTTATGAAGGACGTGGCGGCCGGCCTGTCCATCGATCTGGCCGAGGGCGTCTATGCCGCCTATCCCGGCCCGTCCTTCGAGACGCCGGCCGAGGTGCGGATGATGAAGCTGCTGGGCGCCGACGCGGTCGGCATGTCCACGGTGCCGGAATGCATCGTCGCGCGCCATTGCGGCCTGCGGGTCGTCGGCTGTGCCGTCGTCACCAACCTGGGCGTCGGGCTCGGCGACGGGCCGGTCGACCATCACCAGACCCTGACCGCCGCATCGGCGGCAGCCGCCGACCTGGAGCGCCTGCTGGTCGGTTTCCTCGAACGCCTGCATGAAAAGGACGGGTCCCGGTCATGAAACTGTCTGCCGACCTGCAAAGCGCGCTCGACGCCAGCGCCAACGCCCCGTCCGACGCCGATCTGGCGCGCCGTGCCGTGGGCATGCTCGACCTCACCAGCCTGAACGGCGACGACAGCGACCGGGTGGTGGAGGCGCTCTGCGCCCGCGCCGTCACGCCCGTCGGGCCGGTCGCCGCGGTCTGCGTCTGGGCGCGCTTCGTGCCCACCGCCCGCAAGGCGCTGGACGGCACGACGGTGAAGGTCGCCACCGTGGTCAACTTCCCCACCGGCGAAGCCGACGCATCATCGGTGGCGGCGGAGACCCGGCGCGCCATCGCCGATGGGGCCGACGAGATCGACGTGGTGCTGCCTTACAAGGCCTTCATCGACGGCGCCCGCACCCAGCCGATCAATGTGCTGAAGGCCTGCCGCGAGGCTTGCGCCGACAAGGCCCTGATGAAGGTGATCCTGGAATCGGGCGCCTTCCCCGACGCCGACCTGCTGGCCTGGGCGGCGCGCGACGCCATCGCCGCCGGCGCCGATTTCCTCAAGACCTCCACCGGCAAGACCCAGCCGGCCGCCACCCTGCCGGCGGCGGCGGTGATGCTCGACAGCATCTATGAATCGGGGAAGACGGTCGGCTTCAAGGCATCCGGCGGCATCCGCGACGCGGCGGAGGCGGCGCGCTATCTGGCGCTGGCCGACCATATCCTGGGCGAAGGCTGGGCGACGCCGCAGACCTTCCGCTTCGGCGCCTCCAGCCTGCTCGACGCGCTGCTGGCCGCTGCCGGCCACGGCGAACGGGAAGGCGAACGCGAAGCGGCCCCGGCGGGAGGGTACTGAGACATGCTTCCGCAGGAGATCGTCCGCGCCAAGCGCGACGGCCAGCCGTTGGACGCCGCCACCATCCAGGACTTCGTCCGCGGCATCACCGACGGCCGCGTCTCGGAGTCCCAGGCCGCGGCCTTCGCCATGGCCGTCTTCTTCCGCGGCATGAGCCTGGACGAGCGGGTGGCGCTGACCCGGGCCATGCGCGATTCGGGCACGGTGATGGAATGGAGGTCGCTGGACCTGCCCGGCCCGGTGATCGACAAGCATTCCACCGGCGGCGTCGGCGACAAGGTCAGCCTGATCCTGGCGCCGATGCTGGCCGCCTGCGGCGGTTTCGTGCCGATGGTGTCGGGGCGGGGCCTCGGCCACACCGGCGGCACGCTCGACAAGTTCGAGAGCATTCCCGGCTACCGTGCCAAGCCCGACAACGAGTTGCTGCGCCGGGTGGTGAAGGAGGTCGGCTGTGCGGTGATCGGCGCCACCGACGACATCGCGCCGGCCGACAAGCGGCTCTATGCCATCCGCGACGTGACGGCGACGGTCGAATCGCTCGACCTCATCACCGCGTCGATCCTGTCGAAGAAGCTCGCCGCCGGGCTCGACGCGCTGGTGATGGACGTGAAGTTCGGCACCGGCGCCTTCATGCAGCGCCTCTCGGATGCGGAGGCGCTGGCGGAAAGCATCGTCACCGTGTCCAAGGGCGCCGGCCTGCCGGCGGTCGCCCTGCTGACCGACATGAACGAGGTGCTGGGCCGCAGCGCCGGCAACGCGCTGGAGATGCGCGAATGCCTCGCCATCCTGCGCGGCGAACCGGCCGAACCGCGGCTCTATGAAGTCACCGCGGCGCTGGCGGCGGAACTGCTGGCGCTCGCCGGGCTGGCCCCGGACGCCGCGGCGGGACGCGCCATGGCCGACCGCTCCATCGCCAGCGGTGCCGCGGCGGAACGCTTCGCACGCATGGTGGCGGCGCTGGGCGGGCCGGCCGACCTGCTGGAGCAGCCGGACCGCCATCTGGAAAGCGCGCCCATCGTGCGCCCGATCTTCGCCGAGCGGGCGGGCTTTGTCGGCGCCATAGACACCCGTGGGGTCGGCATGGCGGTGGTGGCGCTGGGCGGCGGCCGGACCAAGACGACCGACGCCATCGACTTCGCCGTCGGCTTCGACGAGGTGGCCGGGCTGGGCGACGCGGTGGGGCCGGGCGACCGCCCGCTGGCGATCCTGCACGCCCGCACGGAGGCCCAGGCCGACGAGGCGGAACGCCGCCTGCGCGCGTCGGTCACGGTGACGGACACGGCGCCCGCGCGGGGGCCGTTGATTGCGAAGCGTTTGGGGTAATGGATAACGCCCTCTCCCGCCCCGGGAGAGGGAGGGGACCCGCGCCGAAGGCGTTGGGAGGGTGAGGGGCTATCCGGACATGGATCCCTTGATCCTTGGATCACCCTCACCCTTCCCAAGCTCCGCTTGGGCCCCGAGGTCGCTCGCAAGTCTCGCGACCGCATTCCACCTACGACCGCGTTGCGGTCGTCCGGCCTGCGGCCGTCGGCTCCATGCCCTCTCCCGGGGCGGGAGAGGGAGGATTGTCCGCACCCTACCGCCGGAACAGGAACTCGCGGCCGACCTTCACGCGGCGTTCGCCATCATACTCGATGATGTCGGCGGTGGCGTAGGTCTCGGTCCAGCGTTCGGGCAGGTAGCTGCCGGTGCCAATCACGTCCACCGGGGCGTTCGCCTCCGCCATCAGCCGGCACTTGGCCGGGCCAAAGCCGCTGCTGGCGACGATCTTCACCGCCGGGAAGCCGGCATCGTCCAGCCGTTCGCGCACGTAATGGATCGCCGCCGCCGACACGCCGGTGCCGATCAGGTAGCGCAGCTGCGTCTCGTCGCGATAGCCACGGATGGCGTGCGGCGCATGACGCTCCAGGACGGCGTAGGAGCCGGGCGGGTCCAGCCCCTCGACGAAGCGCCCGCCGGAGGTGTCGAGCCGCAGCGCCAGCTTGCCCTGGGCGGCCAATTGCGGGAAACGGCGGCAGACCTCCAGCCCGTCGGTGATCTCACGGCCGAAATAATCGACCAGCACGGTCAGGGACAGGTCGGGGAAGGTCTCGTGGAACATCTCCGCCGCGCGCACGGTCGATCCGGCATAGCCGATCAGGGCGTGCGGCATGGTGCCCATGCCCTTCTCCTGCCCGAAATAGGAGGCGGTGGCATCGGTAGCGTTGCCGATGAAGCCCTTGGCCCCGACCTTGCGCTTGGCCCGGTCGGACCCGACGGAGGCGGCATAGGCCATCATCTCCGCCATCTCCGTCCCGGCGCAGTGGCGGGCGTCCATGGCGAGGAAGGCGACCTTCGGCAGGTCGGCGCACATGGTGAAGGCGTTGTAGGCGGCGACGCTGGCCGGACCCAGCTTCTGCAGGATGATCGTCTCGCAATCGACCAGATGATAGAAGGAGCCGGTGACATACATGATCGGCTCGCCGGCGCCGACCCATTTGCCCTCGGGGTAGTTCAGCTCGATCTGGAAGCTGGTGTTGCGCTCGCGCGCCACCGCCTCCAGCCAGTCCACCGCAAGGCGCGGGGCGCAGACCACCGGGCGCCGCATGAAGATGGCGTAGGTGACGGTCTTATCGCCGAACTTGCCCACCGCTTCCTTGGTGCGGCGGAAATAGGTGTCCGTCCAGTCGGGCACCGCGGCGGAGGACGGGTGAAGGGCCGTCGGCCCGTGGCCGGCCGTCCCGATTCCCGCTGCGCGGCTGCCAACTGATCGGTTGTCGGTGCTGCTCATACCGGTAACCCTCGCCTTCCGCCCCTGTCCGCGCCTGTGTCTGCGCATTGCTTCGCGATGCTTCGTTCTGGATGGCCCGGCCGCCGGACAGGGCAGCCGGCCGGTTGTGTTGGAATCCCAGCATTATACGCCCCGGGCGGGCGGGGAAGAGGCTTCCCACCTTGCCAACCGGGAACGGATGGCTGCGTTGCGTTTTCCGGTGGGATTTCCCGGCCCCGAATCCCGGCAAACAGATCAAATGCTCGTGAAATGACCGCCCGGTCATTGCAGTCGTGACTTGCCGCATTCGGAGAAAAACCAGATCAAATACCGTTATTTGACCTACCACTTCCGCGCTTTTAAAGTCGTCCTGCAGGCATGATCGCAACAAGGCGGCTGAACGGAATGGTGAAGACGACCGCGACTGCCGACACGGCTCCGCCTCCCCTGCCCTCCTTCGAGGGAACCGGGAACCGGATCGTCTTTGCGCTGATCGGCCTGATGCTCGCCTTCGCCGGCGCCGGGGTCGGCGGGGCGCTGCTGCTGCGCCCGGCCCCCGCCCAGGGCGCCTTCGCCGCGCCCCGGATCGACGCCGCACCCGCCCCCGCGGTCTACGCCGCCCTGCCCACCCTGACCCTAACCCTCAACGACGGCCGCCGCCTGCAGGAGTTGCGGCTGCGCGCGGTTCTGGAATTCGATCCGGCGACACCGCTGGAGACGGTCACCCCCCATCTGCCGCGCATCGCCGACGCCATCAGCCGGCGCCTGCTGGAAGCCGATCCGGCCGAACTGCGCGGGGCCGACGGGTCGGCCTATGTCAAGGACGCGCTGCGCCACGTCGCCAACAAGACCATGCGGCCGCTGAAGCTTCGACAAGTGCTGATCCAGGATATGCTGCTGCGCTGACGGCGCGCTTCCCAAGGCCCCTCGCCTCCCCATATCCTGCCCGACCATATCCGGCCCAGCCATATCCGGCCCGCCCGCGGCCGGTCGCGGGGTTCGTGCATATGGCAAGGGTCCAGTTGCGGAAGGAGACGGCCGTGGCCGAGTTCGATTTCGACCTGTTCACCATCGGGGCCGGGTCCGGCGGCGTCGCCGCTAGCCGGCGCGCCGCGTCCTACGGCGCCAAGGTCGCGATCTGCGAGGGCAGCCGCGTCGGCGGCACCTGCGTGATCCGCGGCTGCGTGCCGAAGAAGCTGCTGGTCTATGCCGCCCAGTTCC
Source organism: Azospirillum sp. VT-I1 (assembly GCF_055698305.1). Lineage (NCBI taxonomy): Bacteria > Pseudomonadati > Pseudomonadota > Alphaproteobacteria > Rhodospirillales > Azospirillaceae > Azospirillum > Azospirillum sp. VT-I1. Next base: position 414,237 of record NZ_CP168803.1, on the reverse strand, counting down.
GCGACGGCTTCGAGGATTCCTGCGGCTATGGCTGGAAGTCCAGCACGCCGGCCTTCGACTGGGAAACGCTGATCGCGAACAAGGACCGCGAGATCGACCGGCTGAACGGCATCTACATCAACATGCTGAAGAACTCCGGCGTGACCCTGTACGAGGGATTCGGCCGGATCGTCGACCGCCACACGGTGGAGGTCGACGGCAAGCGCTACACCGCCCGCAACATCCTGATCGCCACCGGCGGCTGGCCGTCGCTGCCGCCGATCGAGGGGATCGAGCATGCCGCGACCTCCAACGAGGCGCTCCACCTCGAAAAGCTGCCCCATTCCGTCCTTATCATCGGCGGCGGCTACATCGCCGTGGAATTCGCCAGCATCTTCCGCGGGCTGGGCGCGGAAGTGACGCTGATGATCCGCGGCGACGACCTGCTGAACGGCTTCGACGACGACATCCGCGTCGCCCTGGCGCAGGAGATGCGCAAGCGCGGCATCAACATCATCTCGCGCTGCAAGCCGGTGAAGCTGGAAAAGGGCGCCGGCGGCTACACCCTGACCGACCATATGGGCCGCGAGCATTCGGCGGGGTTGGTGATGGCCGCCACCGGCCGGCGCCCGAATACGAAGAATCTCGGCCTGGAGGAGGTCGGCATCACCCTGAACGAGGCCGGGGCGATCCCGGTCGACGAATGGTCGCGCACCGGCGTGGACAACATCTACGCCATCGGCGACGTCACCGACCGCATGGCGCTGACCCCCATCGCCATCGCCGAGGGCCGCGCCCTGGCCGAGACGCTGTTCAACGACAACCCCATGCACATCGGCTACGACAATGTCCCGACCGCGGTGTTCTCGCTGCCGCCGCTCGGCACCGTCGGGCTGACGGAGATGCAGGCCCGCGCCAGATACCCGCAGGTCGATATCTACAAGGCCGGCTTCCGCCCGATGAAGCACACCCTGACCGGCCGGGACGAGCGGGTGCTGATGAAGTTGGTGGTCGACGGCGAGAGCCAGCGCGTGCTCGGCTGCCACATGATGGGCATGGACGCACCGGAGATGATGCAGCCGCTGGCCATCGCGCTGAACTGCGGCGCCACCAAGCGCGACTTCGACCGCACCATCGCGCTCCATCCCTCCACCGCCGAGGAATTCGTGCTGATGCGCGAGAAGGCGGAGCCGGAGAAGAAGATCTGACGGCCTGAAAAGCGGCACCACCGGAATGGCGGCGCGGAGGACACACCCCTTCGCGCCGCCATTTTTCGTGGAACCCGGCCCCGGGACATGCACCGGGAGTCATAGCACGCCAGCACAGGGCACTTTTCCTGGAACGCTTCTAAAGATTGTGGGTTGAGGACGGGTGAGCGATCCGGAACGGCACGTCCTGCTGGTCTCCCCTGCATCCCCGGCGATGGGCCGGTCCGGATTTCTCCGATCCTCGGCCCCTGCAAGGCGGGCCACCAGACGCAGGAGGAGTCCCTCGCATGTTCATGCACAACAAAAAGCTCATGTACACGGTCCGCGTGTCGGAGCCCAACCCGGTGCTCGCCAGCCTGATGCTGGAGCAGTTCGGCGGCCCTCAGGGTGAACTCGCCGCGGCCATGCGCTACTTCACCCAGGGTCTGGCCGACGAGGATCCGGGCCGCAAGGACATGCTGATCGACATCGCGACCGAGGAGCTGAGCCACCTGGAGGTGATCGGTTCCATCGTCGCCATGCTGACCAAGGGCGCCAAGGGCAAGCTGGCCGAGGGTGCGGACGAGACTGCCGACCTCTACGCCAACATCACCCAGGGCAACGGCAGCCACACCCTGTCGCTGCTGTATGGCGGCGGCCCGGCCCTGGTGAACTCCGCCGGGCAGCTGTGGACCGGCGGCTACATCGACAGCATCGGCGAGCCGACGGCCGACCTGCGCTCCAACATCGCCGCCGAATCCCGTGCGAAGATCATCTACGAGCGCCTCATCAACGTCACCGACGATCCGGGCGTGAAGGATGCGCTGGGCTTCCTGATGACCCGCGAGGTCGCCCACCAGAAGAGCTTCGAGAAGGCGCTGTACGCCATCGACAACAACTTCCCGCCGGGCAAGCTGCCGGGCAAGCCGGAATACACCGACAAGTACTACAACATGAGCCAGGGCGAAGGCGACATGCGCGGCCCCTGGAACCAGGGCGCCCAGTGGGAGTTCGTCGACGTCAAGATGGGCGACGGCCCGGTCAACGGCGGCGACGGCAACCCGACGGTCAAGCTGGCGGCGTCGGAGATGGCGGCGGTCAACGCGGTTGCCGCCCGCACCATGTCCAAGCCGGACGCCGATCCGACCACCGGCGCCGACCTGGGCGCCGGACCGGGCGCCGGCAAGACCAAGACCACCACCGGGGGCTGACAGCTCTCTCCGGCGAAGCCGTCCCCGTCACTGCGCGGGGACGGCGCTCTCCCGTTCCCGGCGGTGGAGCCCCATCAGCCAGACCAGCAGGCACAGCGCCGGAATGGCGCCGGCCATCGACAGCAGGAAGAAGCTGATCCAGTCCATCCGTTCCGCCAGCCAGCCCGACGAGGCGCCGAACAGGTCGCCGCCCAGCTTGTAGAAGCTCGACAGCAGCGCATACTGGGTCGCGGTGTAGGCGATGTTGCACAAGCCCGACAGATAGGCGACGAAGGCCGCGGTGGCGATGCCGCCGCAGACATTGTCGACCACCACCGTCACCGCCAGGATCGACACGTCATGGCCGGTCCAGGCCAGCAGGACGTAGCCCAGGTTCGAGACCATCTGCAGGATGCCGCCGATCATCAGGCCGCGCAGCACCCCGACCTTGCCGACAAGAAGCCCGCCGACCAGCCCGCCGGCGATGGTCGCCCACAGGCCGAACAGCTTGCTGACCGTGGCGATCTCCGACTTCGTGAAGCCCAGGCTGATATAGAAGGTGGACGACATCTGGCCGGCCAGCACCTCCCCCAGCTTGTAGCTGGCGATGAAGGCCAGGATCACCACCCAGGCCCGCCGCTCCATGAACTGCAGGAAGGGCGCCACCACCGCGCCATAGAGCCAGGCGAGCGCCACCGCGCTGCGGCCCGACAGGTGCGGCCGGCGCGCCAGCCATTCGGCGATCAGCTTTTCGCGGGCGCTGGGCGGCGGCTCCTTCGGTTCGCGGCACAGCAGGATGGTCGCCATCCCCACCAGCACCAGCGCCGCCATCGCCTCGTAGGCCGTGCGCCAGCCATAGAACTCGGCGATGTAGAGGGCGCCCGCCCCCGCCGCCATCAGGCCGAAGCGATAGCCCAGAACCAGCACCGCGGCACCGGCGGCCTGCTGATGCTCCTCCAACACCTCGACGCGGTAGGCGTCGACGACGATATCCTGGCTGGCCGAACAGAAGGCGACCAGCACAGCGCACAGCGCCGTCCACCACAGATCCTGTCCGGGATCGGTGGTGCCCAGCCCCAGCAAGGCCGCGATCAGCGCCGCCTGCGCCGTCAGCGCCCAGCCGCGCCGCCGCCCGAACAGCCGCGTCATCACCGGCAGCCTCATACGGTCGATCAGCGGCGCCCACAGGAACTTCAGCGCATAGGGCATGGTGACCAGCGCGAACAGGCCGATGTTGGTCCGGCTGACGCCCTCCTCGGTCAGCCAGACATTCAGCGTGGCGCCGGTCAGCGCCAGCGGCAGCCCTTCGGCAAAGCCCAGGAACAGGATCGCCAGCACGCGCGGGTCGCGGTAGACCGCCAGGGCCTGCCCCCAGGAGGACAGGCGTTTGGCCCGCCAGGATGTCGCGTTCACCGAAAAGGGCTCCTCTCGGGCAATGGATGGGGGCGGTCGGTCGGTTGCCCCGATGTATAAAGGGCGCGGGGTCCCGCCGCCAGCGGCGTGGACACGAACTTCCTTTCATCTGAAATCACCCCCGGTGGCAGTGTGCGGGGTGCCGCGGCACAGCATTGCCGGGAGGCAGGCCGAAACTGTGGAAAAGTTACCGCGAGTCGCGCTATAGAGTACCCCCCACGGGGTTCGCCGCCGGTCGTTCGCCGCCCGCCCGGCCCCCGTTCCGCAATCGTCAAGGAAGAGCAGGCGCGTCATGGTCGAGCGTTGGACACCCGCCAGTTGGAGGACGAAACCGGCGAAGCAGTTGCCGACTTATCCCGACCAGTCCAAGGTCGAGGCGGTCGAACAGCGCCTGTCCTCCTATCCGCCGCTCGTCTTCGCCGGCGAGGCCCGCCGGCTGAAGGCCAAGCTGGCCGAGGCCGCCGCCGGCCAGGCCTTCCTGCTGCAGGGCGGCGACTGCGCCGAGAGCTTCGCCGAATTCCATCCCAACAACATCCGCGACACCTTCCGCGTCCTGCTGCAGATGGCCGTGGTGCTGACCTTCGGCGCCTCGATCCCGGTCATTAAGGTGGGCCGCATGGCCGGCCAGTTCGCCAAGCCGCGCTCGGCCGACATGGAGGCCATCGACGGGGTGGAGCTGCCGTCCTACCGCGGCGACATCATCAACGGCTTCGACTTCACCAGCGACGCCCGCGTTCCCGATCCGGAGCGCATGATGCAGGCCTACACCCAGGCCGCCGCGACGCTGAACCTGCTGCGCGCCTTCGCCCAGGGCGGTTACGCCGACCTGCACAAGGTCCATCAGTGGACGCTGAGCTTCGTCGAGAAGTCGCCGGCCGGCGAGCATTTCCAGGAGCTGGCCACCCGCCTGGACGAGACGCTGGCCTTCATGGCCGCCTGCGGCATCACCGCGGAGACGACGCCGCAGATCCGCGAGACCGACTTCTTCACCAGCCACGAGGCTCTGCTGCTGCCGTTCGAGCAGGCGCTGACCCGCGTCGACAGCACCACCGGCGACTGGTACGACGTGTCGGCCCACATGCTGTGGATCGGCGACCGCACCCGCCAGCCCGATGGCGCCCATGTCGAGTTCCTGCGCGGGGTGAAGAACCCCATCGGCCTGAAATGCGGCCCGACCACCGATCCGGACGAGTTGATCCGCCTGATCGACATCCTGAACCCGACCAACGAGGCCGGGCGCCTGACGCTGATCGTGCGCATGGGCTCCGACAAGGTGGCTGAGAAGTTCCCGCCGCTGCTGCGCAAGGTCCAGCGCGAAGGCCGCACGGTGGTGTGGTCCTGCGACCCGATGCACGGCAACACGGTGAAGTCCACCACCGGCTACAAGACCCGTCCGGTGGAGCGCGTGCTGGCCGAGGCCAGAGGCTTCTTCGAGGTGCATCAGGCAGAAGGCACCCATGCCGGCGGCGTGCATTTCGAGCTGACCGGCCAGGACGTGACGGAGTGCACCGGCGGCGCCCAGGCGATCACCGACCACAATCTGGCTCTGCGCTACCACACCGCCTGCGATCCGCGCCTGAACGCCAGCCAGTCGCTGGAACTGGCGTTCCTGCTGGCCGAAAAGCTGAAGGAAGGCCGCCAGTCCCGCGACGCCCAGCGCCGCGCCGCCGTCGCGGCGGAGTGACGGGGGCTCTTGTCGAGCAAAGCCCCTCTCCCCCTGTGGGGCGGGATCGGCCAAACGCCAACGGCGTTTTGCCGATCCCGCGGGTTGGGGTGAGGGGAAAAAGGCTACTTCCTGGCCTCTTTGCAGACGTGGGAGGTGCGGACGCCCTAGCCTACCGCACCACCATCCGGTCCAGCAGGATCTCCCTCACCCGCACGCCGCGCAGTTCGCGGTCCAGCACGCCGGCGATGGTGCTTTTCATCAGCATCGCCCCGTCCGCCCCAGTCAGCTGTTGCGGGTCGATCTGGCGCATGCGGTCGGACAGGCGGTCGGAGATGCGGGGAACGTAGGGATCGGCGACCTTGCCGTCCACCGACGGGTCGATCTCCAGCAGAACCTTGACGTCGACCATCCGCGCATCGCCGCCGCCCAGGCTGAAGGTCATCATCGGCAGGGAAGCGTACTTCTTGTCCGGCCCCTGCTGAGCCTGGGAAGCGGGCGCACGGTTCTTGCTGGCCACCACGGCGCCGGTGGCGCCGAGCACCGCCAGCAGCAACAGCAGGCCGGTCAGAACCAGCGGCATCAGGGATACCGTTTCCCCATGCCGGTTGCGACGGACGAGCCGCAAGATCGCCTTTCCGCCCCCGTCACGGGGGTCACACGTCCCATCGCCCCGATGCTATGCGCGCAACAAAGACCGGTCAAATACCGATCGATCCGCGCAACAAACAATTCACCGGATCAGCCGGCCGGGATCACCGGCACATTGTCGATCAGCCGGGCCTTCCCCATCCAGGCAGCGGCCAGCAGACGGGCGGGACGGGTGACGGCGGTCACCGGCTCCAGCGTTTCGGCGTCGCGCAGCTCGACATAGTCGATGGTGCCGAACCCGGCCTCGGCGATGCGGCTGCGGATGGCGGTCAGGGCGCCGTCGGCCTCGCCCCCGCGGGCCAGCGCCTCGGCCGCCGCGGTCAGCGCCCGGTTCAGTTCCGGGGCGCGGGCGCGCTCGTCGGCGCTGAGATAGGCGTTGCGGGAGGACATGGCGAGCCCGTCGGCCTCGCGCACCGTCGGCAGCCCTTCGACGCGGACGGGGATGTCGAGGTCGCGGGTGAAACGGCGGATCACCATCAGCTGCTGGTAGTCCTTCTCGCCGAACACCGCCACGTCGGGCAGGGCCTGCAGGAACAGTTTGGTCACCACCAGCGCGACGCCGCCGAACATCTGCGGGCGGAAGGCGCCGCACAGCCCCTCCGCCGGGCCGCCGACCGAAATGGCGGTGGCGAAGCCTTCCGGATACATGGCGCGTACGGTGGGGGCGTACAGGGCATGGCAGCCCGCCGAGGCGAGCTTGGCGGCGTCACCGGCCTCGTCGCGCGGATAGCGGTCGAAATCCTCGTGCGGGGCGAACTGGGTCGGGTTGACGAAGACGCTGGCGACCACCCGGTCGGCCAACTCCCGCCCACGCCGCACGAGCCCCAGATGCCCGTCATGCAGCGCCCCCATGGTCGGCACCAGGGCGACGGTCAGCCCCTCCCCGCGCCAGGCCGCGACCTGCGCTCGCAAATCCCCGACCGTCCTCAGGATCGGCAGGTCGCTGGAGGTCTGGGCGGCGGTCAGCGTCATGGCGGCGGTCCTTGCGCGTCGAATTCGCGCGCTGGATAACGCGTCGGACCGTTCCTGTCCAGAAGAGCTTTCCGTAAGACAGACTGTTGCCGAAACGGCGGAGAAGGCAGCCCCTCTCCCGCCGCGTCGATGCCGGAAAATCAGCGCTTGATGGTGATGCCGACCAGATAGGCCAGGTTCGCCCAGGCCAGCAGCGTGGCGAGCAGGGCGGTAAAGGACGGGACGATGATCACCGAGCCGATGATGATGGCGAGGACCACGACGAGCAGGCCGAGAGAGAGCAGAGCGATGCGGGTATCGTCCATGAGGTGAGGCTTTCCGAAACGGGTGACAGGGAATGACCCTATCTACCGTATTGCAACGCAAACGGGGCTGATCTGCGTCAATCGACCGCGGACTCGCCGATCATATAAGAACAATATGATGCACGGTTCCGGCGTGGCTCCGCCGCGCCTCACGCGCCTGCGACGGCATGCTCCCAGCGAAAAGCCTGGAAATGAAAAAAGGCTCCGGACTTTCGTCCGAAGCCATTTTTTATGATGGTGGGCGCGACAGGGATTGAACCTGTGACCCTTCGCGTGTGAAGCGAATGCTCTCCCGCTGAGCTACGCGCCCGAACCCTGAAACTCTTTGCCCCGTTTCCGCCGGCCGATCCGGCTGGCGTTCCCGGGAGCGTCGCGACCGTCTGTCGTCGGCCCCGCCGCTGCGGTGGGCGGGTTTCTACGGCCTTCCCTGCCGGGTGTCAAGCACCAGATTCATCACCATCTTAAAAAAGATGTCGCCGCCAGCAGGAGCCCCGGACCGTGCCCCACCGCAGCCCTCTCCGCCTCCCCAACCGTTTCGGAACGGCCCTGCTGGCCGCCGGCCTGTCGCTCCCCCTGCTTCCGCTCGCCGCGCCAGCGGCGAAGGCGGAGCCGCTGAAGGCGACCTACCGCGTCTTCGTCGGCGGCGTCACCGCGTTGGACGTGGACGCGACGCTGGAGGTGACCGGCGATCGCTACCGCATCGCGGTGTCGGCGGTAACCGGCGGCACCATCGGCCGCCTGTTCACCTGGAAGACGGAATCGCAGAGCGACGGCCGCCGCCAGGGCGACGACCTGAGGCCGGCGAGCCACCGGCAGTCCAGCCAGTTCCGGGGGAGCCGCGCAACGTCACCCTGACCTACGGGCCGCAGGGCGACGTTTCGGCCACCGTCACGCCCCCGCCGGAAACCGACGACCGCGAACCGGTGCCACCCGCCCTGCAGCGCGGCACGCTGGACCCGCTGTCCGCCGTGCTGGACCTGCTGATCGCCGTGGGCGCGAGCGAGCGCTGCGACCGGTCGCTGCCGGTGTTCGACGGGCGCCGCCGCTATGACATGATGTTCACCGAGGTCGGGCGGCGGATCGTCGATCCGTCGCGCTATTCGGTCTTCTCCGGCGTCGCCCAGCAATGCCGGGTCAGCTACCGCCCGGTGGCGGGATACGGCAAGTCGGGCCCCACCGGCCGCTTCTGGCAGCGGAGCAACCCGGCGGACAGGCCGCCGGTGGATCTGTGGCTGGCCCCGCTCGCCGCCGGCTATCCGCCCCTGCCGGTGCGGCTGGAGACGGACAGCGATTTCGGCAGCGTGGTCGTCCACCTGACCGGCGTCACGCCGCCAGCGGCAGACCGCCGGACCGGGACTGCCCCACCGCCGCTGCGCTGACGGCGGATGCGCCTGCGGAAACGGGCTTGCCGACAGCGGGGGAGCGGGTGTCGACGATCAGGTCCGACGGCTCGACGCCTGTGCGCCGCACCGCTTCGCTCAGCGCCCCCGCCGAAGGCCAGAGAAGACGGCCGTCCAATTCCAGCAGCGCGCCGTCAAGAAGCGCCGCATAGCCCCCCAGTTTTCCCATATGGACGATCCGAGCCATGCGAGAGACCATGGTGGAGTTCCTTCTCGTTGGGAATCGCCGCGGAGCGGGATTGGCGGCGGAACGACGCGCCGCCGCCCGGTCCGCACCCGGCAGGTTCTTGATTGCTTGTATTGCCTGCCGGATGCGGCCAGCGTCAGGAGCAGGAGCATGGCGGAGATGGCCAGAGAACCGGCCGTCACGGCATCGTCCTGCAACATGGCGCGCCCTCCCGGATCGACCCCATTACTGTAGGGGCTTTTGCGCGCCGGCGGACGGATCCTGAGGGATACCGCAGCTGTCCAAAAGGATAGTATCAGCGTATGCATCGTTCCGTTTCCCCAGCGGTTGCCGCGGATCGGTACGGTCACCCGGAAACTCATGGGCCGCGCACCGGCCTACCGCCGTCCACCCGGTCAGCGGTTCCATGGCGACGCAGCAGCGCGTCCACGCCGTCGACCAGTCCGGACTGGATGCCAACGTTCCAGTCCTCGATCCCGATCTCGTAGAACACCCCCACCAAATTCGCATTTTGCAGCGAGCACTGCACTTTGAGAGCAATTTGCCGTTTTGCGCTTTGTCGCCTCACGACGAAAAAAATGCGCATCAGCGCTGTATGCTTGAAAGAACAAAAGGCAACGATGAAGTGGATTTTCTGGCACGCAGATTGCTGCCTCATCTCTTAAAAATGAGCGCAACAAAAGTTTCATAATCCGAGCAGCGCATTTCATGTGAGAGGGGAGCGGTCAATGAAGACAATACGGGCACGCCTGCAAATTGCATTGGCGTCTCCCAGCCTTGTCGTATTCGCTTTGGCGGCCATTGGATGGCTGTCTCTGGGAGCGGCAAATGACGGTATGCAGACAGTCTACAGCGACCGCGTGGTTCCTCTGCGTGACTTGAAGGCGGTCTCGGACCTCTATGCGGTCACCATCGTAGACACCGCCCACAAAGCCCGCGCCGGCAGCATAGGTCTCGATCAGGCCGCAGCAGCGGTCGAGCGCGGAGTTACGGAGAGCGACCGGCGCTGGGCAGCATTTATGGCGACCTACATGGAGGCCGAAGAGAAACGGCTGGCGGATTTGGCCGACCGGAGCCGCAAGGCGGCCAGTGAAGCCTCGCGCCAACTGGCCACGCTGATGCGCGGCAAGGACAAGGCGGCGCTGGTCAGCTTCGTCGAGGAAAAGATGTATCCGGCTATCGACCCGTTCACCGAGGCGGTGTCCAAGCTGGTTGATCTTCAGATCGCCGAAGCCGAGAAAACCTATCGCGAGACCGATGCCGGCATCACGCGATCCCGCGTGGCCATGCTGGTGGCGATTTCGGTCGGCTTGCTGGCGATCGGTTTCGCTCTGTTCGTGGTGCTGCGGCAGGTGATTCAGCCGATCAACGGTATCGCCGTACTGATGCAGCGATTGGCCGATGGGCATCTCGACATCGAGGTGACGGGCGATCAGCGTACCGACGAGGTTGGTCGGCTTGCTCGCTCGCTGCTGGTGTTCAAGCAGTCCGCGATCGAGAACCGCCGCATGACGGAAGAGCAGCGGGCCGAGCATCAGCGGGAGAAGGAGCGGCGGATCACGATCGATCGGCAGATCGCGCAGTTCGACGGTCAGATGCAGGATGCGCTCGGGATGCTGACACGCGAGGCACAGCGACTGACGGGAACGGCTGACGCCATGTCGAACACCGCTGACCATGCCAGCCGTCAGGCCAACATCGTTGCGTCCGCCGCCGAAGAGGCGACTACGAACGTCCAGGCGGTGGCGAGCGCCACCGAGGAGTTGTCCGCCTCGATCAACGAGATCAGCCGTCAGGTTTCTCGCTCCACGTCCGTTGCCGGCGAAGCCGTGGAGGAGGCTTCGGCGACCGACAGGATCGTGCAGGGGCTCGCCGACTCTGCCCAGCGGGTCAGCGAGGTCGTCACCCTCATCAACTCGATCGCCGCCCAAACCAACCTGCTGGCGCTGAACGCCACCATTGAGGCGGCACGAGCCGGCGAGGCGGGCAAGGGTTTTGCCGTCGTCGCCACCGAGGTCAAGAGCCTCGCCAACCAGACCGCCAGGGCGACCGAGGAGATTTCCGGCCATATCGCTGCGATGCAGGGTGCCACCGGCCGGACCGTGGACGCGATCAAGCACATCGGCACCACCATCGGCCAGATGAACGAGATCGCCACCAACATCGCCTCGGCGGTGGAAGAGCAGGCGGCGGCGACCCGCGAGATCGCCAACAACGTGCAGCTGGCAGCCGGCGGCACCAACGCCGTTTCCGCGAACATCGCCCAGGTGAACACGGCAGCGGACGAAACCGGGACGGCCGCGACCGCCGTGCAGACGTCTGCGAATGAGCTCAACCAGCGGACCACCACTCTGCGCGGTGATATCGAGCGCTTCCTCGGGGCCATGCGTGTGGCTTAGCGATATGCGGCGATTTGGTTTGAAGCTCGTCACGATCAGCCCCTGATCGCCGCGTTTTGCAACTCCACCATATGCCGGACCGGGCGGCCGATCCCGTCCTCACCCATATCAAGGAGGCTATGCGCCGGACCCTGGTTGCGGTGCTCTACACCGGCCGGAAGTCATCGGACCACATCAGGACAGGGCGGGATGACTATGACGGCTCCGCGCTCCAGGTTACCCAGAAAAGGACCCGTGCCTCGCTGTGGGTGCTGTGCCGCACGGACCTAAAGGCAGAGTTGACGGAGAGGAAAAGAAACGCTACCTCCGTGATAATACTGGTCAACCCCGCTCCTGAACGACCTTGAGACAGAATAGGATTTTCCAACGCCCTAGGTTTTGCAATCAAAGTTCATCCTGAACTGAAAGGTTCCATACTCAATGGCTGACGGAAAGCCTCTGCCTCGCTGCTGGCGGAAGCAGGCTGTCCGGTATGGGAGATCGCGGCAATAGGCGCCGCACGTCACTGAAAAATCTCGAAATCCACACATGGCAGGCGGACCGCCGACGAAGGGCGAACGCCACCATCGCGACGCTGGAGAACCACCAACGGCTAATGTCGGAGAATTGGGCAGGCAACCCTTTGGAAAGATTTGTTTATTGCAGATTGAAACAAAAGTTGACTTGGGCTTCCGCCGCGTGCTGTGGCACACCACTCTCGGATTTCCCGATGCTGCGGTGCGCACTCCGGAAGATGTGTCGCCCACAGGATCAGTGATGTCTTAACCTTTCCCCGTTCAAGTACGGCGCTTTCTTCGATCGGTTTCCTTCCGCCCCCTCCCGTCCACACCTAAGGTCCGACCAGGAACACCACCATGGCCCATCGTCCGCTCGCCTGCGTGATCCTCGCCGCCGGCAAGGGCACGCGCATGAAATCCGATCTGCCCAAGGTGCTGCACCGGGTTGCCGGCCGGCCGATGGTCGGGCATGTGCTGGCCGCGGTGAAGACGCTCGACCCGGACCATGTCGTGGTGGTGGTCGGCACCGGCATGGACAGCGTGGCAGCCGCCGTAGCCCCCTACCCCACCGCGGTCCAGCATGAGCAGCGCGGCACCGCCGACGCCGTGCGCGCCGCCTTCGGCCTGCTGGAGGGCTTCACCGGCGACGTCATCGTTCTGTACGGCGACACGCCGCTGGTGACGTCGGACACGCTGCGCGCGCTGGTGCAGGCGCGCCGGCAGGCCGCCGACCCGGCGGTGGTGGTGCTGGGCATGCGCCCCGACGATCCCGGCGCCTATGGCCGCCTGATCCTGAACGCCCGCGGCGGGCTGGAGAAGATCGTCGAGTATCTCGACGCCAGCGAGGAGGAGCGCGCGGTCACCCTGTGCAACGCCGGCCTGATGGCGTTCGACGGTGCCCGCATGTTCGACCTGATCGGCAGCGTCGGCAACGACAACGCCAAGTCCGAATATTACCTGACCGACGTGGTCCAGATCGCGCGCCGCGCCGGCATGGCCTGCGCCGTGGTGGAGGCCGCCCCGGCCGAGGTGGTCGGCGTCAACTCCCGCGCCGAACTGGCGGAGGTGGAGAAGCTGCTGCAGCGCCGCCTGCGCAAGGCCGCGATGGACAACGGCGCCACCCTGATCGACCCCGACAGCACCTTCCTCAGCGTCGACACCCGGCTGGGCCGCGACGTGGTGGTCGGTCCCGGCTGCTTCTTCGGCGCTGGCGTGACGGTGGGTGATCGGGTGGAGATCAAGCCCTACTGCCATCTGGAAGGCGTGCGCATCGACAGCGGTGCCGTCATCGGCCCCTATGCCCGGCTGCGTCCGGGGGCGGAGATCGGCCCGGACGCCCACATCGGCAATTTCGTCGAGGTGAAGAACGCGGTGATCGAGGCCGGGGCCAAGGCCAACCACCTGACCTACATCGGCGACGCCCGCGTCGGGGCCAAGGCCAACATCGGCGCCGGCACCATCACCTGCAACTATGACGGCTTCAGCAAGAGCCGGACGGAGATCGGCGCCGGGGCCTTCATCGGCTCCAACAGCGCGCTGGTCGCCCCGGTGGTCATCGGCGACGGCGCCATCGTCGGCGCCGGCAGCGTGGTGACGATGGCGGTGGAGGCCGACGCCCTGGTGGTCGCCCGCGGCAGCCAGAAGGCTTACGCCGGCTGGGCACAGCGTTTCCGCGAACGGAAGCGAAACGAGAAAGCAAAAAAGGCGTAAGGTCGGTTCGGGTCTTCTCTCCGGTCGGCATCTATTCAGGAGCATCAGGTCCATGTGCGGCATCATCGGCATCAACGGCATTCACGACGCATCCCCCCGGCTGGTGGAGGGCCTGCGCCGGCTCGAATACCGCGGCTATGACAGCGCGGGCGTCGCCACCCTGGTGAACGGCCATATCGAGCGCCGCCGCGCCGAGGGCAAGCTGAGCAACCTGGACATGAAGCTGCGCGACCAGCCACTGTCCGGCACCGTTGGCATCGGCCACACCCGCTGGGCCACCCATGGCGGTCCGACGGAGAACAACGCCCACCCGCACGCCACCAAGCGCGTCGCCGTCGTCCACAACGGCATCATCGAGAATTACCAGGAGCTGAAGGACGAGCTGACCGGCCACGGCTATGTCTTCGAAAGCGCCACCGACACCGAGGTGATCGTCCACCTCGTCACCTATTACCTGGACCAGCACGGCATGACGCCGGTCCAGGCGTCGGCCGCCGCCTTCAAGCGCTTCACCGGCGCCTTCGCCCTGGTGCTGATCTTCGCCGGCGAGCATGAGCTGATGATCGGCGCCCGCCACGGCACGCCGCTGGCCGTCGGCTATGGCGACGGCGAGATGTATCTGGCCTCCGACGCCTTCGCGCTGGCGCCGCTGACCAATCGCATCTGCTATCTGGAGGACGGCGACTGGGTCGAGGTCAGCCGCACCGCCGCCATCGTCCACGACGCCTCCGATGCGGTGGTGGAGCGTCCGGTGAAGACCACGGCGGTGTCCGGCGCCCTGATCGGCAAGGACGGCTACCGCCATTACATGCTCAAGGAAATCTACGAGCAGCCGCAGGTCATCGGCGACACGCTGAACGCCTACATCAACCCGGAAACCGGCGCCTTCGCCCTGCCGGACTTCCCCTTCGATCTGGCCGGCGCCTCCAAGCTGACCATCGTCGCCTGCGGCACCGCCTATTACGCCGGCTTCGTCGCCAAATACTGGTTCGAGACTCTGGCCCGCATCCCGGTCGAGGTCGACATCGCGTCGGAGTTCCGTTACCGCGAGGCGCCGCTGCCGCCGGGCGGTATCGCCCTGTTCATCTCCCAGTCGGGCGAGACGCTGGATACGCTGGAAGCACTGCGCTACTGCAAGCGCCAGGGCCAGAAGATCCTGTCGATCGTGAACGCGCCGGAAAGCACCATCGCGCGGGAATCCGACGCGGTGCTCTACACCATGGCCGGTCCGGAGATCGGCGTCGCCTCCACCAAGGCCTTCACCACCCAGCTGACGACGCTGGCCTGCCTTGCCGTCACCGTCGGCCGCGCCCGCGGCGCCATCGACCAGGAGCGGATGCAGCAGATCGCCCATGCCCTGCGCGAGGTCCCCGCCCGCGCCGCCGACGTGCTGGCTCATGACGAGCGGCTGAAGGAACTGGCGCAAGAGGTGTCGGAGGCCCGCGACGTGCTGTATCTCGGCCGCGGCGCCATGTACCCGCTGGCCCTGGAAGGCGCGCTGAAGCTGAAGGAGATCAGCTACATCCACGCCGAGGGCTATGCCGCCGGCGAGCTGAAGCACGGCCCTATCGCGCTGATCGACGACAATGTGCCGGTAATCGTGCTGGTGCCGTCCGACGCCCTGTTCGAAAAGGTGGTGTCGAACGTGCAGGAGGTCTGCGCCCGCTCCGGCAAGGTGCTGCTGCTGGCCGACCGGAAGGGCATCGACAAGCTGAAGGACAAGGTCCGCTGGTCGGTCGAACTCCCGGCCTGCGACCCGCTGGTCGCCCCGCTGCTGTATGCCATCCCGGTGCAGCTGCTGGCCTATCACACGGCGGTGCTGAAGGGCACCGACGTGGACCAGCCGCGGAACCTGGCGAAGAGCGTGACTGTGGAGTAAATGTCGGTACTGATGGTGCGTCTCACGACGTGAAGCGCACCATCGGACATCTGCAAGACCAATCTATCAAATCACGACGCCATGCTCCGCAGAGCATCAAGATGGCTGACCCCGTGAACGGTCAGACCAGGGATTTCGCCTGGAATTCGGACCGCGAGAACGACCGCCTTTTTCCGGCATCCTGAGGAAGACTGCACGCCTCAACCGCTGAGGCGGTTCATCCGGACGCGCTAGGCGTCATCGGAAGCGCTTGAGCAAGACAGCCGCCATTGCCCTGAGCGGGGTGCTTTCCAGGCGCCCCATCTCATAGCTATGCCTCTTCCCAAAAAAATCAAAAGTCCTGATAAGAAAATACACACCATTGGATTCAATAAATCCATGCATTCCTGAGTCACTTAGAGTCAAGATTCTCACTTGCATCTAGCTTGCAGAGTCACGCATAAGATCTCGCCGCAAAATCCAAAGGCGTTCGGTCATGATTCGTGGTGGTCTGGTAACCAAGCGCTTCCTTATTGAAGGAATTATCGGAACCGAAGCATGGGTTTCCCTATCGACAGACCGTTTGGCCGAACTTCATGCACGGCTGTGCGAAGTCCTCGCCGCCATCCCCAAATTCCGCAGACCGACGGAGGCGGAAACCGAAGCTGAGGTGATCCGGCCGGTCCTGGGCATCCTGGGCTGGGAGGACACGCTGCTTCAGCAGAACCTGTCGGCCAAGGGCCGCAGCGACGTGCCCGACATGCTGCTGTTCCGCGACAGGGCAAGCCTGGAGGCGGCTGCACGGCTGCACCATCACCAGCGCTACCGCCAGGGCCTCTGCGTGGTGGAATCCAAACGCTGGGAACGGCCGCTCGACCGCGAGGAAAAGGGGAGCCGGACGGACGGCGGCGTTCCGTCGACCCAGATGCTGCGCTATCTGCGCCGGGTGGAGGATCTGGCCGGCGGCGCCCTGCGATGGGGCATTCTCACCAACGGCCGGCTGTGGCGGCTTTATTGGCAAGGTGCCGCGTCGGTTGCCGAAGGCTTCTTCGAGGTCGACCTCGCCAAGGCACTGGGCGAGCAGCCGATGGACTTCATCGACCGGTTGACGTTCGACGCCGACGATGATGCCGCCGCCCGCGCCCATGCGCTGAAGCTGTTCGTTCTGTTCTTCGGCCGCTCCGCCTTCCTGGCCGACGTGGCCGGCCACAGCTTTCACCAACTGGCCTTGGCCCAGGGGCAATATTGGGTGCGGCAGGTCACCGGCGACCTGTCGAACATCGTGTTCGATCACGTCTTTCCCACATTGGCCGATGCCCTGGTCAAGGCCGATCCCCAGCGCGATCCGGACCTCGGCCCGGTCTATCTCGACACGGTGAAGCATGGTGTGCTCGTGCTGCTCTACCGGTTGCTGTTCGTGCTCTATGCCGAGGACCGCGATCTGCTGCCCGCCAACACCCCGCCTTACGCGGATTTCGCCCTGAAGCCGTTGCGCGTCGAGATCGCCGCCAAGCGCGCCGCCGGCCATCCGCAATCCTCGGCCATGGCCACCATCTGGTCACGCTTCAAGGGTATCTTCGGCGCCATCGCCAAGGGGGACGACGAGTTGGGCATCCCGCCCTACAATGGCGGCCTCTTCGCGACCGAAGCCGCACCGATCCTGGAACGCGTGCAGCTATCCAACGCGGTCATGGCCGACGTCATCTTCCGCTTGTCCCACCAGGAGGGCCGGCAGTCCGGGCGCGATCCCGCCTACATCAACTACCGCGACCTGTCGGTAAGGCATCTCGGCGGTGTCTACGAACGGATTCTGGAGCACGGCTTGCGCCCATCCGCCGACGGGACGATCGAGGTTGCGCAGGATGAGTCGGCCCGCAAGGATTCCGGCTCCTATTACACACCCGACGAACTCGTCATGCTGATCATCGACCGCAGCGTCGGCCCACTGGCCGCCGACCGGTTGAAAGCGTTCCATGACGCGGCCGACAGTCTCATCAGCGATCCACGTCCAACGAAAGAGCGCTTGCAAGCCTTGCAGGCGCTGGATCCCGCTTGCCGGCTGCTCGATCTCAAGATCTGCGATCCGGCGATGGGGTCCGGGCATTTCCTGGTGAATCTGGTCGACTGGCTAGCCGACCGCGTGCTGACGGCGATGGCGGACGCATCGGTGCTGGCCGATTGGGCCGGTTACGTCTCGCCGCTTGCCGCACAGATCGCCGAGATCCGCGAGGAGATCGAGGACAATGCCCGAACCCACGGCTGGCCGGTGCGCGACGGGCAACTCGACGACCGCCACATCGTCCGCCGCATGATCCTGAAACGCGTCATCCACGGCGTGGACAAGAACCGCATGGCGGTGGAACTGGCCAAGGTGGCGCTATGGCTGCACAGCTTCACGGTGGGGGCGCCGCTGTCCTTCCTGAACCATCATCTGCGCTGGGGCGACAGCGTGGTCGGCGCCTGGGTGCGCCCGACGCTGGACGACGTGCGGCGGCGCGGCGCCCTGTTCAACGGCGCGGCAATCCGCCGGGTCGAGCAGGCCGCCGCCGGCATGGCGCAGGTCGAGCAATCCAACGACAGCGATCTGGCCGCGGTGAAGCGGTCCGAGGTCGCCTTCGGCACGGTGGAGGACGACACCGCCCCGGTCGCCGCATTCTTCTCGCTGCTGACGGCGGAGCGCATCCTGGGCGTGCTCGACCATGCGCCGAAAAAGGCGCCGCCTTCGGTCTCGGTGCTGCGCAAAGCCGGCAAATCCGCCAAGCAGATCGCCAAGGCCGAGGCCGATCATGCCGCGTTCGAACGCGCCGCCGCGTGGCGGCTGATGCTGGACGGCACCTTCGGCGACCCGATGCGCATCGCACTGGGGGAGGAGCGGGTGGCGCCGCCCGACGGCGCGCCCGGCACCGACCGCGCGGATGCCCGGCGGCGCCGTCTGGCCGACGAGCTGGTGGACGAGGCCCGCCGCTTGGCCGACCATCACCGCTTCCTGCATTGGGAAATCGCCTTTCCCAACATCTGGACCGACCTGACCGCGGACGCGCCGGTCGGCGGTTTTGACGCGGTCATCGGCAATCCGCCCTATGTGCGACAGGAACTGCTGAGCGCGATCAAGCCGGCTCTGAAGCCACGCGACAAGGACGCCGGACCGCCGACCCTGGCGGCGCAGGCCGGTTACGCCGCCTTCGACGGCATGGCCGATCTTTACGTCTATTTCTACGAGCAGGGATTGCGGTTGCTGCGGCCGGGCGGGCGGATGGGCTATGTCGTCACCAACAAATGGCTGAAGGCCGGCTATGGCGAGGCTCTGCGCGGCCTGTTCGCCGACGCCGCCTGGGTCGAGTTCGTCGCCGATTTCGGCCATGCCAAGCATTTCTTTCCCGACGCCGATGTCTTTCCCTCCGTCCTCGTCGTCCGCCGCCCGGACGGCTCCGCCCCGCCCGAGACCGCCGCCGTCTGCGTCATCCCACGCGAGGAGGTTCCGGCGAAGGGGCTGGCGGAGGCGGTGGAACGCAACGTCTATCCGCTGCCCCGCGCCGTCTTCACCCGTGAAAGCTGGACGCTGGAGCCGCCAGCGGTGATGGCCCTGCTCGACCGGATCCGCCGCAACGGCGCGCCGCTGGCCGATTATGCCGGGGCGAAACCCTACCGGGGCATCCTGACCGGCCTGAACGAGGCCTTCCTGATCGACACCCCGACCCGTGATTCCCTGATCCGCGACGATCCCCCCTGTGCCGCGCTGATCAAGCCCTATCTGCGCGGCCAGGATGTCGAACGCTGGCGGGCGCCGGACAGCGGTCTGCACATGATCCTGCTGAAATCCAGCGGCGATCACCCCTGGCCCTGGGCGACTGCAGCCACGGAGACGGAGGCCGAGGCGCTGTTCCGCCGCACCTACCCCAGCCTGCACGCCCACATGAAGCAATTCGAGACCATGCCCCCGGAGAACGGCAGGCCCAAGGGGCTGCGCCACCGCGAGGATCACGGACGCTTCTGGTGGGAACTGCGGTCCTGCGCCTACTACGATGTGTTCGAGCGGCCGAAGATCGTCTGGCAGGCTATCCAGTTCTACCCGAACTACGCCATGGACCGATCTGCAAACCTCATCAACAACAAATGCTATGTACTGCCCGGTGAATCACCGTGGCTTCTGGGCGTGCTGAACGCGCCGGTCAGCTGGTGGTTCTCGTGGCGGCATCTGCTGCATATGAAAGACGAAGCGCTGTCCAACGACGCCGTCAAGATGGTCAACTTCCCGATCCCCAGTGCGAGCGAAGACGCCTTGCGCTTAAGCGCGGAGATCGCTGAGGGATGCGCATCGGCGCGGCGCGTGATCGAGGAAACGACCAAGCAGATCACCGACTGGCTGCGTATCGAATTCGGCCTGACCAAGCCGAGCCGCGCGCTGGAGTTCCCGCACAGGCTGGACGGCGAGGGCTTCGTCGCCGCAGTGCGCGCCGCCCTGCCGAAACGCCGCGCCCTGTCGGCGGCCGAGATCGCCCGGCTGAAGCGCGAACACACCGATACACTGACCGCGGCCATCCATGCGGCGACGGAGTTGCTGCGCCTGGAACGCCGCCTGTCCGACACCGTCAACGCGGCTTACGGCCTGACTCCTGCCGACATCCGCCTCCTCTGGGAAAGCGCTCCGCCCCGCATGCCCCTCGACCCGCAGGCGGAACTGCGCCGGATCCGCGCGCGGGACGAGGTTCTGGCGTAGGTGTCCTGCGCTTCACCAAGATGGTTGTGCCGACGGGGATGTCGGCAAACAGATTGGCGACATCTGCCTCCTGGACCCGAAAGTGAAACGCCCCGGCTCATGTGAACCGGGGCGTTTCTGATGTGTGGGAAGATGCCAGCGTTTATGCTTCGAGTTTAGCGTCTCTTGAGCCTGAGTGACCTGGCGGCGACCTACTCTCCCACGTCTTAAGACGCAGTACCATTGGCGCGGAGGCTTTTCACGGCCGAGTTCGGGATGGGATCGGGTGTTTGACACCTCGCCATGACCACCAGGTCACCAAGGCTCAAGACCGACGCTATCCGAAGCGTATCGCTGTTCAGTGCAAGTGAGGTCGAGGATGTATCGAACTGCGGTGTGTGCGTCAAGCAGGCTTGCTGCTGCGCATGGCGCGGTTGTGTGGGGTCGAGATCAAGCCGATCGAGCGATTAGTAAGGCTTAGCTTCAGACATTGCTGCCCGTCCACATGCCTCCTATCGACGTGATGGTCTGTCACGGCTCTCAAGGGAGCTCTGGTTTAGAGGTGGGTTTCCCGCTTAGATGCTTTCAGCGGTTATCCCGTCCATACTTAGCTACCCGGCCATGCCACTGGCGTGACAACCGGTGCACCAGAGGTATGTCCATCCCGGTCCTCTCGTACTAGGGACAGATCCTCGCAAAACTCCGACACCCACGGCAGATAGGGACCGAACTGTCTCACGACGTTCTAAACCCAGCTCACGTACCACTTTAATCGGCGAACAGCCGAACCCTTGGGACCTGCTCCAGCCCCAGGATGTGATGAGCCGACATCGAGGTGCCAAACGACTCCGTCGATATGGACTCTTGGGAGTCATCAGCCTGTTATCCCCGGCGTACCTTTTATCCGTTGAGCGATGGCCCGTCCACGTGGAGCCACCGGATCACTATGGCCGACTTTCGTCTCTGCTCGACTTGTCAGTCTTGCAGTCAGGCGGGCTTATGCCATTGCACTCGACGAGCGATTTCCGACCGCTCTGAGCCCACCATCGCGCGCCTCCGTTACACTTTGGGAGGCGACCGCCCCAGTCAAACTACCCGCCATGCAGGGTCCCGGACCCGGATCACGGGCCACGGTTAGATGCCAGAGACTTCAAGGGTGGTATTTCAAGGATGGCTCCACACGAGCTGGCGCCCATGCTTCCAAGCCTCCCACCTATCCTACACATGAAGTCCCTAGCACCACTGCAAAGCTGTAGTAAAGGTGCACGGGGTCTTTCCGTCTGACCGCGGGAACTCCGCATCTTCACGGAGAGTTCAATTTCGCTGAGTTGGTGTTGGAGACAGCGGGGAAGTCGTTACGCCATTCGTGCAGGTCGGAACTTACCCGACAAGGAATTTCGCTACCTTAGGACCGTTATAGTTACGGCCGCCGTTTACCGGGGCTTCAATTCAAGGCTTGCACCTCTCCTCTTAACCTTCCGGCACCGGGCAGGCGTCAGACCCTATACGTCGCCTTGTGTGGCTTCGCAGAGCCCTGTGTTTTTAGTAAACAGTCGCTACCCCCTGGTCTGTGCCCCCCGCCATGGCTTGCGCCACAACGGGGCCCTCTTCTTCCGAAGTTACGAGGGCA
>NZ_CP168803.1:0-387500 GCF_055698305.1 Azospirillum sp. VT-I1 | reverse complement strand
CGATGCCGCGGGCGTCGATGCCGTGATGGCGGTAGAGGTCGGCGATGGTGCCGGTCTGGCCGAAATGCTCCACCCCCAGCGCCCGCGTGCGGTGGCCGGCGACGGAGCCGAGCCAGCCCAGCGTCGTCGGATGGCCGTCCACCACCGTGACCAGGGCGCAATGGGGCGGCACGCCGTCCAGCAGCCGCTCGATATGGCCGCGGGCATGAGACAGGCCGCGCTCGCGCGCCCGCTGGGCGGCGCTCCAGCCGGCAGTCAGCCGGTCGGCGGAGGTCACCGCCAGCAGCCCGACGTCGCGCCGGTCCTCCCCCAGCATGCCGACCGCGGCGATGGCCTCGGGCGCGACGGCGCCGGTGTAGGCGATCACCACCTGGGCGTTCGGCCCCGGCTTGCGCAGCCAATAGGCGCCGTCGACGATGTCACGGGCGAGATCCTCGTCCATCGTCCGGGTCGGCTGCTCCAGCGCGCGGGAGGACAGGCGCAGATAGACCGAGCCGCCGGTCTCGTCGCGCAGCCAGTTGCGCTCGCTCGGCACCCCCTCCCCGTCCCGCTGCATGTAGTCGAAGGCCCAGCGCATCACCACCGCCAGCTCGTCGGCGAAGGCCGGCTCGAAATAGGCCAGCCCGTCCTGCGCCATGCCGACCAGCGGAGTGGCGATGGACTGGTGCGCCCCGCCCTCCGGCGCCAGCGTGACGCCGGACGGGGTCGCCACCAGCATGAAGCGGGCATCCTGGTAGCAGGCATAGTTGAGCTGGTCGGCGCCGCGCATGATGAAGGGGTCGTAGACCGTGCCGATGGGCAGCAGCCGCTCCCCGAACAGGCTGTGCGACAGGCCGAGCGCCGACAGCAGGATAAACAGGTTGGATTCGGCGATGCCCAGTTCCAGATGCTGGCCCTTCGGCGAGAAGTCCCAGCTGTAGGTGGAGGGAATGCGTTCCTTCTTGAACAGGTCGGCCATCTCGCTCTTGGCGAACAGGCCGCGCCGGTTCACCCAGGCGCCGAGGTTGGTGGAGACGGTGACGTCGGGTGCCGTCGTGACGATGCGCTCGGCCAGCGCCGAGCGTTCGCGCCCGATCTCGTTCAGGATCAGGCCGAAGGCGGCCTGGGTCGACAGGCTCTTCTGCGTTGGGGCCTGCAGGGCGGCCGGCACGGCGACGGCCGGCGCCTCGTAGCGGCGGCGGCCCTTCCGGGCGAAGGGAACGCGGCGCAGGAACTCCTCCAGCGCGGCTTCCGGCAGGGAGAGGCCTTCGAACCGGTCCCACTCATGGCCGGGGCGGACCTTGTTGGCGGCGCGGAAGCCGTCCATCTGCTCGCGCGTCAGCAGGCCGGAATGGTTGTCCTTGTGGCCGGCCAGCGGCAGGCCGAAGCCCTTGACGGTGTAGGCGATGAAGCAGACCGGCCGGTCATGGGTGCGGGCATTGGCGAAGGCCTCCAGCAGCGACGGCAGGTCGTGGCCGCCGAGATTGCCCATCAGCCGGGCAAGGTCCTCGTCGCTGCGGCGTTCGATCAGGCGGGTGACGTCGCCCTGGTCGCCCAGATCGTCCATCAAGCGGCGGCGCCACGCGGCACCGCCCTGGTAGGTCAGGGCCGAATAGAGCTGGTTGGGGCAGTTGTCGATCCAGTGGCGCAGACGCTCGCCGCCCGGCTCCTTGAACGCCTCCTGCATCAGGGTGCCGTATTTCAGGATCACCACGTCCCAGCCGAAGGCCCGGAAGATGTTCTCCAGCCGCTCCCACAGCCCTTCGCGGATCACCGCGTCCAGGCTCTGGCGGTTGTAGTCGACGATCCACCAGGTGTTGCGCAGGCCGTGCTTCCAGCCCTCCTGCAGGGCTTCGAAGATGTTGCCCTCGTCCATCTCGGCGTCGCCGACCAGCGAGACCATGCGCCCCTCCGGCAGGCCGGGCGCCCAGCCCTTGGCCTTCAGGTAATCCTGCACCAGCGAGGCGAAGAGGGTCTGCGCCACCCCCAGACCGACCGAGCCGGTGGAGAAATCGACGTCGTCGACGTCCTTGGTGCGGGACGGGTAGGATTGGGCGCCCTTGTAGCCGCGGAAATTCTCCAGCTTCTCCCGCGTCTGGTTGCCCAGCAGATACTGGATGGCGTGGAAGATCGGGCTGGCATGGGGCTTGACCGCCACCCGATCCTCCGGCCGCAGGGCCGAGAAGTAGAGTGCCGTCATGATGGTGGACAGCGAGGCGCTGGAGGCCTGATGGCCGCCGATCTTCAGCCCGTCCAGGTTGGGACGGACATGGTTGGCGTTGTGGATGGTCCAGGAGGCGAGCCAGAGGACCTTGCGCTCCAACTCGGCCAGGCAGGCGAGATCGGCGGAGGACGGCTGGATCGCGGTCATGGGGATGCTCCCGGATGGAGGTTATGGTTGGAACAGCCTATCATTTGTGATCCGGCAGATGCTTGCAAAGTGGCGCCGGCAACGGTTCCGGTTTAGCATCGGATGCCAATTCAGCCCAGGAAACGGCAGCCGATGCCAAAGCATCCCCTCGACCGCATCGACCGGAAGATCCTCTCCGCCCTTCAGGAGGATGGCCGCCTGCCCAACAACGAGCTGGCGGAGCGGGTCGGCCTGTCGCCCTCCCCCTGCCTGCGGCGGGTCAAGGCGCTGGAGGAGGCCGGGGTGATCGCCCGCTATGTGGCGCTGGTCGATCCGGCTTCCGTCGATCTGCCGGTCAACATCTTCGTCAGCGTCAGCCTGGAACGGCAGGTGGAGGCGCGGCTCGACGGGTTCGAAGCGGCGGTGATGGCGCGGCCGGAGGTGCTGGAATGCTACCTGATGACAGGCGACGCCGATTACCTGCTGCGGGTGGTGGTGCCGGACCTCGCCAGCTACGAGCGTTTCCTGAAGGAGCATCTGACCCGCATCCCCGGCGTCGCCAGCATCCGCTCCAGCTTCGCCTTGAAGCAGGTGCGCTACCGCACGGCGTTGCCGCTGGAGCATCTGGGGGGATAGAACCTCGTCCGGCGTAGGGATCGGCACCGGACCGGTCGCGATGACCCGCGCCAAGAGCTGACCTCCCCATGACGGCATCATGAAAAACGAGATGACGAGGCCGTAGCCGGCAAGCGGCAGCCATGCAAATGCCGGGAGATGCCGATGACGCCGGCGAACCCACATCAGCAACGGACCGTGCGTGTGGTGGCGCCGACACATGCCCCGGCGCGTCGGCAGGCATACAAAAGGACACCCTTGACCATCGCACGGCAACGGATCAATAAGGCGTCGTCCGCTCGCTCATGTATACGCATGTATCCGGTGCCGGCAGGTCTGTTTCTTTCTTTTGGCTGGTGCGAATGTTGCTTGCGCAGCGCTTGGAAAGCCCAAGACTTGCCATCCCCCATCGGTACGGCTGCCGTCATGCCGGACGGCAAGCATTCCTTAACCATAAAACGCCACAACATGCGAGCGGCCCATCGCCGCGTTCAGCCGACCGCCGGGACCAGCCGATGAACGGGTCCAACTGGCGCCACCGCGCTGATTCCCTTTGGAAGGCTGACACAGCGTGACTCTGCTGACTGCGCGGGCCGACGGCCCGACCGACGTTTCCCCGGCCGGTCAATTGACGACGTCCGCTCCCTGGACCGCTTCCCCGGCGGTACCGACCCTGAGCGGCCCCATCGACCCGTCCCTGTTGCGGGACGAACTGCTGTCCGACATCCCGCAGGCGACCGCCGCGGCGCATCCGGACCGCACCGCCATCGTCTATGAAGGCCGCCGCGTCACCTATACCGAACTGGAGGCACGCGCCAACCGGGTCGCCCGTGGCCTGCGGGCGCGCGGGATCGGCCCCGGCTGCTTCGTCGGGCTGTGGATGGCCCGGTCGCTGGACCTGCATGTGGCACTGCTGGGCATCCTGAAGGCGGGCGCCGCCTATCTGCCCTTCGATGCCGACGCGCCGGCCGAGCGCGTGGCGATCAGCCTGACCGACTGCGCCGCCCCGGCGATCTTGGTCGATCTCGTCACCGGTGCGAAGGCGGCGACGCTGGCCGCCGCCGGTGCCGCCGTGCAGACGCTTCGCATCGGCGACGTTCTGGGCGACGACGACCGTCCGCTCGACCTGCGTGCCGACGGGGTGACGCCAGACAGCCCGGCCTACGCCATCTACACCTCGGGCTCGACCGGCAAGCCCAAGGGCATCGTCATCAGCCACCGCAACATTTGCCATTACCTGCGCGCCGCCAACAGCGTCTATGGCATCACCGCCGACGATGTGGCGTTCCAGGGCGCCTCGGTGGCCTTCGACCTGTCGCTGGAGGAGATCTTCGTCCCCTATCTGGCCGGCGCCACCCTGTGGGTCGCCAGCCGCCAAGTGCTGGACGAGGCCGACCGGCTGGCCGACGTGCTGAACGAGGCCGGCGTCACCGTGCTGGACACCGTGCCGACCCTGCTGGCGATGCTGCCGAAGGACGTGCCGTCGCTGCGCGTGGTGATCCTGGGCGGCGAGGCCTGCCCGCCGGCGGTCGCCTCGCGCTGGTGCCGTCCCGGCCGACGCCTGTTCAACAGCTACGGCCCGACCGAGGCGACCGTCGTCGCCACGGTGGCGGAGGTGCTGCCCGACACCCCCGTCACCATCGGCCGCCCGATCCCCAACTACACCTGCTATGTGGTGGACGACGCACTGCAGCCGGTGGCCGCCGGCACCCAGGGCGAACTGCTGATCGGCGGTCCCGGCGTGGCTCAGGGCTATCTCGGCCGGCCGGAACTGACGGCGGAGAAGTTCATCGCCAATCCTTACCGCACGGGGGCGCAGGACCCGCTGCTCTACCGCTCCGGCGACGCGGTCAGCCTGGATGCCGACGGCAACCTGCGCTTCCACGGCCGCATCGACGATCAGGTGAAGATCCGCGGTTTCCGGCTGGAGCTGGGCGAGATCGAGGCGAAGCTGACCGACCTGCCCGGCGTCGCCCAGGCCACGGTGGTGCTGCGCAACGACCATGGGCTGGACCGTCTGGTCGCCTTCCTGGTCGCTCAGCCCGGCGCTTCCCTCGACAAGACCGCGCTGCGCGACGCCCTGCGCGCCCAGCTGCCCGCCTACATGGTGCCGGCCCATTACGAACAGGTGGCGGAGCTGCCGCGCCTGACCTCCGGCAAGGCCGACCGCAAGACCCTGCAAGCCATGGCGCTGACCGAGGATGCCGGTTCGGCCGAGCAGGAGGAGCCGCGCAGCCCGACCGAGGCGGCGCTGCTGGACGCCGCCCGCCGCGTCTTCCCCGGCCAGTCGATTCCGCTGGACGCCGACTTCTTCCTCGACCTGGGCGGCCATTCGCTGCTGGCGGCACGCTTCGTGTCGGCGGTGCGCGAGACCGCCGGGCTGGCCAGCCTGACCCTGCAGGACGTCTATGGCGCCCGCAGCCTGCGGGCGATGGCCGAGCGGCTGGACGCCAAGGCGCCGGCCGGCCGCGGGTCCAAGCCCGCCGACCTGTCCTTCGAACCGCCGCCGCTGCGCCGCCGCCTGCTGTGCGGTCTGGCCCAGGCCGCGGCGCTGCCGGTCATCCTGGCGCTGATGACGGTGCAGTGGCTGGGCGTCTTCGTCAGCTACATGCTGCTGTCGGGCGAGGATGCCGGGCTGCTGGGCGAGATCACGACGCTGTTCGGCGTCTATGTCGTCATCAACATCGCCACCGTCGCCATCGCCATCGCGGCGAAATGGCTCATCATCGGCCGGACCAAGCCGGGCCGCTACCCGCTGTGGGGCGTCTATTATTACCGCTGGTGGCTGGCCCAGCGCTTCATCGCGCTGGTCCACCTGAAGTGGTTCCAGGGATCGCCGGTGATGCGGCTGCTCCTGCGCGCGCTCGGCGCCCGGATCGGCGACGACGCGATGATCGGCGAGTTCGAATCCGGCGCCATCGATCTGGTCAGCATCGGCCGCGGCGCGTCCACCGGCGGCAAGGTCAAGCTGGCCAATGCCGAGGTGATCGGCAACGAGCTGGTGATCGGCACCATCGAGATCGGCGACGACGCCTATATCGGCACCTCCTGCGTGATCGGGCATGACGCCGTCGTCGCCCCCGGCACCGAACTGGCCGACCTGACCGCTCTGCCCGCCGGCACCCGCACCGGCGCCTATGAATCCTGGGACGGCTCGCCCGCCCGCAAGGTCGGCACGGTCGACCGCGCCGCCCTGCCCCAGCCGCCGCGCGCCGGCGCCGTCAGGCGGGCGACCCAGGCGCTGGTCTATCTGGTGGCGCTGGTCGGCCTGCCGCCGGTGGCGCTGATCCCGATCTTCCCGGCCTTCTACCTGTTCGACCGGCTCGACGCCTGGATGGGCGGGCTGTTCAAGGTCAACTACCTGTTCTATGTCCCGGCCATCGCCTGGCCGACGGCCATGTTCCTGGTCGCCTTCACCGTACTGCTGATCGCCGCCGCGCGCTGGATCGTGCTGCCGAAGGTGGAGTCCGGCTCCTATTCGGTCCATAGCTGGTTCTACGTCCGCAAATGGATCATCGCCCTGTCGACCGAGGTGATGCTGGAGACGCTCAGCTCGCTCTACGCCACCGTCTACATGCGGGCTTGGTATCGCCTGATGGGGGCGAAGATCGGCCGCGACGCCGAGATCTCGACCAACCTCGCCGGCCGTTACGATCTGGTGGAGATCGGCGAGAAGTGTTTCATCGCCGACGAGGTGGTGCTGGGCGACGAGGACATCCGCCGCGGCTGGATGCATCTGCAGCCGGTGAAGACCGAGGCCCGCGTGTTCGTCGGCAACGACGCCGTGGTGCCGCCGGGTGCCTCCATCCCCACCGGCGCCCTGATCGGCATCAAGTCCAAGCCGCCGGCCAACGCCGAGATGCAGGCCGGCGACACCTGGTTCGGCAGCCCGCCGATCAAGCTGCCGGTGCGCCAGAAGTTCGACAACGTGGCGGCCAACTGGACCTTCGAGCCGTCGCGCGCCCGCCGTCTCGGCCGCGCCGTGTTCGAGGCCTTCAGCCTGTCGATGCCGACGATGCTGTTCATCACCTTCGGCACCTTCGCGGTGGAGTTCTTCGCCCCCGCCATCCTCGACGGGCGCTGGGGCACCTTCGCCTGGCAGTTCCTGGCGGTCAGCGTCGCCATTCCGACGGCGATGGTGCTGGTGGTGGCGCTGGTGAAATGGCTGCTGATGGGCCGCTACGCCCCCACCATGAAGCCGATGTGGTCCTGGTGGGCCATGCGGACGGAGGCGGTGGCCGTGCTCTACTGGGGTCTGGCCGGCAAGGTGCTGCTCGACCATCTGCGCGGCACGCCGATGCTGCCCTGGGTGCTGCGCATCTTCGGCACGAAGTTCGGCAAGGGCGTCTATATGGACACCACCGACATCACCGAGTTCGACTGC
This sequence comes from Azospirillum sp. VT-I1, assembly GCF_055698305.1. NCBI lineage: Bacteria > Pseudomonadati > Pseudomonadota > Alphaproteobacteria > Rhodospirillales > Azospirillaceae > Azospirillum > Azospirillum sp. VT-I1. The sequence goes on along the minus strand of NZ_CP168803.1, from coordinate 380,172 downwards.
GTGTCGGTCGGCGACCATTGCGCCATCAACGCCCTGTCGGCCCTGCAGACCCACCTGTACGAGGACCGCGTGATGAAGGTCGGCCGGGTGACGATCGGCAAGGGCGTCACCATCGGGGCTGGCGCCACCGTTCTGTACGACACCCATGTCGGCGACTTCGCCCGCCTGGGTCCGCTGACCCTGGTGATGAAAGGCGAGGAAATCCCCGCCCACGGCGACTGGGCCGGCGCCCCGGCCGAGCCGGCCGTCCACGGCCATGAGGCGGTCGAGGGGCATGTGAAGGCGGCGGCGTAGGGGGCGTTCAGTGCCCCCTCCCTAACCCTCCCCACCTTCGGTGGGAGAGGGGACTGCCGCTGCTCCATTGCACACTCTCCGCAACGCTCCTACCCCCTCTCCCGCGGAACGCGGGGAGGGATGGGGAGGGGGCAATTGGCGCCACCGGTACGACCACTTCCCCACCATCTCCCCCACGACAAACCGCCGCGCCGCCTTCCGTCCTGCCGATGGTTGTCTCCGCCCCGCAGCGGTGTATAAGGGGGCCGAGCGCGGCCTGCCCCCTTCGCGCGCCCGGCCGGGCGCGGTTTCGCGGAGGCCGTTGGATCGTCACGAAGGAACGCCCCAATGCCCGACGACATCGCCTCAGCCCGCGGCCTGTTTCCGCTCGCCAAGGACGACACGACCTACCGCAAGCTGACCTCGGATCATGTTTCGGTCGTCGAGTTCGACGGCGAGCAGATCCTGAAGGTCGAGCCGGAGGGTCTGCGCCTGCTGGCCGAGGCAGCCTTCTCCGACATCAACCATCTGCTGCGCCCGGGCCATCTCGCCCAACTCGCCAAGATCCTGGACGATCCGGAGGCGTCGGCCAACGACCGCTTCGTGGCGCTCGACCTGCTGAAGAACGCCAACATCGCCGCCGCCGGCACGCTGCCGATGTGCCAGGACACCGGCACCGCCATCATCATGGGCAAGAAGGGCCGCCGCGTCTGGACCAAGGGCGGCGACGAGACCGCGCTGTCCGAAGGTGCCCGCGACGCCTACCTGAAGCGCAACCTGCGCTACAGCCAGCTGGCGCCGATCTCCATGTATGAGGAGAAGAACACCCGCAACAACCTGCCAGCGCAGATCGACATCTATTCCGAGGGCGAGGACTATTACAAGTTCCTGTTCATGGCCAAGGGCGGCGGGTCGGCCAACAAGACCTTCCTGCACCAGGCCACGCCGTCGGTGCTGGCGCCCGACCGGCTGCTGAAGTTCCTGGAAGACAAGATCCGCTATCTCGGCACCTCGGCCTGCCCGCCCTACCACCTCGCCATCGTCATCGGCGGCCTGTCGGCGGAGCAGAACCTGAAGACGGTGAAGCTGGCCTCGGCCCGCTACCTCGACAACCTGCCGACCGAGGGCGGCGAGGACGCGCACGCCTTCCGCGATCTGGCGATGGAGGCCGAGGTCCACAAGCTGACCCAGAACATGGGCATCGGCGCCCAGTTCGGCGGCAAGTATTTCTGCCACGACGTCCGCGTCATCCGCCTGCCGCGCCATGGCGCCTCCATGCCGATCGGCATCGGCGTGTCCTGCTCAGCCGACCGTCAGGCGGTGGGCAAGATCACCAAGGACGGCATCTTCCTGGAGCAGCTGGAGACCGATCCGGCCCAGTATCTGCCGGAAATCGGGGACGAGCATCTGTCGGGCGAGGTCGTGAAGATCGACCTGAACCAGCCGATGGAGCAGATCCGCGCCACGCTGAGCCAGTACCCGATCCGCACCCGCCTGTCGCTGACCGGCCCGCTGATCGTCGCCCGCGATCTGGCCCATGCCAAGCTGCGCGCCCGCCTGGACGCCGGCGAGCCGCTGCCGGATTATTTCAAGAACCACCCGATCTATTACGCCGGCCCGGCCAAGACGCCGGAAGGCTACGCCTCCGGCTCCTTCGGGCCGACGACGGCGGGCCGCATGGACAGCTTCGTCGACCAGTTCCAGGCGGCGGGCGGCTCCATGGTCATGCTGGCCAAGGGCAACCGCAGCCCCGAAGTGACCGCGGCCTGCAAGCAGCATGGCGGCTTCTATCTCGGCTCCATCGGCGGTGCGGCCGCCCGTCTGGCCCAGGACTGCATCAAGAAGGTTGAGTGCGTCGAGTATCCCGAACTCGGCATGGAAGCCATCTGGCGCATCGAGGTGGAGGATTTCCCGGCCTTCATCATCGTCGACGACAAGGGCAACGACTTCTTCAAGGAGTTGAAGCTCGCCTGATACGGGTCAACCGGATGTGAGAGGGGGCGCGGCGCCTTGCGGTGGCCGCGCCCTTTCTGCTGCCCGCTTGCCGGACGGCACCGCGGGCGCCTATCTTCAATGCATCGGGATCGGGGGAGGGCTTTCCAATGGACGGTGTCTATGACCGGCGCGCACCGAAGCGGGACGTCACCCTGTCGCTGGACGAGGACATCCTGCAACGCGCGCAGTCCCTTCCCGGCGACCTGTCGGAACGGGTCGAAAAGCTGCTGGCCGACGAGGTGGCGAAGGCGGATCGTGAGCGTCGCCTGGATGCGACGATTGCGGCACTGAACGACTTCGACGCCCAGTATGGCTCTTTCGCCGATGAACATCTCGATCACCTGTGATGGCCCAATTCGATGTGCATCGGAACCGAACCGCAGCGCGCTCGGGCATTCCGTATCTGGTGATTGTGCAGTCACAACGTTTCGACGCATCGGCACGCAGGGTGATCGCACCGTTGCTGCCCGCTGACAAACTCCCGAGCACGGAACCTTCTTTGACCCCGAAATTGGTGATTGAAGGCCGTAACGTCGTTCTGAATCCACTTCAGCTCGCCTCCGTTCCAGCCGACCAGCTCGGCGAGAAAGTCTGCTCCCTTGCCGACGACAGCGACCGCATCATCGCCGCCATCGACCTCCTGATTTCCCGCGCCTGGGGATGAGTTGCCCGTGACACCCGCCCAAATCCAAGACCGCATCCTGTACCGCGACGGGCTGATGCTGATCCTCGACAAGCCCGCCGGGTTGCCGGTCCATGCCGGCCCCGCCGGCGGGCCGAACCTGGAGCGGCATTTCGACGCGCTGCGCTTCGGCTTCCCCAAGCCGCCGTCCCTTGCCCACCGGCTGGACCGCGACACGTCGGGCTGCCTGATCCTCGGCCGCCATGCCAAGGCGCTGCGCAAGATCGGCATCCTGTTCCAGAACGGCAAGGTCGACAAAACCTATTGGGCGGTGGTCGCCGGGACGCCGCCGCAGGAGTCCGGACGGATCGAGCTGCCGCTCGCCAAGGTTTCCAACAAGACGGGCGGCTGGCGCATCGTCGGATCGCCCGACGGGCAGGCGGCGGTGACCGACTATGTCGTGCGCGGGCAGGCGGACGGGCTGACCTGGCTGGAGCTGACGCCGCACACCGGCCGTACCCACCAGATCCGCGTTCATTGCGCCTCCATCGGCTGCCCGCTGGTCGGCGACCCGCAATATGGCGGGCCGGAGGGCAAGCCCCTGCACCTGCATTCCCGCGCCATCTCGCTGCCGCTCTATCCGAAGCGCGACCCGGTCGGTGCGGTGGCGCCGGTCCCGCCGCACATGCGGGCGGCGCTGGAGGCTTGCGGATTTACCGACGCTTCATAGCCTCAAGCCTACGCTCGGCCATTGCCGCAATGCGGCAAATGACCCGATGATGCTGCCTGACGATGGCAACGGGCATCACGGCCGAGGGGATATGGGCATGACACCGATCGGCACCACCACGGCGCGCTGGATGACAGTGCGCTATGCCCTGGCCTTGACGCTGATCGCGCTCGGCACGCTGGCCGGCTTCGTGATGACCGAAGGGGTGATCGGCCAGCATGAACGCATGCTGGAGGTCGTCAACGTCTCCGGCCGCCAGCGCATGCTGTCGCAGCGGACGGCCCTTCTGGTCGAGCAGCTGAAGACCGCCGCCGATCCGGCGGTCCGCACCGGCCTCGCCCAGCAGCTGGCCGAGACCACCGACATGTTCGAGGCGGCCCACCGCCGGCTGAGCGGCCGGGCCGGGCCGGAGGAAGGACCGCCGCTGGGGCCGCCGCCCAACGACCTGTTCCATGGCGGCTCCGACCCGCTGGACCCGCTGGTGACCGGGCACATCGCAGCCCTGCGCCGGGTGATCGCCGCCGCATCCGCCGGCCAGCCGCCCGATCCGGCCGAAGCCGACCGCATCACCTCCCAGGCGCTCGGCCCGCTGCTGGAGCGGCTGGAGGAGATGGTCGCCCTCTACCAGGAGGAGGGCGAGGCCGGATTCCACACCCTGCACCAGCTGGGATTGGCCGCTCTGCTGGTCACACTGCTGATCCTGGCGGTGGAGGCGCTGGCGATCTTCCGGCCAATGACCCGGCAGGTGCGCCGCCAGTTCACCGAGATCCTGCGCATGGCCGAGACCATCGAGCGGGCCAACGCCACGCTGGAACAGCAGGTGCGCGAACGCACGGCCGAACTGCACGCCGCCAAATCCGCGGCTGAGCAGGCCCACCGCGCCAAGTCCCGCTTCCTCGCCCATGCCAGCCACGACCTGCAGCAGCCGCTCCAGGCCATCGGCATGTTCACCGGCATGCTGGAACGCCAGCCGCAGAGCGCCAAGGCGGCGGCCCTGCTGACCGACCTGAAGGCGGCGCAGCGGTCGATGCGCGACCTGCTGAACGCGATCCTCGACATCTCGAAACTGGAATCCGGCGCGGTGACGCCGAAGCCGGCCGACCTGCCGCTCTCCCCCCTGCTCGACCAGCTGGAGGCGGAGTTCGCCGGGCTGGCGGAGGACAAGGGCCTGCGGCTGCGCGCCGTCCCGACCAATGCCGTGGTGCGCAGCGACCCGGCGCTGCTGGAGCGCATCGTCCGCAACCTGATCGGCAACGCCATCCGCTACACCGAGACCGGCGGCGTGCTGGTCGGCTGCCGCACCCGCGGCGACCGGCTGTGGATCGAGGTCTACGACACCGGACGCGGCATCGCCGAACCCGACCGCCGGCGCATCTTCGAGGAGTTCGTCCAGCTCGACCGCCCCGACCGCGACCGCAGCGAGGGCATCGGCCTGGGGCTCGCCATCGTCGAACGGCTGGCGCGGCTGCTGGAGCATCCGGTGACGGTGCGCTCGGTGGAAGGGCGCGGCACGGTGTTCGCGGTGGGTGTGCCGCTGGCGGGCTGAGATTGTAGCCTCCGCAGCAACGATCTGATGCGAACTCCTCAGATTGTTCCGAAAGCTGTCCGGTGCCAAATTCCCCTCCAGACAAGGGCACACACCCCAACGGTACGGAGGGTTCCATGATCACCATTCGCCATCGCGACGAGCGCGGGGTCGCCAACATGGGTTGGCTGAACAGCAACCACAGCTTCTCGTTCGGCCATTACTTCGACCCCGGCCATATGGGCTTCCGCGCCCTGCGGGTCATCAACGAGGACCGCGTGATTCCCGGCGCCGGCTTCCCCACCCATGGGCACGCCAACATGGAGATCATCTCCTACGTGCTGAACGGCGCGCTGGAGCACAAGGACTCCATCGGCACCGGGTCGGTGATCCGTCCGGGCGAGGTCCAGGTGATGAGCGCCGGCCGCGGCATCCGCCACAGCGAGTACAATGCGTCCGACACCGAGCCGGTGCATTTCCTGCAGATCTGGATCCTGCCGGAAGCCAACAATCTGGCCCCCGGCTACCAGCAGGCGGATTTCCCGGCCGAGCAGAAGCGCGGCACGCTGAAGCTGGTGGGCTCCCGTGACGGGCGCGACGGCAGCACCGTCATCCACCAGGATGTCGATCTGTACGCCGCCCTGCTGGACGGCGAGGAGAGCGCCACCCTGCCCCTGCGCCCCGGCCGCCATGCCTGGGTTCAGGTCGCCCGCGGCCGGGTCCATCTGAACGGCACTCTGCTGAAGGCCGGCGACGGCGCCGCGCTGACGGATGAGGAGGCGGTGACGCTCGACCGGGCCGACGACGCGGAAGTGCTGGTCTTCGACCTCGCCTGATACCGGTGGGCCTGATACCAGCGGTCATTGATGATGGCCGCTGGTATCCGTGCCGACCGGCACGGCGGCGGCCCATGCCGCCGAAGCTTTTGATCCTGACAGGTCAGGATCAAAAGTCGCTGGTATAACGTGTCAGGCTTGACATAAAAGCTTGATTTGAAGCGGGAACGGGACAGGCGTCACAGTGTCGCCATCCCGTTCCCGCCCGCGCTTCCGCCGGCGGGCCGAACCCAGGGGCAGGCCATGACCGAGCAGAAGACCTACAACGTCCTGTTTCTCTGCACCCACAATTCGGCGCGCAGCATCATGGCGGAATGCCTGATGCGCCGGTGGGGCGCCGGCCGCTTCAACGCCTGGTCGGCCGGCAGCTTCCCGGCTGGCCAGATCAATCCGCATACCCTGGCCACGCTGAAGGCCTTCAACCTGCCGACCGCCGATCTGCGCTCCAAGAGCTGGGACGAGTTCACCGGCCCGGACGCGCCGGCACTGGATTTCGTCTTCACCGTCTGCAATCAGGCGGCGGGGGAACTGTGCCCGGTGTGGAACGGCACCCCGCTGACCGCCCATTGGGGCGTCGAGGATCCGTCGGCCGCCACGGGCTCGGAGGACCGCATCCGCATGGCCTTCCGCCGCACCTATGTGGAGCTGGAAAGCCGCATCAAGATCTTCGCCAGCCTGCGGGTGGAACAGCTCGACCGGCTGACCCTGCAAAGCTCGCTGCATGCCATCGGCACCGTCCATGGCTTCGAAGCGGATGCGATGTCCGACGCCTGAGGCGGCGTCACAGCACCTGCTTGGGCACCGACAGCAGTTCCTTCCTGATGCGGTTCAGGCTGGGGCGGTTGTCGGTGCCGAAGGCGATGGGGCGGCACAGATGCATGGCGGTCAGCCCGACCCGCGCGGTCAGCAGGCCGTTGATGACCCCCTGCCCCATCCGGGTGGAGATCGCGGCGGCGAGCGAGCCGCCCAGCGCCTCCACCGCCACATGGTGGGCACTTTCGGTCACCCCGGCGACGGCGATGTTGGCGAGCATCCGGCGCAACAGCCGCAGCGAGCCGACATAGCCGGGCCGGGCGCCGTAGAGCGAGGCGATCTCCCGCACCAGCTTCAGGTTGCGCCACAGCACCACCGCGAAATCCAGCAGCGCCGCCGGGCTCAGCGCGGTGGCGACGGCGGTGTCGCGCGATGCCAGCAGGACCCGCTGATAGGCGGCACGGTCGAGCGGGGCCAGAACCTCGCGGTCCAGCAGCCGCACCACCTCATGCTCGTCATGGGCGTCGGTCACATGGTCGCGAACGCGGGCCAGCGCCGGGGCCAGTTCCCGCCGGTCGGCATAGAGCGCCACCAACGAGCCGGCGAAACGGTCGGCCCGGCCGCCCGGCGCTTCCACTTCAAACCGGCCCACCTCCAGATGGCTGGCCTCCGCCCGCAACTCCTCGATCCGGCGCAGGCGGCGCAGCGACAGCAGCTCATTCACCAGCATCGCCACAGCGGCAATGCCGGCGGTCGCGGCCAGCAGCGCCACCAGCAGGCCCAACACCAAGCTGGTTGCGAAGGCGCGGTTCAGCAGGTCGGCAGTGTCGAACCCCAACGCCACCACCACCAGCGCCGCCAGCGCCCCGAACAGCCAGCGTCCCAGCCGGCGGGTCGTCCGCACCGGGGCTGCCGGGGCCGGCAGCAACTCCGCCGGGTCGCCCGATCCGGTCAGCAGCGCCGTCTCCTCCTCCGCCGAAACCGGAGCGGCGCGGTCAAGCTCCAGCTCCATCGGCGGGACCCAGCCCTTCGCGGCCTTGCGGGTGTCGGTGTCGCGCTCCGTCACAGCAGGTAATCCCCCAGCAGGAATTGCAGGGCCTGATCGACGCGGATGTGCGGCAGGCCGCGCGGGTCGCGGCCGAGGTCGTCGGGCGGACGGAAGGCCATGAAATTGTAGGGGCGGTCACGGCCGGGCGGAAAGGCTTCCGCATCCTCCGGAATCTCGCCGGGGAACAGCACGGTCGGGCGGTCGCGCCCGACGGGCACGCCGCGCACGCAGCGCAGCTGCCGGCCTTCATGCTCCGTCACCACGCTGTCGGTGCATTTCAGCGCGGCGATGGCCATCGTCTCGACCTGGGCGCCCTCGAAGCGGATGGCGTTGCGGGCGTCGCCGACCAGCCTATCGAGCAGCGCGCGCAGTTGGGCATGCTGGTGGGCGGCGATGTGGTCGGCCTTGGTCGCGGCGAACAGCACCCGGTCGATCTTCGTGCCCAGCAGCCAGTCGAGCCAGCCCGACGAGCCGTGTCGGAAGGGCTCCAAGCTCAGTTCCAGCGCCCGCTTCATGTCCGCCATCCCGGCCGGCCCGGCGTTCAGTGCGCCCAGCACATCGATCAGCACGATCTGGCGGTCGAGCTTGGCGAAATGCTCGGAGAAGAAGCGGCGGACGACGTTGCTCTTGTACGCCTCGTACCGCTCTTCCATCAGCGCCCACAGGCTGCCGCGCCCCCGCGACCCGGCGAACTGGGGCGGGTGCAGCGGGCAGAAGGTCAGCAGCGGCGCGTCCTTCATGTCGCCCGGCTCCACGAAGCGGCCGGGCTGGATCAGGCTGAGCAGCGTGTCCGCCCGCCGGCAGGCGTGCAGATAGTCAGTGTAGAGCGCCGCACCGCGCCGCGCCGTCTCCTCCTCCGCCGCTGCCATCGGGTCGATGGTGGCGAGCCAGCCGCGCCAGGAGGCGGACAGCTCGTCACGCGGCGGCCGGGCCGCAAGCTCCAGCGTCAGCGCGCTCCACTCCGCGAAGCTCTGGCGCAGCAGCGGCAGGTCGAGCAGCCATTCGCCGGGATAATCGACGAGGTCGAGGTTCAGCGTCGCCACCGGCTGCACCGCCCGCTTCAGCGCAGACTCCGGACGGTAGCGCAGGGAGACGCGCATCTGGCCGATGCCGCGGGTCGGCTCCGGCCAATGGGGGTCGGGACCAGTCAGGGCGGCCAGATGGCCTTCGAAATCGAAGCGCGGTACATCCGGATCGGGCTGCGGCCGCAGCCGCGCCGCCTGGAAGCGCCCCGACGACATGACGTCGAGAAAGGGAAGACGCCCGGCCTTCAGCAGATTGTCGACCAGCGCGGTAACGAAGACGGTCTTGCCCGCCCGCCGCAGCCCGGTGACGCCGACGCGCACCGTCGATTCCAGGAGAAGCCGGCTGCCGGCATCGTACAGGTCGTTCAGGTGAGGGATACGCACGGGCGGTCGTTCACGTCTGGCCAAGGACCGGCCCTATATGGGGTGGGGTCCCCAAGATGCGAAGGGGCACCCCCGAATACTAAAGGGCCGCACCCCCTGCCGGAAGCGCGGCCCTTCGTTGCCGAAGATTCCCTCACGCACAACCACGAGCGCGGGCCACCTTCGATGCGGTGGGGCGGCCGATGGCGTCGCTGATGAACGCACCGGCCGCGATCAGCCTGTCCAGATCCACCCCGGTCTCGATGCCGAGGCCGTTCAGCATGTACAGCACATCCTCGCTCGCCACGTTGCCGCTGGCCCCCTTGGCATAGGGACAGCCACCCAAGCCGGCGACGGAGCTGTCGACCACCGCCACCCCCATCTGCAGCGCCGCCAGGATGTTGGCCAGCGCCTGCCCGTAGGTGTCGTGGAAATGGACGGCGATCTTGTCGACCGGCACCCGCTCCGCCACCGCGGCGATCATCAGTTGCGCCTTGGTCGGCGTGCCGGTGCCGATGGTGTCGCCCAGCGAGATCTCGTAGCAGCCCATGGCGAACAGCCGCTCCGCCACGTCGGCCACCGCCTTCGGCGCGATTTCCCCCTCATAGGGGCAGCCGAGCACGCAGGAGACATAGCCCCGCACCGGCACGCCCGCCGCCTTGGCCTGCTCCATCACGGGGGCGAAGCGGTCCAGGCTCTCGGCGATGGAGCAGTTGATGTTCTTCCGGCTGAAGCTTTCCGACGCGGCGCCGAACACCGCCACCTCGTCGGCCTTGGCCGCCAAGGCACCCTCCAGCCCCTTCAGGTTGGGGGTGAGGGCGGCATAGCGCACGCCGGGCTTACGGGTGATGCCGGCCAGCACATCGGCGCTGTCGCCCATCTGCGGCACCCATTTGGGCGAGACGAAGCTGGCTGCCTCCACCACGCTCAACCCGGCGTCGGACAGGCGGTCGACCAGCTCCACCTTCACCGCCGTCGGTACCATGGACTTTTCGTTCTGGAGGCCGTCGCGCGGGCCGACCTCCACCATGCGGACGAATTTCGGCAGCAGCATCGGTCAGCCCTCCGCGATGTCGAGAACCAGCAGGTCGACGCCTTCCGATACCTGATCGCCCGCCGCGAAATTCACGGCGCTGACGGTGCCGGCGGCCGGGGCCTTGATGGTGTGCTCCATCTTCATGGCCTCCAGCAGCATCAGCGGCGCGCCGGCCTCGACCGTCTGGCCTGGCTCGACCAGCACGCGGACCACGGTGCCCGGCATCGGCGCGGTCAGACGGCCGGAACCGCCCTCCTGCTCCGCCGCGCGGGCGCTGGGGTCGTCCAGCGTCAGGCGCGACACGGCACCGTCGATCAGCACGGTGATGTCGAGCCCCTGCTGCACCACGGTGGCGCGGGTGCGCATGCCGCCCACCGTCGCGGTCAGCAGGCCGTCCGACAGACTGACGCCGGTCACCGGCATCGGCTTGCCGCCATCCACCGCGACCTCGTAGCCATCGCTGCGGAAATGCAGGGTCACCTCGCGCGCCGTGTCGCCGTCCATCAGGCGCAGGTCATAATGGTTCTCCTCGTTCAGCCGCCAGCCATTGGCGAGCAGCCAGGGCGAATAACGGTCGGAACGGGCACGCAGCGCCGCCTGGGCCTCCTCCCGCCGCTTCAGCAGCACGGACAGGGAGGCGGCGGCCAGCGCCCGGTCGGCTACCGGGGCCGGTGGCGGCAGCAGGTCGGCGCGGTGGCGCTCGATGAAGCCGGTGTCGATCTCCACCGCCTTGAAGGCCGGATGGCCGGCGATAGCGCCGAGGAAGGCGACGTTGGTGGTGACGCCGACCACCTCATACTCGGCCAGCGCCACCCGCAAACGGCGCAGGGCGCTGTCGCGGTCCTCGTCCCAGACGATCAGCTTGGCGATCATCGGGTCGTAATACATCGTCACCGAATCGCCTTCGCGCACACCGGTGTCGACGCGGACATGCTCATTCTCGGCCGGCGGACGCAGGCGCACCAGCTTGCCGATGGCCGGCAGGAAGTCGCGCTGCGGGTCTTCGGCGTACAGCCGCGCCTCGAAGGCATGGCCACAGCGGGTCAGCTGTTCCTGGCGCAACGGCAACTCCGCCCCGGCCGCCACCCGCAGCTGCCACTCGACCAGATCGAGCCCGGTGATCTTCTCCGTCACCGGATGCTCCACCTGCAGGCGGGTGTTCATCTCGATGAAGTAGAAGCCGCCATCCTCATAGAGGAACTCGACGGTGCCGGCGCCGACATAGTTCACCGCCTTGGCGGCGGCCACCGCGGCCTCGCCCATGCGGCGGCGGATGTCGTCGGGAAGGTTGGGGGCTGGCGCCTCCTCGATCACCTTCTGGTGGCGGCGCTGGACCGAGCAGTCGCGCTCGAACAGATAGACGCCGTTGCCGTGGGTGTCGCAGAAGACCTGGATTTCGACATGGCGCGGCCGGCCGAGATACTTTTCCAGCAGCAGGCTGTCGTCGCCGAAGGCGGCCTTGGCCTCGCGCTGGGCGCCGGCCACCGCGTCCGCCAGCTCGTTGGCGGCACGGACCACGCGCATGCCCTTGCCGCCGCCGCCGGCCGACGCCTTGACCAGCACCGGATAGCCGATGCGCTCGGCCTCCGCCGACAGGGTGGCGAAATCCTGGTCGGTGTCGTGATAGCCCGGCACCAGCGGCACGTCGGCATTCGCCATCAGCCGCTTGGACTCGGCCTTGGAGCCCATGACGCGGATCGCCTCGATCGGCGGGCCGATGAAGACGATTCCGGCCTCGGCACAGGCCGCCGCGAAGCCGGCATTCTCCGACAGGAAGCCGTAGCCGGGATGGATGGCCTGGGCGCCTGTGCGCTTCGCCACGTCGAGGATGACGTCGCCGCGCAGATAGCTTTCGCCGACCGGGGCCGGGCCGATGCAGACGGCCTCGTCGGCCATCTGGACATGCATCGCCTTGGCGTCGGCCTCCGAATGGACGGCGACGGTCTTGATGCCCAGGCGGCGGGCGGTGCGGATGACCCGGCAGGCGATTTCGCCGCGGTTGGCGATCAGGATCTTGTCGAACATGTGGATCAGCTCCGCCAGGACGGGGTGCGTTTGTCGAGGAAGGCGCCGACGCCCTCCTTGCCTTCGGCGCTGGCGCGCTGGCGGGCGATGCGCTCCGCCGTGTCGCGCATCACCTCTTCGGTCAGCGGCCGGCGGGCGACGGCGCGGATCAACTCCTTGGCGGCGGTGACCGCCGTCGGCGCGCTGTCCATCAGGTTCCTGACCGTCTTCGCCACCGCTTCCTCCAGCCCGTCGGCGTTGGTCAGTTCATGCAGCAGGCCGATGCGGTGGGCCTCCGCCGCGCTGAACCGCTCGCCGGTCAGGAAATAGCGGCGGCAGGCGCGCTCGCCGATGGCGGCGATGACATAGGGGCTGATGGCGGCGGGGATGATGCCCAGCCGCACCTCCGACAGGGCGAAAGTGGCGGTCTCGACGCCGATGGCGATGTCGCAGGCCGACACCAGCCCCACGCCGCCGCCGAAGGCCGGCCCCTGCACCACAGCGACCGTGGGCTTCGGGCATTCGTCCAGCGTGCGCAGCATGGTGGCGAGGCCCATGGCGTCGGCCAGATTCTCCTCGCGGGAGTAGCCGGCCATCTTCTTCATCCAGGACAGATCAGCCCCGGCCGAGAAGCTCTTGCCCACCCCGCGCAGCAGCACGACGCGCACCGCCGGATCCTCGCCCACCTGCCGGAAGGCAGTAGTCAGGTCGGCAATCACCTGCTCGTTGAAGGCGTTGTGGACGTCGCCGCGGTTCATGGTGACGGTGGCGACGCCGGTGTCGGCAACCTCGATCACAATATCGCTCATGGTCGCCTCCATCACATCCGGAAGACGCCGAAGGGCGTCTTCGGCACCGGGGCGTTCAGCGAGGCCGACAGGCCGAGGCCCAGGACCATGCGGGTGTCGGCCGGGTCGATGATGCCGTCGTCCCACAGCCGGGCGCTGGCGTAATAGGCGTGGCTCTCGCGCTCGAACTGGGCGCGGATCGGCGCCTTCAGCGCCTCCTCGTCCTCGGCCGACCACGGCTTGCCCTGGGCTTCCATGGCGTCGCGCTTGACCTGGGCCAGCACGCCGGCCGCCTGCTCGCCGCCCATGACGGAGATGCGGGCGTTCGGCCACATCCACATGAAGCGCGGGCTGTAGGCGCGGCCGCACATGCCGTAATTGCCGGCGCCATAGCTGCCGCCGATGATGACGGTGAATTTCGGCACCTTGGCGCAGGCGACCGCGGTGACCAGCTTGGCGCCGTCCTTGGCGATGCCGCCGGCCTCGTACTTACGGCCCACCATGAAGCCGGTGATGTTCTGCAGGAACACCAGCGGGATGCGGCGCTGGCAGCACAGCTCGACGAAATGGGCGCCCTTCAGGGCGGATTCGCTGAACAGGATGCCGTTGTTGGCGATGATGCCGACGGGATAGCCGAAGATGTGGGCGAAGCCGGTGACCAGCGTCGTGCCGTAGAGCGGCTTGAACTCGTCGAAGCGCGAGCCGTCGACCACCCGCGCGATCACCTCGCGCACGTCGAAGGGCTTGCGGGCGTCGCTGGGGATGACGCCGTACAGTTCGCGCGGGTCGAAGGCGGGTTCCTCCGGCTCGCGCAGATCCAGGTCGATGTGCTTGGCGCGGTTCAGGTTCGACACCACGCGGCGCGCCATCGCCAGGGCGTGGGCGTCGTTCATCGCGTAATGGTCGGTGACACCCGACGTGCGGGAATGCACGTCGGCGCCGCCGAGATCCTCGGCCGACACCACCTCGCCGGTCGCGGCCTTCACCAGCGGCGGGCCGCCCAGGAAGATGGTGCCCTGGTTGCGGACGATGATCGCCTCGTCCGACATCGCCGGCACATAGGCGCCGCCGGCGGTGCAGCTTCCCATCACCACGGCGATCTGCGGAATGCCCTCGGCCGACATGTTGGCCTGGTTGTAGAAGATGCGGCCGAAATGGTCGCGGTCGGGGAAGACCTCGTCCTGGTTCGGCAGGTTGGCGCCGCCGCTGTCGACCAGATAGATGCAGGGCAGGTTGTTCTGCTGGGCGATCTCCTGCGCGCGCAGGTGCTTCTTGACCGTCAGCGGGTAATAGGTGCCGCCCTTCACCGTCGCATCGTTGGCGACGATCATGCACTCCTGCCCGGCGACGCTGCCGATGCCGGCGATGATGCCGGCGGACGGAATGTCCTCGGCATAGACGCCGTCGGCGGCCAGCTGCGACAGCTCAAGGAAGGGCGAGCCGACGTCGAGAAGCTGGCGGATGCGCTCGCGCGGCAGCAGCTTGCCGCGGGCAAGGTGCTTTTCACGAGCCTTCGCCCCGCCGCCCTGCTGGATGGCGGCGACCTTCCGGCGCAGATCGTCGACCAGGGCCTGCATGGCGTCGGCGTTGGCCTGGAACTCGGCGGAGCGCGCGTTCAGGGCGCTCTTCAGGACGGTCATGCCGTCTTCCTCCCGGTTTGGCGGTCTTGATTATTGGGTGAGTGCGCGGCTGATGACCAACCGCTGGATGTCGCTGGTGCCCTCGTAGATCTGGCAGACCCGGACGTCGCGATAGATGCGCTCCACCGGGAAATCGGCGAGATAGCCGTAGCCGCCATGGACCTGGATGGCGTCGGAACAGACCTTCTCCGCGATCTCCGAGGCGAACAGCTTGGCCATCGCCGCCTCCTTCATGCAGGGCACCCCGGCATCGCGCAAGGATGCCGCATGCAGCACCATCTGCCGCGCGGCCTCCACGCGGGTCGCCATGTCGGCGAGGCGGAAGGCGACGGCCTGATGCTGGATGATCGGCACGCCCATGCTCTGGCGTTCCTGGGCATAGCGGATGGCGTGGTCCAGCGCCGCGCGCGCCATGCCGACCGACTGCGACGCGATGCCGATCCGCCCGCCCTCCAGGTTCGCCAGCGCCACCTTGTAGCCGGCACCTTCGGCCCCCAGCATCAGGTCGGCGGGAACCCGGCACTCCTCGAAGACGATCTGGCAGGTGTCGGAGCAGTGCTGGCCCAGCTTCTCCTCCGTCCGCGCCACCTGATAGCCGGGGGTATCCGTCGGCACGATGAAGGCGCTGAGCCCCTTCTTGCCGGCGGTCGGATCGGTCACCGCGAAGACGATGGCGACGTCGGCCTGTGAGCCGGAGGTGATGAACTGCTTGGTGCCGTTCAGAACCCAATGGTCGCCGTCGCGCCGGGCACGGGTCTTGATCGCCGAGGCGTCGGATCCCGCCTGCGGTTCGGTCAGGCAGAAGGCGCCCAGCATCTCGCCGCGCGCCATCGGCTTGAGGAAGCGGTCCTTCTGGGCGTCCGTACCGAACTTCAGGATCGGCATGCAGCCGACCGAGTTGTGGACGCTCATGATGGTGGAGACGGCACCGTCGCCGGCGGCGATCTCTTCGATGGCGAGCGCGTAGGCGACATGGTCGGTGGCGGCCCCGCCGAACTCCTCCGGCACCAGCATGCCCATCAGGCCGAGTTCGCCCATCTCGGCGAGTTCCGCCTTGGGAAAGGCGCCGCTGCGGTCGCGCTCGGCGGCAGTCGGGGCGAGCCGGTCCTGCGCGAAGGCGCGGGCCATGTCGCGGACCATGGTCTGTTCTTCGGTCAGGTGCATGCTGGTCCTCCCTGGTCGTTATTGCCCTCTCCCGCCCCGGGAGAGGGAGGGGACCCGCGCCGTCAGGCGTGGGGAGGGTGAGGGGTGAGCCAAGGAACCGGAAGCGCATGGCTCCTTGCACCACCCCTCACCCTTCCCATGCTGCGCATGGGCCCCTTCCCTCTCCCGGGGCGGGAGAGGGAGTGCGTTACACCCGCTCCACCGCAATCGCGGTCGCCTCGCCGCCGCCGATGCAGAGCGACGCGACGCCCCGCTTCAGGTCGTACTTCTCCAGCGCCGCCAGCAGCGTCACGATGATCCGCGCCCCCGACGCCCCGATCGGATGGCCGAGCGCGCAGGCGCCGCCATGGACATTCACCTTGTCGTGCGGCAGGTCGAGATCGCGCATCGCCGCCATGGTCACCACGGCGAAGGCCTCGTTGATCTCGAACAGGTCGACATCGCGGGCCGACCAGCCCACCTTCTCGAACAGCTTCTGCATGGCCCCCACCGGTGCGGTGGTGAACAGCGCCGGCTGCTGGGCGTGGTTGGAATGGCCCTTGATCTCGGCGATCACGCGCAGGCCGCGGCGGTCCGCCTCGCTGCGGGTGGTGACGATCAGCGCCGCGCCGCCGTCGGAAATCGACGAGGCATTGGCCGCCGTCACCGTGCCGTCCTTGGCGAAGGCGGGCTTCAGCGTCGGGATCTTCTTCGGATCGCCCTTGCCCGGCTGCTCGTCGGTGTCGACCCGCACGTCACCCTTGCGGCCCTTCACCAGCACCGGCGCGATCTCCGCCTTGAAGGAGCCGTCCTCCACCGCCTTGCGGGCGCGGGTCAGGCTTTCGATGGCGTAATTGTCCTGCGCCTCGCGGGTGAAGTTGTAGCTGCTGGCGCATTCCTCGGCGAAGGTGCCCATCAGGCGGCCCTTCTCGTAGGCGTCCTCCAGCCCGTCGAAGAACATGTGGTCCAGCACCTTGCCGTGACCCATGCGGTAGCCGGCGCGGGCGCGGTCCAGCAGGTAGGGGGCGTTGGACATGCTCTCCATGCCGCCGGCCACCACCACCTTGGCCGAACCGGCCTTGATGACGTCATGGGCGAACATCACCGCCCGCATGCCCGAGCCGCAGACCTTGGAGATGGTGGTGCAGCCCACCCCCTTCGGCAGCCCGGCGCCGAGCGCCGCCTGGCGCGCCGGGGCCTGCCCCAGGCCGGCCGACAGCACGTTGCCCATGAACACCTCGTCCACCGCGTCCGCGGCAAGGCCCGAGCGTTCCAGCGCCGCCTGGATGGCGACGGCGCCCAGCTGCGGGCCGGTCAGGCCCATGAGGTCGCCCTGGAAGCCGCCCATCGGCGTGCGGACGGCGGCGGCGATGACGATGCTGTCGGTCATGGTGGTCGGTCCCTTTCCCTCGATCTTTTCCGTCCGGCCTCAGGCCGTTTCCCTCAGGCCGTCTCTTTGAACAGCTCGCGCCCGATCAGCATGCGGCGGATCTCGCTGGTGCCGGCGCCGATCTCGTAGAGCTTGGCGTCGCGCAGCAGGCGGCCGGTCGGGTACTCATTGATGTAGCCGTTGCCGCCCAGGGTTTGAATGGCCTCCAGCGCCATCCAGGTCGCCTTTTCGGCAGAGAACAGGATGGCGGCGGCGGCGTCCTTGCGGGTGGTCTCGCCGCGGTCGCAGGCCTTGGCGACGGCGTACACATAGGCCTTGGCGGCGTTCATGATCGTGTACATGTCGGCGATCTTGCCCTGCATCAGCTGGAACTCGCCGATGGGCTGGCCGAACTGCTTGCGGTCGTGGACATAGGGGATCACCACGTCCATGCAGGCCTGCATGATGCCGAGCGGGCCGCCGGACAGCACCGCACGCTCGTAATCCAGGCCGGACATCAGCACGTTCACGCCGCGCCCGACGCCGCCCAGGATGTTCTCCTCCGGCACCTCGCAGTCCTCGAACACCAGCTCGCCGGTGTTGGAGCCGCGCATGCCCAGCTTGTCCAGCTTCTGCGCCACCGAGAAGCCCTTGAAGCCCTTCTCCACCAGGAAGGCGGTGATGCCGCGCGGGCCGGCGTTGATGTCGGTTTTGGCGTAGATCACCAGCGTGTCGGCGTCGGGGCCGTTGGTGATCCACATCTTGGTGCCGTTCAGGACGTAACGGTCGCCCTTCTTCTCCGCCCGCAGCTTCATCGACACCACGTCGGACCCGGCATTCGGCTCCGACATCGCAAGCGCGCCGATATGCTCGCCGGAGATCAGCTTGGGCAGGTAGCGGCGCTTCTGCTCCTCCGTGCCGTTCTTGCGGATCTGGTTGACGCAGAGGTTCGAATGCGCGCCGTAGCTGAGCCCCACCGAGGCGGAGGCGCGGGACACCTCCTCCATCGCCACGACATGCTCCAGATAGCCCATGCCGGCGCCGCCATATTCCTCCTCCACCGTCACGCCGAGGATGCCGAGGTCGCCCATCTTGCGCCACAGCTCGTTCGGAAACTCGTTGGTCTGGTCGATCTCGGCGGCGCGGGGGGCGATCTCGTTGGCGGCGAAGCTGCGCACCGAATCGCGCAGCATGTCGGCCGACTCGCCCAGGTCGAAATTGAGGCTCGGGTACTGGT
The DNA here is from genome assembly GCF_055698305.1 of Azospirillum sp. VT-I1. Lineage (NCBI taxonomy): Bacteria > Pseudomonadati > Pseudomonadota > Alphaproteobacteria > Rhodospirillales > Azospirillaceae > Azospirillum > Azospirillum sp. VT-I1. Next base: position 361,785 of record NZ_CP168803.1, on the reverse strand, counting down.
TGGACAGCATGGCGTATCGCTCCCCTGGGAAATCATCCGTTCTTTGACCATACGTTACCGTATGGCGAAGACGGAGGCAAGGGGCAAGCTGAGGCCCGCGAAACCTGCATTTCTTCAAGGGATTAAGGCGGCCCAGCCGCTGCGGATACGCTGCCGCATCGTGGAAAGAGTCTAAAAAAGACAATCATTTCAAGGCTGCCATGCGTCCGCCCGGACCCGCTGCGGCATTGTCACGCTTTCCTAATGCTGCGGTGCACGGCTATATTTTGGATACTGTATACCTGAAGAAGCCGCGAAGGAGCCTTGCGACGATGATCCGCGTACCGCGCCCGAACATGGACGGCTTCACCATGGCCCTGGTGGCGACCGTCGGGCTGGCGACCGTGCTGCCGGTGCAGGGCCAGATCGCCCAGTGGGTGCATTATCTGGCGGAGGCGGCCATCGCGCTGCTGTTCTTCCTGCACGGCGCCCGCCTGCCGCGGGAAGAGGTGGTGGCGGGCATGGCGCACTGGCGCCTGCACCTGCTGATCTTCAGCCTGACCTTCGTGGCCTTCCCCCTGATCGGCTGGGCGGTGGTGGCGACGCTGCCGCACAGCCTGCTGCCGCCGGCCCTGGCCATCGGGGTGCAGTTCCTCTGCCTGCTGCCCTCCACCGTCCAGTCCTCCATCGCCTTCACCTCGATGGCGCGGGGCAACGTCGCGGCGGCAGTGTGCAGCTCCACCCTGTCCAACATCTCCGGCATCCTGATGACGCCGCTGCTGGTGGCGCTGTTCCTGAAGGTGCAGGGCACGGCGCTGTCGCTGGACACGCTTCAGACCATCGCAGCACAGCTTCTGTTGCCCTTCGTCGCCGGACAGCTGCTGCGGCGCTGGGTCGGCGCCTGGGCGGCGCGGCACAAGACGATGCTGAAATTCACCGACCGCGGCTCAATCCTGCTGGTGGTCTACATCGCCTTCAGCGAGGCGGTGGTGAACGGCCTGTGGCTTCAGGTTCCGCCTGCGGCGCTGGGCATGGTGGTGCTGATCGACTGCGCCATCCTGGCGGCGTTCCTGGTCGGCACGACGCTGCTCAGCCGCCGCCTGGGCTTCTCCCGCGCCGACGAGGCGGTGATCGTCTTCTGCGGATCGAAGAAGTCGCTGGTCAGCGGCGTGCCGATGGCCGGCGTGCTGTTCGCCCCGGCCACCGCCGGCCTGGTTCTGCTGCCGGTGATGGTGTTCCACCAGATCCAGCTGATGGTCGGCGCCGTCCTGGCCCGCCGCTACGCCGAGGAAGAGGAAGCCCGCGACGCCCTGCCGGCAACCTCGTGAGGGGGCGCCCTCTCCCGCCCCGGGAGAGGGAGGGGACCCGCCGAAGGCGGGGAGGGTGAGGGGCGATCCGGACATGGATCCCTTGATCCTTGCTTTACCCCTCACCCTTCCCAAGCTTTGCTTGGGCCCCTTCCCTCTCCCGGGGCGGGAGAGGGAACATCCCCCCTACTCCCCCTCGAACTCGCCCGTCGCGGCCATGATGGCGGTGCGGAGCTGGTCGGCCTTGGCGGGGCCGGCGACCATTTCCAGCAGGCGCAGGGCGTAGAACAGGTTGATCTCCGCCGTCTCCGCGTCGTCCGGGTCGCCGGCGGCCTTGGGATACTGCGCCAGCAGGGCGTGCGCCCGCTCCAGCAGACCCTTTTCCATCGACGCCATGGCGTCCTTCAGCGGCTGGTGCAGGCCGAGCGCGTCGGCCAGCCCCTCGCAGCGGCGCAGGGCGCGGGCATGGTCCTCCGCCGCCGTCTGGGCGTCCTCGTCGACGGCAACCGGCCGGCCGGTTTCGGCAGGCGCCGCCACCGCGGTCAGGATGCCGGCGGGCGCGGTGTCGAGGACGCTGCCGGTCACCATCGTCCGCACCGCCGCCTTCACCGCCTCCAGCCGCTCGCGATAGACCGGCTCCGCCAGGAAATCCATGACGGCGGAGGTGGTGGCGACGCTGGCGACCAGACGTTCGGCGATGGCGATGGCCTCCTCCGGAGCGATGGCGACGGCGGTCCCGTCCGGCCCGGCCCCATGGCCGTTGCCGTAACCGTTCCCGTCCAGGCGGGCGGTCCGCTCCTCCAGGTTGGTGACGACCAGCCCGCTCAGCTGGGCGAAGATCACCGGCTGTTCCCGCCGCGCCTTGCCGAGGTCGATGTCGTTCAGAACCGTCAGCAGGTCGGCCGGCGTGCCGAGGCGGGAGGCGGCGACCAGCAGCAGGTAATAGACCAGCGCCGGGGACTGGCGCGCCGCCACCTGGGCGGCCTGTTCGATGGCGTCCACATGACGGTCGTCGAGCCCCGGCAGCGGCTTGGGCGCCAGCGCATCCTTCAGCGCCTCCACCGTCAGGCCGAGGTCGAGGAAGGCGGCGACGTCCAGAACCTGCCGCCGCAGGTCCTCGTCGCCGTGCAGAAGCCGCCAGACCAGCTGGCGCGAGCCGTCCTGCTCCACCGACCCTCGAATGGCCTGGGCAGCCATCGGCCACAGCCGGCGGCCGATGTTGCGCAGGGCGTTGAGGTTTCCGGGCGCCGTCTCCTGCACCTGCCGGTCGAGCTGGTCGATCAGGGCGGTGTCGCCGCATTCCGTCACCAGCCGCCAGACCGGTTCGATCACCCGCCGTTCGATGCGCCCCAGCGGCACCTCGACCCCGCTGAAGCTTTCCAGCACATCCTCGAACGGCATGCACAGGACACGCTTGATCGTCGGCCGGCGGCCCGGCCGCACCTGCACCAGCCGCGGGCGGATCGCGGCGAAGGTCTGGCGCACGTCGGGATGGTCGCGCACCCGCTCCAGCAGGCGGACCACCTCGATGAACTTGTCCTCGGGGATGTCGAACAGCCGGCTCTCCAGCCCCGGCAGCCGGTCGGCCTTGCCCGGTCCGTCCGCGCCCTTCTCCGCTCCCTTCTCCACTCCCGGGCCGGTCATGGCGCGCGCGCCTTCACCGCCTCGATCCGGCGGATGGCGTCCATGTCCATCTGGCCGGTGCGCCAGTCCTCCAGCATGCGGACGGAGCGACGGTGGGCCAGCTTGACCTGCTTGGAGTCCTGCACGAAGTCGCGGCTGGACTCCTTCCTCGGCAGCAAGGGCAGGATGCGGAACAGGTCGTTGACGGTCGCTGCCTGCTGGTGCTGGTCTTCGGTCTGCGCCACCTCCCAGGCCCCGGTGATGTGGCTCCAGCCGTCGAGAAGCCACGCCATCCGCGCCGCCTGGGCGCGCACGCGGACGATCTCGCTGTCCCAATCGCGCATCAGCGGGCCGATCGCCTCGATGCGGCCGTGGAAGTCGCCCAGAACCTTGTCGCCGATGGCGATGGTGTGCTGCGCCACCTCCGCGCAGAAGGCGGCGACCGGGGCGGCGTCGCTCGGCACCTCGCGTGCCCACTCGGTCAGGCTGTCGCGGAAGCCCTTCAGGTCGGTCAGGCCGCGCATCAGCCGGCCGGGCTTGGGCGAGCGCGCCAGCCCGACCGGGGCGACGACCGCGGCGATGTCGGCCAGCCGGGAATAGAGCAGGGTCGCGTCCATCCGCAGGCTTTCCGCCGCGCGGGTCATCAGCTGACGGGTCAGCCGCTGCCCCTCGTCGGTGTCGATGCCGGCCTTCAGCATCTCCGGCGATTCCAGCCCCACGGCCTTCAGGATGGACAGGATCAGCAGGTAATGGGTGAGGGTGCCCTGCTCCTCGTCCTCCTCCAAGGCGCGGCGGGCGGCCTGCGCCGCCTTCGGCCCGGCCAGCCCGCGCCGCGCCGCCTTCAGCGTCGCCCGCCTGATCTCGTGCGGGGAACAGGCGTCCTCCTTCACGATCAGGTCGTGGAGATAGCGGTCGTGCATGGTCATCGACACCATATCGGGCACCGATTTCCAGGCGACCACATAGATGCCCATGCCCTGCGACAGGCTGGGGATCAGCACCTCCAGCTTGGACCGTTCGCCGCGGCGCACGCGGGTCTGGGACAGCAGCGGCGTGGTGAAGGCCACCGCGGCCCCCCGTTCCTCGAAGGTCGACGGCGCGTATTCGATCGCACCCTTCAACATGATTGCCGTTCCGGAGTCGCCTGACCGATCTGCTACGGCCGCGCCACCCGTCAGGCCGGGACCGGCACGAACCCCACCCGTCCATTATTACATGGTCGCAACACAGGCCGCGGCGAGCAATTTGTTCCGATTTGTAGCACGCTGCGACGGCCTGCCGCAGTCGGGAACGAACCGTATGCAAAACTTAACCTTGACCACAGCGTCTTATCTTTCGCCAAAGCCTTGATCCTGGCGGGCGGAAGACAGGATCTTCATGGGAAAGCCGGATGGAAATCTTATGAGGATGACCGGAAATTTTCTAACTGGCGACACCCCTTGCGCTTTACGCGGCGACGCGACAGTTTGGGCGCAGGTTCTTCAGGCCGCACATCAGGGGAGAGACAGAGGGTGAGCAACATCGGCATCGTGCTTGGACGGTTCCACCGCAAGGAAGGGGAGGAGATGCTGGACGAGGCGCGCGCGGTCGCCGCCCGCCGCGGCCTCGGCATCGTCGCGGAGGTTTGGGTTCCCGGTTCGATGGAAAAGCCGCTGGCGATCAAGCGCCTGCTGATGCGCGACGACGTCGCCGGCGCGGTGGCGCTGGGCATCATCGAACGGGGCGAGACCGAACATGGCAACGTCATGGGACATGCGGTGATCCGCAGCCTGATCGACCTGCAGCTTCAGTTCATGAAGCCGGTGGGCGTCGGCATCCTCGGGCCGGGCATCAACCCATCGCAGATCCCGGCGCGCATCCGTCCCTACGCCGCCGCCGCGGTGAACGCCTGCGCCGACCTGATCGAGCAGGGCTGACGCCTCACGTTCCGGCGGGGCGCCGCCGGTGCAGCAGATGCATCGCCCCGCCGAACAGCAGGCCCCAGAAGGCCGAGCCGATCCCGAAGAAGGACAGTCCCGACGCCGTGGTCAGCAGCGTGACCAGCGCCGGGATACGCTCCTCCTCCACCTGCAGGGCGGCGAGCAGCGAGCCGCCGAAGGCGCCGATCAGCGCCAGACCGGCAACCGCCTCGATCAGGATGGGGGATGACCGGGTGACGAGCGCGGCGGTGACCGCCGCGACCGCGGTCAGCAGGACATAGCCGACACCGCCGGCGACGGCCGCCTGCCAGCGCCGCTCGGGCCGCGGGTCGGCGTCGGGACCGGCGCACATGGCCGCGGTGATCGCCGCCAGATTGACCGTCGGCGCCCCGAACGGCGCCGTCAGGGCCGACGCGAGGCCGGTCGTCAGGAAGGCCGGCGCCACCCGCGGCGTGTAGCCGAAGGTCGCCAGCACCGCCAGACCGGGGATGTTCTGCGACGCCATGGTGACGACGAACAGCGGCAGGGCCAGCCCGATCAGCGCCTCCCAGGTGAAGACCGGCGTCACCGCCACCAGCGACGGCCAGGGATCGGCGGGCAGCGCGCCCGACAGCGGCGGGTCCAGCGCCATCGCCGCCAGCGCCACGGCGACCGCCGCCGGCACGGCGTAGAAGCGGGCGAACCGTCCGACCACCGCCCAGGTCGCCAGCACCAGCAGCCCCAGCCCCGGCGCCGCTCCGATCGCCAGCAAGGGCGCCAGACACAGCTTGAGCAGCAGTCCGGCGAGCATGGCGTTGGCCAGCGGCTTCGGAATCGCCGCGATCCAGCGGCCGAGCGGTGTCCACAGCCCCGTCGCCATGACCAGCGCCGCCACCGTCAGAAAGGCGCCGACCGCCGCAGGAAAACCGCCGGCCACCGGCCCGGTCGCCGCCAGCAGCGCCATGCCGGGCGTGGTCCAGGCGATGCTGATCGGCTGGCGCTGCCGCCATGCCAGCCAGACCGCCGAAAGCCCCATGGAGAGCCCGACGGCCACCAGGCCGGACGCGATCTGCGCCGTGTCCGCCCCGACCGCCGAAAGCCCATGGATCACCACCGCGACCGAACCGGCATAGCCGACCAGCGCCACCAGAAACCCGGTGGCGAGCGCTTGGAGCGACAGGCTGGACGGCGTCGGGGCGGCAGCCGTCCGGGCGGCGGAGGACGAGGCAGCGGCGGACTGGTCGGGAGGCGAGCCGGGCATGTCCGGTCCTTTCCGATGCGTGACAGAGGAGAGGAAAATCGTTAGATTGGATCCAATATCCGCGCAAGTGGTTTTCTCGCCCCGCTCTTCCCTCCGTCAACTCCGGGTCCCCGCATGCCCCACAATCCGGAAACGCCCGCCCCCGACCTGACCGCGGTGATCGCCCGCAACCGCCCGCGCTTCCGGACGGCGACCGAATTCGTCGAGGCGGCGATGCGCGAGGCGATCCTGGGCGGCACGCTGCCCGCCGGCGCGCCCTTGCGGCAGGAGGAGCTGGCCGCCGCCTTCGGCGTCAGCCGCATGCCGGTGCGCGAGGCCCTGCGCCAGCTGGAGGCGCGTGCGCTGGTGGAGTTCCACCCCCACCGGGGTGCCGTGGTGGCGGCGATCTCCGCCGAGGATTCGGCCGACATCGGCACCATCCGCACCGCCCTGGAACCGGCGGCGCTGCGGCTGTCGCTGCCGAAGCTGACGGCGGAGGATCTGACCCTGGCGGCCGACCTGCTGGCGGAGATGGACGGGGAGGCCGATCCGGGCAGCATGGGGGAGCTGAACCGCCGCTTCCACATGACGCTCTACGCCCGCGCCGGCCGGCCGCGCCTGCTGGCGCTGGTGGAGCAGCATCTGGCCGCCGCCGACCGCTATCTGCGCTTCCAGTTCGTGGCGCTCGGCTACCAGTCACGCTCCCAGGACGACCATCACGCCCTGCTCGCCGCCTGCCGGAGCGGCGACGCCGATGCAGCCTGCGCCATCGTGATCGACCATGTGACGGCCGCAGAGAAGGAGCTGACCGCCTTCCTCACCAAGCCGGGGTGACGAAATCAGGCCCCATTTCCGGAATTACCGCAGCCCCAGCAGCTCGCCCAGCGCGTGGCTGAGCTGGCGCGGCGTCACCGGCTTGTGGATGATGCCCAGCCCATGGGCGGCGGCGTCGCGTTCGCACTCCGGGCCGGTTTCGCCGGTCAGGATCAGTCCGGGCACCGGCGGCCCGCCCGCCTCCTCGAACAGCTTGCGGATGCCGGCGACCGCCTCCGTCCCGAAACGACCCTCGCGCAGGCGGTAGTCGGCAACCACCAGATCGGGACGGCGGCCGCTGCGGCGCAGCGCCTCCACCGCCTTTTCGGCGGAGCCGGCGACCAGCACCTCATAGCCCCATTCGCGGAAGATCGTTTCCAGACCCAGCAGCACGATGGCGTCGTCGTCCACCACCACGGCAAAGCGGCCGTCGCCGGTGGTCGCCGCCTCCGCCGGGGTCAGCGGCCGTTCGACCGCCCGGCCGAGCGGCAGGGCGATGACGAAGCTGGTCCCCTGCCCCGGCTTCGACTGCACGTCCACGGGATGGTTCAGCAGCTGCGACAGCCGCCGCACGATGGCGAGCCCGAGGCCGAGCCCGCGGTTGCGGTCGCGTTCCGGGTTGCTGACCTGATGGAACTCCTCCCAGATGCGTTCCAGATGGTCGGGCGGGATGCCTATGCCGGTGTCGCGCACCTCGATCAGCAGCCGGCCGCCGGTCTGCCGGCATTCGATGTCGATCCGGCCGCTCTCGGTGTAGCGCAGGGCGTTCTCCACCAGATTGCGCACCATGCGGGTCAGCAGCGTGCGGTCGGTGCGAGCGGCGGCGTTGCAGGACCGGACCTGAAGCTCCAGCCCCTTGGCCGCGGCGACCGGCCGGTACGAGGCGGCGATGTGGTCGAACAGCGGAGCCATGGAGACGGTCTCGATGTTCGGCTGCACCACCCCGGCGTCGAGCCGCGACATGTCCAGCAGGCTGTCGAGCAGCTCCTTCAGCGCGTCCAGCCCGCGGCCGAGATGCATCAGCGCGTTGGCGCCCTGGGGGCCCTGAACATGGGGCTTCAGCACGTCGACGAACAGCAGCAGCGCCTGCAGCGGCTGGCGCAGGTCGTGGCTGGCGGCGGCCAGGAACTTGCCCTTGGCCTGGTCGGCCGCCTCCGCCGTCTCCTTCGCCTGCATCAGCGCCTGCTGCGCCTGCCGGCGGGCGGTGATGTCGCGGAAATAGACCGACAGCCCGTCCGGGCTGGGATACATGCTGATCTCGACCCAGTCGCCGAGGATGGGCGACTTCACCTCGACGGTCATCTCGCGCCCTTCGCGCACCGCCTGCTTCTGCGCCTCGAACGCCTCGCTGCCCAGCACCTTGGGGAAGGCGTCCCAGATGCGGCGGCCCAGCAGGGTGTCGCGGCAGCGGCCCCACAGCTGCTCCGCCTTGCGGTTGATGTAGGTGAAGCGCCAGTCGTGATCGACGGCATAGAAGGCGTCGCTGATGCTCTCCAGGATCGTGACCGTCCGTTCGTGCGAGGCGCGCGCCTCCTCCTCCGCGCGCTTGCGCATGGTGATGTCGCGGAAGAAGCAGCCGACCCCCTCCGGCGTCGGCAGGAAGCGGACCTCCAGCCACAGCGTCGTGTCCTCGCCGTCCAGCCGCTTCTCGATGCTGGTCGGCTCCCGTTCCGTCATGGTCCGGCGGCACAGCGCCTCCAGGTCGGAGCCGGCGAGCTGCGGCCAGATCTCCCACAGGCGGCGGCCGCGCATCGCCGATAAGGGCTGGTGGTCGAGCTGCTCGGCCCGCCGGTTCTGGTAGATCACCCGGTAATCGCGGTCGAGCGCCACCAGCGCCTCGTCGATGCTGTCCAGGATGTCGGTGGCGCGCTTGCGCGCGTCGGCGATGGCCTCCTCCATCCGCCGCTCGTCGGAGCGGTCGTGCAGGATCCACAGATAGCCCTCCTCCTCGCCCTGCAGCGGCAGGATGGTCAGCGCTCCCCAGACCGTGGCGCCGTCGCGGCGGCGGAAGGCGCGCTCTTCCTGGATGCGTCCTTCGGCCAGCGCCCGCAGCCTCAGCGCGTCGGGCACGCCGGCCACCACGTCCTCCGGCGGGAACAGGAAGGCGACCGGCCGGCCCTGCGCCTCCTCCTCCGTCCAGCCCAGGATGCGGGCGGAACCGGGATTCCAGCTGGTCACCCGTCCGTCCGGCGCCAGGGTGAAGATGGCGTGGCCGACGGCGCTGTCCAGGATGGCGCGCAGCCGCCTTTCGCTGTCGGCATGGGCGGCGCGGCTGTGTTCCAGGGCGTCGAAGGCGGTCCGCAGATCCTCGTTGAGCGCGGTGACCGTCAGCAGGTCGTCACAGCCGCTGCAGGCGTTGGCGAGCGCTGCCCGCAGCCGCGAATTCTCCTGCTCCAGCTCCTCCACCCGCGACGCGGGCGGCGTAGCCGGCTGGGCGTTCGGGTCCGCTCCGCTCCCCTTCCGGCTGGTTGCGGGCTCGTTCGGGAGGGACTGAGGCTTGGTCATAGGCGCCCAAGAAAAACGAAAGTCTCAGAAAGCAAGAGTGCGCAATGCCGAAAGCCCCTGTAAACCATCCAAAGGAAATAGTCCTGATGATTAAAATGTCGGCAATTTTATCTTTATCGATACCGCATATCCGCAATCGCCCTGACCATTGCCCGTACGCCGGGATCGGGCACTTTGTCACGCCGTAACACCAACCCAAGCGTGCGGACCAGCGGCGGAGACAGCGGTTGGACCGCGAAACGGTCGTGGTCGCCCGGCCCCTGGACGGTGACCGACGGCAGGATCGACCGGCCCAGCCCGGCGGCGACGAGGTTCTTGATCGCCTCCACATTGCCGAGTTCCATGGCGGGGCGCGGCTGCACGCCGCCGGCCAGGAACCAGCCGTCGATCACCGCCCGCATGGTGCCGCCGCGCTCGTAGAGGATCAGCGCCCCGTCCGCCAGCGCCGCCGGCGCGATGCCCTCCGGCGCCGCCGGCTCCCCATCTCCGCCGATCGGCCCGACGCAGACCAGTTCCTCGCTGCACACCGGTTCGATGGACAGGCCGGCGCGGACGGCGGGCAGCGTGACCAGCGCGAGGTCCAGCGTCCCCGCCTCCACCGCATCCAGGATGTCGGGCGTGTTGCCGGTGACGACGATGATCTCCAGCCCCGGATGGGCGGCGCGCAGCGCGGTCAGGATCGGCGGCAGGCGGTAGATGCAGGCGGTGGCGCCGGTGCCGATGCGCACGCGCCCCGCCTGCCCGGCGCGGTGGCGCCCCATGGCGGCGGCTGCCGCCTCCGCCTCGTCGCGGATGCGGCGGATGAAGGGCAGCAGGTCGCGTCCGGCGGCGGTCGGCAGGGCGCGCTTGCCGACCCGCTCCACCAGACGCACGCCGAAGCGTTCCTCCAGATTGCGTATCTGCATGCTGACCGCCGGCTGGGTCAGACCGAGCCGGCTGGCCGCCTCGGTGAAGCCGCTATGCTCGACGACGGTGGCGAAGGTGATGAGCTGGTCGAGGTTCAGGCCGCGCATACCTCCAGCTTTCCTTATGATTCCGATCAAATCAATAAATTTGCCTTTTCCACGGCGGTCCGCGACGGTGGGGCCATGACGACCGCAGCAATTCCCTCCCCTGGCGCCTCCCCGGCCTCTCCCTCCACATGGCTCGTGCTGCTGTGCGCCAGCCGCTTCGCCACCTCGCTGTCCTTCATGGTTTATGCCGGCGCGCTGGTGCCGGCGATGCAGGCCTGGGGCATGTCGGCGGGGGAAGCCGGGTCGATCCAGACCGCCTTCAACATCGGCTATGCCCTGTCGCTGGTGGGCTCCTCCTGGTTCGCCGACAGCCTGGGCGCCAAGCGCGTCTTCCTGTGGGCGAGCTGGGCGACGGCGCTGACCGGCCTCGCCTTCGCCTTCTTCGCCCGCTCGCCGGAAAGCGGGCTGCTGCTGTTCGCGCTGGTGGGACTGACCCAGGGCGGCACCTACGCCCCCTCCATCATGCTGGTGGCGCAGGGCGTGCCGGCCGCCCGGCGCGGGGCGGCGGTCGGCTGGCTGCTGGCGGCGGGGTCGCTGGGATATTTCGCCTCCATTGCACTCGCGGCATCGCTGGCCGAGCGGATCGGCTACGAAGCCGCCTTCATCGCCTGCGGGCTGGGGCCGCTGCTGGCGGCGCTGCTCGCCACGCCGGGGCTGCGCGGGCGCGCCAATCTGGTTGCCGGCGGGGGGCGCGGCGGCTGCGCGGCGCCTTCCGCTTCCTGGCCGACCGCCGCTCCTTTCTGCTGACCGCCGGCTACACCACCCATTGCTGGGAACTGCTGGGCATGTGGGCCTGGCTTCCGGCCTTCCTCACCGCCAGCCTTGCGGATTCCGGAGGCGCCGGCATCCGCGGTCTGTGGATCGCCGCGGCCATCCATCTCTCGGGCTTCCTGTCGTCGCTGACCATGGGGCGGGCGTCGGACCGGCTGGGCCGGCGGGCGGTGCTGGTGGCGATGGGGCTGCTGGGCGCGGCCTGTTCCTTCACCATCGGCTGGATGGACGGGATGCCACTGGTCCTGGTGCTGGCGATGGCCGCCCTCTACGGCTTCTCGGCGCTGGGCGATTCCCCCGTCCTGTCCACGGCGATGACGGAATCGGTCGAGCCGGGCAGCCTGGGGGCGGCGCTGGCCGTGCGCTCCATCCTCGGCTTCGGTGCCGGCGGGGCCGCGCCGCTGGCGGTCGGGCTGGTGCTGGACCAGGCCGGCGGCATGGGCGGCCAGATGGACGGCTCCCCCTGGGGCTGGGGTTTCGCGCTTCTCGGCGTCGGCGGCGGGTTGGCGACCGTCTGCGCCCTTCTTCTTCCCGCCGACCGTCCTCACCGGAGTTGAAACTCATGCCTGCAATCATCGTGCGGGCGTCCGCCGACGCCGACATTCCCGCCATCGCCGCGATCTATGCCCGCCATGTCCTGCACGGCACCGCGTCGTTCGAGGAGGTTCCACCGGACGAGGCGGAGATGGCGCGGCGGCGCGCCGACATCCTCGGCCGCGGCCTGCCCTATCTGGTGGCGGAGTGCGAGGGGCAGCTCGCCGGCTACGCCTATGCCGGGCCCTACCGCACCCGCAGCGCCTATCGTTTCACGCTGGAGAATTCCGTCTATGTCGCCGACGGCATGGGCCGGCGCGGCATCGGCCGGGCGCTGATGGACCCGCTGATCGAGATGTGTGCGGCGGCGGGATACCGCCGGATGATCGCGGCCATCGGCGACAGCGCCAACCACGGTTCCATCGGGCTGCACGCCGCCTGCGGCTTCCGTCCGGTCGGGGTGCTGCCGGCGGTGGGCTTCAAGTTCGGCCGCTGGCTGGACGGCGTGCTGATGGAACGCCCGCTGGGCGAGGGAAGCGACAGCTTGCCGGTCGGCTGACCGGCCAGCCGGCCAAGCGTCAGTCGGCGCCCAGCAGCTCGTCCCGGCGCAGGCTGGGCGCCTTCGCCATCGGCACCGACTGCGGCAGTTCGACCGCGGGCAGACGCCATTCGACCGGCGGCGCCGAACCCGGCGTCGGCCGGTGATGGTCCAGCACCGCCAGCAGGGTCAGCAGCGCCAGGGCCAGCGTCACCACAAGAAGACGGCGGTCCACGCCCGCCATCGGGCCTGTCCCGCCGTTGTGTCCGGCCTTGTCGCGATCCGGCTGGGCCATGCCGCATCCTCCCCGATTGCCCGGCCTCACCGTTCAGGATCGGTTCGGCCGGGATCAGTTTGGACGATGCGGCCCGCCGTCACAATGTGGCCTTGCAGCATCCCGCTTTCGGCCGAAGCGAGGGCCGATGCGGCGGCCGTTACGCCGCGTTCCGGTCGGCCTTGGCGTAGGGAAGCGCCTCGGCGTCGGCCTTGCCCGACAGGAAGCGCAGAACCAGGGCGCCGGCGGTCGCGGACAGCAGCGACCCGGCAAAGACGCCGACCTTGACCGCGTCGCCGAGTTCGGGCGAGGTCGGGAAGGCCAGGGCGCCGATGAACAGGCTCATGGTGAAGCCGATGCCGCACAGCAGGGAGACGCCATAGAGCTGCGCAATGTTCGCCCCGGCCGGCATGTCGGCGAAGCCCAGGCGGATGGTCAGCCAGGCCGTCCCGAACACCCCGACCATCTTGCCCAGGAACAGGCCGAGCGCGATCCCCAGCGGGAGGGTGCCCGTCAGGATCGACGCGTCCATGCCGGCGAAGGACACGCCGGCGTTGGCGAAGCCGAAGACGGGGACGATCAGAAAGGCCACCCAGCCGTGGATGCCGTGCTCCAGCCGGTGCAGCGGCGAATGCATGTCGTCCGGCTTGCCGGGGGCCGGGCGCAGCGGGATCGTCAGGGCGAGCGTGACGCCCGCCAGCGTGGCATGGACGCCCGACAGCAGGACCGCGCCCCACAGGCCGGCGCCGAGGACGAGGTAGGGCAACAGGCTCTGGACGCCGAAGCGGTTCAGGGCGATCAGCGCCGCCAGGATCAGCGCCGCCGCGCCCAGGGCCGGCATCGACAGGTCGGCGGTGTAGAACAGGGCGATGATGATGACGGCGCCGAGGTCGTCGATGATGGCCAGGGCGGTCAGGAAGATCTTGAGGGAGGTCGGCACGCGCGGCCCGAGGAGCGACAGGACGCCCAGGGCGAAGGCGATGTCCGTCGCCGCCGGGATGGCCCAGCCGCGGATCGTTTCCGGATCGCTGCTGTTGAACGCCACATAGATCAGCGCGGGCACCAGCATGCCCCCGGCCGCCGCCACGCCCGGCAGGATCCGGCGCGACCAAGTGGAAAGCTGGCCGTCCAGCATCTCCCGCTTGATCTCCAGGCCGACCAGCAGGAAGAACACCGCCATCAGGCCGTCATTGACCCAATGCCCGATGCTGAGGCCCAGCACATAGCTGTGCAGCGTGTCGAAATAGACGCCCGACAGGGGGGAATTGGCAACGATCAGGGCAAGCGCCGCCGCGATCATCAGGAGAATGCCACCCGACGCTTCGCTTTGTATGAATTCCCTGAAAATGGAAATCGGGCGCGGGCGAGAGGGTTGCGTCTTTTCCACCATGGAATTCTGTCCTTATACGATTTCCGTCAGAGCGGTTCCATGCCAGCCATTATGCCGCGGGCAGGATGTTCGGGTTTATATGGGTGCGTTCGGATGAATAACAGGGCATGACGCCCCGGAGTGCCTTCCCCGGGGCGCCATAAGCCGCGTTCCCAGACGGCCCCACCGATCAGGCCCGGCGATCAGGCCCGGCGGTCAGGTCAGGAACTGGTAGTAGAGGACGTAGAGCGTCAGCAGGACCAGGCTGGCCGTGCCGGCCCAGGCCCAGGCGAACTGGAACTTGCTCGGCAGAAGCTCACGCTCGAAGTCGGAGGTGAAGTTGTCCTTGACCGCCTTGATGGTCAGCCAGAACAGCACCGGCGAGAAGACCAGCGCCATCACCGAGGCGACCTGGACCACGAAGATCGGCTCCGGCAGGCCGAAGACCACGGCGATGCCCGCCACCAGCCACAGCACCTGCATGCCGCGGTACAGAAGCTTGCGCATGCGCGGGTTGTCCCAGTCCCGCTTCAGCCGCACGGCGCATTCCTCGAAGATGCGCGCCTGGCCGTCGAAGTAGGTGAAGACGGTGGAGAACAGGGCGGCCACGCCGCCGGCGATGATGACCGGGAAGATCCAGGCGCCGAAGGTGTCGGTGTAGATGCGCGCGATCGTCGTGCCCATCTCGCTGCCCTTGGGCACCAGCCCCATCGGGTTCAGCACCGCAGCGCCGACGATCAGGAACACCATGCCCGACAGCATCGAGATGATGTAGCTGATGTTCATGTCGCGCTTGAACAGGATCAGGCTCTTCTTCATGTAGTCGGGGTCCATGTGCACGGTGTGCCCCTGGGCCCGCATCTCGTTGACCTTGACCATGCCGGCCTTCTTGTCCACCGCCCAGTTGGACTGCATGGGAGCAACTTCCAGCGTGGTGGGGAAATAGCCGAACATGGCGCCGAACAGCAGCATCGCACCGACCGGCGGCAGCGTCGGCAGCAGGCGCGACAGATATTCGGCCGGCGGCGGCGCCTGCAGCGCGAACGCCACGAAGCAGGAGACGGCGAAGATGATGATCAGCAGTTTGCAGATGCCCTCGACCGCCTTGTAGCTGCCCAGCCACAGGATGGCGACGGTGCCGACAAGAATGGTGACGGCCCACGCCTCCATCGGCATGAAGGGGAAGGCGGCCCACATCAGGGCGGCGCAGCCCAGCGCGCGGCCGGCGATGCCGACGGTGTTGGCGAGGCCCTGGAAGATCATAAACCAGAGCGGCCAGGTGCCGACGCGGTGGTAGGCGTTGATGATGGTCTCGCCCTTCACCATCGTGTAGCGGTGGGCGAACTCGAAGGCGCAATACTTGATGATGTAGGCGGCCAGGATCACCCACAGGAGATCGTAGCCGAAGCGGGCGCCGGCGGTCGGCGCGTGCATGATGTGGCTGGCGCCGATGCCCGTCATCGCCGCCGCGATGCCCGGCCCCATCGCCTTCCAGGTGTCCATGAACCCTGTGCCCGGCGCCTCCAGCCGGATTTCCTTCTTGGCGCCCCCGCCGTTGGCGGCGGTGCCGTCATACACCCCATCGACGGCGATTGCCGCGCTGTTTGTCGAGCTGATGCTCATTCCCTGTCCCTCCCTGCAGTGATCGTTGAACCGATCGAGGTCCATTGGCTCAGTTCCGCATGGATCCTTCCCGACCCTGGTTCGGGGGCAGCGGGCAACCGTTCCGCTGCGAACATGTTTGGTATGCCAAATATCAGATACACGTAGGGAAAAATATCCGCCCTCATCCAGCGTTTTTCACCAACAAAAAAATCTCAAAATCACCGGGATTAAAATCATTCGTCATGCGTACAGCAATACAGCAGCAGCTACTCTGAAGATGCTGCCGAACAAAGATTCAGTTGTTGCCATATCGAATAATATAGCCTATATGACTCGCGACTTGGCGTGTTTGAGCCACACGTCAAAGTCCCTCCCAGAAGGCTGTCCCGACAGGGGACGGGACAGCCTTCACTTCTCGTGCGAATTTTTATTTGCGATTGCACTCTGCATATCTGCAGATCGGCACAAACAGGACATGGCAACTCGGAGGAAGCCTGAACTTCCTCTTCGAGTTGCCATTTTTTGCGCGCGAGTTCTCCGCCTGCACAGCGGCGGCCCTCGGGCCTTTTGCAGCCTGGAGGTTGCGTTTCCACAACCAAGCAATGAAATGCCGACGCTGCCGCCGCACTGCGGCGATCCCTGCCGGATTTTCCGTATATGGACCGCGGCACCCCGTCCGTCAGAGTCCCGGCCGGGCGATTTCCCGCCGCCGGCCGGCTTTTCCGCTTCGAGAAAACAAGCGGCCGTTTCGGGATTAAAATCGTGTATACTTACGGTCAAGGTGGGTGCGGCGATGCGCCGAATTGCCCGGTCGTCTGTTGATCGGGCATGTCCAGTCCTGAGGTCGGGGCTGCGGGATCGGGTCCGCGGCGCTCCGAACCGAACGCAGAACGCAAAGCACCCGAGGGATGCCATGTTTCTGGAGCCGATCTCACTCGCCGTTGCGCTTTGCCTCGCCACCTTCGCCGCGACCGTCGCCGCTTCCGTCCTGACGTCGGTGTGGCAGAAGTTCCGCGCCCCGGACAGCTTCGCCGGGTCCATCCGGGCTCTGGGCCGCCCGGCCAACATGAACCGGCCGCCGCGGCGCATCGCCCGCCCCTTCATGTCCGTCTGCCGGACGACGGACTGAGTGGGACCGCCTTCAGGCGGCGGACTGCCAGAAAGGCAGCCCAAACACACGAATGGGCCGCGACATGGTCACGACCCATTCCTTGGCACTTTCAACGGACTGCCTCGCCGGGCAAGCCATGCGGCCCGGAGCGCGAGGCCGTCTTCGCAACCCTGGAGCCTCGCTCACGCGCGGCCGGCCTTACAGCGGGCCGTACAGGCGGGACTTGTCGCACCAGGCAGTCATGAAGGACTTGAAGGCCTGGACGAAGGATGAGAAGCCGTTCTTCGAGTGGAAGTCCGAAACGGTCGCGTAGGTCATGATTGCCTCCATGTGTTCACGAGGAAAAAGATATCCTGGTATACCAAATACCAGAAGCGCAAACCGCGCAACCCACGGGTGGCCGAAACACATGACTACTTGGATTGCCGGCTGATTGTTTGCTCATTGAGCATTTTTTACTGCTGACCACTCAGGCGTAGAGGACGAACAGCAGCGCCCCGCCCAGCAGCAGCCGGTAGATGACGAACGGCGTCAGGCTGGCGCGGCGCACCCAGGCCATCAGACCGCCGATGGTGAGGAAGGCGGCGACGAAGGCGAGACCGGCCGCGAGCAGCGCGTCCCACCCCACCGTTTCGCCGTCGCCCGCCATCATCACCTGAACCGTCGCCAGCGCCCCCGCGGCGAGGATGGTCGGGATGGAAAGCAGCATGGAGAAGCGGGCCGCGCTTTCCCGGTCATAGCCCAGCATCCGCGCCGCCGTCATGGTAATGCCGGACCGGCTGGTGCCGGGGATCAGCGCGAACACCTGCGCGACGCCGATGATCGCGGCATGGCTCAGGCTCATGCCGGCGACGGTCCGCGTCTGGCCTCCACGTGCGTCGGCGATGTACAGCAGGAGGCCGAAGCCGATGGTCGTCGCCGCGATGACCCCGATGCTGCGGAGATGGTCGGCGATCAGGCCATGCAACAGGAAGCCGGCGATGACCACCGGCAGCGTGCCGACGACCAGCAGCAGGCAAAGCCGGCGCGCCTCCGTCGACCGGCCCCGCAGCAGGTCCCACCCGCCCCGGCTCATCGCCAGGCTGTCCCGCCAGAAATAGGCGATGACGGCGCCCAGCGTGCCGACATGCAGGGCGATGTCGATCGTCTGGCCCTGATCGGCCCATCCCGTCAGTTGCGACGCGAGAACCAGATGGCCGGACGAACTGACCGGCAAGAACTCGGTGATGCCCTGCACAAGAGCGAGGCTTATGAGGAATTCTATATCCACGCCTTTTCCTTCTCCGGAAGGCAAATGCCGACTTGATACTTGCGCGGCCATGCCTGTCCGCGCCGCGACGACGAGGAAACTCCTCGCGCAACGGACAAGCTGCAGCCGCTTTCCAAGAATGGGAGCGGCCCGGAAATAGCCGAATGAAAAATCTGCAATTGGTTGGAGCGGCGAACAATCGATCGGTGTCGGGGCCTGGGCGCCGAAGCGGTGCGCGCCCCCACATTCGTTCCGATCTTGCCGCGAACTCCCGCATTCCACCTGATGACCGCCGCGCGATGTCACGGCGGAGAACGAATCCACCATTCGGTCAGTCCCGCTGACCTTCTTTCCGCGCCACTTTCCAGGATTTCCGCCATTTTGCCGGCGGACCGCCGAAGCATACGAATCGATTCGGCTTCGCCGGCCCCCCGACCGCTCCGCGACCACCGAGAGGTGCGGCAGAAGGGCACTGTGCGTCTTTGCCGCGGTGCCGCGGGTGGAGCGGCGATGGCGGGGATGTGAACGGGCTATGGATAAATTCGGCGAATATGTCACTGGGTTGTCCGAATCTTTGGAGAAATACCCCGAAAGGGGTGCGAATCGCCGCTTGGTCAGAAATCCTGCCGTTTATTTGCCGTCGAATTGTCGAAACGGGTTTGGTACTACCAATCCAAAGAAAACCCCGAGAGGAGACATCCACCATCATGCGGACGGCGACGAAGGATCTGGCAGGCGACTTGCGGCAGCAGCTGGCCGAGCTGGTGCGCAGCCGGGTTCCGAACGCGCGGGCGGAGCGCTTCGTCAAGCGCTTCTACGCCAACGTGCCCCCCGACGACCTGCTGCGCGGCACGCCGGAACAGCTTTACGGCGCCGCGCTCGCGATGTGGCAATGGGCACAGCAGCGCACGCCCGGCAAGCCCAAGGTCCGGGTCTATGCGCCGCGGCTGGACGAGCATGGCTGGCAGTCCGAACGCTCGGTGGTGGAGATCGTCAACGACGACATGCCCTTCCTGGTCGATTCCGTCACGGCGGAGCTGAACCGGCAGGGCGTCACCGTCCATCTCATCATCCATCCCGTCACCCGCGTCGTCCGCGACGCCGAGGGCCGCATCGTCGAGCTGCTGGAGCCCGGTGAGGAGAAGGACGGCGCCCGCGACGAATCCTTCATGCACTGCTCCATCGACCCGCTGTCGGACCCGGCCGCCCAGGCCCGCCTGCGCGAGGGCATCGAGCGGGTGCTGGCCGACGTCCGCGCCGCGGTGGAGGACTGGAACCCGATGCGCGAGCGCGTCCGCGCCGCCCGCGACGACATCGCCCACGCCCCCGACGCCGAGGAATCGAAGGAGGCCGCCGACTTCCTGACCTGGGTCGACGACGGCAACATGACCCTGCTGGGCAGCCGCCTCTACATCGCCACCGTCGGCGGGGAAGGCCGCGAACCCTGGCTGGAGCTGGTGGAGGGCAGCGGGCTGGGCGTGCTGCGCGACCCGGAAATCACCGTGTTCGACGAACACGGCCATGCCGCCGTCCTTCCGGAGGAAATCCGCGCCTTCCTGCACCAGCCGCGGGCGCTGCTGGTGACCAAGGGCACCCGGCAGGCCACCGTGCACCGCTCGGTCCCGCTGGACGCCATCCTGGTCAAGCGCTTCGACGGGGACGGCAAGGTGGTCGGCGTCACGCTGGCGGTCGGCCTGTTCACCTCCGTCGCCTACAACCGCAGCCCGCGCGAGATCCCGTTCCTGCGCCGCAAGGTCGCCCGCGTCATGGGCCGCGCCGGCTTCGACCCGTCGGGCCATGACGGCAAGGCGCTGCTGAACATCCTGGAGACCTATCCGCGCGACGAGCTGTTCCAGACCCCGTCGGACGAGCTGTTCGAGACCGCACTCGGCATCCTGCACCTGCAGGAACGCCAGCGCCTTGCCCTGTTCGTCCGCCGCGACCCGTTCGAACGCTTCGTCTCGGCGCTGGTCTTCGTGCCGCGCGACCGTTACGACACCGCGCTGCGCCGCAAGATCCAGGGCGTGCTGGAAACGGCCTTCCACGGCACCTGCACCTCCTACTTCACCCAGCTGTCGGACAGCGCGCTCGCCCGCCTGCACCTGATGGTGAAGACGGAGCCGGGCAAGATCCCGCCCGCCGACATCAGCGAGATCGAGGCGCGGCTGGTCCAGGTCTCCCGCAGCTGGGCCGACCGTCTGCGCGACGCGCTGGTCGAGGCGCATGGCGAGGAGACCGGCAACGCCCGCCTGCGCCGCTATGCCGACGCCTTCCCCGCCGGCTACCGCGAGACCTTCACCGCCGAAGCCGCCGTCCACGACATCGACCGCATCGAACGGGTGCTGGCCGAACAGCGGCTGGGCATCGTGCTGTTCCACCCGCTGGAGGCGGACAGCGACGAGCTGCACGTCAAGATCTACCACCAGGGCCGGCCGGTGCCGCTGTCCGACGTGCTGCCGATGCTGGAGCACATGGACCTGAAGGTCATCACCGAACAACCCTACGAGGTCCGCCCGGCCGGCGGCGCGTCCGTGCCTTCGGTATGGATCCACGATTTCACCGCCCGCACCCAGACCGGCCTGCCGGTGGACTGCGTCAAGGTCAAGCAGACCTTCCAGGATGCCTTCGCCGACGTCTGGGACGGCCGGATGGAGGATGACGGCTTCAACCGCATGATCCTGCGCGCCGGCCTGACCGGCCGCGAGGTGGTCGTGCTGCGCGCCTATGCCAAGTACCTGAAGCAGGCCCGCTTCGCCTACGCCCAGGACACCATCGAGGCGACGCTGGCCGGCCATCCGCAGATCGCCCGCCTGCTGGCCCGCCTGTTCGCCGCCCGCTTCGACCCGGCCAACCGCGCCGACGAGGCGCCGGTGCTGGAACAGATCGAAGACGCGCTGGACGCCGTCACCAACCTGGACGACGACCGTATCCTGCGCCGCTTCGCCAACCTGATCCGCGCCACGCTGCGCACCAACGCCTACCAGACCGCCGCCGGCGGCGGCCCGAAGCCCCACCTGTCCTTCAAGCTGGACAGCGGCTCCATCGAAGAGCTGCCGCTGCCCCGCCCGTGGGTGGAGGTGTTCGTCTACAGCCCGCGCATGGAAGGCGTCCATCTGCGCGGCGGCAAGGTCGCCCGCGGCGGCATCCGCTGGTCCGACCGGCGCGAGGATTTCCGCACCGAGATCCTGGGCCTGATGAAGGCGCAGATGGTGAAGAACACCGTCATCGTGCCGGTGGGCTCCAAGGGCGGCTTCGTCGTCAAGCGTCCGCCGCCCCCCAGCGCCGGCCGCGAGGCGGCGCTCGCCGAAGGCATCGAGTGCTACAAGACGCTGATGCGCGGCCTGCTGGACATCACCGACAATCTGGCCGCCGACGGCTCCGTCGTGCCGCCGAAGGACGTGGTGCGCCATGATGGCGACGATCCCTATCTGGTGGTCGCCGCCGACAAGGGCACGGCCACCTTCTCCGACATCGCCAACGGGGTGTCGGTCGACCATGGCTTCTGGCTGGGCGACGCCTTCGCCTCGGGCGGCTCGGCCGGCTACGACCACAAGGCGATGGGCATCACCGCCCGCGGCGCCTGGGAATCGGTGAAGCGCCATTTCCGCGAGATGGGCACCGACATCCAGACCACCGACTTCACCGTGGTCGGCGTCGGCGACATGTCGGGCGACGTGTTCGGCAACGGCATGCTGCTGTCCCGCCACATCCGCCTGCTGGCCGCCTTCGACCACCGCCACATCTTCCTCGACCCCGATCCCGACGCCGAGACCAGCTGGGAGGAGCGCAACCGGCTGTTCGCCCTGCCCCGCTCCTCCTGGGCCGACTATGACCGCAAGCGGATGTCCAGCGGCGCCATGATCATCGAACGCAGCGCCAAGACGGTGGAGCTGTCTTCGGAGGTCCGCGCCCGCTTCGGCATCGAGCAGACCCACCTGTCGCCGACCGAGCTGATGCGCCGCCTGCTGACGGCGGAGGTCGACCTGCTGTGGTTCGGCGGCATCGGCACCTACATCAAGGCCTCGACCGAAACCAATGCCGAAGCCGGCGACAAGGCAAACGACGCCCTGCGCGTCGATGGCGGCCAGATCCGCGCCAAGGTGGTCGGCGAAGGCGCCAACCTGGGCGTCACCCAGCGCGGCCGCATCGAAGCCGCCCAGAAGGGACGCGACGGCAAGGGCGTGCGGCTGAACACCGACGCCATCGACAATTCGGCCGGCGTCGACACCTCCGACCATGAGGTGAACATCAAGATCCTGCTGGGCGACGTCATGGCGCGGGGCGACATGACGCTGAAGCAGCGCGACACCCTGCTGTCGGCGATGACCGACGAGGTGGCGGGGCTGGTGCTGGCCGACAATTACCGGCAGACCGGCGCGCTGACCATCGCCGAGGCGCAAGGCGCTGCCCTGCTGGAGGCGCAGTCGCGCTTCATCCGCAACCTGGAGCGCAGCGGCCGCCTGAACCGCGCCATCGAGTATCTGCCGACCGACGAGGAGCTGGCCCAGCGCATGGCCGAGCGCCGCGGCCTGACCCGGCCGGAGCTGGCGGTGCTGCTGGCCTATGCCAAGATCACGCTGTACGACGACCTGCTGGCGTCCGAACTACCGGACGATCCGGCAACGGTCGAGGATCTGCTGCGCTACTTCCCGCAGCCGCTGCGCGACGGCCATCGCGAGGCGATCTTCCGCCACCGTCTGCGCCGCGAGATCATCGCCTCCGCCGTCACCAACAGCCTGGTCAACCGCGTCGGCCCCACCTTCGTCCGCGACATGGTGGAGAAGACCGGCCTCGGACCGGCGGACGTCGCCCGCGCCTATGCCATCACCCGCGACGTGTTCCAGCTGCGCCCGCTGTGGGATGCCATCGACGGTCTGGACAATCTCGTTCCGGCCGCCCTGCAAACCACGCTGATGCTGGAGACCGTCCATCTGATGGATCGTGCGGTGGCGTGGTTCCTGGCGCACAGCCCGCACCCGCTGGATCTGGGCCGCGAATCCGCCGCCTTCCGTCCGGGGGTGGAGACCCTGGCCGCCGGGCTGGATCATTTCCTCGACGCCGAGGAATCCTCCCGCCTCGCCGCCCGTGTCGCCGACGCCACCGCCCAGGGCGTGCCGGAGGATCTGGCCCGCCGGGTCGCAGCATTGCCGGTGCTGGCCGCCGCCCCGGATCTGGTGCGGATCGCCGAGCGCACCGGCCGCGCGGTGGAAGGCGTCGCCTCGGTCTATTTCGGGCTGGGCCGCCGCTTCGGCCTGGAATGGCTGCGCGACCGCGCCAGCGGCGCCAAGGTGGACAACCACTGGCAGCGTCAGGCGGTCGCCGCGATCATCGACGACCTATTCGCCCACCAGAGCGCGCTGACCATCCGCGTGCTGGAGAGCGAAGGCGACGAGGCCGCGGCGGTCGATGCCTGGATCGCCAGCCGCAGCCTCGTAGTGGAGCGTGTCGAGCAGCTTCTGGCCGAACTGCGGGCCCAGCCGGCAGTCGACCTCGCCATGCTGGCGGTCGCCAACCGGCAGCTTCGCGGCCTGATCGCGGGGTGACGAGGACACAGGGACCAACGGGATAGGAGACGCTCGGTTCGGACGGCCCGGTCGCGCAGCTTTGCGCAGCCGGGCCGCCGGAACGCCGGCGCCTTTGCAGGCACGTTCGGGCGCCGATTTCAGTCTCCTCGCCTCGGGCGGATCCGCTTCACCGCGGATCCGCCCATTTTCTTTGCCGGTCACTTTCCTTTTCGAAAGCAACTTCTGCGGATATCAGCCCGTATCGTGATTCAACTTCTGCCCGCGGCCGATGGAAGGGCGATGCGGGTCGCCCGCGCTTCCCGCGGGCAGCGGCCGAAGCGCCGTTTGAAGGCGGTGGCGAAATTCGCCGGGCTGGAATAGCCGGCGAGATAGGCCGCCTCCGTCACGCTGACGCCCTCGCATTCCAGCGCCGCCCGCGCCCGCTCCATCCGCCGCGCCCGCTCATACTCGAACACCGACATGCCATGGCCGGCGCGGAACAGCCGGTGCAGCGTGCTGACGCTCATCCCGGCATGGCGGGCAACCTCCTCCAGCCGCAGCGGCGCGTCGTCGTCGGGGTCGCGGCTTTCCAGATAGTCGCAGGCGATGCGCAGGCGGGCATGGTCCCGGCTGCTCAAGGGATTGGCGGCGGGCATGTCCACCATGCCAAGCGCATCGGCGACGATCTCCAGCGCGTGGCTTTCCAGATAGAGGCTTTCCAGCATCGGCGGGCAGGCGATCGGGCCGGTCAGCCGTTCCGCCAGCGCCACCTGCCGGGCCGTCGGCCGCAGCATCAGGCTGGCGCCATGGGTCCGGCGGAAGCGCTGCAGGCCGCCCTCCCCCGCCGCCGGACCGGCCGACGCGCAGCCGTCGCCATCCAGCCAGTCCGGCGGCAGGCCCAGCGTGATCTTGCGCACCCGGTTGCCGCGCATCGCCCGGCGCTGGAACCGGTCCTCCTCGGTGCGGGACAGCAGGAACAGCACCGGCTCGCGCGCCGCCGACAGGGCGTAGCGGCGCTCGCCGAGCGAGATGTCCACCTCCCCGCGCAGGAACAGCGCCACCGTCAGACCCGGCCCGGCGGCGGCGGCCGTCGTCATGTCGCGCAGATCGACCGCGTCGGTGGCATGTAGCGACAGGCCGCTGCGCAGCATCTCCATGCGGAACCGGCCGCGCAGCACGATGTCGTCGGGATCGAGCGACGGCACGATGGCCGGCAGCGCCTCTCCCCGCGGTTGCCGCGCGCCACCAGATCCCGCCAGCGGAGCGGGCAGTCCGCCTCCATCACGTCGACCTCCGTCACCGGCCCCTCCCCATCATCTGGCGAACCGGCAAAGGAGTTTGACCGGCGCGCAAAGGCATCGTCGGCGCAGCGCGGGCTATACCAGCGTGAACAGCGTCCGAAACGCTGAACCCATATTGCGAATGCGTCGCATTCTCGGATATCACAGTGCCGGCCGATGGTCCAGCGGGCGTGGTCCGGGGGTGACGCGAAAGGATGGACTGCCGACCATGACCAGCCGATTCCGTCACCGGATCACCAGCACCACCGCCCTCCTCACCTTGTCGCTGATCGCGCAGGCGGCCCCGGCCCTCGCCCAGGCCGGCGGTACGACCGACAAGGCCGTCACCCTCCCCTCCGTTGCGGTGGAGGGCGAGGCGCCCCGCCCGGTGGAGGCGGCGACCGTCATCGACCGGAAGACCATCGACCGCGAGCTGCCGCAAAACCTGCGTGAGCTGTTCCAGGACGAGCCGAGCATCACCGTCCCCGGCAGCAGCACCGCGGCGCAGAAGATCTATCTGCACGGCATCGACCAGAGCAAGCTGAACGTCACCATCGACGGTGCGGCACAGCGCGCCGGCATCTGGCACCACAACGGCAACCTGACTCTCGACCCCACCTTCCTGAAGTCGGTGCAGGTCGATCCCGGCGTGTCTCCCGCCGATGCCGGTCCGGGCGCGCTCGGCGGCGCGGTCGCCTTCAGGACGAAGGACGCCACCGACATGCTCCTGCCGGGGCAGGATGTCGGCGCCACCGCCATCCTCGGCTACGACACCAATTCCAGGACATGGCGGACCACCGGCGCCGGCTATGCCGCCAAGCACGGCTTCGAGATCCTCGGCATCGGCACCCTGTCGCGCGGCAGGAACTACGAGAACGGCAATGGCGTGACCGAGGCCGGCACCGGCACCGATCTGGTCAGCGGCCTGGGCAAGCTGGCCTATGAGTCCGACGGCGGCCACCGCATCTCGGTGTCGGGCGAGCATGTGCGCGACGACGCGGTGCGCCGCCTGCGCTCCAACCTCGGCATCGTCGGCGGGCCGACCGGGCCGCTGATGAACAGCAACAGCGCGACCCGCACCACCGCCGTCGTCAGCTACGAGACCACGCAGCCGACCGACTGGTTCAATCCCGGCGTCACCGTCTCCTACACCCGCAACAGGCTGGAGCGGCCGAACGAGAACCGCCGCACCACCGCGCACGGCGCCTTCGACAGCCAGATCGACACCATCGGCCTGACGGTGAAGAACAGCTTCGCCATTCCGACCGGCACGCTGACCGCCGGCTTCGACCTGTCCCGCGATGACATCCACATCGACCGCTTCCACTTCACCACCGACGCGGACGAGCGGATCACCAATGTCGGCGGCTTCCTGCAGGCCCGCCTCGCCCCGGTGGAGCGGCTGCGCCTGTCCACCGGCGTCCGCATCGACCACCAGAGCTACCGCTCGGTCGACAAGAAGACCTTCGACAACACCGGCATCAGCCCCAACCTGTCGGCCGACTATGCCGTGACCGACCGGCTCACCGCCTTCGGCGGCTACAGCTACAATTGGGGCGGGCTGGAGATGGCGGAAGCCGCCCTGTTCCACGCCGCCAACTACCGCTATTCCAGCGACCTGGAGCCGGTGACCGCCCACAACATGCGCGCCGGCCTGCGCTATGCCGACCAGGGCCTGCGGCTGGAGGCGGCGGCCTTCCTCACCTACATGGAGAATCCGGTCGCCTGGAACTACACCACCTACACCCGCGTCAACGGCGAGGATCTGCGCAGCCGGGGCTTCGACCTGACCGCCGGCTATGACTGGAGCAATGCCGGGATCAGCGCGAAATACACCCACACCGACGTGAAGTACGGCAACCGCATGGCGCTGTCGTCCGACTACAACACGGCGGTGCCGGTCGGCGACCTCTTCGCCCTGCGCGGCCATTACGGCTTCGAGGATCTGCGGCTGACGCTGGGCGCCTCGGCGGAGATCGCGCTGAAGGTCGAGGACGACGCGCTGCGGGCCAACGGCTTCCGCTCCATCGACGGCTATCAGGTCGTCAACCTCTTCACCGAATGGAAGCCGCTGGAGACGGCGCCCAACTGGACCCTGCGTGCCGAGGCC
The DNA here is from genome assembly GCF_055698305.1 of Azospirillum sp. VT-I1. NCBI lineage: Bacteria > Pseudomonadati > Pseudomonadota > Alphaproteobacteria > Rhodospirillales > Azospirillaceae > Azospirillum > Azospirillum sp. VT-I1. The sequence goes on along the minus strand of NZ_CP168803.1, from coordinate 335,062 downwards.
AACAACATCTTCGACGCCGCCTATGTCAGCCGGTCGAGCTACGGCCAGACCTCCACCGTGCAGCCGGCGCTCGCGGAGGGGCGGACCTTCTATCTCACCTCCACCGTCAAGTTCTGAGCGGGCCGGACCCCGTCACGATAGGGAGCGCATCCATGCTGACCGAAACGGCCACGATCCCGACCGCCCTTGCCAGCCGGTATCTGCAGCAGCTCTGCAAGCATTTCGCCCACAAGATCGCGGTGCGGTACGACGCCGCCAGTGGTGAGGCGGAATTCCCCTGGGGACGTTGCGCGATGACGGCGTCCGACGGCCTGCTGACCCTGCGGGCCGAGGCGGCGGACGCCGAGGCGCTGGCCCGCGTCAAGGCGGTGGTGGACGACCATCTGATCCGCTTCGCCTGGAAGGAGGGGCTGAAGCCGGACTGGACTCCCGCAGGCTGACACCCCCGGGTCCGATACTGGCCGGTCCGGGACCCGGCGGTCCTCACCGGCCGCCGGATCCGGGCCTTCGCCGGCTTCCTGTTCCTCCGCGGAAGAAGCCAAAAGCCGCGGCCCCGGATCCGCCAGCCGGCAGCGCGCCAGTTCCCGCTGCCGCTCGGCCATCGCCGCTTCGCGGGCACGGGCACGGCGGCGCTGCTCCTCGGTACGGGCGCGCAGTTGCTGTTCCTGGCGCAGACGCGAGGCCAGACGCCGCAGATCGTCGGCAGCCCGGCTCTCCGCCATCGCCGGCAGGGCGGCGAGCGCGTCGCGGAAGTCACCCAGCGTCGGAAAGCGGCTCCAGCCGCTGCGGAAATTCGCCCAGACCGCATCGAAGGCCGCCATCCAGCGATCGGCCGGCCAGTCGGCCATCGCCCGCACGTCCGCCTCCAGCAGGTCGGCGTCCGGCAGTTCCAGCGCGAAGCGGTCGGCCAGCTTCTCCAGCCCGATCAGCACATTCTCGATCCCGATCGGCGGCGTCAGCGCGCCGATGGCCTGCTCCACCCGCTCGGCCAGCGCCCCGATCTCCTCGGGCGACAGATCCTGCGTCTCGAACCGCAGGTCGGCGACCTCAAGACTGGCCAGCGAGGCGAAGCCGCAGGGCAGCGAGGGTTTCGCGGTTGCGGACAGCAGCGTCGGGCACGGATCCGCTTCGGGGAAGGACGGAACGGCGATCATGGCGGGGCTCCCGGCGGGGGTGGCGGAGGGCGGACGGAATGGACGGAGAAGCTTCGGCGGCGGGGGCGCGGGCCGCATCGGGCGGAGCGACCAGTTCCCGGAGGATCCAGCGCCGCCATGCGGCCCCGGGATCCGGCGGGCGGTAGCCGTTGCGGGCATGGGCCTTCCGGCACCAGGCCACGAACTTCGCGGTGACCCGGCCGGCATCGACCTCCGGCCGCTCCTGTGCTGCCCAGGCAAGGTCGCCGGCATCCGGCTGCCAGTCCGCCGGCAAAGCCCCATCCTGCCGCGCAATCTCCCCGCCCGATGGGGAGGAGGAGGATTCAGGATTCTGGGAGAAGGAGAAGCCGGCCGGCGAACCGCCGATGTCTGCCGGCTGACAGGACATGCCGGCGGTGACGCCCTCCATTCCCGTCAGCCGATAGGCGAAACCGCGCAGTCCGCGCCGCGGCTGTGCGCAGACCAGCGGGGCCGGCGAACCTTGCAGGCCCTTCAGCACGGCGTTGAACCAGGCGCGGCTTTGCCCAAGCTCCTCCGCCAGCTCCCCTTGCGTGGCGGTGCAGACACCGTCGCGGTCGGCATGGGCATAGAGCGCGGACAACACCGCGATGTCGGCGGCCTGGATGCCGGGCACGGCAATCCAGCGCCTGTACATGTCGATGTATGGCTTCATTGAGACACCCGTCTGTCGGTCGATCCGTGGACGGGCGGAGACAAAGGGAGAGCGTCGACGGACTCGATGTGAATCCGCTTGGCATCAAGGGCCTGCCCTGCCATCATGGAGTCGCCAAACAGCCAGATGTGGGGTGCCCGGGTTTCCCTCGGTCTCCTCCGTCCGACACGAAGGGCCCGGAGCAATCCGGGCCTTTTGTGTTTGCGGAGGTCGGTCCTCCGTTACGTCATGGTGCTCTCCTTCAGGATGCGCAAACCCGTGGCGCCGGCCAGGAACTGGCAGGAGCGCAGGATGATGGCGTGAGGGCGGTTTTCGCCCGTTTTTTGAAATGTGTACGTCCCGTTGCGCGTCTGTCCACGGTCTTCGGAAACTGGCGGATCGGCGACGTTCCAACCGGGTGGATCGGGATTCTCCTGCGGGAATCAATCACTTGTGTCGCCGCAGTGTCGGCCGGTCCGCCGCGGGTGTCGTCGTTGTGCCGAAAGATTCGGGTCCGAACGTCGCCGTTGTGCCGAAAGATTCTTGGGGATCGGAGCTTTGTGTCCGCCGGATCCCGCCCACGAACGTCGCCGTTCTGCCGAATAATGGAGCCCCTCCCTCCCCTCCCCCACCGCCGGCCGGCCGGAATCGGCGGAGAATCGGGCGGGAATCGGCCCTTCGGCGGATCGTCCGAACGTCGTCGTTCTGCCAGTCGAGGGCCGTCCAGGGGGCCTTTCGACCCCGACCGGGGCAGCGGATAAGGACATTATCTAAGTGATTGCAATGGGTTAGATGAAAATCCAGCCGCTCCGCCACCTCCCGGCACGGCAGAACGCAGACGTTGACCCCGCCGCCGGGAGGGTCGGGGCCGTCAATCGCGGGCTCTGCCTCCTCCCGCCGGCCCCGCTCGGGAAAACTGGCAGAACGGCGACGTTCGACCGGGCAAATCGCGCCACCCGCGGGAATCTTTCGGCAGAACGGCGACGTTTGAGCCGGATCTGTGGAACAGGGGGCGGGCTTGTGGATTATGGCTGCAATCAACTTCACGCCGCACAGCACCCGCGGAGAGATCGCATGTCCCAGACCACCAACGCCGAGCTGCTCGACCGGCCGCTGCAATTGGCTCTGCGGCTCGATTCCCCGCTGACCGGCGACGTCCAGAACGACCGCCACATGATGGTCTACAGCCTGTTCGGCCTGTCGAAGGACAAGGCGGAATCGCTGCCGACCTACGACGACGGCAAGGTGCGGATCGAGGTGCGGGCGCCGAAGAATGTCGGCGTCGCGACGATCTGGGACAAGGCGGTGCTGCTCTACGCCATCTCGCTGCTGCGCGAGAAGATGGAATCCGGCAAGACCCCGGCCAAGTTGGGCGAGTTGCACTTCACCACCAGCGACCTGCAGCGCATCGTCGGCAAGACTGCCGGCGGCAGCGCCTACGACAAGATCGAAGGGGCGCTGGAACGGCTGCAGGGCACGCAGATCAAGACCAACCTGGAGACCGGCGGTGAGGGCGAAAGCGGCGCCTTCTCGTGGATTTCCGACTACAAGCTGCTGTACCAGCGCAAGAAGGACGGCGAACGTGCGGTGCGCGGACTGAAGCTGACCCTGTCGGGCTGGGTCACCCGCGCGGCGCTGGGCCACAATCTGCTGAGCTACGACGACCAGTATTTCGCCCTGAAGCCGGTAGAAAAACGCCTCTACGAGATCGCCCGCGCCCATCTCGCCCGCGGCCATGCCTTCTGGATGGCGCTGGAGCCGCTGCGCAAGCGCGTCGGCTCCGACAACGACCTGCGCAAGTTCAAGAACGCGCTGGGTCCGGTGCTGGCCGCCGACCGCATCCCCGGCTATGGCGTGCGCATCGTCGAGACGGCGGAATACAAGGAGACGATGAAGGCGCGCGGCGCCGTGCTGGGCCGCGTCCTGAACGCCGACCTGCCGGTGCTGTTCTGGAAGAAGGACCAGGGCCAGCCGGAAAACTGGATCGACGTTCCCAAGGTGGAATACGACGAGACGGTGTGATCGAGAACAATCGTTTGAAAGTCGCGTCATGCCTTTGGAAGCAAGATAGAACACGGATTTCACGGATTTTGACACGGATTGATCGGATCAGGCGGTTTCCGGGAAGCCTGTCCAGTTGGATGGCCGCTGAGATGGAGCGCAATGAACCGCGCGGCTCCGTGTAATCCGTTTTCAATCCGTGTAATCCGTGTTGACCATTGCCTGCTTCTCCCGCGCGTCGCGTTCAAGCGATTGTCCTGCAGCCTGACCACTGCTCCTTCGGTCACCTCCATCCGGTAGACACCCGTTGCCGGAGTGGCGACGACTTGCTAGGGTCGCCGCAACCGGTGCCGGGGCAGGAGGACGGGGCGTGACAGGGGAACAGTTGAAGGCGTTGCGGGAACGGCGCGGCCTGACCCAGACGCAGATGGCGGCATTCGTCAACGAACTGACCGGCCGCAAATACGACAAGCAGCGACTCAGCAAATGGGAAACCGGCAAGGAGGCCCTGCCCCGCGACGTGCTGGGCCGGCTGCTGCTGCTGAATCTGGAACGGCCGGAAAGCCCCCTGCCCCGCCGCGGCACCACCGTCGCCGTCGGCCTGCAGAAGGGCGGCACCGCCAAGACCGCCACCTCCATCAACCTCGCCTTCATCCTGGCGCGGGCCGGCAACCGCGTGCTGCTGGTCGATGCCGATCCGCAGGGCAACGCCACCGTGCATATCGGCGTGCCGCAGGACGACGTGGTGGCGCTGACCGAACAGGGCAAGGTCCTGTACCATGCGCTGATGGGCAAGACGATGCTGGACGCGGTGATCCGCCCGACCAGCGTCGAGGGGCTGGACATCGTGCCCTCCAGCATCGCCTTGGCGAGCGCCGACACCGAACTGCCGGGCAACCTGACCAACGCCCAGACGGCGTTGGCCGAGATCCTGGACGGGGTCAGGGCGCGCTATGACGTGATCGTCATCGACTGCGCCCCCAACCTGGGTGCGGTGACGATCAACGCGCTGACCGCCGCCGACTATGTGCTGGTGCCCTGTCAGGCGGAACCGCATGCCATCCTCGGCGTCAGCGCCTTCCTCGACACCGTCGCCAAGATCCAGCGCCGGCTGAACCCGCGGCTGGAGGTGCTGGGCATCCTGCCGACCATGGTCAACCCGCGCCAGACCCAGGACCGGTCGTCGCTGGAGGACATCGAGCGGCTGTGGGGGAGCGACCGCCGCGTGTTCCCGCCCGTGCCGCGCGCGACCATCTATGCCCAGGCGGCCGGCGCCAACGTCATCACGCTGGATGCCGACATCGGCGCCCCCGGCGTGGAGAGCTATGCCGCCATCGCCGCCGCGCTGCTGACCGCCATGGGCCGCCTGCAGGAGACCGTCGATGCCGCCTAAGAAGCTGACCCGACAGACCGCCGCCACCGTGCTCCAGGCCAAGGAGGCCGGCTTCGCCCCCGAGACCGACCGCATGTTCGGGCTGACCGGCGTGCTGCCCCGGCTGGTCGAGGTCGATCTGGATGCGGTCGAGACCAATCCCGGCCAGCCGCGCACGGTGTTCGACGACGAGTCCCTGCGCTCGCTGGCGGACTCCATCGCCCGCCACGGATTGCAGCAACCGGTGCTGGTGCAGGAGGGGGCGGAGAAGGGCCGCTACCGTCTGGTGGCCGGCGAGCGGCGGCTGCGCGCCCACCGGATGCTCGGCCGCGGTACCATCGCCGCCATCATCACCAGGGGCCGGCCGGAAGAGATCGCGCTGATCGAGAATGTCCAGCGCGTGGATCTGGATGCCATCGATCTCGCCCGCGGCCTGTCCCAGCTGATCGAGGCCCACGGCTACACCCAGGCGGAGGTGGCGGCGGCCGTCGGCTGTTCGGAGGCCGAGGTCTCCAAGCGGCTGAAGGTGCTGCGCCTGCCCGAAGACATCCTGGCCGACTATCGCGCCAACCCCGACGCGGTGTCCCGCTCCGCCCTGGTCGAGCTGGCCTTCGTCGAGGACGAGGCGGAGCTGCGCCGGCTCTGGCAGACGGCGCGCACCGGTGGCCTGACCGTGGGTGCCGTGCGGGCGGCGCGTCCGGCGGCATCCGCCACGGCCGAGCCGCTGCGGGTGCTGGGCAAGGCGATCAACCGTATGGACAAGGATCTGGCCGCCATCGACACGGTCGCCCAGTCCCTGCAGCGCGAGCATCGCGAAAGGCTGCAGGCCCTGCGCGACCGCATCGACGACCTGCTGAACGGCTGAGGGTATTCTCCAGCCCTGCCGAGGGACGCTCGACGTTTGAACCGCTCCGGGCACCGTCAAGTCCACGGTGGCTTCGTGCTCGATGTGCTGGTGCAGAGCCGGCGCGATGCCAAGGCGGCCAAGCTGAAAATGCAGGGCCGCGCGCCGCGGGTGCTGGTGACCGATAAGCTGACGTCCTGCGCCGCGATCACCGCGCCGCCTCCGACTACCGCCCCAACCGCTCCAGGGCCGATAGCCGGAGCAGCAGGTGGAAGGACTGGAAGACGAAGCCGATGCAGCGGTTGCGCAGCGTCGACTTACCCGATCCGGACGCTCCGATGATCGCACAGACCTCGCCCGTCCGGCGGTTCGGCGGATCTCCGGCAGTCCGGTCGAAGCGGCACCGGAGCCACCCGATTTCCGTCCCGGATCAGGGAGCGAAATAGACGGTTTTTTGCTCGCCGGGCGCCAAGGACACCGCATTGCGCCGCATGATCTCCTCCTCTCCCGACCACAGTGAGACCTCGTAGGTTCCGGACGGCAGAGCGATCGGATCGGTGGGTATCGGGATCGGGGTCGCGAAGACGCTGCTGCTTTCGCCGGCGCGCTGGATTTCCACGCGCAGCTTGCCGTCCCGCAGCACGGCGCCGGAACCCAGGTCCAGCCCCAGCACCTTGAGCGTCGGTTGGGTAAAGGATGCCTGCCGCTGCTTCTCCGCCACCCTTCTGGCCAGTTCGACCATCGCTTTTTGGGCTTCCTCCGGTCTCGTCAGATCGATCCGCTTCGCGCCAGAGCATGCCGCCAGCCGATCGACGGCTTCCGTCCGCATGTCTCCTGCGCGGGGAACGACGATCGCATCGATCTCCACCCGGTTCTTGTCGCGCCCGAGATTGATGGCATGAAGCGCTTCGCAGGGGGCATTTGGATTTTGGTCGCAAGTATCCTCGAAATCGCTGATGAGAACGATGATGCCGCCGTCGGCACCCAGAACTTCGGCGGTCTTTGCGAGAGTCTCGGTAATGGGCGAATAGCCTTTGGCCGGCAGCCCCGACACTATGCGGTCCATTCGGTCGAGTTGCCCGGCGTCCAGGCGCACCGGCGGCGCCACGACGTCGATGTCCTTGCAACCCGCGACCCGTGCCGCGCCGCTGGACGGCACGTAGGTGACCGAATGACCGAACGAAACCACGCTCACGATGCTGCCGGGCGATTGCTCGGACAGACCGCCGGTGAAGTGGCGGAATGCGGCTTGCGCCACCTCCCTCTTGCCGTGCCGGTCGGAAGTCTGGGCCCGCATGCTTCCCGAACTGTCGTAAACGACCACGACTCCGCGATCCCCTGCCAGGGCAGGCGTGGCGGTCGCGCACAGGACAACGGCGAGAAAGCCGGCAATGGGCAGCAGAGAGAGCGGGTTCATCGCAGGTTCATCCTTCCGAATGGCAGTGTCGAGTCGGCATAGCCGCAGATGTCGTGAAGCGTGACATCGTACGTGCCGCGACTGTCGCCCTCGACGGCAATCCCCGTCACCACAAGGCGCAGCCTTGCGCTGTTGTCGAGACGGCACTGCAGCCTGTCCCGTGGCTCGATCGCCAACGTGTACTCCCCTGAGACACGCTTGTCGGTCGCAGTCGATGCCTCAATCCGGAACGGGCTTGCCGTTCCCGCTCCACCCGGCGCGGGCCGGTCGGGCAATGCCGCGAATGCGATCGACCGTTCTATCCCCGGAGGATCAGCCTCGAGAACGGTGATCTCGACCCTGGTCCGGAAGGGGGCGCGTCGACGCCGCGCCGGAATACGGAGTCGACGCGGGGCGACCGCTTACGCGTCGGAATGGCGGCCGCCGGGGCAGTCGGGCCGGGCTGCACGGCAGGAGGGGGAGCGGTGCCGGCGGCTCCGTTCTGGGTGGTTCCGTTTTGGGCGGCTCCGGTGTTGGGGAAGGAGGCGGTGCGGCGTTCGATTGGGCCGTCGATTGAGCGGTCTGGCCGGGCTGGGCGGCAGGCGGGGACGGTGCCGGCGGTTCCTGCTTGGCCGGTTCCGGTTTGGGTGGTTCGGCCTTGGGTGGTTCGGCCTTAACTGGATCCGGGGAAGGCGGCGGCGTAGCGCCGGGACCGGTCGGCCGGATCGCGGGACCGGCCGGACTCTGGGATTGGGGTTGCGGCTGGGGGGAGGCCAGCGACTTGGAGCTGCCCGCCAGCGGCGCCGGCAACGCCGGGCTTCCGCGGCGGCGCTCCCGAAACAGCGGCTGTGATGGCGGCACGCCGGCGGGCTTCCAGCCGCTTGCCTTCCTCCGTATCCGGCCGGAAGCAGTTCACCCTTTCCGTTTTCTGCTTACGTTCCTGAATTGGGCTTTGTCCGCAAGTGCCTGTGACGGGTTGTCCCGGCGCCTGCGACTCGGATTCGCAGAGCATGTCGAGCCTGTCCAGGAAAGACAGCGGCTGCCCCAGCATCGTGGAATGACCGGTGGTCGCCGACGCCACGTCCTCCAGCATGCCGGGGGGCAACCCTTCGGTCCCGAAGAGCCGCGTGAACACATGGATCGAGAGGCGGGCGAGGTGACTTTTCTCGAAACCATTTGCCCAGTCCGTCACCACCCCATTCAAACCCGCTCCGGTGAAACACGACTTCTGCATTTCGTAGTCGCGCAGGGGGATCGCGCTATTGCTGCCCGGCGGCCGGAAACGCAGGTCGTCGCCCAGGAAATGGACCACGAAGGTCAGGCGTTGCGGGGTGTTGGTGTCGCGCACCCGTTGCGCAAGTTGGCCGAGCACGAGTTTGACATCGTCGCGGGCGGCCTTCAGCGCGTCCCCGATGTCGATATAGCCGTTCCGCAGGTCGGGCGGCAACTGGAGCTTCAGCATGTCGATGTGGTCGTCGATGGCCTTGCCGGAGCTGTCCGCATCGCCATCGATGGGCGCTATCATCGAGGCTGAGGGCTTTCCCGGTGTTTTGGCGACCAGAAGCCCGCGATGCCGCGCGGGGTCCTTCCATGAGGGGTCTCCCTGGTCGAGCCCGTTCCGCCACTTCAACTTCATGTACAGTCGTACATCGCTGTCGTGATTGCGCAGCAGGCGCGTGTCCAGGACATAGATATGGAACAGCGGCTCCAGAGGGGGCGCCGCTCCACCGGCGGTCGGCGCCCAGCCGAGGAGGAACAGCGACACCAAGAGGATGAAACGTGGCAAATCCGGCCTCACGAACCACATTGCTGCGCACGGAATTCGTCGGATTTCCGCATGATCTCGCGAACCGAAGGACGCGGCCCAGGCTGTTGGCCAAGCCAGTCCTCGAACGCGGTGTTGAACATCGTCTTGTCGTCGCACAGCGGCAGGCGGGCTTTGCGGCATTCGATGCGCAAGGACCGGCCCGGGTTGGCGCGTATCCAGTCCTGCGCGGCGATCATCCGCTCCCAGCCGCCGACCTCGCGGCCCAGATCGACGCCGCACCAGTTGGTGGCGAAACCGTTCCCTTCCTTCGACATGGCTTCCGGCGCCCGTTCGAAGAAGTTGCGGACGAAGGCGGCGGTCGGCTCAAACCGCGGGGCTCCGCCGGCCCAGGCATAGGCGGCGAGGACCGACGGGACGCCGATCGTCGGCAGGCTTCGCCCCGCCGGCACGAACTCGACATAGTCGTCCGCGCTGAAAGTGCCCAGCTCATAAGGCGTTCTGTCGAGCCCACCGGCGGGTGCCCGGCCGTCGCAGCCCTTCGTGAACAGTTCCGGCCCGATCGCCAGCAGTTCAAGCTTGTTCTCCACGATCTCCTTTGCCGAAAGCTTGGCGAACAGCGGGGCCGGCTTGCCCACCACGAAAGCCACGGCGTCCACCTTGCCGGCCTTCAACTGCTCGATCCCTTCGTCGGTCGAGGTGCTTGCGTCGAAAGCGAGGTCGAGCCCGAGCAGCCCCTGGAGGACCGAGCGTACGGTCAGCCACGTCCCGGACAGCTGTCCCCCGACGTTGATCCGTTTCCCGGCAAGAACGCACACGTCGGCCGCCCGCCCGCCGATGACCTCCTGGCGCGTCAGGACATGCAGGTACTCCGTATGCAGGCGGCTGACGTAGCGCAGCCGCCTGCCCAGCTCTTCGCCCGTCGGCGTGGCCCTGTAGGCCTGGAGCACGTCGCTTTGCAGGATCGCGAAGTCGATCCCGCCGAGGTGGAGCAGGTCGTCGATGTTGCTGATCGAGCCGTGTCCGGTAACCGCGGCGACCCGCAGCGTGCTGCCTTTCCGGTCGTTCAGCAGCCTGACCATGTCCGATCCCAGCCGCGCGTAGACCCCGGTGGGCTGGCCGGTGACAATGCCCACCTGTCCACGCAGGATCATCGACTTTTCGCGGTCGGAACGAAGAACCGTCGGCAAGGCACCCGTGTCGGTGGCGGTCCGATCCTGCGCCTGCGATGGACCCGCCGCGACCGCCAACGCCCCGCCCATCAGGATTGCCGCCGCGAGGCGCTGCAGTGCAACGAAACTCAAAGGTTTCATAGACATACTTGACCTCCTGGCAATGTACGTTCCGATATCAGCGAGGATAACCAGAAAATCCCCTAACATACATATGAATGAACCGAGCTTCATCCCGGCGAGCGCGTGGAAATGCTATTGTGTATAAGATAAAATTGCGAATCAACTCTTGTGATGTCCGAATTCGCGTGTCAATTTATCAATTGATTGTCTGTGGGAATGCGAAAGATTGGTGGCCATATGATTTGGACCATTTTACGTCGGGCACAGCCCTATGGGATTGGGGTGCTTGGGCTTATCGTGTCCACGCTCGTTGGGCTGTTCTGGTACGTCAATGGACAGAAATATCCCATCGAAAAAGAATTCACCCCAACAGACGAAAATATAATCGAAGCAACCGAACAGGTTGTAAACGAATATCTCGACAACTATTCTTTAAGCACCCTGGAAGGCTTCCAATACAGGACAATATATAATATTATTATCAGGGATGCTGAATTTGAAATAGGCTCTCTCGTTATATCAAGCCTGAAGTCACAGAGCGTGTCGGACGAAGAAAGAAAATATGTAGTTTCAACAAAGTTAATGGCTAAATTGCGCCAGTGCCTGAGCCCTTTGGTTGAGAATGCAAAGAATGGAAATCTATTTGCCGTAAGTGCATTTGCTCTCCTGGCCGCGAAGAATCACGGAACGATGCTTCCTGATAGAATAGAAAACAAAAATTCTGAAGAAAAGATATTAAAATTTGAAAGTATTGCTAAAAGTAATGGCTGCCTACCTTATATGATCGGCCTCAAGGGATATGCGAGATTTGTAACAAGTATTGAGGAGTTGGACCATCTGAACGAGATGAACTCAAGACGAGGATCTCAGTTGCAGATTATCTCTCGTGAGCTTGCGAAGTTCAAAGATGCCATGGAGAGGATTGAGCATAAATTTCTCGTTGCAAGAGTTCGAGACGCAGAAGCGACCATCAAGAACATTGAAAACTTTAAGTTGGATATGGAATCATGGGAAAAGTGCTTCAAATCAGAGAATTTACCTGAGCAATTGGAAAAGCCAGACTCTTGCAGCAACCAAGATCATAGCTTGAGAATAAACAAGGTTTACTCTTTTGTAGATGATATGCAGATAAAAATAAAGTCTCATTCTCCCGGCTATAGTTCTGCTTATTCGGTTATGTTCGGCTATCTTCTCAGCTCGGCTTTGGGAATCTCATTTGCGATGTTGGCGGTGGTGATCCGCAATAGAAGAAAAGCGGACGGCGGCCAAGCACATGGGGCTTTGCAAGCAAACCTGCTGGATCCACCGAACGTTATCGGCGAATGACCGGGTCGCCCCCTCTCGGGCGCTCCCTTCCGCTTCTGGACAGGCAATCGACAAGCCCGGCGTTCGGCGCCGTTCATGGGGATGACGAGCATGGTAGAGCAGGCGCGCTTTCGGCCGACGTTGCTGGTTGGGGTCGGCGGAACCGGATGCGAAATCGCCGAGCGGGTCTACGCACGGGCCAACGCCATGAGCGCCGTGTCGGCGGGACGCCTGGCGGTGGTCGGCTTCGACACGGACGCCAATGACATGTCGCGCCTGCAGGCCATCGGCGGGCGCAACCGCATCCAGACCAGTTCCACCGATACGATCTACCAGATCCTGTCCAAATATCCCGAGGTCGAACAGTCGTTCTGCCTGGCGCGGGAAGAGCTGCCGGATACGCTGCTCAACATGCGGCTGCTGGACGGGGCGGCGCAGATCCGGATGCTGTCGCATCTGGCACTGTTCACGTCGCTGAAGGCCGGCGCGGTGCAGAACCGGGTCGGCGACGTCCTGTCGCAACTGGGCCGGCACGACGGCCGCATGGAGTTCGATGGAGCGATCAACATCCTGGTCACCGGCTCCCTGGCCGGCGCCACCGGATCCGGCTCGTTCCTGCAGATCGCCCTTTTGCTGCGCCGCCTGGCGGAGGACCGGACGATCAAGGCCTCGGTCCGCGGCATCTTCCTGATGCCCGACGTGTTCGTGCGCGGCGCCAACCTGCCGGCCGGGCAGATCGGGAACGTCCTCGCCAACGGCTATGCCAGCCTGAAGGAACTGAACGGCGCGATCGCCCGTGCCGAGCGACAGCGGGCGGCACGCAACCTCATGTACGAGTTCGGCCCCGACATGGTGCTGCGCGACGGCGAGGTCCCGTTCCAGAGCGTTACCCTCGTCGATTTCGAGAACTCGGCCGGCGGCAACCTCGGATCCAGCATCGCCAACTACAAGGAGATGGTGGCCCGCGCCGTTTATCAGCAGATTTTCACGCCCATCGGGTCGCGCATCGCCAGCGTCACCATCAACGACGCCCTGGCCAAGCTCGGTGCCGCCGCCGCCAGCACCAGCAACATGTTCAGCGGGGTCGGGATCTCGGCGGTGGCGTACCCGGCGCAGGAAGTCGCCGATTACCTGGGCCTGCGGTTCGCGCTGGAGGTGCTTTCGGGCGATTGGCTGCGCCTGGACCGGATGTATATCGACCGGGTGCGGCGCCACGAGGAACAGCGCGCGGCGGGCAATCTCACCCTGCAGCTCGCCGATCAGGGCGATGCCTATCTGGAGGATCTCGATCAGCTTGCCCTGCGCGAGCGCATCGCGTTCTTCGCCGAAATCCGCCGCGGTCTCCATCCCGTCGTCGCCAACCCGGAAGGGGGCGAGGACGAAGCGCCGCTCCATGTCACCTACCTCGACGCGCTGCTGTCCCATCTGTTGGAGACGTTCTGGAGCACCGAGCGCCTGCGGCAACTCCGCGACAGGCCGCCGATCGACTCCTCCGTCTTCCGCGCGCGCGACCGTCTGGAATCACTGGTCCGGACCAACGAGAACGTTCTGGACGACGATCTCCGCACGGCCGAGTCCAGCCTCTTCCAACGGCCCGAAGACCTTTTCGTCAACGTCATCGCCACCGAGGACGACCTTGCGGAGGGCGATCTGCGCCCATATCACCTGCAAAGCTACATCGTGAAGGGCGGCCCCCACCCCGTGCAGGTGCGGGCCTTTCTCTACGCCCTGCGCAACGAGGCGATCCGCCGGCGCAACCAGATCGACATCACGGTGTTTCGCCAGCGGATCATGGCTGCGGCATCCGTCTTCGACGAAGGCATGGCGGACAAGCACGACGATTCGACGCGCGGGCACGCCCGCATTCTCGACCAGGCGCGCCGGTTCGCCAATCCCGGAATCCTGGACCGGTTCACCAACAAGTCGGCGGCGTTCGTCGGCAAGTACACGTCCTTCTACAACACCAGCGTCATGCACATCCGCCGCTATGTCGAAGCGTCGGTGACGGCGAAGGTTCTCGACCTGCTGGTCGCCGAAACCGCCGCGCTCGCCGATACCTACACCGGGCTCTTCACCGAAGTCGGACGGGTGCTGGAACGGCTGGGGGCCGATGTCGAGCGCGAGGAGCAAAGGCATGCGCCGGGTGCCGGCTCCTTCTCCGGCAATCTGTTCATCAACGCCGATGCCGACGGCAAGCGCGCCGCCTGGGACGACCTGCGCCTGCGGGCCGCCGGCCTGAGGCAGAACGAAACGGCGAACCGGGGGCTGAACCGGGCGATCTACCGCCAGCACCGGGACGCGCGCAAGCAGCGCCGCTCGCCGGGCTTCCGCGAGTTGCGGTCGCTGTTCGAATCCTCGGTCATCGACGGGTTCGCGGCGAAGACCGTACGCACCGACTACGCTTCGGTCTGGAACCTGTCGGTCATCGAGGCGGCCAAGCGCGAAGCGGAGCGGCGCGGAACCGATTGGCGCACGCGGATCAAGGAGGCCGTCGACATCGTATCGTCCCAGGCCGAGCCTTTCCTGACCTTCGACGACCAGGGCCGCGGCCAGCGCATCATTTTCTGGGCCGTGTCGCCGACGGTGAAGGAGGAATACAACGACGACGCCGAGTTCGACGCGCTGTTCACGCTCAAGCAGGGCGAACAACCGCTTGTCCTGCCGGAGTTCTCCAAGCACGAACTGCTGTGCGTCAATCACCGCGTCAATCTCGAGCTTCGCCACCTGGCGAAGCTGAATCCCGGCGGGCTGCCGTCCGCCAACGTCAACGAGACGCCGCGCGGCCGCTATTTCGGCGCCTACGCCGACAGGATCGGCCGGCTCATCGACGAGGAGATCACCTCCCGCGCGCTGGGTTCGGACCGGCGTTACACCTCCACCGTCACCCCGCACATCCACCGCGACTGGCACCGCGGCGGCCGGCTTCCCGAGATTTTCCCCGAGATCCAGCAGAGGGAGCAGCTGGATTCAGCGCGCGCCTTCATCGTCGCGCTCGGGCTCGGGCTCATCCAGCGCGAAAGCGACTACGGCCGCCCCGTTGCCAACTTCTCCACCATCGGACGGGTTCCGCATGGCGGGCTGCGCGGCCGGCTTGCCGAAACCAGCCGGCTGTGGGACATCCTCAACGCCTTCGAGCAGCGCGCCGACATCATCCGCGCTTCGCTGGACGCCTGGAGCGCGGAAAAGGGCGCGCTTCTGCCGGGCTCCGACATGAACGCGCTGGCCCTCGTGAACGAGGTCTGCGGTGTGGGCACGGTTCTGCACATCCTGGAGATCGGGCGCGAACGTCAGGAGGTCGAGCGGCGGGAGTTCGCCTGCGCCAACCTTTTCACCGCCAGGCGCATACTGCTTTCCGAAATCGCCGACGCGGTTCTCGGCCATCTCGAACCGCCGGGCCGCGACGCGGTCGTGGCCGATTTCGAAACCCGGAGTTGGGAGGAAGGCTTCGCCGCATTCCAGGCGCAGGGCACGCGCGAGGAGACCGCCCGAAGCCTTCGCCAGGTCCATGACGGCGCCGTCGCCGGCCTTCAGAGAGCCTGGGCGCCGGCATGACGGAATCATCCCGGACAACGCCCCCGCGACCGAAGCGGACGGGCGCCTCGTCGTCGTCAACCTCGACCCGAGCTGGCCCTTCGCCGATCTGGTGCGGCGGTTTGCGCTCGATCTGTACGGGCGCGGGATCACCGGCGCGGTGGAGTTCCGGACCATCGGCGGCGAGCGCGCGCGGCGGGATCAGGACAGCCTGGTCTGGGGGACCCGCTGGCCGCGGATGTACGGCAACGACACGGAAGCCTTGTTGGCCGACCTTTTCGAGGATCTTGCGCTTCTCCACGAAGGGCGCCTGCGCGACCTCACCGTCGTCATGGTGCTTCCCCATCCCGCCGAAGCGTCGCACGTGACGGAGGAGGCTCTGGCGCTGGGCCGGCGCTTCGCGGAGCGGTTGGCCACCGCGCCGCAGGTGCTGCAGAACCTTGGCCGCTACGTGGCCGTCCGCGACGCGTCCCACGTCCCGGAGAACGTGGTCCGGGCGGTGTTGGGATCGATGGGCGAGCGCTTCCTCACCGATCCGGAACGCCGGGGCGGTCAGCCGTTCGACAGCATCGCCCTTCTGCTTCAGCCGCGCGTGCGGAACGATGCCGAAGAGGTGCATGCCCGGCAGTTCATTCTGCTGCGTTGCCTGCTCGAGATCATGGGGCGCAGCCACGAACGCTCCTCCGGGGAGCGACCCGGCACGGCGAAGGAGGCCGTCGCGGCAGCCCGCCGCGACCTGAGAGGCCGCATCGTGGCCCTCGATCTGGAGGGCAATCATCCGATCCTGTCCTCAGAGAGGCTCGGCGAGCTGCTCAACGCATTCTACGGACAGGCGGTCAACCAGCCGGCCACGGGCGGCGATCCGGTCGGTGATGGCGGTGCGGACGCGCCGAACGACGAGGAGACGCAGGTCGACGCGATTCTTCAGGTGATCGGAGAGGAGGTTCAGGCGCGCGAGCAGGAGATTGCCCCGCCGCGTCCCGCGCCGCAGAGCTGGAACCGCTATCTGGACGACGCGACCTACTGGTCGGCCGAACTGGAGAAGCGGTTCGCCGACGAACTGCGGGATGACCTCGACACGCTCGAAGAATGGAGCAAAACCAGCCTCCAGACGCTCGAGCAACGGAAGATGAGCCTGCATCAGACCGTCACCCTGACGCGCGAGCAGAAGGTGCGCGAGATGATCGGCCGCCTGACCTTCGTCAACGCCGGCCTGTCGGGTGAAGCCGCCCAGGTGCTGAAACGCATGAAGGACAAGGTATGGAGCAAGCGCGCCGATCTTCTGGCGATGGCCAGCGACAGCCGGGCGAAGCTTCTGTTCGTCCGCATCGCCTCGGAAACGACCATGGCCGCGACCCCGCAGGCCGAGGTGCCCGTGGACCGGCTGGCGTTGCGCAACATGCAGGAATACGCGGACTACAGGAACGCTGCGAAGAAGGCGCAGACAAGTCTGCGACGGCTCGTGCCGCGGGGTTATCTCGTGCTGGCATGGCTGGTCCCGGCGGCGGCGCTGGGCACCATCGTCGCCCATGGCGCGGCACGGGCGACGATGCAGCAGGCCGGCTTCCTCGACACGCTCCTACTCAATGGCTGGCCCATCCTGCCGATCGCCTGGGCGTTGGCGACCGGGATGGGATTCCTCCTGGTCCGCCGCGTGATCAAGGCACGGAGGAACGCCCTGCGCGAGGCCATCGACGACCTGCACAAGGCGAGGGGACGACTGGCCGAGAGCGTCCATCTGGCGATGAGGGCGGCCCTCAACTATGTGATCCTCACCAGCCGCATCCCCTGGCTCGATCTGCTTCACCAGGAACTCGACCGGCGCGGCGCCGAGAACGACCAGGGCGCCTATGCCCGGGCGCTGGCGCTGGTCCGGCCGCGGGCGCACCGCAAGGTCCGGCTCTCCTCCGACGAGGAGAGGCATTTCCACAGCCGTCATCAGAAGGACGTCGCGGGGCTGCGCGTCACGCGCTGGCTGCCGGGCATCCTCGTCAAGACCGATCCGTCGGCCGATCTGCGGCCCGCGCCCCTCGAATTCGCGCTGGGCGCCGATGGCAGCCGCTTCACCCTGGATGCGACGGTGTTCCTGGCCGAGACGAAGGTGCTGCTCACCGACGTGACCAGCGACGAGGTGACCCATGTCACTTGACCATGCCGCTCCCCCACCGCCGCCGGTGCGCATGCGCGAACGCTGGTGGACGAACCGCGCGCTGATTCCCGCCGCCGTGGTCGCCGCCGCCGCCGCCGGCTGGCTCAGCTACGAGGCGGCGAGCCGGGACATCGCGCCCTTCAACGCGCTGGATGCGATCCGGCGTACCGGCCAGGGGGGCTTGCCGTCATAGGGTTCGTCGCCGGGGTGGCACTGCATTCCGCCCGTTGGATCATCGCCCGGACCGGCTTGAGCCTGGCCGGCGCCTATTTCTGGCTGGACGTCGTGTTGAACATGGCCGTCGCCGCCGCGGCGGCCGGCCCGGCGGCGCTGGTCCTCGCCTTGTTCTGGTGGTTTCCGGGAATCCGCCCCCGGAACGAATTCGAGGCGATGCGCCCCCGCTCCGGCGCGCGCGCCGTGACCCGACAGATTCTGATCGCCACCATTCTCTTCATCCTCCTCATCCATGCGGTGCAGGCTCTTGCCAATTGGTTCGGAGACGACGGGGCGTTCGAACGGACCATCGGCTTCTTCTGGGGCGGCATCCTGCTCATGGCGCTGGTCTTCTGGGCCCGTACGCCGGGAGGCGTGGCGGCCAAGCGGCTCCGGGGCCCGGCGGGCGCAGTGCCTGCCAGTGTTTCCGCGGCGCTGCCGAAGCTGTTCCAGGCCTACGTGAAGGCAGGGGCGGGAAAGGGGCTGCTGTTTTCGGATGAGCGCCAGGTCGGCGACCTTTCATCCGCGCGGCGGACCAGGGGCGGCTTCGTTCCGAGCGAACGTCTGGGCGCCGCGCTCGGCCGCTTCGTGCAGCGGACGTCGGATGAGATGCGCCTCAGTGCTGACGAGGCGCGCAGGCTCGAACAGTTTCTGGTCGCCATCGGGCGTAACGACATCGCGAGGATTGCCGGGCAGGACCGGCCCAACGTGAACGTCTACTTCGAAGAGCCGCTTGGTGAACTGCATTTCCGCGCCCTGGCCGAGACGGTGTCGCTGTCCCAGGACGAGGGCGGCGCGACCCTTGTCCTGTGTCCCGACCTCGCATACGGATGGGTGAAGAGAAGCCTGTGGCGCGTTTTCGGGGAGCACTGCACCGACGTTACCCAGACCTGGTGGGGCCAGGACGACGGCAAGTTCGATCCGACCACCATTCCGTCCCTTCTGCTTGTCACGCACGAAGGGCTTCAACAGCATATCCTGGGCCGGAGCGCGGCCGACTTCGACCGTGTCCTGGAGCGGCTCCGGCTGATCGTCCTGATCGATGTCCATCGGTTCGACCCGTCGCTTCTCCACCAGCATCTGGCGCTGCTGTGGATGCGCGTCCCGGCCGAGCGCGTGCGGGTGATCACACAGGGCGCGCCGCGGGCGGCAGCGCGCGACCTGCACGAGGATCTTTTTCGAGCCACCGGCCGCACCTGGCAGGAGGCTTCGTTACGCTCGGAAGCCGCTACGAAGCTGTACACCCTGGTCTGGGACCGGACACGCGCGGCTCGCGACGCCCTTCTGAACGGTGTCGTCGCGACCGGAGAGCGCGACGGCATCGACCTCGTTCCACTTCTGCTGCTACCAGCCCTGCGGCTTGGCAACGACTGCGTTTACCTGGACGCCTGGGAAAGGAAGGAGGAGGTCCGCTGGGCCGAACTGGAGGATCGGTTGCAGGGCGGCGTCTCGATCTCGAAGGTGCGGACCGAGCAGCAGCCGGTCTTCGGGCGGGAGCCGACGGTGGCGCTGATCGAAGATCGGGGCAACCTGCACGACTCGCTCCTGAACCTCTACCAAGCCCAGCTTCCGGCGGAATTCCTGGTGCTGGTCGCCTCGCACGCCTATCCCTTGCGGGACTTCCTGCTCGATCCCGAGCGGATGAACCGGGCGATCCAGGGGTCCAGCAACTCGCCCTTCCACCCGATCGCCCCGCGGCCGCGCGGCGGCCTGCGCGAGTTGGCGCTGGTGGTTCTGCTTCGCCTCCTGTCGCCGCCCGCCGCGGGCCGGAATTCGCGCGCCGCGGTGCTGACCCGCATGGAAGCGGCACGCCATTTCGACGCGTTGGGCAACCCGGCGCTTCTGCGCGCTTTCAAGGTGTCTCCGACACGCCATGGCATCGAAACCCTGCTGAAGATCCAGTTTCCCAGGGAGCGGCTGACCGTCGAGATGGACCGGCGCCAAGCCGACCAGACGTCGGCCACCCCGTCTCTGGCGAGCGGAAGCGATGTGGACGACGATGTCCGCTACTTCTGTGCCGGACATTCCCAGCTTCCCGAAGCGATGAAGCCGTTCATTCCGCTGACCGACGGCGGCGTCAATAAGCAGGAGGTAGGCTGGGTGGCGCGCGACGATTACGGCTTGGCTTTCGTCGCAGGCACCGCGATCCTGGTCCGTGGGCGCCATTACCTGGTCACACGCGTTTCCAACGCCGAGGTCGCGGTCCAGGCGTTCACCGATCTCCGGGGCCGCTTCCATGTCGGGGGCAGCGTCGGATTCCGTTTCTGGCGCCTCTACCGTCTGCTGTTCGACGAGCGGACGGTATTGGCCGAAGCCCCGCGCCGGGAGTGGATCGGCATCGGGCGCACGGCGATGCTGTTCCATGCGCCGCTGGAACGCGCGACAGTCGGCTACGAGGTCACCGATACCCTTGGCGGCACCGCGCGCCCCGACGCCATGACGGTCCGTCTGAATGGCGACAGCATGGTCCGCCGCAACCTCCAGAGCGTGAACGTGGCCGCATTCCGCTATCACGTTACGCAGGCCGACGGCACCGACCCGTCACGCATCGCCTTCACCCTGGCTGCGCTTCTCGGCGATCTCCTGGAGACCCTGTTCCCGGCTCTCGGCCACCGGGTTGCCGTCCTGTCGCCCCAGGCCGAACCGGTCGTCGAGCGCCTCCAGGCCCGGTCGCGCGACGACAAGCTGGCCGAAGTCCTGCTGCAGCGGTACCCGCGCATGACGGCCTCGCCTTCGTCCGGCTACGATGCGCCCCCCGTGCCGGCGGCCGACGTTCAGGACGCGGTCGGCCGCCTGATCGACGGCGCCGGCATCGTCGGGGCGGACATGCGGAGCGGGGTGTCCGGTCCGAATGCCGGCCCGAATGGAGGCGAGGGAGGATGTTGCATCGACCTGCTGGTGGTCGAAGACTGGCCGGCCGACCTGGGCGTCGCGCGCGCAGTGTATGCCTACTCGGCGCAGGTCGAACGCGCGCTCGCTCTGTTCGCAACCTGGCTGGCCGGGAAGGCGGAGGAGGAGACGCTCTTTTACCGCTTCGGCACCGACCGCCTGCCTGACGCCTTCGATTTCCAGGGAGCGGCCCACATCGCCCAGGCCGCCGCCAACATGCGCGCGGGAGGAGGAGGCGCCATGACGGCCCTCGCCACGCTCCGGCTGGCGGCATGTTTCCCGCTCGCCGTCCTCGGGCTGCTTTTGGCGCTTGCTTCGGCGCCCCCGGCCGCCGCCGCCAAGATCGTCGGGGTTCTGTACGACGATTCCGGCAGCATGGCCGGCCGCACGCATCTGCCGGCGTTCGGCGCCCAGGTTCTCGCCTCGACGCTCGATGGGCGGCCGGGCCACGACCAGTTGCTGAGCGCGAGGCTGTCGGACTTCAATGCCGAACTCAAGCGTTCGGGCGGCATGATCTCGAAGTTGCGGGACCGGTATGGCGAGGCCTCTCCCGCGGCGATCGAGGCGACCGAGAAGCTCGGTGTCGATTTCGTGCATCGCGAGAGTTTTGAAACCCCCGCCATGCATCAGGCCTTTCTCGATACCATCGCAAGTGGCTGGGTCCGGGCCCAGGGCGGAACGCCGTACGAGCCGCTGGAGCTTATCCTACGCCAGCTGGTCGAACGCACGGGCACGGACGACCAGGCCTTCCTGATCGTCCTCACCGACGGGGCCTTCTTCGACGGCAATAGGCCGGGTCCCGGACCCGCCGCCCTGGAGCGGGCGTTCCGGTCCTACAAGCAGCGTTTGAAGGGGAGCCTGCGGGTCGAGTTCGTCCTGATCGGCCCGGACGCAGACACCCGCAGGCGGGTCGACGAACAGGGCGTTCGGGACGGCCTGCTTTCCGTTTTCAACGGGGGTGCCGGCGACGGCAATCATCAGGTCGACACCGTCGACGATCTGCGCCGCGCGCTGTTCGACATCACGGCGCGCATCGCCTCGACCGACCGATCCGGGAGGGGTGATCTCGTCCGGATCGGCGGCGACCGCATCGCCGTCTCCAGCCCCTTCTCGATAACCCGGATCGTCAGCGTCGCCGCAGGGGCGGCGGACCGGCCGGTTCCCGAACTGGCCGAGACAAGCTTCGCCGCGACGCCCGCAATGACGCTGTCCAGCGCCATGCGCGGACCCGACACGGCCGAGGGCTGGCGGAACGAGCGGCTGCGGGCCACCACCACCCATTTCCGCTTTCACCCCGCCCTGCCCGCCGGTCCGGTCGCCCTGCGCTACGACCGGCCGGTCGAGGACAAGGTGATGCTGCTGTTCGAGACCGGCACACGGTTGGAACTTTCCGTGCGCGATGCAAGGGGGGCGTCGTGCCGCCCGGGGCCGACGGGGTGATCGAGCTTATGCAGGGGCATCCCTACGCGCTGAACGCCACGCTGAGCGAACCGGCGGGCCGACCGGACCAGCGCGAGATCTTCGACTTCGCGAAGCTGCCGTCATCGGCTCGGCTCACGGCCTGGACGGACCCTGGAGGACGGCGGTCCGGTCTGCCGCTCACGCTGGACGTTCCGAACAATCGCGCCCACGGGGCGCTTCCCACCGACGCCACGGGCTCATACGAAGCAGGGGGCACCTTCAGCGTTCCCGGGTTCGTCATACAGGAAGGCGCAAGGCTGAAGCTGCGCGTCGTCAGCCCTGCCGTCGCCTATGACATCGGCGTACAGAGCGCCGTCCCGTGCCCCGCTTGCGGACCGGACGAGGTGATGGCGCCGCTCCACCCCGGCGTGACGAAGGACACGGTCGGCCGATTGACCGTGTCCCAGACACAGGGCCGCGCGGCGCAGGTGACCGTCGCCTTGCGCGATGCTCCCGCCTGGCTGGGGCTGGTCGACGCCGCGGGCCTCCCCGTTCCGCCCGACCGGCCGCTGCCTCTGTCCGCCGGACAGCCGATCACGCTGGAACTGAGGCGCGATCTGTCCGACGCGATCGGCCTCGGGCGTCGGGAGAACCGGATCACGATCGAGGTAAGATCGCTGCCGCCATATGTGGGCGAGGCGGCCAAGCCCATGACGATCATTCTCGAACCACCGGATGTCTCCCTGACCTATGCCGGCCATTCCCGCGGACCCGCGTCGGGACCGCCGATCTTGCTGACCGGAGCGGACCTGGAGGCGGGCGACCAAAGGCTATTCTTCGAGATCGCGAATGCCCCGTTTCCGCCCCGGGCCGAGCAGATCCGCGTCGACTCGCCGGGCGGCTTGTTGAACGTCGGCATTGAGCTGAACGACAGCCGGCTGGCTCTGAGGGTGGGAAGCGACCATTGCGCATGCGCGCTGTGGTTCCGGCATCTGGTCGGCGCTCTTCCCGATCGCGTCACCGTGAGCTACCAGTTCATCGACGACCTCGAACCGGTGCCGACGACCGTCCCCATCCGGATCGAACCCAGGGCCTGGGAGGCGCTGGAAAGCTGTTTGCCGCTCATCCTCGCGGTGCTGGGAGCCGTCTACGCCGCCCTCGCGGTCAGGACGTTCTTCTCGACACACCGCTTTCCAAGAGGCAGCGTCGCACAGATTCTCGATCGCAACGCCACGCTGCCGCGCTACGAGGACCTCAGGCACTGGAGCGTCCGCAGCCTGGGCTTCCTGCTGCTGCAACGGTCGCATGCCCGCCGCGTGGTGGAAGGGCTGCTTCTGGAGGCCAAGCCCGACGGGGCGGCCATTCTCCTCGCGGAAAGCGATCAGGCATTTGTGATCGAACGATTGGGCCAATCGATAGGACAGATACGGCATGACCAGCCGACGCTCGCCGATGTCCTGATCTTCTGGGGTGAACGGCTGAGCCGACCCAGAGGACCCAAGTCGCTGATCCTGATGCGCGAGTTTCAAGCATGAACCAGCATTGTCGCGTGAATCGGACTGCAGGCAACCTGATCTTGCCCCGGTTGCCACGGCTATCGCATTTGATCGAGGATTGAACGTGCGTAGTCGTCGGACCATCCGGTGCGCTTGCGTCTGGCTCGGATGGAGTCGTCGTTTTTCGCGGCGCGCACGACGTTGAGGGCGAGCTTGCGCAGGATGGCGAGGTTTTCGGGGCCATGGTCCTTGCGGTTGCGGGCGCGGTCTTCGTCAAAGCTGGTGTCGAGCACCCAATGGACGGCGGCATCGATGCTCCAATGGGCGCGCACGGCCCGGGCCAGGGCTTTGGCATCCAGTCGAGCGGAGGAGCACCTCCGAGCTGGTCCAGTGCCGGCGGACCTCGATGCGGCCGTGATCGGCGTCGGTGGTGACGTGGGCGTCGCCCAACGCCGCCGCCGGGTCGACGAAGTAGCGCTCCACCTCGGCCCGCAGCGCCGGGCGGTTGTCCTTGAGCGGGAACAGCCAGTCGCCGCCCCGCTCCAGGATGGTCTGCGCGGTCTGCGCCTGACAATGAAGGGCGTCGCCGGTGACCAGCACGCCGTTGAGGTCGAACAGTTCCAGCAACGCCCGCGCCGCGGTGATCTCGTTCTCGCCCGCCGCCACCGCCCGCTACCCCACCACCATCCGGGCGCCGGAGGCAAACGCAGTGACGACCTGCAGGGCCGAGCGGCCGGCGGCCCGATCGAAGGAGCGGCGCAGCGTCTTGCCGTCGATCGCCAGCACCCCGACGCCATCCTCGCCCAACTGGCCGAAAAATTGCTCAAAGCAGCGCGCGAGCGCCACTGGGTCCAGCAAGCGGAAGATGCGTCAGAAGGTGTCGTGGCTGGGCAACCCGCCCGCCAGATCCAGAAACTCCGCGAACAGCGCCCGCCGGTCGCGGGCGAACAGGGCGAAGTCCACGCAGCTCTCCGCCCCGCAGATCGATCCCGTCAGCGCGATGGTCATCACCTCCAGCAGGTCGTCCCGACGGGCATTGCCCGTTCGCGGATCGGGAAGCCCTTGAAAGGAAATGCGAAACAGACCGGCCATCGACCCAGTTCCTCTGCCTTGGGCCGATAGTCAGAATCCATTTCCGCGCACGACGCTACTCCTCTTTTTCAAATGCGATTCGCCGCACGCCGGTTCCGGCCCGTCACGACCGACAGCCGCCATGGCCTGCCAGTCGCTCCCGATCTGCTGGGCCAAGCCTTCCAGGTGGCCGAGCCCAACCGGGTCTGGCTTGCCGACATCACCTACCTGCCCACCGCTGAAGGCTGGCTGTATCTGGCGGCTATCCTCGACTTGGCGACCAGGAAGATCGTTGGCTGGGCGATGCGCGACCATATGCGCGCCGAACTCGCCACCTCGGCCCTGGTCATGGCCATGCAGCGCCAAAGGCCGCCGGTGGGCCTCATCCAGCATTCCGACCGTGGCAGTCAGTATGCCTCCCGGGATTACCAGGACCTGTTGCAGGCGGCCGGGATGCGGCAATCCATGTCGCGCAAGGGCTGCTGCTACGACAATGCTCCCATGGAGAGCGTCTTCCACACCCTCAAGGTCGAGTTGGTCCACCGCACTCGGTTCGAAACCCGCGACCAGGCTCGCCGGGAGGTGTTCGCACACATCGAAACCTACTACAACCGCCAACGCGCCCACTCGGCTATCGGATACATCGCCCCCGAACAGGCCGAGCTAAGATCTGCGTGAACCCGTGTCCACCCAACCGGGGCAAGATCACTACAGCCATGGGCACCACCTGCGGGTCATTGCAGGAGCGGCGGAACCAAGTGGCTGTTTCTAAAGGGAAGTCGTGAGAGTTGGTTGGGGGACTAGGACCCCCAACTACGTTCACCGGCGCGGCGCCGCACGAAGAGAAATCAACGGGTTGCGCGCTTCTCCGCCACATATCGCATGCTCTTGTGCGACAGACAAGTGTGACAGGAGTGCTTCCTGATAATACGCCAGTCCGGCGTCGGTCGTCACCTGGCGCGGAGAGAGCGTCGCCGTACCGGGCCGGATTGGTTTACATGATCCCTCCCCCACGGAGCCGTCGACCCCGCCCTCGCCGCCGCGGTCGTCGGGGCCGCCCGGGGACAGGGATGATCACGCCGCATCCCGACCTCAAGGTTGTAGTCGCCACGCAGCCAGTCGATTTCCGCAAAGGCGCCCACGGCTTGGTCGCCCTGATGGCCGAAGCGTTGAAAGCCGATTCCTACTGAGGCGACGTCTTCGTCTTCCGCTCCAAGCGCAAGGACCGGCTCAAGCTCTTGGTCTAGGACGGCACCGGGGTGATTCTCGCAACAAAATGGCTCGAGGACGGAGCATTCCCTTGGACGCCGATCCAGGACGGGGCGACCCGCTGATACGGCCTGCCCTCATCCATGGGTTCAAGCCTGCGATAAAGCCTAAGGCCATCTGCAATCGCACTCTCCGTCTCTCGTGAACCCGCGCAATCTCGGTCACGGAACCGGACTCGGGAAGAAGGGTGCGCTCGTAGCGCTTACGCCACGCTGCGCACCCCGGAGGCTCTGCAACGCACCACGCCGCTCCTCGTCCGCAGCTACGAGGACGGGTGACGCGCAGAACGTGCATTGGATAGCGCGGGGCATACGGCGGTATGCCATCATTCATGCTGCAACGCCGACGTGGCGTTTTGGCTGGACCGTCTTCAACCCCAGCGGTATTCTCTCCGTCCTTTTTAGCGCAGTTAAGTCGACCTTGTGCGTCCCGGCTTCTCGGCGAGTGAACCGCTGTTTATGACGCAAACGAGGCAAAAGAGATGAGCGACGCCGCCGTGACCGGTACCGTGATCGACCTAAGCAAGCGTGACGTCCAGGCGCTTGAATTCAATGAGGTGATTCAGCAAGGCGCCATGCGTCGTCTGGCGGCGCTGCTGGACAAACGGGCGCGGTCGGCCGGTGCCCCGGTGGCGAACGATGCTCCAGTCGAGGTCGAGGATGACGGTTCACCCCTCTTCCTTGATCGGCGGCACGGCACCATCCTGATCCACGGCGGGCGCGGCAGCGGTAAGACGACATTCATCCGCAACGCCTTTCACCTTATTAGAAGAGGCGGAGAACCGTTTAAGGATTTAAGGGAATCGGTTTCCATTCTGGGTGTCGTCGACCCGACCCTGATCGAGAGAAAGGAACACATCTTCATCATCGTGGTGAACAAGCTTCGCCAAGCGGTCGAGAGGGTGAAGAAGGAAAAGGGGGAACACGGGGCAAGCGGCGCGATCAGCTTCAAGGACTGGAAGGAATCGCTGAAGGAGATGGCGCAGGGCCTGACTCTGCTGGACAACATCGGACCGGAACGGATGATGGGTGACGGCTGGGAAGACCCTCACTACGTCACCGACAAAGGATTGGAAAAGGCGCAGGCCGGCACCAAGCTCGAACAAAACTTCCACGCGTTCGTGCGCAAGAGCCTCGCTTTCATCGGCAAGAAGGCATTCGTTCTGGCGTTGGACGACATCGATACCGATTTCCAGCGTGGCTGGCCGGTGCTGGAAGTTCTGCGCCGCTACCTAACGTCACCGCACTTCATCATCATCATGTCCGGTGATATGGACCTCTATGCCATGCTGGTGCGGGGGCGTACCTGGGCGAACTTCGACGAGAAGCACCTGCGCTACGATCGGGAGCAGGAGCGCTCCATCGCCACCATGGTCAGCCATCTGCAGAGCCAATACCTGCTGAAGCTTCTGCCACCGCAGAATCGGGTCGCGCTGAAGCCGTTGAACCAACTGGAGCGATCCCGCATCGAGGTGCGAGCGCAACGGGATGAGAAGGGAAGCAACCTGGACGACTTCCTCGGCGCCGCCGTCCGGGACGGGCTCGGGCTGCGCGGGGGTATGGAAGACGACATCGTTGCGTTGTTCCTGCGGCAACCCCTGCGCACGGTCATGCAGTTGATGCTGCTGTACGCCGATCGTAACGAAGAGTATGGGATAGCCCAGCAACTCGCCCCCGTCTTCACCGAAGTCATGCTCCGGTACAACCTTTCGCCCGACGAGTTGCAGGAGGCGTCGGGCGCGCAGTTCCTCGTACGCCTCGTGCGGTTCCTGACTGAGAACAAGCTGTGGCCCACCGGACACGCGCTACGCTCCGACCAACAGTCGGACGAACTGAACCAGACGCTTCTGGTGCTCGCCGTCCAACTCAACAGCCTCATCAAAGCCCACCCGCACCTTGCTATCGCCTACATGATCCAGATTTCCCTGGCGCGCGAAGTTCTGGTGGCGCGGCTGCCCAGTCTGTCGCAGAGCCCGGAAGAGTTCATCCGATACATCGAGATCGATCGCCATCGCACGCTCACCGGCATGGCGGGCCGATTGGTGGCGGTCATCGGCGCTGCAGAAACCACTGCTGGCCTGAGGCTGGGCATTATCCAAGCACGCAAGCGCGCCGGCCGCAACACCCAAAACATTGTGAAGCAAATGTACGGTTTTGTTCCAAATGTTCAAGATCCCGAAGAGGTGGGCAAGCATCTATCAGTGTTTTTTGGCAAGATAGCCAACTCCTTGGGTGGTGATGATAACTCCAAAACTTCTATGCTTGGAAACTATTACAATACCGTGGAGAGCCTCATCCCCCGTTTGGCATCTCGCCTGATGCAGGATCTGGCGGCTCTGCCTGTCTGCCGGGTTTTGACACCGCAGGGTACACGCCCAACCTTCCTATCGGTCTATCGGCTTTTAGGTGTGGTTGGCCGCCTTCTTGAGCCGGAAATGGGACGGGATGTCAGCGCCGTACAGACCCTGCTTTCCAACGAAGGGTTGATTCGTGATTATCCCATCCCTCCTTGGTTGGCTGGCGACAAGCCAGGGGCGTCGTCCGCTGGAAAGACCTCGGAGGAGGCGGAATCCGAAGAAGACGACGAGGACGTGGAGGATGACGAGGAAGGGGCAACTGTGACCGCCCAGCGAGAGCCGACCGTCATTGAGGCCCTACGCAAGTGGTCGTCAGAAAGTACGCCTGCCGACGCCGTGTTACCGCCTGCCGTCCTGGCCCGCGTGATGACCCGCTTCTTCTACGCGCTAGCCGCGATCGACGATGCGACCAAGCCTCGCGACCGGTTTCTCGGCCACCTGCTGCACCGGCAGATTGTCGCTTTCTTCAACGCTCTGCTGGTCGAGGAAGCGGCGTTCCGCTCCGTGCCGGGGAGCATCGACCTGCGGAATGCGATCACTGCAGATAGTGTATTTGTCTTCAACCTCCGTAAGTGGGCTAAACCGCAAAACGTAAAAAGAGCTTTTGGCCCCAATGTGCTGTTCACTGCACTTCCAGACACAAAGTCGTTAGAAACGGTTCCGTTCTTCAGCAGGCTGTTTTCGTGCCCGCTGTGGGGGGCTTATCTAAACCCGAGTTCCTTTGTTTACCGTTCGCACATGGCGGTCGCGGGACTGAAACAAGTCGAAGGGTCGCGGTGGATCGCGAAGGTGGACTATAAGGTCGCGCAAGCGAAGGCCACCGCCTCCTTCGATAACCTTTACGACGTGCTCAACTCGGTAAACGTGCTTGGTGTCGATGTCCGCCCGGGTGCGCAGCGCAAGGGCGTCGCGGGCGAAGGCAAATGAGTACGGAGATCCTGCGTCAGATCCTGTGCGACCGGGAAGTGCTGCGGGGCTACCGCGCGGGACAGCCCCGTCGACCGAGGTCCTGCTGCGGCGCGCCTTCGTAGCCGAACGCGGCGGCAACACCGACCTGCCGGACCACGTCTTCCGCAACTGGCGCCGGCACCGGCTGGCATCCGTTGCGGATGTCCGTAGTTTGGTGCTGCGTGTCTTGGAGTACTACAGCGCCCAATATCTAGAGTTCCGTGGCGATCGGCTGCATGTGATCTTCGACCGCTTCGGCGCTTGGCAGGACGAGGTGGCGAGGCTGTCGCCTCTGCCGTTCATCGCCCATGCCCTGAGGCGCCGCTTCGGCGCGCCGGATGGCTTCGGAGTCGGCGCGCTGGAGGACTACGCACGGGCACGCCTTGGGCGATTCCGCTATACGGCGCTGCTCACGCCGCACGCCCAGCCGGTCGACGACCTGATCAGGCGGGACGGGCTGTACGAAACGCACATGCACCTGAACGGATCGACGGAACTCGACACCATCTGGCAAACGGCGCTGCGGGATCCGGCCGGCTTCTCCCGGGAGTTGCTGGAAGCTCTTTCCCCCTGGCATCCCACCGACCGGGAAATGCTGTACGAACTCTACGAGCAGGTTGAGCCGGGCCTACATCCCACCGAGGTCGCGATCCGGATCGAACGGGCGCGCCGTTTGCGCATGGCGATGGTGCGCCGCCTATTCTATGGCCGGGAAGAGGATGGCGGCCATTGGCCAGTCGAGCGGCTGATGAGTGACGGTGAGCGGCCAGCGTTCGAACGCCATATGGGCAACGGTCACCCCCTAACCGAACTGACAGGGCTGAAAGGGACAAGTCCGCTGCAAACCGAGTTGCTGTTCCTGATCGCGGTCATCGACGCCATTGAGCGTTCGCCGGGGGACGACTGGCTAACAATGGCGTTGCACGCTTATCTCCTAGTGCTCAACGCGACCGTGCTGCCGCTCACGGTCCAGCAGGTTGCGCAGAAGGGGTTCGACCAGTTCCAGAAGTTCACCTTCACCAACGTCCGTTCGAAGGACGAGAAGGAGTATGAGAATCGGTTCCACCAGCTGTGCAGCGACGCTCCCGGTGACATCGCCCTGCTGGAAGGGCGGTTCTCGCCACCGGACCGTTACGACAAGGCGGAGCGCCTGTTCGTTAGCATTCTGCGGGGCTATGTCGCCTATCGCCGCGCGGTTTTCGGCGATGACAACAAGTCCAGTGATGACAGTGGCCCACAGTGCATGACCCTAGCCACCCTTCCAGGCGATGTCGAGTCGGTGGGTGGCGGCAGCCGGCCGACCCTGCGCCTCGTCGCCCACTTCATCAAGCGCGACGACCTGACCCATCCTGGGCCCTCGCCAGCTTGCCGGTTCTACGGCTTACGCCAGGACATCTTCCGCCGCTGGCTCCTGTTGCGGCAGATCCGCGACGAGCGGACATTGATCCGTCACTACGTCACCGGCATCGACGCCGCGGCGAACGAGATCCACACGCCGCCGGAGGTGTTCGCGCCGCTGTTCCGCGCCGCGCGCCGGGCGAGATTCGTCCATTTCACCTACCATGTGGGCGAGGATTTCGAACACCTGCTGGGCGGCATGCGGGCAATCCAGGAGGCGATGGATTTCCTCGAACTGCGTGACGGCAACCGGATGGGGCACGCCACGGCCATCGGCATCGATCCGGAACTGTGGCTGGAGCGGATGCCGCCGCGCCTGTCTCTGCGCTTGGGCGACCATCTCGACAACCTGCTCTTTGCCTACGGCATGCTGATGCAGCGGGGCGACGGGAAGCTCCTGCCGCAGCTGGCCCACGAGATCGGCGGTCTTGCTTGGCGAGTCTACCGGGACCGGGTCGATCTCAACCTGCTGCTCAGCGCTTGGCGCCTGCGTCACCTCGATCCGCTGCAACTCGATGCGCTGCGCCGTGGCGGACCGGAGCCGCTGCCCGACGACGCAGTTGCGGAACTCGAACTGCTGCGGGACAAGTGGCGGGAGAACGAACCGGCTCTACTGCTGTTCGCCAACTACCATGCCCAGGAGACGGTGCGGCGCGCTCGCGACGAGTTCGTCGAGGTGGAGACCGGTTTCATCCCGGCCGCCGATCTTCGCTGGATGCAGGATCGCATCCTTGCGGACGTGGTTCGGCGGCGCGTAGTGTTGGAAACCTTACCCACCAGCAACGTCCGGATTTCGTTCTATCGCCATCACGGCGAGCATCACGTCCTCCGATGGGTAGGGCTGGACCCCAAGGGTGCGAGCGGTCCGCGGCCATCCGTAAGTGTCGGCAGTGACGACCCCGGCATCTTCGCGTGCAGCCTCCGCGGTGAGTACATGCACCTCTTCCGTGAGTTCCGTGAAAAGACCAACGAGCCGGAGGCCATGCGTCTCATTCGTGAGCTCAACGAGACCGGGCGCTTGTATGGTTTCGATGACCGGTTGCCACCGACCGAGGGGTCCTATTGATACGAGCGTGTGTCGAGACGGATCCATGCGCCGAAGAACACCAATTCACGCCCTTCAGACGACGGCGCGCCCGCATGAGGAGCGAATCCCAGCGGCCTTTAGTGTTCGGCGGTTGCATCGGCAGCCAAGGTCACGCTAGCCTTTCGCCCGTTCATCGCTGAGCGGGACCACTCTATGCTGGATGCTGCCGAAATCCGCAGCCTGCATCTCCATTCCCTGGACAGCCTGCTGGCCGATCTGGTCAGCGGCCGGCCGATTGGGCTGGATGCGGATGGACGACGCCGCTTCGCCCTGGAGTCGGACGAGGCGCGGGCCCTGCTGGACTGGTACCGGAAGAACCAGCCGGCGTGGTCGAAGCCGGTCGCCAGGGATCTGCTGCCGCTCCTGGTGGCTGCGGCGGCGAAGACCCCGCCGGTCCTGACAGCCGTCGCGGCGACCTCCACGACGCCGCGCCACTATGTGCCCGTGCGGATTGAGATCGTCCGCTTCGGGGGCGTGCAGGAATACGACTGCGACGAGCCGCTGGTCATCGACCTGAACAAGCCGCTGCTGCTCCTGGAGGGGCACAACGGCAGCGGCAAGACTTCCATCCTCAATGCCGTGGTCTGGTGCCTGACCGGCAAGCTGTACCGCGCCCAGCGTGCCCCCGCCGACGGGCACGAAACAATGCCGCTGGCGGTGCGCGACACCGAGGACGAGGACTCCGACGACGCCACCGTCGCCAGCACCCTGGTTTGCCCGGTGCCGCCGAAACCGGTGCTTGACGCCCTCGACGGCAAGTCGCTGCCGCTCGACACCTCGGTGGCGATCACCTTCCACGACGGCGAGAGCGGGCGCGAAATCACCGTGCGCCGCCGCCTTCACAGGCCGTCATCCAAGAGGGCCGCCAAGCCGGAGATCGAGACCTCCGGCCTCGAAGACCTGGGCCTTGATCCCGTGGCCTTCGCGGTCGGCACCACCATGCCCGGCCTGCTGCCGCACATCCAGATCGGTACCGAGTCCGACCTGGGCAAGACCATCGCCGAGCTTACCGGCCTCGCCCCGCTACGCCTGATGGTCAAGCACGCCCGGCGCGCCAGCGAGCGGATCGAGAAGGAATTGATCGGCCAGGAGCTGGAGGGCGCTATCGAGGCGGCGGACAAGCGCTTTCTCAAGGCGCGCGGCGAGCTGGCGGGCCTCTTTGCCGAGCACCCGAACGTCGCGCCGGCCGACGCCCCGTCGCTCCAGCCCGCCGCCACCGATGCCCAGGCGCGGCTCACCGCCATCATCGCCGACATCCGCCGGCGCCAAGCGGACGCCTATGCCGATGCCCGTACGATCCTGGGGGAGGACTTCAACCCGCAGGACCCGACGGCGCGCCAACAACTGGACCGCTCGGTCACGCTCGCCACCGCGGCTCTCGACGGGGCCGCGCTCGCCGCGCTGGAAGGCGCGGCGACGCTGAAGCGGCTAGGCGAGCTGGACGAGGCCGAACTGGGCCGCTGCGAGGCCCTCATGGACGCCTTCCGCGCTGAGGCGCGGGAGCTGCTCGCCCTGGCGGCCGACCTGGCGCGGCAGAGCCGGCTGCGCCTGTATGCCCGCGTCGGAAACTGGCAGCGCGATGCCGCGCACCCAATGCCCCCCGACACCTGCCCCACCTGCCTCCAGCCCTTCGACGATCGCATCGACCCTACGACCGGACGGCCTCCCTGCGACCACCTCGCCGAGGCGCGGAACGGCGGCCGGGCCTTCCATGAAAAGACGCTGAAGACCTGGGCGGGGGACGCGCTCGCCAAACTCGCCCACGACCTCCCCGAGGCGCTGGTCGAGGCGATGCGCAAGAGCCTGCCGCAGACGCCGGCCGCTCTGCTCCGCACCGCGCTCACTGACGACCTGTTCGCCGGCCCGGCCTTCACCGGCGTGCTGGCACCGCTGCGGGCGCACGCCGCAGCGCTGTGCGACACCCATCTGGTGGCGCTGCCGACCTTCACGGAACCGCAGGCCGACGGCACGCTAGCGGCCGAGCCGGCCTTCGCGGACCTCGACACGGCGCTCCGCAACCTGACCCGCGCCATCGCGTTCGCCCGCTGGCGCCGGGCCGCACAAGTCGACTGCATGGCGGCCTTCCTCGCCATCGTCGGCCGGCCGAAGGCCGCCACGACCGCCGACCCGCTGCACCAGCAGCCGCTGTCCCGTCAGGTCGAGGCGCTGGCCGACATTGTCCGCGCCGCGACCCCGTCGGGAATCGCGCTGAGCCGCGCCCTCGACATGCAGCGCGAGCATGCCCTGCGCCGCACCAAGACGGCCGAGATCGTCCGCGCCCGCACAGCGGCGGAGCGGCTGGAGGAACTGTTCCCCATCGGCGATCTGGTGCGCGAGCAGCTGGACGGTCTGCGCCGCCGGCTGGACGGCGAGACGGCGCGGTGGATGGAGCGCCTGTACCTCGCCGCCACCGCCGGCTCGGCGCCGACCCCCGCCGCTCGGCCGTCGATCCGGCCGGCAAGCTGGACGTGGTGGTGGAGCGCAACGGAACGCTGGTCCCGGCCGAGCACATCGGCAATGCTTCGTTCCTGCGCGCCTACCTGATGGCGTTCCTGATCGCCTTCTGGAAGCATGTACGCGACGCGCGCGGTGGGCTGTCGCTGCTGGTCCTCGACGATCCGCAGGAGCTGCTCGACCCGAACAACCGGCGGCGACTTGCCGATACCCTGGGTCAGTTGCTCGGTGTCGGCGCGACGCTGCTGGCCTCCACCCACGACAGCCGCTTTGCCCAGGAGGTGTGCGCCAGCCGCCGCTGCCGCGTGGGCCTCGACCACCGCTCCGTCCACGGCCGCAACGAGAAGCGCCCGTGCGTGCAGCTCGCCCCCTCGGTCACTGACCTCGACCGCAAGCGCAAGGCGTTCGAGAACGCCGCCGACGCGCACGAGGCGGCGCGGAGCTACGCGAATGAATTCCGCATTTTCGTCGAGTCGCGGATCTCCGACTTCTTCGACCGGCCCGCCTGCGCCCAGCCACGTAAGCTGATGCTGAACGACCTGCTGGACGAGCTGAAGCGCCAGTCGCGCACGGCCGAGGGACTGTCCAGCCCGGCCTTCGGGGCCTTGCTTGCCGATCCAGCCCTGCACTCCGGCAGCGCTTTCCGGGATCTGCTGAACCGGGTCCATCACCCGGACGCACACGAGGTGACCTGGGCGGACGTTTCGCACCACAAGGACGATTTCGACCGGGTCCGCGGCCTTATCCTCGACGCGCACGAGGAACACCGGCGCTGGTTGCGGCGCGATCCCGCGGTGCGCGGCGCCGCTCCGGTCCACGTCCTCGACGCCATGCGCCGGCCCAGCTTCGGCGTGCTGCGCCGCGCGCTGGATCTGGCGGCCTTCTCCGCCGCCGAAGGCCACGGTGGCGGCGACGGGGATGGCAACGCGCTGTCCGATGCGTGGTTCTCGGACAAGGCGCTGTTCGTGCTGTGCGCCGACACGCTGGGCTTTGCCGCTCCAGCAGGATCTGCCCTGATCGTCGAGGCCGCCAACACGCCGGTGGAGGACCACCGTCTGGTGGTGGCGCTGCACGATGGCCGGGTATACGCCCGCCGTCTGCTGCGCAGCCCCGATCTGCCCGGCCGCGTGGTCCTGGTAGCCGAGACCGAGGACCCGATGCACCGCCTGCCCCCCGTCGTGCTGCCCGCCGAGGAGGTCCGGCTGCACAAGGTCGTCGGCGTTTTGTTCGCCGCCAGGCCGGTGTTCCCGCGCAACAGCAACGAGGCCTTCGCGCAGGGCTTCCATCCGCGACTGAACGAGATCAGCCGACTTTACCAGGCGCGCGGCAGTAGCGGCGTGCCGCTGGTGTTGGACGGGCAGACCGTGCTCGGCGGCGTTTCGATCGGCCCGGACGGCATCGACCAGTACAGTCGCCGCCTCGTGGCGGTGTGCACGGGCGACGGCGAGGCGTTCTTCAAACGTGTCGGCGAGCCGTTGCCCGGCTTCCCGCGACTGCGCCTGTTTGAAAGCGTGGGCGGGCTAGGTGATTCCCGCGTCATTGAGATGGAGTCCGCGGAAGAGGACGGCGGCAACCTGCCCCGCTTCGCGGGTGCGCGGGAGGTGATCGGCGTGCTCTACGGCTGACGCCTACGGGTGGCGGAAACACCACCGATGGAAGCAGCGCGGTTCTCAATGGTGCATGGAATCTTTCGTGACGGCGGCTTGGGCCCAGCGTCAGTGGCGTGCTTCTTCATACACAAAGCACCCGGGGGTCAGCGTCAGTTCATATCATCGAGCGGGGTCTGTTGAAAAAGATCTGGACGGCTTCCTATCTGCCACCCAGAGGCATGACCTATTGGCTGTCTGCACGCTCGCGCCGTATGCTGTATTACGGATCCGTGATGCGCACGGGATCAGCGAGGTTTGCCGCAGTCCTCGGATGCAAGCGGACACCAAGCACGGCGGAACGGGCCGCCCTCACGGCGATCAGATCGGTGATCTCTTCCGCAACCGAGGCCAGACGACAGGGCTCGATCTAGTCGGGCACTGCCCCTGTTCCGCTCATCGTATGCCGATCGTCATTTCTTCTAACGCATTGTAAAGCATACATGATTCGGCAACAAGCGCTAAGTTTTGCCGATTTTCCCGCCGATCCGCGCTTCGGGGTCAAATCCTTGTTTGGGCAGGGCTTCTTGCTGGTTTGACCTTCCAATTGTGCCGATCCCCACCGAGGCGCCAAGGAGACAAGGAAGGCGTCCGCATGGGTCTCACTCCGCCGCTCATCCGCCTTGTGGTCGCCGTTCGCGCCGGACGCGACCAGCCGAAATGCGAGCGGCCCGCGTCCACGCGATTTCCAGATAGCTCCTTTTTTGACCTGCCGTGATGGAGGTCCATATACCGCCGCGACCGGGTCGGCGTGGCGCTCCTGCTGGGCATCCAGGGCGTCGCGCCGCCCTCCGGACGTGTATGGACCGTAGCGTTACCGTAATTATCGTGACCGTAGCGCTGTCGTAGCAGGAGTTGACGTATGAGTACGCGGAAGGTTTCTGATCAGATGGTCGCCAACGCTTGCAACCAGTTGCGAAACGCTCAGAAGGAGGTGACGTACAAGGCCGTTCGACAGTTGGTGGGCGACCAAGGTAGCCTGACGACCATCCGCAACGGCATGAAGGCGTGGCAGCAGCAGGGTGGCCCGGCTTCCGCTCACCTCAGTCCCGAGGACCAGAGCGACATCGTCGCATTCGCACAGACCCTGATGGACAAACTGACGCAGCGTCAGCGCGCGGAGACGGACCGGCTTTCCCGCGACGCCGAGGAGAGAATCCGGCAGGCCGAAGGGAGGAAGCGGAGCTGGCGGAACTCTACGACCTTCTCCAAAGCGAACTCGATGAAGAACGGTCGGCGCGGCAGGCAGCCGAAGAGCGGCTCCGGGAGGTGAAGCGCCAGCACGACCAGGCGCGTGCTGAACAGGCGGCGGCAGCGGCGGTGATGGCCCGTTGCGAGCAAGATCTCGCTGCCGCGAGGGCGCGCGTCGAACAGCTGCAGTTGGAGAATGGCGCGCTGGGCGCCCAGGTTGAACTCGCGCGGAACGACGCCGCCCGCGAGGCCGGCGCTGCGGCGCTGCTCCGCGAGCAGATCGCCGAACTGACTGTGAACCTCCGGCTGGCACAAGCGGAACGTGACGAGGCGCGGAACCCCATCCAGGAACTTCAGCCTGATCTCCCGGTCGCGCAGCGCCGGGGTGCCGCCTCCAATCGTGCCGGGGATCATGTGATGAACAGCCCGCGGCAGAGCAAGCAGCGGACTCTCAACATGGAGGGCGTTGCTGATCCTTCCCCGGCGGCATCGTGATGGGATTGCGTACCGGGATCGGGGGACAGCGCCGGCTGCCGCCCACGTAGCTCTGTATCCTTCAACCAGAATGCCGATCCCCTTCGCCGGGCGGAATGCTGATCGATCCGATCCACCCGTGTTGCGGGATTCTCGGCCTGCGAATACCTGGCTTTGGGTGCCGTTAGGAGCGACGCAAGCCATGCACGGTAAACCGCCAAGCGGTTTCCGTGCGGCTTGCCAAGGGGACGCTGTCCCCTCGGGCTCCCCTGGCAGGGGGGCTCCGCCCCCCGTGCACCCCCTCCGCACGGAAACGAACACCGTCGGCGGGCTCTCTGGCCGAGGAGCAGACGACATGAGCGGAAGTGAGGTTCGCAGGCGGCAACATGTTGTCGCCTTCCGTCTCGAAGAAGACGAGTGGGCCGTTCTGGAGCGCGAAGCGGAGCGGCACGCGATGAGCGCCGGACAATATGCCCGGCAGGCGCTGCTGGAGAGCGCGGGCATCGGGGCGCCGCTGGTGCGGCGCCGGCCACCGCCTGATCACGAAGCCTTGGCCCGCATCCTGGGGCATCTCGGCAAGATTGGCGGCAACGTCAACCAGATTGCCCGCCGACCGACCGAGCCCGGGCCCGACGAGATCCAAGCTATACGGCGTGAGTTGACCGGGCTCCGTGAGACCGTCGCCGCTGCGCTGCATGCTCCGCAACGGAGTGGACGATGATCATCATCGGGAAATCGCGAGGCGCTCCGGTCGAACTGGCTGAGCACCTCGCCGCCGATCCGGCGATGCGCCTGCTGGAGGTGCGGGGTACGGCGGCGGCCGATCTGCCCGGCAGCTTGGCGGATCTCGACGTCTACGGCGTTGGCACCCGCTGCCGCCAAACGCTTTACCACGCGGCCATCTCACCGGAGCCGGAAGGGCGCGCTACCGGTCGCTACGGCGATGGGGAGGCATTCCGCACCATCGACGAGTTGGAGCAGCGCCTTGGTCTGGCCGG
Source organism: Azospirillum sp. VT-I1 (assembly GCF_055698305.1). Classification (NCBI taxonomy): domain Bacteria; kingdom Pseudomonadati; phylum Pseudomonadota; class Alphaproteobacteria; order Rhodospirillales; family Azospirillaceae; genus Azospirillum; species Azospirillum sp. VT-I1. The sequence goes on along the minus strand of NZ_CP168803.1, from coordinate 296,707 downwards.
CCATCCTCGCGTCGTTGTCGGGCACGGTAAGAACGGCCGGTCACACTACCATGTTGTCTGGGCGCGCGTTGATCCGCTCGCGGAACGTCCGCGCGCCGCTCACCTTGGACACAACTACCGCATCCATGAGGAGGTGGCGCGGTGGGCCGAGACGACCTTCGGCCTGGAGGCCGTGCGCGGCGCCTTCACCGGCCGGCGGGAAGCCCATGGCACCCGTCGGACCCGTCGAGGGCGGCGGTATCTCGATGAGCGCCCGGTCGCGGAGGCCCGGCATTGGGAACAGCAGCAGGCTCAGCGCACGGCCATCAGCATCAAGGACGTCACCTGCATTGCCTCCTCCGCCTGGCGCCGTGCTCAAGGCAACAGCGCCCGCTTCCACAGCCTTTGTGCGGAGGCTGGCTTGTTCGTCGCGCGAGGCGATGGCGGACGGCGACAACGCGCGGCGATCGTCCTGGTGGACGAGACCGGGGGTGTGCACGGCCTGATCCGCCGCCTTGAAGGCGTGCGCGCGGCGGAGGTCCGAAGAGTCCTGGGCGACGTGCCGCTCTCACCATTTGACGACGCGAAGACAAAAGCGAAGGAGTACGCTGCCATGATGCGCGACACGCTGGCCGCTGAACGGCGCCGCTGCGAAGAGTTGGAACGTGAAGTTGCTGGCGAGCGCAAGGCTCGAGAGGCTGCGGAACAACGCGCGGCGATGGAACAGCATGGCCGTGCGAAGGCAGACCGGAAGGAGGCGGATTGGCGCGAGCAAGCTGCCGCGGCAGCCAGAATGCTGGATCAGGAGCGTCGGGATCGTGATGCGCTCGTTGAACGGGCTGAGGCAGCAGAACGGGCATGCCGCGAAGCGGTTGAGCTTGAACTCTTGGCGTCCCGCCGCGAACTTTCGTCGCTTCAGGCACAGCAGGAGCAGGCACGCACGATCGCCAATGAAGAGCGGAGACGTCGGGATGATCAGGAACGACGACGACGCGACGCCGAGGCCGTGCAACTCCATGAGATGAAGCGGGAGTTGGCCAACATCGTGGAGGATCTCCACAGGGCAAACGAAGCCGAACTGCAGGCTGCGCGCAGCGCCCAAGTAGCAGCCGAACGACAGCGAGACGTCGAACGCGCGTTGCGCCTGAAAGTCGAGGCCGAGCGCGATCGTGAGCAGGCCGCTCGTCGTGTGGCCGAAGAGCAGGTGAAGCAGCTTTGGGCTTGGGTCAAGCGGCTGAAAAGCATGGTCAGCCAAATGGCTACGAAGCTCTTGGAGCTCTACAGCCCGAAATCCAAGGCGCTGGGTCCAAAGCAGCAGGAAGTTGCGCAAGTTTCCAGCCCCGTTCAACCCCATCCGGCTGAAATCAAGTCTGCTTCTGATCTTCTACAAGAGCTTGAACGGTATCGTAAACAATCCGATCGCACCCGCAATGACGATGACGCGCGCTGAAATCAGATGGGCTGATGCTTTCCGCCTGCACATATTGAGGAGCATTGCAAGCTGGGCCGGGGTGTGCATCTCTACACCTTCGCGAATGGTCGGCCACACGAAGCCGCCCTTCTCCTGGCGCTTGGTGAACAGGCAACTGCCCTGGCCGTCATACCAAATTACCTTCACCAAATCGCCGCAGTGGCCCCGGAAGAGAAGTAAGCGGAGCGTGATCGCACCGAATCAGGCGTTGACGGCGGGCTTCCAGTTCCAGGGAGCAGATCGCCAAAGGCGTGCGGCGGGGTAGCCGTTCACCATGCGCTCCAGGACGTCGCGCAGGTAGGCGAAGGGTTCGACGCCGTTGAGCTTACAGGTCTCAACCAGCGAGGCGATCACCGCCCAGCGATGGCCGCCGCCCTCCGAGCCGGCGAAGAGGCTATTCTTCCGGCCAAGGGTTACCGGCCTGATGCAGCGCTCCACCGTGTTGGTATCCATCTCCACCCGGCCGTCATCCACTTAGACGCACAACGCCTTCCTTCGGCCGAGCGCATAGCGGATCGCCTCGGCCAGCTTGGAGCGGCCCGGCAGGCGGGGAAGTTCGTGCTCCAGCCACGCCTTCAGTTCCGCCACCTGGGAAGCGGCCTCGGCTTGCCGAAGCTGCCGGCGCTCATCGGCCGTGCGGCCGCGGATGCGCTCTTCGATCGCGTAGAGCCGGGCGATACGGCGCAGCGCCTCGGCGGCGATCGGCGAGCCGTTTTCGGCTAGGTCGTAAAAAACGTCGACGCGCATGGCTCCAGCAGGCCGCCAGCACGACCCGGTTGCCGGCAGCCAGCCGTTCGAACCCGGCGTAACCGTCCACCTGCAGCACCCCGCGGAACTCCCGCAGGTGGGCGGCTGGGCGTTCGTCTTTGCGATCGCTGGTGTAGGCGTAAATCACCGCCGGCGGGTCCAGCCCCTGCCAGGGCCGGTCATCGCGGGCATAGGCCCACAGCCGTCCTGTCTTCACCCGGCCAGTTCCCGGCGCCAGCGTCGGCATTGGCGTGTCGTCGGCGAACAGCTTGGCCGAGGCGAACAGGGCCTTGGCCAGCTCCTCATCCAGCGCCTCCAGCCACCAGCAGGCTTGCCCCGCCCAGCCCGCCAGAACCGGACGGTCGACAGGGAAGCCGTTGCGGGCCAGGATCTGCGCCTGGCGGTAGAAGGATAGATGATCGCAGTAGCGGCAGGTGCTGAGCCGACATCCTCTTACCCCGCTAAACTGCGACCAGCGGAATATTTCATGAACCACGATCACGTCGGATGTGTCGTCACCCAACGCTTACGATGCAGGCGCCCTGCGTCGGGTCCTCGCCGTTCTGGAGCGCCGATGATCCCGGTCCCCGCCGGCGTGCGGATTTACCTGGCGATGGGCGCCACCGACATGCGCAAGGGCTGGGCCTCGCTGGCGTTGCTGGTGCAGGAGCGCTTCCGGCAGGATCCCCACGGCGGCCATATCTTCATCTTCCGGGGGCGGCGCGGCGACCTGGTGAAGGTTGTCTGGCACGACGGGCAGGGAAGCTGCCTGTTTCGGCTTCTCGCGTCAGGTGCCGCGCCCGCGGCACGCCGGGGCCGACCTCGCGGCGCAGGAGGGCTTCAAGGCGCACTTCCGCGCTCGCGTGCAGGCGCGCCGACTGGAGGACCGGGAGACGCCGCTGGAGGCCTGGGCCTTCGACGAGCATCGCCTCGGGCTCAAGCTGGTGCCGCGCCGGGTGTGGGCGCCGCGCGGCTCGAGCCCACTGGCGCGCGGGCACCACCGCTTCCGCTGGCTCTGGGTCTACGGCTTCGTCCGGCCGGTCACGGGCGAGGCCACCTGGTTCCTGGCCGAGGCGGTGAACGCGGCCATGCTCTCGGAGGCACTGGTCGCCTTCGCCCGCGAGGTCGGCGTCGGCCTGGGCAAGCGCATCCTTCTCGTGCTCGACGGCGCCGGCTGGCACGTCGCCGACGACCTTGTCGTACCCGAGGGCGTGGAACTGGAGTTCCTGCCCCCGTATTCGCCGGAGCTCCAGCCGGCGGAGCGCCTCTGGCCCCTGACGGACGAGGTCGTCGCCAACCGCCACTTCGAGGACCTGGACGAGATCGACGCGCTCGTCGGCGAGCGGTGTTGCGGCTTCGCCGACGACCCGGACCGCCTGCGTGGCCAGACATTGTTCCACTGGTGGCCCGCCTTCGCATGAAACTCAGCGCAAAGCCCGCCGATGGAAGCCTTCACGCGCCGTCCGTATCAGACCCTGGCGCTGGCGACCGCCCGGCTGAACGCCTCCTCGAACTCCCGAACGTAATCCTCACGCCGGGGAAGCTTCTGCCGCAAAATGAAGGAGGGGTGGGCAAGGAACATCAACTGGGGTCCCGGTGCGGCGCAGATGGATACCCGGCGGTCGCGCTCGGCTACGAGGGCCTTGCTGACGACCGTGCTGAGCCCGACCACAATGTCCTTGGTACCGAGCGACCAGAGGTGATGCGCGCGCAGGTCATCCTCCAGGTCTTTCCAGTCCGGGTTGCACTCGACGCCAGCGGAATTGAGAAAGGGATGTGGGAGCACGTTGTCGAATAGGATCCGGGCGCGGGCCCCCACGCCGGTCTGCGCGACCATGTCGCGCAGGAACTTGCCCGACCGGGACCTCTCGCAGAACGGCCTGAACGCCTCACCAGTCCGCCGGTCGATCTTCCGGCAGGGTCCAAGGAACATCAACGTTGTCTTGGTCATCTTTCCCGTTGCCTCCGCATAGCCTCCGCAACGGCGCGCCGGACTTCCGAGACGGGGACTTCCCCGAACTGCAGGCCGGTGGAGAAGTTGAACTCGTCACGGTCGGGCGAGAGCGCGTCGTCTGAGGCGGTGGTGGTTACGGGGTCGTACTGAATCATCGCCTCGGGCGGAAAGCCAGCGGAAACGAGCCGGTCCCAGTCGGGAGTGCCGGGGTAGGGCCGGTATTCGAACACACTGCAACGGAAGCTGCCGGGCAACGGCGCGGCCAGTTCCCGGAGCCGCGAGATCAAGTCCAGGGTCTGCGCCATCTCAGCCCGCGTTTCCGTGGGCAGCCCCAGGATGAAGTATCCCTTTACGTCGATCCCAGAACGGCAAAGGCGTGACACTGTCGTCAGCACCTGTTGGACAGTGATCTTCTTGTCGATATGGCGGAGAAGGCGGTCGCTCCCGCTCTCAATCCCGAGCGCCACCTCGCGGCAGCCGGACCGCGCCATAAGGTCGACCAGGTCGTCAGGTGCACTGGCCAGCACATTTATGCGGCCGGTCGCGTCCCAGCGCAGCGTGCTCCCAGCCGCGACAAACGTGCCCAATGTCTCCCGGATCACCTTGCGGTTGGCCAGGAACAGGTCATCGACGAAGCGGACCCGCTCCACGCCATACTTTTTCCTCAGCCCGCCTATCTCCGCCAAGATATTGCCAGGGCTTCGCATCCTGACGGTGACGTCGGGGTTCGCGCTTACGGCTGCGCCGCAGAAGGAGCAGTCGAAGGGGCACCCGCGCGACGCGACCATTGCCGCCTCGAGGACGCCGCCGTCCAGGTAGGGATCCTGGTGGAGGTGGCGGCGGTCGACGAACGGCATGTTGTTCAGGTCCGGCGCCAAGAACTCCGGGTCCGTGCATGACACAGACGGCATCATCACCTGTCCCCGCTCGCGCCAGTAGACCTTCGGGAGGCGTTCGCGGGCATCGGTGTCCGCAAGGATCCGGGGGACACGAGTCTCGCCCTCGCCGAGGACCATGGCGTCGATCCGGGGTATGCGCGGATCCCGGAGGATCTCGCCCGGCATGGCCTTGGCTTGGTGGCCCCCGAGCATAACGTTCGTTTCCGGCGAGACCCGACGGAGGATATCCACGCTGTTCTGGAACGTCGGCGCCAACAGGTTCATGCCGAGCCAGCGCGGCCGGCGCCGGTTGACCAACTCCGCCGCCTCGGCGAGCCCGAGCCCGAGCGCCTCGGCGTCGACCACTTCCACCGTAAAGCCCTCAGCCTCGGCACATGTGGCGATGTACCCGAGGCCGAGCGTCGGGAGCGTGAAGTCATTCCGTTTCGGGACCCGCCCGTAGTCCTTGAGCGGGGTGTTCAGGAGCAAAAGGTCCGGCGCCAGCCCGCCCTGCCCCACGTCAGACCGGGCCGCCACGCGCCAGCTCCGCAATAATAACGGCGACCCTGGCCGCCACGTCCCCGGGGCTGCCGCCCGCTGCCACGCGCCTCACCGGGTGGCCCTGGCCTGCGACCCATCGGGCTGCCTCGTCGTACCTGCGCAGCTCTTCGCCCAGAGGCAGGTTCCTCTTGTACCAGTCCGTGCCGACCGCCGGCCTCCCCTCGCGCCTAATTCGGACTTCGCCCTCCCCGACCTCCAGCAGGACAGTGGTGGCGCCGGCCATGAGAGGGGCGTTGAGGCGGTGGAGCGTCTCCAATGGGATGCCCGCGAAGCCCTGGTAGACGAACGATGACAGCGCAAACCTGTCGGCGAGGACAACGTCGGCGTCGGTCCACCTTTGCCTCATCAACGCCCGCGCCGCGGCCGTAAGGTATGCTAGGCTCAGCGCTCCCCCAGGGTTGCCAGCGAGCCGCCGTATGTCGTCGCCCAGCCCGCTGACAGCGTTGTTAGCTTCCACCGACGCGCGGATGCCCATTTCGCCCAACAGGTCGCGGACGAGGGGGATGAGTGTTGACTTGCCGCAGCCGCTCGGCCCCTCAAGGGCGACGAGGGGTTTCCAGAGAGCTGGGTCCGCCTCGTAGGGACTAGGGGCTGGGGTGCTCATCGAGTGCCGCCGGGGAGCAGGGGCGTCGCCAACCATGTGGCGATGAACGGGCACAGCGCCGCTAGGGTGGCGACCAGGAGGATGATGGCTGCCAAGCACCAGTAGACTCGGAAAGCGGCCTGGGCGACCTTCCCGACGCTCTTCGTGCCCGGCGGCGCCGGGTTGGCCGACACCGACGCGATCCGGGCAGATTGGCCCGCGTGCGTAGACAGGAAATCCTCCACCTCGTCACGCAGGAGGCGCTCGGCCTGCTTCGTCATCTGCGAGTTCCGGCGGTCAAGGTTGGCGAAGCCGGATACCGCCAACATCCCTAGAACGGCCACGACCGCGGCAAGGAGGTAAATTTTTTGGTGGAGGAGGTTGCTCGCGACATAGGCGATGCTGCCAAGGATTGCCACCCCAAAATTGAAAAGGGTCATACCTTGCTGCGCACACAGCTGGACCCAGCCCCAGACGTAATCCTGCGCCATCCTCTGGACCATGACATCAGCCTCGCTCAGCGGCGAGCCGGTGGAACTTCCTGGCATCACAATTTGTTCTCTGTCCCGCTTTCCTCACGACCACTACTCCGGCTGGCGAGCCTATCCAGCTAGTTGTCCATATGGCCATGCCAAGCTTAGCTACGCCTACAAGAGGACACATGTTTCTCAACCCACGAGCTATGTGGCGAATGCTTACAACGGTCGAAGGTGGTGCCGCAAGGTTCTCCTCCAACTCCGGTGTGATGGTCGCGGTCAGGAACGCCATCGCCGCCTCTGTCACCACCACGCCCGGCTGGAACGCCTCCTCCACCATCCGGGCCTTCTGCGCCGCCGTGTAGCCCCGCCGCCGCTCCTTGCCCGTCAGAACCTCGATCCGCTAGTAAGCCATGACGCTTGCCACTCGATTGCGTCCGCGCGACGACGCGCGCCACGCAAAACTCCGCCGTCTTCATCGCGTCCGTCAGGCGGTACTCACCGGATGCTTACGGGATCACGCCAGGGCGCCAATGACGGCCACCGCGAGGGCTGGATCGTAAGCGGTGTTCTGGTCCCACCTTTCGGCGGGATCGGGGTGGAGCGAATCTCCCGGATCGCATGATCGGGAGAACGGTTTGTGTCTACGCTCGACCTTACGCTTGACCAGGAGCCCGTCCGGGTGCGCCGCATGGAGGTGATCACGGGCGATGTAGGGCGCCGGACCTGGTCGCCAGAGGAGAAGGCGCGGATCCTGGCTGAGGCGGCGGTACCCGGGGTCGTGGTCTCCGAAGTGGCCCGGCGTCACGGATTGCGGCCCCAGCAGGTGTTCGGCTGGCGCCGGGAAGCGCGTGCCGTCAACCGCTTCCAGGAAGAGGGGTTCGTGTTTGCGCCGGTGGTGCTGGACACCACGCCGCCCCCAGCCGCACCGAAGGAACTCCCGGCCATCGAAGTGCAGATCGGCGATGCGGTGGTGCGCGTACCGGCCGGCATGGACAGCGCCACCGTCAAGGCGGTGTTGCGCGCGGTGAGGGCGTCGCGGTGATCGGCATCGAGGGCGCGGTGCGGGTTCTTGTCGCCGCCAAGCCGGTCGATTTCCGCAAGGGTATGGATGGTTTGGTCGCCCTGGTGCAGCAGCAGCTGGGGGCTGATCCCTTCAGCGGGGTCATCTACGTCTTCCGCTCCAAGCGAGCCGACCGGGTGAAACTCCTGCACTGGGACGGCACCGGACTGGTTCTCATCGCGAAGAGATTGGAGGCCGGCCAGTTCCGCTGGCCAGCGATCCGCGACGGCGTGATCCGGCTGACCCCGGCTCAGCTCTCGGCGCTCGTCGAGGGGCTGGACTGGACCCGGGTGCGGGGCGTGCGGGTGCCTCGGCCGACGTCCGCCGGCTGAGCTGCGACACAGCGACTCGCTTGCCTTTTCGCAGGCGAGGACTGCGCAAGCCGCCGCTATACTGGTGGACGTGACGACCGCGCCTGAAACCCTTCCCAGCGATCCTGACGAACTGCGTGCCCTGCTGCTGGCCGAACGGCTCCGGCATGCCGCGGAGTTGACGGCGGCCCGCTCCTCGGCCGAGGAGGAGATCGCCCGGCTGCGCCAGATCATCTGGGAATTGCAGCGCCATCGCTTCGGCCGGCGGGCCGAGCGCCTTGATCCGGACCAGCTGGCCTTGGCGCTGGAGGACCTGGAGCAGACGCTGGCCGCCAAGGAGGCCGAGCCCGCCGGCTCCGCGGCGGCCAAGCCGGCCCCTTCGCCGCCACGGCGTCGGGTGAACCGCGGCAACCTGCCGGCCGATCTGCCGCGCGAGGAGATCCTCATCGATGTCGCCGACAAGACCTGCCCGTGTTGCGGCGGCACGCTGCATCCCATCGGCGAGGATGTCTCGCAACGTCTGGATCTCATCCCGGCCCGCTTCCGGGTGCTGGTGACCCGCCGGCCGAAATACGCCTGCCGCCAGTGCGAGGAGGGCGTCGTGCAGGCCGCGGCGCCGGCGCGCATCGTGGACGCCGGCATCCCCACCGAGGCGCTGATCGCCCACGTGCTGGTGTCCAAGTACGCCGATCACCTGCCGCTCTACCGCCAAGTCCAGATCTACGCGCGCCAGGGTGTCGATCTCGACCGCTCCACCCTGGCCGACTGGGTCGGACGGGCGGCGTGGTATCTGCGGCCTCTTCATGAACGATTGCTGGCCAGCCTGAGGGGGTCGGGCAAGCTGTTCGCCGACGAGACGACGGCGCCGGTGCTCGACCCCGGACGGGGCAGCACGAAGACCGGCCAGCTCTGGGCCTACGCACGCGACGATCGCCCCTGGAACGGACCGGAGCCGCCGGCGGTGGCCTACGTCTATGCTCCCGATCGTAAGGGGGAACGCCCCGTGATGCATCTGCAGGGGTTCACCGGCGTGCTCCAGGTCGACGGCTATGCCGGCTATCGCAAGCTGGCCGAGGGCGGAGCCGTGCGCCTCGCCTTCTGCTGGGCGCACGTCCGCCGCGGCTTCTATGATCTCCAGACCGGCGGCTCGGCGCCGATCGCCAGCGAAGCCTTGCGGCGCATCGCCCAGCTGTACGCGGTGGAGGCCGAGATCCGCGGCCATCACTCCGAAGCGCGCCGCCGGGAGCGCCAAGCCCGCTCGACGCCGCTGATTGCGGAACTGAAGACGTGGCTGGAAAAGCAACTGGCGACCGTGTCGCGCAAATCGACATTGGCCGAGGCGATCCGTTACGCGCTCAGCCGCTGGGAGGGGTTGACGCTGTTCCTCGACGATGGCCGGGTGGAGATCGACAGCAACAGCGTGGAGCGCAGCATCCGCCCGCTGGCCCTCACGCGCAAGAATGCTCTGTTCGCCGGCAGCGACGGCGGCGGTGAGCACTGGGCGACCATCGCGTCGCTGGTGGAAACCTGCAAGCTCAGCGGTGTCGATCCGCAGCCCTGGTTCGCCGATGTCCTGACCAAACTCGCCGGCGGACATCCGATCACCAGGCTCGATGAGCTGCTGCCCTGGAGCTATGCCCAGCAGGCCGAAACTGCCGTGGCCTGAAAACACCGCTTACGCTGGATCGACCGGCCCCTCCAGACGGAGGCGCGCCTCGTTGGATAGGTTGGCCTCGAGAATTGCCGGGCTCGCGACCGGTGCCGCCGGAGCCGGCAATGGCACACGGGGTTCCGCTACAGGCGGTTCCATTACGCTCGACTCTGGCGTGATGGTCACCGCGACGAAGCTGGACGGTTCGGCCACGGCGGTCCCCGTCGCCTTCATCAGTTTCCGCCACCGATACAACTGGCTTTCGTGCACGTCCCGCCGACGGGCTGCCTCTGTCATGACCACGCCGGGATGGAACGCCTCCTCGACCATCCGCGTCTACTTCGCCGGTATGTAGCTCCGACGTCCCTCCGCCCCCCGTCAGAACTTCGACCCGTTAATAAGCCATGACGTTTGCAACTCGTTTGCGTCCGCGCGATGAGGTGCAACGCGAAACTCAGACGTCGAGCCCTATTTTGCCAAGGCGGCGCTCACTGGAGGCGTACCGCCCGAGGGGGCCTGCGCCAGTGTGATGGGCACGCTCCGGCGCCCCTTTGGGCTGCCGCCCCTGTTGCTTTTCCATCTGGAAGACCTCCGGCTGCGGTTCAATCTACCGCAGCCGAGTGTCTCAGCGAACCGTGCCGCGCCCCAGGAGAACCAGTGTTCATCCGGCGCTGAAACCGTGTGTTTCCAGCGTAGCACTGGGCACTAGGCAATCGCTGATCAAATTTCGCAGTGCGGTTCTGTGAACGCGCTGCGAGCCTGCGAGGTCCAGTGTTGCCACGAAAAGAGTCTTCTCGGAATTCGCTGCAGCGATCGAATATCGCCGACGGATTGGGTTGATCGGCAATTCGGCATGGTGCGGATAGAGTAGCATGACGTTCGCACAGTCGTAGATCTGACCATAGGCCATCAACTGATACACGTCCGCCTGACTTACGCCCTGCTTAGGATCGTCAATGTGAGGCGTCATGCGCTTCCACTTGGTGTCGATGATGAGGGCAATCCGCTCATCCTGACGGATGATCGCGTCTGGACGCGTCCGAAACCGACCGGTGTCGCCCTCGTAAAGACAGTCGCGGTGCCCGCCCTGTGCAGAGACACGCAAGCCTGTGCCGGCCAGCGCATAGGAGAGGGTCCGTGTGACGTACTGCTCAAACAGGACGTTCATTTCGAAGAGCAGTGCATGTCCGTCGACCAAACCTGCGCTCGTCTGCTGATACCGATCCGAAAGGAACAGCTGGGCCAGCGAAAGGAGATCCCGCCAACGCTTGTTCGTTCGATCGAGAACGATTTCCTCCCAGCGCAGCGCGCGAGCAGGAGTCTCAGCGACATCGGCATAGACAAAGTTCAATTCGCGCAGCGCGCGCTGGTTGTCCGGCGACACGGCTAGGTGTGAGAGCTTATTGACCGCCGCGCGCATCACTTGATTGAGGGCAATGTTGTGCGAAAGTGCGTCGAAGCGGCAGGCAAGCTTCTGGGGCGAGACTGCGAGCGTGGAAAACTGTCGCGTCACATCCATGCGCCCCCGCAAAGCGGGGAGGTCGTCCTTATGCGCGAGATAGTGGCGTGGGATGCCTTGGCGCACTGCGTCAGCAAGCTTGGCACAGAAAAGGCGAATGAGGAGTTCCAGCACAGTATCCCGCTGCCATCCCAGTTGCGTCATGGCTCCGGCTTCGATGGGCAGATTGTGTACTACCGCGAGCATGTGGATCAGCCGATTCCGCAACGTGGCGTTCGTGACACCAACTTCGCCTCCGCCCTCGATCTTTGGCAAGATCTCGAGTTGGCAACCGGGCGTGGCGATCACACCGACCACGCCATGCGCACGCAGTCCCTTGCGCCCATGCTCCAACACCCCTTCGCCCCCGCGTCCGGAAAAGGCCGAGGTCCGTGCCACCGCAGCGATGCGGTCTGCATGCGTTTCGGAGATCGTGGCGTTGTCAGATCCGTAGCCGATGTGCTCCCATTCGCGGATCGTGCGGCGGATCATGCGCCAGCGAGCCTCACATAGTCGAAGCCTTCAGCTTCGGAGCGCAATTGCCAACGGAACCGGGGAAGTGCGTCACCATCATCTAGTCCCGGCGGCGCCTTGAGAACCGAACGCTTGAGGAATCCGCCAGAAATCGGGCCGTCATGGGATTCAAGATCACCCAGAACGGCCGCGATCTTCGCCCAGTCCTCGAAGAAGTACTCGGCCAAAAGCGGAACCAACTTGTGGCGCATGACCATATCAACATCAGCGCGTGATGTGCATCCGGTGAAATATGCATGCCCGATCTGATGTTCGCGGTCGTAGAGATACTCGATACGCTCGTTGATAGTCGTAAGAAGGCGTGGCAGGTCGATTCCGCAATTCCTGGCAGCGTCCGCGAGAACTGACGGCTCAGGCATCATCTCGCGGAAGGTGAACCGCCGTCGCAAGGCGGTATCGAGAAGGGCAATCGAACGGTCGGCCGTGTTCATTGTGCCGAGGATATGCAAGTTCGAAGGCACTCCGAATTCATCACCCGAATAGGGCAGCCGGACCTTCAGCGCATTGGGCTGACCTAGGCGCTTGTCCGGTTCGAGAAGAGTGATCAGTTCGCCGAAAACCTTGGAGATGTTCGCCCGGTTGATCTCATCAATGATCAGTACGAAGGACTCTGGCTCGACCGGCCCCTCCGATCGCCCGCTGTTCATGTATCGCTCTAGGGCTGAAATGTTGAGGCCGTCCTTCTTGAGCCGGTAGATGGTCGGTTGAATGAAGTTGCTCTGGTAGATCTCCTTTGCCGGCGCTCCGTCACTGTCAACCCAAAGCCACCGCACAGAGCGCCTGTGGGTGTATATCCCCTCAGGACGGGGATGATACTCGTATTCTCCGGTAACTTCCCCTATCGCCCGAAAGAACATGTTGCCCTTCGAGACAACGATGATATCTCCGACCCTAAGACGGTTTCGGAAAATGTCGGTATGCTGGACCTGCCCAGACTGGGCCGTCACCGGGCCGGGATTTCTTCCTTCTTTCTGGCAGGTCTCCAGAATTTCAGAGGCTTCCACGTATTTTTTGTCACTCCAGTCAATGTTCTCCCAACCAAGCAGCGCGTGCCCCCTTCGATCGCCTCTTCGAAGAACTGGGCGTCTTCCTCGGCGCTCGCCCGACCGATCGACATCTTGAATACCTGTCGTCCGGCAACAGTGATCGCGTCGCTTCGGGAAGACGGACCCCAGCTCGTCTCGGCACGTTTCGCAATACGCCGAAAGAGCCCAGGGACGGTTTCCAGGCGAAACCCCGCGGACGTTGTTCCTTTGTCTTCGTCCGACCCGGTCATGGGTTGCCGGCCTTCGACGAAATCCTCGTAGGACATCGATTGGTGGAAGGTGACAAACTCGATACGCCCTGCCGCCATGAGCCTCTGATAAACGGCCATCTGCTCCGCGCGGTCCGCCGGCACGGGCTCGCCGCACAGCCGCACCGCCTCGGCCGCGGTCGTATAGGTTTTCCCTGTGCCGGGCGGGCCGTACAGAATGAGGTTCATAGACGGCATTTCCCTTTTCGTTTCCGCACTCGTCACACCCATCTCTTCCAAGTCCACTGTGCCGGCGACACTGCCTCGCGGCGGAACGCCAATCGCGTGCGCGATTTCAGAATCGAGCTCATAGCGAACCAACTTGTCACGACCATATGTCAGGTAGTTCACGGGGCCGCCAGAATTTGCCTTGATCCTCGACGCCAGCCCTTCGATCAGCATCGCTCGGGCAACAGCACGAATGTCCTGCGTTTCAATAGCTTCAGCTACGGTGTTCCGCGCGCCTCGCGGCTTGATGCGGAAGGCAGAGATCCCGGTCGCTCGATTGAATTTTCTGACCGGCTGGAAAGGGCTTCCGGCGGCGTCAAAAAGGACGAATGGGCGATTGCTTCCGAAGGTCGATGCGTCCTCAACCTTGAACCGAAATACTGTTGCTGAACTCTGGTTGGCGCCAATCCGTTCGGGGGTGGAACCTGAGCCAAATCCTGAAACATCCGTCCGCCGAGCGCTTGGCAGATATTCGGCCATGCCTCTTTAAGACCAAGTGCCGAGTTTACATCACGGACGAGCACCTCGACGTGCTCGCTCCCTTCCTCACGCGCCGGTTCGATGTATTGCTCAAGGACGTATTCTCGTATACGGTCGGCGTCCTTTGCTGCACTTGGAGGTTCTCCCGCCAGAAACCGTCCATACTGACCCAGCCATCTCCCCCAGTTGGAGAGCCTATTGTGGGGGGTTTCAGAATCCGGCATCAGAATCCGGTAGTCCTGTCCGCCCTTGCCTGCGTCTTCCCGCATCTTCCGAAGACGCTCACGCAGCGCCTCGAACCCATCAGCCTCCCAAGCTTCGTCGAGGTTTCGGTATGCCATGCCGAGAGCGGCGAGATTCCGTTCGATCGTGCGCACAGCATAGGCACGTGAATTACGCCCTCCTTCCGTTTGGGCGCCACCCTGTTCAAGCCATTTCTTAAATTCGCTTTCTTTTGACATCTTCCGATCTTGATATCTATGACTGTTTACAGCTGCATAGCTTTCGGCGTGCGTTGCCGATCATCTTCTGGAGGCCGGGAGCTCAATGAGGTGCCCCCGTCGTTCATCTAAACGAAGCCAGAGTTTCGGGTTGAGATTGGCGCCGCTGCGCCGGCGGAGCAACAGGCAACCCTAACCTCGCCTTGAGGGAATGCGGTTCAGGTCACCGGCCCTTTCCCAACGTGGTGTCATCGCTCACGCGGTCGTCCGGTTCCGATACCGAAGCACCCGTCGTGCAGGCCTGCACGAGTGTCCATTCCAACGTCGCCACCCTTACTTGGACTGAGATCGACTATGCATCAGCACCGATGGCACGGGTGAGGGCCCGGCCCCACAGATCCATGCGTTACGCTCATGCAGCCATGGCGAAGCCACCAGACATCGCCTGCCGCCAGACATGGTGGTAGACTTGGTTCGCAACCGCATCCTTGTCTTCGGGAGTAAAAGGCGGGCTTGGCAAGCTTGCGTAAATCCGGTCAAGGATGAACACTTTCACGTCAGCCTTGGTCTGCTCTTTTTCCCAGAAACGGTTTAGGCTTGCCACCTGACTCTTTATCGCTGCCAGCAATTCCCGGCTTGCCTGCTTGACACGCTCCCGCGACGACTTGTCGAGATCGTTTTTCAGCAACAGATCGAACAGAGCCAGTTCATCTTCGCTCAGCCCTTCCCTGGTATGCCGCGTTACTTCCTCGTCGAGGCTTTCAACCAATTCGACCAATCGGCGGAATGTTTCCTCAATGGTGGTCCGGTCCTTTTCGCGATTATAGTCCGCGACGATTTCCTCATACTTGATCTGATAGTCCAGCCTCATCGGATTGCGAGCCAGCATCGCCGCGAGCTTCCGCGCGACGACGGTGCGGATGTCTTCGATGACGGTCGCCTGATACCGGACCTTGGTGGCGAATTCGTCCCGCAACCGTTCTATGTCGATCCGGCTGAGATCGAAAATCAGCCCTTCGGCCTGATCGTCGCCGGGGGCCCGCGCCTCGATGGCGTCGTTGACGATCCGCTGCAACTCCTTCACCAGGCTGGTGACGTCGGCGGTGTCGCGCCGCTCGGACAGCTTCTTGTAGATGGCCTCGATGTTGTCATGGCGCTCGGCATAGGCCCAGGCGCTGGGCTCGGTGATCAGCGCCTTGAAGCGGATGAACAGTTGGCGCGCAAGGATTTCGAATCTGGCCTTGGTTTCGTCGGTCAGATAGACAGCGTTCTCGCCCGCCTTCAGCCCTGCGATGCGGTCGAAGCCGGTCTTGCCGATCAGGCTGGCGGGATCGAAGCCCAGCGCCCGCAGATGCGCCTCGGCCGCTTCGACGGCTTCGATCAGTGCCTGGACGCGCTCTTCGATCGGCAGGACGATGTCGCCGCCGTCCTCCGCATCGTCGCCCAGCGCATAACGGGCAAGGGCTTCGCGGAGGCTTTTCAGCATGCCGTTGTAATCGACGATCAGGCCGCAATCCTTGTCGGGATAGACGCGGTTGGCCCGTGCGATCGCCTGCATCAGGGTATGCGCCTTCATCGGCTTGTCGATGTAGAGCGTCGACAGGCATTCGACGTCGAAGCCGGTCAGCCACATGGCGCAGACGATGGCGACCCGGAAGCGATGGTCGGGTGACTTGAAGGCGGTTTCGACATCGATGCGCTTGCCGTCCGCCGTCTCGAACCCCTCCTTCATCAACCGGCGGTGGGGGATGATGTCCACATCCCATTTCCGGAAATCGGCGACCTCGTTCTGCGCTTCGCTGACGATGATCGCGATCAGGGTTTCGTCCAACCATTCCGCCTGCTTCGACAGCCTGTCGGCGGCCTCGCCCAGAACGGCGCGCTCCATCGCGTCGGTCGCCTCCGCCAGCGCCCCGCGCTTCTCCTCCGCCTCCGCCCGGATCGCCTTCGCCTTGGCTTGCCACAACGGGATGATCAGCTTGTGCATCCGCCCGCAGGTGATCTTGTCGATGCACACCAGCATGGCCTTGCCGGATTCCCAGCGGGACGCACAATGTTCGACGAAGTCGGCGGCGATCTTCTCCAGCCGGTCATCGGCGGTGATCACCGGGTAATCGTTGCCGAGCAGCCGGTTGAGCAAGGCCGCCTGATCGGCGTCCAGTTCGGCCCGTTCGACCTTCTCGGCGATGCGGTCGTTCAGGTCGGTGCGGGCGACGCCCAGCTTTTCGCCGCGGTTCTCGTAGATCAGCTTGACGGTGGCGCCGTCCTGTTCGGACCGCTTGAAGTCGTAGCGGGAGATGTAATCGCCGAACAGCCGCTTGGTGATCTCGTCCTGCTTGAACAGCGGGGTTCCGGTGAAGCCGATGAAGGCGGCGTTGGGCAGGGCGAGACGCATGTTGCGCGCCAGCCGGCCCGCCTGGGTGCGATGGGCCTCGTCAGAAATGACGATGATGTCGTCGCGCCGGCTGTAGGGCTTGTCCGGCGACACCGACCGGTTGAACTTGTGGACCAGACTGAAGATGTAGGTGTTGTTCTGCGTCAGAGCCTGTTCCAGCGCGGCGCCCGAGGCCGGGCGCGGCGTCTTTTCATCGGCGATGCCACAGCCGACGAAGCTGCGATAGAGCTGGCCGTCGAGGTCGAGCCGGTCGGTCATCAGCACGAAGGTGAAGCTGCCCTCAAGCTTGCGTCGCACCTTCTCGGTGAAGAAGATCATGGAGTAGGATTTGCCGCTGCCCTGGGTATGCCAGAACACCCCCAGCCGGCCGAGATCGGGGTGCGCCCGCTCCACCAGCAGGGTCGGCCCCGCCGGCAGATAGGGGAGGGTGAAGCGGCGGTCTCCAGCAGGGCCATGTTTTGGGCATTCCGGGCGCTCTTGCCGCCCTTCCGCCGGGCAACCGGCTCGCGGAGATCCTTGCTCAGATCGACGGTGCGGTAGCGCAGCCGCTCCTCCGGCGGGAATTCCCGCTTCAGCTCTTCCTGGCGGGCGACGGCGGCGACGGCGCGGTTGACGCCCAGCACCTGATGGTTGCGCGCCACCACCTTGCGGGTGATGTCCGGTTTGCTGTCGTCGAACAGGATGAAGTTCTCGACAATGTCGAGCAGCCGGTCATGGGCCAGCATGCCGTCCAGCAGGGCCAGCGCCTCCAGCCGGCCGCGCTCGGTTTCGTCCTGCCGCTTCCATTCATAGAAATGCTCCCACCCGCTGGTGATCGAGCCGTAGCGGGCGCGGTCGCCGTTGGACACCACCAGGAAGGCGTTGTGGTGGAAGGCATGGGCGATGATGTCCTCGTCCATGTAGTCGCGCAGATTGTCCTCGAAGCCGGCGCGGATGTTGCGGTACACCGCCTTCAGTTCGATGAAGACCAGCGGCAGGCCATTGACGAAACAGACGAGATCGGCGCGGCGGTTGTAGATGCCGTTGCGCATGCTGGTCAGCTTCAACTCGCGAACCGCCAGGAAGCGGTTCATGCCCGGCGCGTTGTCGAAATCGATCACCCGCAGCCGGGCCGTCTTGCGCCGCCCGTCCGCATCGAAATACTCCACAGGCACCTGGCCGCGGATCAGTTTGTAGAAATCGCGGTTGTGCTGGATCAGGGAGCGGCTGGCGTCATAGACGGTCAGCCTGCGCACTGCCTCCTCAATGGCGGCGGCCGGCAGGCCGGGGTTGAGCTGGTTCAGCGCGGCGCGCAGGTCGCGCTTCAGCACCGCTTCGGTGGGATCGGCGCGGCCCAGCGTGCCGTCGGGGCCGAAGGTCTCGCGGTTGTAGGCATAGACGCTGTCCCAGCCCAGCGTGTTTTCGAGGTAGTCCGCGAAGGTCGCCTGTACCAAACGATCCTCGCTGTTGATGCCGGTCACCGCCATGGCGGGATGCTCTCCTGCTGCCTACAACCGTCACATTAAACGGAAATCTCCCCGCTCATCAACCGCGGGAGCAGCAGGTCGCGCGCCTGGGCGAGCTTTTGGTTCATGGCTTTCAGGGTGCTGATTTGCTCATAGTTGCCGCCGACCGCATTCTCGAAATCGGCCATCAGTTTCCTGGGTGGCCGTGCGACGCTGATGATATGTAAGGTGTTGCGATTCAGCCCTGGGACTGCCGCCTTTTCGCTCTGCACGCCGTCAAGGACGTGCTTCAGAACATGAAACAGATAGGTGACGGGATTTCCCTTCTTGTCGGACACGTACAAGGCAGTGTTCAAGGGCCAGAAATCTTCGTCTACCAGATACACATCACCCAACGTTCCGTATCGCCCAGTAACGATCCCCGGTTTGTCGGCCTTCTTGGTGTCGTGATAGCCGGAGATGCCGGAGGAGGACACGATCGGTATGGAGCCGGGAACCCTTTGGGCCTCCGGCAGGTCATATCCCCTCTTGAGCGTCAGCAAATCGCCGAGGCTTGCCGATGCCCACCCCTGTGGCAGGCCATCAACGATCTTGACGTGTTCGTGACCGGGGAAGCGGAAATGCACGAACCATTCGCGGTATAGCAGCCGTGCCGATTCCTCCAGCAACGCTATCCGCCGCTGGTTGTTTTCGATCAGGTCATCGTAGGAAGAGAGAATGGAAGCAATGCGTGACTGAGTCTGTTGATCAGGGACGTGAATAGATACCGAGTAAAAATCATCTCTGCTTGTCGAAGGTATAGCACCCCCAGAATTCATCGAATTGATATCAACAAGAAGTAGCCTATAATATAACCATCTAGCATAAACTAGTCCGCGATTGATTTTCGTGAAAAAAGCGGTGTCTATCGTCCACGAAGGTTCATTGCTATAGTGGATCCCCCTATAAGCGCCTTTTCTTCCAACAATTATTGTCGGCTCATCAATAAGCGGATCTCTTGCCCACCCGATCGGACCATTCGTTCCGAACGCACGAAACGAATAATCCTCGTCCGGCCTTTCCACATAATCGCTAAGTGCTTTGCCATAGAACAGAGAGCAAACCTCACCCAATCTGTATTCCCGCCAACTCATATCCCCAACTCCTCGAAGTTGCGGGCGATCATGGCGGCCAATTGCACCGCTTCCTCGTTCAGGCTGCGCAAATCGACGTGGATCGACCGCAGCGTCTCCTCGAAATCGAAATCCTCGTCCACCACCGCCGGCGCGGTGCCGACATAACGGCCAGGGGTCAGGCTCCAGTCATGGTCGGCGAGGTCGGCCCGCCCGACCCGCTTCACCAGCCCGGCCACGTCGCGATAGGTCGCGTCGGGGAAACGGTCATGCAGCCAGTCGGCCTGACGGACAAGATAGCGCGGCCACCGCAGCGCCTCGACCGCATCGGCCCGCAGAGTCTCCAGCGCCTTGCGCGTCTTCCCGATCTCGCCGCCGTTCCACAGGTCGGAGGCCCGCGCCTCCATCGCCTTCACCGCGGTGTCAATGATCTGCCCAGTCAGCTTGGCGGCGAGGTCGATACTCTTGGTCAGGTCGCGGCAACGGTCGGCCAAGGGGTGCAGGCCGGTTCGCACGGCATGCAGTTGGGCATTCTCGGGAACCGCGGCGCCGGACGCGGCGGCGGCCTGGGCTGTCGCCTCCGCCCCGAAGGCCTCGACGGCGGCCGACAGCATCGCCTGCTGCGAGGTCAGCTCCTCCCAGTTCGCAGCCAGCGGGTTGTCGGTGCGGCGGGCGGTGGCGAACGGCTCCATCTGGTCGATCAGGCGGCCCAGCCCCTCCTCGAACGCCGCCAGCGCGGCGGTGGCCGCTTGGGCATCGGCGACCGCACGATGGAGATAGTCGGCCAGAAGGCCCAGGAATCGGTCGCCCTGGCCGCGATACAGCCAGACGATGGCGGCGATGTTGCGCTGCTGCTCCGGCGAGAAGTCGCAGATGGCGCGCGTCACCTTGCGGAAGATGGCGCGGGCGTCCAGCATCAGCACATGGTCGGCGCGCTGAGGGTCACGCTCCTTAGCGCGGTCGAAGAACCAGAGCTGACAGGGAACGCTGCGGGTGTAGAAGAAGTTGCCGCGGATGTCGATCATCACATCGACCGCGCCGGTCTCCACCAGCTTGCGCCGTACCTCCGCCTCGTCGCGCCCGGCGCTCGACGCCTGCGACGACATCACCACCCCGGCCCGGCCGTTCTCGTTCAGATAGCTGTAGAAATAGGACAGCCAAAGATAGTTGGCGTTGGAGATCTTCTTGGTCTTGTTCACCCCCGGCAGGCCGAAGGGCAGGCGCCGCTTGTCGGCCTTGACCTTGTCGGCGTCCACCTCGTCCACATTAAAGGGCGGGTTGGCCATGACGAAATCGCACCTGCCGACCAGATCGTGGGGATCGCGGTAATAGGTGATGGCGTCGTTGCCCGCCTGGATGGTCCCCTGCAAGCCGTGGACGGCCAGATTGATCTGCGCTAGCCGGGCGGTGGTTTCGTTCTTCTCGTGGCCGTAGAAGGTGACCTGCTTCATCGTGTCCTTGCCATGCCGCTCGATGAAGTGGCTGGACTGCACGAACATGCCGCCGGACCCGCAAGCCGGATCGAAGACGATGCCATGGTCGGGCTCGATGACGTTGACGATGGTCTGGACGATCGACGGCGGGGTGAAGAACTCTCCATTGTCATGGGCGCCCTGCTTGGAGAATTCCGCCAGGAAATACTCGTAGATGCGCCCGAACACGTCGCCGCCGGCCTTGCGCAGGGCGTCGCTGTCGAACTTGCGCATCATGCTGTCGAGCAGATCGTCCTCGAAGCGCTGATAATCCTTGGGCAGCTGTCCCTTCAGCGGCAGATGGTGGTTTTCGATCTCCTCCATCGCCTTGCTCAGCGCTTCGCCCAGCGTCCCCGTAGTCCGCCGCTCCAGGATGGCGTCGTACCGCGCCGCGTCCGGCAGCATCATCGCCCGGCGCCTCTTGAAATCATCCTCGATCGGGGCTCGGTCGGGCATCCGGCCGGCGGCCTTGTCGGCTTCGATCTCCGCCAGCGCGGCGTAATAGCGGTTGGTCGCCTGCCGCAGGAACAAAAGCCCCATGATCGGCATGAAATACTCGTTCGACGCCAAGCCGGAGTTGGCCCGCAGGTCGTCGGCGAGCTTCCACAGCTCGGCGTCGAAACGGTCGATGTCGGTCAGATGGTCGGCAATCATCACTGTGCTTTTTTCGGTTCCATAGCGGGGCGAGCGGAGCGCGTCCCTGAAGGAGCGCGACTCGGCCCGAGAACCTAATGCGACGGGCGGTGGTTGCAAATGGAGATTTCGCCGACCGGCACGTCCCCGCCGTCCGAGCTTGGTCGTGACGTGTCGGAGGCCTATGTGGCCATCTGATCGGGGCATCGACTTGGGGGGCGAACCAAACTTAACCAAGCGGCCAAACTGTTCGAGAGTCGGGGACCACCTTACCCCGGATCGGCGACGAATATGCGGGGTGACAGGCAACAGTTAGAATACGTCGGCGTTGCGTCCACCCGGTGTGGCGGCGGCCCTGCGGGCCGCCACACCGGGCGGTCGCAACTCAGGACGACCCGTGATGATGATGACCACCTCAGTGCGGAGCGGCGCCGGCTTGGCCGCGTGCATCGAAGACGATGCGATCATCCGTGTGATTCTGGCGGAACAGAGCGCGGCCACCATGAAGTTCGCAGTTTGGCTTCAGGAAGCCCTGCAGCGCTGGGCCTGCGGGCAGCGCTGCGCAGCTGACCGTAGGAAACTGGACATGATCGTCCAGGCAGCAGAGGCGATGGGCTACCGACTTTCCCTGACCGTGCAGGACATCTTTGACATCGTAGAAGACCTCGACGCCGCTCTCGATGCCGGCTTGGTACTGCTCCCCGGATTCGATCGTCCGGTCATCCGTGTCCATCTCGTGAGCAAGGGCGCTGCGCAGTAGGTGGGGGCACCGGAGCGTCACGGTGGGTTCCGCGATAAGGACCCACCGCGCTTCGGCTCCTGATCCCGGCTCGCGTTGCCAAGCTGTAGCAATGAAAGCCAAGGCATTTTGCTCTGGAACAGAATCCATCCCCGCACCATGCAAGATCCTCGGCGCCCGCCCGCGGCGCGACCCGCCGGCAGGCCTCCGGCTGGCAGTTGCCAGGTACTGATGAGTGATCCTGGATCGCTCCCGTCTGATGCGGAAACACTGGATGCTCATTCAAGGCTTAATTCGATGCTTGGCAGGATCGAAGGGCACAAGATGGGAAAGATTTACATTGGGATCGAACATATCCACCACGTCCTTGAGCGTAGGCATCTTGATCCGCTTGGTGTACCGACCACCTTCCCCCAGTACAGCGGTCAAGCTGTGACCAACCACTTTGGAGATGTGGACCGACTTTGCTTGCGTGTCCTCCAGAAAGGTCCGGAATGAGGCCCGCAGTGCATGGAACGGGCGCGACGCATCGTAGATGTTCGTATGCCGACAATATGCGGTAAATCGCTGGGTATAGTAATGAGCGAACTTCCCGTCGGGACCACCGCGTTTCAGAGTTGGCCAAAGGTGGTTATCGGCGCCGTTACGGAAAAGACCGACATAATCGAGGAAACCCAGAGCAATGATGACTGAGTGGAGCGGAACGCGTCGTACCCCAGCATCGGTCTTTACGTGGTTGCCATTGTCCGCATGGATGTTCATGAACCAGACGCCACTGTCCTGCTGAATGTCGGAGGCACGGAGTTGGGCAATCTCCTCCTGGCGAAGGCCGTGATATGTGGCGAGCAAGGGAAGCCAGTAATACGCGTCATAAATCACGGTGGTGCCCGGTTTGGCCCGGCGGGTGGGTTCGCAGCCAGTCCAGATCGGCGTGTGGAACAGAGCATTCAGATCGTCGGTTTCCCACATCCAACGCTTGGCCTCAGAGCGGCCATAGCTGTGCCCTTGGAAATGATTAGGGCCCTTGTAGCCGTAGTCATCAGGCCGTTCATCCACCCAGGAGAGCAGGCCGGAGAGAGCCGACATATGCCGCTTGACCGTCTTGGCCGCCAAGCAATCAGGCGGGTTTTCGCCGGCGCCGATCAGAGCCTTCACCTGCGCAACTGCATCGCGCATTGGCATCCTCCAAGCGGGCGACCGCCCATGTAGGGTCGGAAGGTGCTCCAGCGCGACCTTGAAATTGCGGGCGTCGTCTTTGTTGTAAGCGTCGAGGGTCCGGTCGCCAGCGAATTCGATGAAGAGGCGCGCAGTCATCGCGTTCTGGCGGCTCGTCTGATTGGTCCACCGTGCCGCCTTGGCCAGCGGCGACGTCATGAAGCGCTCATATTCGGCGTAGACCTCCGACAGGAGCTTCCCTCGTCCCTGACAGGTAGGCGCCTCTATGGTGGCTTCGACCTGCTCTGCGGTTCCGGGAAACACGGTGGCGGGTGCCAGGGGCATATCCAGCGTGGGATCATCGGCTGGAAAGGCGCCGTAATCTCCGCGCTCCCGACGGGCATTGATCCCATGCACTTCTGCCAATGTTCGCAGCGCCGAGCGTCGAAGCAGGTTCCGCGCGGAAACGTCAAGCGGAACCCCGGAGGCGTGCTCGCCAAGCAAGCGCTCCACGACGCCATCCGCCAGTTCGAGGTCATTCCTGCGGACCGCCTGCGTCATGTAGTGGGACAGTCCCGCAAAGAAGGCCGCGCGCCGTGCCGGTGTGGCGAGATCTGGCGGGGGCACCCCGTCCGTTGCCGTAGATGCGCCCGCGGCCGGCGCATCGCCAGACGAGCGTCGGCCAAGAGGATGCTCCTCGATCAGGTCTTCATCTGGAACCGAAGGCATTGTGCTGAGTGCCATCAGATCGGCCAGGGAGGATTCAGCCAAGCACGTCGGGTTCGACGCGGGAGGCGTTCCGAAGGCCGCGCTGGGCGCCGTCGGGCGCGACGCGCGCTCCATCTCGCCCTCAAGCACCAGCTCGTTGCGCAGGTTGACCAGCAGCGTGCGCATAGTGAGACCGGGCGGCGGCGCATCCATGATCATGACCTCTTCCAACGCGAGATCGAGCGCAAGCCCTCGTCGAATGGCCGTGCGTCGGTCGCCCGTCCTGAGCGACATCTCGTATGTCGTCCGATGATCACCGCAGGGAAGAGCGCGCGGGCAGCGTCGCCGCCAATACCAGATTCCGGAACGCAGAGAGAGGTGGGCCAGCTTCGCCACGCTCGGTCACTCCAGGCCGGCCGGGGTGCGCGATGTGCGACAGCGTTGCGAGTCAGTTTCGCACACGCCCGGCGTTGCGGGGTGCGCGCAGCCCGTAAGTTCCTGAAAGTACTGGCCGTTTGGAGAAGGTGGTTGGGGGACTAGGATTCGAACCTAGGCTGGCGGAGTCAGAGTCCGCTGTCCTACCGCTAGACGATCCCCCAGACCGTCACCGGGGCGGCTCGTTTGCCGTGCCCCGTGGTGTGGGCGGGTTTATAGCGACCACATGCCGGGCTGTGAAGAGCTTTTTCACTGCCGGTGCATTTTTTCCCAACACAGGCCGCCGGCCCGATTTTCCACAGGCCGGCGGCACTTTTCTTCAGTGCGGGACGGCTCCCGCCATGGGCGCGACGATCCGGCGGAGATCGTCGTCGCTCTCCAACTCCTCCAGCTTGCGGGGAAGGCGGCGGCGCCAGTTCGGGTGCTGGTCCACCGTGCCGGGAAGGTTGGGCTGCTCGTCGTCGGCCAGCGCATCCTCGACCTGCACCATCACGATGCGGGACGGCGTGCGGGCCAGATAGGCGTGGACGGCGGCGGACAGTTCGACACGGAAGGGCTGGTCGCCGTCGTCGGTGGGATAGCTGTCCGGGCGCAGCCCCTCACGGGACAGGGCCTGCAACAGGCGCCAGCGGTCGACGCCGCGATCCCAGCGGTCCTTGTCCCGGCTGGCATCGTCGGGATAAAGGCTGAGACGCTGGCGCCAGTCGAGATCTCGGCCGGTCCAGAAGCCCTTGAAGGGCGCCAGGTCATGCGTGCTGACCGTCGCCATCGAGCCGGCGGGATAGTCGCCGGGAGGCTTGAAGCCGCCGTCGGCGGTGCGCTCGAAATACAGCACGCGGTAGCTGAGGATGCCGGCCTGCTCCAGAGCCGGGCGGAAACCCTCCGGAACGGTGCCCAGATCCTCGCCGATCACGACGCAGCGGTTGCGGCGGCTCTCCAGCGCCACGATGCGCAGAAGGTCGTGGAAGGGATAGGCGACATAGGCGCCGTCGCTGCCGTCCTCCGGGATCCAGAACAGGTGCTGCAGCGCCATCACATGATCGATGCGCAGCGCCGCGGCATGGCGCATGTTGGCACGCAGAAGCTCGACGAAGGGACGATAAGCAGATTCGCGCAGACCCAGCGGAGACAGAGGGGCGAGACCCCAGTTCTGGCCCTTCAGGTTGAACTGGTCGGGCGGCGCGCCGACATTGGCGCCCTGCACCAGCATCGACGGGTCGGCCCAGGCGGAACCGCCGCCGGGATGGGCGGCCACGGCGAGGTCGCGGTAGAAGCCCATGGCAAGCCCGGCGGAACGGCCGCGCGCCGCCGCCTCCCCCAGCTGGCGGTCGGCTTCGAACTGCGCCCAGGCGAAGAAATCGACGCGGTCGGCATGGTCGGCGGCGAAGGCGGCGACCTCGGCGCTCCCCGGGTCCTGGAAAGCCGCCGGCCAGCTGCGCCACATCCACAGCGCCGGATCCTTGCGGAAGAAGTGCTCGTGCAGGGCGTCGAACAGGGCATGGCGGTCGAGCGCGGCCCCCATCTCCTGCCGGAAAGCGGCGTAGGCGGCCTTGCGCGGGTGGTTGTCGGGCAGGCTGCGGAAGCGGGCGTGCAGGTCTTCCAGCACCGGCAGCTTCAGCGCGGCGACCGCGGGGTAATCGACCAGTTCCGCCTGCCTCGCGGCGGCCAAGGCGGCCTGGAAGTCGGGCTCCGCGATCCGGGCGCGCAGATCGTCGGCATCGGCCAGTTCGGGAACGGAGGCCGGGTCGATGTAGAGGATGTTGAGGAACTGGCGGCTGGACGGCGAATAGGGACCGATATGGTTCGGGTCGGCCGGGAACAGGGCGTGCAGCGGGTTCAGCCCGACCAGCCCGGCGCCCAGCCGGCCGGCGACCTCGGCGAAGCTGGACAGATCGGCGAAATCGCCCATGCCCCAATCACGGTCGGAGCGCAGGGAATAGACCTGCAGCCCGATGCCCCAGCTGCGGCCGGCCGGCACCATCTCCTCCACCGTCACACAGCGTTCGGGCGCCACGATCAGGGTGGTGGCGCCGGATGGGCCGGCGCCGCCGGGCGCCTCCACATGCAAGGCCAGCCGGTGGTAGCCGATGGGCAGCGACACCGGCAGCAGGGCGCCCAGCGCCCGGCGCTCATAGGCCGTGCCGTCCAGCGTGGCGCGCTCCTCCGCCGGCAGGTCGCGGACCGCGACGCGGCCGCCCTGGGCGGTGCCGCCCTCCGGCGTCAGTTCCCACACCAGCGTGGCGTCGTCGAGGCCGGCCGGCAGGGCGACGCCCAGCGCGACCCCCTGCCCTTCCGCGGTGACCAGCACCGGCGGCAGCGGGCGGCTCCAGGACCGACGCTCCACCGTGCGCAGGCTGGCGGCGACCTCCTCGTCGGTGGCGGCCGCCAGCCCCATGGCGGCGACCAGCGCCCGCTTGGTGGCGGCGGACGTCTCGCGCCGGTTGCCCCAGATGTCGTGATAGAGGGGTTCGACTCCAAGCAGATCGGCCAGCCGGTCGAGATCACTCATGCAGGGTCCCCGCGGGTTGTACGGAAAGGGTGTTGGGGCTAAGGGATTGGGGGGTGCGGCGCGTGGCGTCAATGCAGACCGGCGGCCTATGCCATCGGCGCCTCCCCCGTCACCCGGCCGGAAGGGCGGATGCCGCCTGCCCTCCGGCACCCGGCGGCGGGACGGCGGCGGAGACGGACACCTCGTCGGCAGGGGGCGCCGTCAGGGCCGCGGCTGCGGCGGCGGCCTTGGCCTGGGCGATCTGCTCCAGCCGGCTGCGGTAGCCGGCGACGGCGGCGGCGACCTCGCGCGTCATCGCCTCCAGCGGGCGGTCGGGATCGACGGCCTGCATCAGGGCGCGCGACAGGGCCTGCAGCTGATCCCGGTCGTCGGCGGGGACCGGCCCGCTCTCCGCCGCGGCGCGGACCTTGTCGGCCAGAGTCTTGACGGCGCGGGCCACCGCCTCCACCGGGGCGTGGTCGCCGTCCTCGCCCAGCCGGCGCAGCAGGTCGTCCAGGAAGCCGCCGATCCGCCCGACATGGTCGATGGCCATGCGGTCCGGCACCGGCCGCGCCAGCCCGTCCAGGGCGAATTCCACCAGGAAGGCGACCTGGATGCTGGCGCGCAGCCGCTTCTGGGTGGTGACGGTCGAAACCGCCTCGTTCAGCAGCATGCGGGCGCCGGACTGGGTCCATTGGCCGGTGGCCTTGAGCCGCAGCGTGTTGGGGGCGTCCAGAACCGGCACCTGGGCGCCCTCGCGCGGGGATTTGCGGCGGTCGGGGCCGGTGTAGTCGGCGGTGACGACGAAGCCCTTGCGCGCCTCGATCAGGCTGACAATCCGGTCGCGCACCTGCTTGGGCGACACCGGCTTCATCAGCAGATCGTCGCCGCCGGCGTTGGTGACGCGGGTCAGCAGCGCCGGGGTCGGCGCCCAGGTGGTGACGATCACGCAGGCGAAGGGGTTCGGCACGGCCGGCTCGTTGCGCAGGGAGCGAATGAAGCGGAAGGCTTCCGAGTCCTCGCCATCGGCATCGACCAGCACCAGATCGGGCATCGCCGCGGTCAGCAGCCCGGCGGCGGCCCGCACCGAATCGAACAGTTCCACCCGGCGGAAGCCCAGGCGGATCAGCACGTCGCGGAACACGCGCGCGGTGTTGAGCTGGCTGTCGATGATCGCGGCGTCGACCTGCGAAAAATCGTAATCCGGCATCGCCCTACCCGAAGCTCCGCTGCGACCGTGACGGCAACACACCGTGCAGGGTAGCACGCCTTGTCTCCGCCCGTCGCGGTAGCATCTTCACCGGGGAAAAGAACAGTGGGCAAAGGATCGCAGGGCGGTGACCGCTGCCGCCCCACCGCTCACATGCCCGCCTGCTCCACCAGGGTGAAGACCAGCACCGTCCGCCCGTCGACCAGAACCGACCGGCCGGCCAGATGCATGCGCTCGTCCCCCGCCCCGTCGGCGACGCGGGTGTCGAGCACGCAGCGCCAGCCCCGCCCGCCCGGCACGTCGGGCAGGGTCACGGTCAGGATGTCGGCATGGGCGTTCAGTACGATCAGCATCACGCCGTCGGACAGCGGCTGCCCATCCGGCCCGGCATGGGTCCCGGCGCGGCCGTTCAGCAGCAGGACGATGCAGCGCGCCTGGGTGTTGCGCCAATGTTCGGCGGTCTTCTCCACGCCCTGGGCATTGTACCAGACGATGTCCTTCAGCCCGTTGGCCGCCGTCTCGCGCCCATGCAGGAAGGTGGCCCGGCGCAGGACCGGATGGACCCGCCGGAGCGCGATCAGCCGGCGGACGAAGGACACCAGCGCCCCGTCGCGCTTCGCCCAGTCCAGCCAAGTGATGTCGTTGTCCTGGCAATAGGCGTTGTTGTTGCCCTTCTGACTGTGGTCCAGCTCGTCGCCGGCCAGCATCATCGGCGTGCCCTGCGACAGCATCAGCGTGGCCAGCAGGTTGCGCTTCTGCCGCGCCCGCAGCTCGTTGATGCCGGGGTCGGCGGTCTCGCCCTCCACCCCATGGTTCCACGAGCAGTTGGCGGAATGGCCGTCGCGGTTCTCCTCGCCGTTCGCCCAGTTGTGCTTGTCGTTGAAGGCGACGAGGTCGTGCAGGGTGAAGCCGTCGTGGGCGGTGATGAAGTTCACGCTGGCCCAGGGCCGGCGCCCGCGCTTCTCGAACAGGTCGGCGGAGCCGGCGATGCGGCCGGCCAGTTCCGGCAGCATGCCGTCGTCACCGCGCCAATAGCGCCGCACGGTGTCGCGGTAGCGGTCGTTCCACTCCGCCCAGCCCGGCGGGAAGTTGCCGACCTGATAGCCGCCGGGACCGACGTCCCACGGCTCGGCGATCAGCTTCACGTCGGCCAGCACGGGATCCTGCCGCACCGCATCGAGGAAGCCGGAGCCGGGGTCGTAGCCGTAGGGCTCCCGCGCCAGCACGGTGGCGAGGTCGAAGCGGAAGCCGTCGACATGCATCTCCGTCACCCAGTAGCGGAGGCTGTCCATCACCATCTGGACCACGCGCGGGTGGCTGAGGTTCAGGGTGTTTCCGGTGCCGGTGTCGTTGATGTAATAGCGCGGGCTGTCCGGCATCAGCCGGTAATAGCTGAGATTGTCGATGCCCTTGAAGGACAGGGTCGGGCCGAGATGGTTGCCTTCGGCGGTGTGGTTGTAGACGACGTCGAGGATGACCTCGATCCCCGCCTCGTGCAGGCGGGCCACCATCGTCTTGAACTCCGACAGGACGCCGGTGGTCATGTAGCGCGGCTCCGGCGCGAAGAAGCCGATGGTGTTGTAGCCCCAGTAGTTGGTCATGCCGCGGGTGACGAGATGCTGCTCGTCGGCGATGGCCTGGACCGGCAGGAACTCCACCGAGGTGATGCCGAGTGCGCGCAGATATTCGATGACGCTCTGGGTCGACATGCCGGCGAAGGTGCCGCGCAGATGGGCCGGCACGTCCGGATGGCGCATGGTGAAGCCGCGGACATGGGTCTCGTACAGCACCGTGTCGGTCCAGGGGACGCGGCGGTGGCGGTCGTGCCCCCAGGTGAAGGCGCCGTCCACCACCCGGCATTTCGGCATGCCGCGGGCATTGTCGCGCCGGTCGAAGGATAAATCCTCCTTCGTGGAGCCGACCCGGTAGCCGTAATGGGCGTCCGACCATTTGAAGCCGCCGAACAGCGCCTTGGCATAGGGGTCGATCAGCAGCTTGTTCGGGTTGAAGCGGTGCCCCTCCTCCGGCTCGTACGGCCCGTGGACCCGGTAGCCGTAGAGCAGGCCGGGGCGTGCGTCGGGGAGGTAGCCGTGCCAGACCTCGTCGGTGTGCTCAGGCAGCGTGACCCGCTCCAGCTCGCGCTGGCCGGTCTTGTCGAACAGGCAGAGTTCCACCCGCTCGGCATTGGCGGAGAAGAGCGCGAAGTTGACGCCGAACCCGTCCCAGGTGGCGCCGAGCGGATAGGGCTTGCCGGGCCAGACCGGGGTGCGGGCGGGGGTGGAGGGCATGCGGACTACCGGTGTGGGAAGACGGAACAGGATGGCGGGAAAACAACAGCCGGATCAAGCGGATACGCGACCAGGCACGGGCGGATCGCGTAAATTCCGCAGTTCAGGACGCCTGCGGACCGGATTGCCCGATCCCCGCTAGAGTCCGAAATCATGGCGGAGCACCCCGACGCCGAAGACGCATTCCGTAAGGTAGCGGTCCATGAAATCGGGCTGATGGACGTCGATCAGGTCCAGCCCGCCCGGCGGAAAGCCCCAGGAAGCATTGTGTACGATGCGGGCGGGCAGCCAGGGATCCGCCGGCAGGAACCGGCGTTTCGGATAGGACTTCATCAGGAAACGGTATGGGAAATCGCGCCGGCCGATGAACAGCGGTGCGCAGCCGGCGGTGTCGGCCAATCCCACCGGATGGGAGTCCGGCTGTATCCAGGCACGCGTCAGGTGGCGGGAGGCCGTCGAGCGGGCGAAGGAACAGATGCCGAAATAGGCCTCGGCATCGAGCGTCCTGCCGAAGCCGCCGTCGACGGGATGGAAATCGAGCCCGGTGAAGCTGACCGCGTTGAAGCCGCTGGCCTCGACCGTGGCCAGCGCCGACCGCAGGGACGGCCCGCAGCCGGTCGGAACCGCCCGCTGGTTGCCTTCCAGCAGCAGCATCCAATGGCCCGGGCAGGAGGCGGCCACATCCTCGGCATGGTGCCAGAAGCTGTCGAGCTTGCCGTCGTCGGCGACCCGGGGGGTGGCGATGCGTTCCAGCGCCGCCAGCTTCGCCGACTGGCCGACCAGCAATTCGTGGGTGCCGTCGGTCGATCCCAGATCGATGGCATGGATACGGATGCCGTCGGCGTGCAGCCGGCCGACCAGACCCTCGACATGATCGGCATCGTCGCGGGTCACCAGCAGCGCGGTCACCGGACGTTCCTGCCGGGGCGGCGCGGCCGGGCGGGCATTGCGGTCGATCACCGCCAGAATGGTGCTCTTCGGCCGGCCGCGGTTGTGCGAAGCGGTCAGTCCGGCATGCATCACGGGCAGGCCGAAACGGTCCAGCAGGGCGCG
Organism: Azospirillum sp. VT-I1; assembly: GCF_055698305.1. Taxonomy (NCBI): domain Bacteria; kingdom Pseudomonadati; phylum Pseudomonadota; class Alphaproteobacteria; order Rhodospirillales; family Azospirillaceae; genus Azospirillum; species Azospirillum sp. VT-I1. The sequence continues at coordinate 265,426 of NZ_CP168803.1, read as the reverse complement.
GAACTCCGCCAGGGTCCATTCCCGCACATGGCAGGGATTGGGCGGCGGCCCGGCATGGCCGGGGTGATGGGTGCGCTCGCGCTCCGGGGTGGAAACCAGGCAGGCCCGAACCGCGGGCGCGATACCGGCCAGCACCTTCAGCAGCCCGTCGGGCCGGACCAGATGCTCGATCACGTCGGAACAGACGACGACGGCGTCTGCCAGGGTTTCCGGCCCAAGCGACCGCAGGGCTTCGGCAAGCGCCGGCGCCTCCTCCCCATCGAAATCGACGGTCAGCCAGCGGCCGAAGGATAGGTGGCGCGGCAATACTCGATGTTGCCGCCGTAATCGATGCCGACCACCGAGAACCGCCCGGCGAGCAATCCCAGCTTCTTCGCGCCGCCGCAGCCGATATCGATGATGGTGCGGGCGCCATAGCGGTCGGCCAGCACCGACGCCACCGCGTAGACGTCGGGCTGCCAGACCACCCGGCTGTCCTCGGTATCCTCGGTGTAGGCGGGGTCGAGCCGGTGGCGGTAACCGCTTGCGATACAATAGTCGTTCATGGGCGCCGCCGTGATCCGTCGGATTGGGTCGATGGAGTCGCGATGGGCGCTTGGAACAGGATGGAACAGTTTTCCGGCACCTGTTCCACTGTTCCATCCATCGTCCCGGCGGGAAAACGGCGCATCCGGCAGTCGGTCATCGGGGCGGACATGCGCAGGCCTCCTTCATCCGGGGATAGTTTCGTCCCATCAGAGACTCTTCCTATCACGGATGGGCGACGGCGGTAAGCCCGGCAAGGCAATCCGGCCGGGCCGGGTCCGCGCCTCCTCACCCCTACTCCGCCTTCCGCTCCAGAATCAGCGTCGACAGCGGCGGGATGGTCAGGTCGAGCGAGTGGGTGCGGCCGTGCCAGGGGACTTCCTCGGCATAGACTCCGCCGCCGGGGTTGCCGACGCCGCTGCCGCCGTATCTGCCGTCGTCGGTGTTGATGCGCTCGACATAGCGGCCGGGCAGAGGCACGCCGACGCGGTAGCCCTGACGCGGGACCGGCGTGAAGTTGCAGACGGCGATGACGATGTGCTCGGGGTCGTCGGCCTTGCGCAGGAAGGTGAAGACCGAATTCTCGTTGTCGTTCGACTCGATCCACTCGAAGCCGGACGGGTCGCAGTCGGTCTTGTGCAGCGGCTCCAGATCGCGGTAGACGCCGTTCAGGTCGCGCACGAGGTCGCGCATGCCGCGGTGCATCGGCAGGTCCAGCAGGTGCCAGTCCAGGCTGCGCGCCTCGCTCCACTCGCTCCACTGGGCGAACTCGCCGCCCATGAACAGCAGCTTCTTGCCGGGGTGGGCGAACATGAAGCCGTAATAGGCGCGCAGGTTGGCGAATTTCTGCCAGTCGTCGCCCGGCATCTTGTTGATGAGAGAGCCCTTGCCATGGACCACCTCGTCATGGCTGAGCGGCAGCACGAAGTTTTCGGAGAACTGATAGATCAGCCCGAAGGTCATCTGGTGGTGATGGTAGCGGCGGTGGATCGGGTCGTTCTGCATGTAGTGCAGCGTGTCGTGCATCCACCCCATGTTCCATTTGTAGCCGAAGCCGAGACCGCCGAGGTAGGTCGGCTTCGACACCATCGGCCATGAGGTGGACTCCTCCGCCACCGTCATGGCGCCCGGCTGCTGGCCATAGACCAGCTCGTTCATGCGCTTGAGGAAGGCGATGGATTCGAGGTTCTCGCGACCGCCGAACTTGTTGGGGATCCACTCCCCTTCCTTGCGGCTGTAGTCGAGATAGAGCATGGAGGCGACGGCATCGACGCGCAGCCCGTCCAGCTTGTAATGGTCGAGCCAGAACAGCGCGTTGCCCAGCAGGAAGTTCTGCACCTCCGTCCGGCCGAAATTGTAGATCAGGGTGTTCCAATCCTGGTGGAAGCCCTGGCGCGGGTCGGCATGCTCGTACAAATGCGTGCCGTCGAACTCGCCCAGCCCGTGCGGGTCGGTCGGGAAATGGCCGGGCACCCAATCCAGCAGCACGCCCAGGCCGGCGCGGTGGCAGGCGTTGACGAAGTCCTTGAAGTCCTCCGGCGAGCCGTGGCGGGCGGTCGGGGCATAGAGGCCGATGGGCTGGTAGCCCCAGGAGCCGTCGAACGGATGTTCGGTGATCGGCAGCAACTCGATATGGGTGAAGCCCATGTCCTTGGCGTAGGGGATCAGCCGCTCCGCCAGTTCCTGGTAGGTCAGGAAGCGGTTGTCCTCCTCCGGCACCCGCGCCCAGGAACCGAGATGGACCTCGTAGATGGAGATCGGCGCGGTGCGGTCCGATGTGGCGACCTTGCGGCTCTGCCACTCCTGGTCGCGCCACTCGTAGGACGGCAGGCCGTGGACGACCGAGGCGGTGGCCGGGCGCATCTCCGCCTGGAAGGCGTAGGGGTCGGCCTTGGCCGGCATCAGGTTGCCGTTGGGCCCACGGATCTCGAACTTGTAGCGCTGGCCGGCATGGGCGTGGGGGACGAAGATCTCCCAGACGCCGACCTCGACGCGCCGGCGCATCGGCAGGCGGCGGCCGTCCCAGTTGTTGAAGTCGCCGACGACGCTGACGCTGCGCGCACTCGGCGCCCAGACGGCGAAGGACACGCCGGCGATGCCGTCGACCTCGCGCGGGTGGGCGCCCAGCTTCTCGTAATTGCGCAGGTGGGTGCCCTCGGCCAGCAGATGGACGTCCAGTTCGCCCAGCATGTTGCCGAAGCGGTAGGCGTCCTCGAACTCCTGGGTCGCCAGCGGGTATTGGGCGCGCAGGCGGTAGCGGAAGCGCTCCGTCCGGTCGGGCATCACCGCGAGGTAGAAGCCGTCCTGGTGGATGCGCTCGGCCTCGCCCGCCGGTTCGCCGGTGGCGCTGTCGATCACCCACAGCTTTTCTGCGCCGGGCACGAAGGCACGGACCTCCACCGGGCGGCCGGGGGCCTCCTGCTGCATGCCCAGCACGGCGAAGGGATCGCCATGGTCGGCCCGTGCGATGGCGTCGGCCGCCGCACGCAGGGCCTCCTTCCGATGATCGGGCCGGTCATCGGTACGGGGCTGACCGCCGTCACGGCCTTCGGGGACGCCGGTCTGCGCCTGGTCCTTGCGGGTGTCCGTCGTCATGTCGCTCGCCATTGGCCAAGTGCCCTTCTTCGTGGAGGCCCTATCGTCTTCATGGACTGTCGATCTCTCGCCGTCCAGCCCGGAACGGTGCAGCGGATGGCCCCCTCCCTAACCCTCCCCCACCTGCGGTGGGAGAGGGGACTGCCGCCGCTTTGCGTAAGGCACCCTCTCCCGCAAAGCGGGGGAGGGTTGGGGAGGGGGCAGCCGTTGACACCGGGTCGCCTTCTCCGGACGTGAACATACCCGCGGCGGTTTCGTCACACCATTCCCGCCGGGGTTCTGTGTTCAGCCCCTTTCGGCATCGTCGAGGAGGCCCAGAACGCCCTTCACCGGGATGCCGATCCAGTTGGGCCGGTTCGCCGCCTCGTAGCCGATCTCGTAGAAGGCCTTTTCCAGCAGGAACAGGGTCAGCAGGCCGCGCGCAGCCTCATCGCCCGCCCCATTCTGCGCGGGCCAGACCGGGCAGCCCTCGATGGCCGTGCGGTAGCCGTCGAGGAAGGAGTCGATGCTGCGGCGTTCCCAGTCGCGGGCGGCGGCCAGCGCCGGGCTGTCGCCGCTGTTGGACCCCTCGCCCGCGCTGTCCAGACGGAACAGCGCCGCCCAGGCGGCATAGTTGAAGGAGCGCAGCATGCCGGCCACGTCGCGCAGCGGACTGGACTTGGCGCGGCGTTCCTCCAGCGTCTTCGCCGGCTCGCCTTCGAAGTCCAGGATGTACCAGTCGTTCTGCGCCCGCACGACCTGTCCCAGGTGGTAGTCGCCGTGGATGCGGGTCTTGACGGCGTCGATGCGCATGGCCGCCAGCGCGTCGAGCCGCGCCATCGCCTCGGCCCGGCGGGCCAGCAGCTGTTCGGCGTCGGCGCGCACGTCGGCCGGCAGGCGGTCCAGCGTTCCGGGCAGGGCGGCGAATGCGGCCTCCGCCTGGGCGCGGGCGGCATCGGCCCAGCCGGCCACATCCTCTGCCGAGATCGGCTCCGGATCGAAGGCGGGCCTGCCGGTGCCCTGCGCCAGCGCGCGGTGCAGTTCGGCGGTGCGCTGGCCCAGCGTGGTCATCATCACCAGATGCATGCCGAAGGGCTCGCCCGCCTCCGCCGCGTCCTCGGTGGTGCCGGCGACGCCAAGGCGGATGTCCTCCAACTGGCGTTCCAGCTCCTCAACCGTGCTGGCCCAGCCGTCGCCCTGGTTGCGGACGAAAGCCTGGGCCACCGCCAGCGCGGTCGGCGTGCCGTCGGCCGCCACCTGCTCCACCGTGCCCAGCAGGGCCGGGGTGTTGGCGAAGCCGACCTCCGTCAGGAAGCGGCCCATCTCAACCTCGGGATGCTCGCCCTCCACCAGACGGCGCAGCACCTTCAGCACGATCTGGCTGTCGACAAGGACGGAGGTGTTGCTCTGCTCCACGCCCAGCCGCCGCACCTCGGCCTCTTCCGACAGGTCGATGGCGGCCAGCGCGTCGGTGGCGGTGAAGCGGATGCCGTCGCCGCCGTCCATGCCCGGCGCCGACATCGCCCGCAGCGTCTCGCCGCGCCGCAGGGCCTCGATCAGGGCGAGCGCGAAGCTGTCGGCCTGCACCGCGTCATAGATGGCGCCGGTCCGCGGACCCCGCCGCACCTTGGCCAGCGTGTAGGGAAGCAGCGGCCAGCCGGTGCCGCCCGCCCCGTTCTCCCAGCTCATCGCCAGCGGCAGGAAATAGCTCTGGTCGGCGGCGTCGCCATCCTGCGCGCCTCCACTTGGGGCACCACTCAGGCCCACCTGGGTGCGGACCAGCATGAAGCCGTCGCCCGGACCCGGCAGCTGGGCGGCCATGGTGACGTGCGAGCGGGTGATGCGGCGGTCCTTGGCGGAGAACCAGCGCTGCTTGGGCAGGAAGGCCTGCAGGATGTCGCGGCCCAGCTCGTCCGCCGCCTTGCCGCTGGTCAGGCTGTGCCAGCCGTCGCGCACCACCACGGTCAGCAGGTCCGGCACCGGCTCCGGCGGCGTTTCGTGCCAGGTCGGCAGCTCCGCCTCCGCGGTCAGCGCGAACCAGTAGAAGCCGTAGGCCGGCAGCGTCAGCAGATAGGGAAGGTCGCCGATCGGCGGGAAGACGGTGCGGCCCAGCAACTCTACCGGGATGCGGCCCTTCCAGGTCTTCAGGTCCAGCTCCACCGCCTGGGCCGAGCGCGACAGGTTGGCGACGCACAGCGCGATCTCCGACCCGTTCTCCGTCTCCAGGCAGCGGACATAGGCCAGGACCTTGCGGTTGCCGGGATAGAGCAGCGAGAAGCTGCCGCGGCCGAAGCTCTGGCGCTGCTTGCGCACCGCCACCAGCCGCTTCATCCAGTTCAGCAGCGAGGAGGGATTGCGCGCCTGCGCCTCGACATTGACGGCCATGAAGCCGTAGATCGGGTCGAGCACCGCCGGCAGGTAGAGCCGCGCCGGGTCGGCGCGCGAGAAGCCGCCGTTGCGGTCGATCGACCATTGCATCGGCGTGCGCACGCCGTCGCGGTCGCCGAGATAGATGTTGTCGCCCATGCCGATCTCGTCGCCGTAATAGAGCACCGGCGTGCCGGGCATCGACATCAGCAGGCTGTTCAGCAACTCGATCTTGCGGCGGTCGTTCTCCAGCAGCGGGGCCAGGCGGCGGCGGATGCCGAGGTTGATCCGCATGCGCCGGTCGGCGGCGTAGAAGTTCCAGAGATAGTCGCGCTCGCTGTCGGTGACCATCTCCAGCGTCAATTCATCGTGGTTGCGCAGGAAGATGGCCCATTGGCAGTCGGCCGGAATGTCGGGCGTCTGGCGCATGATGTCGGCGATGGGATGCCGGTCCTCCATCGCCACCGCCATGTAGATGCGCGGCATCAGCGGGAAGTGGAAGGACATGTGGCATTCGTCGCCGCCCTTCTCGGGATCGCCGAAATAGGGCAGCACGTCCTCCGGCCACTGGTTGGCCTCGGCCAGCAGCATGCGGTCGGGGTACTCGGCGTCGAGTGCTGCGCGGATCGCCTTCAGGACGTCGTGCGTCTCCGGCAGGTTCTCGTTGTTGGTGCCCTCGCGCTCCTTCAGGTAGGGGATGGCGTCGAGCCGCAGCCCGTCCACTCCGATGTCCAGCCAGAAGCGCATGACTTTCAGCACCTCCTCCAGAACTTCGGGATTGTCGAAGTTCAGGTCAGGCTGGTGCGAATAGAAGCGGTGCCAGTAATAGGCGTTGGCGACCGGATCCCAGGTCCAGTTGGACTTTTCCGTGTCGCAGAAGATGATCCGCGTGCCCTGGTATTTCTGGTCGCTGTCGGACCAGACATAATAGTCGCGGTGGTTGGAGCCGGGAGGCGCCTCCCGCGCGCGCTGGAACCAGGGATGCTGGTCGGAGGTGTGGTTGATGACCAGTTCGGTAATCACCCGCAGGCCGCGGTTGTGGCATTCCTCCATGAAGCGCCGGAAATCCTCCAGGTTCCCGTAGGTCGGGTTGACCGAGGTGTAGTCGGCGATGTCATAGCCGTCGTCGCGCAGCGGGGACGGATAGAAGGGCAGAAGCCACACCGCCGTCACGCCCAGTTCCTGGATGTAATCCAGCTTCTGGGTCAGGCCGGCGAAATCGCCGATGCCGTCGTTGTCGGCGTCGAAGAACGCCTTGATGTGAAGTTGGTAGATGACGGCGTCCTTGTACCAGAGCCGGTCCTGCCGATCGATCATGGGTCCAGCACTTTCGAGAAGCGATTGACGGAACACGTGTCGCGGGAACACGGAACGGAAACAAGCCACGCGGTCGAAGGTTTCACCCGAACGGCCATCCGGCAACCCCTGACTTCCGGATAGGCAGGACGATCAGACCCAAGGCGTACACCGAACAGGGGGGCGTGCTGCGCCGGCCTTCGAAAGCGCGGCAACCCGGTCTGGACAGCGGTTGACGTAGAAGGATAATGCAGGCAGGGTGGGTGTACGTACCACCAAACGCCTAAGGCGTACCGGATACATCATGCTGGGTTCCTTCATCGTCGTCACCGGCGGCGATTCCCGCTATCACCCGATGATCCGCGAGCTGATCGCGTCGCTGCGGGCGCTCCGGCCCGCGGCGGACTGCCCCGTCGGGGTGATCGACGCCGGCCTGACCGACGATCAGATCGCGGAGCTGAAGGCGCAGGGTGCGGCGGTGGTGACGCCGCCCTGGCCGGTCAGCATCCCGGCGCACAAGCTGCGCAACCGCATCCACCTGAAGGCCAACCTCGCCAAGTTGCACCTGCCGACATACTTCCCCGGCTACGACACGCTGATCTGGATCGACGCCGACGCCTGGGTGCAGGATTGGGAGGCGGTGGAGATGCTGCGGCGGGGGGCGGCGCTGAACCGCTTCGCCATCGTCGCCCAGTTCGGCCGCTTCTCGGAGACGGAACTGCGGTTGGACTGGCTGTTCGGCCGCTTCGCGCGGGTGCGCTCCATCCTGTTCAAGAACTCCTGCCGCGCCGGCCTGAGCAAGGCGGAATGCCGGGCGCTGGCGACCCGCCCGACGCTGAATGCCGGCGCCTATGCGCTGAAGGCGGACGCGCCCCATTGGGAGGCGTTCCAGCGCTGGCAGAAGCGGGTGCTGCGCAAGGGCCGGCTGTTCACGTCGGACCAGCTGGCGATGGCCGGGGCGGTCTATCTGGACGGGCTGCCGGTGGAGTTGCTGCCGGAATGGTGCAACTACATCGGCCCCTGGCGCTTCGACCCGGAGCGGCGGGAACTGGTGGAGTATTACCTGCCAAACCGCCGGCTGGGCATCGTTCACATGGCCGGCGAGGACGCCATGCGCGCCGACCCGTCGGTGCTGCGTCCGGTGCTGGACATGCAGGACCGCACCCACCAGCTGAGCCTGCGCTACCCCGCCTGGGAAGTGCCGGCGGTGGAGCAGGTGGCGGAAGCGGTTTAGCGGTCTGCCCTCCTGTTCGCAAAGTTCCATGCTATTTTTCTTTCGGTGCCGGTCGATTTCCTGACGTGACCTGCGGGGAGAATGCGAGATGGCAACCTTCAACAGGGGCCCGGCGATGACCGACGAGGATGTGAAAGCGATGAAGGAAGCGATCCGGCAGGCGACGGAACGTGCACTGGAGTCGCCCGAAGCCGCCCGCCGGTTCCTGGAACGGATCTCCGCGCCTCCGGCGAACCATCACGAGGACGCGGACTGATCCTGTCCGATGATCGAACTCTCCAACCAGTTCACTCTTGGCTATTCCTGAAGCTGTGGGTGAGGCTGTTCTCTTTTGAGACAGCATGGGCAATGACCTAGCCATAACCCTTAGCAGCAACTTTTCTGGCAACTCCCATTCTTCCGCGCTATATATCTATTATAAACACGTGGAGATTGATATGGACATGGATTTGCACAGAAAACGCGCCAAGGAAGCGTGGCCGATCCTCGTGGAAGCTGCAAGACGCAACACGCCCCTCACCTATAAACAATTAAGCGATGCTATAGGTGTACATTGGCGTGTTGCGAGCCTGTATCTTGGTGTGATTCAGAAATATTGTAAGACCGAAAACATTCCACCTTTGCAGGCGCTTGCGGTCAATGGCACAACGGGGCTACCGGGCAATGGATACTGCGGCAGCTCTAATAATAAAAAATCACATATCGCCATATTGATGAAAATTCATCATCATAAATGGGACAAAGCCCCACCCAACTTCTCGCACATCACACTTTAATTTATTGCCGATCCTCAACTATCCTTACAATCATCATGTCCCAAAATGTATCAGCAGATACTGAACTTGAGTATCAAAAACTAAGCTGGTGTGCCGGATAGAAGCTACCTTTCTTGGGCTTGGCTTCCGCATAGTGCCATCACCCGGCCGCCAGCCGCGCCAGATCGCGCACCGCGCGGTCGAGCGCCGCCGGGTCGTGGGCGGCGAAGCCCAGCAGCAGGCCGTTGCCGGCGGCGCCGTCCGCATCGCGGTGGTAGCCGGACAGGGCCGGCGTGGTCAGGCCGATGCGGGCGGCGCGTTCGGCCAGGGCATGGTCGGGGCAGTCGGGCGGCAGGCGCAGCAGGATGTGCATTCCGGCCTCCCCGGCCTCCGCATGGGCGAAGCCGGCGAAGGCGCGGGCGACCGACTCCAGGATGGCGGCGCGCTTGGCGGCGTAGAGGGAGCGCATGGCCCGCAGGTGCGAGGCGAAATGGCCGTCGGCCAGGAAGCGGTGCAGGGCCGCCTGCGGCACCACGCTGGTCCCGCCGTCGAAATGGCGGCGCGCGGCGCGCACCGGCTCCACCAGATCGGGCGGCACCACGACATAGCCGAGACGCAGCGCCGGGAACATCACCTTGCTGAAGCTGCCGACATAGATGACCCGGCCGGCGCCGTCCAAGCCCTGGAGGGCGGCCAGCGGGGGGCCGGCATAGCGGAACTCGCTGTCGTAATCGTCCTCGACGATCCAGGCGTCACGGGCCGCCGCCCAGTCCAGCAGGCGCAGGCGGCGCGCCAGGCTCATGGTCACGCCCAGCGGAAACTGGTGGGAGGGGGTGACCAGCGCCAGCCGGGCGTCGGCCCCGCGGGCCATGCCGGCGGCGACGTCGATGCCCTCCCCGTCCACCGGCAGCGGCACCAGCCGCGCCCCGGCGCCCAGCAGGGCGGCGCGGTTGCCGGGCCAGCCCGGCTCCTCCACCCAGGCCGCATCGCCGGGATCGAGCAGAAGCTGGGCCATCAGCGCCAACCCCTGCTGCGCGCCGGATACGATGACGACCTGCTCCGGTTCGCAGCGGACGGCGCGGACGGCACGCAGATAGGCGGCGATCTCCACCCGCAGCGGAGCGTAGCCGAGCGGGTCGGGGTCGGTCGCCAGCACCCGCCCGCCCTGGCGCCAGCAGCGGCCGAGCAACTGCGCCCACAGCTCGAAGGGGAAGGCGCCGAGGTCCGGCGTGCCGAGCGCGAAGGGCCGGCCCGCCCGGTCGCGGGCGATGGCCGGCGCCTGGGCCAGCGCAAGGCCGCGTGCGGACAGGCCGACTCCCTCCGCGCTTCGCCGCGGGCTGCGACGCCGCCGGGCCGCGCATCGGGCAGGGAGGTGGCGACGAAGGTGCCGGCCCCGACCCGGCCGGTGACGTACCCCTCCGCCAGCAGCGTGTCGTAGGCGGTCACCACCGTGTTGCGCGAAAGCCCCCAATCGGCGGCGAGCGCCCGGCTGGGCGGCAGCCTCTCCCCCGGGCGCAGCCGGCCGTCCAGCACCGCCTGACGGAGCGCGCGGTAGAGCTGGCGGTGCAGCGGCTCCGCTCCGTCGCGGTCGAGCGCCACCGGTCCCAGGCTGGACAGAACCGGACGCGCCGGGCGGGCCATGAGGATCCTTCCCGAGGGTTGGAGAATTGGTCCCTATGGAATCGACATTCCGGACCTTTCGAGGGGGCCATTCTGCCGGTCATTCTAGGTCATCGCAACAGTTCCGGCCTCGAGCACGACCATGACCAGCCTTCTCGCCGACACCTCCGCCACCGAGTCCCCCGCCGCCCTGGCCCAAACCCCGCGCACCCGGCCGGTGCGGCTGGGCGACCGCGGCAGCCATGACGTCGCCCTGATCCACGCCATCATCGATGAGGCGCCGATCTGCCACGTCGGCTTCGTCGACGACGCCATCAAGGGGCATGCCGCGCCCTCTCCCATGGTGATCCCGACGGTCCCCTGGCGCGTGGGGGACGAGCTGATGATCCATGGCGCCTCCTCCAGCCGGATGATCCGGCGGCTGCAGGAGGGGGCGAGGCCTGCGTCACCCTGTCGCTGATCGACGGCTGGGTGCTGGCGCGGTCGGCCTTCCACCATTCCGTCAACTACCGCTCGGTGATGCTGTTCGGCCGGCCCAGGCTGGTGGCGGAAGAGGCGGAGAAGCGCGCGGCACTCGACGCGCTGATGGAGAAGATCGAGCCCGGCCGCAGCGCCAAGGTGCGGGCGCCCAACGTGCAGGAACTGAAGGCGACCGCCGTTCTGGCCTTCCCCATCGCGGAGGCGTCGGCCAAGCGGCGCTCCGGCCCGCCCGGCGACGATCCGGAGGATATGGACCACCCGGTGTGGGCAGGCGTGGTGCCGCTGCGGCTGACCGCCGGCGAGCCGGAACAGGACCCGGCCCAGGTCGCAGGCTGAGAAGCTTGGGCTGAACATCGGCCGAAAACGGAAAAAGGCCGCGACCGGGAAGCCCGGCGCGGCCTTTTTCCTGCGGTTTCTTCCGCTGGCGGGAAGGCCGTTCCGAAACCCCCGGAGCGGCCCCCTGCCAACCGTCCTTAGGACGACGGAGCGTTCAGCAGGCGCGGCAGGATCTGCGCACGACGGTTGGACGGCTCGCGCACGTTCGGGCCGGTCTGGACCAGCAGCTGGCTCTCGCCCTTGCCTTCGGTCGTGATGTTGGCGGCCTGGATGCCCTTGGCGACCAGGGCCTTCTTGACCGCGTCGGCGCGACGGATCGACAGGCGCTGGTTGTAGGCCGGCGAACCCGACGTGTCGGTGTGACCGACGACGTGGATCTTGGCGCCACCGTTCTTCAGGATGGCCGACACCGCGTCACCGATCACGCGATCGGCGGCCGGGGTGATGTTCGACTTATCCCAGTCGAAGAACACCAGGTATTCGCTCTGGACCGCAGCGACGGCGGCCGGAGCCGGAGCGGCGGCGGCCGGCGGGCACGGATAGCTGCCCTGGTGGATGACGTAGCCGCCGTCACCGGTGCGGGCGGCGACATTGCCCCAGCCGATGACCGGGTTGCACCACTCGGTGCCCTTGCCGACCAGGCTCGCGTCCTGGGCATTGGCGGCCGCCGACAGACCGAAAGCGACGATGGCGGCCGGGATGGCAGCCAGACCCGCGCGAACAATAGTCTTCATTGTCTTCACTCCCTTCCAGAACCCTTCCCCATCAGAGTGCCTGCGGGGGATGAACCTATCAATCGAAGCATCTGCCCACGTGCAAGCGCGGTATCGACCTTCACAACATGTGGTGTGCGGCAACGTTCCGACACCTCAGCCGTTCGACCGAACCCTACCTGAACCTTGACCTATGCTCCACTTCCATAGCAGCTTTTCCGGTAGGTTTCCGCCAAATCCGTATAACGGTGGCTGAGCACAGGAAAAACCGCGAGATCTTTTTCCGTAAGCTCGCGAACCGGTCTAGCAGGGCTGCCGGCCCACAAGAATCCGGACGTCACCCGCTTTCCGGGCGTCACCAGAGCACCGGCTGCGACCATCGCCCGCGACTCGACATAGGCCCCATCCAGGATGCAGGCCTTCATGCCGATGAAGCAGCCGTCTTCCAGCGTGCAGGCGTGCAGCATCGCCATATGGCCGACGGTGATGTCGTCGCCGATGTAGGTGCCCTGCCCTTCAGAGGCCACGTGGATCACGGTGCCGTCCTGAATGTTGGTGCGAGCGCCGATTCGGACCTCGTTGACGTCTCCACGCACGGTGCAGCCGTACCAGATGCTGCTGTTCGCCCCGATCACGACATCACCGATCACCGCCGCCGTTTCCGCGATGAACGCGGTCGGGTCGACGGTGGGCAGGATGCCGTTGAAGGCGCGGACAAGGCCGGTCATCAGGTCGTACCGAAGTCGTGCATGACGGGCGGGATTGAAGCACCGGAAGGCTTAAGGCACCACCTGATTTCGCATTGACAGGGCAAAGCAAATCCCGATTGGTGCCTCCGTGCAACAGTGCGGACAGGGGGCCACAACGCTGTCACAGCCCCCTGCCCCGACCGGTCACGGGAAAAGCGGCGCCTGATCGATGCCGGTGGTCTCGCCCAGGCCCATCATGACGTTCATGTTCTGGATGGCCTGGCCCGAGGCGCCCTTCACCAGATTGTCGATCACCGACACGATGATGGCGCCGCGAGGGGTGCGGTCGGCGACCACGCCCATCAGGCAGTGGTTGGACGCGCGGACATGGCGGGTTGCCGGCACCACGCCGGCCGGGGTCACCCCGACGAAGGGCTCGTCGGCATAGCGGGCGGCCAGCGTCGCGCGCAGGTCGTCGGCGGTGACACCGTCGGCCATGCGGACATAGATGGTCGCCATCATGCCGCGGTTCATCGGCACCAGATGCGGGGTGAAGGAGACGGTGACCGGACGGCCGGCGGCCAGCCGCAGCTCCTGCTCGATCTCCGGCATGTGGCGGTGATGGCCGACGCCGTAGGCGTTGAAGCCTTCCGACACCTCGGTGAACAGGTTGGCCTGCTTGGCGTCGCGGCCGGCGCCCGACACGCCGGACTTGGCGTCGATGATGATGCCACCCGGCTCGATCTGGTTCTCCAGCAGCAGCGGCAACAGCGGCAGCAGCGAGCTGGTCGGGTAGCAGCCCGGATTCGCCACCACCCGCGCCTTGCGCACGCCCTGGCGGTTGAACTCGGTCAGGCCGTAGGCGACCTCCTTCTGCAGGTCGACGGCGCGATGCTCATGCCCGTACCAGGTGGCGTATTCGGCCGGGTCGCTCAGGCGGAAATCGGCGGACAGGTCGACCACCTTCAGGCCGCTGGGCAGGCCGGCGATCACCTCCTGCGTGGTGCCGTGCGGCAGGGCGCAGAAGATGAAGTCCAGGCCGTCCCACTTCAGCTCTTCGATCTTCACCAGATCGGGCAGGCCATAGCCGCCCAGATGCGGGAACACCTCCGCCATCGGCTTGCCGGCCTGTCGTTCGGCGGTCAGCGCGGCGATCTCGACGTTCGGGTGGCGCAGCAGCATGCGCACCAGTTCGGCGCCGGTGTAGCCGGAAGCGCCCAGGATGCCGACGCGGATCTTCGAACCGCCGGAAGTGCTGATCGAGGCCATGAAAGCGTTGTCCTTCGCTGAAAAGACGATCTGACGACGGGGAACCTGTATCCGGGATAAGCGAAACTGTGATGACAGGCAAAAAGAAAGGGGCGCCCCTTTTCGGGACGCCCCTCGCTTGTACCGTAAAGCCGCGGGTCCGTGTAGGGATTAGCGCTTCGAGAACTGGAAGCTGCGGCGGGCCTTGGCGCGGCCGTACTTCTTACGCTCGACCGTACGGGCGTCGCGGGTCAGGAAGCCGGCGGCCTTCAGCGGCGGGCGCAGGGCCGGCTCGAAGTAGGTCAGCGCCTTGGAGATGCCGTGACGGACGGCACCGGCCTGGCCCGACAGACCGCCGCCGGTGACGGTGGCGACCACGTCGAACTGCTCGACGCGCTCGGTCACGCCGAACGGCTGGGCGATCATCATGCGCAGCACCGGACGGGCGAAATAGACCGTCTGGTCGCGGCCGTTCACGGTGACCTTGCCGGTGCCCGGCTTGATCCACACGCGGGCGACGGCGTCCTTGCGCTTGCCGGTGGCGTAGGCGCGGCCCTGGGCGTCCAGCTTCGGAGCGGCCAGCTCTTCGGTGACGGTCGCGGTGGCGGCGGCGCCCGTCAGATCCTTCAGGCTGGAGAGGGTGGTGGTGACCTGAGCCATGCTTACGCGCTCCGCTTATTCTTCGGGTTCAGGGCGCCGATGTCGAGGGCGACCGGCTGCTGCGCATCGTGCGGATGCGTGGCGCCCTTGTAGACCTTGAGGTGCGTCATCTGCTGACGGCCGAGCGGACCGCGCGGAACCATGCGCTCCACGGCCTTCTCGATCACGCGCTCCGGATACTTGCCGTCCAGGATCTGGCCCTTGGAACGGCCCTTGATCCCGCCCGGATAGCCGGTGTGCCAGTAGAAGATGTCGGCGTCGCGCTTGTTGCCGGTCAGCTTCACCTTTTCCGCGTTGATCACGACGACATGGTCGCCGCAATCCATGTGCGGGGTGTAGGTCGGCTTGTTCTTGCCACGCAGGATGTTCGCCAGGATGCTGGCGAGCCGGCCGAGAACGAGGCCGTCGGCGTCGACGACGTACCACTTCTTCTCGATTTCGGTCGGCTTCAGATTGAAGGTCTTCATCGCCACACTCGTTTCTTCGAATACGGATCGGCAGGCCGCCGAATCCGGGGCGCCGAAGCGGACGGCTTTCTACGGGCAGCGGCGCGCCCTGTCAACCGAAAAATTTCCCTTTATTATCAGTGCGTTGCGAGCGCGGTAATTTGATACCGTTCCCCCAAACCCATTGATATGAAAGAGTTTTTCAGGATTCCCCATCTATGCGGTAATGGGATACCGCAACGGCGACGGGGTCGTGAGGGGGATGGAGTAGGTGCCGGTGACATGGGCGACCGGCTCCGGATCGCCTTCGGAGAACAGCAGGATCTCGCCATAGGCCAGACGCTTGCCCAGCTTCAGGACGCGCGCCTCGGCGACGATGGCGACGGGGGGCGGACGGCGCAGGAAGTTGATGGTCATGCTGGTGGTCACCGCCAGTTCCACCCTCCCGATCAGGCTCAGCACCGCGCCGTAGAGCGCCACGTCGGCCAGCCCGAACATGGCCGGGCCGGTGACGGTGCCGCCGGGCCGGACGAAATCGTCCTTGTAGGGCAGGCGCAGGCGGATCGTGCCGGCGCCCAGGCTGTCGACGACGATGCCGAAACTGCCGACCAGGGGAACCCCCTCGCGGATCAGTTCCTCCAGCTCCTCCCTGGTCATGGCGGGAACGGGGGCGGAAGTTGGGGCGGCGCTCTGTGCGGAATCGACGGCGGACATGGACCCTCGGCCGGTGAACTTACGGTTGGATCACCGAACTGTGCGCCATCCCGTCCATTCGGACAAGTATGGAGCTACTCGGCCGGCTTCACTTCCGCCGGAACGGGGGCTGCCGGAGCAGGGGCTGCCGGTGCCGGAGCGTTGTCGGCGGGAAGGGTGTCGGTGGGGGCGGTCAGGCGGATGGGGCCGCCGCCGCTGGACGGCGCGGTGCCGGCGGCGGATTCGGACGGGGCCGGCTCGGCGGGCGGGGCGAGCGGCACCGCCCTGATGTCCGATTTCGGCGTTTCCGGCTTCGGGGCTTCCGGCTTCGGGGCTTCCACCGCGGCTTCCGGCTTCGCGTGATCGGCGGGCGAGGAATAGTCGGGCACGATGCGGGCCTGGCTGCCGGTGATGACCAGCACCTTCTGGCCGATGGGCAGCGGCTGCGGCTCCTTCTGGGTCACCGACAGCAGGTCGCCGTTGGATTTGCGGACGATGTATTCCCAGCCGGTGGTGTCGCCGGCGATATGCTCGATCGCCGTCCCCAGCAGGCCGCCGATCGCGGTGCCGCCGACGGTGCCCAGCGCCGAGTTCATGCCGCCGGAGCCGACCTGCGCGCCCAGGATGCCGCCGGCCGCCCCGCCGCTGACGGCGCCGACCGTGCCGTTGGCGCTGATCGCCACCTGCCGGAATCCGACCACCGTCGCCGGCTCGACCTTGTTGGCCTGCTGGACCGCGCTGGCGGAATAGGTGTTGGGGGAATAGTCGGAGGTGCAGCCCGCAAGACCGCCGGCCAGGGCGGCGAACAGGCAGAAGGAGACCGATCGGAGCACGGGGAGGGATCCATCCGTATTGAGACCCGTCCTGTCTCTTACGGCAAAGCAAGCCTGCTCGTCACCGGGCAAAATCCGGACGGGGCCGGAAGGCTGCATTGCGGCGCCGCGATGATGGCGGCGCGATGGATGGGCTCCTGCGCTGTTGGCAAGGCATCGTCACAACCGGGAGCAACCACGATGAACGATCCGTCCAAGCAGGGGAAACCGGAAAGCGATGCGGCCAAGCCCGGCAATCCGTCCGGCGCCAAGCCGTCCACCGCCGGCACCGACCAGGACCGCGACAAGACCCTGACCGAAAAGGCGGAGGAGAAGGCCGGCGGCGCCAACAAGAACAGCCCCGGCCCGATCTACGACGTCTGAGCGACACACGGCGCCACGTTGGGCGCGCACATGAAACGGCCGGGGAAGGGTCCGCCCTCCCCGGCCGTTTCATTGCCTGCTATCCGGCCCGTATCAGCGGCCGGCGGTCTGGTCGCCGGCCTTCAGCGTCAGGTATTTCAGGGTCAGGGCCGGGACGTTCTCGATCACCCAGGAAGCCATCGCCTCCTCCTCGCGCAGCGAGGTTTGCAAGAGCGGCACGGCGAAGGCGAAGTTGCCGGCGTCGGCCACCGTCAGCAGCGACCGGTAGCTCGCCACCTCGAAATTCTCGAAGGCATAGTTGGCGAAGGAGTTCTTGAGGATCTCGTCCTCGGCGAAGCTGTGGCCGAGCGCCGCCAGATTGCCCATGATCGACAGGGCGGTGTCCTTCATGCCGGAATGGCTTTCCTGCAGCTGGTCCAGGATCTGGTCGAGACGGGTGATCTGCGCCTCGGTCTCGCCACGGTGCATGCGCAGGTGGTCGGAGACTTCCGAATAGTTCACCAGGCGGTCCAACTGGCGGTCCATCAGTGCAAGCGCCTGCTGTTCGACCGCATGGGCATTGCGCAGTCCGGTGACGAACAGCGCGCGCGTGAGGTCTGCGGGATAGGCAGCCATGAGTATGCTCCTGTGGTATCAACGCTCCGTTGAACGTCTGCCCGCACCAACAGGGCGGCCACCCTTTCGACGCTCTACCGCTTTGGCCCTAGCCCGAAGGAACAGGCGGAGACTCCCCTTCCCGCCGGACCGGCCGGGAGGTGCCCCGACAAGGACACGGACGCACGGTTGCCGGATGCGGGTTGCGCCGGAGAAATGGCGGCATGACCCCCTGCACTTCCCCCGCAAGAGACCGCCGCACCATGAGATCCGCCCTGCCCGGCTCGGTGGGCGCCGTGATCGTCCTGGCCCTTCTGCTGACCGGGCTGACCGCCTGGCGCCGGACCGGGGCGGAGGACCTGACCGGCTGGCGGGCCGAACGGCTGGCCGCCTTCCAAGCCTGGCAGGTAGGAAGCCCGGCGCGCGAGATCTGGGACCATCCCGACGCCCCGCTGCTGGTGACGGTGCCGGCCGGCAGCTATCTCCAGGGCTCGCCCAAGACGGAGGCGGAGCGTTTCCCCGGCGAAGCCCCACAGCGGCCGGCGACGATCCGGCACCCGTTCGCCCTCGGCAAATACACGGTCACCCGCGGCGAGTATGCCCGCTTCGTCGAGGACAGCGGATACAGGTCGCGCACCGTCTGCCGCGGCTATGCCGGCGAGACCGAACTGCTGCCGCGCTGGCATTTCTCCTGGCGCCGGCCGGGCTTCGACCAGACGAACGCCCACCCCGCCGTCTGCATCAGCTGGCACGACGCCAAGGCCTATGTGGACTGGCTCAGCCGCCGGACCGGCCACGCCTATCGCCTGCCGACAGAGGCGGAGTGGGAATATGCCGCCCGCGGCGGCACGGTCACCGCCCGCTGGTGGGGCGACGATCCGGCGGCGGGATGCGGCGCGGCGAACGGCGCCGACCTGACCGCCAAGGACCGTTTCACCGACTGGGAAGTGGCGGCCTGCCGCGACGGCGCCCTGTTCACCGCCCCGGTCGGCAGCTACCGGCCCAACGGCTTCGGCCTGTACGACATGCTGGGCAATGTCTGGCAATGGGTGGAGGATTGCGCGGCGGACGGATCGGCAGCGTCCGGCGAGGCGGGAGAGACCTGCCCGCGCCGGCGGATGCGCGGCGGGTCGTGGCACAGCCATCCGCGCTATCTCCGCTCCGCCGTGCAGCGGGAGAACGAGGCCGAGATCGGCTTTGCCGCCTACGGCTTCCGCGTCGTCCGCGACTTCTGAGGGCGCCACCGGAAGACCGCGACCCCGTGCGTACCGGGATACCGTGACGCAAGCGTCACGGGACCGTCGCCAAGTGCCTGAATCTGTGCTTCGATGACGGTTCCATGACACTTGATGGATGGGTGTGTCGATGCGCAAATCCGCCTTTCCCGGGCGCTGGTCGCTGCTGTCCGGTGCGGTTGCCCTCTCGCTTCTGGCCGGGCCTGCCCTGGCTGCAGATCCAGTGCCCCAGAACGACCTGCTGAACGCCGAGCTGTGGATGCAGCGCTCGGTCGAATACAAGGCCAACGCGCTGGCGGTCTACGCGCTGGGCAGGATCCAGCTGGACAAGGCGCTGGCCGACAAGACCTGGACCGCGGCGACCGAGCAGACCGGCAATTACCTGGACCTGCCGCCGGCCGTGGTGCTGGACCTGGACGAGACGGCGATGGACAACTCCGCCTATCAGACCGGGCTCGTCACCACGGGAACCGACTTCTCGCCCAAGACCTGGGACGCCTGGGTGAAGGCGGAGAAGGCCACGGCGGTGCCGGGCGCGGTGGAGTTCACCCAGTATGCCGAGTCGAAGGGCGTCAAGGTCTTCTACGTCACCAACCGCAGCGCCGACCAGGAAGAGCCGACCCGCCGCAACGCGCAGGCGCTGGGCTTCCCGATGGGCGGCAACGTCGACACCTTCCTGATGTCTAAGGAGAAGCCCGACTGGGGTTCGGCGAAGAGCACGCGGCGCGCCCACATCGCCAAGGATTACCGGATCGTCCTGCTGTTCGGCGACAATTTCGGCGACTTCTCCGACGCCTACAACGGCAGCGAGGCGGAGCGGCTGAAGGCTTATGAAGCGGCGAAGGAGCGATTCGGGCGCGACTGGCTGATGCTGGCCAATCCCGGATACGGCTCGTTCGAGAGCGCGCCCTACGGCCATAATTTCAAGCTCTCGGCCGACGAGAAGCGGGCCAAGAAGATCGGTGCGCTGGAACCCTGGGTGGCGCCCGCCCAGTAAGGAACCGGCTGGTGGGGAGGGTGCGCCGGTCTGAGACGATCACATCTCAGAAGATCAGGCGCACCGCCTCCACGATCACCACCCACGGCGCGGCGATCATCACCGCCCACACGGCCAGACGCGGCAATCCGCGCATCTTGCGGACCTTCGGCTCGGCGGACGGGGCGGCTTCGAAAGAGGTGGCGTTGTAGATCGACATGGCCTGCTGCTCCATGAGCAAGATGACGGTGAGGCCATCATGCGGCTTCGATCCTTAACGACCTTTAAAGAGCGCCGCCTGCGAAGACGACGTTTGCGCATTACCTCGACCGGATAAGTATACTGCCGGCGAAAGCGGCGTCGCGGCACTGAACGGCAGGTGCCGCGACGCAGCAATGGAACGGACGTTATGGCTTCGCGACGTGCCAGACGTTGTTCACCCCGTCACCGGTGGTGTCGCCGGGCTTGGCGTCCTTGACCCAGGTGTAGAGCGGCTTGCCGTCATAAGCCCATTGCCGGCTTCCGTCGTCGCGGGTGACGACGCTGTATTTGCCCATCGGCTTGGCGGCGGAGGGAGCCATCAGCGGCGGCCAGTTCGTCGCGCAGGGCCCGTTGCAGGCCGACTTGCCGGCCGTGTCCTTGTCGAAGACGTAGAGCGTCATGCCCTTCGCGTCGGTCAGGACGGGACCCATCGCGGTCTGCCCCGCCATGGCCGGCTCCTTGTCCTGGGCGATGGCCGGAGCGCCGAACAGGATGGCGCCCAGGCCGACGACGGCGGCGGTGGCACGGAGTGCGGACTTCATTGCGTGGTTGCTCCCCAAAACCGGTCCGCCGGACGGCGAACCCGATGGATGAAGGACGCAATGGAGACGCGGTTATTCCGCGGGTCACCGATAGGAGATCGCCGCCAGCGGCATCATACCGTCAGGTATTTGCGCACCTCCTGCTCGTCCAGGCCGCTGCGCGGACCAGACAGCATCACCTCGCCGCGCTCCATCACAACCCAGTCGTCGGCAAGGTCGCGGGCGAAGTCGAAATACTGCTCCACCAGCAGGATCGCCATGGTGCCCTTGTCGCGCAGATAGGAGATGGCGCGGCCGATGTCCTTGATGATCGATGGCTGGATGCCTTCGGTCGGCTCGTCCAGAACCAGGAGGCGCGGGCGCGTCACCAGGGCGCGGCCGATGGCGAGCTGCTGCTGCTGGCCGCCCGACAGGTCGCCACCGCGGCGCTCCAGCATGGATTTCAGCACCGGGAACAGCTCGAACACCTCGTCGGGGATCGAGCGCTGGGCGCGCGGCAGCGGGGCGTAGCCGGTCAGCAGGTTTTCCCGCACCGTGAGCAGCGGGAAGATCTCGCGCCCCTGCGGCACATAGGCGATGCCGCGCCGCGCTCGGTCGGCCGGGGCCAACTTGGTCACGTCGGCGCCGTCCCAGCCGATGGAGCCGCCGGACACCGGCTTCAACCCGACGATGGCGCGCAGCAAGCTGGATTTGCCGACGCCGTTGCGGCCGACCAGACAGGTGACCTTGCCGATTTCGGCCTTCATGGAAACGCCGCGCAGGGCCTGGGCGGCACCGTAATGCAGATCGAGAGAGCGAACGTCGAGCATCATGGGGTCTCCCGTCAGCGGCCGAGATAGGTGTCGATGACCTGTTGATTGGCGCTGACCGCGTCCAGCGAGCCTTCGGCCAGCACGGAGCCCTCGGCCAGCACCGTCACCTTGACGCCGAGCGCGCGGACGAAGCTCATGTCATGCTCCACCACGATCACCGAATGCTTGCCGGCGATGCTGCACAGCAGTTCGGCGGTCTGTTCAGTCTCGGCGTCGGTCATGCCGGCCACCGGCTCGTCGACCAGCAGAAGCTTGGGATCCTGGGCCAGCAGCATGCCGATCTCCAGCCACTGCTTCTGCCCGTGCGACAGGCTGCCGGCCTGGCGGCTGCGCAGGGCCGACAGGCGGGTGATGTCCAGGATCTCCTCGATGCGGGCGCGGTCGTCGCGGCTGATGGCGTAGGTCAGCGTCTTCAGCGGCCGGCGCGGCGCCTTCAGCGCCAGTTCGATGTTGTCCCACACCGTGTGCGGTTCGAAGACGGTCGGGCGCTGGAACTTGCGGCCGATGCCGAGATTGGCGATGGCCGCCTCGCGCAGCTTCGTCAGGTCGGTGTCGCCCTCGAACAGGATGGTGCCGGTGTCGGGGCGGGTCTTGCCGGTGATGACGTCCATCATGGTGGTCTTGCCGGCACCGTTGGGGCCGATGATCGCCCGCATCTCGCCCGGCATCATCACCAGCGACAGGCTGTTCAGCGCCTTGAAGCCGTCGAAGCTGACCGACACGCCGTCGAGATAGAGAAGGGTCGATTCCGCGCTCATGGGTCAGGCTCCCTTCTGGCCGGCGGTCTGGTTTGCAGGTTGGGCGTTGGGAAGGGATGGGGTCTTGTTGCGGCGGGGCAGCTTCGCGGTCAGCTGGCCCCACAGGCCGAGCAGGCCCTTGGGCAGGAACAGCGTCACCGCCACGAACAGGCCGCCGAGAGCGAACAGCCACAGCTCCGGCAGGGCGCCGGTGAAATAGCTCTTGCCCATGTTGACCAGGACGGCACCCAGGATGCCGCCGGCCAGCGTGCCGCGCCCGCCGACGGCGACCCAGATCACCGCCTCGATCGAGCTGGCCGGTGCGAATTCCGACGGGTTGATGATGCCGACCTGCGGGACATAGAGGGCGCCCGCCACGCCGGCCATGCAGGCCGACAGCGTCCAGGCGAACAGCTTGTAGCTTTCGGTGTCGTAGCCCATGAAGCGCACGCGGCTTTCGGCGTCGCGCAACGCCACCAGCACCTTGCCCAGCTTGGACGCGATGACGCCGGAGGCGATCATGTAGGACAGTGCCAGCGCCGCCACCGTCGCCACGAACAGCGCGACGCGGGTGGTGTCGGCCTGGATGTCGTAGCCGAGGATGTCCTTGAAGTCGGTCAGGCCGTTGTTGCCGCCGAAGCCCATGTCGTTGCGGAAGAAGGCCAGCAGCAGGGCGAAGGTCAGCGCCTGGGTGATGATCGACAGGTAGACGCCGGTGACGCGGCTGCGGAAGGCGAACCAGCCGAAGGCGAAGGCCAGGGCGCCCGGCACCGCCAGCACCATCAGCGCCGCGAACCAGAACTGGTCGAAGCCCCACCAGTACCAGGGCAGCTCCGTCCAGTTCAGGAACACCATGAAGTCCGGCAGTTCCGGATTGCCATAGACGCCGCGCGGGCCGATCTGCCGCATCAGGTACATGCCCATGGCATAGCCGCCCAGCGCGAAGAAGGCGGCATGGCCGAGCGACAGGATGCCGCAATAACCCCACACAAGGTCCAGCGCCAGCGCCAGCAGCGCGAAGCACAGGTATTTGCCCAGCAGCGAGACGGTGAAGACCGACAGGTGGAAGGGCGAATCCGCCGGCACCCACAGCGTCATCACCGGAACCGCCACCGCCAGGATGGCGAGGATCGTCAGGACGATCCCGGCCTTGCGGTCCAGCCCCATCAGGAAAAAGCGCAGCAGCATCGGATCAGGCCTCCACCGCGCGGCCCTTCAGCGCGAACAGGCCGCGCGGACGCCGTTGGATGAACAGGATGATGAAGATCAGCACCAGGATCTTGCCCAGCACCGCACCGGCGTAGGGTTCGAGGAATTTGTTGATGGAGCCCAGCGTCAGCGCGCCGACCAGCGTGCCCCACAGGTTGCCCACGCCGCCGAACACCACGACCATGAAGCTGTCGATGATGTAGCCCTGGCCGAGGTTCGGGCTGACATTGTCGATCTGGCTCAGCGCCACCCCGGCCAGACCGGCGATGCCGGATCCCAGACCGAAGGTCAGCGCGTCCACCCGCGCGGTGCGGATGCCCATGGCGTTGGCCATCGGCCGGTTCTGCGTCACCGCGCGGATCGACAGGCCGAACCAGGTGCGCTTCAGCGCCACCAGCAGGGCCGCGAAGACGGCGAAGGCGAAGATGACGATCCACAGCCGGCCATAGGTGATGGTCAGGCCGCCCAGTTCGAAGGCGCCGGACATCCAGCTGGGTGCCCCCACCTCGCGGTTGGTCGGGCCGAAGATGGAGCGGACAGCCTGCTGCAGCGCCAGCGACAGGCCCCAGGTGGCGAGCAGCGTTTCCAGCGGACGGCCGTAGAGCCAGCGGATCACGCTGCGCTCGATGACGATGCCAACGCCGCCGGAGACGATGAAGGCGGCGGGCAGCGCCACCAGGATCGACAGGTCGAACAGGCCGGGGGCGTAGGCGCGGAAGAACTCCTGCACCAGGAAGGTGGTGTAGGCGCCGATCATCACCATCTCGCCATGGGCCATGTTGATGACGCCCATCACGCCGAAGGTGACGGCGAGGCCAATGGCGGCCAGCAGCAGCACCGAGCCCAGCGACAGCCCGTACCAGAGATTTTGCAGCGCGGCCCAGAAGGCCAGCTTCTGCTCCACCGTCGCGGCGGCGGAGGCCGCCAGCTTCTTCGTCACCTCGGCCGCGCTGGTGCCAGCGACCATGTTCAGCAGGACCAGCGCGTCGCGGTCGCCGCGGGCGGTCAGCGTATCCACCGCCGCCTGGACATCGGCGTCGGTCATCTTCGACGCCGCCTCGCCGGTCAGCAGGATGGCGGCGCGCGCCTGCTCCATGGCGGCGCGCACGGCCTTGTCCTGCTCCTTGGCGATGGCGGCGTTCAGCGTCTCCAGCGCGGAGGCGTCGCGGCTCTTGAACACCGCGTCGGCGGCGGAGCGGCGGACGCCGGCATCGGGGCTCATCAGGGTGAGGGCACCCAGCGAGGCGCTGATGGCGCGGCGGAGCGCATTGTTGATGCGAATTTTCTCGACCGCGGCGGCCGGCGCGTCGCCCAGCGCGGCGCGGGTCAGCGGGTCGGTCAGGGTGAAAGCGTCGCCGGCCTTGCGGGCGATGACGACGGTGCCGTCGGCCTTGCGCACATAGAGGTCGCCGGCCTGAAGCGCCTCGATCACCGGCACGGCGGCCGGGTCGCCGGCCTCCGACAGTTGCGCCAGGGCCTTTTCGGTTCCGGAATAGCCGCCGCTGCCCAGGGCCTGGACAAGCGGGCGGAGATCGGCGGCGAATGCGGCGGTCGATGTGGCGACCACCACACAGAGCGCCATCAGCCAGCGGAGAGCGCGTCGCATCGCGGGTCCTTCGGTGCAGGGGGTGCTAACAACGCGAAACGCTTGCTCTCTCCCCTCCCCGCCCGGCGGGAAAGGGGAAAGGGCAAGCGTCGCAACCACTCAGATCAGCGAGGGAACGCTAACCCTCACGACCCCTTGCCGCCGCACTTGCCGGTCTTCACGTTGAAGTTCCCGCAGGACATCGGCTTGCGCCAGTCGGCGATCAGGTCCTTGCTGTCCGGCAGATAGTCCGACCACTCGTCGCCCGGGACGAGGCCCGAGGTCTTGGAGACGACGTCGAACTGGCCGTTCTCCTGCACTTCGCCGATCAGCACCGGCTTGGTGATGTGGTGGTTCGGCAGCATCGCCGAATAGCCGCCGGTCAGGTTGGGAACGGCCACGCCGATCATGGCGTCGATGACCTTGTCCGGCTCGGTGGTGCCGGCCGCCTCGACCGCCTTCACCCACATGTTGAAGCCGATGTAGTGGGCTTCCATCGGGTCGTTGGTGACGCGCTTGTCGTTCTTGGTGTAGGCCTTCCAGGCCTTGATGAAGTCGCTGTTCGACGGCGTCTCGACCGACTGGAAGTAGTTCCAGGCGGCCAGATGGCCCAGCAGCGGCTTGGTGTCGATGCCGGCCAGCTCTTCCTCGCCGACCGAGAAGGCGACGACCGGGATGTCCTGGGCCTTCACGCCCTGGTTGCCCAGTTCCTTGTAGAAGGGAACGTTGGCGTCGCCGTTTATGGTGGAGACGACGGCGGTCTTCTTGCCGGCCGACCCGAACTTCTTGATGTCCGCCACGATCGACTGCCAGTCGGAATGACCGAACGGCGTGTAGTTGATCATGATGTCTTCGGGCTTGACGCCCTTGCTCTTCAGGTAGGCTTCAAGGATCTTGTTGGTCGTGCGCGGATAGACGTAGTCGGTGCCGGCCAGCACCCAGCGCTGAACCTTTTCCTTCTGCATCAGGTAATCGACGGCCGGGATCGCCTGCTGGTTCGGGGCGGCGCCGGTGTAGAAGACGTTGCGGGAGGACTCCTCGCCCTCATACTGGACCGGGTAGAAGAGGATGTTGTTCAGCTCCTCGAACACCGGCAGCACCGACTTGCGGCTGACCGAGGTCCAGCAGCCGAACACGGCCGACACCTTGTCCTTGCTGATCAGCTCGCGCGCCTTCTCGGCGAACAGCGGCCAGTTGGAGGCGGGGTCGACCACCACCGGCTCCAGCTTCTTGCCCAGCAGGCCGCCCTTCTTGTTCTGCTCGTCGATCAGCATCAGCATGACGTCCTTGAGCGTCGTCTCGCTGATCGCCATCGTGCCGGACAGGGAGTGCAGGATGCCCACCTTGATCGTGTCCTGCGCCATCGCCGGCGCGGACATCGCAGCCATCGCGCCCATGGCCAGACCGGCCAGCGCGCTGATCCCGAAGCTCGACGTCAGTTGCTTGGTCCGCATGAAGTTGCCCCCTTCCTTTGGCGCCCCGGTTGCTCCGGGGCTTCGCCACATCGTCGGAAGGAAGGCTACCGCGCATGCGAAAAGCCGTATCTACGTCAAATGACACATACGGCCACGGCCGGGCTTATCCGGCGGTACCACCGGCGAAGGTCCGGAATAAAACCGGTGCTGCGGCGTCCACTTTCTGATGAACGCGTGTAACGACGACGGGCGCCCGCGAGTGACGCGGCGATGCACGGGAGCAACAGTGTGAACAGCAGAGCTGCCGACACCAAATGTCGCTTGCGGATCCCCGATGGCTGGCTGAAGGATACAGCGCTCGATCCTATCCGTTCACGTTCCGGTCCCATCGCCATGCATGACAACCGCCGCCTGATCTCCCGCCGCTCCGCCGCTCTTCTGATGGTCGGCGGGCTGGCCGGCGTCATCCTGAGCGGTCCGTCGCTGGCCGCACCGCAGAAGGATGCGGCGCATGCCGCCAAGCCTCCGCTGGTCGCCGGCTGGGCCGCGGCGCTGGAACAGCGCGCGCTGGAGATCCAGAACGCGCCCAAGGTGCAGGCCACCCGCGTCGGATATGGCGCCGTCGTCAAGAAGGGCGACGGCGGCATGATCGAGAGCGTCGCCCCGGCGGTGGACCTGCCGCCGGCGGAGGTCCAGCAGGCCCAGGCCCCCACCCTGCCCGGCCTGGAGCCGGTGGAGCCCGCCCCGCCGGTGGTCATCACCGTGCGCTCGCCGCTGGCCGACCGCGTCGGCCGGGTGTCGCGCCGCCTGATCGAGCTGGGCTTCCTGCCCGCCGACAAGTGGACCGACAGCTTCAACGACGATGTCGAGACCGCCGTGCGTGCCTTCCAGCTGGCCGAAGGGCTGCAGCCCGACGGCAAGGTGGGCGAGGTGACCCGCCAGGCGATGGACCGCACGCCGGCCCAAACCGTGGCGCTGCTGCGCCGCGCCGCCGCCGCGATGCGGGCGCAGCAGGCCTCCATCCCCGAGACCACCATCCTGGTCAACCTGCCCGGCCAGTCCGTCACCTTGATCGAGCATGGCCGCCCGAGCTTCACCATGCGGGCTGTGGTCGGCCGGCCGTCGCGCAAGACTCCGCTGCTGCAGGATAAGGTCACCAGCGTCACCATCAACCCGACCTGGACCGTCCCGCCGACGGTGCTGAGCGAGGACAAGCTGCCGGCCCTGCGCAAGAAGGGCACCACCGGCATCAAGAACGCCGCCGTCTATCTGGACGGCACGGAGGTCGTCAACACGCAGTCGGTCAACTGGTGGGGGGTCGATCCCGGCCGCGTCCGCATCGTCCAGAAGCCGGGCGACGACAACGCGCTGGGCCGCTTCCGCTTCAACCTGACCAATGGCGACGGCATCTTCCTGCACGGCACCAACGACCCGCGCCTGTTCAGCCGCGATCTGCGCGCCGCCAGCTCCGGCTGCGTCCGGCTTGAGGATGCCCGGATGATGGCGGAGACGCTGCTGGGTGCGGCGAAGATGACGCCGGCCAGCATCGGCCAGCAGCTCGACACCGGAGAGACCAAGACGATCCGGCTGCCGAACGCCATCCCGGTGCGCTTCGTCTACTGGAACGCGTCGGTCGACACCGCCGGCGTGGTGCGCGTCCATCCCGACATCTACGAGGATCCGCCCACCCTCTCCACCCCGGCCGGCCAGTCCGGTTCGGCGGCTCCGGCGATGTCGGCCAATCCGGCCGGCGGCACTGCCGCGACCCCGGTGTCGACGCCGCGCCCGCTGTCCAAGCCGGCGCCGCTGCCGGTCCCGGCCGCCCATGCGCCGACGCCGCTGTCGTCGGCCTCCGTCCCGGCACCGGCCAAGCCGTTGCCGGCGTCGACGGGCATGTGAGGCCGGATTGCGGATCAACCGCATCGACCATTTCGTGCTAACGGTCGCCTCCATCGAGGTGACCTGCGCCTTCTACCGCGACATTCTGGGAATGGAGGTCGTCACCTTCGCCGGCGGCCGCCGCGCCCTGTCTTTCGGCGCGCAGAAGATCAACCTGCACGAAGTCGGGCGGGAGTTCGAACCGAAGGCCGCCCGGCCCACCGCCGGCAGCGGCGATTTCTGCCTGATCTCCGACACCCCACTGGAGCAGGTGATCGCCGAACTCCAGACCCACGGCATCGCCATAGAGGAAGGCCCGGTGAGCCGCACGGGCGCCACCGGGCCGATCAGGTCCGTCTACATCCGCGACCCCGACGACAATCTGGTCGAGATCGCCAATTACGTCTGAGGGCGTTGTCCCCTCACCGTGCCTGAAGCACCCCCACTGCACCGCGCGCCACCTCGTGCAGGTCGGCTTCGCCGCCGGCCTGGACATGGGCGAACAGGCCGGCGCGCATGCGCGGATCCCAGAATTTGCGGATGTGGGTCGCAGTTTCCGTCACCGCCTCCTCATGCGGGTAGGTGGCGAAATGGACGGCGATCTGGTTCGCCATCCGGACCAGATCCTTGGCATGGTTCGTGTGGCTCATCGGTGTCTCCGGATTGATTGATTTCAGCGGAACAGGATGACGGTGTCGCGGCGCGACAGGGCACCCAGGGTCAGGTTGGCGTTGCGCGCCAGTTCCAGCGCCAGCGCCGTCGGGGCTGAGATGGTCGCCAGCAGCGGGATGCCCACCGCGGCGGTCTTCTGCACCAGTTCGAAGCTGCAGCGGCTGGTCATCACCACGAAGCCGGTCGCCGGGTCGGCACCCGAACCGGAGATGGCGCCGATCAGCTTGTCCAGCGCGTTGTGGCGACCGACATCCTCGCGGGCCAGCCGGATAGCGCCGTCGGGCGCACACCACGCTGCGGCATGGACCGAGCGGTTGGCCCGGTTCATCGGCTGATGGTCCGGCAGGGCGCGGAAGGCGGCGGCCACGGCGGCCGGGTCGACCTCCAGCGCGGTTTCGATCTTGCGGGGCTCCCGAACGGCGTGGACAAGACTGTCCACGCCGCACAGGCCACAGCCGCTCCGCCCCTCCATGGAGCGGCTGCGAAGGCTTCCGCGCAGGAGCCGCAGCGGGTCGACGGTCAGGTTGACGACGAAGCCCAGCGGCGTTTCCCGCACGGAAATTTTTTCGATATCGGCGGCGGACCCGACGATCTCCTCGGCAAGGCTGAAGCCCAGCGCGAAGTCCTCCAGATCGGCGGGGGTCGCCATCATCACGGCATGGGACCGGCCGTTGTATTCGAAGGCGACCGCGGTTTCCTCCGGCACCTGCCATTCGACGTCCGCACCCTCCTCCGCCCCGACACCGGCGGGAAAGCCGGTGCCGGTGACGGCGATGGAGCACATGAGGCTGTCGTCAGGACGGATGGAACCCGAAGGCATCGCGGTCATGCTTCCCACTCCCCAGGACGTTATTCGGCAGCGAGGACGTTGGCGGCGGCGATGCGCTTGCGCTCGACGTCGTTCTTCGCGTAGTCGACCTGCCAATCCGACGGCTGGTTGCTGCGGGCGACCTGCACCGCCGTCACCTTGTATTCGGGGCAGTTGGTCGCCCAGTCCGAATTCTCGGTGGTGATGACATTGGCGCCGGTCACCGGGTGGTGGAAGGTGGTGTAGACGACGCCGGCCGGCATGCGGTCGGAAATGACGGCGCGCAGCGTCGTCGCCCCCATGCGGCTGGCGAGCGACACCATGTCGCCATCCTTGACGCCCCGGAGTTCGGCGTCCACCGCGTTGATCTCCAGCACGTCTTCCGGATGCCAAGCGACGTTGGCGGTGCGGCGGGTCTGGGCACCGACATTGTAGTGGGCGAGGATGCGCCCGGTGGTCAGCACCAGCGGGTACATCCGCGTGGTCCGCTCGTCGGTCGGCACATATTCGGTGATCACGAAGCGGCCGAGACCGCGGGCGAAGCTCTCGCCATGCATGATCGCCATGCCGGTGTCGTCGTCCTCCAGCCCGGTGCAGGGCCACTGGACGCTGCCGACGCGGTCGAGCTTCTCGAAGCTGACGCCGCGGAAGGTCGGTGTCAGCCGGGCGATCTCGTCCATGATCTCCGACGTGCTGTTGTAATGCATCGGGTAGCCCATCGCCGTCGCCAGCGCGCAGGCGACCCAATGCTCGTCCTTGCCGACCTTGGACGGCATAGCCTTGCGGACGCGGTTGATGCGGCGCTCGGCGTTGGTGAAGGTGCCGTCCTTCTCCAGGAAGGAGGTGCCGGGGAAGAAGACGTGAGCAAAAGCCGCCGTCTCGTTCAGGAACAGGTCCTGGACGATGACGATGTCCAGCGATTCCAGCGCCGAGGTGACGTGGGTGGTGTTGGGATCGGACTGGACGATGTCCTCGCCCTGCACGAACAGGCCGCGGAAGCTGCCGTCATGCGCGCTGTCGAACATGTTGGGGATGCGCAGGCCGGGTTCCGGGTCCAGCGTGACGCCCCAGGCGGCCTCGAACTCCTGGCGGACGGCGTCATCCGACACATGGCGGTAGCCCGGCAGCTCGTGCGGGAAGGAGCCCATGTCGCAGGAGCCCTGCACGTTGTTCTGGCCGCGCAGCGGGTTTACGCCGACGCCCTCGCGGCCGATGTTGCCGGTCGCCATCGCGAGGTTGGCGATCGCCATCACCGTGCTGGAGCCCTGGCTGTGCTCGGTCACGCCCAGGCCGTAGTAGATCGCGGCGTTGCCGCCGGTGGCATAGAGGCGGGCGGCGGCGCGGACCTGATCGGCCGGGACGCCGGTGCGCGATTCCAGATATTCCGGCGAGTTGCGGTGCTCGGCGATGAACGCCTCCCACTTCGCGAACTCCTTCGGGTCGCAACGCTCCTCGACGAAGGCGCGGTTGACCAGCCCCTCGGTGACGATGGTGTGGGCGATGGCGTTCACCACGGCGACGTTGGTGCCGGGCTGGAGCTGGAGATGGTACTCGGCCTTGACGTGCGGGCTGCGCACCAGATCGATGCGGCGCGGGTCGATGACGATCAGCTTGGCCCCGGCGCGCAGCCGCTTCTTCATGCGCGAGCCGAACACCGGGTGACCGTCCGTCGGGTTGGCGCCGATGACCAGGATGACGTCGGACTTGTCGACGCTGCGGAAGTCCTGGGTGCCGGCCGAGGTGCCGAAGGTCTGCGACAGGCCGTAGCCGGTCGGCGAATGGCAGACGCGGGCGCAGGTGTCGATGTTGTTGGTGCCGAAGGCAGCCCGGATCATCTTCTGGACGACATAGACCTCTTCATTCGTGCAGCGCGACGAGGTGATGCCGCCGATGGAGCCCCGACCATACTTGGCCTGTACCGCCCTCAGCCGCTCGGCGGCATAGGCGATGGCCTCCTCCCACGAGACTTCACGCCACGGGTCGGTGATCCGCTCGCGCACCATGGGCTTCATGATGCGGTCCTTGTGGGTGGCGTAGCCCCAGGCGAAGCGGCCCTTGACGCAGCTATGGCCCTCGTTGGCGCCGCCATTCTTCCACGGGGTCATGCGGACCACCGTGGTGCCCTGAAGCTCGGCCTTGAAGGAGCAGCCGACGCCGCAATAGGCGCAGGTGGTGATGACGCTGTGTTCGGGCTGGCCGTGCTCGATGATCGACTTCTCGGTCAGGGTCGCGGTCGGGCAGGCCTGGACGCAGGCGCCGCAGGACACGCACTCGCTGTCCATGAAGCTCTCCTTGGCGCCCGGCGACACCGACGAGGCGAAGCCGCGCCCGTCGATGGTCAGCGCGAAGGTGCCCTGGGTCTCCTGGCAGGCACGGACGCAACGCGAGCAGACGATGCATTTGGAGGCATCGAAGGTGAAGTACGGGTTGCTTTCGTCCTTGGCGGCGGCGCGATGGTTTTCGCCGTCGAAACCGTACCGGACGTTGCGCAGCCCCACGGCACCCGCCATGTCCTGCAACTCGCAATCGCCGTTGGCGGCACAGGTCAGGCAGTCGAGCGGATGGTCGGAGATGTACAGCTCCATCACGCCGCGGCGCAGCTTGGCCAGCTTGTCGGTCTGGGTGTGGACCTTCATGCCGGGAGCGACGGGGGTGGTGCAGGAGGCCGGGGTGCCGCGGCGTCCCTCGATCTCCACCGCGCAGAGGCGGCAGGAGCCGAAGGGCTCCAGGCTGTCGGTGGCGCAGAGCTTCGGCACCGTGATGCCGGCGTCCATCGCGGCGCGCATCACGGAGGTGCCTTCGGGAACGGTGATGGCGCGGCCGTCAATCTCCAGCGTCACCAGGGTCTCGGAGACGCGGGCGGGAGTGCCGTAGTCGGTCTCGTGGATGAGGGTCATCTCGGGTGCTCCTGGGTCGCTCGTTATTCGGCGGCGATGTGGGTGACGCGGACGGCGTGCTGCTTCTTGCGGAAGTCTTCCGGGAAGTGCTTCAC
This sequence comes from Azospirillum sp. VT-I1, assembly GCF_055698305.1. NCBI lineage: Bacteria > Pseudomonadati > Pseudomonadota > Alphaproteobacteria > Rhodospirillales > Azospirillaceae > Azospirillum > Azospirillum sp. VT-I1. The sequence continues at coordinate 232,878 of NZ_CP168803.1, read as the reverse complement.
CGCGCTGCGCACCGGATAGGGCGTCATGCCGCCCATGGCGCAGAGCGAGCCGTCCACCATCACGTCGCAGAGGTCGGCGAGCAGTTCCAGGTTCGCGTCGACGTTCTTGCCGGCGATGATCTTGTCCAGCGTCTCCATCCCGCGGGTCGAGCCGATGCGGCAGGGGGTGCACTTGCCGCAGGATTCGGCGACGCAGAACTCCATGGCGAAGCGGGCCTGCTGGGCCATGTCGACGCTGTCGTCGAAGACGACGATGCCGCCATGGCCGACCATTGCTTCCTGAGCCGCGAAGGCCTCGTAATCCTTGGGCAGGTCGAACTGCGAGGGCGGCAAATAGGCACCGAGCGGGCCGCCGACCTGCACCGCGCGGATCGGCCGGCCGGTGATGGTGCCGCCGCCGAAGTCGTACAGAAGCTCGTGCAGGGTGATGCCGAAGGCCTTCTCGACGATGCCGCCTTGGCGGATGATGCCGGCGAGCTGGAAGGGCAGCGTGCCGCGCGAGCGGCCGACACCGAAGTCGCGGTAATACTCGCCGCCCTTGTCGAGGATGATCGGCACTGAGCAGAGCGACAGCACGTTATTGACCACGGTCGGCTTGCCGAACAGGCCCTCCAGCGCCGGCAGCGGCGGCTTGGCGCGGACCATGCCGCGCTTGCCCTCCAGGCTTTCCAGCATCGCAGTCTCTTCGCCGCAGATGTAGGCGCCGGCGCCGACGCGGACGTCGAGATGGAAGGTACGGTTGGTGCCGTGGATGTTGTCGCCGAGCCAGCCCTCGTCATAGGCCAGCTTGATGGCATGGCGAAGGGTCGCCGTGGCGTGCGGGTATTCCGAGCGCATGTAGACGTAGCCGGAGGTGGCGCCCACCGCGATGGCGGCGATGGTCATGCCCTCGATCAGGCAGAAGGGGTCGCCTTCGATGATCATGCGGTCGGCGAAGGTGCCGCTGTCGCCCTCGTCGGCATTGCAGCAGACGAACTTCTCGTCCGCCTTGGCCTGCATCACCGTGTTCCACTTGATGCCGGTGGGGAAGCCGGCACCGCCGCGACCGCGCAGGCCGCTGTCGGTCACCACCTTGACGATCTCCGCCTGGGACATCGCCAGCGCGTTCTCCAGACCGCGGAAGCCGCCATGAGCGCGGTAATCCTCGACCGACAGCGGATCGATGATGCCGCAGCGGGCGAAGGTCAGCCGCTCCTGCTTCTTGAAATAGGGGATTTCCTCGGTCAGGCCGTGGCCGAGCGTATGCTCCCCGCCGGTCAGGAAGCCGGCGTCGAACAGGGCGGGCACGTCGGCGGGGGTGACCGGGCCGTAGGCGACGCGGCCTTCCGGGGTCTCCACCTCGACCAGCGGTTCCAGGTAGAGCATGCCGCGGGAGCCGTTGCGGACGATGCGCACCGGCAGGTCGCGCTTGGCGGCCTCGGCGCGGATAGCGGCGGCGACCGCGTCGGCGCCGACGGACAGGGCGGCGGAGTCGCGCGGGACGAAGACGGTGATCAGATGGCCGATCATTGCGCGTGACCCTTATGGCTGAGGGCGCGGGGGATCTGCTGATGGGCGTGCGGGTTGGTCCGCGTCTCTGCCGCCAGCTCGTCGAAGCGGTCGGGGGAGACCCGGCCGTGCAGGTTCTCGTCGATCATGACGGCGGGGGAGAGGGCGCAGTTGCCCAGGCAGAAGACCGGTTCCAGCGTGAAGGCGCCGTCGGCGGTGGTGCCGTGGAAATCGACCTGGAGCCGCCTCTTGATGTGGTCGACCAGGGCGTTGGCGCCCATCGACTGGCAGGCCTCGGCCCGGCAGACCTTGATGATGTGGCGGCCGGGCTTTTCGCGGCGGAATTCGTGATAGAAGGACACCACGCCATACACGTCGGCGCGCGAGAGGTTCAGCTCCGTCGCCAGCAGGGGGATGGCTTCCTCGTCGATATAGCCGAACTCTTCCTGCAGGGCGTGAAGGATCGGCAGCAGGGCGCCGCGCAGATGCCGATTGTCTTCGACAATCGTCCTGGCGCGCTCAGCGCTCCACGGATGGCTAGCGTTCACGGGTGTCCCTCCTTGCGATCGTCCGCGCCGCACTTGAGGTGGGCGTCGTTCTGGCTTGGCTCTGTTGGCTTTTTCCGGGCGTCTCTCAGCGCCCGGCACCGTCAGAGTGGCGGAGGATACGGAATGCCAGCAAATTGTATTTTCCGATTGGCTAATAGCTTTTGGCTATCAAGAGCGGCCCGTCAGCGGATCGCCACCCGCCAGGGGATCATCGCCTCGGCGACGCTGATCGCCACGCGCTGGGCGATGTCGGCGTCGGATGCCGCCACCGCCAGCGCCTTGGCCAGCGGCGGCGGCGGGTCGCGGTCGGCGTAGGCGAGGCCGACGACGTGGCTCAGCTCCGGGTCGACCAGCGGCAGGGCGACGATGTCCGGGTGCGGGGGGACGAAGGTCAGCATCTGGCCGGGGACGATGCTGGCGCAGCTGCCGGCGCGGACGATGGTGTAGAGGGTGACGATGGAGTTGGTCTCCATCGCCGGCTGCACCGTCCGCCCGGTCATGCGGAAGGCGGTGTCGGCGATGCGGCGGTTCTGCATGTCCGGGGTCAGCAGGCAGAGCCGGAGACCGGCCGCCGTTTCCCAGGTCACGGCACCCTGGGCGATCAGCTCCTCCGCCAACGCCTCGCGGTGGGCCAGCAGGTGGTAGCGCTCGGTGTAGAGCGGCAGGGTGCGGACGTTGTTCAGCGGTTCGTTGTCGAGATAGGTGATGGCGGCGTCGAGTTCGAATTCGTCGAGGCCGCGCTGGATCTCGCGCGAACTGAGCGAGACGACGGTGGAGCGGATGTGCGGGAAGCGGGTGGTGAAGGGCGTCAGCACATGGGGCACCACCGGCAGGGCGGAGGGAATCGCCCCCACCCGCAGATGGCCGGTGACGCCCTGGGCGAGCGCCAGCAGCTCGTGCCGCAGGTTGTCGCGCTCGCCGACGATGCGGCGGGCGTATTCGAGGACCTTCAGCCCCTCCGGCGTGAAGCCTTCGAACTTCTGGCCGCGCTCGACGATGGGGACCTGAAGCTCCTCCTCCAGCTGGCGGATGGCGTTGGAGAGGGTCGGCTGCGAGACGTGGCAGCTTTCCGCCGCGCGGCCGAAATGCTTCTCGCGCGCCAGGGCCAGCAGATAGACGAACTTCCGGAACATGCTCAGGCGTCCGGGTCGAAGGGCGGGACCGGCAGGCCCGGCACATCGACCGTCATGGCGAACAGGCCGCCGGACTGCGGCAGGCGCTCCAGCTCGTCGGCGGGGCGGCCGGCGCTGGCGCTGGTGACGTAGAGGGTGCGCAGGTCGGGACCGCCGAAGGCCACCATGGTCGGGCAGCGCGCCGGCACCGGATGCTCCGACAGCAGCCGGCCTTCGGGGGAGAAGCGCGCGACCCGCCCGCCCTCGTACAGCGCCGACCAATAGCAGCCATCGGCATCCACCGCCGCCCCGTCCGGCCGGCCGCGGTCGCCGTCCTTCGGCTCCAGCCGGACGAAGACCTCGCGGTCGGAGACGGCGCCGGTGGCGGGATCGTAGCGGTAGCGGTAGACGGTGAAGGTCGGGGTGTCGGAATGGTACAGGGTTCGCCCGTCCGGGCTGAAGGCCAGACCGTTGGAGGTCAGCAGCCCGCCGGCCAGCACCGCCAGCCCGCGCCGGTCGTAGCGGTAGAGATGCGCCTTGCCGCCGGCCTTGGGCTCGTCCAGCGTGCCGGCCAGATAGCGGCCGGTGGGATCGGTCTTGCCGTCGTTGAAGCGGCTGGCGCCCTGGTCCTCCGGATTGGCGGCGAGGCAGGTGACCAATCCCCCCTCCCCGTCCAGCTGCCACAGGCCGGAGCGCAGGCCGGCGATGAAGCCGCCGCCCTTGCGCGGGGCGACGCAGCCGATCTCCTCCGGCAGGGCCATCGCAAGATTGGTCCCGCTGGCCGGATCGAAGCGGTTCAGCGCCCGGCCCTTGATGTCGACCCAATAGAGCGCCTGATCGTCCACCGACCAGACCGGCCCCTCCCCCAGCTTGGCACGGGCGTCGAGCACACAGGTGAAGCCTGGGGTGGAGGCGGGGCCGGCGGTCATCGCGTGATCCTCGGGTGTTCGAACGGACACGCAGGGTCGGACAGATCGGCGGCGCGATCAAGCATCCCGGTCGGACAGTCCGGCGGGGCCGGTCAGGGTGGGCTTATCGGCGGCCTCATCCGGGGGTGGAACGGCGTGGAACAGGATTGGGCGGATGTCGCACCGGCCGGCGGAGCCGTCAGCGCGGGTGGGAGAAGGGACCGGCGGCGCGGCGGCTGACCGGGCCGGGGTTGAGGTTGGGGAATTCCTCGTACTCGTTGACGGTCCAGGGGAAGACGCCCTTCGGACCTTCGCCCTCCGGCCGGGCCAGGATGGCGGCGACCATGGCCGGATCGGGCTCCCGCCGCTCGCGCAGCTCGCCGGGGATGTCGTCGTCCAGTTCGGGGACGGTGACGGCGGGCGGATCCTCAGGCCGGGGAGCGGGCCGGGGGCCGGCGGCGAGTCCTGGTCGGCGGCCTGCCGCCCGGACGCCGGGCGGTCGAGGCCGTCGAACATGCCGAGCCGTTCGGCCATCCAGCGGACGGTGGTGCCATCGCCGGAGGTGACCAGCCGCTCGATCTGCTCGGCCACCAGGATGCGCAGCGAGGACAGGCGCAGCTCGGCCTCGCGGTTCAGCGCCTGCCGCTCCCACCACACCCTGTGACGGAAATCCTTGGAGCCGTAATAGGCCCGCCACAGCGTGGTGCGGCTGCACCCCATGGCGCGGGAGACCTGAAGGAAGCTGTTGCCGCGCGCCAGCATGCCGGCGGCCATGATCCACTGCTCGTCATGGAACTGCGATCCGGGGACCAGCGAGCCTTCGGACGGCACCGGCGGCTCTTCGGCCCAGGCGGGGAAACGGTCGTTCTGGAAGGTGCGGCTGTCGAGGGGCATGGTGGGGCTCCGCGAAGGGGTTGGACCTGGGCGGAGAGGGTATAGGAATTTGGTCCGGGATTGGGGGAGTTTTGTGAAAATGGGGATGAAGTGGATAACCCAAGGCGGGATGGAACATTGTTCTAGGATTACTTTTCATCTGCACCTTTGGCTAGGGCCTAGCACGTTCGGCACGGCCGGACACAACTGACGAATCCACCGCTCCAAGGATATTGTTTAAGATGGTTCAGAAGCACCGGATTGGCTGACGAGGCATCTAGCGTTATAAGGCGTGAGCATGGCGATGCTGGTCGTTGGCGTAAGGGTTGATCAATGGGAATCTTGAATGAATAGAGCTTTTCGAGTTCGAAGCAGGCTCAACAAATGATGTCGCAACTTTCTCAATAACTCTGAGCGCGTTATGGTGCGTTGTCTCGACGCTGATAGGAAAAGCCATCACCCACACGGCCACTAGCATGCAAAAAAGTGTATTCTAAAGCCATAAGTCCGACAAAAATGGGGGAATGAAACTAATGTACTTTCACTTCGATAAGCTAGGCCTACTTGATCAGGTCGATCTAGAACTTGCAGACCTCACTCTGATCTGCGGAGAAAACAACACCGGAAAAACTTATGCTACCTATGCGATATATGGATTTATGCGTAGTTGGCGTCAGATACTACGGGTAGTTATCGAAGATGAAATCGAGAGCCTTCTTAAAGACTCTGATCAATACCGCATTGACTTGATGCAAATGTTTGACGGAAAAGTAGATGATTATTTAGAGCGTATGGGAGAACTCTACGTTGCAGGCCTTCCTCGTGCATTTGCCACCGAAAGCAATGTGTTTTCGGAAACTGTTTGCGTGCCACGCACCTGCCAGCCAACAGAAATTATTGAGCAATCGTTCCAACGCACGGTGCAGTCCGGCGCTAGCGGCAAGGTGCTAGCCACACTTAAAAAAGACGCAGGGAGCAGCTTACTCGACGTTCTTGTAGCTGATGCAGAAATGTTGCAGCGCCCATTTCTTAACCTAACCGATTTCATTGCTGATGCTATTGCCGATATTGTATTTGCTCAACATTTACCGCGCATGCACATTGCTAGCGCCGAACGTACCGGCGCGGCCATTTTCCGGAAAGAACTGGACATGGCACGTACGCGCATGCTCAAGGCTATCAACCAAATCGATTCTAAAGAGCTCAGGCGCAACCCGTTCAAAATTTTGCAGAAAATTGATGCTGACTACCCTTGGCCAGTCGAGGACAATGTTGATTTTGTTCGGCAGCTTGAGGATATTGACAAAAAGACCGGAGAGCTTGCAGAAAAATGCCCAGAGATCCTTGAGGCGTTTGACAATATTATCGGCGGCAGCTACAAAGTAGTAAAACAGCAATTAGTATTTCAAGCAAAGGGGACAGGACGGCAGCGCTTTACTATGAACGAGGCTTCGAGCGGTATCCGCGCCCTGCTCGATGTAGGATTCTACCTGCGTTGCAAGGCGCGCGCAGGTGATCTTTTTATTATCGATGAGCCCGAATTGAATTTACATCCCAAAAACCAGCGCGCTTTTGCCCGTTTGGTAGCACGGATGGTAAATGCTGGGATCAAAGTATTCATCACCACTCACAGCGACTATTTGGTCAAAGAACTAAACACGCTGATAATGCTGAATCAGAAAACAAGCCATACCCGCCTAGTGCAAGATGAGTATAAATATGAAGACAATGAACTTCTCGACCCGAGTAAAATACGGCTCTATATGACGTGCATGACAACAAAATCCTCGACGGGTGCGGGTAGGCGCGGAAAGATCAGGACGCTAAAGCTAGCCAATATCTATTCTGATAGGGGCATTGAGGTAGAAACATTTGACGATACTATTGAAATAATGAACGCCATTCAGGGGAAGATCATGTATGGGGGTGAACTCTAATGCCCTTAAGCCAGGAAATGGAAAAGCTACTGTCGTCCTTATCGTGCTGTAATTACCGCGGGGACCAACATACACATATATTGATTGAAGAGAATGATCCTCATGCAAAGCTAAAAAAAGTTACCCTTACTGCTCCAGCAGGTAATTGGTTTAGCTTCAATCCCGATAAAGGGCGCAGCAAAGCAGCATTGATGTCGCCCCTACTGGCAGTTGGAGCGGAACATGATCATCATCGGGCATGCGACTGCGTAGTTCTTATTTGTAAAGAAGGAAAAATTATAGCGCTCTACATCGATCTAAAGTCAGGAAATCCCGTGGGCTATTCTGGACAATTTAAGAGTACGCGGCAGTTTGTCCGCTACGCTTTAGGGCTGTTGGCAGAGTTTTACGGCCACCAGCTTGCATTGTCCGAAGAGCGTTACGTCGTACTTTATGGTGGCAAGCCTGCACCGATTAACAAAACACCTACTGTGCCCAAGCTTCAAAAGATTGGGAAAACGGAACCTACAAGCCCTCATAAAAGGGAGGTATATAACCCTTGCTATATTTACCTCAAAGAACTCCTAACTTAATAGAAAAGATAATTCATGATAACGCGTTTCGCAATAGCGCACAAATACGGAAGCAGGATGAGACAGAAAAAAGAAATTGATTTACTTGCCATTTTTTCTCGAACCGGACCACCCAACCCTTGCTTAGGGTGAATTTTTGGATTTTTGACAGCTTAATGATTGCAATTCCTCTCAAAACTCTGAGGCGACCGCTTCTATTACACTCAACCAATTTCCAGAAGAGCGAGCGATGCCCAGAATTTCCCAATCTAAAATAGCGCACACACAACTCATTATCCATTCCGATCATTTACCGCCTTACGCATAGCGGCAACGGCGGCACGGAGGGTGGTGACAGATCAGCTTCACCCCTCCCCCATCGCCTCCACCGCCCGGCGCGAGGCGACGCAGCGGGCGATCTCGGTCAGCAGCAGCACGCGGTCGATGGGCTTGGGCACATGGCAGTCCATGCCGGCCTCGTAGCAGCGGGCGATGTCGTCGGGGAAGGTGTTGGCGGTCAGCGCAACGATGGCGACGCGGCCGGCCGGGCCGGGCATGGCGCGGATGGCGCGCGTCGCCTCCAGGCCGTCCATCACCGGCATGTTCACGTCCATCAGGATCGCGTCGAACGGCTCGCGCCCATCCACCGCCCCTGCCGCCGCTGCCGCCGCAACCGCCTGCGCCCCGTCCTCCACCGCCGCGACGCTGTGGCCGGCCTGCTTCAGCAGGGTGACGGCCAGCAGGCGGTTCATCTCCACATCCTCCGCCACCAGGATGCGCAGGGAGCCCGGCGCCGATGCCGCGGGGCCGGGAGTTGACGCGGGCGGCGGGACTGGAGGCTCGGCTGCGTCCCCGGTCATGGTCTCGGGCACGGGCTTGGCGATGGGCTGGGCGATGGGCGGCGGCGGGGCTTCCGCGGCCGGCTGGACCGGCGGGGCGGGCGGCTCCGGGGACGGCTGCGGCGGGGACAGGGGTGGGGCCGGGGGTGAGGCCAGGGGCGGAGACGGGGCCAGCGGGTGCAGGCGGGCCAGACGGTCGCGCAGCTCCAGCGGGTCGTAGGGCTTGGCGATCAGGTCGTAGCCGCCCAGCGCCACGTCGTCGGCCACCACCGCATGGGCGGCGAAGCCCGAGGCCAGCAGAACCGGAAGGTCGGGGCGCAGGCGACGCGCCTCGCGCGCCAGCTCCGCCCCGTTCATGCCCGGCGGCATCACGATGTCGCTGAACAGCAGGTCCAGCGGCTGGTCCCCGCGCAGCACCACCAGGGCCTCGCCGGCGCCGGACGCGCCGATCACCCGGTGGCCCCAGCTGCGCAGCAGGGCGCAGCCGTTCTCCAGGATGTTGTGGTCGTCCTCCACCATCAGGATCGACAGGCCGGGACGGTCCGACGGCGGGCGGACGGTGCCGCCGCTCTCGTCGGCCAGACGGTCGGGCGGGAAATGGAGGGTGACGACGGTGCCCTCCCCCACCCGGCTCGACAGGGTCATGGTGCCGCCATGCAGCTCCACCAGCCGGCGGGTCAGCGGCAGGCCCAGCCCGGCACCTTCGGTCTGGCGGTTGGCCGGGCTCTCGACGCGGGTGTAGGCCAGCAGGACGCGGCCCAGATCCTGTTCGGGAATGCCGACGCCGTTGTCGCGCACCTCCAGCAGCAGGCCGCCGTCCGGAGCAGGGCCGGCGGCCAGCGAGACGGCGCCGCCGGAGGGCGTGTATTTGACGGCGTTGGACAGCAGGTTCAGCAGGATCTGGCGGATGCGCCGCTCGTCGCCGCGCAGGAAGCGGGCGGCGGGGTCCACCGTCGCCGAGAGGACGATGCCGGCGCGGGCGGCGCGCGGGGTCAGCAGGCGGATGGCGAAGGTGGCGGCGGCGTCGAGATCGACCGGCTCGTCGTCCAGCACCAGCTGCCCGGCCTCCGCCCGCACATGGTCGAGGATCTCGTTGATAAGCTCCAGCAGGTGCTGGCCGCTGTCGCGGATGTTGACGGCGAAGTCACGGTAATGGGCGTTGCCGACCGGCCCCTCCGACTCCCGCGCGATCAGGTCGGCGAAGCCGATGACGGCGTTCATCGGGGTGCGCAGCTCGTGGCTCAGGCTGGCGAGGAACTCGGTCTTGCTGCGGCTGGCCGATTCCGCGGCCTGGCGGGCGTCCTGAAGCTCCGCCTCCATGATCTTGCGGGCGGTGACGTCGCGCTCGACGCTGACGTAGTCCTGCGGGGCGCCCCAGTCGTCGGTGACCAGCCGCACCGCCGCCTCGATCCAAACCCAGCGGCCGTCGGCATGGCGCAGGCGGTAGGTGGTCTTCAGGGTCGGGCGGTCGGGAGTCAGGCGGGCCAGGCCGGCGGACAGGGCGTCGCGGTCGTCGGGGTGGACCCGCTCCACCAGCGGGCGGCCGATCAGCTCGGCGGGGGCGCAGCCCAGGCTGTCGCGCGTCGCCTCCGAACAGAAGCGCCGCACCCCGTCCAGGCCGATGCGGCCGATGATGTCGGTGACGCCGCGCGCCAGCAGGCGGTAGCGCGCCTCGCTGGCGCGGATCGCGCGTTCGGCCTCGTGCCGGCGGGTGATGTCGCGGGCGCCGACCGACAGCATGACGATGGCGCCGGTCTCGTCGCGGATCGGCACCTGCGACACCTCCCACCAGCGGGTGACGCCGTCGTGGGTGTGCTGCTCCTCGAAGCGGGTGGGGGCGCCGGCGTCGATGCAGGATTGCAGGTCGGCCATCGCCTTGGCCGCCAGATCGGGCGGCAGCAGGCTGTCCAGCGGCTTGCCCAGCGCCTGCGCCGCGCGGTCGCCCATCGCCCGCAGCGCGGCGGCGTTGGCCCGGTGCAGGGTGAAGCCGCCGGTCTCGCCGACGCGGATGATCGCGAGGCCGTCGGCGGAGCTGTCGAACACGGCGTGGAAGAGGGCGGCATTCTCCGCCAGGGCGTTCTCGTCGGCGACGCGCCGGTGCTCGCGCGCCAGCATGGTGCCGAGCAGGCCGATGCCTAAGCTGGTGAAGGCGGTCAGCGGCAGCGCCGCCTCCTCCAGCACCCGCAGGGCAAGCTCCAGGTCGGGCAGCAGCAGGAAGGCGAGAAGGGTCAGCGGGGTGATGGCGAGGCCGAACAGCGCCAGCAGGCCGAAGCCGTAGGCGCCCTTCCCTTCCCCTTTGCCCGGCCCGCGGTTGCCGGCGGCGCGGCGCTCCATCGGCCCGGCCAGCAGCGGCGCCACCAGCGCCGTCAGCAGGATGCCCGCCAGACCGGTCAGCGAGCCCATGCCGCCCAGCCACAGCCGCACCCCGCCGGCCATGGCGGCGGACAGCAGGGCGGCCGGCCAGCCGCCGAACAGCCCGGCCAGCCCGATCATCACGTTGCGCAGGTCGACCAGGACCCCGCCTTCGACCGGATAGGCGTCCAGCATCGACACGGCGGCGGCGGCGCCGAACAGCAGGCCGGACAGCAGCGCGAAGGGCAGGCGCCGCGCCCCGAAGCGCCGCAGCACATAGCGGTAGGCGAGCAGCACCAGCGCCAGCAGGCCGACGCCGTGCGCAAGGGCGATGATGATGCCCGTTCCCATGCTCCGCCCCCCAGCGGCAAACCCGGTCCGGCCCCGATACCGGGGCTCCGGGATCAGAGGCGAACTTTTACACAGGCAATCAAACTAGAAAAAGAAACGATTCGAAACAGACATATGGGCTTTCCGTATACTCCGGCCGGCAAGGACGGTCGAAGCCCCTTTTCGCTGCGGAAATGGGGTCGGCGACAGGATCGGCACCACGCGGCTGTCGTGTTTACCCGCCGCTTCGGCTAGGATGGCGGCCGCGAATTGTTCGTGGTCGTCGTGTCTTCGTGGGCTTCGGCATGCTGTTCAAGGTTTTTTCGCGGAGCCTGGTCGCCCGAACGACGGCATCGGCGGTGCTGCTGGTGTCGGTGCTGATCGCCGTGCCCATGGTGGTCCTGATCCAGGCCGACGTGCGCAACACCCGGGCCGAACTGGCCATCCGGGCCGAGATGGCGACCAGGATCGTGTTGGACGACGTCGCCAACGCCCTGTGGGACCTCGACCCGGAAGAGGCGGTGACGGCGCTGACGCCGCTGCGGTCGATCGACAGCTTCGCCGAGGCGCTGATCCTGGGGACCCACGGCGAACTCTTCGCCAGCTTCCGCAAGCCGGGCGCCGCCACCGTCAGCGAAGCCACCGCCGCCGCCGTGCCGCTGACCCGCCAGGACCGGACCGGCGCCGTCCGCAGCATCGGCACGCTGCTGGTCCGGCTGGACACCGGCCCCACCGACGCGGCCATCCGCCACCATGTGCTGGTGCTGGGCGGGACCGGCGCCGTCACGCTTCTGCTGGTGATCCTGGGGGTGGTGTGGGCGACCCGCGGCATGACCCTGCCCATCGCCGGCATGACCCGCGCCATGGCCGATCTGGCCGCCGGCGACGTGACGGTGGACGTGCCCGTGCGCCACCGCGACGACGAGATCGGCCGCATGGCCAAGGCGCTCGCCACCTTCCGGCAGAACGCCATCGACTTGCGCGTCGCCAAGGAACGCGCCGAGCAGGCGGTGGCGTCGAAGGCCAAGTTCATGGCCGCCGCCAGCCACGACCTGCGCCAGCCGGCCCAGTCGCTGCTGATGCTGACCGCGATGCTGCGCGCCACCGCCCCCACCCCCAAGGTGGCGGAGTCGGCGCGCAAGATCGAACAGGTGGTGATGACGCTGAAGCAGCTGCTGGACGAGCTGCTGGAGGTGTCGCGGCTGGATGCCGGCGGCGTCACCGCCAACAAGGCGGTGCATGAGGTCGCCGACCTGTTCGACGCGCTGGAATCGCAGTTCGGCCCGGTGGCGCGCAGCAAGGGGCTGGGGTTCTCCGTGCCGCAATACCGCGCGCCGGTGGTGACCGACCGCGTCCTGCTGCTGCGGCTGCTGGGCAACCTGATCGACAACGCCATCCGCTACACCGCCAGCGGACAGGTCCAGGTCGCCTGCCTGGAGTCCGGCGGCAGCCTGATCGTCGAGGTGCGGGACACCGGCATCGGCATCCCCGAGGACCGGCTGGACGCCATCTGGGAGGAGTTTCACCAGATCGGCAACCCCGAACGCAACCGCGACAACGGCATCGGGCTGGGCCTGTCCATCGTCCGGCGGCTGGCGACGGTGCTGGACCATCCGGTGAAGGTCCGCTCGACGCTGGGCAGGGGGTCGGTCTTCTCCGTCACCCTGCCGCTCGCCCCGGTGGAGGCCGCGCCGGCCGAGCCCGCGGCACCGGTACCGGTTGCCGCCCCGCCCGCCCCCATTCCTGCTCCCGCCCCTGCCCCTGCCCTTGCCCCTGCGGCCTCGATGGCGACGCTGGCCGATGCGCCGGCGAAGGAGGGGGGATCGCGATCCTGGTGATCGACGACGACAGCTTCGTGCTGTCCGCCATCTCCATGTTCCTGACCAGCGCCGGGCATCGCGTCGTCGGCGCCGCCACCGTCGCGCAGGGGCTGCGGGTGGTGGAGGACGGCACCGTCCGTCCCGACGCGGTGATCGCCGACTATCACCTGTCCGCCACCGAGAACGGCCTGGACTTCATCGCGGAGGTCTGGACGCGGCTGGGCCTGCGCATTCCGGCGGTGCTGATCTCCGGCCGGCTCGACGGGGAGGTGACCGCCCGGGCGGCGGAAATGGGCGTGGTGGTGGCCGCCAAGCCGGTCATGCCCGACCGCCTGTCGACGCTGGTGGAGGCGATGACCGCCTCGCGGCCCGCCCTATCCGCCTCCGCCGATGCGTCCGCTCCGCATAGGACACCGACCGTCTGAGGTCATCGGCCCCGAGTCGAATGCTTAGGACCAAAATTATCTCACATATCCGGCTGTGCTGTGTCACAACATTGGCTCCATGCCCGGGACCTGTCTTGCAACCCGTCTCACGGGCTGGACACAAGCAACCCTGGAGGATTCCATGCGCGGCGCCACCATGATCGACATCACCCGTGCCCGGGACATCGTCGCCGCTTTCGACTTCGGCTATGTGGTCGAACGGGCCGTCGCCGCGGGCATGACCCGCGCCACCTCCGGGATCGCGCTGGAGCAGCTGAAGGCGTTCCTGCTGGCCTGCGCCGAGCATCCGGACCGCGACATCGTTCCGCAGTCCGCCGCCTGCGACGACCTGTGGCACGAATTCATCGTCGCCGACACCCGCGCCTACTTCCGCTTCTGCGAGGCGGTGTATGGCGAGTACCTGCATCACAACGGCGTCGCCGTTCCCGCCGACCGCATGGCCGCCGCCCGCGCCGACAGCGCCAGCCTGTTCGCCGCCGCGGATTGCCTGCGCGAAGCCAAGGGGGCCGACTGCCTCCGTGAAGCCAAGGGTGCCGATTGCCTGCGCGAAGCGAAGAGCGCTGACTGTCTGCGTGAAGCCAAGGGTGCCGATTGCCTTCGCGAAGCCAAATCCGCCGACTGCCTGCGCGAAGCGAAGAGCGCCGATTGCCTGCGCGAGGCAAAGAGCGCTGACTGCCTTCGCGAGGCCAAGTCCGCCGATTGTCTGCGCGAGGCGAAGAGCGCCGATTGCCTGCGTGAGGCCCGCTCTCATGGCGACCGGTGACCACAGCCGGTAAGCGGCCTGGAATGAAGGGGTGAGGTCCACCGGCGGTGTTGGACGGGAGTTGCTCCAACGCCGCCGGACTTAACGGAAACGGCGCCCCCGGGACTTCTCCCGCAAGCGTCACAAAGCCTGAACGGCTGGCTTCAGTCTTCGCCGGCCCCGCTTCGGCCGGATCCGCCATCGAGCAGACGTTCGGCTCGGGGTGACAAAGGGCAGTTCCGCCGGGCAAGTTGCAGGATCGCATCCCGGGCCAGACCCCTGGCGGCAGTGTTGCCGACGAAGCTCGACAGGGAATCTGAGAATTCCAGAACGATGTTGTTCGTTCCGATGGTCTCCCGGTAATCGACCCTGGAGACCGATCCGTACGGCTTCCTGCGCGTCCGCACGACCCGGCATTCGATGTGGTCCGGATGCAGGATCAGGGTCGGCTTCAGGGTGCTCGACGACCAGCTGATCCACGGAATCCCCTTCCACCCGGAAAAGGCGGCGACCAGCGGGATGCGCGCGCCGTCGCCATGCGGTTCGATCCGGCTCTGCCGGGCCGTCGAAAGCCGCATCCGGATGTAGAGGACCAGCGCCGCGCCGCCGGACAGGATGGAGAGCATCGCCACGACAATGAGGCTGATGCCGGCCATATCGCTCATATGATCCTTCCCGGCGGTGGTCCTTCCCGGCTATCGCGGACGCGGCGCCCTGCCCTTCGCCCGTTTAGCCGAAATTGAGGCCCCCGAAGGGCGTGATGAAATTGTCGCTCAGCACGTTGCCGCGCAGCGCCACGTAGTCCGGCACCACCAGCGGAATCACCGGCAGGTCCTTCATCACCAGGCGCTCGGCGTCCTTGTAGACCTCGGCACGGCGGTCGGGGTCGGCAATGGCCATCGCGCGTTCGACCAGCCCGTCGAACTCCGCATTGGACCAGCCGACGGGATTGAAACGGCTGCGGCTGTTGAACAGCTCGTCCAGGAAGTTCATCGGGTCGGGGTAGGTGGCGGTCCAGCCGAACAGGAAGGAGTCGTAGTCGCGCCGGCGGGAGCGGGCGATGAATTCCTGCCGCGGGGCGGTGACCAGCTTGGCCGGGATGCCGGCATTGTTCCATTGCGACACGTAATAGACGAACTCGCGCCGGTTTTCCGGCACGACGGCGACGGAGAAGGGATCGATGCCGCGCCCGTCCGGATAGCCCGCCTCCGCCAGCAGCTGCTTCGCCAGCGTCGGGTCGTAGGCCAGCGGTTCGAGCTTTTCGTTGGCCAGCAGGGCCGGCGGGACGACCCCGTTGTGGACGGCGGCGACGCCGCGGAAGAAGCGCTCCGCCATCGCGTTGCGGTCGATCAGCAGCGACATCGCCCGGCGCACCCGCAGGTCGGCAAACGCCTTCACCCGCCGCGGGTCGAGCGCCACCACCCGCATCTGCATCCGCGGCACGTTGGACAGCGACCGCTTGAAGCCGGGATCGTCCATCACCCCGCGCAGCGCATCGGTGTCGACGAAGGTGAAATCGACCTGGCTGTCGTTGAACAGCGTGATGCCGTCATTGCCGATGCCGGTGGCGAGGAAGGACACCCGTTCGAACGGGACGGCACCGCCGCGCCAGCCGGGATTCGCCTCCACGTCGATGCGGATGCCCTCGGCCGAGCGGGCCAGCCGGTAGGGGCCGGTGCCCGCCGACATTGTGCGGAACCAGTCGGGGCCGGCCTGCCCGACCGCCTCGACATCGACGATGTGGATGCGCGCAAAGGGGAACACCGCGTTGGGCTCGTCGCAGACGACCTCCAGCGTCCGGTCGTCGATCACGGTGACGCCGGACAGCTCGCTCGCCGTCTTCGCCCGCAGCTCGCGGAAGCCGCGCACCTTGGACAGGGCCAGCAGCGCGAAGTTGGCGCCTTCGCCGGCCAGGGCCGCTTCGAAGCTGCGCTTGACGGCGGCGGCGGTGAAGGGGCGGCCGGTGTGGAAGGTCACGCCCTCGCGGACGGTCAGCCGCCAGCGCCGCGCATCCTCCGATGCCTCCCAGGCGGTGGCGAGGCCCGGCAGGATGCGCCCCTTCGCATCGACGCTGGTCAGGCTCTCATACATCGACCCCAGGATCTGCCGCGCCACCAGATCGCTGACCGTCAGCGGGTTGAGCGCCGCCGGCAGCGTCTTCAGCCCGATCCGCAGCGCGCCGGCCGCGGCCATGCCCGGCCGCGGCAGCGCGCCGGAGAGTGCTGCGGCCCCCGCAAGGCCGAGGAAGTGTCGTCTCTGCACAGCCGGCATCGCTGATCCGTGGCGTCTTGGTCCTGCCGGCAATCCTTACCATGGGGCAGGGCAGGCGGTCACCAGGGACGACCGCCCGAGGCTTTCGCACTCGAAAGCAACCGGTGGACGCATCTCGCCCATGAAACAACCTGAGAGAGCTTTCGCGATCGAAATCGGTCGCCGATCCGGTCGGGCTTGCGGCTCGAGGGCTATCAGTTTCTCAAGGGGCTCTCGGCCATTTTTGTGATTCCTCATGGGTATGACACGGGACATGGTGAAGACGGACGGCTGGCAGGGGGTGATGGCGCCGCTTGCTGGACCTGTCGACCTTGACAGGGCGGCGTGGGCGGGCGCGGAGGGGATGGCCGACCTGAGCGTTGCCTTGGGCACCGTCAAGTCCACCGCCATCGGGGCGTGATGCGTCACCCCCTCCCCCCGCGCCGCAACGCCGTCAACGCCAGGCGGCGGTGATGGCGGTCTCGATCTGCGGATAGGCATCGGGGTCGATGCTCATGGTGCCGGCCGCCGGCGGAGCGAAGCCCGCCATGGCCTGCACCAGCCGGTCCACCATGGAGTCCAGCAGCACGGACCCGTCGGCCGTCTCGATGCTGTCCATGTGATGCTCGGCCCCGCCGTACCAGCCGGCGATGGTCACCTTGTCCGCCGTGCCGACCACCTGCACCTCCAGGTCGTTGCCCATCTTGGTGAACCACAGCTGGCGGGCGTCGATGCCGGACTCGAACACCAGCCGGTCGTTGCCGATGTCGCTGTCGTTCTCGACGATGCGGTCCCGCCCGTCCCCGCGTCCGAACCGGTAGACGTCGTCGCCCAGCCCGCCGGCCAGCGTGTCGTCCCCCGCCCCGCCGCTCAGCGTGTCGTCGTTGAGGACGGACCTGGACACCACGACGCTGTTGGATCCGAAACCGACGATGTCGGCGCGGCCGTCGCCGTCGACATCGGCCACCTGCCGCGGGTAGGTGCTGTAGTTGCTCCAGCCGCCATAGCCATAGTCGCTGGTGCCCTGGCGAATCCGGCTGAAGGTGCCGTCGGCCTGACCGAACGACACGTAGGCACCGTTGCTGGCGAAACCGACGATGTCCATCCGGCCGTCGCCGTTCACGTCGGCCAGTTCACGGGGATACTGCTCCTGGGTTGTCCAGCCGCCCGCGTTCTTGGTGAAATCGCCGCTGTAGGCGACCGTCATCGGAGCGAAGGTGCCGTCGGCCCGGCCGCGGGCGACGAAGACCCGATCGGCGCTGAAGCCGACGATGTCGGCCATGCCGTCGCCATCGACGTCGCCCAGAAGCCGGGGGTAGTCATTGCCGTTGGTCCAGCCGTAGCCGGTCGTGAAGCTGCCGTTGTAGGCGAGGGTGACGGCCCCGAAGGTCCCGTCCGCCTGCCCCAGGGAGGTCACCACGCCGGTGCTGGAGAAGCCGACGATGTCCGCCCGGCCGTCGCCGTTCACGTCGCCCAGCAGGCGGGGATACTGGCTCATGTTGATCCAGGTCGTGCCCGCGGTCAGATTTCCGCTCAGCGCCGTCTGTGCGGACGCGAAGGTTCCGTCCGCCTGGCCAAGGGCCACCCGCACCACGCTGCTCGCGAAGCCGACGATGTCCATCCGGCCGTCGCCGTTCACGTCGGCCAACTGACGGGGATAGACGTTCTGGCTGTTCCAGCCGCCCTGGGTCGGCGTGAACTCTCCATTGTAGGCGACCTTGACGGGACCGAAGCTGCCGTCCGCCTGCCCCAGGGCGATCTGAACCGACGTGCTGGCGAAGCCGACGATGTCCGCCCTGCCATCGCCGTTCACGTCGCCCAGCATGCGCGGAACATAGTCCTGCGTCGTCCAGGTGACGGAAAAGGCGCCGTTGAACACCGTCTTCATCGTGTCGAACATGTAGGTGCCGCTTCCGGCCCCGGCGTCGCCGACCAGGCTGTCGTTGCCGTCGCCGCCCTCCAGCACATCCCGCCCGGTGCCGCCCACCAGCGTGTCGGCCCCGTCGCCGCCGGCAAGCCGGTCGTCGTCGGCGCCGCCGGACAACACGTCGTTGCCGGCGCCGCCGTCCAGGCTGTCGTCACCGGCCTCGCCCGACAGGCTGTCGCCGGCGTCGCCGCCCTCCAGCGTATCCCGTCCGATGCCGCCCGTCAGCGTATCGACGCCGTCGCCGCCGGCAAGCCGGTCGTCGCCTGCACCGCCGGCGAGCACGTCGTCGCCCGCACCGCCGTCCAGGCTGTCGTCGCCGTCGCCGCCCGACAGGCCGTCGTTGCCGCCGCCGCCCAGCAGGGTGTCGTTGCCCGCCTCGCCATAGGCGACGTCATAGTCGCCGGAGCCGGCCAGGTCGTCCCGGCTGTCCAGCAGGTCGTCGCCGTCGCCGCCATGCAGCTCGTCGCGGCCGGTGCCGCCGATCAGCGTGTCGTTTCCGCCGTAGCCGGCCAGCACATCGTTGCCGCCCCGCCCGTCGATCCGGTCGCCGTTGACATAGCCGAACAGAGCCTCGGCTCCGTCGCCGCCGACCGTTTCCAGCCGCAGCGCGGGGTCGGACAGCAGCACCTCCGTCCCGTCGTGGAAGCGGACGGTCTGCAGATAGTTGGCGCCGTCTCCCCCGCCGTTGAAGCGGTTGGAGATGACCACCTGTTCCGGCCGGTCGCGGAAGCGCAACACCAGATTGTTGTCGAAGCGCGCGATATAGAGCTGGTCGGCCGCGAAGCCTTCGCCGAACAGCAGCGTGTCGTTGCCGCCGCCGCCCAGGATGGTGTCGCGGCCGCCGTCATAGACCACCAGATCGTCGCCGGCGCCGGTGTCGATGGCGTCGTCGCCGGCGCCGCCCGTCAGGGTGTCGTTGCCGGCATCGCCATAGAGGATGTCGTTGCCGTCGCCGCCCGACAGGCGGTCGTCGTCCGCTCCGCCATAGACCGTGTCGTTGCCCAGCCCGCCCGACAGCTCGTCGGCACCGGCATCGCCCTTCAGGTAGTCGTTGTCGGCACCGCCGTCGAGGCTGTCGGCGCCGTCGCCGCCGAACAGGGTGTCGTCGCCTGCACCGCCGTCCATGCTATCGTCGCCGGCACCGCCTTCCATGTAATCGCGTCCGGCGAGCCCTTCGACACGGTCGTTGCCGGCGTCGCCATAGAGGGCGTCGTCGCCGCCGCCGCCGCGCACGGTGTCGTTCCCGTCCTCGCCATAGAGCGTGTCGTGGCTGGTCTCGTCGTCGCTGCTGTCGATCAGGTCGTTGCCGGCACCGCCGCGGACCAGATCGCTGCCCGCCCCGCCATACAAGCTGTCGTCGCCTCCATAGCCGTAGATGGCGTCGTTGCCCCCGCCGCCGCGGATGGTGTCCGACGCGGCATAGCCTTCCAGGGTGCGGGCGGTCGCATCGTCCCAGGTGTCGATGACGAGGGCCGGATCGGTCAGGTCGACGGTGCGTCCGTCGGCGAACAGCAGAGTCTGCAGGTAACTGGCGCCGTTGCCGGCACCGCTGAAGCGGTTGGCGACGACGATCCGGTCGGTCTTGCCATTGAAGCGGACATGCAGGTCGTTGCCGTAACGCTCGAACCGCAGGTCGTCGGCGCTGAAGCCGTCGCCGAAGGACAGCGTATCGTTGCCGCCGCCGCCGGTCACCGTGTCGGCACCGCCCTGGTAGAGCACGAGGTTGTCGCCGGCCCCGGTGACGATCCAGTTGGCGCCGGCACCGCCGGACAGCGTGTCGTTGCCGTCCTCGCCATACAGCGTATCGGCATCGTCGCCGCCGGACAGCATGTCCGCGCCGATCCCGCCACACAGCGTGTCGGCCCCGGCCCCGCCGTCCAGGCTGTCGTCGCCGGCATCGCCGAACAGGTAATCGCCGCCGTCGTCGCCAAGGAGGGTGTCGTTGTCGGCCCCGCCGCGCAGGGTGTCGACGCCCGCCCCGCCGCTCAGGCTGTCCCTGCCGGCATTGCCTTCGACGCTGTCGTTGCCGGCGCCGCCCAGGATCAGGTCCTCACCGTCGCCGCCATAGAGCGCGTCGTTGGCGGCACCGCCATGGAGCGTGTCGTTGCCGCCCTGGCCGTAAGCGGTGTCGCCGCTGGCCGTCTCGTCCCGGCTGTCGATCAGGTCGTTGCCGTCGCCGCCGTACAGGGCGTCGGCGCCGGCCCCGCCATACAGCGTGTCGTCGCCGCCATAACCATAGATGGCGTCGGTGCCGCCGTTGCCGCGGATCACGTCGCCGGCATTGTAGCCTTCCAGCACATGCCCGACATCGCTGTCGCGGGTGGCGATCACCAGATCGGTGCGTGACAGATCCACCGTCCCGCCGTCGGCGAAGCGCAGGGTCTGCACGTAATTCGCCCCCTCGCCATTGCCGTCGAAGCGGTTGGCGACGACGATCCGCTTGGCCAGATCGTCGAAGACCAGGTGCAGATCCTTGCCGAAGCGTTCCAGCCGCAGGCCGGAGGCGGCATAGCCCGCGCCGAAGACCAGCTCGTCGTTGCCGCCGCCGACAACGGTGTCGGCGCCGCCCTCGTAGAGGATGGTGTCGTTGCCGGCACCGCCGTCGATGGCGTTGGCGCCCGCGCCGCCCGACAGCGTGTCGTTGCCGGCACCGCCGTACAGCGTGTCGTTGTCGGCGCCGCCGGACAGGCTGTCGTTGCCATCGCCGCCTTCGAAGTAATCGGCGCCGGCACCGCCCGACAGCGTGTCGTTGCCGGTCCCGCCATACAGCGCGTCGTTGCCGTCCCCGCCGGTCAGAAGGTCGTCGCCGCCATAGCCGTAGAGGGTGTCGTTGCCGCCGCCGCCGTCGATGCTGTCGTTCGCCTTGTAGCCATAGAGGATCTCTGCCGTCGCCTGCCCATAGGTTTCCATCGCGATGGTCTGGGCCGACAGGTCGGCGGTGCTTCCATCCGCGAACCTCACGGTCTGCACGAAGTTCGAACCGTCGCCGTCGCCGCTGAAGCGCCCGGCCAGGACGATGCGGTCGCCGGTGTCGCGGAAGTTCAGGTGCAGGTCGGCACCGATGCGCGAGAGATACATCTGCTCCCGCTTCAGCCCGGCTCCCAGTTCCAGCACGTCGCTGCCGCCGCCGCCGGCGATGCTGTCCACGCCTTCACCGGAGGTGAAGCGGATCAGGTCGTCGCCGGCGCCGCCGTCGATTGTGTCATTGCCGGCACCGCCGTCCAGCGTGTCGTTGCCGGCCTGACCATAGAGATAGTCGGCCCCGGCGGCGCCGTCGATCAGGTCGTTGCCCGCACCGCCATAGACGACGTCGGTGCCGGCACCCCCATAGATCGTGTCGTTGCCGGTACCGCCATAGGATTGGTCATTGATCCCGCCGGCGTTCGGATCATCTCGGTTGTCGATCAGGTCGTCGCCGGCACCGCCATGCATCTCGTCCGACCCGGCACCTCCACGGATGGTATCGTTGCCGGCACCGCCGAGAATGGTGTCGTTGTCGGCGCCACCCGACAGGCTGTCGTCCCCCAGGCCGCCGTTCAGCACGTCGTTGCCAAGCCCGCCGGAAACCGCGTCGTCGCCGGCAGGTTCGCCGGGGGAGGACGCGGGCAGTGCCCCGGCAAGCCCCCAAGTGGAATAGTTCTGTCCGTTGTCCCAAAGCCATCTTGGGGCACCGCCGATCGGCAACCCATTGACCTCGATGCCGGTCACGATCGCGCCACGCACCCAATAGGTTGTAAAGCGCTCATACTCTTCGTGCACGACTTCCAGCGTCAGGTTTGCAGCGGTCGAACGGTCGGTGACCGTCAAGACAAAATCTTGAACATTCCCGTAATATTGTTGGAAATAGCTGTAATACGCTGTCACCCGCGTATCCAAAAGCAGCGTACCATCCAGCCAAACTCGCAAGCGCGGCCAATCATAGGCATAAGGGTTTGCGCCCACTCGCAAGCGGATTGTGATGACCTCATTACCGGTGGTCGATATTTCATCGCCCCACAGGCGGTCTTCACCATTACCCGCGTTAAGATCATCATTGCCGGCACCACCGAAGATCATGTCATTGCCGCCACCGCTGAGGATGGTGTCGTTGCCCGCCTCTCCATAGGCCGCGTCGCCACCGCCCGCCCCGGTGTCGGCTTGGTTGTCCAGAAGGTCGTCGCCTCCGCCGCCATAGAGCGTGTCCTGACCACTGCCACCCGTCAGCGTGTCGTCGCCGTCATAGCCGTAGATCGTGTCGTTGCCGGCCTGCCCGTCGATGGTGTCGCCGACATTGTAGCCTTCCAGCTTCTCGCCTGCCGCGCCGCCGATGGTCTGGATCGCCAGATCCTGGCGGGTCAAATCCTCCCGCGATCCGTCGGCGAACAGCAGGGTCTGCGCATAGGCGGCACCATCGCCGGCACCGTTGAAGCGGTCCTTGACGATGATCTGGTCCGTCCGTCCGGTGAAGCGCACGTAAAGGTCGTTGCCGAAACGGGAGAAATAGAGCGTCGCCTTGTCGAAGGACGGATCCAGTTCGATGACGTCGTTGCCGCCGGTGTTGTAGACGGTGTCCTGGCCGCCATCGAACCGGATGACGTTGTTGCCGGTTCCGCCATACAGCGTGTTGTTTCCGGCGCCGCCGATCAGCGTGTCGTCGCCGGCATCGCCAACGAGCGTGTCGTCCCCCTCGCCGCCGTCAATCATGTCGAAGCCGTCGCCGCCTTCCAGCCGGTCGACACCGTCGCCGCCGATCAGCGTGTCTTTGCCCGCCCCGCCAAAGAGCTGGTCGTTGCCGTCGCCGCCGTCCAGCGTGTCGTCGCCTGCATAGCCGTAGATGCTGTCGTTGCCGCCGACGCCCTGGATCAGGTCGCCGACATTGTAGCCCTCCAGCGTCTCCGACGCGGCGGTCGCCAGCGTTTCCAGCTTCAGCGTCGGGTCGGTCAGATCCACCCGCTGCCCGTCGGCGAACAGCAGGGTCTGGACATAGCTCGCCCCGTCGCCGGCCCCGTTGAAGCGGTTCTTCAGAACGATCTCGTCGGCCGCGCCGCGGAAGCGCAGGTACAGGTCGTTGCCGAAGCGGGCGAAATAGAGGTCTTCCCGCCTCAATGCGGTGCGGATTTCCAGAATGTCGGCGCCGCCCTCGTTGGTGATGGTGTCGCGCCCGCCGTCGTAGCGGATCACGTCGTCGCCGAGGCCGGTCAGGATGGTGTTGGTGCCCGACCCGCCTTCCAGCGTGTCGGCGCCGTCGCCGCCCTGCAGGCTGTCGTTGCCGGCACCGCCCTGCAGGCTGTCGTTCCCGGCGTTGCCCTCCAGCCAATCGTTGCCGGCATTGCCCTCCAACCGGTCGTCTCCGTCGCCGCCGGCGAAGGTCTCGCCCGCATCGCCGCCCAGGATGGTGTCGTTCCCCGCCTCGCCATAGGCGACATTCACCGCGGCACCGGTGCCGACATCGTCCCGGTTGTCGATCAGGTCGTTGCCGGCGCCGCCGTAATACTGGTCTTTACCGGCGCCGCCGATCAGCGTGTCGTCGCCGGCCCCGCCGGTCAGGCTGTCGTTGCCGTCACCGCCCTGAAGCCGGTCGCCGCCATCGTCGCCTTCCAGCCGGTCGTCACCGGTCCCGCCGATCAGCGTGTCGTTGCCCGATCCGCCATAGAGCTGGTCGTTGCCGTCGCCGCCATCCAGCGTGTCGTCGCCGGCATAGCCGTAGATGCTGTCGTTGCCGCCGACGCCCTGGATCAGGTCGCCGACATTGTAGCCCTCCAGCGTCTCCGACGCGGCGGTCGCCAGCGTTTCCAGCTTCAGCGTCGGGTCGGTCAGGTCCACCCGCTGGCCGTCGGCGAACAGCAGGGTCTGGACATAACTCGCCCCGTCGCCGGCCCCGTTGAAGCGGTTCTTCAGCACGATCTCGTCGGCCGCGCCGCGGAAGCGCAGGTACAGATCGTTGCCGAAGCGGGCGAAATAGAGGTCCTCCCGCCTCAATGCGGTGCGGATTTCCAGAACGTCGTTGCCGCCCGCGTTGGTGATGGTGTCGCGCCCGCCGTCGTAGCGGATCACGTCGTCGCCAAGGCCGGTCAGGATGGCGTTGGTGCCCGACCCGCCTTCCAGCGTGTCGGCGCCGTCGCCGCCCTGCAGGTCGTCGTCGCCGGTGCTGCCCTGCAGGCTGTCGTTCCCGGCATCGCCGTACAGCGTGTCGTTGCCGGTATCGCCGGCCAGCCGGTCGGCACCGTCGCCGCCTTCCATATAGTCGTTGCCGGCACCGCCGAGGACCAGGTCGTCGCCCGCGCCGCCATAATGCAGGTCGGCGTCGTCGCCGCCCTCCAGCGTGTCGTTGCCGTCGCCACCCTCCAGCCGGTCGGCCCCGGTGCCGCCGAACAGCCGGTCGTTGCCGGCTCCGCCGTACAGCACATCGTTGCCCGACCCGC
Organism: Azospirillum sp. VT-I1; assembly: GCF_055698305.1. Lineage (NCBI taxonomy): Bacteria > Pseudomonadati > Pseudomonadota > Alphaproteobacteria > Rhodospirillales > Azospirillaceae > Azospirillum > Azospirillum sp. VT-I1. The sequence goes on along the minus strand of NZ_CP168803.1, from coordinate 208,354 downwards.
CGTCCAGCAGGTCGTCGCCGCCATAGCCGCGGATGGTGTCGGTGCCGCCGAGGCCGCGGATGGTGTCGTCGGCGTTGTATCCCTCAAGGGAGTCGTTGAGATCCGTCGCCACCGTCTCCAGCACCAGGGCCGGATCGGTCAGGTCGGCCTCCTGCCCGTCGGCGAACAGGACGCGCTGCACATAGCTCGTCCCGTCGCCCGCCCCGTTGAAGCGGCCGGTCAGCACCACCTCGTCGCCGCGGTTGCGGAAGCGCAGATACAGGTCGTTGCCGAAGCGGGCGTAATAGAGATCGGCCTTGGTCAACCCACCGCCGATCTCCAGCGTGTCGGCACCGCCTTCGTTGGTGATGGTCTCCCGCCCGCCGTCGAAGCGGATGATGTCGTTGCCGGCCCCGGTGAACAGGGTGTCGGTGCCGCCGCCGCCCTCCAGCGTGTCGTCGCCGTCGCCGGCCAGCAGGCGGTCGTCGCCGTCGCCGCCCTCCAGGAGATCGTTGCCGGCGCCACCGTCCAGCGTATCAGCGCCGCCGTCGCCGTGGAGGATGTCGTTGTCGGCCGCCCCCGACAGGAAGTCGTTGCCGTCGCTGCCCGACAGGACATCGGTTCCCGCATCGCCATAGAGGCTGTCGTTGCCGCCGCCGCCGGACAGCGTGTCGTTGCCGGCATCGCCGTACAGCGCGTCCGCGCCGTCGCCACCCTCCACGCTGTCGTCGCCGCCGCCGGCATAGAGGAAGTCGTTGCCGCTGCCGCCGTCCAGGCTGTCGTTGCCGGCATAGCCGTAGATGGTGTCGTTGCCGCCCTGCCCACGGATGATGTCGCCGACATTGTAGCCTTCCAGCTTTTCGCTGGCGTCGGTCGCCACCGTTTCCAACGCCAGATCCTGCGCCGTGACGGCATAGTCCGTGCCGTCGGCGAAGCGAAGCATCTGCACGAAGCTGGCCCCGTCGCCCGCCCCGCTGAAGCGGCCGGTCAGGACGATCTGCTCCGCCGAACTGCGGAAGCGGATGTAGAGGTCGTTGCCGAAGCGCGCGAAGTAGACGTCGGCGCGGGCGATGCCCGGCCCCATCTCCAGAACGTCGCTGCCGCCCTCGTTCGTGATGGTGTCGCTGCCGCCGCCATAGCGGATCAGGTCGTCGCCGGCCCCGCTGTAGAGCGTGTCGTTGCCGGCGCCACCGGCCAGCGTGTCGTTGCCGTCCTGACCATAGATCACGTCGGCTCCGGCGCCGCCGTCGATGCTGTCGTTGCCGGCCCCGCCTTCTATGCTGTCGCTGCCGCCGCCACCGTCGATGCTGTCGTCTCCGGCGCCGCCGTACAGGAGGTCGTTGCCGCCGCCGCCCAGGATGGTGTCATTGCCGGCATCGCCGAAGGACCGGTCGAAACGGCCGTCGGTGCCGGAATCGCCACGGCTGTCGATCAGGTCGTCGCCGTCGCCGCCGTGCATCTCGTCCCAGCCGGTGTCGCCGATCAGCGTGTCGTTGCCGCCATAGCCGAAGATGGTGTCGTCGCCGCCCCGGCTGTTGATCCAGTCGCCGACATTGTAGCCTTGCAGATATTCGCTGGGGTTGGTCGCATCGGTCTCCAGCGCGATGTCGGTGCGGGTCAGGTCGAAGCTGCTGCCATCGGCGAAGGCCAGCCGCTCCACGAAGCTGGTCCCGTCGCCCGCCATGCTGAAGCGGCCGGTCACCACGATCTCGTCGCTCGGCCGGCCGCGGAAGCGGATGTAGAGGTCGTTGCCGAAGCGCGCGAAATAGATGTCGCCGCGGCCGATGCCGGGGCCGAACTCGATGCGGTCGAAGCCGGCGCCGTCGATGATGTAATCGCGCCCGTCGCCGATGCGGTAGACATAGACGTCGTTGCCGGTGCCGCCGTCCAGCGTGTCGTTGCCGATGCCGCCGATCAGCGTGTCGTTGCCGCCGCCGCCGCTCAGCCGGTCGTCGCCGTCCTGGCCCAGCATCACGTCGTCGGCCGCCGCCCCGGTCAGCAGGTCGCCGCTGCCGCCGCCCAGCACCGCCAGCTCGCCCAGCGGCATCGTCGTGCCGTCGGCGAAGCTCAGCCCGGCCAGCCCGCTGGTGCCGTCGCTGGCCGAGAAGTGGTTGACGATGCGGATCTGCCGCCCGGTGGAGCGGACCTGCACGATCAGGTCGCCGCCGGAGCGCGTCAGCACCACGTCCTTCCAGTCGAGGCCGCTGGGCATGCCCACGATGTCGCCGCTGCCGGGGAACACCATCAGGTCGGTGGCGATGCTGTCGAACCGGAAGACCGACGGCCCGTCGCCGCCGATGAAGACGTTGCCCGCCCCCAGGTTCCACGGCGCCCCGGCCGAGAAGGTGACCTGGTCCAACTGGTTCCGGAAATGGTTGACCACCAGCACGTTGACCGTGCCGTCGGCCGACAGGATGCGCAGGTCGTCATGCTCGCGCACCAGACGCAGGTTGGCCGGCGGAATCCCCGCGGTGAAGGCCAGCCGGTTGTCCTCGCCCGCCGGATGGATCGTCACCGGACCGCTGTTGGACGCCACGCTGTAGCTGTTGTTGCCGCGGCTGCCGATCAGGATGCCGTTGCCGGCGACCGACCAGTTCTGCCCGTCCGCATAGGCGACGGTGGCAAGGCCGGAGCCGCTGCCCGGCACCCCGGTGGGGCCGAAATGGTTGACCGCCACCAGATCGATGCTGCCGTCGTCGGTGAAGATGTGCAGGTTGACGCCGTCCCGCTCCATCCGCACCAGCGCCGGGTCGACGCCGGGCCCGAAGGTCAGCCGGTCGGTGCCGCCGCCGGCGAAGACATATTGCCGGCCCTGGCCGGGAAGGATGGTGAAATCGTCGCTTCCCTGCCGGCCGAACATCACGTTGTCGCCGAAGACGTCCAGCGTAACGCCGCCGCTGAAGGTGATGGCGTCGAGCCCGCGCGACAGCCCATCGGTGGGTGCGGTGAAGTGGTTGACCACGCGCACGACGCGCCCACTGCCGATGAAGACCACGACCAGATCGACGCCGTCCTGCCGCAGGGTGACGTCGCCGGGGGAGACGTCGGGGCCGAAGTCGATCTGGCTGCCGCCGCCGCCGGCATGGATGATCTGGCTGGCCGGACCGGTCTTGCCGATGGTGAAGCGGTCGCCGCCCCCGCCGCCGATCAGCGTGTAGGGAGAGGACAGGTCGAAGGTCCGTCCGTCGGCGAACTCCAATTGGCCGACGCCGCCGAAATAGTTGAGGACGGTCACCACCTGCTGCGTGCGGTCGATGAAGATCTGCAGGTCGGAGCCGGTGCGGATCAGCCGCACCTCCGTGCTGTCGATGTCGCCGAAGACCACGCGGTCGCCGCCCTCGGCATAGATGGTCTTCGACCCGCTGTCCTCGCCGACCAGGAAGACGGTTCCGCCCGGGCCGCCGAACAGCAGCCCGTCGCCGGTCAGCGGCAGGACGGAGCCGTCGGGACGCTTCAGCGATTCCATCGGCGTGCCGGCGAAATGGTTGACGATGGTCAGCGCATCGGCGGTGCCGTCGATGGTGATGCGCAGATTGTCGCCGACGCGCGCCACGCGGATCTTGGACCCGTCCACCGTGTCGACGAAGCGCAGGGTGTCGTCGCCGATGCTGTCGGGATAGACGATGACGTCGCCCATGCCGCGCTGGATCACGAACTCGTCATGGCCGGTGCCGCCGATCAGCACCTTGCCGCCCTGGATGTTCCAGGTGGTGCCGTTGTTGAAGACCAGGTCGCCGATGCCGTTCATGGCGAAATGGTTGACGACGATCATCTCGTTCGGCTGGCCGACGATCGTCAGGTGCAGGTCGTTGCCGACGCGCACGACGCGGGTCTTGCCCGGGTCGGCGTCGATGGACAGATGCTGGCCGGGCGCCCCGGGATAGATGAACATCGGGCCGGCGGGGATCGTTTCCGCCCCGGCGCCGCTGATGAAGACGTTGGTGCCGGCGATCGGCCAGACGACGCCGTTGGGGAAGACGATCTCGGGGATCGTCACCACCCCGCCGGTGGCGAACTGGTTGACGATGGTCATGCTGTCGGTGCCGGCGGTGACGCGCAGGTCGTTGCCGACACGGGTCAGCCGGACGGTGGACGGGTCGATGCCGGGGGCCACCTCGATGCGGTCGCCGCCCTGGCCGCCGCCGCCATGGACCACGACGGTGCCCATGCCGGGCGACAGGACGAAGCGGTCGGCGCCGCCGGTGCCGATGCGGGCGTTGGGTCCGCCGACCGTCCAGATTTTGCCGTCGGAGAAGGCGATGTCGCGCGCCTCGTTGCCCAGGAAGTGGTTCAGGACCTTGACCGAATCGCTGCCGTCGCGCATCACGATCTCGAGATCGTCGCCGACCCGCCGCACCAGCGTGTTCAGGCTGTCGAAGCCGGTGCCCAGCCGGAGGCGGTCGCTGCCGCCGCCGGGGAACAGTGAGACGTGGCCGATGCCGGGTTCGGCGGTGAAGGTGTCGGTGGCGCTGGTGCCGACCATCAGGCCGGCGCCCCAGATGTTCCAGGTGTCGCCGTCGATGAAGCGCAGCGTGTGGACCCCGCCGCTCGCCCCGCCGGAGAAGTGGTTCAGCACGGTCAGCTTGTCCGGCAGCGTGCGCAGGCCGATCACCAGATCGTCGCCCACCCGCTGCATGGTGACGCTCGCCTTGTCGATGCCGGGGCCGATGAGGATCAGGTCGTTGCCGCCGCCGGGCAGGATCGACTTGGCGCCGCCGCCCACCGTCAGGGTGTAGCTGTCGTCGCCGGCCCCGCCGATCAGCATGGCCGGATCGGACAGGTTCCAGAAGCGCCCGCCGGCATAGACGTTCTCCAGCAGCGAGGCGCCCCAGCCGCCGGCGAAATGGTTCAGCACCGTGACCTTGTCCGCCGTCCCCTTCACCGAAATGACCAGATCGTCGCCCTGGCGGGTGAAGCCCAGCGCGGCGGCGCCGATGGCGGCGGCGACGTTCAGCGTGTCGACGCCCTTGCCGGCGAACAGCGTGACGGCGCCGTCGCCCGGCTTGAAGGAGAACACGTCGCCGGTGTCGCCGCCGATGCGGAACCCGGTGCCGGGATCCAGCGGCCACACCGTGCCGTCGGCGAAGGTCAGGCTGCGCAGCACGCCGTTGCCGGCGCCGGTGTCGTTGAAGTGGTTGAGCACCACCACCCGGTCGGTGCTGCCGGCGATCTGGATCACCAGCTTGTCGCCGTCGCGGCGCAGAGCCACCTGCGACGGGGCGATGCCCGCCGCCAGCATCAGCCCGTCGCTGCCGCCGCCGGTCGCCAGCACGCGCTCTCCCAGCCCGGCGCCCAGCTCCACCCGCTCGTCGGCGGCGGTGCCGGCGATCAGGCGGGTGTTGTCGATGGCCCATTCGGTGCCGTCGCCGAAGCGGATCGTCCGGTAGCCGTCCGGATTGCCGTCGAAATGCTGCTTGATCAGCCAGGACGCGCCGGTCCCTTCATAGGACAGGCGCAGGTCGTCGCCCTCGCGGCTCAGCCGCATGCGATCGGGATCGACGGTCGTCGCGAAGGCGATGGTGTCGGCACCGGCGCTGCCGTAGAGCGTCGTCTGCCCGCCATCGAGCCCGAACACCATGCGGTCGTCGCCGCTGCTGCCGATGCGGATGTCGTTGCCGTGCACGCGCCAGCGGGTGCCGTCGGCCAGTTCGATCGCCTCGACCCCGCCGTTGCCGGCGCCGGCCAGCGCCTCGGCCGAGAAATGGTTGAAGAGCAGCAGCGAGCGGTCGGTGCCGGCGATGCGGATCTCCAGGTCGTCGCCCTTGCGCGACAGGCGCAGGTCGTCGGCGGTCACGTCGTCACCGAAGCGGATGACGTTGACGCCGGCATCGGCATGCAGGCTGTGGCTGGCGAATCCCGGCTCGATGGCGACGGTGTCGTCGCCGGTGCTGCCCAGCAGCAGGTCGCCGCCCCACACCGGCCAGACCACGCCGTCGGCGAACTCGATCCGGCGGACGCTGCCGTCCCCCGCACCGGCGGCGCCATTCGGGGCGAAATGGCCCATGATGGTGACGCGGTCGCGGGCATAGCCGTCCTCCCCGGCCGGGCCGCCCTGGGCGTCGAACAGGACGTGGAGGTCGTCGTCGATCCGCACCAGATGCGCGATCTCATGCCGGAAGCCGGCGCCGAACCGCACCGTGTCGTTGCCGCCCTCGCCGAACACGACCACATGGCCGACGCCCGACGGCGCGGTGAGAACGTCGTCCCCCGCCGTGCCGGTGACGACGAGGTCGCCGAACATCCGCACGCCGTCCTGGACATAGACCGTGGTGGCACCGCGGCTGTACAGGTTGTACAGGACGGAGCCGACGGTCTCGGCACCGCCGCGCTTCCAGCCGGATTCCTTGAAGGTCACCAGGTCGTTGCGGTCGCCGGTGACATAGAGCGGCGCGCCGCCGGTGTCGGCGACGATGCCCTGCTCGTTCAGGATCAGGACCTGGCGGCCGGAATGGGTGAGGTCGATCATCTCCAGGCCGTGAACCCCGCCGGCATCGGCGCCGGTCACGACCAGCCGTTCCCCCTCGAAGCGCAGCGTGTCGAAACCGCTGCCGCCGTCCAGGCTGGCGAAGCCGTCGTCCAGCACCCGCAAGGTGTCGTCGCCGGCCCCGCCGGACAGGCTGTCGGCACCGCCGCGGCCGTCCAGGTGGTTGGCGGCGCCGTCGCCGGTCAGGCTGTCGGCATGCCCGGTGCCGATCAGGATCTCCACCCCGTCCAGACGGTCGCCCTCGGCATGGCCGCCGTGGCCGATGCCGGTGGCGAGATTGACCGACACCGCCGCGTCGGAGGCCGAATAGTCGGCGGTGTCGATCCCCGCCCCGCCGCTGAGCGTGTCGGCCCCCGTCCCGCCGACCAGCATGTCGTTGCCGCCGCCGCCGCGCAGACGGTTGGCCCCGCCGTCGCCGGTCAGCCGGTCGTCGGCGGCCGAGCCGGTCAGGTTCTCGATCCCGGTCAGCACGTCGCCCGCGGCATCGCCGCCGGCCGCCGTCCCGTCGGCAAGGCTGACCGTCACCCCCGCCGCCGAACCGGTGTAGTCGGCGGTATCGCTGCCGGCGCCGCCGGTCAGCGTGTCCGCCCCTGCCCCGCCGCGCAGGGTGTTGTCCTGCGCATCGCCGGTCAGCAGGTCGGCGCGGGCGGAGCCGATCAGGTTCTCCACCCCGATCAGCACATCCCCGTCCGCCGTGCCGCCAAGCCCGGTTCCTGCCGCCAGATCGACCGTCACCGCCGCCCCGGACGCCGAGTAGTCGGCGGTGTCGCTGCCGGCGCCGCCGATCAGCGTGTCTGCCCCGGCCCCGCCGACCAGCGTGTCGTTGCCGCCCGCCCCGTCCAGGACGTTGGCGCCGCCGTCGCCGGTCAGCCGGTCGCCGAAGGCGGAGCCGGTCAGGTTCTCAATGCCGCTCAGCCGGTCGCCCTGGGCGTCGCCGCCCGAACCGGTGCCGCTCGACAGGCTGACGGTCACCGCGGCGGCCGAGGCCAGATACTCCGCCGTGTCGATGCCGTCGCCGCCGATCAGCGTGTCCGCCCCGCCAAGCCCAACGAGCGTGTCGTTGCCGCCGCGGCCGTCGAGCCGGTTGGCGTTCGCATCGCCGGTCAGCCGGTCGTCATGGTCGGAACCGGACAGGTTCTCGATGCCGGTCAGCACATCGCCTTCGGCGTCGCCGCCCGAACCGGTGCCGCTGGTCAGGTTCACGTCGACGCCGCCGGCCGAGGCCGCATAATCGGCGCTGTCAGTGCCGTCGCCGCCGATCAGCGCATCCGCCCCGGCTCCGCCGGACAGCCAGTCGTCGCCGCCGCCGCCGTCCAGCCGGTTGCCGCCCGCATCGCCCGACAGCAGGTCGCCATGGGCCGAGCCGGTGACGTTCTCGATCCCCGACAGCAGGTCGCCTTCGGCGTCGCCGCCGGTGCCCGCCGCCAGATCGACGGTGACGCCCGCACCCGACGCAGCGTAGTCGGCGGTGTCCGTGCCGTCGCCGCCGACCAGCGTGTCCGCCCCGCCCAGCCCGGCCAGCGTGTCGTCGCCCGCCCCGCCGTCCAGCAGGTTCCCGCCGCCCTCGCCGGTCAGCCGGTCGTCATGGGCGGAGCCGGTGACGTTCTCGATCCCCGACAGCAGGTCACCCTCGGCGTCGCCGCCCAGGCCGGTGCCGGCCGCCAGATCGACCGTCACGCCCGCGGCGGAGGCCGAATACTCGGCAAGGTCGGTGCCGTCGCCGCCGACCAGCGTGTCGGCGCCGTCCAGCCCGGCCAGAATGTCGTCGCCCGCGCCGCCGTCGAGGAGGTTGGCCGCGGCGTCGCCGGTCAGCCGGTCGCCGAAGGCACTTCCGGTCAGGTTCTCGATGCCGGTCAGCACGTCGCCCTCGGCGTCGCCGCCGGTCCCGCTGCCGCTGGTCAGGTCTACGGACACGCCGCCGGCCGACACCGAATAGTCGGCAAGGTCGATGCCGTCGCCGCCGATCAGCGTATCGGCGTCGCCCAGCCCGATCAGCGTGTCGTCGCCGCCGCGGCCGTCCAGCAGGTTGCCGCCCGCATCGCCGACCAGAAGGTCGTCGTGATCGGAACCGGTCAGATTCTCGATGCCGGTCAGCAGGTCGCCTTCGGCATCGCCGCCGGCCGCCGTTCCCGCCGCCAGATCGACGGACACCCCGCCGGCCGATGCCGAGTAGTCGGCGGTGTCCGTCCCATCGCCACCGGTCAGCGTATCGGCACCACCGGCGCCCGCCAGCGTGTCGTCGCCCGCCCCGCCGTCCAGCAGGTTGGCGCCCCCGTCGCCGGTCAGCCGGTCGTCATGGTCGGAGCCGGTCAGGTTCTCGATCCCCGACAGCACGTCGCCCTCGGCGTCGCCGCCCAGGCCGGTGCCCGCCGCCAGATCGACGGCTACGCCGCCGGCCGATGCCGAGTAGTCGGCGGTGTCGGTCCCCTCGCCGCCGGTCAGCGTGTCGGCGCCGCCGGCCCCGGCCAGCAGGTCGTCGCCCGCGCCGCCGTCCAGGACGTTGGCGCCGCCGTCTCCGGTCAGTTGGTCGCCATGAGCCGATCCGATCAGGTTTTCGACGCCGGCCAGCCGGTCGCCCTCGGCATCGCCGCCGGCCCCGGTGCCGGACGCCAGATCGACCGTCACGCCCGCGCCGGACGCCGCATAGGTGGCGGTGTCGATGCCGTCGCCGCCGTCGATCAGGTCGGCACCGTTGCCGCCGTCCAGCAGATCGTCGCCGGCCCCGCCCGACAGGTTGTCGTCGCCGGCCCCGCCGGCCAGGCTGTTGTCGCCGCCGTCGCCGGCAAGCGTGTCGGCCCCGGCGCCGGCCAGGATCATCTCGATGCCGGAGACATGGTCGGCCATCCAGCCGCCATGGCGAACCTCGCCGCTTTGCAGGTCGATTGAGATCGCGCCGGTCTCCGCCGAATAGTCGGCGATATCGATGCCGTCGCCGCCGATCAGCACGTCGTTGCCGCCGCCGCCCTTCAGCACGTCGTTGCCGGCACCGCCCAGCAGGGTGTCGGCGCCCAGACCGCCGACCAGCGTGTCGTCGCCGTCGCCGCCGTCCAGGTTATCGCCGCTGTAGTCGGCGCCCACCGTCAGCCGGTCATTGCCGGCGCCGCCGATCAGGGTGTCGCTGCCGAGGCCGCCGTCCAGCGTATCGTCGCCTGCCCCGCCGTCGAAGCGGTCGTCGCTCCACACGCCGTCGCCGTCCGTCACCAGATCGTTGCCGTCGCCGGCAGTAACCACGTCCCGGCCGCCGCCGCCGACGATGGTGTCGTCACCGCTGCCGCCCTCGATGCTGTCGTCGTTCTCGCCGCCGTCGATCCGGTCGTCGCCGGCCCCGCCGCGGATGCTGTCGGCCCCGATGCCGCCGAGGATGAGGTCGTTGCCGCTGCCGCCGTCCAGCGTGTCGCCCACGTCGCCGCCCAGCAGCGTGTCGTTGCCGCTGCCGCCATAGAGGCGGTTGGCGTCGGTGCCGCCGTCCATCAGGTCGTCGCCCATCCCGCCGAGGAGCAGGTCGGCGCCGCTGCCGCCGAACAGGCTGTCGTTGCCGGTGCCGCCGTCCAGCGTGTCGTCCTCGCTGCCGCCGTCCAGCAGGTCGGCGCCGCTGCCGCCGAACAGCCGGTCGCTCTGCGAGCCGCCGCGCAGCGTGTCGGCGCCCGACCCGCCGCGCAGGGTATCCTCGCCCCAGTCGCCGCTCAGCAGGTCGTCGCCCGCCCCGCCCAGCAGCGTGCCGCCGCCACCGCCGCTGCCCAGCGTGTCGTTCCCGGCCCCGCCGTCCAGCGTCTCCGCCCGCCAGTCGCCCGTCACGGCGTCGTTGCCGCCGGTCGGCACCTCCGCCGCCTCCAGCGCTTGCTCCTCGGCCGGCGACAGCCCGTCGACGTCGGCGGCGCCGTCGTTGCGGGCCGCGGTCACGCCGATGTGGAAGACCCGGTCGGTGCTGAGCCCTCCGGCATCGGTGACGCGGACGGTCACCGCATGGGCGGGAGCCTGCGCATAGTCGAGTTCGGCCCCGGCGGCGACGGACAGAACCCCGGTCGCCGCGTCGATCACGAAGCGCCCGCCGGCATCGTCGGCAAGGCTGTAGGTCAGCGCGTCGCCGTCGGGATCGCTGCCCCCGGCGGTGCCGACGACGGTCCCGGCCGCCGCCTGCTCGGCGACGGCGGCACCTTCCAGCGTCACGGCGGACGGGGCGTCGTTGACGCCGGCCAGCGTGACGGTGACGGTCTGGGAGGTCACCCCGCCCCGGCCGTCGGACACGTCGATGCGGAAGCTGTCGGTGCCGGCATAGTCGGCATCGGGCCGGTAGGTGAAGCGGCCGTCGGCCTCCAGCACCAGCCGGCCATGGGCCGGCCCGGCGCCGACGCCGTAGGACAGCGCGTCGCCGTCGGGATCGACCGCGCCGACCGACCCGGCGACCGGCATGTCCTCCGTCCCGGCCAGCGCCTGGTCGGCGGCGACCGGCGCCCGGTTGGGGGCCGCGACGACCATCCCGGCCAGATCGGCGACCGCCACCGGCCGGCCGTCCACCGTCACCTCCAGCGCGTTCCAGTTGTTGGCGGCCACGCGGATGGCCTGACCGGTGAAGACCTGTCCGTCGTCGCCGTGGCGCCGGATGAAGTCCGCCAGTTGGACGAGATCGGCCGCGACGGCGGCGGTCACCTGGCCGGCGGTCAGCGCCACGCGCAGCCGGTCGTAGCCGGCCCCGCCGTCGAGCGTGTCGTTGCCCGCCTGATCCGACAGCACATGGTCCAGCACATCGTCGCCGCCGCCGGCGCGGACCAGATCGGTCCCGGCGCCGTCGGACAGACGGTCGGCCCCCATCCCGCCGACCAGCGTGTCGTCGCCGTCGCCGCCGTCCAAGGAATCGCCGCTGTAATCGTCGCCCACCGTCAGCCGGTCGTTGCCGGCGCCGCCGATCAGCGTGTCGCTGCCCAGGCCGCCGTCGAGCGTGTCGTTGCCGGCCCCGCCGTCGAAGCGGTCGTCGCTCCACACCCAGGCGCCGTCCGTCACCAGATCGTCGCCGTCGCCGGCGGTCACCACGTCCCGGCCGCCGCCGCCGAGGATGGTGTCGTTGCCGCTGCCGCCGTCGATGGTGTCGTCGTTCTCCCCGCCGTCGATGCTGTCGGCCCCGTCGCCGCCGGAGATCAGGTCGTTGCCCGTCCCGGCGGAGATCGCGTCGTTGCCGGCCCCGCCGTCCAGCGTGTCGTTGTTGCTGCCGCCCAGCAGCGTGTCGTTGCCGGCTCCGCCGCGCAGGGCGTTGTTTCCCGTCCCGCCGTCCAGCCGGTCGTCGCCGTCGCCTCCGTCCAGCCAATCGTTGCCGTCGCCGCCCAGCAGCGTGTCGTTTCCGGCCCCGCCGCTCAGCGTGTCGGCGCGCCAGTCGCCGGTCAGCAGATCGTCGCCGTCGGTGGTCACGGTGCTGGTCATGGGCTTGTCCTCCGGAAATGTCGGCCCGGTTGCTTCGGGGCCTTGCGGGTTCGGATTCGGGGTCGGGAAAGGTTCGGGACTCAGCGCTCGCGCATCGCGTCGTGGACGTGGGCGAGCACCGGGGAAAGCAGGTAATCGAGGATTCGGCGGCGGCCGGTCTTCACCTCCGCCGTCACCGCCATGCCGGGAGCCAGCGCGATGTCCTCGCCGGTCTCGCCGCGGATGGCGGTGCGCTCCAGCGCGATGCGCGCCGAGAATTTCGGGCCGTCGCGGTCGGCCGCCGTCACCGGTTCGGCCGCCCCGGTGCGTGCCGCCGCCCCGTCCGGCGGCAGGATCACGTCGTGCGAAACCGCCGCGACCGTGCCGGGCAGCAGCCCGTAGCGGGTGAAGGGAAAGGCGTCGACCTTGATTTCCGCCGGCATGCCGGGATGGAGGAAGCCGATGTCCTTATTCTCCACCTGCACCTCGACGACCAGGGTGCGGTTGGCCGGGACGATCACCATCAGCGGCTCCGCCGCCGTGACCACCCCGCCGACCGTATGGACGGAAAGCTGCTGGATCACCCCGCCGACCGGCGCGGTCAGAAGCTGGCGCTCCCGCCGCCGCGCCGCCTTGGTCAGTTCCTGGCGCAGGGCGGCGGCGCGCTTTTCGGCGTCGGCGAGGTCGGTCATCGCCCTGCCGTCGAACTCCGCGATCACCCGCCGCCGTTCGTCGGCCAGCCCCTTCAGGGCGGCCTCGGCCTCGGCCTCGCGGTTCTTCGCGGCGACGGCGCCGTATTCGACCTCGGCAAGCTCCTTCTCCAGCTCCAGCAGGTCGAAGCGCGGGCTGTAGCCCCGCTGGGACAGGTTCCGCTTGGCCTGCACCTGTTCGCGGATCAGCGGCAGGGTGGCGCCCAGCCGCGCCTTCTCCGCGGCCAGAGCCGCGATCTCCGCCCGGCGCTGGCGCTCCTGGCTGCCGATGGCGTCGAACGTCGCGTCGCGGGCGGTCAGCTGGTTGACGAGGATCGAGCGCTGCAGCGCCACCAGGGCGGCGTCGGCGGCGGGCGGCGGATCGAAGCTGCGCCGGCCGGCCAGTGCGGCGCGCAGGCGGGCCGCCTCGGTCTCCGCCACCGCCAGTTCCCATTCGGCGCGCCCGGCGTCGGCGGCGCTGTCGGTGGGGTCGAGTTCCAGCAGGACCGCCCCCTGCTCCACCTGCTGCCCTTCGGTGACGCGGATGGCGCGGACGATGCCCGGCTCCAGCGTCTGCACCAGCTTGTTGCGGTCGCTGGGGATGATGCGCCCGCGGGTGACGGCGGTGATGTCGATGTGGCCGATCCAGGCCCAGGCGACGGCGGCGACGGCGAAGGCGACGATCAGCAGCGACACCGCCCTGGCGAAAGGCGAGGGCGGCGTGTCGATCGCCTCCAGCGCCGCCGGCAGGAATTCCAGCTCGTGCCCGCGGCGGGGGCGGATGCGCGGCGGCGGGTTAGGCGGCGGCGCGACGGGAGCGGCCGCCACTTCCGGCGCCGCGATCACGGGTTCGGTCGCGGCCTCAGGCGACGCCATGATCGGCCTCCGTATGTCCGCCCGCCTGCATCCGCCACAGCGCCGCATAGCGCCCGCCGAGCCGGATCAGCTCGTCATGGGTGCCCTGCTCGGCGATCCGCCCCTCCTCCACCGTGACGATGCGGTCGCAGCCGCGCACGGTGGACAGCCGGTGGGCGACGATCAGAACGGTGCGGTTGTCGCAGATGCGGCGCATGTTGGCCTGGATCGCCGCTTCGCTCTCGACGTCGAGCGCGCTGGTCGCCTCGTCGAAGATCAGGATGCGCGGGTCGGTGGCCAGCGCGCGGGCAATGGCGATGCGCTGGCGCTGGCCGCCCGACAGGCTGGCGCCGCGCTCGCCGATCACCGTGTCGTAGCCTTCCGGCAGGCCCAGGATGAAGCGGTCCGCCCCGGCCAGCCGCGCCGCCTCGACGATCCGCTCCATCGGCATGCCGGGATCGGCCAGCGCGATGTTGTCGCGGATGGAGCGGTTGAACAGCACATTCTCCTGCAGGACCACACCGATCTGGCGCCGCAGCCACGCCACGTCCACCAGCGACAGGTCGACGTCGTCGACAAGCACCCGGCCGGTTTCGGGCACATAGAGCCGCTGCACCAGCTTGGTCAGCGTGCTTTTCCCCGATCCGGACGAGCCGACGATGCCGACCGTCTCCCCCGCCTCCACCGTCAGGTCGATGCCCTGCAGGGTGGGCGAGGAGTCGGGGCGATAGCGGAAGCCCACCCGGTCGAAGCGGATGCGGCCGCGGATGGCGGGCAGCGGCAGCCGGCCGGGCTTCGCCGCCGGTTCCGGCGTGGTGTTGAGGATGTCGGCCAGCCGTTCGACCGAGACGCGCGCCTGCTGGAAATCGTTCCACAGCTGGGCCAGCCGCAGTACCGGCGACGACACCCGCCCCGCCAGCATGTTCACGGCGACCAGGGCGCCGATGGTCAGGGCGCCGGCGATCACCTCCTGCGCGCCGACATAGAGCAGGGCCGCCAGGGTCAGCTTGCTGACGAGCTGCACGGCCTGGCCAGCGACCACGCCCAAGGTGGTCGCCCGGAAGGCGGCGCCGACATAGGCGGCCAGCCTCTCCTCCCAATGGCGGCGCATCTCCGGTTCCACCGCCATCGCCTTCAGCGTCTCGACGCCGGAAATGCTCTCGACCAGGAATGCCTGGTTCTCCGCCCCCAGGGCGAATTTCGCCTCCAGCCGCCGGCGCAGGATCGGGGTGACGGCAAGGCTGATCGCGACATAGACCGGCAGCGACGCCAGAACGATGCCGGTCAGCGCCGGGCTGTACCACCACATCACCGCCAGGAAGACGACGGTGAAGACCAGATCGATGACCAGCGTCAGCGCCGATCCGGTGAGGAAGTCGCGGATTCGGTCCAGCTCGCGCACCCGCGCCACATTGTCGCCGACCCGGCGCGCCTGGAAATAGGGCAGCGGCAGCGCCAGCAGATGGTCGAACAGCCGCGCGCCCAGCGTCACGTCGACGCGGCTGGCGGTGTGCGAGAACAGATAGCTGCGCAACCCGCCCAGCACCGTCTCGAACAGCGACACCACGACGAGGCCGATGACCAGGATGTCCAGAGTGGTCAGGCTGCGGTGGGCCAGCACCTTGTCGACGACGACCTGGAAGAACAGCGGGCTGATCAGCCCGAACACCTGCAGCATGAAGGAGGCGAGCAGGATTTCCGAGAACAGGCGCCGGTATTTCAGCAGGGCCGGCACGAACCAGCCGATGCCGAAGCGCACCTGCGCCAGATCCAGCCCGGCCCGCCGGGCCATCAGAACCAGTTCGCCCGACCATGCCGGTTCGACCACCGCCCGCGGCAGCGCCAGCGGCTTCGTTTCCAGCGGGTCCTGGATCAGCACGCGGTCGCCGTCGATCTTGGCGATGATGAAGTAACGCCCGTCGCGCCGCCGGGCGATCGCCGGCAGCGGCGTGGCGGCCAGCCGGTCCCAGCGGGTGGTGACGGAGCGCGCCTTCAGGCCGAAGCGCTTCGCCGCGCGCAGGATGTCCAGCGTCTCCATCGCCCGGCCGCGGGCAGCCTGGTCATGACGCAGCTGCTCCGGATCGGCGGGATGGCCCAAGAGGCGCAGCATGAAGGTCAGGCATGACAGTCCGGTATCCGGAATCACGCTGTCTTCCACCAGACGTGGCATGCCTCAGTTCCTGGACTGCATCGCGGGACCATGCTTGCGTCTGTGGACGCGCCGTCCGCGGAAGACAGCCGATAGGCTGCTGTTCCGCCACACGGCAGACCGGCGCGTGCATGCTTCCGATAGACGGTCACAATGCGGGAGTTGTTATAAAATTCCACTACCCAGATAACAGAGACGATTTCTCGAAATCAACTTAAATTGTGTTTGCGACACAAACATCCACCTAAGATGATATTCCCTTAATGCTACTAAGCTAATTTTTGTAAAATTCGATGTGACCGGACGGGCGGTGCAAATCCACGTGAGGGAGAAAGGTCGGTGGATGCAGCCGCCATCGATGCGTCCAGGCGCCCGGAAGGTCCGGACGCAGCGCTTTGTTCAAACCTGGATTTCGTCACG
Source organism: Azospirillum sp. VT-I1 (assembly GCF_055698305.1). NCBI lineage: Bacteria > Pseudomonadati > Pseudomonadota > Alphaproteobacteria > Rhodospirillales > Azospirillaceae > Azospirillum > Azospirillum sp. VT-I1. Next base: position 192,387 of record NZ_CP168803.1, on the reverse strand, counting down.
GCGGCGTGACCGGGCCGCACCGGGGCCGGCTGGACCGGATGTAAAGGCGCTAGCCCAGCAGTCCACGGGCTTGCAGGTCGGCGAAACGGCCGGCATGGGCGACGCGGCCGCCGTCCAGGATCAGGATGCGGTCGGCACCGCGGATGGTCTCCAGCCGGTGGGCGATGACGATCCGGGTGCAATCCAGCGAGGACAGGGTGCGGATGGTCGCCGCCTGGGTGGCGTTGTCGAGCGCGCTGGTCGCCTCGTCCAGGATCAGGACGTCGGGCTTGGTCACCAGCGCACGGGCCAGCAGCAGCCGCTGCACCTGCCCGCCCGACAGCGTGCGCGACGCATCGGCGATGGGCGTGCGCACGCCCAGCGGCATCGCCCGGATCTCGTCGGCGATGGCCGACGCCGCCAGCGCGTCCCAGATTTCCGCCTCGGTCGCGTCGCTCAGGCCGCGCACCACGTCGATCAGCGCGCCCGGCGGCAGCTGCGCCCCCTGCAGCACGGTGCCGACCCGCCGCCGCAGCAGCCCGAGATCGAGCGAGGACAAATCGTTGCCGTCATAGGTGATGCTTCCCACCCGCGGCCGCTCCAGCCCCAGCAGCAGCCGCACCAGCGTGGATTTGCCGCAGCCGGACCGGCCGAGGATGGCCACATATTCGCCGGCGGCAATGGTCAGGTTCAGGTTGGCGAAGACCGGGGTCTCCGTCTGGGCATAGTTGAAATACAGCCCGCTGACCGCGATCCGGCCGGACAGCCGGCCGGGATCGATGCGCCCCAGCGCCGGTTCCGGCGCGCAATTCAACACCGGATCGGCGAAGGCGCGGGCGGCATAGACCTGATAGAAGGCGCCGAACCCGTCGCCCAGCGCCGCCGCCGCCCCGTTGGCGATCATGTAGGCGGTCATCATCGCGACGATGCTGGCGCTGTCGGTGCCGGCGGCATGGAAGACCAGGAACAGCGCCGCCATCGCCAGCACCGGCAGGGCCGCATTCACCGCCGCCATCCGGCCCTCGATCTTCTGCACCTCCATGCGCTTCTCGCGCATGCCGATGAAGCGCTCCGCCCAATGGGCCAGCGCCCAATGCTCGGCGGCGGCCAGACGCAGCTTGGCGATGCCGGTCAGGAACTGCATCGCCAGGGAATCGGCCTGCCCGTTCAGCGCCTCGCCCACTTTGTAGACCCTTGCCCGCAGCACCGCCGACAGGGCCGCCAGCCCAAGCTGGACCGCCAGCGCCAGCATCGCCACCACCGCGCCGCCACTATGGAAGGACGCCATGGCAAGGACGCTGGCGATCAGCACGGCACCACTCCCGATGCCGGCGACCGTGAAGCCCTGGGCGGCCAGCGGCAAGGCCATCGCCATGCCCACCCGCGCCGCCATGTCGCCGGCCGAATGCTGGCGCAGCACCGGCATGGGCAGCCGCAGCACCCGGTCCCACAGGCCGGCATGCAGCCCGGCCTCGCGCATGGTCTGCATGCTCTGGCGCGTCACCTCGCCGACGAGCTGGATCACCAGCGTGACCGCGGCCACCGCGCCCAGCAGGATGCCCAGCTCCAGCAGCCCGGCATGGTCGCGCGCCGGCACCAGCGACGAGAAGGCGAACTTCATCCCGAACGGCATGGCGAGGCCGAGCAGCGCGCCCAGCGCCGCCACCGCCAGCGTCAGCAGCCAGAAGGCCGGCGGCGTCCGGACGAAGCGCATCAGCGATCCGACCGTCTGCGGCCGGTCCGGCAGCGGTTCCACCATGGTCCAGGCCGAGGGCGACAGGCCGGCGGCGACCGTTGCGGTGACCGGGACCGGCCTGGCGCCCTCGCCGGCCAGCAGCTCGTAGCCGCGCCGGTTCGGCAGCAGCGCTACCGGCATGCCGTCCAGCCTCGTCCCGACCAGCGGACCGAGCGGGCGGCGCCACCAGCCCTCCGTCAGCGTCACCGGCCGGATGTGCAGGCCGGAGGCACGGGCGATCTCCTCCATCGTCGGCTGGACGTCGAGGTCGCGTTCGCGCAGCAGGGTCGGCCGGCGCAGCCGCAGGCGCGGGTTGGTGCGGGCGGCGACCGCGCTCATTGCCGTGAACAGCGGGTCGTGATGGCCGCCGTCCGCCCGCGCCGGCGGCTTGCGGGTATGGTCGAGCAGGCGGCCGGCCAGATGGACGAAGCGTTCGCCCTCCTCCGCCTCGCGCGCGCCGCGCAGCGACAGGCGCCCGGCCTCGTCCGCCTCGGCCAGACCGCGGGCGCCCATCAGCATCTCGCCGCAGGCGGCGGTCAGCGCATGGATGCCGGTCAGGGCGGCGGGCAGGTCGCGCTGCAGGGGACGGCGGCCGAAGACGATGCGCATCGGCCCCGCCGCCTTCAGCCACGCCCGCGGCGGCAGCGGCATGATGCCCTGGACCATCTCCTGTTCCAGCAGCAGGGCGCCGGGCGCAGGCACCGCGCACCACAACCCGGCTTCCTGCACCATCACCAGCTGGGATTCGGCCAGATCGACCGCCGTGCCGCACCGCCCCTGCCGGTCAATGCGCTCGGGATGCCACAGGATGGCGGCGATGCCGGAAATCAGCATGGACGACCAGGATTCCATCCCGGCCAGCAGGGCGTCCGGCTCGATCTCCTCCAGCGGATCGGCGACGGGCTCCAGCCGCGACCCGGCGGCCGGCACCGCGATCAGCCCCTGCATGAAGGCGTCGATGCCGACGAGAAGGCTGCCGGCCGGCAACCGCCCGAGGAACAGGCGGGAACCGGCATTGGCCCCCATGGCGGCGACGGCGAAGACGTCGGCCTCGCCCTCCTCCAGGAACCACGCGGACCCGGCGGGCTCCAGTGCGACGGCCGGCTGCTGGAAGGCGATGACGGGAAGGCCACCAGCCCCCGAGGTATCGGCTACAAGGGCTTCGGTCGCGTCTGCGGCGGTCGTCATCGGCGGCTCATCCGGTCAGGCCATGCTCAGCATCAGCGTGGAAAAGGCGCCCGCGCGGCGCGCCAGCTCGGCCGGCGGGCCGGACTCGACGATCTCGCCGCTCTGCATCACCAGGACCCGGTCGCAGTCGCGGATCGCCGTCAGCCGGTGCGCGATCACCAGCATGGTGGATCCCCGGCGGCGCAGGTTGGAGAGCAGCTGCGCCTGGGTGTGGTCGTCCAGGGCGGCGGTCGCCTCGTCCATCACCAGGATGCGCGGGTTCTGCACCAGGGCGCGCGCCATCTCGATGCGGGCGCGCTGGCCGCCGGACAGGTTGGCGCCGCCCTCGCTGACCATGGAGGCGTAGCCGTCGCGGCGGTCGATGATGATGTCGTGGATCACCGCGTCGCGGGCGGCGGCGAACAGCCGCTCGTCCGACACCGTCGGGTCCCACAGGGCGATGTTCTCGCGCACGCTGCCTTCGAACAGCGTCACGTTCTGGTCGACGACCTGCACGCTCTGGCGCAGCACCCGGCGCGGGATCTCGCGCAGCGGCTTGCCGTCGAGCAGCACCTCGCCCGACCAGGGCTCGTAGAGGCCGGCGGTCAGCAGGGCCAGCGTCGACTTGCCGGAGCCGGAGCCGCCGACCACCCCGACCCGCTCGCCCGGCTCGATGGTCAGCGACAGGCCGCGGATCAGCGGCGGCGCCCGGCGCGAATGGCCGAAGGTCACGTCGCGCAGCTCGATCCGCCCGGTCAGCCGGCGCAGCACGGCGGGCGCCTGCTGCGGCTCCGCCTGCCGGAACTCCTCGGCGATGGGATGCTGCATGGTGTCGTCGAGCAGGCGCAGGTAGGAGCGCGCCTCCTGGATGCGGACGCCCAGCTGGACGAGGCGCGACACCGGCGCCAGGAAGGCCGACAGCAGCACCAGGAAGCCCATCATGGCGCCGATGGTCATGCCGCCTTCCGCGACGATGCCGCCGCCGACGGTGACCACGGCGGCCGACGCCGCTCCGCCGACGAAGGACGGCAGCAGCCGCAGCACCGCGCGGCGCAGCATCAGCGACTGGCGGATGTTCAGCACGCGGGCATGGCGGGCGACCAGCCGTTCGAACAGCAGCCGCTCCGCCCCGGCGGCGCGGTAGGTCTCGATCATGCGCAGCCCCTGCTTGGCGTCGGCGCCTTCCTGCGCCGACTCGTTCAGCAGACGCTGCTGTCCCTCCTCCAACTGGCGCGACAGCAGGGCCAGCGCCAGCGCCAGCCCGGCGGCGGCGACGACGGCGACGAGTGCCAGCGCCGGCTGGTAGAAGGCCATCGCCGCCAGATAGGTCAGCGCGGTCAGGATTGCGAACAGGCAGCCGCCGATCTCGCCCGCCAGCAACTCGGCCAGCCGGTCGCTCTGCATGACCCGGTCGGCGACCGCCGCCGGTCCGCGCTGGCCGAAGAACCCCATCGGCAGCCGCAGCACCCGCTCCATGAAGCCGATGCCGCCGAGCAGGGCCAGACGGGTTTCCAGCCGGTGCAGCACGCTCTTCTGCAGCCAGGTGAAGGTGAGGGTGACCGCCGCGACCACCAGCATCGCGCCGATCAGCGGCGTCATCCAGTCGGCCAGCCCGCCGACCAGGACGCTGTCCATGAAGATCTGGCGGAAGGCGGGGAACAGCATGCCGGGGACCGCCAGCAGCATGCTGAGCGCCGCGGCGAACCACACCGCCCCCCAGGATTTGCGCAGCCGGCGGGCGAGGCCGCGCAGCGCGCTGGGGGCGGAACCGCCCTTGCGGAACTCCGGCCCCGGCGACATCAGCAGGGCGATGCCGGTGAACTGGCGGCGGAATTCGGCATCGTCGACGCGGCGGCGGCCGCGCGCCGGATCGTTCAGATACCACCAGCGCCCGCGCCGTCCCTCCAGCACCAGGAAATGGTCCATTCCCCAATGCAGGATCATCGGCCCGGACTGTCCGTGCAGCCCCTCCGGCTCGGTGCGCACGCCGCGGGCCTGCAGGCCCAGCTCGCGCGCCGCCTGCACCAGATTGGCGGCCCGGCTGCCGTCGCGGGAGATGCCGCAGCGCTCGCGCAGATCCTCCAGCGTCAGCCAGCGGCCGTAATGGGCGGCGACGATGCCGAGGGCCGCGGCGCCGCATTCCGCCGCCTCGATCTGCAGGATCGACGGGGTGCGCATCTCAGGCCCCGGAGGAAGCGGGCTGGGAGGGGGCTGGGAGGCCGGCTCCGTCGCGACGTTGCTCAGATCCAGCCGAAGCCATTGCTGAAGGATCGGCAGGGCCAGCGCGATCAGCCGCACCTTCTGCACCGTGATTTCCACCGACACCAGCGTGCCGCCGTCCATCGAGAATTTGGGCGGATTGCCGGTCGACCAGCGCGGCGCGCCGGCCGCGTCGCGTTCCAGCCGGATCATGATCTCGAAGGGGGTGCGCAGCGTCTTCTGGAATTCGGCGACCAGCGCGTCGTTCTGCAGAGTGCGGAGCATGCCGACGCTGCTGGCGGGGGTGTCGGCCACCCGGTCGACGCGGCCGACCAGATGGCCGTGCTCCTCCTTGCGGACCGACGCCGGCGACACGTCGGCCTCCATGCCGTGGCGCAGCTTCTTGCCGTCCTGCGCCCCGACATAGACCAGCGCCACCAGATCGCTGCCCTGCCCCGGCAAGGCGCCGTCGCGCTCGACGCTGACGATGGGCGCGCCGCTCGACACCACCTGCCCGATGTTCGCCTTCGCCTCCACCACGCGCCCGCCATAGGGCGACAGCACGGCGGCATAGCGCTGCAGGCGGTCGCGGGCGGATTCCACCGCGCGCGACGCGGTCGCCACCCGCTGTTCGGCGGCCAGCATGTCCTTTTCACGCTGCGTCTGGCGGCGGGCGGCGTCGAGCGCCATGGTCTGCAGCTCGTTGCGTTGCGCCTCCAGGTCGGAGCGGATGGTGAACAGCTCGATCTTGGCGGAGATGGCGCGGTCGCGGGTGGTCAGCCCGCGGTCGGCGAGCTGGCGCACCAGCTCCTCGCGCTCGGTCATCATGCGCTGGCGTTCCTGCAGCGAGGCGATGTTGCCGTTGACCGCCTGTTCGCGCGCCTGCCGCCAGACCTCGTCGGCATGCAGGTCGCGCTCCTGGAAACGCCGCATGTCGTCGCGCGCGGCGATCGCGTCCTGCAGCTCGCCCTCCGCCTCGGCGAGCCGCAGCTTCTGCTCGCTCTGGTCGACCAGAGCCACGACGTCGCCCGGGCGGATCACGTCGCCCGGCTTGAAGCGGATGTCGTTGATCCGGCCGCTGGATTCCGACACCACATCGATGACGCCGGCCGGGCTGACCAGGATGCCCTGCCCGGTGACCTTGAGCGGCACGTCGGTGAAGGATGCCCAGACGAGGACGCCGACGACCAGCAGCGCCAGCGTGACGCAGAAGGCGAGCACCGGCGGGCGCACCACCTCCAGCGCATCGTCCACCTGGGACACGGAGGTGGCGGCGGCCGCGGCTTCGGCACGGAAGCTCGCCTTGCCGCCGCCCTTGCCGCCGCCCTTGCCGCCATTTTCCCCGGACGCGGCCGGATCGCCGCCGGCCGGCGACGGCGCCGTCCCCGGCCTTTCCGTCGTCGCGCTGTCGCTCATGCCGCTCTGCCGTCCGCCGCCGATCCGACCGGAATCACCACTTCTTCATCTTCTTCGTGAAGGACTTGGTGACGCTCTTAGCCGTGTTCGACACGCTGTTGACGGTGTTCTGGGCGGTGCTCGACACATCATGCACCGCCGACTGCGCGGTGCTGCTGACGGTGTTGGACACTGTTTGCGCCGCGTTGGTCACCGCAGGAGCGGCCGTGGTGGCGACCGACTGCGCCGTGTTGGCGACGGTGTGGGCGGCGTCGGTGACGGCCGGCGTGGCCGCGGTCACCACCTGGGTGCCGGCATGCTGAATCGGGGCGGTGTTGACGGTGACCTCGCTGCTCAGCGTGACGCCGCCGATGCCGACCGCGACGCTGACGCCGGAGCCGAGGGTGACATGGCCGTCGGAATAGCCGGCCGTGATGTCGGTGCCGCCGCCGACCGATCCGCCGCTGATGTAGCCGACCTGGCCGGTGCCGCTGACATTGTTGTTGCCGACGGTGGCGGATGCCGAGACTTCCTGGTAGATGCCGGCATAGCCGCTGGCCCCGGCATTGACGCCGCCAGCGCCGATGGAGGCCGTGACCTCGCCGCCGGCGCCCACCGCGATGGTCTGGCTGGCCGTGCCCTCGACCGTGACGCCGTTGCCGACATTTCCGCCGGCCGAAACCGAGGTGGTCATCGACACGCCGACCGAACCGGAGGCGGACGCCTCCACCCCGGTGACGGAAACCGAGACGCTGGCGCTGCCGCCGACGCCGGCCTCGTAGCTGACCGTACCGGTCACCGGCCCGCTGGAGATCGACACGCTGCCCTGGCTGCCGGCAAAGCCCTCCGCCGTGGCGGTCACGCCGCCGGACCCGATGGTGACGCCGGCCGACCCGCTGGCACCGGCCCCGACCTCTGCCGTCACGGTGGCGCCGCCGACATTGTGGCTGGTGGAGGTGGAAACGCCGACGCTGCCCGAAGCGCTGGCAACCTCGACCCCGACGCTGACGCTGACCCCGTTCTCATCCTCTTGCGCATGACCCGACTGGGCATTGGTCGTGCCGGTCCCTCCGACAACCACCAGAAGCTCGTCATCGGGGATTTCGACCATCGCCGCCTGCATCTTGCTCATGCTTGCAATCCCTGGTTATTGGATGATCGGAAGTCATCCGGCCCTGTCTTCGCCATGGCCGGGAAATGCGCAAAGTTCGCGCCAAATCATTTGTATTGGGGCTAACCGTTCGAGGTAATCCCATGTTTATGGGAGATCTTGCGAATCCCGATCCTTCGCAAGGAATGGTGGTGCCGGTGCTTTGGCTTCTCTATCGGATGTCTCGGATGTCCGGGAGGCGGAACGGCAGATCGACGATGACCTGCGTTCCGCCGGGTCCGCTGAGCAGGGTCAGTTCGGCACCCAGCGACACCGCGCGCGTGCGCATGTTGTTCAGCCCCTTGCCGGGGCGGGCGGCGGCGGTCCCATCCGGAATCCCGCCCGGAAGCCCGCCCGGAATTCCTTTGCCCTCGTCCCGGACGACGATGCGGACCGCGAACCGCCCTGCCCTGTCGGCACCGTCCCCGGCGCCGTTCCCGGGGCCGCCGGCCGGTGCCGGCGCCATGAGGATGGCGACCCGGCGGCAGCCGGAATGGCGCACCGCGTTGGTGACGGCCTCCTGCAGGATGCGGAACAGGGTCAGGGCATGTTCCGACCTGAGCCCCTCGATGTCGGGCAAGGGCGCCATCCGCCAGTCGAGTTCGATCCCCTGGGCCTGGAGCTGCGGACCGATGCGCTCGTAGAACTGGGCCAGCATCATGCCCAGGTCGTTGCCGACATCGTCGAGCGAGGCCACGACCAGCCGCAGGTCGTCCAGGGCCTGCCGCGCCGCCGCACCGATCCGGCGGTAGTCGTGCTGCGGCAGCTCGCATTGGGCGACGATGGACACCAGCTGCCCGGCCAGCCCGTCATGCAGATCGCGGGTCAGGCGCAGCCGCTCGCTTTCGAGCGCGGCGGCGCGGGTCTGCGCCTTTTCGCGGGCGAAGCTGGCCCGCAATTCGGCCTCCGCCGTCGCCACCTCGCGCCGCAGGACGTCGTTGAAGCGGCTGACCTCGCCCAGCGCCTGGGCGAAGCGCCACATCAGCGTCGCGCTGACCACCGTCATCAGCAGCGGCGCCATGTAGCGGGTCATCGACGGCACGCGCAGGTCGAGAACGCCGGTCACCGCCAGGATGTCGTGGACGGCCATCATGATGATGACGATCAGGCCGCCGAGTACGATCTGGGCGGCGACATGGTTCCGCCGGATCGCCGCCGACATCACGATCCAGGTCGACCAGCCCAGCATCGCAATGGCCCAGGGGATGACGGCCACCCGCCAGAGCAGGGCGAACCATGGCTGCAGCCGCGGCGGGTCGATGGCGGCGACCAGGAACGCGACGGCGATCACCGCCGGAACCACCAGCAGCCACCGGATCGGAATGGCCAGTTCACGCCCGACCAGACGGCACATCACGAAGGGCAGCAGCGCTCCCTGCCACTGGCCGGCGAAATTGACGAGGCGGAACAGCCGGTCCATCCCGCTCGGTTCGGTGCTGAACATCGGCAGGCCCTGGAGCACGCCCAGCGCGAGGATCAGGCTCATCACCAGATGGATCGGCTCGTTCCGGTGGCCGATCCACACGATCAGCAGGGACAGGCACAAGGCCCCCTGCCACGCGACCAGCAGGCGCGGCAGCGTGACCATCATCCACTCCCGCTCGCCGTAGGCGGAGCGCAGCAGACGGTCCGGGCCGACCAGCACCGTGTCGAGAAATCCGCCGGACTGGCTCCAGGCCTCCATGCGGATGTCGATCCGGTTCTCTCCCTGCTTGAGAAGCGGCGCGGGGATCCGCTGGATCAGCGGCATCGCCTGGTTGACGACCACGTCAGACTGGATGGTCTGGCTGTCGGCCAGCAAGGCCCCGTTCACCCACAGCGTTACGCGCCCGGACAGGATCGGCACATAGACGGACCAGGGCCCGTCGTCGTTCGCGGCGTAGCGGAAGGTCAGCCGGAACAGGCCGGAGCAGCCGACCGGATCGGGAACCGCCTTGCACCGGTAGGGAAGCGGGACGGCGGCGGCACCGGGCGGCATCGCGTCGGGCGGCGGGTCGTCCATGGAGCGGTCGTCGGCCATCGGGGCGAAGCGCGCCTCCGCGATGGGCAGGGCGCCGTCCGGTTGGGGTGGCGTCGCCGTCACCAGACCGAGGCCGAGAACCACCGCCAACGCGTAATAGAGAAGCAGCAGCGGAGCGCGGCCCTTCAGCCATGCCCGCAGGCGCATCGGCAAGCGCGGACCGGACGCCGGCAATCCGGCGATGTGTTGGCTCACTGGAGTCAGTCCGACAGCTTGATGATTCTCCGCTCCACCGCAGTGTAGACCGCTTCGCTTCGGGAGTTAACCTCAAGCTTGCGGTAGATGTTCTTGATGTGGCTGGGAACCGTCTGCCGGCTGATGCCCAGACGCGCCGCGATGTCGTTGTAGGTGAAGCCTTTGGCGATGCCCCACAGGATGTCCATCTCACGCGGCGTCAGGGGCGGCGGCGCTTCCTCCGTCTTGGCGGGCGGATCGGCCTGGGTCTGGCGGATGATGTGGCGGGCGATGGACGCGGAGATGGGAGACCGGCCGTTGGTCAGGTCATGCACCGCCGCGATCAGGTCGATGGGCCGCGCGTCCTTCAGGATGTAGCCGGAGGCGCCGGCCCGCACCGCCTGCATCACCGACAGCTCGTCCCCCAGGACGGAGATCACCATGATCTCCGTCTCGGGCATGCGTTGCCGCACCTCGCGGATCAGGTCGCTGCCATGGCCGTCGGGCAGCTTCAGGTCGGTCACCAGCACGCTCGGACGGCAGTGCTCCAACGCGGCGCGCGCCTCCGCCAGCGTTCCGACGGAAGCCTGCAGAACGATCCCCTCGCCCGCCGCCAGCGATGCAGCCAGGAAGTCCCGGGTCGGGGCGTCGTCCTCCACCAGGATCACCGAGATGACGTCGTCGGCTCTGGCGGCCGACCGTGCCTGATCCACTGTGACGCCCCCTGAAAACTGTCGGACCGATGCTTCGGATCAAACGTCATCATACCGGGCGGCCCTGGGAAGTCACATACCATGAATGCGGGATGCCGCCGCCGGTGCCCGATCTGCGACGATACACCGGCCTCCATGAGCCGACCGACAGGACCGCCACATTGCCCTTGCCGACCGCTTCGCCCGCCGCCTCCCCGTCCGGCACCGGACTGCCCGCCGACGCGCTGGAGGAGTGGCGCCGCATCGTCGGACCCGAGCATGTCCGGACCGGGGAGGTCGAACGCTTCGACTGGGGCCGCCGCACCTTCGCACCCGACGTCCGGGTATCGGCCATCGTCAGTCCGGGCGATGCCGACCAGACCGCCGCCTGCCTGTCCGTCGCCACCCGCCACCGCCTGCCGGTCCATCCGGTCAGCCGCGGCGCCAACTGGGGCATGGGATCGCGGGCGCCGACGCGGGACGGGGCCGTCGTCCTCGATCTCCGCCGGCTGGACCGCATCTCCGGCTTCGACGGGGAGCGCGGGCTGGTGCGGGTGGAGGCCGGGGTCACCTTCCGGGCCTTGGCGGACTTCCTGGCGGAGCGCACCGACCGCTTCTTCCTGCCGGTCATCGGCGGGCCGGCGGAGGCCAGCGCGCTCGCCAACGCCCTCGACCGCGGCGACGGCAGCATGGGGGAGCGCTGGACGTCGCTGTGCGAGCTGGACGTCGCCCTGCCGGACGGCCGGCGGCTGCGGACCGGCTGCGGGCCGCTGGGAGCGGAGCGGACGGTCGGGCTCGACCCCGCGCCGGCCGGACCGCTGATCGACGGGCTGTTCAGCCAGTCGAACCTGGGCGTGGTGACCGGCGCCGTCATCCGGCTGGAAGCCATGCCCAGCGACCTCGCCATCCTGTCGGTGGACATCGGCGGCCTCGATGCCCTGCCGGCCTTCATCGGGGCATGGCGCGACTGCCAATGCGAACAATCCCTGCCCGACCGGTCACTGACCCTGTGGAACGGCATCAAGTGGCTGGCGCTGGACGACGTGCGCGCGGCGATCCCGGCTGACCGGCTGGCATCGGCGGCACTGGACGAATGGCATGCCTCCGCCCTGATCCGCGCGGAGGCGCCGGAGATCCTGGAGGCCCGCGCCGCCCGCCTGTCCCGGCGTTTCGCCGCGGTGTCCCGGAGTGTGGAGCTGGACATCGCGAGGCGTGACGGCGCTTGGGTCGAGGGATTCGAGGATTGGCTGGGCGTGCCGGACGGGCGCAACCTGCGCACGGTCTATTGGCGCAAGGAGCGCCATCCCGATCTCGGCACCGCCGATCCCGACCGCGACGGCTGCGGGCTGATCTGGCTCTGCCTTGCCTTTCCCTTCGAGTTCCGGGCGCTGGCCGATTACCTGACCTGGGCGCGCGGCCGGCTGGAACAGGCGGGGATCGACCTGAATGTCGGGATCGAGTCCAACGGCTTCCGCTGCCTGCTGAGCTATTTCACGCTGGGCTTCGACCGGGCGGCGCCGGGGGCGGACGAGGCGGCTCTTGCCGCTTACCGGGATCTGATCGCAACGGCGCTGGAGCGGGGATCGCGCCCTACCGTCTGGCGAACGGCCTGCCGGTGCCCGAGACGCTGCGCCAAGCGCCCGCGGCGGCGTTGCTGGCGGAACTGCGTGCGGTGGCCGACCCGGCCGGCGTCCTGTCGCCCGGCCGCAACGGCATCGGCTGACGGGTGACTCACACGGAAAGCATATTGCCAAGCCGTCAGGAGGCGAGGCCCGTCAAGGATCGGGCCACCTTGCGGCGCGGTTCCATGTCCTCATGCAGCACACGCAGAATGATCGTGCCCACCGTTCCGCCCGGCAGCAGGCCGGTCGTGTAGTAGAGGCAGTGTGTGGCGGCACCGCGCCTGCCGGCTGCCAGTTCCAGATGGAACAGGCGAATGTCGGGCCCCAGTTCCGGACGCGGCAGCTTGCCCGGCCGGTCGGGATCCTCGGCGACCATGTGGATCGCCTTGTCGATCAGCAGTGCATAGGTGCGCAGCTGGGCGGTGCCGAACCGTGTCCGTGTGGTGCGCAGGATTTCCAGGATGTCACGCTCGGCCGGACCGGTGAGCAGGTGACTCATTCGCGAGCGACCTGCTCGGCGATGTCCAGGGCCGACCGCGAGGAGAAGTCGCCCTGCGCCGCCGCCGACAGGCCGGCGGCGACTTCACGGCGCAGGATGGCGATCTTTTCCTGTTCCTGCGCGCGGTCCCGCTGCAGGAGGCGCAATGCCTCGCGCACCACCTCGCTCGACGACGCGTAGCCGCCCGTCGCCACTTCATGCTCGACGAAGTCGACCATCTCCGACGGAAGACTGACATTCATCGTCGCCATGGCAGGCTCCTGATTCCGACCGTCGGCGGATGTTAGGAGCCATGGCAAAGTTTGTCAATTCACCGGCCGGCCGCGTCCTCAGGCCGATGCGATCACATGCGGGACGAAGCGGCTGGTGTTGCCGGTGATGAGCGCGCGGTCCTCGCGATCCCCAGGCCGCAGGCCTTGTCGCCGGCCATCCAGACGCCGAAGACGGCGTGGTTGCCGGCAGCCTCCGCCAGCGGCGTGAAGGCCTGGTACACCCAGCCCTCGTCGACATAGGGTCCCTCGGTCTGGGCGATCGGCCGGCCGACCGGGAAGCCGGCGGCGTCGAGGGTGGCGATGCTGACGTTGCTGCCCTCGCGGCCGAGCAGCGGCTTCGCCACCACCGTGCTGCCGGCCGGGAAGCCGCTGCGGTCGAGGGCCGTCGGCAGCAGGTTGGGATGGCTGGGGTTCAGCTCCCACAGCAGGGCGAACAGCCCCTTCGACGCCATCACCATCTTCCAGGCCGGCTCGATCATCCGGATCCGCCCTTGAGCCGCGGCGGCCACCAGCTCGCGGCCGGTCTCCTCCCGGATCATCCAATCCCAGGGATACAGCTTCATCAGCTGCCGGATCGGCAGGCCGGCATCGTCCAGGAAACATCCGGAGCCGTCGTCGTAGCGGATCGCCTGGATCGGCATCGCCTTGGTGGTCATGCCGGTGCGCAAGGCCAGGGTCTGGAGATAGGCGACGGTCGCCTCGTCTTCCGGGTGCGGCATCAGGCAGGCGAAATGAACCGCCTCCCCCTGCGACGCCAGGGCGGGAAAGGCCCGCATCCGCGCCTGCCAGCGTTCGACCAGAGCCTCCTCCAGGCTGTTGAACTGGTCGGCGTCCGGATGGGTGTCCTGAAGCCAGCACCATTGGGCGACGGCGGTCTCGTAGAGCGAGGTCGGCGTCTCGGCGTTCAGCTCCAGCGCCTTCGGCGGCCCGCCCTTGCCGTCCCAGGCGAAGTCGAAGCGGGCGTAGAGCGCCATGTCCAGGCCGTCACGCTCCGCCCAGCTCGCCTCGATGGCCGGGGCGGCCCAGCGGGGAAGTCCGACCGCCTCGTACAAACCGCGCTCCACGACATGGCCGACCGCCTGCTCGCACAGCCGGTAGACCTCCTCGGCGGCAGCCTCCAGCGTCTCGACCTCGGCGAGGGAGAAGCGCCAATAAGCGCTTTCGTCCCAATAGGCCGTGCCGTCGGCGTCGGTATGGAACGGAAAGCCGATCTCCTCGAGCCTGGCCTGCCACTGCGGGCGGGGCGACGTCGGCACGCGCTCCATGGTCTCAGCTCCCCGAAAAGCCGCGCGACGAACCGGTCGAACCGAAGCCGGCGCTGCGCCCGGTGGTGGTGACCGTGAAGGACTTGCCGGCGTTGCCCGCGCCCGGCCGGTAGTAGGACCCGGAACTGGAGGCCGCACCGCCGGAACCGGGGCGGACCTCCTCCCGGCGCTGCGGCGGGAGCGGCGTCTGGCTGATCCGGGTGTTGCCGCTGCGGGCGTAGCCCTGGCGGTCGAAATAGACCGGCTGGGCGTAGCCGCCCATCAGGCTGCGGCCAATCATGAAGCCGACCAGCGCCGGGACGAAGACGTTGCCCATCCCGACGCCCCCGCCTCCGTTCGCCCCTTCATTGGCCGGGGTGCAGGCACCCTCGCCCATCTCCGCCTCGCAGGCCTCGCGGCTGGCGAAGCGGGGGGCGCCCGACCGATGCTCCTCGCGGGCGGCGGCGAAGGCCGCGGCACAGTCGCCCGCCGGCATCTCGGCGGTGCAGGCTTCGACGGAGGGATAGACGGTCGCCTCTTCGGGGCCGTCATCGCCGCAGGCGACCAGGATCGGGCTGATGCCGCCCAGCAGCAGGGCCGCCACGGTGTGCGAGCGCTTCATCGGAAAACCGTCCTTCGATCAATAGGTCAGCGAGCCGTAGTTCAACAGCCCGACCGCTATGGAGAGGCTGGCGAGCAGGACGCCGTACGCGGTGCGGTCGGCTTCGACGCCGGCACGGAACTCCGGCAGCAGCACGCGCGACCCGATGACGTAGGCCAGGAGCTGCGACACCAGCGCGATCACCCCCCACACCGCGAGATCGACGATGCTGGTGGTGTGGGACGCGACGCTCGTCAACGGCAGGGCGAAGCCGATCATGGCGCCGCCCAGGGTCAGGGCCGCGGTCGTGTTCCCCTGACGGACCAGGGCAAGGTCGCGATAGGGGGTGACGGCGGTGTAGGCCAGGATGAACAGCAGCAGGAACCCCAGCATCACCAAGGCGAAAAGCAGATAGGACGGCAGGGTGGTCAGAGACTGGAGAACCGACGGCATACCTTTATCCAACGTTGCATCGTTGCCCCACAGCGTTGCACCGTTTGCAGACCACCGACAAGGCCGGACGGGCGGCCGGGGGCGAACCGCTCCGGATCATAAGTGGTAAGCCTCCGGGCCGCGGGCGCGTGCAGCGACCTATCCTTTTTCGCCGTTGCACGGATGAGATGGCGTCGCCACCGTGTGAGTGAACATTCATTCACATCGAGGCGCCATGTCCACCGATGTCCGCCACAAGGTCCGCGATGCCGCCATCGCGCTGTTCGCCCAGAAGGGGGTGAAGGCGACGACGGTCCGCGACATCGCCCGCGCCGCCGGGGTGTCGGAGGGGGCGCTCTACCGCCACTGGCCGAGCAAGGAGGAGCTGGCGGCCGACCTGTTCTCGGCGGAATACACGGCCATGTCGCAGAGCCTGCGCGAGGCGGCCGGCCGTGGGCCGGCGCCGGAGCGGCTGCGGCGGGTCATCCACCATGCCTTCCATCTGGCGGAGGCGGCCCCCGACCGCACCCGCTTCCTTCTGCTGTCGCAGCATGAAGCGCTGCCGCTGGTGCCCAGGGGCCAGGAGACGGCGGTGGACGTGATCTGCGGCATCGTCGCCGACGGGATCGCCGAGGGCAGCATCGTTCCGGCCGACCGCGACGCCCTGTCCCACATCGTCATCGGCGCCATCGTGCTGAACGTGCAGTCCCAGGTCTACGGCCGGCAGACGGCGCCGCTCTCCACGCTGGCCGGCGCAATCGCCGACGCGATCCTCACCGGCATCGTCACCGGGGCCTTTCCCAAGGAGACCGCATGATGGAGAACACCGCAACCGCCGCCAAGCCGGCCACCAAGCCGGCCGCCGACCGGCGCCCCATCGCCACCCGCTCGGCCCGCTGGGCGCAACGGCTGGCGGCGTGGCTGACCAAGACGCCGGTGACGCCGAACCAGATCTCGATGCTGTCGGCGGTGTGGGCGGGGATCGGCGGCGCGCTGCTGCTGCAGGGCGGCGCCCTGGGCTGGATCGGCGCCGCGCTTTGCGTCCAGCTGCGCCTGCTGTGCAACCTGCTCGACGGCATGGTCGCGGTGGAGGGCGGCAAGGGATCGCCGGTCGGCGCGCTCTACAATGAGATCCCCGACCGCGTCGCCGACACCGCCTTCCTGGTGCCGCTGGGCTATGCCGCCGGCCTGCCCTGGCTCGGCTGGGCGGCGGCGCTGGCGGCCATGATGACCGCCTATGTCCGGACCTTCGGCGGCGCCCTGGGGCTGGCGCAGGATTTCGGCGGCGTGATGGCCAAGCAGCGCCGCATGGCCGCCCTCACCGTCGCCCTGCTGGCCCAGGCGGTGGAGCATGCGCTGTGGGGGACGGGATACAGCCTGCTGGCGGCGGCCTGGATCATCACGGTCGGCAGCCTGCTCACCGTCGCGACGCGCACGCTCGGCATCGCCCGCCGGCTGAATGTCCAACATCCGGAAACACAACATCAGGAAGCCCGTCAGCCGGAGGCCCGGTCATGATCCCTCTTCTCCAACCGGCGTTCCGCCACGGTCTGCTGGGGCTGACCCGCCTGCTGGTCGGCGCCCGCGCGAGCTGGGAAGGCAGCGCGCCTGTGGACGTTCCCCGCATCTATTTCGCCAACCACACCAGCCACCTCGACACTCTGGCCGTCATGGCGGCCCTGCCGGCGGAGCTGCGGGCGCGCACCCATCCGGTGGCGGCGCTCGATTACTGGGGCGGATCGGCCCTGCGGCGCGCGGTGGCGGTGGGCTGCCTCAACGCGCTGCTGGTCGACCGCACCGGCAAGGCGACGGCGGAGGTGATGGACGCCATGGCGGCGGTGCTGGAAAGCGGCCGGTCGCTGATCCTCTTCCCCGAGGGCACGCGCGGCGACGGCACCGTGGCTCCGTTCAAGAGCGGCCTCTACCACCTCTCCCGACGGGTGCCGGCCGCCGAGCTGGTGCCCGTCTTCATCGAGAACCTGCACCGCGTGATGCCGAAGGGCATGCCGCTGCTGGTGCCGCTGATCTGCACCATGCGCTTCGGCGCACCGCTGGAGCCGATCGAGGGCGAGGACAAGGCGGCGTTCCTGGAGCGGGCGCGCGAGGCGCTGGTGGCGCTGTCCCGGCCCAAGTCGCATTCCGCATCCCAGAAGAATTCCACGCCGACCGGCCAAGGGACCGCCCGATGAGCAGCATGATGACCGCCGTGACAAGCTTCCTCACGACCACCGACCCGCTGTTCCTCTGGCTGTCGGGCGCCGCCCTGGGCCTGCTGGTCGCCGCCACCCTGATCGGCGCCGTCCTCGCCCACCGCGTGCGGACGCCGGCCGGGCGCGACACCGTGCGCAACCTGAACGCCCGCATCCGCTCCTGGTGGGTGATGGTGGCGCTGTTCGCCGCGGCGATGCTGCTGGGCAGCGTGGTGACGCTGGTGCTGTTCGCCATCCTGTCCTATCTGGCCCTGCGCGAGTTCATCACGCTGACGCCGACCCGGCGCGGCGACCATGCCGGGCTGTTCCTGTCCTTCTTCGTGGTCGTGCCGCTGCAATACTGGCTGATCGGGCTCGGCTGGTACGGGCTGTTCTCGATCTTCATCCCGGTCTACGTGTTCATGGCGCTGCCGTCGCTGTCGGTCCTGGGCGCCGACGCCACCGACTTCCTGACCCGCACCGCCAAGGCACAATGGGGGCTGATGGTGGCGGTCTATTGCACCAGCCACGCGCCGGCGCTGCTGTGGCTCGACATTCCCGGCTACAGCCTGCCCAGCGCCCTGCTGCTGCTGTACCTGATGACGGTGGCGCAGCTGAGCGACGTCTTCCAGTACGTCTTCGGCAAGCTGTGGGGGAAGACCCGGCTGTCGCCCGGAATCAGCCCGTCCAAGACGGTGGAGGGGCTGGTCGGCGGCGGGCTGACCGCCGTCGCCATCGGCACCGGGCTGCACGTCATCACGCCCTTCTCGCCGCTCCAGGCGGCGGGCCTGTCGCTGCTCATCGTGATCGCCGGCTTCTTCGGCGGCTTCGTCCTGTCGGCGATCAAGCGCGACCTCGGAGTCAAGGATTGGGGCACCATGATCGAGGGCCATGGCGGCGTCCTCGACCGCCTCGACTCCATCGTGTTCTCGGCGCCGCTGTTCTTCCACCTCACCCGCTACTGGTTCACCTGACCGGGGGACGCGCCCCCGATCAGCCCGCCCCCTTCACCATGCCTGATCGTAGAGATCCAAGGCGTCCTCGTAGCGGACATCGCGCGGATTGTTGACCAGAAGCCTCTGCACCTTCATGGCGTCGGCGGCCAGCATCGGCAGATCGTCCCGCCGCACGCCGACCTGTTCCAGCCGCTGCTCCATCGGCATGGCGGCGACGAGATCGCGCATGGCGCCGATGAAGGCGGCCGCCGCCCCGGCCGGCGTGGCGAAGGAGCGGCCGGGCAGGATCGCCGGGGCGAGTTCGGCATAAAGCCCCTCGGCGGCCGGCCGGTTGAACTCCAGCACCGGTCCCAGCATCAGCGCGTTGCTCAGCCCGTGCGGGACGTGGAAATGGCCGCCCAGCGGATAGGCCAGGGCATGGACCGCCCCGACCGGCGCGTTGGCGAAGGCGATGCCGGCGAGCAGCGAGCCCTGGAGCATCGCCGCGCGGGCGGCGACGTCGCGCCCGTCCGCGATGACGGCGCGGATGTTGCCGCCCAGCAGGGCCAGCGCCCGCAGCGCGAGGCTGTCCGACAGCGGGTTCTTCTTGTGGCGGGTGGTGTAGGCCTCGATGGCGTGGACCATCGCGTCGATGCCGGTCATCGCGGTGACCCGCGGCGGCAGCCCCAGCGTCAGATGGGCGTCGAGCACCGCAAGATCGGGATAGAGCAGGCTGGAAACCACTCCTTTCTTCTCGCTGGCGGGCGTGGTGACGATGGCGATGGGCGTCACCTCCGACCCCGTGCCGGCGGTGGTCGGCACCTGGATCAGCGGCAGGCGCGGCCCCTTGGCGAGGCCGATGCCGTAGATGTCCGGCAGCTCCTGCGGCGTGCCGGCCAGCAGGGCGACCAGCTTGGCGGTGTCGAGCGAGCTGCCGCCGCCGAAGCCGATCACCCCGTCGGCCCCGGCGTCGCGCGCCGCCCGCACCGCCAGCGCGACCGACTCTTCCGGCGGGTCGGCCAGCACGTCGGAGAACAGGGTGCAGGCGGTGCCGGCGGCCTTGAAGCCGGCCTCGACCGGCTCCAGCAGGCCAGCCGCCACCAGACCGGCGTCGGTGACGATCAGCGCGCGGCGGATGCCCAGCTCCTTCGCCATTGCGCCCAGCCGGGCCGCCGCCCCCGCCTCGCACACCAGCTTGGGCGTGGTTTCGAACACGAAGTCCGTCATGTCTCGGTCCTCACCGGGTCGGGGTTTCAGGCGGTTTCGGCCGGCGCGACCAGCCGCCCGAGCACCGTGCGGAGCGTCTCGGGCAGCGCCGCCGGGCGGCGCGTCTCGCGGTCGACATAGACATGCACGAAATGGCCGCAGGCCGCCGGGGTGGGGTCGTCGTTGCGGAACAGCCCGACCTCGTAGCGGACGCTGCTGGTGCCCAGCCGCGCCACGCGCAGCCCGGCCTCGACCCGGTCGGGGAAGCTGACCGGCGCGTAATAGCTGCAGCCGGTGTCCACCACCAGCCCGATCACCGGGCTGTTCTCGATGTCGAGCGCGCCGTTCTCGATCAGGTACTGGTTCACCACCGTGTCGAAATAGCTGTAATAGACCACGTTGTTGACATGGCCGTAGGCGTCGTTGTCCATCCACCGGGTCGGGACGATCTGGAAATGGGGGTAGGAGGCGCGGGTGTCGTGCTTGCGGTCCATTTGGGTTCCTCCCTGTCTCTGGTTCGTTTTCGGGGACTTCAGGCGACTTCGAACAGGCCGGCGGCGCCCATGCCGCCACCGACACACATGGTGACGACGACATGGCGCACACCCCGGCGCTTGCCCTCGATCAGGGCGTGGCCGACCAGACGGGCGCCCGACATGCCATAGGGATGACCGACGGCGATGGCCCCGCCATTGACGTTCAGCCGCTCGTCGGAAATGCCGAGCCGGTCGCGGCAGTGGATCACCTGCGCGGCGAAGGCCTCGTTCAGTTCCCACAGCCCGATGTCGTCGACGGTCAGGCCATGTTGCTTCAGCAGCTTCGGCACCGCGAAGACCGGGCCGATCCCCATCTCGTCCGGGTCGCAGCCGGCGACCGCGATGCCCCGGTAGAGCCCGAGCGCCTGCAGGCCCCGCCGTTCCGCCTCCGACGCCTCCATCAGGACGCAGGCCGACGCCCCGTCCGACAGTTGCGAGGCATTGCCGGCGGTGACGAAGCGCCCTTCCCGGATCTGCTGGCCGTCGCGGAACACCGGCTTCAGCGCCGACAGTCCGGCCAACGTGGTGTCCGGCCGGTTGCTCTCGTCACGGTCCAGCGTGACCGTATGGCGGGTGGTCTCGCCGGTCGCCTTGTCGAAGCGGGTCATGGTGGTGGTGAGCGGCACGATCTCCGCGTCGAAGCGTCCGGCGTCCTGCGCCTCGGCGGTGCGGGCCTGGGAGCGGGCGGCGTAGGCGTCCTGCATCTCGCGCGCCACGCCGTAGCGCGCCGCCACGATCTCCGCCGTCTCGATCATCGCCATGTAGACGTCGGGGCGGTGCTCGACCAGCCAGGGATCGCGCCAGCGCTCGACATTCATGCGGTCGGTCTGCACCAGCGACAGCGATTCCAGCCCGCCGCCGACCGCAACCGTCATGCCGTCGGCGACGATCTGCTTGGCGGCGATGGCGATGGCCATCAGGCCGGAGGCGCATTGCCGGTCCACCGACTGCGCCGCCACCGAGGTGGGCAAGCCGGCGCGCAGCGCGCATTGCCGGGCCATGTTCATGTGGGTGGCGCCCTGCTGCAGCGCCGCCCCCATCACCACGTCGTCGATTTCGGCGGGATCGATCCCGGCGCGGGCGACGGCATGGGCGATGGCGTGCCCGCCCAGCGCCTGCGCCTGGGTGTCGTTGAAGGCGCCGCGGTAGGCCTTGCCGATGGCCGTGCGGGCGGTCGATACGATGACGGCTTCTCTCACCGGTCTTCTCCTTGTTTCAGCCGGGTCTCGGCCGGCCGGCTCAGCCGGCGGCGTCCGCCGCGCGCTTCAGGATGCGGTCGACATGGCTCAGGCCGGCGTCGATCTCGTGCTGGCGGTCGAGCGAGGCGATCTCGGCGAAGCGGGCGGCCACGGCCTCCGGCGTCCGCTCGCCCTCGGGCAGGAAGACGCCGTCCGATTCGACGATGGCGAGCCGGGCGTAGGTGCCGGCGCCGGCGAGGATCACCGTGCGGCTGGGCGCCCGCTCCGACACCAGGAACAGCGCCGCCGGGGTGACGAAATCCGGGTTCAGCCGGGCCAGCGCCGTCTCGTCGAGGATGTCGGAGGTCATGCGGGTCGCCGCCGTCGGGGCGACCGCGTTGACGTGGATGCCGTTGCGGATGCCCTCCAGATGCAGGACGTTCATCAGCCCGACCAGACCGGCCTTCGCCGCGCCGTAGTTCGACTGGCCGAAATTGCCGTAGACGCCGGAGGTGGAGGTCGTCATCAGGACGCGGCCATAGCCCTGCGCCCGCATGATCGGCCAGACCGCATGGGTGACGTTGGCCGCCCCCATCAGATGCACGTCGACGACCGAGCGGAAATCCTCCAGCTCCATCTTGGCGAAGCTCTTGTCGCGCAGGATGCCGGCGTTGTTGATCAGTACGTCGATGCGGCCCCACAGGCCGTGGGCGCGCCCGACCATCGCCGCGACCTGCGCCGGGTCGGTGACGTTCGCGCCGTCGGCGATGGCCTCGCCGCCGCGGCTGCGGATCTCCGCGACCACCATCTCGGCGGCATCGGAGGCGCCGCGGCCGTCGCGCCCGCCGCCCAGGTCGTTGACCACCACCCTGGCGCCGCGCGCCGCCAGTTCCAGCGCATAGCCGCGCCCCAGGCCGTTCCCCGCCCCGGTGACGATGGCGACCCGCCCGTCGAAGCGGATGCCTTCCGATTCAATGCTCATGCTGCGTTCACCTGTTCTTTCAAAAGGGTCAGGATGATCCAGTCGGCCGCCAGCGCCGGCCTGCCGCCGCCCTCGATCTCCACCGTCACCGCATAGCGCGCGGCCAGTTCCCGATCCGACCGCCGGGTGACCTCGCTCAGCACGAAGCGGGCGCGGACCCGTGCGCCGGACCGGACCGGGGCGGGGAAGCGGACGCGGTCGAAGCCGTAATTGATGACCATCGCCTCTCCGGTGATCCTCGGCAGCACGCCCTCCCCCATCGCGGTCAGCAGCGACAGCGACAGGAAGCCGTGGGCGATGGTGCCGCCGAAGGGGGTGTCTCGGCTCGCCCGCTCGGGATCGACATGGATGAACTGGTGGTCGTCGATGGCGTCGGCAAAGGCGTCGATGCGCGTCTGGTCGATCTCGAACCAGCGCGACACACCGATCTCGCCGCCGACGCGCCGCTCCAGCTCCCCGGCGGGAATGGGTTCGTTCATTGGGCGCGTTCCCATGTTCGTTGGGCCATGTTCGTGTGGGCCATTCGGCCTTCGGTCGGATGCGCTCGCCGCAAAGATTGCTTGCGTCACGCACAAAAAACCTACCAAGTAGTATGTGAGAGCGCCCGCTCTGTCCAGGCAGAAATGTTGCCTGTGGGATGGATTGGTCCTAGCTTCGCCTGACCGGCCCCTGCCGGGGTGCCGCGAAGGGACGATGCGGGCGGAACGGGTTGACCGCCGACGAAATTATCGAGTTGGAACTGGACGATGAGCAGTGAAAAGAGCCAGCTGTCACCCCGCATCGACAAGACCGGGAACATCGATATCCTGACCGCCGCCGCCGAATGCTTCATGGAGCAGGGCTATCACGCGACGAGCATCGACGACGTGGCGCGGCGTCTGGGCGCTACGAAGGGCCGCATCTATCATTACTACCGCTCCAAGACGGAGCTGTTCTTCGACGTCCACCGCGAGGGAATGCGGCGCAACTTCGAGGCCGTCACCCCGGTGATGAAGGGGCCGGAACCGGCGGCGAAGCGCCTCAGCGCCATGTTCCGCCAGCACGCCCTGTCGATGATGGAGAATCTCGCCCTGGAGGCGGTGGTCGTGCAGGGGGTCGAGATGCACCGCTTCGGCGCCACCACGCCCGAGCAGCGCCGCACGCTGGCCGAGCTGATGACCGTGCGCAACGACTTCGAGAGCCTGTTCAAGCGGGTCGCCTACGAGGGGGTCGAGGACGGCTCGATCCGCACCAGCGACGTGTCGGTGGCGGTCAAGGTGGCGCTGGGCGCCATCAACTGGCTGTCGATCTGGTACCGCCCCCGCCCCGCCGAGACCCGCGACGACCGCGAGATCCTGGCCGACAAGATCGTGGATTCGATCATGCAGGGGCTGAACGCGCCGGGATGAGGAAAAAGCCCCTCTCCCGCAAGGGGAGAGGGGCCCAGTCACCGTTGAAAACTCGCTGCGCTCGACCGCCCCTCAGCCGAGCCTTTCGCGCTTGAGGCGGATGCCCGCGGCCTCGCGGTCCCAGCAATCCTCCGTCAGGCCGTCGGCGCGCAGCATGTGCTTCTGGAGCTTGCCGCTGGCCGTCTTGGGCAGTTCCTCCACCACGCGGACATAGCGCGGGACCATGTAGTGCGCCACCCTCGCGGCGAGGAAGCCAACCAGCTCGGCCGGGTCGATCGCGGCGCCGGGGATTGGGGCGACGACCGCCAGCACCTCGTCCTCGCCGACGTCGCTGGGCACGGCGACGGTCACCGCCTCGCGTACCGCCGGATGGGCGCAGATCTCCGCCTCCAATTCGAAAGAGGAGATGTTCTCGCCGCGGCGGCGGATGACGTCCTTCAGGCGGTCGA
This sequence comes from Azospirillum sp. VT-I1, assembly GCF_055698305.1. Classification (NCBI taxonomy): domain Bacteria; kingdom Pseudomonadati; phylum Pseudomonadota; class Alphaproteobacteria; order Rhodospirillales; family Azospirillaceae; genus Azospirillum; species Azospirillum sp. VT-I1. Next base: position 168,343 of record NZ_CP168803.1, on the reverse strand, counting down.
CGAAGAAGAAGCGCCCGTCAGCCTCCATGCGGAAGGCGTCGCCGGTGTGGAACCAGCCGTTGCGCATGGACGCCAGCGTCGCCTCCGGATTGCGGTAATAGCCGGAGCCGAGCGCCCAGGGCCGGTGCGAGCGGATGATCAGCTCGCCGACCGTGCCCGGCGGCAGCTCGGCGTCGTTGCCGTCGACCACGCGCAGCTCGAAGCAGGGGCGCGCGCGGCCGCACAGGCCCGGGACCATCCCATCCGGTCCGGCGGTGCGCGGTCCGGCGGTCAGGGGGCTGGCGATCTCGGTCATGTTGTAGACGGTGTGGAGTTCGACACCGAAGCGCTCGCCGAACCGGGGCGCGTCCTCGCCGAAGGGAACGATGAAGACCTTCTTGAGAGTATGGTCGCGGTCCCGCGCGTCCGGCGGCGCCTTCAGTAGGAAGTTCGCCATGATGCCCAGAAGCAGGACCACCGTGCTGCCGGTGTCGCGGATCGAGTCCCAGAAGTCCGGCGTCCGGAATTCCGGAACCATCGCCATCGACCCGCCCTTGCCCAGCATGCAATAGACGTAAAGCGTGCTGCCGCAATGGAAAATTGGGCCGCAGATCATGCAGCGGTCGTCCGCCGTGATGCTGTCGAAGGCGTCCGGCCCCATCGTGTAGATCTGCACGTAGGAGGTCACGACCCCCTTGGCCGCGCCGGTGGTTCCCGACGAATACATGATCGCGTGGGGGTCCCAGGGCTGGATCGGCCGGTCGAGCGGCAGGCTGATGTCGGCATCGGCCGGCGCATCCACCAGCGGTGCGACGGTCACGCCGGGCAGCTCGGGCGGGTCCGCATCCGCCGTGCCGACGGTCAGGATCCTGGCCAGCGGTCCGCGCCCGATCTCCGCCAAGCGGCCGATCAGGGCGGCGTGGGCAATCAGGACCGTGGCGCCGGCATTGTCCAGCATATGCTCCAGCGGGCGGCCGCGGCTTGCCGTGTTGAGCGGCACATAGACCGCGCCGAGATAGTTGATGGCGAACCACGCGGTCAGAAGGTCCGGCCCGTTTCCCATCCAGCACAGCACATGGTCGCCCTGGCGCACACCCTGCGCCCGCAGGGCGGCGGCGCGGCGGCGGACACGCTCCAGCGTCTCCCGGTAGCTCCAGCTCTCGCCCCGCCAGAAGGCGACGAACACCGCGTCGGGCTGCCGCGCGGCCTGCGCCTCCAGAAGATTGCGCAGCACGCACTCGTCCGCCGTGGGGATCCGCGCCCAATCATCGCCGTGCATCGCCGAAAACCCTCCCTGTTCTTTCCAAACCCTGTCCGGACCACGGGCCTCGCGCCCGTGCCGGCTGCTGCCGTTCGTATGTTTGCACTGCCAATCAAAAGATTGCAACATACTCAGTAGAATGTTAGGGAGTGGGCACCGGCAAGAACGGCACGCCGCGCCGGCGGAGCCATGGTCGGGCCATGGTCGGGGAGGAAAAAAGCGGAATGAGCCTTGTTTCGATCGAGCATGCCGACGGAGTGGCGCTGGTCCGCTACGACCGCGGCGGGCGGGCCAACGCCTTGAGCGCGGCGGCGATGGAGAAGCTGACCGACGTCGCCCACCGCCTGCGCGCCGACACCGGCGTCCGGGCGGTGGTGCTGACCGGAACCGGCACGGTGTTCTCCGGCGGCATCGACCTGTCCGATCCGCTGCTCTGGCCTACCGGCACGGATGTGTTGGAGCAGCACGCCGCGGTCGAGCGCGGACGCGCCCTGTGCGACGCCTGGGCGGCACTTCCCCAACTCACCATCGCCGCCGTCGAGGGACCGGCGGTCGGCGGCGGCGGCGTGCTGGCGCTGGCACTGGATCTGCGGGTCTTCGGGCGGAGCGCGCATCTTCGGCTGCCGGAGGCCCGGCTCGGCTTCAACCTCGCCTGGGGCGGACTGCCGCGTCTGGTCTCGCTGGTTGGTCCGGCGCGGGCCAAGCGGCTGCTGTTCACCGACCTGCGGGTCGATCCGGCGCTGGCGCTCGATTGGGGTCTGGCCGACCTCGTCGCGGAGGACGGCGCCGCGGTCGACGAAAGCATGCGGCTGGCGGGCGAGGCGGCGGCGGTCCCGCCGCTGGCCCTGCGCATGACCAAGCGCGCCATCGACGCCCAGGCCGACCAGACGCGGCTGGCCCATGGCGACAGCGACCAGTTCCTGCTCGGCCGCATGCTGCGCGACGCCGCGGCGGCAGCCAAGGCCTGAGACGACTTTTCAAATCAATCAGAATAGGGAGGACAAACGGATGACCACGCTCAAGACCGCTCTGCTCGCGGGTATGGCCGCCTTCGCCTTCACCGGCGTCTTGGCCGGCACGGCGCAGGCGCAGATCTCCGACAATGTGGTGAAGATCGCCGTGCTCGACGACATGACCGGCATCTATGCCGACCTTGCCGGGCGCGGCTCGGTGGTCGCAGCGCAGATGGCGGTGGAGGATTTCGGCGGCAAGGTCAAGGGCGCGCCGGTCCAGGTCGTCTTCGCCGACCACCAGAACAAGGCCGACATCGCCGCCAGCGTCTCCCGCCAGTGGATCGACCGCGAACAGGTCGACGTGATCGTCGATGTCGGAAATTCCGCCGCCGCACTCGCGGTGCAGGAGGTGACGCGCGAGACCGGGCGGGTTCACCTGAACTCCACCGCCGGCACCACCGAGCTGACCAACGAGAAATGCTCCCCCACCGGCGTCCACTGGACCTACGACACCTACGCGCTCGCCAACGGCGCCGGCCGCGCCCTGACCCAGCAGGGCAACAAGTCCTGGTTCTTCATCACCGCCGACTACACCTTCGGCCGCAGCCTTGAAACCAACACCTCGAACGCGGTGAAGAAGGCCGGTGGCGAGGTGCTGGGCACGGTCCGGGCGCCGGTGGCGACGCCGGACTTCTCGTCCTTCCTGCTCCAGGCGCAGGCATCGGGCGCGCAGGTGGTGGCGCTCGCCAACGCCGGCGGCGACTTCGTCAATGCGGTGAAGCAGGCCAACGAGTTCGGCCTGACCCAGGGCGGCCAGAAGATGGTCGGCATGCTGGTCTTCCTGACCGACATCGACAGCCTCGGCCTCGACGTCACCAAGGGGATGATCATCACCACCGGCTGGTACTGGGACACCGACGAGCGGACGCGGGAGTTCGCCAAGCGCTTCGGCCAGCGCCACGAGGGCAGGATGCCGACCATGGTGCAGGCCGGCGTCTATTCGGCGGTGCTGAACTACCTGAAGGCCATCGACGCCAGCGGCACCGACAAGGGCCTGACCGTGGTCAACCAGCTGAAGACCATGCCCATCGAGGACATGTTCGCCCGCAACGGCAAGGTCCGCGCCGACGGCCGCATGGTCCACGACATGCACCTCGTCGAGGTGAAGAGCCCGCAAGAGTCCAAGGGACGCTGGGACTATTACAAGATCCTCAGCACCATCCCCGGCAACGACGCCTTCCTGCCGCTGTCCGAAAGCAAGTGCCCCCTCGTCAAGGGCTGACGGGCGGGACCAATGGGGCGCACCGGCCGGCGGTTCCGTCTGGAATCGCCGGCCGGCTGCACAGCAGACCACTGCACGGCCGACGACTGGCAAGGGGATCGCATCGCCGATGACCGACGACATCATCCTGGAAGCGCGCAACCTGACGAAGGAGTTCAAGGGCTTCGTGGCGGTGAAGGAGGTGAACCTCCAGGTTCGCCGCGGCACCATCCACGCGCTGATCGGCCCGAACGGCGCCGGCAAGAGCACGGTGTTCAACCTGCTGACCAAGTTCCTGACGCCCACGCGCGGCCAGATCCTCTACAAGGGCCGGGACATCACCCGCACCAAGCCGGCCGACATCGCGCTGATGGGGCTGGTCCGCTCCTTCCAGATCTCGGCGGTCTTCCCGCATCTCAGCGTGCTGGAGAATGTCCGGGTGGCGCTGCAGCGCCCGCTCGGCACCAGCTTCCACTTCTGGAAGTCCGAATCGACGCTCTACGACCTGCATGACCGGGCGCTGGAGCTGATCGAGGCGGTCAACCTCTCCCCCTGGGCCAACCATCTGGCCGCCGAGCTGCCCTATGGCCGCAAGCGCGCGCTGGAGATCGCCACCACGCTCGCGCTCGACCCGGAGGTCATGCTGCTGGACGAGCCGCTGGCCGGCATGGGCCATGAGGACATCGAGGGCACCGCCGCCCTCATCAAGCGCGTCGCCGCCGACCGCACCGTGCTGATGGTGGAGCATAACCTGTCGGTCGTCGCCCACCTGTCGGACACCATCACCGTGCTCCGCCGCGGCGAGATCCTGGCGGAGGGACCCTACGAGGTCGTCTCCAAGAACCCGCAGGTGATGGAAGCTTATATGGGGACCGGACATGCCTGACGGGATGCAGACGAAGACTGCGATGCTGGAGATCGCCGACCTGCACGGCTTCTACGGCGAAAGCCATGTGCTGCACGGCGTCAACCTGGAGGTGCGGCAGGGCGAGGTGGTGACGCTGCTGGGCCGCAACGGCGCCGGCAAGACCTCGACCATGCGCGCGATCATGGGGATCATGGGCAAGCGCACCGGCTCCATCCGCTTCCAGGGGCAGGAGCTGATCGGCATGGCCCAGCACCGCATCCCGCGGCTCGGCATCGGCTATGTGCCGGAGGAGCGCGGCATCTTCTCCAGCCTCAGCGTGGACGAGAACCTGACGCTGCCGCCGGTGGTGAAGGACGGCGGGATGACGATCCCGCAGATCTACGACCTGTTCCCCAACCTGAAGGGGCGCGGCTCGACCCAGGGCACGCGCCTGTCGGGCGGCGAGCAGCAGATGCTGGCGATCGCCCGCATCCTGCGCACCGGCGCCACCATGATCCTGCTGGACGAGCCGACCGAGGGTCTCGCCCCGGTCATCATCGAGCAGATCGGTGTCGCGGTGCGGGCGCTGAAGGCGCGCGGCTTCACCATCGTGCTGGTGGAACAGAACTTCCGCTTCGCCGCCACCATCGCCGACCGCCATTACGTGATGGAGGAGGGCCATGTGGTGGACATGATCCCCAACGACCAGCTCAACGCCAACATGGACAAGCTCCACACCTATCTCGGCGTGTGAGCGGGAGGACAATCATGTTCCAACTCCTCGGTGTCCCGCCCCAAGTCCTGTTCGGGCAGCTTCTGCTCGGCCTGATCAATGGTTCCTTCTATGCGCTGCTCAGCCTCGGGCTGGCGGTGATCTTCGGCATGTTGAACGTCATCAACTTCGCCCACGGCGCGCTCTACATGGTCGGCGCCTTCGTGGCGTGGCTGCTGCTGACCTCTCTCGGGCTCGGCTACTGGTGGGCGCTGGTGCTGGCGCCGCTGGCGGTCGGCCTGCTGGGCATCGCGCTGGAAAAGTCGATGCTGTCGCGGCTGTACAAGCTGGACCATCTCTACGGCCTGCTGCTGACCTTCGGCCTCGCCCTGATCCTGGAAGGCGCCTTCCGCCACCAGTACGGCGTGTCGGGCCAGCCCTATCCCATCCCCGACGCGCTGAAGGGCGGGCAGAATCTGGGCTTCATGTTCCTGCCGAACTATCGCGCCTGGGTGGTCGTCGCCTCCCTCACCATCTGCTTCGGCACCTGGTACGCCATCGAGCGGACCAAGCTGGGCGCCTATCTGCGCGCGGCGACCGAGAACCCGACGCTGGTCCAGGCCTTCGGCATCAACGTGCCGGTGATGGTGTCGCTGACCTACGGCTTCGGCGTGGCGCTGGCCGGGCTGGCCGGCGTGCTGGCGGCGCCGATCTATCAGGTGTCGCCGCTGATGGGCTCCAACCTCATCATCATCGTCTTCGCCGTGGTGGTGATCGGCGGCATGGGATCGATCCTGGGCGCCATCGTCACCGGGCTCGGGCTGGGGCTGCTGGAAGGGCTGACCAAGGTCTTCTATCCGGAGGCGTCCAACATCGTCGTGTTCGTCGTGATGGCGATCGTTCTTCTCATCAAGCCCGCGGGCCTCTTCGGACGGGAGCGCTGATCCATGACCGTCGCCAGCAACTCCACCACCATCGCCATGCGCGGGTCCTCCCGCGGCACCGGCACCGTCCTGATCGCCGGTGCCCTGCTGCTGATCGCCGTCGCCGCCCCCTTCGTGCTGTATCCCGTCTTCCTGATGAAGGTGCTGTGCTTCGCGCTGTTCGCCTGCGCCTTCAACCTGCTGATCGGCTATGCCGGGCTGCTCAGCTTCGGCCATGCCGCCTTCTTCGGCGGGGCGGCCTACATCTCCGCCCACACGGTGAAGGTCTGGGGCTGGGCGCCGGAGTTCGGGCTGCTCGCCGCCACCGCGGTGGCGGGAGCGATGGGGCTGGTCTTCGGCCTGATCGCCATCCGCCGTCAGGGCATCTATTTCGCCATGATCACGCTGGCGCTGAGCCAGATGATCTTCTTCCTGGCGCTGCAGCTTCCCTTCACCCATGGCGAGGACGGCATCCAGGGCGTGCCGCGCGGCACCCTGTTCGGGCTGTTCGACCTGAACCAGCCGCTGACCATGTACTACACCGTGCTGGCGATCTTCGTCGGCGGCTTCGCCCTGATCTGGCGCACCGTGCATTCGCCCTTCGGGCAGGTTCTGAAGGCGATCCGCGAGAACGAGCCGCGCGCGGTGTCGCTCGGCTACCGCACCGACCGCTACAAGCTGGTCGCCTTCGTGCTGTCGGCCTCGCTGGCCGGGCTTGCCGGCGGAACCAAGGCCATCGTGTTCCAACTCGCCTCGCTGACCGACGTGACGTGGCTGATGTCGGGCGAGGTGGTGCTGATGACGCTGCTGGGCGGCATGGGCACGCTGCTGGGGCCGGTGGTCGGCGCGGCGCTGGTCGTCACGCTGGAGAGCTATCTGGCGGCGACCAGCCTGCCGGTGCCGGTCGTCATCGGCTGCATCTTCGTCGTCTGCGTCCTGGTCTTCCGCCGCGGCATCGTCGGCGAGCTGTTGCACCGGCTCCAAGGCCGGGTGAAATGACCGGCGGATGCGCCGGTGGGCGGGTTTACCACACCGCCTCAGGCCGGGATCCGCTGCCAGCCCAGGCGTTTGTAGCGCGCCTCCAGGATGGTCGGCGTCGCGCAGGCGTAGCCGAACCAGAGCCCCAGGAGCATGAGGATCCCGGTGGGCCAAAGCAGCAGGGCGATGACTGTCAGCACGGCGTGGATCGCGGCGTGGATCCATTCGCCCTTGGCGGCGAAATAGAACGGACCGCCCAGGAACGCCCAGACCCCTGCCCTGTTGGACACCGCTTCCGTCTGGCCGGTCGCAGGGTTCTGGAAAATCATGGCCGATGACGGCGGTGCCATGCTCGTCTCCTTGGGTTGCCGGTCTCACTTTCGACGACAACACCGGCACCCGTCGCCTCCGCCGCGCGGCTTTCCCGCATGGTGGACAATCCGGCCGCCGGACGACAGCCCTACACGGATGGCGGTTCAGCGTGCCGGGCTTCGCCAGGGGAGCGGGGTCAGCGCCTCCCGCATCATCTCCAGGAACACCGTGGCCCTTCGGCTGCGGCCATGACGGGCGTTCAGCAGGGCAACGACGTCCGCGGCCGGACAAGCCCAGTCCGGCAGGATCCGGACCAGCCGCCCGGCGGCAAGATCGCCCGCCACGTCCCACTCCGACCGGACGATGACGCCCAGCCCTGAAAGTCCCCAGGCGCGCAGGATGGAGCCGTCGTTGGTGGACATCGCGGGCTTGATGCGGACGGTCGTGGCCCCCTGCGCTGCATGGGAAAAGCGCCACAGCGTCACGTCCTCGTCATTCTCCCGCAACGCGAGGCAGCGGTGATGCCGGAGATCCTCCGGATTGCCGATGGCCGGATGCCGCTCCAGATAAGCCGGCGAGGCGCAGGCCACCCGTGCATTCGGCGCGAGCGTCGTGACCAGCCGTTCGGCCGAATTGAGGGCGCCGATATGGATCACGACGTCCCAGCTGTCGGAGGTCAGCACGCTGGGATGGTCCAACAACTCCAGGGCAACGGTGGCCTCCGGATGCCGCCGCGCGAAGTCCGCGGCGACCGGCGCGACATGCTCCCGCCCGAAGCCATAGGGCGCCGCGATCCGCAGCCTGCCGCGGACACGGGTCGTCCGCCGGCCCAGCGACTCCGCCAGCCCTTCGATCGCCTCGATGATCGCAGCGCCTTCGGCGACCAGCAGCTCTCCCTCGTCGGTGAGGGCCAGTCCGCGGGTCGTACGGTCCATCAGGCGGACGCCGACGCGCTGCTCCAGTGCCTTCAGCCGCTGCGTGACGGCCGGCGGTGTGACGTTCAGCTTGCGTGCGGCGTCGGCAAGCGACGGGGAACCGGAAAGGACGCCGAAAAAGACAAGATCATCGCTCGTCAGCATTAAGGTCTACCTTAATGAAGCCTGCATGTATCGTTAATTGCATGCTACCCGACATCCCCTAGAATGCAAGGACCGTCACGGCGGTTGAGCCGTGGCACGGACCTTAGCGCTTGCTGGATGGAACGATGCGAACCGCCTCCAAAGCTCCAAGCCTGCAGGACGTCGGCACGCCCTGCCTCCTTCTCGACCGGGACCGCATGGACCGCAATGTCGGCCGCCTCCGTGACCGGCTCGACCGGCTGGGCGTGGAACTGAGGCCGCATCTGAAGACGGCCAAGTCGGTCGATGCCGCGCAACGGGTGATGACCTCCCCGTCCGGTCCCGCGACCGTTTCCACCCTGAAGGAGGCGGAGCAGTTCGCCGGTGCCGGCGTCACGGACCTGATCTATGCGGTCGGCATTTCCCCGGACAAGATCGGTCGCATCCTCGCGCTTCGAGCCGGCGGGGTCGATCTGGCCGTCACGCTCGATACGGTGGAGCAGGCGCAGGCGGTGGCCGAGGCGTCCTGCCAGGCCGGAGACCCGATCCCCGCCCTCATCGAGATCGACTGCGACGGCCACCGCTCCGGCGTGCTGCCCGGCGACGGCGCGACGCTGGTCGCCATCGCCCGGGCCTTGGATGAGGGCGGCCGTCTGCGCGGGGTCCTGACCCATGCGGGGGCGAGCTATGGCGCGGTCGGCGAGGACGCGTTGCGCGCCTGCGCCGAGGCCGAGCGCGCGGGCGCGGTGCAGGCCGCCACCCTTCTGCGCGACGCCGGCTTCGCCTGTCCGGTGGTCAGCGTCGGATCGACGCCCACCGCGCATTTCGCGGAAAGGCTGGACGGCGTGACGGAGGTGCGCGCCGGCGTCTTCGTCTTCTTCGACCTCGTCATGGCGGGAATCGGTGTCTGCGGGATCGACGACATCGCGCTGTCCGTGCTTGCGACGGTGATCGGCCATCAGCGGGACAAGGGCTGGATCCTGGTCGATGCCGGCTGGATGGCGATGTCCCGCGACCGCGGGACGGCCAGGCAGAGGATCGACCAGGGCTATGGCCTCGTCTGCGATGTCGGCGGCAAGCCGTTCGGCGACCTGATCCTGTCCGACGCCAACCAGGAGCATGGGATCATCACCGTGCGTCCGGGGTCGGATGCCCGCCTGCCCGACCTGCCGATCGGCACGCGCGTGCGCATCCTTCCCAACCACGCCTGCGCCACGGGTGCGCAGCACGGGGCCTATCAGGTGGTGCGGAGCGGCAGCGACGAGATCGAGGCCGTCTGGCCCCGTTTCGGAGGATGGTGACGATGGCGGACGGAATCGCAGGGAACTTGGACGTGGCGGCGATATCCACCGACGGCGCGGCACCGCCCGGCGGCCATTATTCCCAGGGCGTCCGGCATGGCGACCTGATCTATGTATCGGGCCAGCTGCCCGTCGCCCCCGACGGCACCCACCATGCGGATGCGGACTTCGACCGGCAGGCCCGGCTGGCGATCGGCAACATGATCGCGGTGGTGGAGGCGGCGGGCGGCACGGCCGCAACCTTGCTGAAGGTGACCGTCTACCTCGTCGGCGTCGCGAACTGGCCGCGCTTCAACGCGATCTATGCGGAGATGCTGGGGGATGCCCGGCCGGCGCGGTCGGTGGTGCCGGTGCCTGAACTCCATTACGGCTATCTGGTGGAGATCGACGCCGTCGCGGTTCGTGCCCCCGGCGCGGCGCCCGCCGGCGACCGGGCCGGAGCGCATCCATGACCTTGCCGGCCAATCCTTCGGTTGAGGCGAATGCGATGAAACTGACCCCTTACTGGCTCGACACCGCGCCCAGGTTCCTCGATCTCCACCATGGTCCCGTCGAGGGCGACCATGACGTGGCGGTCGTCGGCGGCGGCTTCACCGGACTGTCCGCCGCGCTCGCCCTGGCGAAGAAGGGCGCGCGGGTCGTCCTGCTGGAAGCCGGACAGCTGGGCGGCTGCGCGTCCGGGCGCAACGGCGGCATGTGCAACAACGGCTTCGCCGGCGACTATGCCGCGATGGTCGGCCGGCTGGGCGCCGACGCCGCCATGCGGCTCTACCGGAGCTACGACGCCGCGGTCGACACGGTGGAGCGCATCGTCCGCGAGGAAAGCATCGACTGCGACTTCAAGCGCGTCGGCAAGCTGAAGGTGGCGGCGAAGCCGGCGCATTACGACAAGCTCGCCCGCTCGCAGGAGCTGATGGCCCGGGGCGCCGACCCCGACAGCTTCATGGTCTCGAAGCAGGACCTCAAGGGCGAGCTGGGCAGCGACCGCTACTTCGGCGGCCTGATCTTTCCCAAGAGTGCCGCCATGCATATGGGCAAGTTCGCCCATGGTCTGGCGACGGCCGCCGGGCGCCAGGGCGTCCGGCTGCATGAGAACGCGCCGGTCATCGGCATGAAGCGGCTGAACGGATATGCGCACCGGCTTTCCACGCCGTCCGGTTCGGTCACCGCCAAGCAGGTGCTGCTGGCGACCGGCACCTCGGCGGTCGGTCCCCTTTCCTATTTCCGCCGCCGCATCGTTCCGGTCGGCGCCTTCCTGATCGCGACGGAGCCCCTGTCGCCCGCCCGCCTGGACGCCCTGCTGCCGCATCGCCGCAACGTGACGGACACCAGGAACTTCGTCTGCTATTTCCGCATCACGCCGGACAACCGGCTTCTGTTCGGCGGTCGGGCGCGCTTCGCCAAATCCAATCCCCGTTCCGACGCCAGGAGCGGCTCGATCCTCCGGCGGTCGATGATCGAGATCTTTCCCGATCTGGCCGACGCGAGGATCGATTACTGCTGGGGCGGCATGGTGGACATGACGGCGGACCGCCTGCCGCGGGCGGGCGAACGGGACGGCCTGTTCTATTCCATGGGCTACAGCGGCCACGGCACGCAGATGTCGACCCATATGGGCCGGATCATGGCCGAGGTCATGGACGGGAACGCCGCCGCCAATCCATTGCGCGATTTCGACTGGCCGGCCATCCCGGGCCATTTCGGCCCCACCTGGTTCCTGCCCTTCGTCGGCGCCTATTACAAGTTGCAGGACATTCTGCACTGACCGCCGGGCCGAACGGCGGATCGGTCCGCAACGGCCGCAAGAGGAGAACGACGATGGAGCCGGAGGACGCGCGGCACTTCTACATCGACGGACGATGGGTCGCCCCGTCCTCCGACGCCACCATCGCGGTGGTCGATCCGAGCACCGAAGCGGTCATCGGCTCCATCGCGGCGGGCACGGCCGGTGATGTCGACGAGGCCGTCACCGCAGCCCGCAGGGCCTTCGCGACCTTCTCCGCGATGCCGGTGGAGGAACGGCAGGCCCTGCTGCAGCGGATCGCCGATCTGATGGAGACGCGCGCCGAGGAGCTGGCCTTCGCCATGACGGCGGAGATGGGGACCGCCATCGGCTTCGCCCGCGCAGCACAGGTGCCGCTGGCCATCGCGCACCTGCGGGCGATGGTGGAGGTTCTGGGCGGCTACGACTTCCTCGTCCGGAAGGGAACGACGGCGATCCTGCGCGAACCGGTCGGCGTCTGCGGCCTGATAACGCCCTGGAACTGGCCGCTCTACCAGATCACCGCCAAGCTGGCGCCGGCGCTGGCCGCCGGTTGCACCGTCGTGCTGAAGCCCAGCGAACTCTCGCCGCTGAGCGCGCTGCTGTTCGCCCGGATCATGCACGATGCCGGGACGCCGCCGGGCGTCTTCAATCTGGTCAACGGCACCGGCGGGGAGGTGGGGGCCGCCATCGCCGCCCATCCCGGCATCGACATGGTGTCCATCACCGGATCGGTGCGCGCCGGGGTGCTGGTGGCGCAGGCCGCCGCCGTCACGGTCAAGCGCGTCGTCCAGGAACTGGGCGGCAAGTCGCCCAACATCCTGCTGCCGGACGCGGATTTCGCGAAGGCCGTGCCGCTGGGCATCGCCTCCGCCTTCCGCAACGTCGGGCAATCCTGCAGCGCGCCGACGCGGATGATCGTCCCGGCCGACAGGCTGGAGGAGGTGGAGGCGTTGGCCCGCCGGCATGTCGAAACCATCGTCGTCGGGGACCCCCGCGACCCGCGGACCACCCTCGGCCCGATCGCCAACGGGGCGCAGTTCGACCGCGTGCAGCGGATGATCGCCGCCGGCATCGCCGAGGGAGCGCAACTGCTCTGCGGCGGGCCTGGCAAGCCCGCGGGGCTGGATATCGGCCATTTCGTGAAGCCTACGATCTTTTCCGGCGTGACCGGCGGCATGCGCATCGCGCAGGAGGAAATCTTCGGCCCGGTGCTCTGCATCATGCCCTATGCGACCGAGGAGGAGGCCGTAGAGATCGCCAACGACACGGTGTTCGGGCTGGGCGGCCATGTCCAGTCGTCCGACCTGGAACGCGCCCGTCGGGTCGCATCCCGGATCCGGTCCGGACAGGTCCACATCAACCATCCCGCCTGGGATGCCCATGCGCCCTTCGGAGGCTACAAGCAGTCCGGCAACGGACGGGAGTACGGCGTCTTCGGGCTGGAAGAGTGCCTCGAAACCAAGGCCATCCTGGGCTATTACCCGTCCTGACCGGCTTCGACCGTCCCGTCGCGCAGCGACACCGCGTGGTCGAAACGGCCGAAGATCGTCTCGTCATGCGTGACCACCAGCACCGCGGCTTGCTGTTCGATGGCCAGCCGGCGGAGCAGGTCCATCACCATGCCGGCCCGTCCGGAATCGAGCGCCGCCGTCGGCTCGTCGGCCAGGATGATGCGCGGCCGGTTGGCGAGCGCGCGGGCGATGGCCACCCGCTGCGCCTCTCCGCCGGACAGCCGGGACGGCAGCGACGCGCGGCGGTGCCCGACCTCCAGATAGTCGAGCAGCGCCCGTGCCCGCCGCCGCGCTTCCCCGCCGGAAACACCGGCCAGACCGAGGGCCACGGCGACATTCTCCTCGGCGGTGAGGAACGGCAGTAGGTTGTGGAACTGGAAGATGAAGCCGATCTTCTCCAGGCGAAGCCGGCGCAGGTCGGATTTCAGCCAGCGGCCGTCATAGACCGTCTCACCATCCAGATCCATGCGGCCGCGCGTCGGCTCGACGATGCAGCCGATCAGGTTCAGGAGCGTCGTCTTGCCGGACCCGCTGGGACCGAGCAGCCCGACCACCTGCCCCGGATAGACCCGCAGATCCGTGTCCTTCAGCGCATGCACGGCGGTCTCGCCGCTGCCGTAGGTCTTGGCGATTCCCCGAAGCTCGACGAGCGGCACCGACATCGCCTCACCCTCCGAGCGCGGTCGCGGGATCGACCTTGAGCGCAAGCCGGACGCCGAGCCCGCTCGCCACCACGCAGAGGACCAGCACCGCCGCTCCCAGCATCAGCGCATCGTCGGGCAGCAGCAGCAGGCGGCGCGGGAAATGGTCCTTGGCAAGCAGGATCAGCAGCGTGCCGGCGCTCCAGCCGATCGCCCCCATGGCAAGCGCCTGCTGCAGGATCAGGGCGACGATGGTGCGGTCGGGCGCGCCGATCAGCTTCAGCGTGGCGATGGCCTTCACCTTGTCCATGGTCATCGTGTAGAGGATCAGCGCGATCACCACCGCCGACACCGCCATCAGGATCGCCGTGAACAGGCCGATCTGCCGGCGCGCCTTTTCGACCACCGACTTCAGCAGCAGTCCCTCCTGTTCCGCTTGCGTGAGTGCGGCGACATGTTTCCATCGCGCCGCCTCGGCCGCCACCCGTGCGGCGGGCACGCCGGGCATCACGCGCGCCACCACCGCATTCACCGTGTCGAGGCCCCCGGCCGCCCGCCGCGGGCCAACTCGCGGCGGGCGGCGGCCGGATCCAGCTCGAACTGCAGGCGCTGGCTGTCGCGCAGGGTCAGGTGGACGACCGGATCGCCGCCGGACGCGACGATGCCGTCGGTCAGGCCGACCACCTCGTAGACGTCCCGCCCCAGCCGCAGGCGCTCGCCGATCTCCAGCCCGGCGCGGCGGTCGGCCAGCATCTCGTAATGGCTGCGGGTGATCGGCCGGCCGGCGGCGAGGCGCCCCGGCTCGCCGGGCCGGCCCGGTTCGTAGCCGACGACATAGAGGCGCAAGATCTGCCCGCGGTGCGCCGTTTCCACCGATTGGAAGGTCAGCGAGCCGGCCGCGGCCACCCCGGCCAGCCGGGCCACCGCGTCACGGTGGTCGCCGGGGATGCGCGACGCCTCCGCGAAGGGGCCGCGGGTGCCGGATTCGACGATCCACAGATCGGCCCCGGGCGAGCGCGCCAGCGTCAGCGCCTCGTCCACCAGCCCGCGGTAGATGCCGATCATCGACAGCACGACCCCCAGCAGCAGGCTGAGCCCCAGGCAGGTCAGCAGGAAGCGGCCGAGATTGTGGCGGACATCGCGCAGCGCGAGGTTCATGGCGTCGTCTCCTGCGGTTCGGCGCGCCGGCCCTCGCGCAGGCCGGACGCCGGGGCGACGACCGGCCGCGCGCCGTCGGGCAGGCCGCCGGTCACCTCCAGCCGGCCGTCCAGCGTGCGCCGGCCGAAGCCCAGCTTGCGGCGGGCGAGCCGGCCGTCCTCGACGGTCCACACCATGCCGCTGCGCCCGTCGAACCGCTCGACCGCCGCCTGCGGCACCAGCACGGCGCGCGGCAGGGAAGCGACGGCGATGGTCGCCTCCAGCTGCTCGGCGAGGTGGAGGCGGGACGGGCAGTCCCCGCATTTCAGGTAGACCTTCCGCTCTTCGGTGACGCGGTCGCTTTCCAGGTCGATGCGGACCACGCGCGCCGCGAAGCTCCGGCCGGGCAGTGAGCGCAGCCGCACCGCCGCCGCCTGCCCCTCCGTCAGGCCGCCGGCCGATGCCTCGTCGATGTGGACCAGCGCCCAGATGCTGTCGGGAGCGATCAGGGTGAACAACGGTTCGCCGGGATTGACGGCGGCACCCAGCTCCTTGTGGCGGGCGATCACCAGCGCCTCGAACGGCGCGGTCAGGGTGTAACGGTCGAGCCGCGCGGATTCATAGCGCAGCCGCGCTTCGGCGTCGGCCACCGTGGCGTCGGCCAGCGCGAGGTCGGATCGGGCCAGCGCCAGCTCCGCTTCGGCGACGCGCAGGTCGGCGGCACTGTCCTGCGCCACCTCGACCGACACGCTGCCCCTGGACAACAGCTCCTGCCGCCGTCCGGCGGCCTGCCTGCGCTTGTCAAGCAGCGAGGTCGCCTTGAGGATCGCGGCCTCCGCCTTGGCGCGCGCCGCGCGGGCCTGCCCCAGTGCGGCCTGCGCTTCGGCGACGCGTGCGTCCTGCTGGCGGGTGTCAAGCCGGGCGAGGACGGCGCCCTGCGGCACGTGGTCTTCGTGATCGGCGAACAGCTCCGTCACCGTGCCGGCGACCTCCAGCCCGACCGCCGAGCGCACACGCGCCTCCACCGTGCCGATGCCGTAGACCTCGATGGCGACGTCATGCTGGACCGCCGCAACCACGACGGCGACAGGGCGGAACAAGGCCGCCCACCCTCCAGCGGCGAGGGCACCGGCGGCCAGCATCAGAACAAGACCCAAGCGCCACCGACGCATAAACGGATTTCCCCGGCAATTCCCCCAGGGGACGCATGGTACCCTTTGGCCCCGATCGGTCGGTGAGACAGTCACAGACCGGGTTGGGGCGAAACGCCGCATGCCGCCGCGATCATGCCGGCGCCGGCCGCCGGGGAAGGGGGCCGCTTGGACCAGCGGGGCTGTTCGATGGGAACGGTTCCCCAAGCAGGGGGCGGCGGATGGGCCGTCCAATGGGAACGGTTCCCATCGGACGGACTCCCAGCTCTTACTTCCGCTGTTCCAGCAGGGTGTCGATCAGTGACCGCATCCGCTTCAGGCGCTCCCAATCCTCGTCGGTCAGCGGCCGCGGCCGCTCCACCATCGCGCCGATGGTCTCCTGCGCCCGGCTGAGCACGCGGTACACCCGCTGAGGCAGGGCGCTCAGCGCCATCTCCGGGGATTTTTCGGCCGGCTTGTGCGAGGGGCGCTCGCCGTCCTCGCCAGCAGCCTTCGGGGTCGACGGCTCCCCGCCCGCGTCGGGGTTTCCGACGGCGGCGCCGCTCTTCCACTGATCCCACATGGCGAGGGCGGAGGCTTTCGACGCGGCCCGGGTGAGGGTGAGGAGAAAGCGGAGCGTCGGCTCATGCTCCGCATATTCCTTGCGGATCAGTTCCGGCAGGGACTGCAGACGGAGCAGCTTGGAGATCATGCTGCGGTCCTTGCCGACGATGCCGGCAAGCGCCTCGTCCGTGTAGCCGTGGCGCTCCTTCAGCCCCTGCAGGGCATCGGACTGCTCGAACGGAGACAGGTCGACGCGCTGGACATTCTCGACCAGCGCCACCTCAAGCGGGTCGCCGGCGGTCAGCACCGCGGTGATCGTCGGCCAGCCGAGCGCCCGGGCGGCTCTCCAGCGCCGCTCGCCCCACACCAGGAGATATTCGCCGTTGGCCTGCTGCTGCACGCCGATCGGCTGCTTCAGCCCATGCTTGGCGAGCGAGGCTGCCAGAGAGGCCAGATCCTCTTCCCGGAAGATCTTGCGCGGCTGATCGGGATTGGTGACGACCAGCCCGATGTCGCAGGCGAAGGGCCTCTCGAAGGGCACCGCCTTGCCGGTCAGCGCGTTGCTGTCGAGCCGCACCGGGTTGGCGCTGGTCTGGTCGCTGCTTTTGGCGATGAGCCCCATGTTGGAGCGCGGAATGCCCTTAGCCATGCGCCGTCACTCCATGGCCGGCCGAAACCACGCGGCGGTCGCGCTCCCCGATCAGGGTCTGCACCACCATGTCGAAGGTGCCGATGCCGGGGGCCTTGGCGTTGAAGGCGACCAGCGCGTCGCCGCCGGCCGAGGATTGCGGGTAGAGCGTGGTGTTGGGGATCGGCGGGAAGATGTGAACCTCCTGCCCATAGGTGTCGTGCATGTCCTTCAGGGTGGCCTGGTCCTGGGTCGTGCGGCCGGAATAGAAGGTCGGCACGATGCCGAGCAGCGAAAGGGTGGGGTTGCCGCGTTCGCGCACGAAGTCGATCTGCTTGCGCAGCGTGCCCATGCCCATGAAGGCGAGGGGCTGCGTCTGGCAGGGGATCAGGACGGTGTCGCTGGCCACCAGGGCGTTGGTCACCAGATGCCCCAGCGTGGGCGGGCAGTCGATCAGAATGAAATCGACGCTGCGCCGCAGCTCGGCGAGACGGCTGCGCAAGGTGTTGTGCGAAAACTGCTGGGCGGCGAGTTCGGTCTCGCTCTCGGCCAGCTTGAGCGAGGATGGCAGGACCCGCAGGCGCGGGTTGCGCGTCTCCACCAGACACTCCTCGGCCTTCGCGGCCCCCTTGAGGACGTAGTAGAGCGTCTTCTCGGCTTCCTCGCAGGCGACGACGTCCACGCTGAGATGGATGCCGGCGTTGGCCTGGGGGTCGGAGTCCACCAGCACGACGGAATAGCCGCGGTCGGCCAGCATGCGTCCGACATTGACGCAGCCGGTGGTCTTGCCCACGCCTCCCTTCTGGTTCGCCAGCGATACGACGAGCGCCGGGCCCGGCTTCTCGACGGGAAGCACCGGGTGCTTGCGGACGAAGGCGACGACGGCCTGCGGAATACGCTCGCCCCCATTCTCCCAGCGCGAGATGCGCTGCCGGTCGTAGGAGCGGTCCAGCCCCTCGTTCAGGAAGGCCGCGAAGTCCTCCCGCGACTGCCCGCGAGCCTCGCGGTAGGCCTTCAACTGCTCGCCGAGCATCCGCCCCTCCCCAACCAATCGAGTTCAGCGTTCCACGGATAGGGTGAGACACTCACCCTGTCAATGTGGATCGGATGGGCTGACCCTGCCTCCGATAGCGTCTCGCCCGGACCGTCGTCATTTCGGTCACACCCGGCAGGCCCCCTCCGGTCGTGGCCGCAGATCCCGCGTCAGGCCGCCATGGCGACGCGGGCCTGGATGGTCGTGTGCAGCCGGTCCGTCAGGCCGCCGGGAATGACATAGGCGAAATGGCGCTGCCGCCGGTCCAGACCGGGGGCCGGCTGCGGGGGCGGAGGCGCCTTTCCGGCGCCCGGCCGGCACCGCCCTCCAGACTGAAATGCAGCTGGTGCGGCGGAAAGTGGAAGCGGAGCTGGCGCGGTTCGTCCTGGCCCGCGGCGCGCCGGAGGTTGAGGGCGAGCAGGCGGCGCAGCACCTCCTCGTCGTCCAGATCGGCCGGCCAGCCATAGGCGTCGGCCACGGCGGCGTCGAGGTCGCGCTGTGCGTCGCGCAGCCAGTCCGGCGGGTCGTTGTACAGGTTGGTCAGCGTGCGTTTCTTCAGAAGGGCGGCGGCCCCCGCATCGCGCGGCACCATGCGGGCGGGAAGGTCCGGCATCACCTCCGCCACCCGCTTCACGAGGTCGGGCGGGTTTAGCCACGCCTCCCGCAGCCGGTTCAGCCGCTTCGCCGCCTCGGCGATGGCTTGCGCACGTGGATCGTCGGCATAGTCGGAGGCAGGACGGTCGGGCGTCAGCCCGGCGGGGAAGGGGAAGGTTTCGAAACCCGTGCTCGGCGTGTACTGCGGATCGTTTCCGACACCGTGGCGGCTGTCCGGCATCACGGACGACGGAAGCCAAACGAAAACCCGGTGGCGCGCGACCCTGGGCGTTGCGATGCATCGGGACTGTCGGTGCAGTGCCTCCCTCATGTCCGCTCCGCTCCGCCCGAGACGCCACCAATTCTGCCGACGCGAGGCATCCCGGTTTCTTTCGCGAACAGGCTTGACGTGCAGCTTCAGGTGATCGAACGGTCCTTCGTACAAGCAGGCTTGGCGTTCTGTCATTTCGGCAAAGTCGATGATCCATGTGTCGGACGGGCGGCGCATCACGTCCATGCCGTTGACCAAAGGACGCAGGACATCGGCATTGGGACGACCATGCGGATTGCCGGAAGCCATCAGCCAGCGGCGGGCCACGCAACCGTCCACGTCGAACGCACCGACTTTGACCGGGCCTTGGAAGCTGATTCGCTTATTGGAGTTCAGCCGCTTCGCCATGGTCAAATCCACCCCGCCTCCGGTCAGGTCGGCAAAGATCTCCGTCACCTCGCGGCCGTCCAGGCGCGGGGTCCCGTCCGTGTCCTTCGGTCCGAAGCAGACCAGCGAGACGCGGACTGCGGCGCCGTCCAGGTCCCAGGGTTCGTCGGACCAGGCTTCGAAGATGCGGCCGGTCTGGCGGATGCGGTCGAGCACCGCGCGGTTGGCGCCGCCCCGGATGGAGTTCGTGGCCACCAGCCCGGCGCGTTTCGCCGTGCCGCCGGCGATCATGGCGCGCGCCTTCTCGAACCAGTAGCAGACGAGGTCGGCGGCGTCGGGCACCCGGCCGGCATAGACCGAGCGGATGCGCATCGTTTCGGCTTCGCCCAGCACCCGCAGCATCGCCTTGTTGCCGAGGAAGGGCGGGTTGCCGACGATCGCGTCTGCCGGCGGCCAGGGCGTTTCTCCGCTGTCCTCCGACACCAGGGCATTGCCGTGCTCCACCGTCTTCAGGGGTTTCAGCACCGGGTCCCTGGGCGGGGCAAGGCCATGGCGGTGCCGCCACTGGATCTCGCCGATCCACACCGACACGCGGGCCAGTTCCAGCGCCAGCGGGTTGACCTCGATCCCCCGCACCGCCTCCGGCCCGATCAGGGTGGCGACCACGATCCGCCGGTGCGTATCGATGCACCGGCGGACCACGCGCTTTCCGATTTCCGTCCGCTTGGACGGACCGCGCCTCAGAATGCCAGGACGGAGCGCGCCAGGACGACGTTCGCCTTGTCGTTCAGGGTGCTGACCTCGCCCTTGGTGTCGACATAGTCGTACTGGGCCTGCAGGGTCAGGCCCGGCGCGACGGTGTAGCCGACGCCGACCTCGTAGACGTTGACATGGCGGCTGCCCGGCGTGTCGGTGCGTCCGGCATCCGCGCCGAACTTGTAGGCGGCGCCGACGACCAGCGGGCCGGAGGTGTACTGGGCGCCGGCCGTCCAGTTGCGCTGCGCTTCGGTGGCCGGCCGTCCGGCGGCGGCGGAGAAGGACTGGCGTTCACCCGACCGGTTGAAGTCGGTGTAGCTGCCGCCGACGGAGAAGCCGGCATAGCCGATGATGAGGCCGGCCTGCCAGCCGGTCAGGTCGTTGTAGGCGATCCCCGGCGCGCCGGCGACCGCGCTGCCGCCCATGTAGCCGGCGCTGGCCTTGATCGAGACACCGCCGAAGCTGTTGTTGTAGTTGGCTCCGACTTCCCAGATGTTCTCGAAGATGCCGGTTCCCATGATGTTGGCCGAGCTGTCCGCCGTGAACTGCGACCGGTTGACGTCGGTGTTGCTGCTGTCGTTGCGCGGGGTATAGCTGCCGCCCAGCTGCAGGCCGGCGAAGCGCGGTGAGTAATAGACGATCTTCGTCGAATTGGCGTCGACGGCCAGGGCCGGATAGACGATGGTGTTGCGAGTGGTCTGGGCGGCGCCGAACGCCAGCGAGCCGGTCGTCGTGCCGTTGATGGTGTTGTTCGGGCCGACCCAGAAGACGGGCTGCTCGACGAAGGCCGACACATAGTCGGACGGCGCGGAGATGTAGGTCTCGTCGCTGAAGGAGTTGGCGACGCCGGCGCGAACCGTGCCGAAGGAGCCCTGCACGAAGACGAAGGCGCGGTCGGCGTCCGTGTTGCGGGCATTGCCGGCGCCGGCATTGGCGCGCATGCGGATGCGGGCGCCATATTCAAGGCCGTTGTCGGCCTTGGCGGTCGGGATGATGTTCACGCGCAGGCGGTTGCGGAACTCGGTCGACCGGGTGTTCGCATCCAGGTCCTGGCTCACGTAGCCGGCTTCGAAATAGGCATCGCCGCTGACCTTCACGTCGAACTTGGCCTGGGCATTGGCGGCGCCGGCACCGGTTGCGAGAGTGACCGCGGCGCAGCCCGCCAGCAGATAACGATTCACAGCTTTTGACTCCATGACGAGGGTTTGGAAAAAATCAGCGGCAACCTCATTCCGGACGCGACCTTTGCGCGCCGGGCTGCCTGTCGGCAGTCTCGATGAGGATCAGCGGAGGTAATGGATGTGGGGCCGCGCGTGGGGGAGACCTCCACGCGGGCTTCGACCGAGAAGACGCTCCTCAGCAAATCCTCGGTCAGCACCTCGGCCGGCGACCCGGTGGCGACGATCCGGCCCTGTTTCAAAACCACCAGCCGGTCGCAGAACATGGCCGCGTGGTTGAGATCGTGAAGGGCGGTGATGCTGGTGACCGCAAGCTCGGAGACGAGCTTCAGCAGCGCGATCTGGTGCTGGATGTCGAGGTGGTTGGTCGGCTCATCCAGGATCAGTTCCTTCGGCGTCTGCGCCAGCGCCCTGGCGATGTGGGCGCGCTGCTTCTCGCCGCCCGACAGGCTGTGCCAGAAGTCGTTGCGCTTCGCCGTCATCCCGGCCTTCTCGAGCGCGCCGTCCACCGCCTCCTCGTCCGCCCGCGACCAGCCGGAGAACAGCGAGCGGTGGGGGAAGCGCCCGAGCTTCACGACGTCGATCACCTTCAGGTTGGCGTTCGTCGTCGCATGCTGCTCAACGAAGGCGACGCGCTGCGCGACGGCCCGGCGCGGGATGGTCCGCAGGTCGGTCCGGTCGAGCAGGACCCGGCCGGACTGCGGCTGCTTCAGCCCGGCGAGCAGGCGCAGGAGCGAGGTCTTGCCGGACCCGTTCGGTCCGAGCAGGCCGAGCATCTCGCCCGGCCGGGCTTCCAGCGAAACCGCGTCGAGCACGGTCTTGCCGCCAATTCCCCATGTGAGACGTTCGGTCTTGAAGCTCATGACGCACGCTGGAACCGGTAGAGGATGACCGAGAAGAAGGGCACGCCCACCAGCGCCGTGACGACGCCGACCGGCAGGACCTGCTGCGGGATCAGCACGCGCGACGCGATGTCCGCCGCCACCATGAAGATCGCGCCGGCGATGGCGCAGGCCGGCAGCAGCCGGATGTGCATCGGGCCGACCAGGAAGCGGGCGGCATGCGGCACCACGAGGCCGACGAAGCCGATCGAGCCGACCATGCTGACGATGGTCGCGGTCATCAGCGCGGTCAGCGCGAAGAGCAGCAGCCGCGTCCGGCCGACATCGACGCCCAGCGCCGCGGCGGATTCGTCGCCGAAGGCGAAGGCGTCGAGCACGCGCGCGGCCAGCAGGCAGGCGACGAGGCCGCCGCTCACCACGATGGAGACCAACATGAATTCCGGCCAGCGCGCGCCGCTGAAGCTGCCGAGCAGCCAGAACATCACGTCGCGCGCCTGCTGCGCATTGCCCGACGTCGTCACGATGTAGGAGGTGGCGGCGTTGAACAGCTGGGAGGCGGCGACGCCGGCCAGGATCGTGCGGTCGGCGCCGCCGCGCGTGCCGTTCGACAGCAGGGCCACGAACAGGAAGGCGGCGAAGGCGCCGGCGAAGGCCCCCATCGACAGCGAGACGGCCCCGGCCCCGACGCCGAGGATGACGATGGCGACGGCGCCGGTGGACGCGCCGGCCGAAATGCCCAGCACATAGGGCTCGGCGAGCGGGTTGCGCAGCAGCGACTGCATGATCGCCCCCGACAGCGCAAGGCCGGCACCGCAGAAGGCCGCGACCAGCGCCCGGCTGAGCCGGTAGTCCCAGATCACCGTCTCATGGATGCGGCTCAGCTCGACCGAGGTCCAGCCCAGCCGGTTGGTCACGGCGTGGAAGGTCGTGGAGAGCGGGATCGGCAGGTCGCCGATCCCCACGCTGACCGCGATGACGAGGGCGATGGCCGCCAGGGAGGCCGCAAGCACGCCCCCCAGCATGGTCAACCGCCCTAGCGACTGCCCCATGCCCGTCACTTCAGCAACCCGAGGTCTTTCAGTTGCCCGGCCACCTGTTCGGCACCATAGAGGGTGCGGATGGTCGGGTTCATCGCCTGACCGTCCATGACGACGATGGCCTTGTTCTTGACCGCGGGCATCTGGCTGACGGCCGGATCGGTGGTCAGGAACTTGATCTTGGCGTCGGTACGGTCCAGTTCCCACCGGTTGCGGTCGAGGCTGGCCACGACGATGACGTCAGGATTGGCGGCGATGATGCCCTCCCAGCCCAGCGTCGGCCATTCGGATTCAGAGGCGATGGCGTTCGTGCCGCCAAGCAGGTCGGCGATGAAGCCCGACGCGCCGTTCTTGCCGCCGAGATAGGCGTCGGCGGACGGCGAGGGGCTGGAGAACCAGAAGACGTAGGAGAGCTTCCGGCCGTCCTTCGGCACGCTGGCGCGGATGGCCGCCTCGCGCGCCTTGAAATCGGCGATCAGCGCCTGGCCGCGATCCGCGACGTCGAAGATCCGGGACAGCTCGTCGATCTCCTGATAGAGCTGATCCATGCTCCACAGCTGCGCACGGGTGCCATACGCATCCTTGGAGTTCCTGGTGTCGAGGCAGGTGCTGGGCGACAGATAGGTCGGGACGCCGACCTTGTCGAAATCGCCCCGCTTGGCGACCTTGCTGTTCGGACCGAGCAGGACGGGCAGCGCCGCCGCGACGAAATCCGGGTTTTCGACCAGGATCGATTCGAAGGTCGGGAACTCGACGGTCAGCAGCTTGACCTTGGCGTTCGCCTCGGCCAGCTGCGGCATGACCTTGCTGGGCCAGAAGGCGGTGCCGACCATCCGGTCCTGCAGCCCGAGGAGCAGAAGGATTTCGGCGCTGTTCTGGCCGAGACCGATCGCCCGTTGCGGAGCCTTCTGGATCGTGACCTGGGCACCGCAATTCTCGATGGTCAGCGGATAGCTCGTCTTGCCGGCGAAGGAGGGGGTGGCGGCAAGGCCGGCCGCCGCGAACAGGCCGGCGGCGGTCAGGAGTGATTTCACGAAGGTCATGGGAACGTTCCAGGCCGGTTTGTCGTTACGGTGCGCCGTTGGCGGTCCGCTGGCTGCGATGGGGAAGGGCGGCGCAGTCATGCCATTGCAGATCGGGGACCATTGTGGATCGCGCGCTTCGCGTGGGGCGGGGAGGCAATGGTGTGGCGCATGTTCCGGTGAAGCCGCTCATGCCGAACGACGCAGTAAACAGCGTTCAAGGCGACAGCCCCACAGTCGAAACTTCAATCGCGAGCAATAAAAGTGCCTAGCGAATGAGTTGGCGCGGCCAAGTATTTTGCCTCAAAGCATGAAACTACCCTCTCGGTGCTCCGGACGGATGCTGTTTTCCACATCGATCATGGAGGTTTGTGTTCGCAGCGAAGCGCGGGCGTTTCGCAAATGATAACGATTGTCGTTTGCAAGTCAAGAGTCATTCGGTTCGACCGGTGGAGAGAAGCACAACCCTTGGCCGCTGCTTCGGTATTGGCGCCGATCCGATATCGAAACCGCGCCCTCCGCAGTCTTCGGTTGACGGTTGTCATCGAAGAGGCCGACGAAGCCTCATGACCGGTTATCGCCGCCTTGCCGTTGCCGCTCGACCCCCGGGCCCGTCGATCGCTATAGTGGAGCGCCGGAGTCCGCCCCTTTCGTCCGCCGCCCCTTCCGTCCGCCAGCCTCCAGGATCGTGAATGCAAGCCCGCCAGTTGGAAGTCTTCTGCATGCTGATGCGGTGTGGAACGGTGACCGGGGCGGCGGCGATGCTGAACATCTCGCAGCCGGCCTTGAGCCAGATCCTGCTGCACGCCGAAGACCAGCTCGGCTTCAAGCTGTTCGACAGGGTGCGCGGCCGTCTGGTGCCGACGCAGGAGGCCAACGAGCTTTATCCGGAGGCCGAGCGGATCTTCGCGGAGCTGGGGGCGCTGCGCCGGCGCACGGTCGACATGCGCCATGGCCGCACCGGCCTGGTCCGTCTCGCCGCCTCCGCCCCGCCGTCCATGTCCATTCTTCCCAAGGCGCTGACGGCGTTCCGCCAAGCACACCCGGACATCATCGTGCGGTCCCTGGTCGCCCCCATCGCGAACATCCTGGACATGCTGCGCAGCGGCGACGTCCTGCTGGGGGTGGCGATGAACGACATGCCCCATCATGACCTCGACGTCGAAACGGTGGGGCATGCCGGGCTGGTCTGCCTCATGCCCGAGGGGCATCGGCTGGCCGCGCATGCCGAAATCGGCTTTGCCGAACTGGCGGAGGAGACGCTGATCTCGTACCGCGTGGACACGCTGCCCGGCCGGCTGCTCGCCGCGGCGGTCGAGGCGGAGGGGGGCAGCTACGCCCCGGCGGTGGAGATCGACCTGTCGATCACCGCGCTCCCCTTCGTGCGCGAGGGGATCGGCGTCGCGGTGGTCGACGGACTTTTGCCGTGGAGCCAGTTTTCCGGCATCGTCCAGCGGCCGTTCCGCCCCGGCATCCGCGTGCCCATCGCCATCCTGACCAGCAGGGAGCGCCCGCTGTCCGGCAGCCACGCCCTGATGCGCGACTGCCTGCGCCGAGCCGCACGCGCGCTTGAGCCGGGGGCCTTTGACGGTCCCGCCGTTCCGTCAGAAATCGGCGACCTTTCCGGCGGAGAAGCCGGCGAAGCGGTCGGGGTGGTAGGGCTTGGGATCGACGATGGGCGCCTGATCGGTGACGAGGTCGGCGATCAGATGTCCGGCGCCGGGGCCGATGCCGAAGCCGTGGCCGCTGAAGCCGGCGGCCAGGATCAGGCCGGGCATGCCGCCGACCTCGCCGATGGCCGGAACGCCGTCGGGCGTGCTGTCGATGTAGCCGCCCCAGGCAGCGGTGATCGGCGCGCCCTTCAGGCCGGGCAGCAGCGCCATGGCCCGTTCGTGGGTGAGGCGGATGGTGCCGCGGTCCGGCGTGGGGTCCAGCACCCGCACCCGCTCCATCGGCGTCGGACGGTCGAGGCGCCAGCGCCGCAGCGTCTCGTGACCGCCGCGCACGCCCTCCAGCCCGCCGGGCAGCAGGCTGCGCCAGCGCCGTTTGAACATCGGCATGAATTGCGGCGCGAAGCGGATCTGCTGAAGCGTCGGATCGACGCGCCCACGTCCGCTGATGGCCAGCGTGTGCCCGCCGTCGCCGCGCCGGGTGATCGACACGGCGGCGGTGTGCAGGGCGTCGGGCAGACCGGCGGGGCTGGGGCCGACCGACAGGATCGACGACCGGATCGAGGCGAGCGGGAGCCGCACGCCGACCTGATGGCAGAAGGAGGAGGCCCAGGCCCCGCCCGCCATGACCACCAGTTTCGTGCGGATCGTGCCCTTTTCGGTGACGACGCCGCAGACCCGTCCGCCGGCGGTTTCCAGCCCGCGCGCGGCGCAGCCCTGATGCACCGTTCCGCCCAGCTTCATGATCGCCCGCGCCACGGCCGGGGCGGCGCGGGCCGGATCGGCGATGCCGTCCGACGGCGAGAAGACGCCGCCCTTCCAGGGCCGGCCGGTGGCGCGGCCGCGCTCCGCGGCTTCGGCGCTGCTCAGCATGTGGGTGGTGACGCCGACCGTCCGGGCGAAGTCGCGCCAGCGGGCCCAGCCCGCCAGCTCCTGGTCGTCGTTGCTGAGGTAGAGCAGGCCGCAGCGGCTGAAGCCGGTGTCCTCCCCGCTTTCGGCGGCGAAGCGCTCCCACAGATCCAGGCTTTTGGTCGCCATCGGCAGTTCGCGCGCGTCGCGGTTCTGTTGGCGGCACCAGCCCCAGTTGCGGCTGGACTGCTCCGCCCCGACCTGACCCTTTTCCACCAGGGCCACCGACACGCCGCGCTTCGCCAGAAAATAGGCCGCCCAGACGCCGACGATGCCGCCGCCGATCACGACGACGTCCGCCCGGTCGGGAAGCTGTGGCGAGGACGGGATGGTTTGCAACGGGGCGGGCATGGGGCGGGTCTCCGGTTTCGGCGTCGCGCCATCTAGCCATGGTGCGCGGATGCGCGGGCGCTGCTTTGCGGGATTCAACGGCATTATCTTCTGTCGATGCGTGAAAGCCCGGCGAATTGTTCTGCCGGAACAAAGCCACTCGATCATCGACAGGCAGGCGGAGCGTGTTAAGCTGCCAAGGCCGGAGTGACAGAATTTTCTGCCGTCATGTTCCGTTCCCCGCCCTCGAACCGGATAGGTTCCCCATGAAGCTGGACCGCATCGACATCAAGATTCTGCATCAGCTCCAGAAGAACGGCAGGATCACCAACGTGGAGCTGGCGGAGCTGGTGAACCTGTCGCCCAGCCCCTGCCTGATGCGGGTCAAGAAGCTCCAGGCGGAAGGCTACATCGAAGGCTACACGGCGCAGATCAACGTCAGCAAGCTCGGCCAGACCCTGACCGTCTTCACCGAGGTGACGCTGAAGAACCACCGGCAGGTCGATTTCGCCCGTTTCCTCGCCGCCGTCAAAAAGATCGAGCAGCTGCTGGAATGCCATCTGGTTTCCGGCGGCTACGACTACATGCTGAAGTTCGTCACGTCCGGCATCGGCGAGTATCAGGAGATCATGGAGAAGCTGACCGACATGGACATCGGCATCGACAAGTATTTCAGCTACGTCGTCCTGAAATCGCCGATCGTGCGCGCCCACATGCCGCTGACCACGCTGTTTCCGATGTGAGCGGCCCGATGTGAACGGCCGCGCTCGGACCCCTCCCCGCGGCGGCGGGCCGGGCGGGGAGGCCGTGTCTCACGCCACGCGCATCCGCTCGGCGTCGATGTTCAGCGTGTCGAGCCAGGTCGGGTCGAGCTTCGGAACCGAAGAGAACAGAAGCTTCGAATAGGGGTGCTGCGGCTGCTGACGGGCGGACGGAATGATCGTCTCCACCGTCTGTCCGCGATACATCACCATGATCTCGTCGCAGATCGCCTCGATCACCGACAGGTCATGGCTGATGAAGATGTAGGACAGGCCAAGCTCGCGCTGCAGCTCCTTCAGCAGCTCGATGATCGCCGCCGCGACGACGGTGTCGAGCGCTGAGGTGATCTCGTCGCACAGGATCAGCTTGGGTTCGGCGGCCAGCGCGCGGGCGAAATTGACCCGCTGCTTCTGGCCGCCCGACAGTTCGGCCGGGCGGCGGTGGCGCAGGGCGCGGGGCAGATGGACCATGTCCAGCAGCGCATCGACGCGCGCGTCGCGGGCCTTGCCGCGCAGGCCGTGATAGAAGGTCAGCGGGCGGCCCAGGATGTCCTCGATCGACTTGGCCGGGTTCAGCGCCGTGTCGGCATGCTGGAAGACGATCTGCAGGTCGCGCAGCTGCTCGCGGCTGCGCTGTCGGGCGCTGTGCCACAGCTCCCGTCCGTCGAACTGGATGTCGCCCTTGCAGGCCGGCAGGATGCCGGCGATGGCGCGTGCCAGGGTCGATTTCCCGCAGCCGGACTCCCCGATGATGCCGAGGTTGGTGCCGCGCTTCACCTGCAGGCTCACCCCCTTGACGGCGAGCACCAGCGGCTGGCCGTTCGATTGCGGCGGCCCGTAGCCGGCGCTCAGCGCGTTGATCTCCAGCAGAGGGACGGCGTCAGTGACGGCCGGCGCCGTCCGCCCGCCGCTGTCGGGGTGGAAGGCGTGCAGCAGCTCCTTCGTGTAGGGGTGGGACGGGCGCGTCAGGATGTCGTGGACGCTGCCGGTTTCCTGCACCGCGCCGTTGCGCAGCACCATGATGCGGTCGGCGATCTGGGCGACCACGGCAAGGTCGTGGGACACGTAGACACAGGCGATCCGCCGCTTGGCGGTCACCGCCTTGAAGGCGCGCAGCACCTCCACCTGGGTGGTGACGTCGAGCGCGGTGGTCGGCTCGTCGAAGATCACCACCTTGGGATCGCCGATCAGCGCCATCGCCGCCGCCAGCCGCTGGAGCTGCCCGCCCGACACCTGGTGCGGATACCGGTCGCCGATGCCGTCGGGGTCGGGCAGGGACAGGGCGCGGAACAGGTCCACCGCCCGGCGGCGGGCCTCGTCCGGCGGCATCAGGCGGTGGATCCGCGTCACCTCGATGACCTGGTCCATGATGGTCGCCGCCGGGTTGAAGGCGGCCGCGGCACTTTGCGGCACATAGGCCACGACCGTTCCGCGCAGGGCCGCCCGCTGCTTCTCCGACAGGGTCACCATGTCATGGCCGTCGATCCGCACCGAGCCGCCCGAAATCCGGCAGCCCGGACGGGCGTAGCCCAGCAGGGTCATGGCGGCGGTGGTCTTGCCGGAGCCGCTTTCGCCGATGAAGGCGACGGTCTCGCCGGCGGCGATGTCGAGGTCGATGCCCTTCAGGATCTGGATCCAGCGGCCGGAATCGGTGGTGGCCTCGACCGTCAGGGAGCGGATTTCGACTAGGTTCGTCATCAGGAGGCACTCCGGTCCCGGATCTTCTGCGGAAGATTGTCGATCAGCAGGTTGACGCCGATGGTCAGGGTGGCAATGGCCAGCGACGGCACGATCACCGCCGGTGCGGCGAAGGGCAGGCCGCCGATGTTCTCGCGCACCAGCGCTCCCCAGTCGGCATAGGGCGGCTGGACGCCCAGCCCCAGGAAGGACAGGCCCGACAGCAGAAGGACGATGAAGACGAAGCGCAGACCCAGGTCGGCCAGCACCGGGCCGATGATGTTGGGCAGGATCTCCGATACGATCAGGTAGGGCAGCTTTTCCCCGCGGATGCGGGCGACCATGACGAAATCCATCGTGTCGATGTTGACCGCCAGCGCCCGGCTGAACCGGTAGGCGCCGGGGATATAGATGATCGACAGGGTCAGGATCAGCACCGGGATCGACGATCCGACCGCGGCCACCACCATCAGGCCGAACAGCTTGCTGGGAATGGAGTTGAGCGCGTCGAGCAGGCGGCTGACCACCATGTCCACCGGTCCGCGCAGCACCGCCGAGGTCATCCCCAGCACCACGCCGGTGAAGCAGGCGATGGACACCGCGGCCAGCGAGATGCCGACGGTGTAGCGCGCGCCGAAGATAACGCGGGAGAGCATGTCGCGCCCGAGATAATCCGACCCGAGCCACAGGCCGGGCCGCATCGGGCCGAAATAATCGAGGTCGACCATCTCACCCACCGAATGGGGGGCGATGTAGGGGGCGAACAGGGCGACCAGCGCCCAGAACAGGACCACGAAGAAGCTGACCAGGCCGACCAGATTGACCCGGTAGCCCGTCCGTGCCGCGAGGATGCCGGTGGGGAGTGTGTCTTCATCGGAGCCTCGGGTTCGACAGGATGGCGACGATGTCGGCGGTGGTGATGAGAAGCAGATACCCGAAGCAGAAGATCATCGCGCAGGACTGGATCAGCGGCAGGTCGCGGGTGGACACCCCGTCCACCATCAGCTTGGCGATGCCCGGATAATTGAAGATCGTCTCGACGATGATGACGCCGCCCACCAGATAGGACAGCGACAGCGCCACCGCGTTGGCGATCGGACCGAGCGCGTTGGGCAGGGCGTGGCGCAGCACCATCCGGGGCCGCGACGCCCCTTTCAGCAGCGCCATCTCGACATAGGGCGTGTTCAGCGTCTCGATCACCGCGGCCCGGCTCATGCGGATCATCTGCGCCGAGACCACGAAGGTCAGGGTGATGACCGGCATGGCATAGACCCGCAGCAGCCCGGAGAAGCTGTCGACCTGATAGGTGAAGGACAGGGCCGGCAGCCATTTCAGATACACGGCGAAGACCAGGACGGCCAAGGTCGCCAGCACGAATTCCGGGACGGAGATCACGCCGATGGTGGCGATGGTGACGATGCGGTCATAGAGCGTCCCCCGCCACATGGCCGCGGTGATGCCGAGCGTCAGCGCCAGGGGGACCGTCACGACCGTGGTCAGCCCCGCCAGCTTGAGCGTGTTGGCCAGCCGGTCGGCGATCAGCGTGGTCACCGGCATCTGGTTGGCATAGGAGGTGCCGAGATCGCCCTGGAACAGCCCGGCGATCCAATAGAGGAAGCGCAGCAGGGCCGGTTCGTCGAGATGCATGGCGGCGCGCAGGCCGGCGACCGCTTCCGGCGTCGCCGACTGCCCGAGCAGGATCATCGCCGTGTCGCCGGGCAGCAGGGTGGTGGCGAAGAACACGGCGAAGGACACGATCGTCAGCGTGACCAGTGCGATGAGCAGCCGACCAAGGATGAGGGAGGGAATGCGTGATTTCATGCTTGGCCTCCGCGAGGTGAGGCGCCCCCGGAGGGGTTGCCCGGATGGGCGGCGAGGGAGGGGGCGGCCGGGCCTGGGTCCGGACCACCCCGCCGATCCACTGCATCAGGCGGTCAGCCAGACATATTCGGCGAAGGAGTAGCCCATCATGCCGCCGAGCGGGTTCGGCTGGAGGCCCTTCAGCCTGTCGGTGATCGCGTCCACGTTGGAGATGTAGGCGGGGATGATGGTGCCGGCTTCCTCGGCGATCATCACCTGCATCTGGTCGTAGATTTCCTTGCGCTTGGGCCAGGCGAGCGTGGCGCGCGCCTCCAGCATCATCTTGTCGAACTTCTCGGACTTGTACTTGCTCTCGTTCCACGGCGCTTCGGAGGCGTAGAGCAGCGAGAACAGGATGTCCGGCGTCGGACGCGGGTTGATGTTGCCGAAATGGATCGGCGCCTTCAGCCAGTAATTGCTCCAATAGCCGTCGGACGGCACGCGCTGGACGTCGAGCTTCATGCCGATCTCCGCACCGGCGGCCTGGACCACCATGGCCATGTCGATGGCGGAGGAAGCGGCATCCGAGGTGATGACCGGGACGGACTGCCCCAGCAGGCCCGCCTTCTTGAACAGGGACTTCGCCCTTTCCGGATCGTAGGGCTTGGGCTTCAGTGCGGCGTTGTGGAAGGGGCTGGACGGCGACACCGGCTGGTCGTTGCCGACCTCGCCGAAGCCGCGCAGGGCGGATTTGACGATCTGCTCGCGGTTGACGAGATACTTCATCCCGTCCACGAAGTCCTTGCGGGTGCCCGGCTCCATGTCCAGGCGGATGTTCAGGTTGGTGTAGTTGCCGGACGTCGTCTTGGACAGGGCGAAGCCCTTCTGCCCGTCCACCAGCCGCGTGGAGCGCGGATTGATCGCCGCGGCCAGATGGATGTCGCCGGACAGCAGTGCGTTGACGCGGGCATTGTCGTCGCTGATCGCGAAGAACTCGAAGGAGTCCACATGCGGACCGCCCTTCCAGTAGTTCGGGTTGCGCACGCCGACGGACCGCACACCCGGCTCGAAGCTCTTGCAGATGAAGGGGCCGGTGCCGTTGCCCTTGGAGAAGTCGGTGGTGCCGTCGGCCACGATCATGAAGTGATGCATGGACAGGATGGTCGGCAGGTCGGCGTTCGCGCCGGCCAGCGTGATGGCGACGGTGCTCTTGTCCACCGCCTTGATGTCGGTCATCTGGGCGGCGATCTTCGCGACCTTGGAGCCGACGGCCGGATCGAGGTGGCGCTTCAGCGAGAACACCACGTCGTCGGCGGTCAGCGACTTGCCGTCGTGGAAGGTCACGCCGGTGCGGAGCTTGACCGTCCAGGTCTTGGCGTCGTCGGTTTCGATGGACTTGGCCAGCTCCATCTGCGGGATGCCGGCCTTGTCCAGGAAGGTCAGGCGGTTGTAGAAGGAGCAGCAGCGGACATAGTCAGTGGACAGCGACGCCTTCGCCGGATCGAGCGTGTCGGCGGTGGACGACGACCAGCCGGCGGCCCTGAGCGCTCCGCCCTTCACCGGTTCGCCCGCGACCGCGGCGTGGGCGCGGCCCAGGAGGAATTCGGCGGCGCCGAGGGTCACCCCGCCCGCCAGGAGCATCTTCATCAGGTCGCGGCGGTTGGCCCCGCGCCGGATGGCGCTTTCGACCATGCCGTCGTCGGTCCGGTTCCAGCTATCAGGCATCTTTGTCATGCTAGCCTCGCTCTGTTCGTGTGTTGTTCGTTTTTTGTTTTGACGCGCTCCGGTTTGGCCCGGTTACGCTGAGGTCGTCGAGGACGCCAGTGCTGCGGCGTCCACCGCATCGGCCAGTTCCGCCATGGAGCGGAAGTGGAAGTCCGGCTTGGTGAATTGGGCGGGCTCGATGGAACCGCCATAGCCCTTCTGCGCGTGGCGGCGCTGGATCCAGCAGTTGGTCATGCCGAGCTGCCGGGAAACCCCGATGTCGTGATACTGGCTCTGGGCGACGTGCAGGATGTCGTCCTTGCTGCCGCCGTCACGCTCGACGAACTCGAACACCTGCCGGAAGAAGGCGGGATCGGGCTTTTCGGTGCCGGTGTCGTCGGTGGTGAAGCCGGCGAAGAAGGGATCGCCCAGCTCGCGGGAGAAATGGGTGAAGGCCCAGCGCCGCGCGTTGGTCATCGCAATCAGCTTGTAGCGCCTGGACAGGCGGGCCAAGGCGTCCCTGCTGTCGGGGAAGCCGGTCCAGGAGGCCGCCGAATCCCGCAGGCGCTCGCCATACTGCGTGCCGGCGGGCAGCCCCAGCTTCGGCGCGATGATCGAATAGACGCGGACCATATCGTCGGGGAACAGGCCGGCGTCGCCGTCGCCGCGCGCTTCGCGGTACAGGGCCAGTGCCGCCTCGCCGTCCACGGTGGTTCCGGCCTCCGCGGCGATGGCCGCCAGGCATCCGGTCATGCCGGCTTCGAAGTCGATCAGGGTGCCGACGACGTCGAAGGTCAGATATTTGAAGCTCAGCAGGCTCTTGGGCAACGCACCAACTCCTCATCAGGGACCGCATGGGAACCGCTTCGGTTCGGCGGGGCGTTTCGGGTCCGGCGGCATCGCCAGCCGGGATGGTCTTTTGGAGGCGGTCCTCCTGGAAATGGCCCAAAGATCCGGTCTTCCGTCCCATCCAGTGTGGTCGATGGGGATTATGCCGGTCTCTGAATCATCGGTATTGGACGGCAGAAAATGCTGGATACGGGGGTATTCGCAGATTCTTCCGCGGACTCCTCTTTTTCCGTCTATCGCATCGCCCGGCGGACGTCCGGGTCTTCCAATGTCTGGTCGAGCGTCTGGGCCGTGCGCTCCAGGATCGCGTCGATGTCGTCGTCGGTGCAGCAGAGCGGCGGGGCATAGCCCAGCACGCCGTTGGCGAAGGCGCGGATCACCAGCCCGTTGCTCCAGGCCCGGTCGAAAATCCGGCGGGACGGCTCGGCGGCGGCGGGCAGGGGGGTCTTGCGCTCCTTGTCCACCACCAGCTCGATGGCGGCAAGCATGCCGCGCCCGCGCACGTCGCCGACCAGCGGATGGTCGCGCAGCGCATGCAGCCCGGCCATCAGCCGCGCGCCCGCCTTCACGCCGTTGGCGAGCAACCCATCCTCGTACAGCCGCAGCGCCTCCAGCCCCACCGCGGCACTGACGGGGTGGGCGGAGTAGGTGTAGCCATGGCCGACCGCGGCGGTGCCGGCGGCATCGGCGATGGTGCCATAGACGGCGTCGGACAGGAAGACCGCGCCCATCGGCACATAGCCGGAGGTCAGGCCCTTGGCCGTCGTCATCAGGTCGGGGACCACGCCGTCGTCGGTGCAGGCGAACAGCGGGCCGGTGCGGCCGAAGCCGGTGATGACCTCGTCGGCGACGAACAGGATGCCCAGGCTGCGGCAGCGGTCGCACATCGCCTTCATCCAGCCGTCGGGCGGCACCAGCACGCCGCCCGATCCCTGGATCGGCTCGGCATAGAAGGCGGCGACCCGTTCCGGCCCGCCGATCTCGGCGATCTTGGCATCGAGGGCGGCCAGCGAGGCGGCGATGATCGCGTCGGCATCGTCGCCCACCGGGTTGCGGTAGGCATAGTGCGACGGAATCTTGTGCTGCCAGTCGAAGGGCACGCCGAAGCCGGCATGGAAGGCGGGCAGGGCGGTCAGCCCGGCGCCGACGGTGGAGGAGCCGTGATAGCCCTGCTCCACCGAGATGAACTGGTCGCGCTGCGGCTGGCCCTTGGCCTGCCAGTAATAGCGGATGAAGCGGACGGTGCTGTCCACCGCGTCCGACCCGCCGAGCGTGAAGAAGACATGGTTGAGGTCGCCGGGGGCGCGCTCCGCCAGGGCCGCGGCCAGCCGGATCGCCGGTTCGCTGCCGAGCCCGAAATAGCCGGTG
This sequence comes from Azospirillum sp. VT-I1, assembly GCF_055698305.1. Taxonomy (NCBI): domain Bacteria; kingdom Pseudomonadati; phylum Pseudomonadota; class Alphaproteobacteria; order Rhodospirillales; family Azospirillaceae; genus Azospirillum; species Azospirillum sp. VT-I1. The sequence goes on along the minus strand of NZ_CP168803.1, from coordinate 133,194 downwards.
GCGTAGGGCAGCTCCTGCATCTGGCGGGTGGCGGCCTCGACGAGGCTCTGCTGCCCGTAGCCGGCATTGACGCACCACAGGCCGGCGAAGCCGTCGACCAGACGGCGGCCGGCGCCGTCGGTGATCGTCGCCCCGGCGCCGGAGGCGATGACGCGGACGCCGGCCTTCTCGTGGCCGCGGTATGACGCGACGGGATGCACCAGATGGGCACGGTCGAGTTCGATCAGGGAATTGCTGAGCATGGTCCTCTCCGGATCAGCCGAGTGCCTGGCTGGCGAGCGCGTAGGTCGAGACGGAAGCCTGGGAAGCAGGCGCCGGCGATGCAGGCGCGCGGGGCGGGGCGGGTCGGCGCATGGCGACGCCGCCGCCGACATGGCGCAGGCCGCAATCGGCCAGCCATGGAGCGATACCGGTGTCGGCGGTGGTGTCCACCCGCAGGAACTTCCCTGAATTGGCGGCGATGATCGGGCCGATCAGGGCCTTGGCGCCCTCGGCATCGGGGGCGACCACCGGGCCGATGACCTGCCCGCGGCCGAAGTCGCGCAGCGCCGCGAACCCGGCGGGCGCGCCGTTCCGGCGCAGCAGCGTGAAGGATCCGACCTCCGCGAAACGCTTCAGCAGCAGGCTGCGGTCGGCGCCGAAGGCCTGCCGGTCCAGGGCGGCGATGGCGCCACGGTCATCGGGGCCGGCGGTGACGACCTCTTCCGCCGCGACGAACGACATCGGGCTGGATTCACCCTGGTGCTGAAGCACGCTGCCGACCTCGCGGAAGCCCAGCTTTTCGTAGAGCGGCAGCCCGTCGCTGGTTGCGGTCAGACGCAGGGGGCGGTCTCCCGCCAGCGCCATCGCCTCGTCCATCAGGCGGCGGCCGAGGCCCTGCCCGCGCCAGCCTTCGTCGACGATGACCATGTTGATGGCGGCGGCATCCTCGCCATAGGTGGTCGTCAGCACCGTGCCGACCACCTGCGCCGTCTCCGCGTCCACCGCGACCAGCCCCCGGCTCAGCGAGAGGGTCAGGGACCAGTCTTCCAGACGGTGCGGCCATTGCGCCTGCCGCGACAATGCCAGCGCATCCTCCAGATGCTTCGGTTCGAAAGCCTGACAGTGAACCGTTCTTTTGGAAACCGTATTCTTGCTCATGGGCAGTCCTTTCACCCTCTGCCCCAAGAGTGGGCGCACCGCCCCCGGACGATTGTCTGAAGGCGATACCCGCCGCGACATCTTTCACCTTTGCTTCGCCAGCCCGCCGCATCTTATGCCGTGGCGCTGGCCGCCGAACCCGCGGATCGGGCCTGCACACCCCGTTCGAGGCCCGTCCGCCCCGCCCCGGTGCCGGTCCCCTCCCAACCAAATGCTGAGTGCCGAGACGGAAACGGAACTTTGTGCTTTCGCGCCGGGCAATTCGGTCAGGGCCGGCATCGCGGCGACGCTAGGATCGTAGGGCAGGCTGATCGGGCCCGATCCCGGGTCCCATGCCGGACCCCATGCCATCCATTCCCCTGCCCCCATCCCAAGGAAGCAGCCATGAGCCAGTTTCGGCCGAAATACGTCACCTTCGATTGCCACGGCACGCTGATCAACTTTCAGATGGCGGAGGCCGCGCGCGATCTGTACGGCTCGATCCTCGACGAGGCCCGGATGACGGAGTTCATCAAGAACTTCGCCGCCTACCGCCTGGACGAGATCATGGGCGACTGGAAGCCCTATGCCGAGGTCGTGCACAACGCGCTGGAGCGCAGCTGCAAGCGCAACAACGTCGTCTTCCGCGACGAGGATGCGCGCATGGTCTATGAGCGGGTTCCCACCTGGGGTCCGCACGCGGACGTGCCGGCCGGGCTGGCGAAGGTGGCCAAGGAAATCCCGCTGGTCATCCTGTCCAACGCCATGAACGACCAGATCCCGTCGAACGTGGCGAAGCTGGGCGCGCCCTTCCACGCCGTCTACACCGCCGAGCAGGCCCGGGCCTACAAGCCGCGCTTCCAGGCGTTCGAATACATGTTCGACATGCTCGGCTGCGGGCCGGAGGACATCCTGCACTGCTCCTCCTCCTTCCGCTACGACCTGATGTCGGCGCACGACCTGGGGATCCGCAACAAGGTGTGGGTCAACCGCGGCCACGAGCCGGCCAACCCCTATTACGGCTATACCGAGATCCGCGACATCTCCGGCCTGCCCGGCGTGGTCGGGCTGTAAGGGACGGATTTCACGGTTCAGGCTGCAACGAGAAGGACCCAGGTCATGAAATTCGTCTCCTACTGGCACGACACGGCCCCCGCCTTCGCGGGCGGGGCCGAGGGGCCTGTCGAGGGCGGTTACGACGTCGCCATCGTCGGAGGGGGGTTCACCGGCCTGGGTGCCGCCCGCCAGCTGGCCAAGGCCGGGGCGCGGGTGATCGTGCTGGAGGCCGGCCGCATCGGCGGCGGTGCGTCGGGGCGCAACGGCGGGCACCTGAACAACGGTCTGGCCCACAGCTTCATCGCCGCCAAGGCCGCCTTGGGCACGGAGCGCGCCATCGCGCTCTACCGCGCCTTCGACCAGTCCATCGACACGCTGGAGGCGCTGATCGCCGAAGAGGGGATCGACTGCGACTTCCGCCGCGCCGGCAAGCTGAAAATGGCCTCCAAGCCCGCGCATTTCGACGCCATCGCCCGCAACTTCGAGGTCGTGCACCGCGAGGTCGATCCCGACACGGTGCTGCTGACCGCCGAGGAGCTGAAGGGGGAGGTCGGCTCGCCGTTCCACGGCGCGATGCTGTCGCGCAAGAGCGCCATGATGCATATGGGCCGCTTCGCCACCGGTCTGGCGGAGGCGGCCAAGCGGCATGGCGCGGTGCTGGCCGAAAACGCGCCGGTCACCGCCATGGCCCGCTCCGGCGACCGGCATAGCCTGGCCACGCCGCGCGGCACGGTCACCGCCAAGGAGGTGCTGGTCGCCACCGGCGCCTACACCACGCCGAACTTCGGCCATTTCCGCCGCCGCATCATCTCGGTCGGCAGCTTCATCATCGCCACCCGCCCGCTGAGCGACGGCGAGATCGCGTCGGTGGTGCCCGGCAACCGCACCTACGTCACGTCGATGAACATCGGCAACTACTTCCGCCTGTCGCCCGACAGGCGGCTGATCTTCGGCGGCCGGGCGCGCTTCTCCGCCACCTCCGACCAGCGGTCCGACGCCAAGAGCGGGGCGATCCTGCGGGCGAGCCTTGCGCGGATCTTCCCACAGATCGCCAGCATCGACATCGATTACTGCTGGGGCGGTCTGGTGGACATGACCAGCGACCGTTATCCGCGCGCCGGCTACCAGGACGGCCTGTGGTACGCCATGGGCTATTCCGGCCACGGGGCGCAGCTGTCGACCCATCTGGGCATGACCATGGCCGACACGATCCTGGGGCGGGAGGACCGGAACCCGTTGAAGGGGCTGTCCTGGCCCGCCGTGCCCGGCCATTTCGGCAAGCCCTGGTTCCTGCCGCTGGTCGGGCTGTACTACAAGGCGCTCGACCGGATTCAGTGACGTCGAGGTTTGAGCGACGACGTTCCGTCTCGGATGCCCTTCTCCCCTTCCGGGGCGGGATCGGCCAAACGCCAACGGCGTTTTGCCGACCCGCTGGTTGGGATGAGGGTGCGGCGGCCGCAGGCCGTTGGAAGCCCAAGATTTGCGACCCCTCACCCCAACCCCTCTCCCGCAAGGGGAGAGGGGCACTGTCCGCGGATGAATCTCACATACGACTGCTCTGAACACACCGGCGGAATCGTTGACGCGCTTCCGTCGGGCATTTCGTTATCCCTGTGCCTCACCCCAACCCGCCGATGTGGAAGGTCTTCATCTCAAGATATTCCTCGATGCCCACCTGGGCGCCTTCGCGGCCCAGGCCGGACTGCTTGACGCCGCCGAAGGGGGCGACCTCGGTGGAGATCAGGCCGGTGTTCAGCCCGACCATGCCGGCTTCCAGCGCTTCGCCGACCCGCCAGGACCGCGCGAGGTTCTGCGTGTAGAAATAGGCCGCCAGCCCGAAGGGTGTCGCATTGGCGAGCGTGATGGCCTCCTCCTCCGTCTCGAAGCGGAACAGCGGCGCCACCGGGCCGAAGGTCTCCTCGCTGGCCAGCAGCATGTCGGTGGTGGCGTCGGTCAGCACCACCGGAGCCACATATTGCGGACCCGGCGCCGCCATGGCGGAGGACGCGACGGTCGCGCCCTTGGCGAGCGCGTCGGCGACATGGCGCTCGATCTTGGCGATGGCGGCTTCGTTGATCATCGGGCCGATGGCGACCCCCGGCTCCAGCCCCGATCCCACCCGCATGGCGTTGACGCGGGCGACCAGACGGTCGCGGAAGGCGTCGTAGACGCCCGCCTGCACCAGGATGCGGTTGGCGCAGACGCAGGTCTGGCCGCCGTTGCGGAACTTGGAGAGGATGACGCCCTCGACCGCCTGGTCCAGGTCGGCGTCGTCGAACACGATGAAGGGCGCGTTGCCGCCCAGCTCCAGGCTCAGCCGCTTGATGCCGTCGGCGGCCCCGCGCATCAGCAGCGAGCCGACGCGGGTGGAGCCGGTGAAGGAGATCTTGCGGACGGTCTCGTTCGCCAGAAGCTCCTCGCCGATGGCCTCCGGCCGGCCGGTCAGGATGTTGATGACGCCGGCCGGGATGCCGGCCCGCTCCGCCAGCACGCCGAGCGCCAGCGCCGAATAGGGCGTGAAGTCCGACGGCTTGATGACCACGGTGCAGCCGGCGGCCAGCGCCGGCGCCACCTTGCGGGTGATCATGGCGTTGGGGAAGTTCCACGGCGTGATGATGCCGCAGACGCCCACCGGCTCCTTCAGCACGACGATGCGGCGGTCCTGGGTGGGGGAGGGGATGGTGGTCCCGCCGATCCGCCGCGCCTCCTCGGCGAACCATTTGACGAAGGAGGCGCCATAGCGGATCTCGCCGCGCGCCTCGTCCAGCGGCTTGCCCTGCTCCAGCGTCAGGATGCGGGCCAGATCCTCCAGATTCTCGATCATCAGCGCGTGCCAGCGCTCCAGCAGGGCGGCGCGGTCGGCATGGGTGCGCCGCTTCCAGGCCGGATAGGCTTCGGCCGCGGCGGCGATGGCGTCGCGGGCGTCGGCGCCGTCCATGTCGGGAACGCTGCCGAGGCTGCGGCCGGTCGCCGGGTTCCGGACGTCGATGGTGCGGCCGGCGGCCCCGTCGCACCAGCGCCCGCCGATCAGCCCCTGTTCGCGGAACAGGGAGGAATCCGTCAGGTGATGGGTCATGGTCGTGTCTTTTCCGCTGCGTATGGTTTGCGAGGGGGCCGGCGTTACGACAGGGCCGACAGCACGGCGGCGGTGATCGCGTCCGTCCTGTCCTTGCCGGGGACGGTGCCGATGCCGCGGCCGGTGGTGTCGCCCAGCGCCGCCATCACGCGGTCGGCGGCGGCCTTTTCCCCCAGATGTTCCAGCATCATGGCGCCGGACCAGATGGCGGCGATCGGGTTGGCGATGCCGAGATGGGCGATGTCGGGGGCCGATCCGTGCACCGGCTCGAACATCGACGGCGCCTTGCGGTCGGGGTTCAGGTTGGCCGAGGCGGCGAAGCCCAGCCCGCCCTGGATCGCGGCCCCCAGGTCGGTCAGGATGTCGCCGAACAGGTTGGAGGCGACGACGACGTCCAGGCTTTCCGGCGCCGTCACCATGCGCGCCGCCATGGCGTCGACATGGTAGCTCGTCACCTCGACGTCCGGGTGTTCGGCGGCCAGCTGGCGGGTGATCTCGTCCCAGAACACCATCGAATATTTCTGTGCGTTCGACTTGGTGACGGAGGCCAGCTTGCCGCGCCGGGCGCGGGCCTGGGCGAAGGCGAAGCGCAGGATGCGTTCCACCCCCATGCGGGTGAAGATGCCGGTCTCAACCGCCACCTCCTGCGCCGTCCCCTGATGGATGCGCCCGCCGGCACCGGCATATTCGCCTTCTGTGTTCTCGCGGATGCACAGGATGTCGAAGCCGCCGCGCCGCAGCGGCCCTTCCACCCCCGGCAGCAGCCGGTGCGGACGGACGTTGGCATACTGGTCGAACGCCTTGCGGATGGGCAGCAGCAGCCCGTGCAGCGACACCGCGTCCGGCACCTCCGCCGGCCAGCCGACGGCACCCAGCAGGATGGCGTCGTACTTGCGCAGCGTCTCGATTCCGTCCGCCGGCATCATCACGCCGGTTTCCTTGTAATGGGCGCAGGACCACGGCATCTCGGTGCCGGACAGCGCGAAGCCGGACTGCTTCGCCACGGCCTGGAGAACCTCCCAGGCGGCGTCGACCACGGGATGTCCGATGCCGTCGCCCTTGATGATCGCAATGTTGTGGGTTTTCATCGAACGTCCCTCACCTGCTTTGATTGGTTTACAGCCCGATCAGCACGCTCTTGCTGCGGCGGTTGGCGAGATACGCCTCTCGTCCCAGGTCCTTGCCGATGCCGGAGCGCTTGTAGCCGCCGGTCGGCAGGATGTGGTCGCGCGAGCGGCCATAGCGGTTGACCCACACCGTCCCGGCCTGCAGCCGCCGGGTCAGGCGGATGGCGCGCGACAGGTCGCGGGTGTAGAGGCCGGCGGCGAGCCCGTAGGTCGGATGGTCGGCCAGCGCCATCGCCTCCTCCTCGCCGTCGAAGCTCTGCACGGTCAGCACCGGGCCGAAGATCTCCTCCATGACGGCGGGGGAGGTCCGGTCGACCCCGGCCAGCAGCGTCGGCGCGTAGAAATACCCGTCGCCCTCCATCGGCGCCCCGCCGGTCAGGCATTCCACCGATCCGGTCAGCGAGGCGGTGACGATGGAGTGGATGCGGGCGCGCTGCCGTTCGGAGATGATGGGGGAATAGCGGGTCTTCTCGTCCCAGGTCGGGCCGGGCCGGACGGCGCGCATGTGGCCCAGGATGCGCTCGACCAGCGGTTCGGCCACGCCGGCTTCGACCAGCAGGCGCGATCCTGCGACGCAGGCTTGGCCGGCATTCGACAGCACGCTGGTGGCGATGGCCGCCGCCGCCTTGTCCAGGTCGGCATCGGCGAAGACGATCTGCGGGCTCTTGCCGCCCAGCTCCAGCGTCATCGGTTTGACGCCGCTGCGGGCGATGTCGGCCATGATCGCCGATCCCGCCGCCGTCGAGCCGGTGAAGCTGACCTTGGCGATGCCGGGATGGCGGGTGATGGCGGCGCCGGTGGTCGGGCCGTCGCCCTGGACGATGTTGATGAGGCCGGCGGGCAGGCCGGCCTTCACCGCCAGCTGCGCCAGCAGGACGGTGGAGAAGGGCGTCATTTCCGACGGCTTCAGCACCACCGCGTTGCCGGCGGCCAGCGCCGGGCCGAGCTTCCAGCCCGCCATCGACAGCGGGAAGTTCCACGGCGTGATGGCGCCGACGACGCCGTAGGGCTCCGTCATCACCATGCCGAAGCTGCCGTCGTCGGTGGGGGCGAGGTCGCCGCCCTCCTTGTCGGCGAATTCGGCGAAGAAACGGATCTGCTCGGCGGTCACCGCGACGTCGCCGGCGACCAGCTGGCCGACCGGACGGGTGGAGGACAGCGCCTCCACCTTCGCCAGGGTTTCCGCCTCCTCCTCGATCAGGGCGGCCCAGCGCTGCAGCACGGCGGTTCGCTCGCGCGGGCGCACGCCGCCCCAGTTGCTGGACTTCAGGGCGGCCTGCGCGGTGGCGACCGCCTCATCGACGAGATCCGGCGAGGCCACCGGGCAGTCGGCAAAGGCCCGGCCATCCGACGGCCGGTGCATGGGCAGCCCGCCTTCCATTGCGCCGGCCGCCGGGATCAGACGGTCGCCGATGAAGTGGCCGATGGGCAGCGGCAGGCGGTCCGGGTCGAAGGACAGGCTCATGACGCGTCCTCAGCTGACGGTGAGATAGATCTTGCGGACCGTCTCGATGGTCTTCCACACGCCGGTGAAGCCCGGCTTCATGACGAAGCTGTCGCCCGCCCGGTAGACCACCGGCTCGCCGCCGTCCGGCGTGATCTCGATGACGCCGGCCAGGATGTGGCAGAACTCGAAGGTCTCGCCCTTGATCGAGCGGGTCTCGCCGGGCGTGGCCTCCCAGACGCCGGTCAGGACCTTGTCGTCCTTGGCGGCGTCCTGCGCCCAGGTCTTGAAGGCGGGCGACCCGGCGATCAGCCGTTCCGGCATCGGGGTGGATTCCCGCGGGGCGAAGGTCGGGTTCGGATCGATGGTCTTGAGCAGCGACATGGGAAATCCTTGCTGTGAGCGGCTGTGCCGCAGGGGAAAGAGCCGGGTATGGCGGTGTCAGTAGCCGCGCTGCCGGTCGATGAGGCCGACCGGGTCCTGTCCGGCGAAATGCCGGCGGAGGTTGGCGATGACGGCCCGGGCGGCGCTGTCCGGCTGGGTGATGCTGGCGACATGCGGGGTCAGCACGATGTTCGGATGCGACCAGAAGGGATGATCCGCCGGCAGCGGCTCCGGATCGGTCACGTCGATCACGGCTCCGGACAGGCGGCCCGTGTCGAGCGCCTCCAGCAATGCCGCATGGTCCAGCTGCGGCCCGCGCCCGGTATGGACCAGCCCGGCACCGGGGGGCAGCTTGGCGAGCAGATCGGCGTTCAGGAAGCCGCGGGTGTCCGGGGTCAGCGGCAGCAGGACGATCAGGATGTCGGTCTCGGCCAGCATCGCGTCGAGGCCGCCCTCGCCGTGGTGGCAGGTCACGCCGTCGACTTGGCGGGGCGAGCGGCTCCAGCCCGACAGCGGGAAGCCGAAGGGCTTGAGGCGCTCCAGCACCGCCTGGCCCAGCACGCCCAGCCCCAGCACGCCGACCCGCCGCTCCGCCGCTTGCGGCTGATGCAGGGGACGCCAGAGGCGGTCCGCCTGCTGGGCGCGATAGTGCGGGAACCGGCGGTGCAGGGTCAGCACGGCGAGCGTGGCGTATTCCTGCATCATGCGGATGATGCCGTCCTCCACCATGCGCACGACCTTCACCGAGGGTGGCAGGTCGGTCATGGTGAACTGGTCCACCCCGGCGCCGATGGAAAAGACGATCTCCAGATTGCGGTAGCGGGCGAGGTCGGCCGGTATGGTCCAGGTGATCAGGTAGCGCACCGCATCGGGATCGACGGTGGCCGGGTCCATCGAAAAGGGCAGGTCGGGCAGCTCGTCGGCGAAGGCCCCGGCGAACACCGCGCCGCGCGTGGCATCGGAATTGAACAGGAAGGTCATGTGCGTCCGTGCGTCCCTTTGGCGATGCAATGCGATGCGATGCGATGCGATGCGGTTGCGGGCTGCGGGTCAGAGGCGGCAGCGCCGGCCCAGCGCCTCGATCATCGACTGGCAGGCCTGCAGTTCCTCGACGAGGATGTGTTCGTTGGGACGGTGCGCCCGCGCGATGTCGCCGGGGCCGCAGATGATGGCGTCGATCCCGGCGGTCTGGTACAGGCCGGCCTCCGTGCCATAGCTGACGGCGGCCAGCGGTTCCTGTCCGGTCAGCTCCTCCAGCAGGCGGGCCAGCGGCGTGCGGGCGGCGAGGAACAGGGCGGGATAGGCGCCAGTCTGCGTCCAATCCACGGCGAAGCCCTTTTCCTCCAGCCGCTCCGCCGCCTCGCGAACCGGCTCCAGCAGGGTCGCGGGATCGATCCCGGCGATGGCGCGGGCCTCGAACTCGGCGGTGCAGGCGTCGGGGATGACGTTCACCGCAAGCCCGCCCTGGATGGTGCCGACCTGAAGCGAGGAGTAGGGCGGCTCGAAGGCCGAATCCCACGGGCCCTGGGTGAGGCGGCCGGCCTGGGCGACGGCGGCGGTCAGCGCCTCGGCCATGGCATGGATGGCGTTCAGCCCCCGGTCGGGGCGGGAGGAATGGCCGGAGCGTCCGCGCACGGTCAGCCGGGCCGCCGCCTTGCCCTTGTGGGCGCGGACGGCGCGCAGGCCGCTCGGCTCCCCGACGATGACGCCCAGCGGCGGCGCGCACAGGGCGGGCAGGTGCGGCAGAAGATGCGGCGCGCCCTGGCAGCCGGCCTCCTCGTCATAGGTGAAGGCGAAATGGATCGGCCGGGCCAGCGGGGCGGCGGTCAGGTCCGGCAAAGCCGCAAGCGCCGCCGCGATGAAGCCCTTCATGTCGGAGGTGCCGCGCCCATACAGCCGGTTGCCGTCGGCGCGCAGCTGGAACGGGTCGCCGGTCCATTCCGGTTCGGTGGCGGGAACCACGTCCATGTGGCCGGACAGCACATAGCCCGGAACCATCGCCGGACCGATGGTGGCGAACAAGTTGAACCGGTCGCCCTCCGGCCCCGGCAGCACCTGCACGCGCGCGCCGGCCGCTTCCAGAATGCCGCGGATCCCGTCGACGATGGCGCCGTTCGGGGTTCCGACGACGGAGGGAAAGGCGATCAGATCCTTCAGGATGTCGATCACGGTCATGACGGGCTCACCTTGTCCCTTGCTGGGTCCCTTGCTGCGTTCCCTTGCTGCACGCCACGGGCGCAGGGAGTCTGTTCGGGATCGTCGCTGTGTGTGGAGAGGGGCGGCGGCCTTGGCGGCTGCGACAGGTACGATCATAGCCGGCGCCGGCTCCATTCCATGCCGAATGCATGGGCGATTTGGAGGATTGTTGTGCGGACCCGGCGCTTTGCGGTGATTTGTGCGGCGGGCGTCCGGCTAGTCTCAGGCGACGGTTGGTGGCTCAGGCATGTCGGTTGACCCAAAGGAGCACCGCCTTACGGTTCGGAAACTCCGGGGAGGAGGAAGCTTTGAGCGTTGCGGAAGGAACCGGGGACGGTGCGTTACCGCCCTCCCTGACGGTCGACGCCTTCGACGTGCGGATGGCCGATGTCGCGGACATCGATCTGGAACGCCTGCAGGCGTTGTCGATCTCGGTCGGCTGGCCGCACCGTGCTGAGGACTGGCAGTTCGCGCGCGAGGTCGGGCACGGCTTCGTCGCGCTCGACGAGATCGACCGCGTCCTTGGATCGGCGATGTGGTTTCCCCATGGCGACGATTTCGCGACCATCGGCATGGTCATGACCTCGCCCCGGCTGCAGTCGCTGGGCGTCGGCGAATGGCTGATGAAGCGGGTGCTGTCGGCGTCGGCGGGGCGGACCTACCGGCTCAACGCCACGCGTGCGGCGCTGGCGCTGTACCGCTCTCTCGGTTTCATCGGTCACCGGACCGTGTTCCAGTGCCAGGGCCAGGCCCGGCGCAGCGACGGGCCCCTCTCCGCGGAGCCGGTGCGGCGGCTGGAGGCGGCCGATCTGGCGGCTGTGACGGCGCTCGACGAACGCGCCTTCGGAACCTCGCGCGCCGGGCTGATCGCGCGGCTGTTCGAGCAGTCGGTCGGCTACGGCCTGGAACGCGACGGCACGCTGGCCGCCTTCGCCCTCTGCCGGCCCTTCGGCCGCGGCCATGTCGTCGGTCCGGTGGTCGCCGGGCTGGACGAGGACGCGGTCGCCGTGATCCGTCCGCATGTGGATGAGCATGACGGCCGTTTCCTTCGCCTGGACACCCATCTGGACGAAGGGATCTTCCCGCTGTTCGTCGCCCGCTCGGGCATGCGGATCTTCGATACGGTCCTGACCATGTCGCTGGGGGCGCCGTTGACAGACCCGGCGAGGCGGGGGCCGGACCGCCCCGTCACCTACGCACTCGCCACCCATGCCCTGGGTTGAGCCGCAACCGGCTGCATGAAAAGCCGGCTTCATGAAAAGGATGCGCCGAAAATGCCGGGACAGACGCCGGACTCCTCCGCCGGCTCTCACGCCGACCCCGTGCCCGAACCATCTCCCCCTCCACCCCCGCCCGGCGTCCGCGGCGGGGTGATGCTGCGGCTGGTGTCGGCCGGACTGTTCGTGGTGATGTCGCTGTTCGTCCGGCTGGCCACCGTCGAGGCGCCGATCGGACAGATCATCTTCTACCGCAGCGCCTTCGCGTTGCTGCCCATCGTCGCCTATCTGATGTGGCGCCGGCAATTCCCCAAGGCACTGAAGACGCGGCAGCCGGTGGGGCATCTGAAGCGCAACCTGTATGGCGGCGCCGCGATGGTGTTCTCCTTCGTTTCGCTGGCCTATCTGCCGCTGGCCCTGGCGACGGCGCTGGGATTCCTGGCTCCGCTGCTCGCGGTGCCGGCGGCCATGCTGTTCCTGCGGGAACGGCCGGGCGCGGTGGCCATCGGCGCGGCGCTGACCGGCTTCGCCGGGGTGGTCCTGATGCTGGCCCCCGCCTTCGACGGGCCGAAGCTGGATCACGACACCATCATCGGGGTGGCGGCCGGGCTGGCCATGGCGGTCGCGACCGCCGCGGGACGGGTCGAGATCAAGACGCTGACCGCGACCGAGGCGCCGGGGACCATCGCCTTCTACTTCGCCCTGCTCTGTGCGGTCGGCGGTCTTGCGAGCTGGCCGTTCGGCTGGATCAACCCGACGGGGCTTTCGCTGGCCTATCTCATCGGCGCTGGCATCTCCGGCGGCTTGGCGCACATCGCCATGACCGAGGCGATGGCCCGCGCCCCGGTCTCCACCCAGGCGCCGTTCGACTACACCGCCATGCTGTGGGCGCTGATCCTCGACGCGCTGATCTTCGGCCTGCTGCCGTCCCCGCTCAGCCTTGCCGGAGCGGTCGTGATCGCGCTGTCGGCCCTGGTGGTCCCCGTCTCCGCCCGGTACGCCGCCCGGTCGGAAGCGCTGCGGCCCGCAAGTTAGCGGGCCGCACTGCTTGGGACCAGGCGGCGCGGTCAGGACAGTCCCGCTTCCAGGCCGGCCGGCTGGGCGGCGGCCTGGAAACGGTCGATGCGGAAATCATGCAGCGGCGTTTCGGTGCGCCCGGTGGCGATGATCTCCGCCATCACGTCGCCGACGCCGGGGCCGAGCTGGAACCCGTGGCCGCTGAAGCCGAAGGCGTGGAACAGGCCGGGCGTCGTCGCCGACGGTCCCATCACCGGCAGTTTGTCGGCGACATAGCCCTCGCAGCCCGACCAGGTGCGGATCACCGCGACGTCGGCGATGGCCGGCAGCAGCCGGATCAGCCCCCGCAACTGCCCGGGCAGCCGCGCCGGGTCCGCCCTGGCGTGGCCGGGATCGAGCGCCACGGGCACGCGCTCGGCCGCACCGCCGAAGACGATGTTGCCGCGCTCCACCTGACGCAGATAGCCGTCCCCGCCCGCCCGCGACCACATGCCGACCACCGGCAGGATCCGGTGCGGCAGCGGTTCGGTGACGCCCATCTGCGGCCCGTATGCCGACATCGGCACCGCTTCGCCGAAGCCGGCGGCGACGCGGGCTCCCCAGGCGCCGGCGGCGTTCAGCAGGCAGTCCGCCGTGAAGCGGCCCCGCTGCGTCACCGCCTCGAACCCGGAACCGGTCGCCGACACCTCCACCGGGCCGCACTCCTCGACGATCTCGGCGCCCAGGCGGCGGGCGGCGTCGGCGAAGGCGGGGGCGATCAGGCGCGGGTTGCCGCTGCCGTCCTGCGGCGAGAAGGAGGCGGCGATGGCGCCCGGCCCCAGCCCGGGAAAGCGGCGGCGGATCTCCGGCGGCGTCAGCTCCTCAAGCTCCAGCCCCCAGGGCCGCGCGTCGGCGATGAAGCGGCGCATGTCGGCCAGCCCGTCCTCGTCGAACACCAGCCGCAGATGGCCGGTGGCGCGGAACTCCACGTCGCGGCCCAGCAGCCGCTCCGCCTCGCCCCACAGCGCCCGCGACCGGTGGGCGAGCGGCAATTGCGGCAGATAGCGCCCGCTGCGGCGGATGTTGCCGAAGGACGCCACCGTGGCGCCCGAGCCGACGCGGTTGCGTTCCAGCAGCGTGACGCGCAGGCCGCGCCGGGCCAGGAAGAAGGCGGCGGCCGATCCCATCAACCCGCCGCCCAGCACGATAACCTTCATCGACCTCTCCCACATCCGGGCGGATGCGGCTCCGCCCCATCGGGCAGGCTGCCCGCGGCCGGCGGACGGGTCAAAGACGGGTTGGCCATGATCCCATAAGGCCGGGCTATGGACCGGGCCATTGGAGCCCCGGTGCATAAGTCGGCCTTATGCCTCTGCGTTCATTGGGTCTTAGACCGCCTGCGCCCCGCCATGCCAGCTTTCCGCCCGGCACAGGCTGACTTGCGGAAGGGAGCGAAGATGGACGGGGGCATGGGTGGGGCCGATTGGAAGGTCGGCGTCGACATTGGCGGAACCTTCATCGATTTCTGCGCGCTGGATACCCGGTCGGGCCGGGTGGCGTCGCTGAAGGTGCTGACGACGCCGGACGATCCCGGTGCGGAGCTGATGACCGGGTTGACCCTGCTGGCCGAGCGCGAGGGGATGGACCCGCGCGCCGTCACCCGCTTCGTGCACGGCACGACGGTGGGCATGAACACGGTCATCCAGCGCAAGGGCGCGCCGCTGGCGCTGCTGACCAATGCGGGGTTCGAGGATGTGATCGAACTCGCCCGGCTGCGCATGCCGGACACCTATTCGCTGTTCTGCTCGCGTCCGGACCAGTTGGTCGCCCGCGACATGGTCTTCGGCATTCCCGCCCGCCTGCGGTCCGACGGCACCGAGCGGCAGGCCCCCGACATGGCGGCCGTCGCCGAGGCCGTCGCCGCCCTCAAGGCCAAGGGTGCCTTGGGCGTCGTCGTCTCCTTCCTGCATTCCTGGCGCGACGACGCCCACGAAAGCGCCGTCAAGGCCGAGGTCGCCCGGCTGGCTCCCGAGCTGTTCGTCTTCACCTCGGCCGAGGTCTGGCCGGTGATCCGCGAGTATGAGCGGACGACGACCGCGATCCTCAACGCCTATGTCCATCCCCGCATCTCCGGCTACCTGTCGGCGCTGGAGCAGCGTCTGGCCGGGCGCGAGGTGCCCGCCCGTCCGCTGCTGACCAAGTCCAACGGCGGCGTGATGAACGCGGCGGAGGGTAAGCGGGCCTGCGTCCACATGCTGCTGTCGGGTGCCGCCTCCGGCGTCAACGGCGCCGCATGGCTGGCCCGGCAGGCGGGGGAGCCGCGCATCCTGACGCTGGACATCGGCGGGACTTCGGCCGATTTCGCCCTCATCATCGATGGTCAGGCCCAGTTCGGCGTCGGCGAGATGATCGGCGAGTTTCCGCTGCACATCCCGTCGGTGTCCGTCAGCTCCATCGGCATCGGCGGCGGGTCCATCGCCGGCGTGGATGGGCAGGGGGTGCTGCGCGTCGGCCCCGAATCCGCCGGATCGACGCCGGGTCCGGCCTGCTACGGCCGCGGCGGCGACTGGGCGACGGTGACCGACGCCATGGTGGTCTGCGGCTGGCTCGGCCACAGCCAGATGGCCTACGGGCAGCTGCGGATGGACGCCGGCCTTGCCCGCGCCGCGGTGGGGCGGCTGGCCGACCGGCTGGGCCGTTCGGTTGAGGCCACCGCCCAGGCCATCCTCGACGTCGCTGTGTCGGAGATGTTCGCGGAGGTCGAGAAGATGGCCGCGCGCGCCGGCGTCGATGTGCGCGACTTCGCGCTGATGCCCTTCGGCGGCGGCGGTCCGATGCTGGGGGTGTTCCTGGCGCGCGAGCTGGGCATGCCGCGCGTCGTGGCACCGCGCTGGCCGGGCGTGGTGTCGGCGCTGGGCGGGCTGGTCGCCGACCTGCGCGGCGACTTCGTCCGCACCCTGTTCGCCGAGCTGTCCCCCGGCCTGATGCCGACGCTGCGCGACGCCTTCGCCGCCATGGGCAGGGAAGGGCGCGACTGGCTCGCCGCGCAGGGCCACTCCGGCGCCGTCGAACTGATGGTCGTCGCCGACATGCGCTATGCCGGCCAGAGCTATGAGATCGAGACGCCGCTGAACCCCTCCTGGCTGGACGGCGACGATCCCGGCCCAATCGCCGACGCCTTCCATGCGGCGCACGCCCGGCTCTACGACTTTCATGACCCGGACGGGCGGATCGAGATCGTCAACCTGCGCCTGTCGGCCATCGGCAACGGCCCGGCGCTGCAGTTCCCGACGGCGCAGGAGGAGCCGCGCGCCGTGTCGGCGGAGCGCACCGTCCCGGTCTTCACCGGCGGCGCCGTGACCCCGGTCGGGCTGTACCGGCGTGCGGATTTGCAGGCCGGGGCGCAGTTCCAGGGGCCGGCCATCGTGGCGCAGGAGGACACCACCTTCGCCATTCCGGCCGGGACCGATGCGCGCGTGGACGCGCACCTCAACCTCCACCTGACCTTTGCGGAGTGATCGCCGTGTTTGACCGCCCTGCTTTCGATAAGATGAAGCTTCAGGTTCTGGCGAACCACGCGCGCTCGGCGGCCGAGAACATGGCCCACACGCTGCAGCGCACCGCCCATTCCGCCTTCGTCAAGGAGACGGAGGATTTCACCGTCATGCTGCTGAACCGCCGGGGCGAGACCTTCGGCGTGCCGATGGAACTGGGGGCGACCTGGTATCCGGGCCTGACCTATGGCCGCGCCATCGATATGATCGAGGATTACCGGCCCGGCGACGTCGCCTTCACCAACGATCCCTATTCCGGCTTCGTGGCGACGCACGCCCCCGACACCCACCTGTGGAAGCCGGTCTTCTATGAGGACGAGATCATCGCCTGGACCGGCGGACACATCCACAACACCGACATGGGCGGCGCCGTCCCGGCCTCGCTGTCGCGGGCGCTGACCGAAATCCACCAGGAAGGCATCCGCTTCCCGCCGATGAAGCTGGTCCGCGAAGGGGTGTTCGACGAGCAGATCCTGCGGATCATGACCGCCAACGTCCGCAAGCCCGACCTGAACATCGGCGACATCAAGGCGCTGGTCGGCGCGCTCAACACCGGGGAGCGCAAGATCCTCGCCATGGTCGAGAAGTTCGGCAAGGCCGCCTTCCTCGACGGCGTCGACGCCCTGCTCGACCATGCGGAGGCGCAGGCGCGCGACATCCTGCGCGCCATGCCCGACGGCCAATGGGTCTTCGCCGACTATGCCGACGAGGATTCGGTCAACGCCAACCCCTGCCGCCTGAAGCTGACCCTGACGATCCGGGGCGACGAGGCGATCCTGGACTTCACCGGGTCGGACCCGCAGCTGGCCTCCTCGCTGAACGTACCGTCGGGCGGCGATCCGCGCCACACCATCCTGCTGGTCGGGGTCTATTACGTCCTCTACACCCTCAACCCGAAGATCCTGCTGAACACCGGCCTGACCCGGCCCTTCACCTGCATCGCCCCGGAGGGGACGGTGCTGAACCCGACCTTCCCGGCGGCGGTGGGCATGCGGTCGCTGACCTGCGCGCGCCTGCGCTCGGTGATCTTCGGCGCCTTCTCCCAGGCGGTGCCGGAGCGGCTTCCGGCGGCCCCCGCCGGCAACAACTGCATCGTCAACGTGATGACCACCGACGAGCGGACGGGCAACCGCATCATCGCCGCGGTGAACCCGGTGGTCGGCGGCGGCGGCGGCATGCCGCACCGCGACGGCACCAACGGGTCGGGCGCCGACGCCGCCTATCTGAAGAACACGCCGATCGAGATCACCGAGATGGAAACCCCGGTGGAGTTCGTCCGCTACGGGCTGGCGACCGACAGCGGCGGGGCAGGGCGCTGGCGCGGCGGTCTGGCGACGCACATGGCCTTCCGCGTCTTCTCCCCCGACACCCGCATCACCGCGCGCAACCGCGACCGCGGATTCTTCCGCCCCTGGGGCGTGCTGGGCGGCCGGGCGGCCGGGCTGTCGGACATGGTGGTCAATCCCGGCACGCAGGGCGAACGGCGGCTGGGCAACATCGACACCGCGGTGCTGCAGCCGGGCGACGTGCTGGACATCCGCTCGGCCGGCGGCGGCGGGCGGGGCGATCCCTTCACGCGCGAGGCATGGCGGGTGGCCCGCGACGTGGCGCGCGGCTATGTCTCCGTCGAGGCGGCTGAGCGGGAGTATGGCGTCGTCATCCGCGACGGCCTGCTCGACGAGGCGGCGACCGGGACCCTGCGTGCCGGCCGGCAGCCGCCCACCGCGCATTTCCATTTCGGCCCCGAACGCGAGGGGTACGAGCGGCAATGGACCCCGGACGCCTATGATTTCCTGACGCGGACCCTGGACGGCCTGCCGATCCATTGGCGCTTCTTCGCCAAGACGGAGATCTTCGCCCGCATGGCCGGCCGCGCCGGTGCCGACGGGGTGGCGGCGGCGCTGGAAGAGGTCTACGCCCGCTTCCCCGAGATGCCGCGCCCGAAGGCCGAGGTCCGGGAGGCGGCGGAATGAGTGAAGAGGCGGGGGGCCGGCTGGTCAGGCTGGCCGAGACGGGGAGGGCGCCGGTCCGCTTCCTGCTGGACGGGGTGGAACGCACCGCCCTGGCGGGCGATACGGTGCTGACAGCGATCCTGGCCAACGCCGCGTCGCTGCGGCAGTCGGAATTCGGCCCGGAGCGGCGCGCCGGCTTCTGCCTGATGGGCGCCTGCCAGGATTGCTGGATCTGGCAGGAACAGGGGCCGCGCCTGCGCGCCTGTTCCACCCCGCTGGCAGACGGCATGCGGCTGCTGACCCAAACGCGGGAGGATTGGCCATGACGGAACCGCATGTGGTGATCGTCGGCGCCGGTCCGGCGGGCATCCGCGCGGCGGAGGCGCTGGCGGCGGCCGGACTGCGCCCGACGGTGATCGACGAGGGCGCCCGGGCCGGCGGGCAGATCTATCGCCGCCCGCCCGACGGCTTCACCCGACCCCCGCGACGCTCTACGGCTCGCAGGCCGGCAAGGCGGTGGCGCTGCACGCCGCCTTCGACGGGCTGGCCGCGGCCGGCCGGGCGGTCCATCTGCCGCGCCATTCGGTCGTGGCGCTGGCCGACGGGACGCTGCATGCTGTGGGGGACGACGGCTGCCGCCGGATCGGCTACGACCGGCTGATCCTGGCGACCGGGGCGACCGACCGCCTCGCCCCCGTGCCGGGGTGGCAGGCGCCCGGCGTCTACAGCCTCGGCGCGATGCAGATCGCGCTCAAGGCCCAGGGCGTCGCGATGGGGCGGCGGATCGTGCTGGCCGGGTCGGGGCCGCTGCTGACCCTGCTGGCGACGCAACTGCTGAAGGCGGGGGCCGGGATCGCGGCGGTCCTCGACACCGCCGGAATGCGCGGCCAGATCGCCGCCATTCCCGACCTCGCCGTCCGCCCGTCCTTCGCCCTGCAAGGGCTGGCGATGCGGGCGCGGCTGGGGCGGCTCTACCATGCCGGGGCCGTTCTCGAGGAAATCGAGGCGTCGGATACCGGGGTCACCGCTCTCCGCTGGCAGGACGCAGGCGGGCGGGTGCGGCGGACGGCGTGCGACGCGGTCGGGCTGGGCTGGCACCTGAAGGCCGAAACCCAGCTCGCCGACCTTGCCGGCTGCCGCTTCGCCTATGACGCGACATGGGCGCAGTGGCTGCCCTGTGCCGACCGCAGGGGCCGTGCCGGCAACGGCGTCTATCTGGCCGGCGACGGCCTGCGCCTGCTGGGGGCGGACGGGGCGGAGGTCGCAGGGCGTCTGGCCGCGGCCGCCTGCCTGTCCGACCTCGGCCGGCCGGCGCCCGACGGCGCGGCGGACCTGAAGCGGCTCGACCGGCTGGAGCGCTTCGCCCGCGGCATTGCCCGCGCCTTCCCATGGCCGGCGGACCGGCTGCGCGCCCTGCCGGACGAGGCGGTCCTGTGCCGGTGCGAGGGGATCACCGCCGGCGCCGTGCGCGAAACGGTGCTCCATGGCGGGGCGGAGGCCAACCGGGTGAAGTCGCTGGGCCGGGCCGGAATGGGGCGCTGCCAGGGCCGCTATTGCCAGATCGCGGCGGCGGAGGTGATCGCCGCCGCCGGCGGGCTGGCGCAGGCCGGAGAGGCCGGCCGCCTGCGCGCGCAGGCGCCGGTCCGGCCGGTGCCGGTCGGCGCGTGGCTGAAGGCGGAGTAGGCGGAGGAGGTGGGCGTCCGCGGCTTTGCCCATACCCCCTTCAATGCCCATACCCCCTTCAATGAAGGATCTGGTGCAGGAAGCTGCGGGTCCGGTCGTGTTCTGAGGCGTGGTGTGGAGCTGGGGCGCTCATCTGGTCTCCGGCAGGTCTGGCCGGGACAGTCACGCGGCCGTAGCGGGCAACGTGAGGACGAGATCATCGCGCAAGGGGCAGTGGTTTCCAGGGTCATGTAGCGCGCCCGCTGGACCGCCCATTCATGGTTCTGTTCAAGCAGGATGGCGGCGAACAGTCGAACCCAGACGCCGCCCTTGGACCAGCGGGAGAAGCGGACGAATGCGCCGTTCCAGTTGCGGAAGGACTCAGGAAAATCGCGTCAGGGTGAGCCCGTTCGGGCCGGCCAGAGCAGCGTCATATTTCTGGCGTGGAAACGATCTGGAGAGCTGTTTCAACTTATGATAGGGGTTGTGCAGAGCCGTTCTTAAACAAACGTTGGCTGCATGCTGCACTTCAAGGATTTCCTTCCCGCCGCCCCTCCACCCGATGCCGCCGACCGCGTGTTCATTCGGCACGATCAGGGCTTTGCCGCGGTGATCGATGGCGTTTCCGGATGCTCCTATCCGAAGCTGGCGGCGGACATGTGCGTCGAGGTGCTGGAGTCGCTCGGTTCGGAGACCCGCGACATCCCGCTCGAGGCAATCCTGGACCGCATGCACGAACGCCTGCGGAGCTTCAGCACGGCCCGGCTCATGGCCGTCGCCGCCTTGGTCCGGGCGGTCGGTGACGGGTACGAGGTCGCCACG
The DNA here is from genome assembly GCF_055698305.1 of Azospirillum sp. VT-I1. Classification (NCBI taxonomy): domain Bacteria; kingdom Pseudomonadati; phylum Pseudomonadota; class Alphaproteobacteria; order Rhodospirillales; family Azospirillaceae; genus Azospirillum; species Azospirillum sp. VT-I1. The sequence continues at coordinate 112,589 of NZ_CP168803.1, read as the reverse complement.
GTCGGCAACCTTGCGCTGGTCGACGCCTCCAACCCAAAGCGCGCCCGGCTCGCCATCGAAGCGACCACCCAGCCGCTCTCCGCCCTCGGCCAGGATGGCGCTCCGCGCATCGTTACATGCACCCTGCCGATGCCCAAGGACGGCTTCCATGTGCTGGCGACGGATGGCCTGCATCCGCAACGCCTTGCCCATGCGGTCGCGCAGCATGGGGAATCGGCGACCAACGCGGACTGGCGTGCGCTCGGCGAGCGGGTGTGCACGGATTCGGACTGGAGCTTCCTCGTCTTTCCTTTCGAGCGCCGTCTGCACTTCCAGCGCGACCACTGGCCCTACGACCCCTTCGTCGGGGTGCAGGAAGGTCACGACCATGAGCGGCGCGGTCTTGCGGAGTTGGCGGACGCGCTGTTCCGCTCGAACCGCTATCCGGGTTTCCGCATCCTCGGCAGCATGACCGTGGACCGCGCTCGCGCGTCGTATCTCGCCGACGGCGTGCTCGTCATCCCCGAAGGCCTCGTGCTCCTCGAACTGAAGGACCATTGGGGGCGGATCGAGATCCCGCTGGAATCCGGCGCCGGCATGCGGACGCACCGCCGCGAGCCGGAATCCAATCCGGTGTATAAGCTCAAGAAGGCGCTGCGCCACATCAGCGGTTGGGTGCCGGACCTGCCGCTGGAGCCCTGGCAGCGCAAGATGGCCGCGGTGGTCTTCACCAACCCCGGGGCCCAGGTCTTCGGAGTCCGCGCCTCCGGGCAGATCGATGCCGCGCCGCTGATCTCCGGCGAGGTGATGGTGGCCGGCACCGCACGTTTCCCGGCGCTTCTCGCCGACTTTCTCAAACCGTTCCGGACCCAGTCGAAAGGGGGCCGCGTCCGTCTTCTCTCGCCCGCGGAGATCGAAGAGGTGGCCGGGCGGCTGGCCGCCGGGCAGGAGGAGGAGGCCGAGGATCCGGAAGCGTGGCGCATCGGATCATACAGCTTCGACCGCAAGCCGGCCCAGGAGACGGGATACCACGCGCTGCACACCGGACGGTCGAACCGCGGCAAGCCCGTTCTGCTGAAGCATTACCGCCTCAAGAGCCTGATGCGCGGCGACCGGGACGCTGCACTGGCCGCTCTTGGCCGGGAGGCGGAGATCCTCAGCGAACTGCCGCAGGATCCCCGCCTCGAGCGCCTGTTGGGGCACGGTGAGGACGGTGATGCCTACTATGTCATTCTCGAGGCCGTGCAGGCACCCGACCTCGATCAGTGGCTGGCCGGCGACCCGCCGCGGGCCGAACGGCTCGCGATCCTGCGGGATCTGGCCGAGCTGCTTGCGCTCCTCGCCGAAGCCGACGTCGTCCACCGCGGCATCACGCCGAAGAGCTTGCGGGTACGCGACGGACGCCCCGTGCTGACCGGCTTCGAACTCGCCCGGCTCGACAGCGTGGCGACGCTGCTGGTCGACGCCCGGCGGCTCTTCGACCAGCAGTATCAGGCGCGCGAGGTGTTCGTCGGCGGCAGCCTGGGGCCGGCGACCGACAGCTACAGCCTGGGTGCGCTGGCCATCCGCATGCTGGCCGGCACGCTGCCCTTCCGCGATTTCCAGGAACTCGCCGTTCGGCGCGGCAAGCCGGGCTTCTGGGAGAAGGTCGCCGCCGGCATGACGCTGCCGCCGTCCGCCGCGGCCGACGTCAAGCAGCTGCTGTCTCCCGACCCGATCCAACGGCCGACCGGCCGCGCCCTCGTCGATCTGATCTCGGGCTGGAGCTGAGGCGATGGCGCGGGCACCCGGACACACACCATGCTGACGGTCAGTCTCGACCTTCGCCTCGACATCCTTGCCGAGGTTTATCCCATGGCGGACACCGGCCGCGCGCTCTTCAAGGTGCGCAGCAGCCTGGACGGCCTCACCTATGCCTTGAAGCAGTTCAGCCTGGAGCGGAACGACGGAGGGGCGATCCGCCGGGAGATGGCGGCGCTCAACCGCCAGCTCAACCATCCGGAACGCTTTCCGCGATACCGTGCCTACTTCGAGAAGGACGGCTTCGGCTTTCTGCTGCTGGACTGGATGGATGGCACGCCGCTGTCCGGCGCGGTTTCCGCGGCACCGGTCCGCGGACCCGCCGAAGCCGCTGCGCGCGTCGAGATCCTGCGGCACATCTGCGAGGCCTTGAGCTGGGTGCATCGCGCACGGCACCTCCATCGCGACTTGAAGCCCCAGAACATCCTGCTGCGCGATCCGCGCGATCCCCGCAAAGGCGTGGCGCTGATCGACTTCGGCCTCGCCCTGGAGCGCCGCGGCGGTCTGGAGGGCACGCCCGGCTACGCCGCGCCTGAACAGACCGACCGGCCGGACTTCCCCCTCGACCAGCGGACCGACCTGTTCGCCGTCGGTGCTATCGCCTGGTGGCTGATGACGGGTCAGGAATTCCGCTATTTCGGCGACGGCGACGGGTGGTCCGGCGTCGGCCCCGGAACCTTGTGTGCGCTCGCGCCCGGCGTCACACCCGCGTTGGAGGCCGTCATTCTGCGGGCGCTCGCCTATCGTCCGGATCGGAGGCCGCGTTCCGCGCAGGAGTTGAAGGCGCAGCTGGCCGGAGCCCGGTCATGACTGCCGACCGGCTGTCCTTCTGGGATCCTGCATCGCTGGTGACGCTTCCGGGCGCTCTCCCCATCCTGCTGCCGCGCAACGCCGCCGATTTCCGCGGGCGCTGGCCGGGCGCGACCGTTCCCAGCCTCGACCAGCTTGCCGCGGAACTTGCGCAGGCGACGACGTGCTGCGTGCGCTGCCGGCCCGCCCGCGAGGGTGGCCGCACCTTCGTCGACATCCTCACCGGACGCCTTCTCATCTCCGCCTGGGTGCCCGACGGGGAAGCGCCGAAGCTGATCCTCACCAAGGCCGGCGTGAAGCCGGCCCTGGGCGGTGACAAGTCCGGCATCCTGGCAGCCGGCGGGCGGGTACGGGTGCAGGGTGTCGAGCTGGTGAGCGGCACCGCGTTGCGCCAGCGGTTCGAGGAGCGTGCCGACGCCTACCGGTCGGGCGACTATGTCCGCTGGATCCTCAATGCCCCTCCGGCCTCCGCCGGCGGCGGTACGGTTGACGAGGACGGCGATGGCGAAGGCGAGGCCGGGTTCGACGCCGAAATCGGGGAATCGGGAGTGGCATGGGCGGCCGACCTTCTCCGCCAGGTGACGGACATTGCCCACGAGCTGGAGGATGAGGAACTCAGGGCCGAGCCGCCCTTCCAGTATGTGGCGCGGCGGGCCGAAGCGCATCGTGGAAATGTCCAGCAACAGTTCCGCCTGACCCTGCCGGAAGCCGACCACCGCCGGCTGATCGAGCGGAAGGCCGCCATGCTGGAACGCATGGACATGGCGAGCGGCGATACGCTGCAGATGCAGGTGCGGGATCTGGATGCCGGAGCGGGCGAGATCATCGTCTCGGTGCCGCGCCAGATCGATGCGGCGGCGCTCCCTGCGACGGGGGAACTGCGCCTCGCCAATCCGCCGGTCCTCAGGCGGGTCCGGGAACAGGTCATCGACCGTCTGGCCACGGGGCAGGCGGCGAACCGCTGGCTCCTTCCCCTGTTGGGGGAGAGCACCCGTTTCCTTCCTTCCACGCTCCCGCGGTCGAACCGCCTCCCAGCGCGACGCCCATGCCGTCGCAGCAGGAGGCGATGAACCGGGCCGCCGGCAGCCCGGACGTCTTCCTCGTGCTCGGACCGCCGGGGACCGGCAAGACCACGGTCATTCTCGCCTGGGTCAGGCATCTGGTGGCCGAGGGCAAGCGCATTCTCGTCACGTCGCAGAACAACAAGGCGGTCGACAATGTGCTGGAGCGCCTCGCGCGCGATCCCGCCACCACCTGCGTTCGCCTCGGGCAGGAACACAAGGTCTCGACCGCGGTCCAGCCCTTTCTGATCGACAATTGCGCGGCGACCTTGCAGAAGCGGCTGCTGACCGATGTCGAGACGGTCCTTGCCGACCTCGATGCGGCGGCAGCCTGGGCCGAACAGGCGCCGGCTGCCATCGCGCGGCAGAACACCGCGCTTGCGGAACTGGCAGCTGTGGAACGCAGGCAGGAAGACGCCCGTTCGGCGTTGTCCCGGATCGGCGCCGACCTTCGGCAGGCCAGGGAGACCGCGGCTGCGGCCGGCACCGAGTACGAAGAGCAGCGCAAGGCTCTGAACGACCTTCTGGTCCGGCAGCAGGAGGCCGCCTCCGCCGGCGGCTGGCGTGCGCCCTTCGCCCGCGTCGGCGGACTCTGGGCCACTATGAAGGAACTGTTCGCCACCAAGTCGCTTTCGGCTGCGGAAGAGCGCAAGCGCTTGGCCGACCAGGCCGTGGCCGCGGCGCAGTCGCGGCTGGGCAACCTGCAGGCCGATGTCGACGCGCTGGCCGGTCAAGCCGCGTCGGCGCGCGCCCGGTTCCGCTCGCAGCTGCCGCCCATCCCGGACTCGTCCTTGCCGCCCCGCTTTCGCCCCTGGGAGACGCTGAACGTCGAGGCGCTGCGGTTCGGCGCGCGGGAGCGGCTGCTGGAGGATGCGCGACGCCTTGCCGATCTCCGCCTGCTGGTCGGGCGCTGGCAGAACGCCGTCGCCGAGAGCCGGCAGGAAACCCTCTATCCCCAGCTCATCGCCGACGTCGACGTGGTGGGGGCGACCTGCATCGGAATCCATACCAGCGCCGCCTTCCGTGACGTGCAGTTCGACGTTGTGATCGCCGACGAGTCGGGACAGATCCAGGTCCAGGATCTGATCGTGCCCCTGTCGCGCGCGCCGAAGGCGATTTTGGTGGGCGACCACAAGCAGCTGCCGCCCATCGTCAAGCCGGAATTCCGCGACGCCCTGACGGCCCGCTACGTCGAGGACGACGGGCTCATGAACGTAAGCTGGTTCGAGCATCTGTGGGGGCGCGTGCCGGACGACCGCAAGGCGGTTCTGGACACCCAGTTCCGCTGTCCCGCCGTCATCAGCGACTTCATCTCGTCCAGCTTCTACGAGGGCCGCTATCATGCCGGTCCCGGCATGGCGGCGACACCGCTGTGCGGTGCCTTCACCTCGCCGCTGGTGCTGGTCGACACCAGCCTGCACCCGCGCCGCGGCGAAAGCTCCCGACGGGCCGGCGCCAGGACGGAGGTGCTCGGCAATCGTCTGGAAACGGAGCTGGCCGTCTCGCTGCTGGACCGGGTTCTGGCGGAAAGACCGGACGTCGCCATGGATGGCGAGGTCGGCATCATCGCGCCGTACAAGAGCCACGTCGAGGAGATCCGCCGCGCGCTCGACCAGGCACGGGCCGGCGGAGGGCCGATCGCCGAACTGACCTTGCCGGCCCGCGACGTGGTGGCCAGCGTCGACAGCTTCCAGGGACAGGAGCGCAAGCTGATCATCGTGACGCTGACCAGGGCGAACCCGGCCGGCGTCATCGGCTTCCTGTCCGACTGGCGCCGTCTCAACGTGGCGATGACGCGGACCAGGCATCAGCTCGTGCTGATCGCCGACATGGCGACGATGACGAGGCGGCGGAAAGACCCCGTGGCGAAGGAGGAAGCCTTCCGCTCGGCAATGGAAGGGCTGCGCACGCACGCGCGCAGGCACGGACAGTTCATCGATGCCCGTACCCTGACGGGCGAGTAGGTCACGCATGCAGCCAAGGCGATTCATCCCCTTCGACCGCTTCGTCGTTCCCGCCGTCGCCGCCGGAGCCCGTCCGCTTCTGATCGGCCGGGTCCTGTACCCGGTGATCGAGGTCCAGGTCGTTCTCCGCGAGCGCTCGCGGGGGGACATGTCGGAGATCGAACTGGCGTTCCTCGCCGTCATCGCCGCCGGCATCGACCGGACGGAAGATCTCCACGCGCTGCTGGCGGTGCGGGAACGGTTCGCGGGTCAGCTCCTCGACCGGCTGGAAGGGCTGGGGCTCATTGACGCTGCCGGCACGGAGCTGCGGACGACGGAACTCGGGGACCTGTCGCTGCGCGAAGGCGCGCTGGTCAAGGATGTCGAGCGGGCGCTGCTCGTCTGTGGATTGACCGGACATCTGCTGCCGCGCGAGGTGCACGATCTTCCCCGGCTTGCGCCGGAGAAGGCCGCGTCGAACCTTTTCGGGCGGCGCTTCCTGGAACCGCGGGACGGAGTTCCGAACCGGATCCTGTCGTTGCCGCTGGACGCGATGCGGAACGAAGGCGGACGCGAAGCCCTGGCCCGCTTCGGCATTCCGGACGAGGCCGTCGCCATCAATTCGGTGGGCGACGGCATCGGCAGATTCGTCGAGGGCGGCCTCGTGCTGGCGGCGGACCCCGGAGGCGGCTGGATGGGGGAACTCCGCCTGGGCTCCGCCACCGCTCTCGCCCTGGATGGCATGCTCGACCTGCTGGTCCCGGAGGTGGACATCGCGCTGGCTCAGAGCCACGACGCAAGGGATCGGCTGGCCCAAGCCCTTGCCGCGCATGGCGTCGCCCTGGAGGGCGCGCCGTCCGTTTCCGAGCGGCGCGGCATCGAGGCGCGGGTGACGGCTCTGGCGCCGCCGAAGCCGTTGACCCTTCAGGGCCGGTCCTGGCTCTCCCGCCTCGGCACGCCGGATCAGCCTGCGCTTCCCATCTGGGAGTTCCGGGCCACCGGACCGGACGACCGCCGCCGTGACATGTTGGACGGGGCCTGCATGTATCTTTCAACGGACGAGCCTGCGCTGTGCCGCGATGCCCGCGCCCTGCGCATCGCCGGTGAGGCGGCCGATCGCTGGTATGCCACGCCGCGCGCCAAGCGTGCCGCGACTGTGGGGGCCGACATGTGCGATGCCCTGGAGGCCGCCGGCTACGAGCCCGGACGGGTTCGGGTTCTGGCCGAACGCCATGGGGACGGACAGGTTCTCCGGCATCTCGACGAGGTGGAGCTGATCGACTCATGACCATTGCCGATTCCCTGCCCGAGGAGGCGCGGTTCCGCCTCGCCGCCTGGCTGCTCGTGCCCGTCCGGACCGGGCTTCCGGCTGGAGCCGCCGCACCGCCGGCCGGCTGGACCGGCCTCGCCGACGGTGCGGCCGGCCCGATATGGGGCACTCCGGACGATCAGGCGCGCTTCTTCCTCGGCGGGCTGCGCCGCAGGTTGGGCCTCGACCATGGGCGGCGCTGGAGAATGGAAGCGGTGCCGCCGACGAAGTTGCGCTGTGGGGACAAGTCGGCGGCCCTGCGGATTGCCGATCTGCTGGCGCTGGACGATTGGGGATTCCTGTTGCTCCGCGTCGAAGTTGCCGGGCTGTTGACGGCCGACGAGGTGCTGCGCTTCAACCGCGCCCTGCCGGCCTGGATTCCGCGAACCGTATCCGAACATCTTCCGGACTGGCACGTCGGCGACGGCGTGATGCCGCTGAGCGGTGTCGTGCGCCGGCTGCTGCCGATGGGCGTGGAACCGGCGGAGGAACTGGACTGGTTCGGCCATGACGTGCCCCTGATCCTGATGGTGACGCGGGACGCCGCGGACGGTGTCGAGCCCGACGCCTTGACGGCGGCCCTGCTTGCCGGACTTCCGCCTGCACGCCCGGACTACACCCTTGCGGCGCCGGAACGGGATCGGCTGGTCGGGAACACCATGGCGGTCTGGCGGAACTGGCTGGTCGGCCAGCACGGCGCCCGCACGCTGTTCTATGCCGCAGGCGAAACGCCGCTGACGGTCAACATCGACCGCTACTACCATCTGCTGGTCGTGCTGACGGCGCATCAGCAGGTCCGATTGTGGGATTTCATGGAGCGGCTTGCCGGCCTCCCCGACGCCGGCATCGGCAGCGAGGGTCTCGACCTTCGCCGTGAGCTGGCCGAGTTCCGCCGGATCTACATGCCGCCGAAGGCGTCCACCTACCCGATCGGGGATCGGCTGTACCGCTTCTTCATGGATCGGGCGGCCGTGGAGGAGCTGGCGTCGACAATCAACCGCGACATCGCCGAACGGGACAAGGTCGAGCAGCTCATGGGCCAGCGACGGGAATCGGCGATCCTGACGGCGCTGACGGCCATCGCGTCCCTCGCCGTGCCGGCCACCACCGTAGCGACGATCCTCCAGCTTGACCTGGAGAAGCTCGGAAGTCCGCTCAATTTCTGGGGACCTGCTACGATTGCCACCGCGCTGGCGGTCGGTATCGTGGTCGTGTCGTGGCTTCGGTCAGGTGCTCCCAAACGGTAGGGCGCACATCAGATGTCTGGCGGAGCCAGACTGAACTGATCCGGTGACGAACCCTTCCAGCGGCGTGATTCGCGCAAACCGCCCAACATCCCCACACCGGGGTCACCAAACCGGGACGGGATCAGTCCGGCAGCAGGCACCTCGACGGGATCGAGGGCCTGCCGCTCCGGATCACCACGTCAACCCGTTGCCCTGGTAACCGTCGTCCGGTTCAGGCGGCGGTACCGGGTCAGCCGGGATCCGATCCTTCAGCACTCCGCATCCGCCGAGGGCATCAGCTCATACTGCGGCCTGTAGCCCGGCTGTGCGCGGATGCGGTCGGCCCAGGCCTGGACGTTGGGGTAGTCCTTCGCCTCGATGGCGGATTCGTTCAGAAGGTCGATCCAGGGGAAGGCGAAGATGTCGGCGATGGTCAGCCGCTCGCTCTGGATGAAGTCATGGCCGGCCAGATGGTCGTCGAACAGCTTCATGCCGCTGGCCGCGGAACTGTCGATCCAGGGCAGGGCGTTGGCGTCGCCGTTGAACTTGCGCACGGCGCGGGCGCGCTGGACCGGCAGAAGCACGTCGGCCAGCCAGCTCAGCCATTCGGCGATGCGCAGCTTCTCGATCTCGTCGCGGCCGCCGAACCGGCCGGTCTGCTCGGCCAGATAGGTCAGGATCACGCTGGATTCGGAGATCGAGCGGTCGCCATGCACCAGCGTCGGCACCCGGCCGAAGCGGTTGATCGCCTGGTATTCCGGCGACTTCTGCTGGCCGCTGCGCAGATCGACATGCCGGTACTGGAACGGGATGCCGGCCAGCCGGAAGAACAGCGCCACGCGGGTCGCGGGCTGGGAATTCACATTGCCGTAGAGAATGAAGGGCGCTGTCACGATGCTCTGTCTCCCTGGTTCTCGGAGCCGGACGATCCTGCGGAAAATCGATCTCCGGCTTTGCCGGGAGGATGGCCCCAACCGGCCCGGTCACGCCAGTGGAAAGCGCAGCCCTACTATTCGTGGGATTACTGATACTGGTTTCATACAATATCCGTTGCCAACCCCTTCCGAATGGCTGTGGCCCGCTTGACCGGCGAAACCAAAAGCCGTAGACACATGAATAAATGTGAAATGCCGCGTGGATATGCCGTGTGCGGTCCTGCGCGCCGGTCGGCGCCGCATGGCCGGCCTTGCAGCGCGCGGAACCAAGGTCCGGATGGCGAGATGGTGGACACGGTCGAAAAGACGCGGACGATCCTGGTGGTCGAGGACAATGTGCTGATGCGCAAGCTCTTCGTCCGCTGCCTGGAGGAAGGCGGCTTCGCCGTGGTCGAGGCGTCGGATGCCACCTCGGTGCTGGCGATGATGCGCGAGATGGCCCCGGACCTGGTGGTGATGGACATCGTCATGCCCGGCCTGTCGGGGCTGGAGCTGATCAAGCAGATCCGCGCCGACGGCGACCTCTCCGCGACGCCGGTGCTGGCGGTGACCAACCTCGCCACCCCCGCCGACAAGCGCCGGCTGGCCGAAGCCGGTTTCGACGGCCATGTCTCCAAACCGATCAAGCCCAAGGAATTCCAGGCCGCCGTCGCCGGCTTCCTGACTGCCGCCTGACCGTCGTCCGATCGGGTGCGGCCGCCCAACTCCCGGAATTTTCGCAGCGGCGCCAGATCCGGCGCTCCTGCCCTCGCGTAGAAACCACCATACGACGCATAAGCGAAGGGAGCCGCAGCGATGGCGCGATATCTGGTCACCGGCGGTTGCGGCTTCATCGGCTCGCACCTGATCGAGCGGCTGCTGGCCGCCGGGCACGAGGTCCGGGTTCTGGACGACCTGTCGACCGGCAAGCGCGAGAACCTGCCCGGGGACGTGCCGGTTACGGTCGGTGATGTCGCCGACGCCGCGGCGGTGGAATCGGCGATGGCCGGCCCCGACGGCAAAGGCGTGGACGGCTGTTTCCATCTGGCCGCCGTCGCTTCCGTCGACCGCTCGCGCGAGGCTTGGCTGGAAACCCACCATGCCAACCTGTCCGGCACCATCGCGGTGTTCGACGCCGCCCGCCGCGCCAATGCGAAGGGGCCTGTGCCGGTGGTCTACGCCTCCTCCGCCGCGGTCTATGGCGACAACCCGGCCATGCCGCTGACAGAGGACGCGGCGACCCGCCCGCTGTCGGCCTACGGCGCCGACAAGCTGGGCTGCGAACTGCATGCGCGGGTGGCCGACATCGTCCATGGCGTGCCGACCACCGGTTTCCGCTTCTTCAACGTCTTTGGCCCGCGCCAGGACCCGAAATCGCCCTATTCCGGCGTCATTTCCATCTTCGCCGGCCGGATCGTGCGGGGGGAGCCGATCACCATCAACGGCGACGGCGAACAGGTCCGCGATTTTATCTTTGTAAAGGACTTGGTGCGATACCTGACGGCGGCGATGGACAACTCAAGGTCTGGCCCAAGGTCCGGCGCTCCGGTCTTCAACGTCTGCACCGGCCGACCGACCTCGGTGAACCGGCTGGCGGAGGTGCTGGCGGAGCTGTCGGGCCGGCCGCTCGACCGCCGGCATGGACCGGCGCGGCCGGGCGACATCCGGGTGTCCATCGGCGATCCGTCGCGCCTCGTCGCCGCCTTCGGCATGAGCTGCGACACGCCATTGGAGGACGGGCTGCGCGAGACGCTGGCGTGGCTGGGCTGACCGTTCAACTCGGGTAGCGTCGGGAAGGGTTCGGGTGGCGTGATCGGTGGTCTGATCGGGCGGCGGGCTGTCGCCGCTGGGCTGGTTTCGGGTGCGGCGTCTCTGGCGTTGCCCAACCGCCCCTTGCGGGCCGCCGAAACCGGCCGGGCTTCAGCTTCGCCGTCCTCTTTGCCCCCTGGGCGGTCTATTACGCCGATGCCGCCCCGCTGTCGGCCTTCCAGCCCTACCGGCTGCTGGTTCTGGACAGCCGCACCCATCCGCCGCTCCAGCCGCTGGCCGACCGCGGCAAGACCCTGTTCGGTTATCTGAGCGTGGGTGAGGTGGAGACGCACCGCCCCTGGTTCGGCCGGGTGAAGAGCTGGGGCATCCTGGACCAGGAGAACCCCAACTGGCCCGGCAGCTTCTATGTCGACGTCCGCGACCGCCGCTGGGTCACGCTGGTGGTGGAGGAACTGGTGCCGGCCATCCTGCGCGAGGGCTTCCACGGCGTCTTCCTCGACACGCTCGACAACCCGCCGCATCTGGAACGCACCGAACCCAAACGCTGGCGCGGCATGACCGACGCCGCGGCGGCGCTGGTGCGGGCGATCCGCCGCAACTGGCCGGACATCGGCCTGATGCAGAACCGCGCCTACGAGATCCTGCCGCAGACGGCACCGCTGCTGAGCCATGTGCTGGGGGAGAGCGTCTATGCCGGCTGGGATTTCGCCGCCAAGCGCCCGCACCGGCAGAGTGCGGAGGATTACCGGTTCCAGGTGGAGGCGCTGAAGGCCGCCGGCGCATCGAACCCGCGGCTCGGCCTGCTCACGCTGGATTACTGGGACCCGGCCGACAAGGCGGGCGTCCGGGGGATCTACGATCTGCAACGGGCCAATGGCTTCTCGCCCTATGTGTCCACGGTCGAACTCGACCGCCTGATTCCGGAGCCGACCCGGTGAGACGCGCCGCCAAAGCGACAGTGGCGGTGGTGTCGGCGGCGTTGGCGCTCGGCCAGCTGCTGCCGTGGGTCGCGCCTGCCATGGCGGCCGGCGCACAGTCGGTGGCCGCAGCCGTTCGGCAGGAGGTGCCGCGCACCATCCTGGCCCTGGTGGACTTGCGCGAGGAGGACACGATCCGCCTCAGCCGCATCCACACCATGGCGGAACTTCCGCTCAATCATCTGGGCCTGTCGGTCGTCTATTGGAACGTCGCCGACGGCCTGCCCGACCTGTCGCGCTATCCGGGCCTGCGCGGCGTCGTCACCTGGTTCGCGGGCGAGCCCTTCGCCGATGTCGGCGCCTACATCGACTGGGCGGGACGGGCGATGGACCGCGGTGTCCGCTTCGCCGTGCTGGGCCAGCCGGGGGTGCGGCAGGAGAGCGGCGGCCGGCCGGTGCCGCTGGCGCTCGCCAACCGCTTCTTCGCCCGCTTCGGGCTGCGCGACGACGACGGTTATTCCGACCTGACCTATCGGTCGAAGCCGGCGCTGGCCGACGGCATGATCGGCTTCGAGCGGCCGCTGTCGGGCGTGCTGCCCGGCTATCCGCTGTTCCGCAAGACCGATGCGCGCGCAACGTCCCATCTGGTGATGCGGCGGGCCGACGATCCGGCCAGCGACAGCCATCTGGTGGTGACCGGTCCGGCCGGCGGGCTGGTCGCCGAAGGCTATGGCCGCTATTTCGATGCCGAGTACAACCGGCGCCAATGGATCGTCGATCCCTTCGCCTTTTTCGGCGATGCCTTCGCCACCGACGACCTGCCGAAGCCCGACGTCACCACCCTGTCGGGCCGGCGGCTCTATTTCAGCCACATCGACGGCGACGGCTGGCGCAACGTGACGGAGGTGGCGCCCCATGCCGCCAAGCGGACGCTGTCCGCCGACATGGTGCGCATCGCCGCCATCGAACCGTTCCCCGACCTGCCGGTGACCGTCGCCCCCATCGTCGGCGACCTCGACCCGACCTGGAACGGCACGCCGCAGTCGGTGGAGGCGGCCAAGAGGCTGTTCGCCCTGCCGCAGGTCGAACCGGCCAGCCACACCTGGACCCACCCCTTCCAGTGGGCCTTCTTCAAGGATTACAGCCGGCAGAAGGAAGCGCCGTTCCTCGACCGCGACGGCACCTACCGCCCGTCCAAGGGCGACGACCATGCGGCGGAGACGGCGGGCGAGGTGTCGGACATCGGCCGCTATGCCCTGCCGCGCGCCTATCTGCAGCAGCCCTTCGACCTGGACCAGGAGATCGGCGGCGCGCTGGACTATTTCACCCGGCTGGCGCCTGCCGGCAAGCGGGCGGTGCTGGTGCAGTGGTCGGGCGATACCTCCCCGTTCGAGGAGGTGCTGGCGGCGGTGCGCAAGGCGGGCGGCGTCAACATGAACGGCGGCGACGCCCGCTTCGACGCCGATTTCCCCTCCATCACCGGCCTGCCGCCCGTCGGCCTGCCGGTGGGGGCGGAGCGGCAGATCTACGCCGCCGGCAGCAACGAGAACACCTACACCGACCTGTGGACCAGCCGCTTCTACGGCTACCGTAATCTGGTCAACACCATGCGGCATGCCGGCAGTCCGATCCGGCTGAAGCCCTTCAACGTCTATTACCACATGTACAGCGGCCAGAAGGCGGCCAGCCTGAACGCGCTGGTCGGCGTGCTGACCGCCGCCCGTGGGCAGGAACTGGCGCCGGTCGCCGCCTCCACCTACGCCCGCATCGCCGAAGGTTTCTACACCGCCCGGTTCGAGCCGTTGGAGGGCGGGCGGCGCTGGCGCGTGCGCGACCGCGGGGCGCTGAACACGCTGCGTTTCGACCGGGCCAGCGCCACAGCGGTCGATTTCGCCCGCTCCACCGGGGTCATCGGCCAGCGCCACAGCCAGGGCAGCCTCTATGTCGCTCTCGACCCCGCTGTGGCGGAGCCGGTGGTGGCGCTGGCCGACATCGACCGCGCCGACCGCGATCCGCCCGCTCCCGTACCCTATCTGGTGGAGGGGCGCTGGGCCTTCTCTGCGTTGGCGGGGGAGGGGGCGGGCTTCCGCGTCGCCGCCACCGGCTATGGCGAGGGGGCCATGGTCTGGCGGGTTCCCCGTCCCGGACCCTGGACGGTCACGGCCGAACGCGACGGTGCCGTCCTGTGGGCCGGCAGCGCGACCGCCGATGACAACGGGCGGCTGGCGCTGACCGTTCCGGTGTCGGGCGTGGCGCCCCTGCTGCTGCGGCTTCGCCCCTCCGGCGGCGTGGCGGGGTAGAGCGGCGATGCGTGCGAACATCCTGGTCGTCCTGCTGGTGCTGATCGCGGGCATCGGCGCCAGCCTGCTGCTGATCCCGCGCGGCGGCGAGCTTGCCCTGCAAAAATTCCGCGACCGCGATTACGACAGCGCCCGCGCCGTCTATGAGGAGCGCTACGCCGCCGGCGACCGCGGCGGCGCCACGGTGATGCCGCTGACCCGCCTGTCGCTGGCCCAGGGCGACGTGGAGCGCGCCATCGCGCTGACCGAGGAGTTCGTCGCGGCCGAGCCGTCCTCCATCGAGGCGCGGGAACTGCTGAACCGCCTCTACCAGGACGCCCAGCGGCCGGGCGATTACCTGGAGAACCTGACGGTCCTGGCGGAGCTGCGGCAGAGCGCCGACCTCTACCGCGAACTGGCCTATGCCGCCGGCTTCCGCAACCGGATGGCGCTGAAGGCCGAGGCGCTAGCCCGCTACTGCGCGCTGGCGCCCGACGATGTCGAGGCCCAGCAGGAACTGGCGGCCTTGCTGGCGGCGCGCGGCGACCATGCCGGCGCGGTGGAGCGGCTTCTGCAGGCCGATGACCGCGCCCAGGGCAACATCGGCCCCGACAGCCGCGAACTGCTGATGAGCCTGCTGATCGACCTCGGCCGGGCGGAGGATGCCTTCGGCCGCGCCCGCCGCTGGCTGGGTGAGCGGCCGACCGTCGCCGCCATGATCGGTCTGGCGAGCCAACTCGCGGCGGCCTCCCGTCCGGACCTGGGCCTGCGGCTGATCGAGCCGCAGGTGACCGATAAAAAACCCGCGCTGGCGCTGGAGCTGACCTACATCGACCTGCTGATCGCCGCCGACCGCCGGGAGGAGGCGCGGAGCCGCCTGTCGGCGCTGTCCGGCCCGGTGGAGGATTCCCAGTTTGGCCGGCTGCTGGCGCTGGAGATGAGTGCCGGACAGGCGCGGGAGGCGTTGCGCGCCGCCAAGGGCCGCGACCTGCGTCTGGCGCCGGATTGGGTTCTGGCCGGGCTGGCCGAGACGGCTCTGCGCGACGGCGACCGCGCCTTTCTCGACCGCATGCACCGGGAACTGGGCGAGGGTTTCCTCGGCGATTATCCGGTGCTGGCGGCGAACATCGCGCTCGGCCGCGGCGATGCCGACGCTGCCGCGCGCTGGGCGGAACGCGGTCTGGCCGGGAGCGTGCTGACCCTGGGCGACCGGCTGGCCGCAATCCGCATTCTCGACCGTGCCGGCCGCCGCGCCGCCGCTGCAGCGGCCTTCGACCGGCTGGCACCGTCCGATGCCCTTCCAGAGGACCAGCTGCCCGACGACCAGCTGGAGGAGTTGGCGGCCCTGTTCATCGACCTGGACCGTGCGACCGCCGGTCTGGACTGGTTCGTCGCCCGCCGGCAGGCCAAGCCGTCTCCGGCGGCCGAGCAGGGCTGGGCGAGGCTGGCGGCCAAGGCGGGCGATCCTGTTGCCGTCGCCGACTGGCTGGCCGCCCGGCCGGTGCTGCCCGCCGCCCTGTTGCAGGACATCGCCGGCAGCGCCGCCGAACGGGCCGTTTCCGACCGGCGTGCCGCCCCGCTGGCTCTGGCCGCCGCACAGCGCGCCTTCGCGCTCGATCCCTCGCCGCGCAGCCGTCTGGCCGTCGCCGTCGCCCTGACCGCGACCGGGAAGCCGGCCGAGGCGCTGCCGCTGCTGGCCCCCCTGCTCGACCAGGGCGGTGCGGAGGTGGAGGCTGCCTACATCGCGGCGCTCGACGGCGCCGGCCGGTCGGAGGAGTTGGCCCGCCACCTGACCGCCAAGCTGGCGAAGGGCGGACTGACCGACGCGGAGGAGCAGGGCATCGCCTATCTGCTGCTCGACCACAAGGCCTATCGCGCCGCCCTGCCGTTGCTGCGGGTGCGGGCGGAACGGCTGGGCGCCGATTGGCTGGCCGCCTATGCCGATGCCGCCGCCAAGGCGAACGCGCTGCCCGAGCTTGCCGCCCTGCTGCAGCGGCAGGCCGCCGCCGCCCCGCTGGCGGAGGCGGAGGATTCCCTCTATCGCGACACGCTGGCGAAGCTGGGCCGTAAGGCCGACCTGCGCCGCTATCTGCTGGCCCGCGCCGGCGACGAACGCCTGCCGGTGGAGCGGCGGCGCGAACCGGCCTTTGCCCTGTTGGCTCTCGGCGACAAGGCGGGAGCGACGCAGGCCTTGCAGCGGCTGGCCGCCGGGCAGGGACCGCAGAGCGACGATTTCAGGCAGCTCGCTTATCTCTGGGGGCCGCGCCCGCCGGCCGCGGCGCTGGACTGGCTGGAGGCGCGGGCCAAGGCGGCGACCGGCCCGGCGGAGCAGGCGGCCTGGTACGACCGTCTGGCCGAACTCGGCGGCGGCGCCCGTGTCGCCGCCGGCCTTGCGACGCCGTCGGGTCCGCCGTCCCAGCCGGCGCTGAAGGCCCCCTACATCGAAGCGCTCGCCTCGGCCGGCAAGGGCAAGGAGCTGGCGGTTGCCGTGCGCGCCGCCCTGCGCGAGGAAACGGCACCCGACCGCCTGCGCCGCTATGCTCGCCTCGCCGAACAGACCGGCCAGCGCACCGCCGCCGCGGAAGCCTGGACGGCCCTTCTGGCGCAGAAGCCGGAGGATGCCGACGCGCTGCGCCAGCTGGGCATGCTGGCCTATGACGAGAACCGCCTCGCCGACGCCGAGCGCCTGCTGCGCCGCTACACCGCCCGCGGCCCCGACGATTACGAGGCGCATTACTTCCTGGGCGAGGCGCTGACCGCCCTCAAGCGCCCGGCCGCGGCAGCGCTCTTCTACCGCACCGCGCTGGCCCAGCTGCGCGCCCGCGGCGGCCGGGGCGATGCGGCGGTGCAGACGGAGGCGAACCTGCTGAACCGGCTGGGCAAGGTGGACGACGCCGTGGTCCTGTTCGAAGCCCTGCGCAAGCGCCGTCCCGGCGACCGGCAGCTGAAGGCGGACTATGCATCGATGCTGATCGAGAACGGACGACTGCCGGAGGCCCGCCGTGTCCTGGCTCTTCCGTAACCAATACCCGCGCTCTATCCCCTCTCCCCCCGGGGAGAGGGAGGGGCCCCGCGCCACCGGCGCGGGGAGGGTGAGGGGGATGCGTGGCGTGACTTCCCGAGAATCCTCCCCGCGCATCCCCCTCACCCTAACCCACTCCCCGCTTTCGGCGGACCGGAGGTCCGCCTGTCGCGTCAGCGCAAACGAAGTTTGCGCGTGAGCGGGGGAGAGGGGATTCCCACTGCTCGTTCTCGCCCTTCTCACCCTCCTCCTCGTCGCCACCCCCATCCATGCCCAGCCGGCGCCGTCGTCCGCCCGGGTCGAGACGGTTCGGGAGGACCGCGCCGCCCGCTTCGGCCTGGACTGGCCCGTCCCGGTCGCGACCGAGGTGGAGCGGCAGGGTCGCGAGATCGTGCTGCGCTTCAGCCGGCCGCTCGGCGACGTCGCGCTCGACCGCGTGCCGGAGCGGCTGGAGTCCTGGATCGACAACATCCTTTACGGGTACGACAGCGTCGTCCTGGTCCCGGCCGCCGGCGTCACGGCCGACATCGCGGCAAACCCCAGGGGCGTCACCGTCGCGCTCAGCCGCGCCCCCGCCGCCCGCCCGACGCCGCAGGCGATGGCGGCCGACCGTGCCGCGCAGCGCCGCATCGACTATTTCCGCGCGCTGGCGATGATGGAGGGCGGCGAGGTCCGGCCGGCGCGGGTGCTGCTGCGCGACCTGCTGGCGCAGGACCCGCGGGATGCCCAGTCCACCGCCCTGCTGGCCCAGGCGGAGGAGCGGCTCGGCCGCTGGCGCGAAGCGATCATGGCCTATGACGGGGCGCTGGAGCTGACGCCCGACGAACCGTCGCTGGTCCGGGGCAAGGCGCTGCTCCTGCACGCGAATGCCGACCGCGTCCGCCTCGACGTCGATTGGCAGCAGGTGCGCAACGCCGACATGCAGCGCATCGCCCGGCTCAGCGGCGTGCAGGAGTTTGGCCGCTCCACCAGCCTGATCTGGGCGCTTGAACGGCGCGAGGTGGATGTGGACGCCGCCCAGCGCGCCGATGGCCGGCAGGAGCCCTTCCACGGCGCGCGCTCCCGGCTGGAGGCCGGGCTGGTCCATGATTGGCCGGAGCTGCAGCGCTCCACCTTCACCTTCTACGCCGCGCCGCGGACGCTGGGCGCCGGCTACACCCATGGCTGGCGCGATGAGGAGTCGGAGACCCGCGCCGGTTTCGCCTGGAGCGAGCCCAACTTCGCCTTCCTGGAGGGCATTGTCGGCGGCGGCCGGCGCGACCGCCTGTTCCTGCAGCATGAGGAACGGTTGTCGGAGCGCTGGGCGCTGTCGCTCGGCGCCGGCTACAACCGCTATGGACTGGCCGGGGCCGCCGATCTGGCGCGCAGCGCCACGGTGGAGGGCTCCCTGCGCTACGTCCTGAACGCGGCCGGGCCGCTCGCCAGCGTCGCCTATGTGCTGGATGCCGAATATGTCGGCCATCGCGAGGAACGGCAGAACGCGGACGGACAGACCTATGTCCCGCTGCCGGCCGCGACGCGCGAGGTCCACGCGCTCCAGATCAATGTCGAGGACTATGTCACCGATTATGTCCGCTATGCGGCACAGCTCGGCTACGCCTACGACCGGCGCGGGCGCAGCGGCCCGCAGGGCGCGGTTTCCCTGGGTTGGGAGCCTGCGGACGGGCTGGAACTGGGGATTCGCGCCGCCCACGCCCGCTCCACCGCCCGCGGCACGGCCAGCGCGGTGAACAGCGCAGGTGTCACTCTGGTCTGGCGTTATTGACGGTGTGTCAACGTCTTCATGGTTAAAAGAAGGGAAACGCGGGAATGGGGATGCGTGACGCGATGGGGTCGAAGGGTATGGGGATGAACACCAAGGGAATGCGGGCTTTCGGCGCGCTGCTGGCGGCCGGACTGCTGCTGGCGGGCTGCAGCGTCGGGCGGATCAACAGCCGCGACTTCGCCCAGCCGGGTGCCGCGCTGCCGGCCGGCGCCACCGTCGCCGTTCTGCCGTTCGAGAACCTGACCAACCACCCCAATGCCGGCCAGATCGCCGCCGACCTCGTCTCCACCGAACTGTACGGCGTCGGCGGTGTCCGCACCGTGGAGGCCGGCCGGGTCCGCAGCCGCCTGTCGGCGCTGAAGCCGGCCGATGCCGGCCCCGCCGCCGCGACGGAGGCCGCGGCCGACGCCCCGCTCGACGCGCAGGCCGCCGGCCGGGCGCTGGCGGTGGACGCGGTTCTGGCCGGCAGCGTGTCGGAATACGGCTACCAGCACGGCCTGCGGGAAGAGCCGGTGGTCGGGCTGAACGCCCGGCTGGTCCGCGTCTCTGACGGTGCCGTCCTGTGGACCTCCAGCCAGTCGGAGGCCGGACGCGGCTATTTCAGCCGCGACAGCGTCAACAACGTCGCCCAGCGCGTGGTGACGCGCATGATCGACAGCCTGCGGCCGGTGGTCGCCGCGACACCCTGAGATCCGGTCCGACGATGAGCAGCCAGCCCCCGCCGTCACTGTGGCCGCCCCGATCCCCGCCGACGGCGCCCCCCGCCGCCGCTGGTTCGGCCTGCGCTCGGTGGCGCTGCTGGAGCTTGTGCTGTTCTTCGGCGTTGCGCTCGGGCTGGATCTCTGGTTCGGCTCCGGGCTGCGGTTCGAGGGGGTGCAGCCGCATCCCTTCTGGATCCCGGTCCTGCTGCTGGCGATCCAGTACGGCACCAACGAGGGCGTGCTCGCGGCGCTGGCCGCGTCGGTGGCGCTGCGGCTGGGCAATGTGCCGGACGCCGGCATCACCCAGGACCTGTACGACCATCTCTTCACCCTGACGCGCGAACCGATCCTGTGGCTGGTCGCCGCCGTGCTGTTCGGCGAGCTGCGCATGCGCCAGCTGCGCGAGCGGGAGGAGCTGCGCGCCGGCCTCAACGCCGCCCGGCAGGAGGCGGAAGCCATCGCCCGCTCCTACCGCGCCCTGAAATCGGTGAAGGAGAGCCTTGAGACCCGCGTCGCCGGCCAGCTGCGCACCGTCTTCACCCTCTATCAGGCCGCCAAGTCCATCGACCGGCTGGACGAGGGCGAGGTGATGCTGGGCGTCGCCGACCTCGTCCGCACCGTCATGAAGCCGGAGAAGTTCTCGCTGTTCCTCTTGAACAACGACGTGCTGGAATCGGTGACGAACGAGGGCTGGGACGACGACCACGACACCTATGCCCGCTGGTTCGACAGCGGCACCGCCCTGTTCCAGCAGGTGATCGCCCGCCAGCGGCAGGTCTGCGTCAATCGGGCGGAGGACGAGCGCATCCTGGCCGGCGAAGGCGTCCTTGCCGGCCCGCTGGTCAGCAGCGACACCGGCGAGGTGGTCGGCATGGTGAAGATCGAAAGCCTGGGCTTCACCGACCTCAGCGTCAACACGGTCGAGAATTTCCGCATCCTGTGCGAATGGATCGGCACCGCGCTGGCCAAGGCGCGCCAGTACCGCACCGCCAATGAACAGCGGGTGTTCACCGACGACGCGCTCTATTCCTCCAGCTATATCGGCCGGCAGGGCGAGTTCCTGGCCCTGCTCGGCCGCCGCATGGGGTTCGAGACCACGGCCATCACCATCCGCCCGACCGGCATCGGCCGCCTGTCCGCCGGCCAGCGGGCGGAGCTTGCCGCCGCCATCGGCGAGGCGGTGCGCGGCAGCCTGCGCGACACCGACCTCGCCTGCGATTTCGGCCAGCAGGGGACCTCCTTCGGCGTCGTGCTGGCCGGCACGCCGCTGGACGGCGCCCGACTGGTGGAGGCGAAGCTTGAACGCGCGGTCCGTCAGGCGCTGCCCGAGGCGCTGGCCGGCATCACCATCGGCTTCACCACCCGGCGGATCGAAGCGCCCGCGGATGGCCGGGTGGAGAGCCAGCCGGACGGGCAGGCGGTGCGATGAGCGCCCCGTCCCCCGCCGCTTCCGATCTGCTTGCCGGCGACCGCCCGTCCGCCGGCGTGGGCGAGCTGCTGCTGGTGGCGCCGGCCGCCGGGCTGCTCGACGCCGCCGCCGTGGCATTCGCCTTGTCGGGCCATCCCTTCGCCTTGCCGTCCGGCGCGGTTCTGCATCTGGCGCTCTGCGCCCTGGTCGGGCTGTGGGTGCGCGGGCTGGCGCGGCGCGGGCGCGACCTGCGGCTTGCCGGGCTTCTGCTGGTCACCATGGTGCCGCTCGGGCCGGTCGGCGCCGCCTGCACCGTGGCGACGGCGGCCCTGCTGGCGCTGTTCAGCCGCTATGCCACCGGTTTCCAGGACTGGTATCTCTCCCTCTTCCCCGACAGCGAGATCGGCCCGGCGCGCGAGCTGTACGAGCTGATCGTGACCGGGCGGGAGAACGCCCACCTCGCCGCCGGCGACTCCTTCACCGACGTGATGTGGATCGGCTCGCCGCAGCAGAAGCAGGCGGTGATCGCGCTCGTCGCCCGCCATTTCCGCCCCGCCTTCACGCCCGCGCTGAAGGCCGGCCTCGCCGACGCCGACCCGTCCGTCCGCGTCCAGGCCGCCACCGCCACCGCCCGGGTGGAGCATGAGTTCAACGAGCGCTGGCTGGCGCTGGACCATGCGGCGCGGGACCGGACGGAGGATGCGGACGCGCAGGCGGCGCTCGCCCGCCATCTCGACGACTACGCCTTCTGCGGCCTGCTGGACGCCAACCGCGAGGCGGAGATCCGGGAGAAGGCGCTGGAGGGCTATCGCCGCAGCCTGGAACTGACCCCCGATGACGATGGCATCCGCCTCGACCTCGGTCGGCTGCTGCTGCGCTGCGGACTGGCGGCGGAGGCGGCGGCGCGGCTGGAGCCGCTGGTCGACCGCACGCCCGACCGCCGCATCCTGTACTGGTACGCCGAGAGCCTGTTCCGGCTGGGCCGCTTTGCCGAGCTGCGCGCGCTGCCCGGCCGCCGACCCGACCTGCTGGGAGACGAGGCCGCGCTTCCCGACACGCTGCGCGACGTCTTCGCCCTTTGGCGCGACGACCCGCCATCCGGCCCGCCGGCGACCGCCGCGAAGGAGCTGGCCGCATGACCAGCCGTTCCCTGCCCGAGGCGCCTCATGCCCCCAAGGCCGACGTCTGCCTGCTGATGGAGGGATCCTATCCCTATGTCGCGGGCGGCGTGTCGACCTGGACCCATGACCTGATCCGCTCCCATGCCGACCTGACCTTCCATGTGGTGGCCCTGGTCGCCGACCGCGGTGCGCGCCGGCTGGCCTACGAGCTGCCGCCCAACGTCACCGGCCTGACCCATGTCTATCTCCAGGACCCGCCCGCCGGCTGGCGCTGGCAGCCAGGAACCGCGCGGCTGGTGGCGGCGCTGGAAAAGCCGCTCGGCCGGCTGCAGCAGGGCGGCGGGCTGGCGGAGGTGGCCGAGGTGTTGCGGCTGCTGGCGCCGCGGCGCGGCCGGGTCGGCAAGCGGGCGCTGCTGAACTCCGAGGACGCCTTCCAGATGGTGGTGCGCATGTGCAGGGCCGCCCTGCCGGACGCCTCCTTCCTCGAATATTTCTGGGGCAGCCGCGCGCTGATGAGCGGGCTGTTCGCCACGCTGCTGGTGCCGATGCCGCAGGCCTCCGTCTACCATGCGATCTCCACCGGCTATGCCGGGCTGTTCGCCGCGCGGGCGCGGCTGGAGACCGGACGGCCGGCGCTGCTGACCGAACACGGCATCTACACCAACGAGCGGCGCATCGAGATCCTGATGGCCGAATGGCTGTTCGAAGGGGGCGACACCTCCCTGGTGCTCGACCGGAAGAAGCGCGACCTGCGGGATTTGTGGTTGGACACCTTTGCCAGCTACTCCAAGGCCTGTTACGACGCCTGCGACCGCATCATCACCTTGTACGGCGGAAACCAGGAGTTCCAGCGCCGGCAGGGCGCCGATCCGGCCAAGCTGACGATCGTGCCCAACGGCATCGACTATGCCGGCTATTCCCAGGTCCGGCGCGATCCGGAGCCGCGCCCGCCGACCATCGCGCTGATCGGCCGCGTCGTGCCGATCAAGGACGTGAAGACCTACATCCGCGCGGCCGCCATCCTGCGCGAGGACATCCCCGACCTGAAGGCGATGATCCTCGGCCCGCTGGAGGAGGATCCCGGCTATGTCGAGGAATGCCGCACCATCGTGGCGCATCTGGGGCTGGAGCGGACGGTGATCTTCGCCGGCCGGGTCAAGCTGACCGACTGGCTGGGCAAGGTCGACGCCATCGCGCTGACCAGCGTCAGCGAGGCGCAGCCGCTGGTGATCCTGGAGGCCGGGGCGTCCGGCGTGCCGACGGTGGCGACCGACGTGGGATCCTGTTCCGAATTGCTGCTGGGCCGCCCGGACGAAGATCCGCCGCTGGGGCCGGGCGGGGCGGTGACGCCGCTGGCAAGCCCGCTCGACACCGCACGGGAGCTGCGGGCGCTGCTGCTCGACCGCCCATGGCGCGAGCGCTGCGCCCAGGCCATCGCCCGCCGCGTCGCCCAGTCCTACGACAAGGTCGCCATCGACCGCATCTACCGCGCCATCTATGACGAGCACATCGCCATGCCGACCCGGCCGACGCTTGAGCAGCCCGATTTCCAGCTGAGCGGGGCGGCCTGAGATGGCCGGCATCGGCTTCGCGCTCCGCCGGCTGGCCCGGCGCGACGACCTGCTGGGCGTGCTGCAGGGCTATGCCCATTCCGCCTTCATCACGTCGGGCCCGTGGATGTTCACCATCCTGGCGCTGGCCGGCATCACCCTGATCGGCCGCGATCTGGTGGGGGTGGAGCAGCTGACGCTGTTCCGCGTGGTGGTGATCTACAATTTCTGCTTCTCGGTGGTCTTCACCGGGCCGCTGGTGATGGTCGCCACCCGCTATCTTGCCGACGCCATCTATGCCAAGGAGGTGGAGGCCGCACCCGGCATGCTGCTGGCGACGCTGGGGCTTGCCTACGCCATCGCCGCGCTGACCGCCGGCCCCTTCTATCCGCTGTTCAGCGGGCTGCCGCTGCCGGTGATGCTGGGCGGGCTGGCGAACTTCTTCCTGGTCTGCGGCATCTGGGTGGTGTCGATCTTCCTGTCGGCGCTGAAGGACTATCTGGCCGTCACCGTCGCCTTCGGCGTCGGCATGGCGGTGGGCATGGCCGCCACGCTGCTGCTGGGCGACCGCTATGGCGCCGCCGGCATGGTCTGGGGCTTTTCCGCCGGGCTGGCGGCGATCCAGTTCGGGCTGATCGCGCGCGTGCTTGCCGAATATCCCTATCCCGTCGGCCGGCTGTTCGACTTCCTGTCCTACTTCCGGCGCTATTGGGACCTGGCATTGATCGGGCTGACCGCCAACGCCGCCGTGTGGGCCGACAAATGGATCATGTGGTTCGTGCCGGAACGCGAGATCGTCTCCGGCGCCATGGCGATCTACAGCGCCTATGACGGCGCCATGTTCGTCGCCTATCTGACGACGCTGCCGGCGCTGACCCTGTTCACGGTGAACATCGAGACCCGCTTCTTCGAGCATTACCAGGGCTTCTACCGCGACATCCAGAAGCACGCGACCTTCGACCAGATCGCCCGCAACCATCGCGCCATCATCGCCGCCCTGCTGGACAGCAGCCGCAATCTGGTGATCCTGCAAGGCGCGGTCTGCGCCGTCTGCATCTTCCTGGCTCCCGCCATCGTCGGCGCCATCGGCCTGCAGTACCAGCAGATCGGCATGTTCCGCTTCGGCGTGCTGGGCGCCTTCTTCCAGGTGCTGTTCCTGTTCTGCACGGTGATCCTGGCCTATTTCGACCTGCGGGCGCGGAACCTGACGGCGCAGCTGGTCTATCTGGCCGCCAATGCCGGCTTCACCCTGCTGTTCAGCCGGATGGGCTTCCCGTGGTACGGATACGGCTATTTCCTCAGCTCGCTGATCGCCTTCGCGGTCGCCTATCTGATGGTGGCGGACGCGGTGCGCCGTCTGCCCTATTTCGCCTTCGTCGCCAACAACCCGTCGGTGCGATGACCCGCCGCCCTGTCACCGTCCTGCTGCTGGCCACCCTCCTGCTTCCGCTGTCCGCCGGAGCGCAGGAGGTGCTGCCCACCGACCGCACCGATCCCGGCCACCTGCGCCCGCCCTTCCGCGCCTACGAGCCCCCGCCGCCGGGCCACGAGCCGCGCCCGCGCCGCACCGAGAGCCGCCGCGTCTACGGCCTGCCGCAAGGACTGAAGGGGCTTGCCACCCTCGACCGCACCCTGTCGCACCTGTGCCGGCGCGGCGCCTTCCTGCAGGAGATCGACGGCCTTTATTGGGCGGCGACGCCGGATTACCGGTATGGCGTCGCCTTTTCCGGCGGCGCCAATCTGGTCGATCCGCAGAACCGGCGCCAGCCCGGCAAGGTCTATTTCTTCCGCAACCAGGACAGCCGCTGCAGCGTCTGGGTCGGCGATCAGGCGAAGCTGATGCCGCACTATATCGGCGGCTGATTGCGACACCTGCCTGCCGCTGTCAGGCCGTGACCTTGGCCTTTTCCGTGAACTGGTCATAGGCTTCCAGCGCTTGCGCCGCATACATGACGGAGGGGCCGGCGCCCATGTAGACGGCCATGCCCATGGTCTCCATCACCTCCTCGCGGGTGGCGCCCTGCTTCACCGCCGCTTCGGCGTGGAAGGCGACGCAGCCGTCGCAGCGGATGGCGACGGCGATGGCCAGCGCGATCAGCTCCTTCGTCTTGGTGTCGAGCGCGTTCGCCTTCAGCGCCGCCTGGGCGATGCCGGAAAACGCCTTCATCACCTCCGGCGCGCCGCCGCGCAGCTCGCGGATGGCGCCGGACAGCTCGACCGTCATGTCGGGCCAGTTCTTGTGCATGATCTTTGTCCTTTGACGATTGCGGAGATCAGTTGAAGGCGCAGCCGGGGCGGGCGCCGGCCTTCTTCAGGACGATGGCCAGCGGGCAGAAGCCGGTGAAGGCGGCCTGCAGCATGTTCGCGCCGACGAAGGCGGGCAGCCACAGCCACGCCATGCTGTGAAGCTGCGACAGGGCGAGGCCGGCCAGGATGACGGTCCCGGCGAAGGCCATGACGATGCGGTCGATGTTCATGTGTCCACTCCGGTGAAGGGGGCGCCGTCCGTCCGGCGACCGCCAATGCATTCGTTGACGCTAAATTAGATTTATCTTATTAAATGGTCAAGCGTCAAACCGAGAGCCATAGGCCAGGGCTTCCCATCATGAGCACCCGCATCGCCGCCTTCCCGGCGCTTTCCATTCTAGCCGCCCTGCTGTGTTGCCTTGCCGCCCCGCTTTCGGCGGAGGAGGGCGTGTTGACCGTCGAAAGCCGGCCTGTCCAGGACCTGAAGGCCGTGTTCGCCACGGTGGACAGCGTCCGTCAGGCCAAGGCGCGGGCGCGGATCGGCGGCACGCTGTCCGGCCTGACGGTGCGCGAAGGCGACCGGGTCGAGGTGGGGCAGGTGATCGCCACCGTCAGCGACCCCAAGCTGCCCTTGCAGATCGCGGCGCTGGACGCCCGCCTGCAGTCGCTTCAGGCGCAGCAGCGTCAGGCGGAGATCGAGCTGGACCGCGCCCGCCAGTTGCGCGCCACCGGGATCGGCAGCCAGCAGAAGCTCGACGACGCGACGACCGCGCTCGACGTGGTGCGCGCCCAGATGGCGGCCATGAAGGCCGACCGCGCCGTGGTCGAACAGCAGCTTCGCGAAGGGAGCGTGCTGGCCCCTGCGGCCGGCCGGGTGCTGCAGGTGCCGCTGGTCGACGGCGTCGTGGTGCTGCCGGGGGAGGCGGTGGCGACCATCGCCACGGAAAGCTACGTGCTGCGCCTGCGCCTGCCCGAACGGCATGCCCGCTTCATGAAGCAGGGCGACCCGGTGCTGGTCGGCGCCCGCGGCCTCGCTCCGGAAGCCAACCCTGGTCTGGCGGCCGGCCCCGCCCGCGGAACGGTGCGCCGGGTCTATCCGGAACTGGAGGACGGGCAGGTGGTGGCGGATGCCGAAGTCCCCGGCCTCGGCGACTATTTCGTGGGCGAGCGGGTGCGGGTTCTGGTCGCCACCGGCAGCCGCGAGGCGATCCTGATCCCACCGGACTATCTGGGACGGCGGCTGGGCCTGGACGTGGTGCGCCTCGCCGACGGGGCGGAGATCCCGGTGCAGGCCGGGCGGCCGGTGCCGGGTGACGGCTCCGACACTGGTTCCGGCGCCGTGGAGATCCTGTCCGGCCTGCGCCCCGGCGACGTGATCGTCAAGGCGGGGGCGGCACGATGAGGCTGGGCTTGTCCGGCTGGCTGACGCGGACCTTCATCCGCTCGCCGCTGACCCCTCTGCTGCTCCTGGCCTCGCTGGTGGTCGGGACGGTCGCCCTGCTGTCCCTCCCGCGCGAGGAGGAGCCGCAGATCAGCGTGCCGATGGTCGATGTCCATGTCCGCGCCGACGGGTTGCGCGCCGACGACGCGGTGGAGCTGGTGACCAAGCCGCTGGAGGAGATCGTCAAGGCGATCGACGGCGTCGAGCATGTCTATAGCCAGACGGTGGATGACGGCGCCGTGGTGACGGCGCGTTTCGTCGTCGGCACGCCCTCCGACAACGCCATCCTGCGCGTGCATGAGAAGCTGCGCGCCAATTACGACCGCATGCCGCTCGGCATTCCGGAACCGCTGGTCGTCGGCCGCGGCATCGACGACGTGGCGATCCTGACGCTGACGCTCTTTCCCCGCTCGCAAGCGGCGGCCCGCTGGGACGACAACGCGCTGTGGACGGCGGCCGACCGCATGCTGGCCGAGCTGGTGAAGACCGACGATGTCGGCCTGACCTACATCGTCGGCGGCCGGCCTGACCAGATCCGGGTGGAGCCCGATCCGGAACGTCTGGCGCTGGCCGGCGTCACGCTGAATCAGCTGGTCGAGAAGGTGAAGAACGCCAACCGCTCCTTCCAGGTCGGGCAGCTGCGCTCGCGCGGCGGCAGCCTGCCGGCGGTGGCCGGCCAGACCCTGCAGGGCATTCCCGACATCGGCCTGCTGCTGCTGACCACGCGCGACGGGCGCCCGGTCTATGTGAAGGACGTCGCCGACGTGATCGTCGGCGCCCGGCCGGAAGAGGCGCGGGCCTGGCACATGGCGCCGGACGGCAAGGGCGGGCTGACCCGCGTGCCGGCGGTGACTATCGCCGTTGCCAAGCGGGCGGGGGCCAACGCCGTGGTCATCGCCGACCATGTGCTGGACCGCCTGCACGCCCTGCGCGCCGCCGGGCTGCCGAAGGACTTGGAGGTCGCCGTCACCCGGAACTATGGCGAGACGGCGGACGAGAAGGTGGACGAGCTGCTGTTCCATCTGGCGCTCGCCACCCTGTCCATCGTGCTGCTGGTGGCTGCGGCCATCGGCTGGCGCGAGGGGGCGGTGGTTTTCGTCGTCATCCCCACCACGATCCTGCTGACCATGTTCGCGTCCTGGGCGATGGGCTACACCATCAACCGCGTCAGCCTGTTCGCGCTGATCTTCTCCATCGGCATCCTGGTGGACGACGCCATCGTGGTGGTCGAGAACATCGACCGCCACTGGTCGATGCGCGACGGCCGCTCGCGCATCCAGTCCGCCATCGAGGCGGTGGCGGAGGTCGGCAACCCCACCATCGTCGCCACCCTGACGGTGGTCGCCGCCCTGCTGCCGATGATGTTCGTCTCCGGCCTGATGGGGCCGTACATGAGCCCTATCCCGGCCAACGCCTCCGCCGCCATGCTCTTCAGCTTCTTCGTCGCCATGGTGCTGACGCCCTGGCTGATGGTGAAGCTGCGCCGCGGCGAGATGCCGCCCGCGCATGGCGATCATGGCAGCGTTGAGGGCCATGGCGGGCGTCTCGGCCGGCTCTATCTGGCGGCGGCGCGGCCGGTGGTGCGCAGCCGGCGGTCGGCCTGGGTCTTCCTGCTGGCGGTGGGCGTCGCCACGCTGGCCTCGCTCGTCCTGTTCTACAGCAAGGACGTGACGGTCAAGCTGCTGCCCTTCGACAACAAGTCGGAGCTTCAGGTGGTCATCGACCTGCCGGAGGGCGCCTCGCTGGAGGATACGGAGCGCGCGCTGTTCGCCGCCGCCGACCGCATCGCCGGCCTGCCCGAGCTGACCGGCATCCAGGCCTATGCCGGCACGGCGTCTCCCTTCAACTTCAACGGTCTGGTGCGCCATTCCTACCTGCGCCGCCAGCCGGCCCAGGGCGATCTGCAGGTCACTCTGGCACCCCGGGCGGAGCGTGCGCGCGCCAGCCACAATGTGGCGATCGACCTGCGCCGGCGCCTTGCCGCCGTGCCCTTCCCCGCAGGCACCGTGGTGAAGGTGGTGGAGGTTCCGCCGGGGCCGCCCGTGCTGTCCACGCTGCTGGCCGAGGTCTACGGCCCGGATGCCGAGACCCGCCGCGAGACCGCGCGTCTGGTGCGGGAGGCGTTCCGGCGGGTGGACTTCGTCGTTGACATCGACGGCACCGTCCGCCAGCCGGGGGAGCGCCTGCGCTTCGCGCTCGACCATGGCAATCTGGAATTCTTCGGCGTGGAGGAGCAGGCGGTCTACGACACGCTCCAGGCGCTGATCGGCGGGGTGCCGGTCGGCTATTCCCATCGCGGCGCCGGCCGGCTGCCGATGGAGATCTCCGTCCGTCTGCCGAAATCGGACCTGTTCCTGTCGGAGCGCGTGCTGGCCACGCCGGTGCCCGGCCGGCGCGGGTCGGTGGAGCTGGGCAACCTCGTCACCATGACCAGGGAGCCCGCCTCCTTCACCGTCTTCCGCCGCGACGGGCGCTTTGCGGAGATGGTGCAGGCGGAGCTGGCCGGCAGCTTCGAGGCGCCGATCTACGGCATGCTGGCGGTGCAGGACCGTTTGTCGGAGATCGACCGGCGCGCCATCGGGCTGGACCGCCCGCCGGAGGTCAGGCTGCACGGCCAGCCGGCGGACGAAACCCGGCCCAGCATCCTGTGGGACGGCGAATGGGAGATCACCTATGTCACCTTCCGCGACATGGGGGCGGCCTTCGCCGTCGCCATCCTCGGCATCTATCTGCTGGTGGTGGCCCAGTTCGGCAGCTTCAAGCTGCCGCTGGTCATCCTGGTGCCGGTGCCGCTGACGCTGATCGGCATCCTGATCGGCCACTGGCTGTTCGCCGCACCCTTCACCGCCACCTCGATGATCGGCTTCATCGCGCTGGCCGGGATCATCGTCCGCAACTCCATCCTGCTGGTCGATTTCATCCGGCATCTGCGGGAGGACCATGTGCAGGAGGGCGGCCGTCCGATCCGCGACATCGTGCTGGAGGCCGGGGCGATCCGTTTCAAGCCGATCCTGCTGACGGCCCTTGCCGCGATGATCGGGGCGGCCTTCATCCTGACCGATCCGATCTTCCAGGGGCTGGCGATCTCCATGCTGTTCGGGCTTGCCAGCTCCACCCTGCTGACCGTGCTGGTCATCCCCGCCATCTACGTCGCGCTGCGCGGCGGCACCCCGTCCTCGGCCTCAACCCCGCCACCGGCATGATCGAGCCGAAGCTGTACGGCTGACCGGCGCCTGCGCCCGGTGTCAGTCCCCCGCGGCGGGCGTTCCGAGCGAGGCGAGATACTGGTCCTCCCACCGGCGGCAGGCATCCAGTTCGCCGAACAGCCATTGGCGGAACAGCCGGATCTTCGGCAGCTCGGCGGTCGATTTCAGCGTCACGAAGCCATGCCCCTGCGCCCGCAGGCCGCGGGTGGGGAAGGGGACGACCAACTGGCCGGACTGAAGCTCCTGCCGGGCGAGCAGCAGGCTGTCCAGGCACACCCCCATGCCGTTCACCGCCGCGTTGATCGCCATGAAGGAGCGGTCGAAACGCAGGCCGCGGTCCATGTCCAGCTGCACGCCGCGATGACGGCGCGCCCAGTCGCGCCAGCCGACGATGTTGACCTCCGAATGGATCAGGATATGGCGGCTGAGATCCTTCGGCTCCCGGATCGGGACCAGCCCGTTCGCCAGCGCCGGCGAGCACATCGGCACGATGACGTCCTCCGGGAACTGCTCCAGCATGCAGCCGGCCGGCGGTGGGCCGGGGTTGTAGCGGATGTCGACGTCGACCGCCCCCGTCGTCAGGTCGATGGGCGAGACCGAGGCCTGCAGCCGGATGTCGATGGCGGGGTGCAGCGCCTTCACCCGGTTCAGCCGCGGCATCAGCCATTGGGTGGCGAAGCTGGGCATCGAGCGGACGGTGAGGATCTCGGTGCCGCTGCCGGACGTGGTGACGTTGCGGACGGCGGTCTCCATCCGGGCGAAGGCGCCGATGATCTCGGTGGCGAAGCTGCGCCCGGCATCGGTCAGGGCGACCGAGCGGTGAACACGATGGAACAGCGGCAAGCCAAGCTGTTCCTCCAAGATTTTCACCTGATGGCTGATCGCCGACGGCGTCAGCCCGAGATCCTCCGCCGCAGTCGCGAAGGAACCCAGCCGCGCAGCGGCCTCGAACGCCTGCAAAGCCTTGATCGAGACCCGTTTCCGCATCGCGCCATTCACATGAATTCCGCTCATCAATGAGCAATCTTATTCGTTTGTCGAATTCATCTCAAGACCATAGGATCACCTCAATCATCGGCTGAACGAATCATCGTCGGCCGCAGCGAAATCACCACAACCGAGCGAAACCGTCGCTCCGCCCGCGGCATGCCTTTGGCCGCCACGGCGGAGCCTGCTTCGACAAAGGGAGCGAGCATGCTGCTGTCCAACAAGGTCTGCGTGATCACCGGTGCCGCGTCGCGTCGCGGCATCGGCCGGGCGACCGCAAGGCTCTTCGCGCTGCATGGCGGGCGCGCGATCATCCTGGACCTCGACGGCGCCCAGGCGGCCGAAGCCGCCGCCGAACTGGGCGAGGCGCATCGCGGCTACGCCTGCGACGTGACCGACCGCGACGCCTGCTTTGCCGCCGCGAACCGCGTGGTCGAGGAGTTCGGCCGCATCGACGTGCTGGTCAACAATGCCGGCATCACCCAGCCGCTGAAGTTCATGGACATCGGCCCGAAGAACTACGAGGCGGTGACCGACGTCAGCCTGCGCGGCACGCTGTACATGAGCCAAGGTGTCGTCCCCCACATGCGGGAGCGCAAGTCCGGCTCCATCGTCTGCATCTCGTCCGTCTCGGCGCAGCGCGGCGGCGGCATCTTCGGCGGCCCGCACTACAGCGCGGCCAAGGCCGGCGTGCTGGGCCTCGCCAAGGCGATGGCGCGCGAACTGGGGCCGGACAATGTCCGCGTCAACTCGGTGACGCCCGGCCTGATCCAGACCGACATCACCGGCGGCAAGCTGACCGACGAGCTGCGGGCGGAAATCCTGAAGGGCATCCCGCTGAACCGTCTGGGCGACGCCGAGGATGTGGCCCGCTCCTGCCTGTTCCTGGCGTCGGAGCTGTCCTCCTACATCACCGGCGCCACGCTCGACGTCAACGGCGGCATGCTGATCCACTGATCCCGAAATGCTGGAGACACCTCCCGTGGACACCGCACTCGACACCACCCCGCTGGGGCACAATGTGCCGCTGGCCGAACGCGCCTACCGCATCCGCCGCAACGCCCTGCTGATGGGCGAGGTGCAGGGGCAGGGCTATATCGGTCAGGCGCTCGACATCGCCGACGTTCTGGCGGTCTCCTACTTCCACGCCATGAAATACCGGCCCGAGGACCCGCATTGGGAGGAGCGCGACCGCTTCCTGCTGTCCAACGGCCATTACGCCATCGCGCTGTACGCCGCATTGATCGAGGCCGGCATCATCCCGGCGGAGGAGCTGGAGACCTACGGCAGCGACGACAGCCGCCTGCCGATGTCGGGCATGGCCAGCTACACGCCGGGCATGGAGATGTCGGGCGGCTCGCTCGGCCTCGGCCTCGGCATCGCGGTCGGCATCGGGCTGGGGCTGAAGCGCAAGAACTCGGCGAGCCGCGTCTACACCCTGTTCTCCGACGGTGAGCTGGACGAGGGGTCGGTGTGGGAAGCCATCATGTCGGCCGCCCATTACAAGCTCGACAACCTGATCGCCATCGTCGACGTCAACAACCAGCAGGCCGACGGCCCGTCCACCCAGGTGATGGCGTTCGAGCCGCTGGTGGACAAGCTGGAAGCCTTCGGTTGGTTCGTTCAGCGGGTGGACGGCAACGACATGGACGCGGTGGTCGCCGCCTTCGACGCCGCCAAGTCGCACCCCGAGGCCAAGCCGCGGATGATCGTCTGCGACACCAAGATGGGCAAGGGCGTGCCCTTCCTCGAAGCCCGCGAAAAGAACCACTTCATCCGCGTCGACGCGCACGAATGGCAGCTGGCGCTCGATGCGCTCGACGCCGGGAGGACCGCATGAGCACCGCTGCAAACACCACTGCGAAGCCGCGCCTGAAGACCTCCGCCATGATCGCCTCGATCGCGGCGGAAGGGCAGCGGACCAAGCCGGCCCCGTTCGGCCATGCGCTGGTCGAACTGGCGAAGCAGCGGCCAGAGATCGTCGGCATGACCGCCGACCTCGCCAAATACACCGACCTGCACATCTTCGCCCAGGCCTATCCCGACCGCTTCTATCAGATGGGCATGGCCGAGCAGCTGCTGATGGGGGCGGCGTCCGGCATGGCGCATGAGGGCATGATGCCCTTCGTCACCACCTACGCCGTCTTCGCCTCGCGCCGGGCCTACGATTTCGTCCACCAGACGATCGCGGAGGAGAACCGCAACGTCAAGATCGCCTGCGCCCTGCCGGGCCTGACCTCCGGCTACGGCCCCAGCCATCAGGCGGCCGAGGATCTGGCGCTGATGCGCGCCATGCCGAACATGGTGGTGCTCGATCCCTGCGACGCCCACGAGATCGAGCAGGTGGTGCCCGCCATGGCCGCGCATAACGGCCCGGTCTACATGCGGCTGCTGCGCGGCAACGTCCCGCTGGTGCTGGACGAGTACGACTACAAGTTCGAACTCGGCAAGGCCAAGCTGCTGCGCGACGGCCCGGAGGTGCTGGTCATCTCGTCCGGCATCATGACGATGCGGGCACTGGAGGTGGCGCAGCGGCTGGAGGCCGACAAGGTCGGCGTCGCCGTGCTGCACGTCCCCACCATCAAGCCGCTCGACACCGAGACCATCCTGCGCGAAGCCGCGCGCACCGGCCGCATGGTGGTGGTGGCGGAGAACCACACCGTCATCGGCGGGCTGGGCGAGGCGGTGGCCGGCACCCTGCTGCGCGCCGGCGTCGCCCCCGTTTTCCGCCAGATCGGCCTGCCCGACGAGTTCCTGAAGGCCGGCGCCCTGCCGACCCTGCACGACCTCTACGGCATCTCCACCGACGCCATGGTGGCCAGCATCAAGGGCTGGCTCTAAGACGGCCGTTCGTCCGACCCGATCACACCCGCTCAACCAACAAACGCCCATAGGGAGAGGAATCCGATGAAGAAGCTGCTCTTGTCGCTGGTGGTGGGCACCGCCCTGGTCGCGTCGCCGGCCGCCTGGGCCCAGCAGGTCCTGCGCTTGGCCCACAACGCGGCCCCCGGCAACCCGAAGGCGGAGGCGTCGCTGAAGTTCGCGGAACTCGTCGCCCAGAAGACCGACGGGCGGGTGAAGGTCGAGGTCGGCGGCAGCGCCCAGTATGGCGACGATGTGGAGGCGCTGACCAGCATGCGCCTGGGCACACTGGCCTTCAGCGCCAACTCGCAGGGCACCACCTCGGGCGTCGTGCCGGACTATGCGGTGCTGGGCCTGCCCTTCCTGTTCCAGTCGCTGCCGCAGGCCTGGAAGGTGCTGGACGGCCCGGTGGCGAAGAAGCTGGACGATGCGTCGAAGACCAAGGGTCTGGTGCTGCTGGCGATGTGGGACAACGGCATCCGCCATGTCTCCAACAACGTCCGCCCGATCACCAAGCCGGAGGATCTGGCCGGCGTGAAGGTCCGTACCCCACCTGACCCGATGACGGTGGACATCTTCAAGGCGCTGGGCGCCAACCCGACGCCGCTGGCCTTCTCCGAACTCTACATCGCGCTCCAGCAGGGCGTGGTGGACGGACAGGAGAATCCGCTGATGAACATCCACTCCTCCAAGCTCTTCGAGGTGCAGAAATTCATCTCGCTGACCGGCCACAAGTATGAGGCGACGCCGCTGCTGGCCAGCAAGATGGTGTTCGACACCCTGTCCAAGGCCGACCAGAAAGCGGTGATGGATGCGGCGGCGGAGGCCGGCAAGCTGAACCGCGAGATGTCCGCCAAGGCCGATCAGGAGCTGCGGACGAAGATGGAAGCTGCCGGCGTGAAGTTCAACACGGTCGACCCGGCCCCCTTCGTCGCCAAGACCAAGTCCGTCTACGACAAGTGGGAGAAGCAGTTCCCTGAACTGGTCGCCCTGGTCCGCAAGGAAGCCGCGGCGGGAGCGGCGCAGTGATGACGGTGTCCCACGAGAGGGAGCATGTGGTGGCGGGACTTCCCGCCACCCTTCTCCAGGCGGCCGACGGCGCGATTTCCGTCGCCTCCGCCGCCGCATCGATCCTGTCGCTGGTCGTGCTGTTCCTGTCGCTGGGGGCCGAGGTCGTCGTCCGCTATTTCACCACCCAGGGCATGGGCTGGCCGTCGGAGCTGCCGAACCTGCTGTTCCCCTGGCTGGTGATGGGCGGGGTGGTGCTGGCGGCGCAGAAGGGCGCGCATATCTCGGTCACCCTGCTGCTGGACATGCTTCCGCGCACTGCCGCCCGGTCGCTGCTGCTGGCGATGCAGGTGGTGGTGGCGGCGACATTTTTCTACCTCGCCTACATCGGCCTTGCCGTCATCGAGATCACGGGCAGCGAGATTTATCCGGTGACGGGGGTCAGCGCCCGCTGGGCCTATCTGTCGCTGATCGTCGGGTTCGTCGGGGTGGGGCTGACTGCCGTCACCACCTTCCTGCGCCTTCTGATCGCCGAAGATCCGCGGTCGGTCCGCGCCCATGTGTCGGAGGAAGAGATATGACCGCCATGATGATCGCCGTCTTCGGCGTCCTCCTGTTTCTCT
Organism: Azospirillum sp. VT-I1; assembly: GCF_055698305.1. Lineage (NCBI taxonomy): Bacteria > Pseudomonadati > Pseudomonadota > Alphaproteobacteria > Rhodospirillales > Azospirillaceae > Azospirillum > Azospirillum sp. VT-I1. The sequence goes on along the minus strand of NZ_CP168803.1, from coordinate 76,640 downwards.
CCTTTCCCGTGGGCTATGCGCTGGTCATCAGTTCCGGTGCCGCCGTGATGACGCTGGGCTCCGTCCCCACCGTCATCTCCGTCATCAAGCTGTTCCAGCCGACCCAGAGCTTTCCGCTGCTGGCCATTCCCTTCTTCATCCTGTCCGGCGCGCTGATGATGAGCGGCACGCTGGGCCAGAAGCTGGTGCGCTTCGCTGCCGCCCTGGTCGGGCGCTATCCCGGCGGGCTGGCGCAGGTCACCGTCGTCGGCTCCACCATCTTCGGCGGCGTGTCCGGCTCAGCGGTGGCCGAGGCGTCGGCGCTGGGCTCCATGCTGATCCCCTGGCAGAAGCGCGAGGGCTATCCGGCGGCGTTCGGCGCGGCGGCGACCGCTTCCTCGTCGGTGATCGCCGGGCTGATCCCGCCGTCGATCCCGCTGATCCTCTATGCCGCGGTGTCGAACGCCTCCATCGCCTCGCTGTTCCTCGCCGGCATCCTGCCGGGGCTGATGCTGGCCGGCGGCATGATGATCGTCTGCTACGTCAGCGGCCGCATGCGCAACTTCCCCCTGCTGAAGAGCGAGGGCGGGCTGCGGGCGCTGGGGATGGCAACCGTTGCGGCGCTGCCGGCACTGCTGATGCCGGCCTTCATCCTGGTGCTGCTGCGCTTCGGCATCGCCACCCCGACCGAGGTCAGCGTTATCGCCGTCGCCTACGCGCTGCTGGTCAGCGTGCTGATCTACCGCGACCTGACGGTGAAGCGTATTTACGCCGCGTTGCTGGGCACGGTCGTGACCACGGGCGTGGTCATGCTGGTCATCGCCGCCTCCAACCTCGTCGGCTATGTGCTGATCACCGAAGCCATCCCGAACGCGGTCGCCTCCTACGCCGAGAGCGTGCTGAAGGAGCCGTGGCTGATCATCCTGGCGATGAACCTGATCATGCTGGTGGTGGGCATGTTCCTCGACCTGCCGGCGGCGATCCTGCTGCTGGGCCCCACCTTCGTCGCGGTCGGCGGCGCCATCGGCATGGACCCGATCCAGCTCGGCATCATGATGGCCGTCAATCTCAGCATCGGCCTGTTCACGCCGCCCATCGGCACCACCCTGTTCATCTCCGCCGCCATCTCCCGCGAGCCCATCGGCGCCATCGTGCGCGAGCTGTGGCCCTTCTATCTGGTGGCGCTGATCGTGCTGGGGCTGGTGTCCTACATACCGGCGACGATCCTGTACTGAGCCGGCCATACCTCAATCCAAGGACCTTCAAACGATGACGACAGTCGGTTTCATCGGCCTCGGTTCCATGGGCATGCCCATGGCGCGCAATCTGCTGGCGAAGGGCTTCCGGGTCCGGGGCTTCGACATGCGGGCCGAAAGCGTGCAGGCGCTGGAGGCTGTGGGCGGGACGGGCGCCGCCAGCGCAGCCGCCGCGGCGGCGGGGGCGGACGCGCTGGTTCTGATGGTGGTGAATGCCGCCCAGGCCGACGCCGTCCTGTTCGCCGACGGCGCGCTGGAGGCACTGCCGGCCGGCGCGGCGGTGATCCTGATGGCGACCTGTCCGCCGGGCGCGGTCGCCGCCCTGGCGCAGCGGGTGGAGGCGGCCGGGCGCCGCTTCGTCGACGCCCCCGTCTCCGGCGGGGTGGTGGGGGCGGTCGCCGGCACGCTGTCGATCATGGCGGCGGCCCCGGCGGCGACGGTGGAGCGGGTCCGCCCGGTCCTGGCCGCCATGGGCGACAAGGTCTTCCATGTCGGCGAGACGCCGGGGCAGGGCGCCACGGTGAAGACCGTCAACCAGCTGCTCTGCGGCGTCCACATCGCCGTGGTGGCGGAAGCCTTCGCGCTGGCCGCCAAGGTCGGCGTGGATCTGAAGGTCCTGCTGGAGATCATGAGCGGGTCGTCGGCCTCCAGCTGGATGCTGAAGGACCGCGGGCCCCGCATGCTGGAGGCGGAGCCCGGCATCACCAGCGCCGTCGACATCTTCGTCAAGGATCTCGGCATCGTGCTGGAGGCCGGGCGCGACGCCAAGGCCGCCCTGCCGCTGGCCGCCGTCGCCCACCAGATGTTCCTGGCGACCTCCGGCCGCGGGGAGGGCGCGATGGACGACAGCCAGGTGATCCGCAGCTACCACGCGGTCAACGGCACGGAACTGCCGCGCTGAGACTGAGGTCCGGGAGCCTCCGTCAGGCTCCCGGCACCACCCAGGGACGGGCCTCGGCGTCGGCCCGGTCGAAGGCGTCGATGGCGTCCTGGTGGCGCAGGGTCAGCGCCACGTCGTCCAGCCCTTCGACAAGGCATTCCTTCTTGAACGGGTCGATGGCGAAGGACAGCGCCCGCCCGTCCGGACCGGTCAGGGTCTGGGCCGGCAGATCGACCGTGACGGCGGCGCCGGGGTTCTCCTGCAGCTGGCGGCGCAGCGCCGCCACCGCATCCTCCGGCAGGGTGATGGTCAGCAGGCCGTTCTTGGCGGCGTTGGCGGCGAAGATGTCGCCGAAGCTCGGCGCGACGACGCAGCGGAACCCGCCATCCACCAGCGCATAGACCGCCCCCTCCCGCGAGGACCCGCAGCCGAAATTGCGGTCGCTCACCAGGACCCGGGCGCCGGCATAGGCGGGATCGTCCAGCGGGAATCCCGGCTTGCGCTCGTCATGGAACAGGAAGTTGCCGTAGCCGGCGCTGCGCGGCTTCTTCAGGAAGCGGGCGGGCAGAAGCTGGTCGGTGTCGATGTTGGCGATGTCGAGCGGCACCGCCGGCGCGGTCAGCGTGACGAAGGGGTCCATTCTACGACGCTCCCAGCTTGCGGACATCGGTGAGCCTGCCGGTCGCGGCGGCTGCGGCAGCCATCGCCGGGCTCATCAGATGGGTACGGGCGTTCGGCCCCTGGCGGCCGGGGAAGTTGCGGTTGGTGGTGGAGGCACAGCGCTCCCCCGCCGGAACGAGGTCGCCGTTGATGCCCACGCACATGGAGCAGCCGGGCTCCCCCCATTCCAGACCGGCGTCGATGAACACGCGGTCCAGCCCCTCCGCCTCCGCCTGACGGCGCACCGGGACCGAGCCCGGCACCACCAGCCCCGGCACCACGGCGCGACGGCCGCGCAGCACCGCGGCGGCGGCGCGCAGATCCTCCAGCCGGGCATTGGTGCAGGAGCCGATGAAGACGCGGTCGATGGGCACGTCCTCCAGCGCCATGCCGGGGGCGAGGCCCATGTAATCCAGCATCTTGCGCATCTGGCCGGCGCGCACCGGGTCGGCCTCCGCCCCCGGATCGGGCACCGCCGCGGTCACCGGAACGGCGGTTTCCGGGCTGGTGCCCCAGGTCACCGCCGGGGCGATGTCGGCGGCGTCCAGCGTCACCTCGCGGTCGAAGACGGCGCCGTCGTCGCTGGGCAGGGTCCGCCAATGCTCCACCGCGCGGTCGAACAGCGCGCCCTTGGGGGCGTAGTGCCGCCCCTCGATCCAGGCGAAGGTGGTGTCGTCGGGCGCGATCATGCCGGCCCGCGCGCCGGCCTCGATCGACATGTTGCAGACGGTCAGCCGGCCTTCCATCGACAGGGCGCGGATGGCGCTGCCGGCATATTCGATGACATGGCCGGCGGCACCGTCGGCGCCGATGGCGGCGATCACCGCCAGGATCAGGTCCTTGGCCGTCACATGCGGCCCCAGCACCCCGTCCACGGTGATGCGCATGGTCTTGGGCCGGCGCTGCCACAGGGTCTGGGTCGCCAGCACATGCGACACCTCGGTAGCGCCGATGCCGAAGGCCAGCGCGCCGAAAGCCCCATGGGTGGAGGTGTGGCTGTCGCCGCAGACGATGGTCAGGCCGGGCAGCGTCAGCCCCTGTTCCGGCGCCAGCACATGGACGATGCCCTGCGCCGGGTCGTGCAGGCCGAAATGGCGCAGGCCGTGGCGGCCGGCATTCGCCTCCAGCATCGTCACCATGTTGGCGATCTCGGGATCGGCAATCGGCTTGGACCGGCTGTGCGAGGGCACGTAATGGTCGGCGACGGCGAAGGTCAACTCCGGCCGGCGCACCTTGCGGCCGGCATGGTCGATCATGCCGAAGGCGTGGAAGGAGCCCTCATGCAGAAAATGACGGTCGATGGCGAGCAGGGCCTGTCCGTCCGGCCGGGTCGCCACGACATGGGCGTCCCAGACCTTCTCGAACAGGCTGCGTGGCTGCGAGGTCATTGGCTGGTTTCCTCCTTTGCGGCGCTTGCAGCGGCGGAGCCGGCGATGCGCCCGAGAGCCACCGCGGTCAGCAGGCCGTTGCCGGACAGATAGCCGGACGCCTTGGAACCGGACACGCCGCAGGCGGCCCCGCCGGCGGCATAGAGGTTGGGCAGCGGCGCGCCCTGTACGTCCAGAACACGCGCATCGTCATCGACGACCAGCCCGCCCTGGGTGTGGAACAGCGCGCCGGTGACGCGGACGGCGCGGTAGGGCGGGGCCAGCGGGGCCGAACCGGTGAAGTCGCGGCCGAAGCCGTCTGTTCCGCCCGCTGCCTTCAGCCGGTCGATCTCGGCCAGCGTGTCCGTTAGGACGTCCGCGTCGATCTTCATTTGCCGGGCGAGTTCGGCGGGAGTGTCGGCGGTCAGCACCGCGCCCATCGCCTCGGCCTGCCGAAAATCCTCGAACTGGCGGGCGATGCCGGCGATGCGCTCGTCGAACACGGTCCAGGCGATGGCGTCGGGCTGGCGCAGCACGATGGCGGCCTGTTCCGAATAGCCCTGCGCTTCGTTGGAGAAGCGTCGGCCTTCCGCATTCACCTGCACGCCGCCCTCGGTGATCGTCGCCCAGGTGACGAGGATGCCGGCGGGGTGTGCCACGGAGCCATGGCCCTGGTGTCCCGACAAATGCCGGGTGGCGGCGCCCAGCGCCTCGCCCCACAGCAGCGCGTCGCCCTGGTTGCCGGGATGGCCGAAATAGAGCGCGTCGGCCAGTTCCGGCACATGGCGCTCCACCAGCGCCCTGTTGCCGCCATAGCCGTTGCAGGCGAGGATCAGAGCGCCGCAGCCGACCCGCTCGACGCTGCCGTCGGGGCGGGTGATCTCGACACCGCGAACCCGGGCGCCATCGGCATAGAGCGCGGTGACATGCGCCTCGCACAGCACGTCGATGCCGGCGGTCTCGACGGCGCCGCGCAGGCGGTCGATCAGTTCCGCGCCCGACCGGCTGGGCAGCCCGTGCATGCGCCGGGCGCTGTGCCCCGGATAGCTGAAATTGTCCACCACCGAGAAAGGCAGGCCGTAGCGGTCGGCCAGCCACTCCAGCGCCGGACCCACGGCCTGGGTGACGCGGGCGACCTCAAGCGGGTCGGGCTCGCCCTTCGCCTTTGCTATGATGTCGGCGGCGAAGCGTTCCGGGCTGTCCTCAATCCCGGCTGCGCTCTGCCAGCGGGTGCCCGGTGCCGGGATCAGCCCGGCCGACAGGGCGGTGGAACCCTGGGGCAGCGCGTCGCGCTCCAGCACCAGCACGCCGGCACCCTGTTCATGGGCGGCAAGTGCGGCGACCATGCCGGCAGCCCCGCCGCCGATCACGACGACGGGAACGGTGAACTCGAACTCCACGCCGTCGGCGGGCAGGATGCGGCTCATTGGCTTGCCACCTCCTCCAGCATCGTTGCGACGGTCGCCACGCGGCAGACTGGGCGCAGGGCGGCGACGGAGACCTCATGCAGCTCGCGGCTGAAGGCGGCGCAACCGTCCTCTAGCAGGATGGTGTCGAACTCGCGGACATGGGCGTCGCGCACGGTGGAGGCCACGCCGCCATTGGTGACGATGCCGCAGACCAGCAGCCGCTCCACCCCGCATTTCCGCAGCACCCATTCCAGCCGCGACATGTAGAAGGCGGAATAGGCGACCTTCTCCACCTCCACATCGACGGGCTGGAGCGTGTCCACCGTGCGGTGTCCCCAACTGCCGGGCTGGAAATCGCCCTTGGCCAGGAAGGGACGCAGCGCCTTCAGGTGGGGCGAGATCATCGGTTCGCCGCCGCGGCCCGGCACCAGCGTGAAGTTGGTGGAGATCACCCAGCCGCCGCGCGAGCGCAGCAGATCGGCCAGCGGCTTCACCCGCTCCGGCAGCGCCAGGATTTCGGGCGCCGTCTGGCCGGCGCGGCCATAGGCGCCGTCCGGGTGGATGAAGTCGTTCTGAAGGTCGCAGACGAGCAGGGCGGTTCGCTCGATGGCAATCGCGGTGCTGCTCATCGGCTGCTCCTTTCCACGATGACGTTGCCGAAGCCGTCGACGCGGGCGGACAGGTCGGGGTCGATGACGGTGGTGGCGTCCGGCTGCTCCAGGATCGCCGGACCCTGAATGACGGCGCCGACCGGAAGGTCCAGCCTGTTGTAGACCGCCGTCTCGTGCCAGGCCCCGTCGAACCAAACCGGCCGCGAGCCGGCATAGGCGCCTTCCACCGTCGTCCCGGCCGCCGGAGCGAGCGCGGAGAGGTCGAAATGCGGACGGCGGCCGATGGCGGCGGTGCGCAGGTTGACGATCTTGGCGCCGACGCCCGGCAGCAGCCGGCTGAAGGAGGCCTGATAGGCCCGCTCGAAAGCGGCCCGGATGGTCGCCTCGTCGATGCCGGTCGTGCCGTTCTCGACCGACACCGGCAGCGGCACGGCGACCGTGTGGGTCTGGCCGATGTAGTGCATGTCGAGTTCGAAGACGAGGTCGATGCGCTCGACACTGAGCCCCGCGGATTCCACCACGGCGCGGGCGGCGGTTGCCTCCTCCACCATGCGGCGGTCGAGCGACGCGGCGTCGATGCCGGCCAGCGGCAGGTTGACCGTCTGCACCTGATCGTGGCGGATGTCGGCGATGACGCAGCCGAGTGCCGAGGTCACGCCGGGGAAGCGCGGCACCAGCGCCGCCTTCAGGCCGACCTCCTTGATGAGGGCGCCGACATGCAGCGCGCCGCCGCCGCCGAAGGGAACGGCGGCGAACTTGGCCGGGTCATGGCCGCGCTCGATGGAGACGAGGCGGATGGCGCCGGCCATCTTGCTGTTGGCGATGCGCACCACAGCTTCCGCTGCCGCCATGACGTCGAGGCCGAGCGGCTCGGCGACATGGGTGGCGATGGCGGTCCGGGCGGCATCGACGTCCAGCCGCGCCAGCTTGCCGCCGATGGGACGCTCGGCGTTGATGCGGCCGAGCAGGACGTTGGCATCGGTCAGTGTCGGGCGGGTGTTGCCCTGGCCGTAGCAGACCGGCCCGGGGCGCGAGCCGGCGCTTTCCGGCCCGACCTGCAGCATGCCGCCGGGATCGACCCCGGCGATGGAACCGCCGCCGGCGCCGATGGTGGTGATCTCGATCATCGGCGTGCGGACGACCAGACCGAAATCGATGGTGGTCTGGGCGGCCAGCATGGTCTGCCCCTCCACCACCAGCGACACGTCGAAACTGGTGCCGCCGAGGTCGCCGGTGATGACGTTGGGGAAGCCCGCCGCCTTGGAGATCGCCGCCGCGGCGATGACGCCGGCCGCCGGCCCCGACAGGGCGGTGCGCACCGGCAGCCGCCGCGCGGTGTCGGTGGACATGACGCCGCCGTTCGACTGCACGATGTGGAAGCGTCCGCCGAACCCCTCGCCCGCCAGAGCGTTGTCGAGCTTGGCGAGGTAGCTGCCGACCACCGGCTGGAGATAGGCGTTCAGCGCGGTGGTGGAGGTGCGCTCGAACTCGCGGATTTCCGGCAGGATGCGGGACGAGCATTCCAGGTTGGCGTTCGGCCAGACCTCGCGCGCCGCCTCCAGCGCCGCCAGTTCGTTGGCTGGGTTGGCGTAGGCGTTGATGAAGACGATGGCGAGCGCCTCCGCTCCCTGGTCGGCCAGCCGGCGGGCCGCAGCGCGGACCTCATCCGGGTCGATTTCGGTGCGGATGGTGCCGTCGGCCAGCGTGCGCTCCGCCACCTCCAGCCGCATGTCGCGGTCGACGACGGGGACGAAATCGCCCCACAGGCCCCAGGTTTGGCGACGGTCGCGGCGGCGCATCTCCAGCACGTCGCGGAAGCCGGCGGTGGTGATGAGGCCGACCTTGGCGCCCTTGCGCTCCAGCAGCGCGTTGGTGCCGACGGTGGTGCCATGGACGATGGAGCCCAGTTCGGCGACCGGGCCGAAGCTCTGCAGGCCGGCGAGGAAGCCGACCGCCTCGTCGCCCCGGTTGGAGGGTACCTTGGCGGTGCGGAAGCTGCCGCGCGCCTCGTCGTAATGGAACAGGTCGGTGAAGGTGCCGCCGACATCGACGCCGACGATTGCACCCTTGGAGATACCGTTGCTCATGGTCTTGGATCCCGGAATCGTCAGGCGGCGGAGGATTCGCGCAAGCTTGCGGTGGCGGCGATGTCGAGCGCGCCGTCGTCGGTCAGCGCCACGCCATAGGCGCTGCGTGCCGCCTCACGGCCGAGATAGCCGAGCCGCACGTCGCGGGCGACGGCCTCCGCATCGCGCCGCTTCGGGTCGCCCCAACCGCCGCCGCCCGGCGTCTCCAGCCGCACGCGCTGGCCGTCGCGGATCTTCACGTCGGTGACCTTGGAGGCGAGCGGCGGCGACTTCTCGCCCTCGTCGCTCTGCCAGGTGAAGCGGTTCAGCGCCGCAGGGGTGCCACCGGCCACGCCGAAGGGCGCGAAGACGCCGCGCTCGCCCAGCAGGAAGACGTCGGCATCGGTCAGCGCCTCGATCTCATAGACCGCACCCAGCCCGCCGCGGTGCAGGCCGGCCCCGGCTGAATCCGGGCGCAAAGCCCATTGGGTGAACATCACCGGATAGGCGGCTTCCAGGATTTCCACCGGCGGGATGGTGGCGGTGGAGATCGGGTTGTTGGCGTGGTTCAGCCCGTCCGTCTCCGGGTTGCCGCCCAGGCCCCCGCCGAAGAAGGAGAACATCACCCAGCGCGAGCCGTCCTTGCGGTGGCCGGCCAGCGACAGCGCGTTGATGGTGCCGAAGGGCGCGGCGGTGGCGCGGGCCGGATCGGCGAGCGCCAGCGCGCCGAACACCATGCCGATGACGCGCAGGATGGTCTCGGTATAGCCGCCGACCGGTTTCGGCGGCTTGACCGCCAGCAGGGTGCTTTCCGGGATGACGAAGGTGATCGGGTTGAGGCAGCCGGCATTGGCCGGCACGTCGGTGAAGACATGCTTCAGCGCGACGTAGCAGCAGGCGACCGCGGTGGAATAGGCGATGTTCAGCGGCCCGGCGCAGGGGGCCGACGACCGTGAGAAGTCCAGCGTCATCCGGTCGCCGGCGATGGTCAGGTCCAGTGCGATGCGCAGCCGTTCCGCCGTGATGCCGTCATTGTCGAGATAATCCTCGAAGCTGTAGGTGCCGTCCGGCAGCTTCGACACGGCGCTGCGCATCAGCGCGTCGGCCCGCGCGGTGAAGGCGTCGAAGGCGGCGGCGACCGTCTCCTCGCCATGCTCGTCCAGCAGTTCGGTCAGGCGGCGCACGCCCAGATCCAGCGCGTTCAGCTGCCCGTTCAAGTCGCCGTAGTTCGACACCGGCACGCGGGAGTTGGCGGCGAGGATCGCCAGCAGGTCGTGGTTCATCACGCCGGCCTTGACCAGCTTCACCGGCGGGATGCGCACGCCTTCCTGGAAGCTGTCGGTGGCGCGGGCGTTGAAGTTGCCCGGCACGTTGCCGCCGATGTCGAGCCAGTGGCCGACCGACGCCATCCAGCAGAACAGCTGCCCCTTGCGGAAGATCGGGCGCACCAGACGGAAGTCGTTCAGGTGGGTGCCGCCGTCATAGGGGTCGTTGAACAGGAAGATGTCGTCGGCGTGCAGGTCGCCTTCCCGAGCCACCTTGTCGATCACCGCCTTGACCGCGAAGGCCATGGCGCCGACGAAGATCGGCAGGCCGTTGGTGCCCTGCACCAGCGTGGCGCCGGTCTCGGCATGATACAGGCCGTGGCAGGCGTCGCGCGCCTCGGCGATGATCGGGTTGAAGGCGGAGCGGTAGAGTGTCGCGTCCATCTCGTCGGCGATCTGCTCCAGCCGGCCCTTCAGGACGGCCAGCGTGACGGGATCGATTGCGGTCTTGGCAGTGGTCAGGGTGGTCATGCTGCGTCCTCCCGCTTGGCGGGGCCAAAGTCCTTATAGGTTTCGCCGAGCGCCAGCATCTCCGGCGTGCCGATCAGGTCGTTCAGCGCGTTGAAATCGAACATGCGGTCGCGGAAGGGCTGGGTGGTGCCGTGCTGCGCCAGCGAGCCGTAATAGTCCTGCGCCTGCCGAGCGAGCGCTCGCACGATGCCGCCGGGGAAGATCACCAGCCGGTAGCCCAGATCGCCCAGTTCCGACGCGGAGCTGATCGGCGTCTGCCCGCCCTCCACCATGTTGGCCAGCAGCGGGCGGATGCCGCCCAGGTCGGCGGCTATGGCGGACAACTGCTCGCGGCTCTTGGGCGCCTCGACGAACAGCACATCGGCGCCGGCCTCGACATAGAGCCGGGCGCGGTCGAGAGCGGCCGAGACGCCTTCCACCGCCACCGCGTCGGTGCGGGCGATGATGAGCGTGCCTTCGCTGGCGCGGGCATCGACCGCCGCCTTGATCTTGCCGGCCATCTCGCCCGCGGGGATCACCGCCTTGTCGGTCAGGTGGCCGCAGCGCTTGGGAAAGCTCTGGTCTTCAAGCTGCAGCGCGGTGGCGCCGGCGCGCTCGAACATGCGCACGGTGCGCTGGACGTTCAGCGCGTTGCCGTATCCGGTGTCGGCATCGACGATCAGCGGTGTCGGCACGCGGTCGCGCACCAGTGCGATGGTGTCAGCCACCTCACTGACCGAGACAAGCCCGATGTCGGGACGGCCGAGCCGGGTGTAGGCGATGGCCGCACCCGACAGATACAGCGCCTCGAATCCCGCACGCGCCGCCATCGAGGCGGTGAAGGCGTCATAGACGCCGGGGGCCAGCACGACGCGGTTCTCGGAGAGCCGCTGTTTGAAGCTGAGGTCGGGCATGGTCATCTCAGACGCTCCCCCGGCGGCGGCGGGCGCCGACAGAAGCCGGGTCAGGGTTGAAAGATCGGCTGCGCGGTCGATGGTTTCGACGCAGTCGGCAATGGCGGCGGCATGGGCGGCGCCCCAGACCGGCCCGGCGAGTTCGGCGAACTTCGCCCGCACCTCGTCGGGGCTGTAGGGATCCTCGGTGTCGCCCTTGTTGGTCAGCGCCTCCGCCGCGAAGCTGCGGCCGTCGGCCAGCGTCAGGCGGACGCGGGCCGGGCGCAGGCCGGGAAGGCGGGCGGTCAGCTCGGTGTCCTCGCGCACCGTCACCCGGCGGGCGAGGTCGCGGGTGGCCGCGGCCTGCCGGGCCTCGTCACGGAAGGCGTCGGGCGTCGCCGCCCCGTTGGCGAGGAAGGTCGCCAGCGCGAAGGGCAGCGAGAATTTGGCCGCCAGCATGTTCTTCGGCTCAGGCCCGTTCAGCTGGGCGGCCCAGACATAGGTGTCGACCTCGATGGACGCGACCTGGTCCGGGGCGATCCGCCCGCCGGCCTGGGCCACGATGTCGCCCAGCGCATCCAGCGCGCCGTGGGTGTAGCGGCAGGCGGCGTGGCGCTTGAAGTAGTTGCGGGCGATCTCCCAGCGTTCGCCCAGCTCGTCCACCATCAGTTCCGGCCGGAAATCGCGGGCGATGACGCCGCCGAACACGCTACCCACCCCGTCGGTCTCGCCAATGATGCCGCTGGCAGCCAGATCCCAGGCGGTCAGGCCCAGCTGGTTCGACACGCCGGCATAGGCGTTGCGAACCGTGCCGCCCTCCAGCATCGTCCGCCGGCTGGTGGCGAGGCCGAGGGTGGAAGCGATGTTGATCGTCTCGATCATCGCCGCCGCGTCGGCCCGGTTCAGATGCGCCACCGCCAGCGCCGCCCCCGCCGTGCCCCAGGTGCCATGCGGGTGGGTGGTGACCAGCAGCTTGGCGGCGATGCCGATGCGCGAGCCGATCTCGTAGCCCAGCGCCAGCGCGGTCAGCAGGTCGGCGCCGGTGGCCTTCAGCCGCGGACCGGTGGCCAGTGCGGCCGGCAGCACATGGATGCCCGGATGGCCGCGGGCATACTGGTTGCCCTCGTCCAGTTCCAGCATGGTCCCGGCGACGCCGTTCAGGAAGGCGGCCGAGCCGGCGGGAAAGCCGCGGCCGGCACCGATGGCCGGGCAGTCGCCGGCACCGGCGGTCTCGATCATGCGGCCCACCAGCGCGCGGCATTCCGGTTCCTGCATGCCGGCGGCGATCACGCCGATGCAGTCGAGCAGCACCAGCTTCGCCCGTTCCACCACCGGGGCCGGCAGGTCGGCGAAGGTCAGGCCGGCGGCGAAGGCGCCCCAGCGGTCGAGCCAGGACGGGCGGGCGGCGGCGAGCAGCTCGCTCGCCGGCTTCACGTCGAAGGACAGGCTTGTCATGTCACCGCTCCCAGGCGGACGGCCCCTCAGAGGCCGAGATAGGTGCGTTTCAGTTCGGGGTCGCGTGCGATCTCGTCGGACGGTCCCGACAGTGCGAAGACGCCGTTCTCAAGGATGTAGGCCCGGCGGGCGACCTCCAGCGACTGGACGACGTTCTGCTCCACCAGCAGGATCGCCAGCCCGTCCGCGTTCAGTTTCCGGATCAGCCCGAACATCTCCTCCACCACCAGCGGCGAGAGGCCGAGCGAGGGTTCGTCGAGGATCAGCAGAAGCGGCTCCGCCATCATGCCGCGGCCGATGGCCAGCATCTGCTGCTCGCCGCCCGACAGGGTGCCGGCGAACTGCGCCTCACGCTCCTTCAGGCGGGGGAACGTCGCGAAGATGCGCTCCAGGTTCCGCGCCCGGTTCGGCTTGCCGCGGCGGTAGCTGCCCAGTTCCAGATTCTCGCGGATCGACAGGTTGGGGAAGATCTTGCGGCCTTCCGGCACCTGGATCAGCCCTTCCTCCACGATGCGGGCGGCGGATTTGCCGTCGATGCGGGTGCCGCCGAAGCGGATCTCGCCGGTCCAGGCCGGCAGCACGCCCGACAGAACCTTGTTCAGCGTCGTCTTGCCGACCCCGTTGGAGCCCAGCACCGTGACGATCTCGCCGGCATGCACGGCCATGTCGATGCCGCGCAGCACCTCGGTCGCGCCATAGCCGGTCTTCAGGCCGCGGATTTCCAGAAGCTGCTCAACCATGGGCCGCCCCCTCCGCCTTGAGGCGGGCGGCGGCGCCGTGGCCGAGATAGGCCTCGATCACGCGGGCGTCGGCGCAGACGGCGGCGGGCGGCCCCTCGGCGATCATGCGGCCCTGGGCCAGCACATAGACGCGCTCGCACAGGTTCATGACCGCCTGCATGACGTGTTCGATCATCAGGATCGTCACCCCTTCGTCGCGGATGCCCCGGATCACCGGGATGATGTCGCGGATCTCCGACGGGTTCAGGCCGGCCAGCACCTCGTCCAGCAACAGCAGTTTGGGTTCGGTGGCGAGCGCGCGGGCCAGTTCCAGCCGTTTGCGCCCGGCCACCGTCAGCCCGCCGGCCGGCCGGTCCAGCTCCGGCCCCAGCCCGACGCGGCGCGCCACTTCGCGGGCCTTGGCGATGGCGTCGGCCCGCTTGGCATGGCGCAGATAGGCGCCGACCGCGATGTTCTCGCACACCGTCAAGCCGGCGAAAGGCTGGACGATCTGGAAGGTGCGGCCGATGCCGCGCTCCGCCCGGCGGTGCGGCTCCTCGGCGGTGATGTCGGTGCCTTCGAAGCGGATGCGTCCGTCGGTGGGGGCGATGAAGCCGGAGATCATGGAGAACAGCGTGGTCTTGCCGGCGCCGTTCGGACCGATCAGCCCGATGATGCCGCCGGGCTCCAGCGACAGCGTCGCGCTGTCCACCGCCATCAGCCCGCCGAAACGCTTGGAGACGCCGTCAACGGCCAGCATGGGAAACCTCCTTGGGTCCGCGCGCCACCATCCCGCGGCCGCGGTCGCGCAGCCGCTCCAGCAGGCCCAGGATGCCGCCGCGGGCAAACGCCACGGCCAGCACCAGCACGCCGCCGAAGACGATCAGGTCGATGCCGGGAATCCGACCGGCGAACTGCTTGGCGACCTCGCCCAGCCCGTGCAGGGTCAGGGCACCCACCACCGGGCCGAAGACGGTGCCGACGCCGCCGATGATCGGGGCCAGCAGAAGCTCCACCGAAATCCAGCTGCCATAGGCGATGTTGGCGTCGATGTAGAGGAAGTATTGGGCATAGAGGCAGCCGGACAGCGCCGTCACCGCGCCCGACAGGGCGATGGCGCGCAGCTTCACCTTCAGGGAATCGACGCCAAGCGCCTTGGCGGCATCCTCGTTCTCGCGCACCGCCACCAGCTGCGCCCCGAAGCGGGAGCGCTGGATCCAGCGCGTCAGCAGCAGCGTCGCCGTGACGAAGGCCAGCACCAGCCAGTAGAAGACGGCGCGGTCGTCGAATTGCAGGTTCGCCGGGCGGACGTCCAGCTTGATGAGAAGGCCGGCGGCCCCGCCGGTGAAGGAGGCGGCGTTGGCGAGGATGCGGAACACCTCGGCGAAGGCCAGCGTCACCAGCGCGAAGTAGGAACCGCGCAGGCCCGACCGGAAGCTGAGGAAGCCGATGACCCAGCCGACCAGGGCGCCGGCCGCCGTCGCCAGCGCCAGACCGGCCCAGGCGTTGACGCCGTAGCGCAACTGGAGGATCGCCGTCACATAGGCGCCGGTGCCGAAGAAGGCGGCATGGCCGAAGCTGAACTGGCCGCCGAAGCCGCCCAGGATGTTCCAGCCCTGCGCGCCCAGCGACACGATCAGCGTGAAGACCAGGAAGTTCAGCACCGTGCTGGACGTCACCACCAGCGGCAGCAGGGCCGCCAGGACGGCCAGGACGGCGATCGGGATCAGGTCGCGCGCGGTCATGCCTTGGCTCCGAACAGTCCGGTCGGCCGCACCAGCAGCACGGCGATGAAGATCAGGAAGATGCCGATCTGGCCCAGGCTGTCGCCCAGGAACAGGCCGCACAGGCTCTCCACCACGCCGATGAACAGGCCACCCAGCAGCGCGCCGGGGATGGAGCCCATGCCGCCCAGCACCACCACGGTGAAGGCGACCAGAACGAAGGCGCCGCCGATGCGCGGGTTGACGTAGAAGGTCGGCATCAGCAGCCCCGCCGCCACGGCAAGGCAGGCGCAGCCCAGCCCGAAGGTGACGGCATAGATGTGCGGCACGTCGATGCCGACCAGATTGGCGCCCAGCTTTTCCTTGGCGACGGCGCGGATCGCCTTGCCGGTGTCGGTGCGGTTCAGCACCAGCCACAAGAGCCCGGTCACCACCACCGCCACCCCCAGCCCGATCACCCGCGGGTAGGAGAGCAGCAGCGGCCCCAGCGCCACCACCTGGAAGGAATAATCGGTGTCGAGCGTGCGGGTGTCCGACTGGAACAGCGCCAGCAGCACATTCTCCAGCATGATCGACAGGCCGAGCGTGACCAGCAGGATGTTCCCGTCGTCGCCGTGGCTGGCCGGCCCGACGACGAAGCGCTGCAGCCCATAGCCGAGCGCGAACATCAGCGGCACCAGCGGCACGATGACCAGATAGGGGTCCATCCCCAGCCAGGCCCAGGCCAGCCAGACCGCGAACATCGCGCAGGTCAGGAGCGCGCCGTGGGCGAAGTTGATGATGTGGAGCACGCCGTAGATCAGCGTCAGGCCGAGCGCGATCAGCGCATAGACCGCGCCGGTCATCAGACCGTTCAGCGCCGCTTCCAGGATGATCTGAGGTGAATACATGGCAGCCCGCGCATGAGGGAAATGGTCCCGCCACCCGTCCGGGATGCGCCTGCTTGCGGCGTCCCGGACGGGCAGGGGAATGCGGAGGTGCGGCGGCGGAAAAAGGGATCAGGCCGCCGGGAAGTTGGCCTTCGCCTCGGCGAACGCTTCGGGGTAGATCACCTTGATGTCGCTGCCCTGGATCTGGGTGTTGATCGGGGTGGCGCCTTCATTCTGGCCGTTCACGAACTTCGTCGGGCCGTAGGGCATGATGTGGCCGGTGAAGCTGGAGGCGTTCAGCGCCTCGATGATCTTCTTGCGGTCGGTGGAGGCAGCGCGCTCGATGGCGTCGGCCAGCAGCAGCAGGTTCGAATAGTTCAGCGGCACATTGTAGGCGAAGGACTTGCCCTGGTCCTCCACCGCCTTGCGCAGGGCCAGCGCCTTCGGGTTCTTCGGATCGTGCCAGTGGTTGCAGTCGATGACGTTCTGGGCCGCCTGCGGGAATTCCTTGACGAAGCGTCCGTTCGACGCCGCCCCGCCCAGGATGGCGTAGACGCCCTTCGGCTTGATGCGCTGCTGCTGCATGGTGCGGGCGAGCAGCACGAACTCGCCATAGTAGTTGGACGGGATCACCAGATCCGGGTTCAGCGAGCGGATGCGCAGCGCCACGTTGGACATGTCGCGCGCCGGAGTCGGATGGGCGATGGTCTCCAGAATCTCGAAGCCGCGCTTGGGCAGTTCCGTCTGCAGCAGCTTGGCGAGGCCGGAGCCGAACAGGCCGTCCTCATGCACCAGCACCACCGTCTTGGCCGGCTTGCCCGCCCGCTCGTTGATGGCGGTCAGGTTGTCGAGCGCCACCGTCGTGACCTTGCCGAAGCCGGGGCTGAAGCGGAAGGTGTTGGTCAGGCCGCGCGACATGATCTGGTCCGACACGCCGACATCGACCAGATAGGGCAGGTCGTAGCGCGCCGCCGCCTGCGAGGCGGCAAGGCAGATCGGGCTGGCGAAGCCGCCGACGATGGCCGACACGCCTTCCGCCTGCATGCGCTCCACCTCCTGCGTGCCGGCTTCGGGCATGGAGCGGGCGTCGCCGAACACCATCTCGATCTTGGCGCCGCCCAGCGACTTGATGCCGCCGGCCGCGTTGATCTCGTTGATCGCGATTTCAGCACCAAGACGGCCGAGGTCGCCGTCATGGGCGAGCGCGCCGGTCACCGGCTGGAGAATGCCGATCTTCACCACCGGGGTCTGCGCCCGCAGGATCGACGGGGCGGCCACCGGCACGGCGGCGAAGGCGGCCGCGGCGGCGCCGGCCTTCAGCACGGTGCGGCGGGAAATCCCGCAAAGCGCGGGGTCCTGAACCGAACGTCCCATAACGCTCAACTCCTCTGTTTGATGACCCGCGCTGTGCGGGTGGGCTTTTCGCCCGATTTGCCTTTGTCGGTCTTGGTCTTGTCGGTCTTGGTCTTGTCGCTTTTGTCTTTCTCGCTGCTGCGCGGCCGGCCCAGCGCCGGGCTCCAGCGCCGTTCGCCGTCGTTGCCGGTGCGCACGAGGTCCATGTGGAAGCTGTAGCGGTCGGGCCGGTACTGCGCGTGCAGATGCTCGACGCCGCGGCCCGACGGCTCGTAGACGATGCGGGTCAGCGTCAGCAGCGGCGATCCGATCTCCAGATCCAGCGCCGCCGCCGCTTCAGGCCCCGCCAGCGTGGCGTTGATCGCCTGGGTCGCCCGGTCGGTTTCCACGCCCGACCGTTCGATCAGCTCCAGCAGCGGACGCGCCGCCAGTTCGGCTTCCGAATAGGTCAGGCCGATCCATTCCGGCACGTGGGTGGTCAGGTAGGAGAAGGGCTCCCCATCGATCAGGCGCACGCGCACCGACCGTTGGACCCGCTCCCCCGGCTGCAGTCCCAGGCTGGCGGCGATGGCCTCGGACGGCACCAGATAGCCGAAGGACAGCAGCCGCACGTCGGTGCTGCGCCCCATGTCGATCAGGTGCGACAGCACGTTGGACAGGTCGGCGACGATGGGCCGGACGGCGCGGGTGT
Source organism: Azospirillum sp. VT-I1 (assembly GCF_055698305.1). NCBI lineage: Bacteria > Pseudomonadati > Pseudomonadota > Alphaproteobacteria > Rhodospirillales > Azospirillaceae > Azospirillum > Azospirillum sp. VT-I1. Next base: position 58,933 of record NZ_CP168803.1, on the reverse strand, counting down.
CGTGCACGAAGGTGCCGGAGCCGGCCTTGCGCTGCACCAGCCCTTCCTTTTCCAGCAGGTCGAGCGCCCGGCGCACGGTGACCCGCGACACGGCGTGCTCGGCCGCCAGCGCCGGCTCGCCCGGCAGGCGCGCGCCCGGCGGCAGTTCGCCGGCGACGATGCGGTCGCGCAGCAGCAGATAGATCCTGCGCGCCTTCAGGGGTTCGACCGCCGACTTCACAGTGCTCCGCCTCCCCTGTCGCTGGAAACCGGTTCCTGTCTCTTCATCAGACAGGAACCTGTATGATCCATAATACAGGTTTGGTCAACAGCGATGTTCGGCGTGTGAACGGTTCGTCGAACGAGCGGCAGGGCGGGATGATGCCATGGTGGGCTTGCTGCAAACTAACGAAATTGCAAAACCGCGCAACATCGTGAGCAAGCGACGAAATTACGCTTCAGTATCTTTGTAATGGCATAAGAAATCATTGATTTTCTGTAATGTAAGCAAGCGGTCCTGTTCAGAATGTCAGGGTTTCCCTTAGCTCGACCTTGTGAATATGAGTGATATCTCTCAGTCCCGGAGATGGATGATTTCGCGCATCGGCCATCGCATCGGCGCAGAAGGGGAGGCAGGCGAATGTCATGGGTAACTGACACCACCATCAGGATGAAGTCTTTGGCCAGCTTCGCCATCGTTATGCTGTTCACTCTTGGCCTCGGTGTCTTTGCCATTGAACGGCTTTCCAGCGTGAACGATGAAGCTGCGGAAGTCCGGGACAACTGGCTGCCCAGCGTTAAATCCATCGGTGAACTGCGTGCGGCTTTCGATTTCTATCGGATCCTCGAAGGAGCCCACATCGTTTCGCAAACACCCGAGGACATGAAGGTCGAGGAAGACACGATGCAGGTCGTGCTGAACGGCTTTCAAAAGGCGAATGAAGCCTATGCCGCGCTCCTGACGCCGGGTTGGGAGACGGAAAACCATCGGAAGTTCATCGCGCTGTGGGAAAGCTATCTGTCCATCAGCCAGCAGAAGCTGCTGCCCGCGTCACGGGCCAACCGGAATCAGGAGGCTGCGACGCTTTTCCGCGGAGACTCCCGCGTGGCTTACCGGTCCGCCAAGAAGATCCTGGATGAACTGAAGGAGTTCAACACCAGTAGCGGGACAGAAGCCGCCACCCGCGGCGAGCAGGTCTATCTGAAGAGCAGAACCCTGATCGTCGTGACCCTCGGCATCGTCATGGTTGTTTGCATTGGCGCCGCCTGGATGATGATCGCCACGGTATCGCGGCCGATCCAGGTCATCACTGGCACGATGGGTCGGCTTGCCGCCCGCGATCTGTCGGCCGAGGTCACCGGCACCGGGCGGGGTGACGAGCTCGGCGCCATGGCCCGCGCGGTCCAGGTGTTCAAGGACGGCTTGGTGCAGGCCGACCGGCTGGCGGCGGAGCAGGCGGCGGAGCAGGCCGCCAAGCAGCGCCGGGCCGAGCGGATCGAACAGCTGATCGGCGATTTCGACCGGGTTGCCGCCTCCGCCCTGCGCACCGTGTCGTCGGCTGCCTCCGAGTTGGACGCGACGGCCCAGAGCATGGTGGCGATGGCGCAGCAGACCAATTCCCAGGCCGGCGCCGTGGCGGCGGCGGCCGAGCAGACCAGCGCCAACGTGCAGACGGTCGCCACCGCGACGGAGGAGATGAGCAGCTCCATCCGCGAGATCAGCCAGCAGGTGACGAACTCCACCCGCATCGCCGGGCAGGCGGTGGAAGAGGCGTCGCGGACCAATGACACCGTGCGCGGTCTGGCCGACGCCGCACAGCGCATCGGCGACGTGGTGAACCTCATCACCAACATCGCCAGCCAGACCAATCTGCTGGCGTTGAACGCCACCATCGAGGCGGCGCGGGCCGGGGAGGCCGGCAAGGGCTTCGCCGTCGTCGCCGGGGAGGTGAAGTCGCTCGCCGCCCAGACCGCCAAGGCCACCGACGAGATCGCCAGCCAGATCGCCGGGATTCAGTCGGCGACGTCCGGCGCCGTCGCCGCCATCGGCGGGATCAGCGGGACCATAACCAGCATCAACGACATCTCCACCGCCATCGCGGCGGCGATCGAGGAGCAGGGGGCGGCGACCAATGAGATTTCCCGCAACGTGCAGCAGGCCGCGGTCGGCACGCAGGAGGTCTCCGTCAACATCACCCAGGTGACGCAGACCGCCGGGGAGACCGGCAGCGCCGCCGGTCAGGTCCAGTCGGCCGCCGGCGAACTGGCCCGGCAGGCCGAAACCCTGCGCCACGAGGTGGAACGCTTCCTGGCCTCGATCAAGGCGGCGTAATCAGGCTCGGGGAGCGCCGCGCGGCTGGCTGGCGCTCCCGATCCTCTTCCGTTGCCTTCCGGTCAGCTGTGCAGGCCCGGCGCTTCCTGTCCGGTGCTCGCCACATATTCGGTGTAGCCGCCGCCATACTGGTGGATGCCGTCGGGCGTCAGCTCCAGCACGCGGTTGGACAGCGCGGCCAGGAAATGCCGGTCGTGCGAGACGAACAGCATGGTGCCTTCATAGGCGCCGAGCGCCGCGATCAGCATCTGCTTGGTGTCTAGATCCAGGTGGTTGGTCGGCTCGTCCAGCACCAGGAAGTTCGGCGGGTTGAACAGCATGATCGCCATCACCAGCCGCGCCTTCTCGCCGCCCGACAGCACGCGGCATTTCTTTTCCACATCGTCGCCGGAAAAGCCGAAGCAGCCGGCCAGCGCCCGCAGCGATCCCTGGCTGGCCTGCGGGAAATGCGCCTCCAGCGATTCGAAGATGGTCTGGTCGCCGTCCAGCAGCTCCATGGCGTGCTGCGAGAAATAGCCCATCTTGACGCTGCCGCCGACGGTGACGGTGCCGGCATCGGGCTCGGTGGCGCCGGCGATCAGCTTCAGCAGCGTCGACTTGCCGGCGCCGTTGACGCCCATGACGCACCAGCGCTCCTTGCGGCGGATGGTCAGGTCGAGCCCCTGATAGATGGTCCGGCTGCCATAGCCCTTGTGCACGTTCTTCAGAACCGCCACGTCGTCGCCGGAGCGCGGGGCGGGCGGGAAGTCGAAGGTCACGACCTGCCGGCGCTTGGGCGGCTCGAAACGCTCGATCTTGTCCAGCTTCTTCACCCGGCTCTGCACCTGGGAGGCGTGCGAGGCACGGGCCTTGAAGCGCTCGATGAACTTCAGTTCCTTCGCCAGCATGGCCTGCTGGCGCTCGAACTGCGCCTCCTGCTGCTTCTCCTTCAGCGCCCGCTGCTTTTCGTAGAAGGTGTAGTCGCCGGAATAGCTGGTCAGCGTTCCGCCATCGATCTCGATGATCTTGGTGACGATGCGGTTCATGAACTCGCGGTCGTGCGAGGTCATCAGCAGGGCGCCCTCATAGCCCTTCAGGAAACCTTCCAGCCAGATCAGGCTTTCGATGTCCAGATGGTTGCTGGGCTCGTCCAGCAGCATGGCGTCGGGCCGCATCAGCAGGATGCGGGCGAGCGCCACGCGCATCTTCCAGCCGCCCGACAGGCCGCCGACATCGCCGTCCATCATCTCCTGGCTGAAGCTGAGGCCGGCCAGGACCTCGCGCGCCTTGCCCTCCAGCTCGTAGCCGCCCAGTTCGTCGAAGCGGGCCTGCACCTCGCCGTAGCGCTCGATGATGGCGTCCATCTCGTCGGCGCGGTCCGGGTCGGCCATGGCGGCTTCCAGCTCCGCCAGTTCGGCCGCGACGACGCTGACCGGACCGGCGCCGTCCATGACTTCGGCGACCGCGCTGCGGCCGGACATCTCGCCGACATCCTGGTTGAAATAGCCGATGCTGACCTGCTTCTCGATGGCGACCTGACCGCCGTCCGGCTGCTCCTCGCCGGTGATCATGCGGAACAGGGTCGTCTTGCCCGCACCGTTGGGACCGACGAGACCGACCTTTTCACCCCGGTTCAGTGCCGCAGAGGCCTCCAGGAATAGAATGCGGTGACCATTCTGCTTGCTGACGTTATCGAAACGAATCATGTCCGGCTGAAATCCCGTGGCGTGGTTGGCCCCTTATGCCACAGGATGTGCGCCGCAACAGAGTCCTGATCGCTGCAGGAACGGTCAGTAGTCGCCCAGCGACCGTTCCACCTCGGACACCAGCCGGTCGGCCAGCCGGATCGAGCGGTGCAGGTCGTCCGCACTCATGCCCAGGCCGGGATCCTCCACCACCGGGAAGCTCTCCGCCCGGTCGACGCCCATGGCCCGGGCGCAGACCAGCACCTCGTAGCTGCGGTTATCCTCGTTGAACAGGCATTCGGTCTGGAAGCCGCGGGCATCGGTTTCGGCCCACATGATGGCTTTGCTCATGGTCTTCGTCCTTGGATGGGATGGGGTGGAGCAGGGCGGGGGAGCTGCGTCGGCGGGCTCCCCCATCCCGGTGTCATTTGGCGAGCGCCGTTTCCTTGCGGACGCCGCTGTCCTTGCGCGCGGCAGCCTTCGCCGGAGCCTGGACGGGGGCGGCATCCTGGGCGGACGGCTCGGCATAGGCGCGCCCATAGTAGCTGTCGATGAGCAGCTGCCTGATCTCTGCGACCAGCGGATAGCGCGGGTTGGCGCCGGTGCACTGATCGTCGAAGGCCGCTTCGGCAATCGCATCGACCCGCGCCAGGAACGCCGCCTCCGGCACCCCCGCCGCCTGGATCGAGGCCGGGATCTCCAAGGCCTGCTTCAGCTCCTCCACCCAGCCGATCAGCTTCTCCACCCGCTCATGGTCGCGGCTGCCGCCCAACTCCAGATGCCGGGCGATCTGCGCGTAGCGCGCAACACCCTTGGGACGGTCATACTGGCTGAACGCCGTCTGCTTGGTCGGGATGTCCGCCGCGTTGTAGCGGATCACGTTGGCGATCAGCAGCGCGTTGGCGATGCCGTGTGGAATGTGGAACTCCGCCCCCAGCTTGTGCGCCATCGAATGGCACACCCCAAGGAACGCGTTGGCGAAGGCGATGCCGGCCAGCGTCGCCGCGTTGTGAACCAGCTCCCGCGCCTTCGGGTCCTTCGACCCGTTGCGGTAGGCCGAGGGCAGGTTCTCCTTCAGAAGCTTCAGCGCCTGCAAGGCCTGCCCGTCGGTGTACTCGTTCGCCACCACCGAGACGTAAGCCTCCAGCGCGTGCGTCACCGCGTCGATGCCGCCCGCCGCCGTCAGACCCTTGGGCATGTCCATCACCAGATTGGCGTCGATGATCGCCAGCGTCGGCGTCAGTTCGTAATCGGCAATCGGGTACTTGGTCCCGGTGCGCTCGTCGGTCACCACCGCAAACGGCGTGACCTCCGATCCGGTGCCCGAGGTGGTTGGCACCGCCACCAGCTGCGCCTTCACGCCCAGCTTGGGGAAGGTGTAGATGCGCTTGCGGATGTCCATGAAGCGCAGCGCCAGATCCTCGAACGCCACGTCGGGCGCCTCGTACATCACCCAGATGATCTTGGCCGCGTCCATCGGCGAACCGCCGCCCAGCGCCAGGATCACGTCGGGCTGGAAGGCGTTGGCCAAGGCCACGCCCTTGCGCACCACTGCCAGCGTCGGGTCGGCGCTGACCTCGAAGAAGGTTTCGACCTCCAGCCCCAGCGACTTCAGAACGCGGACGCTGTCGGCGACATGGCCGTTCTCGAACAGGAAGCGGTCGGTGACGATCAGGCAGCGCTTCTTGCCGCGCAGCTCCTCAAGCGCGAAGGGCAGGCAGCCGCGGCGGAAATAGATGGACTTGGGCAGCTTGTGCCACAGCATGTTCTCCGCCCTCTTCGCCACCGTCTTCTTGTTGATGAGATGCTGCGGCCCGACATTCTCGGAGATCGAGTTGCCGCCCCACGATCCGCAGCCCAGCGTCAGCGACGGGGCGAGGCGGAAGTTGTAGAGGTCGCCGATGCCGCCGTGCGAGGACGGCGTGTTGATCAGGATGCGGGCGGTCTTCATCTTGTCGCCGAAATGGCGGATGCGCTCGGCCTGCTGGTCCTGGTCGGTGTAGAGGGCGGAGGTGTGGCCGATGCCGCCGAGCGCCACCAGGGCGGCCGCCTTGTCGCAGGCCTCCATGAAGTCCTTGGCGCGGTAGAGCGCCAGGGTGGGCGACAGCTTCTCGTGGGCGAAGGGCTCGCTGTCGTCGACGTCCGAAACTTCGGCGATCAGCACCTTGGTGGCGTGGGGGACGGTCAGGCCGGCCATGGCGGCGATGGCATGGGCGGGCTGGCCGACGATGTCGGCGTTCAGGTGGCCGTCGACCAGCAGGACCTTGCGCACGGCGTCGGCCTCGCGGGCCGAGAGGATGTAGCCGCCATGGTGGGAGAAGCGGTCGCGCACGGCGTCATAGACGGCATCGACCACCACCGCCGACTGCTCCGACGCGCAGACCACGCCGTTGTCGAAGGTCTTGGACATCAGGATGGAGGCCACCGCGCGCTTGATGTCGGCGAACTCGTCGATGACGGCAGGCGTGTTGCCGGCGCCGACGCCGATGGCGGGCTTGCCCGACGAATAGGCGGCCTTGACCATGCCCGGCCCGCCGGTGGCGAGGATCAGGTTGATGTCGGGATGGTGCATGACGGCGTTGGACAGCTCCAGCGAGGGCTCGTCGATCCAGCCGATGATGTCGTCGGGGGCGCCGGCCTCGACCGCGGCGGCGAGCACGAGGCGGGCGGCCTCGCAGGTCGATTTGCGGGCGCGGGGGTGGGGGAGAGGACCAGGCCGTTGCGGGTCTTCAGCGCGATCAGTGCCTTGAAGATGGCGGTGGAGGTGGGGTTGGTGGTGGGGACGATGCCGCAGATCAGGCCGACTGGCTCGGCGATGGTGAGGATGCCGGCGTCGTTGTCTTCGGAGAGGACGCCGCAGGTCTTGTCGTCCTTGTACTTGTTGTAGATGTACTCGGCGGCGAAGTGGTTCTTGATGACCTTGTCCTCCATCACGCCCATGCCGGTCTCCGCCACCGCCATCTTGGCGAGCGGGATGCGGGCGTCGGCGGCGGCCAGCGCCGCGCTGCGGAAGATCAGGTCCACCGTCTCCTGCGGGTAGTCGGCAAAGCGCGCTTGGGCCGCCTTGACCCGAGAGATCAGGGCGTTCAGGTCGGAGAGGGATTTGACAGTCGTAACCATGATCGGGCGTCTCCCGTCGGGTGTCGCCATGCGGCCGGCAATCAGGCCCGGAACCCGCCTTGTCGCGGTTCCATGCGGTATGTAGGAAACCTACATCGGCACTGATCGCTTCGCAAGAGTGGTCATACCACTTGCCGAAAGGATTGATATGGATCAATTGGCCTAGTGATGGTGCTGCTTCGTGGAAGAATGGACGCGGTATTCAAGGGAAATCGAAGATGTAGTCAACCTACATCACAACAAATCAAACATCAAGCATGAGTGGTCTCAATCGAATCAAGCTCTGCTGTAAGATGATTCCGGTCATTCCGGGAAATGACTAACGGTCATGGCGATGCTCTTTGCCGATTCCGACGCCTCGGCCGCGAATCGATCTTGCGGAACGGCAATGCCGGTCAGGGGTCTCGGACATCTGCGAAGCGGGCCAGCGTGCCGGCGTCGATCCGCCGGTCGTGGAGTGCGCTGGCCACCAGCACGGCATCGGTTCCCTGGGAGGCCAGCGCGTCCAGATCGGCCGCATCGCGCACGCCGCCGGCGCCCCACACACGGATTCCCGGCCGCCGGGCCGTCAGCGCGGCGATGCGTTCCAGGTCCGGACCATCGCCCGACCCGACACGGTCCAGCGTCATGGCGATCACCCGCGAGGGCCAGCGTGCGGCCTCCTCGTGCAACGCCGCCGGACCCAGCGGCAATCCCCGCCGGACGTCCAGCGACAGCGCCACCCCGTCGCTGCCGGCCAGCGACAGCGCCGCCTTCAGCGCTTCGGTGCCGGTCTGGCTTTCGCTGCCGATCACCAGATGGCGGATCCCGGCGTCGAGCCAGCGGCGGCAGTCCTCCGCCGTCGCCAGCCCGGCATCGACCCAGAAGGCGACCTTCGGCCAGCGCGCCTGCAGCGCCGCAACGGTGGCGCGATGGCCGCCCTTTCCCCGGATCGCGTCCAGATCGGCGACATAGCAGGCGCGGAAGGGGTGGAGAGCCATCAGGGCGGCCATGATGTCCTGCGGAGCCGATCCCGCCGTCAGCGCGCTCTCGATGGGGCGGTAGCGGTCGCGCTCCCCGTCTGGCATGAACCACCTGTTCGTCCAGCAGGTCGATGACGGGAACGATGTCCATGATCTGCAGCCTTCGTCGGGGTCCCGCTTGCGACTATCTCACGGGCGGCCTGCGGTGTCCCGGCCGGTCGCCGTAGCCCTGCAATGGTTCTGCAACGGGGACCGTCAGCCGCTCCGCCGGAGCGCCAGCCCCGTCGCGGCGATGCGGAGCCCACCGTCCGCCGTCTCCTCCACCGCCTCGCCGCCGTCCAGGCGGTAGCTCTTCCCTTCCGGAACCCAGCCGGCGGGGCCGCGGAAGGTCACCATCTGGACGAAGCTGGTGATCTCCACCACCGAATGGACGGTTCCGTCCTCCGCCTGTGCCTCGAACCGGGCGGTCTCCATCTCCTGACGCAACGGCATCCGCCCGCTCCCTCCTGTCCATCGCCGGCGGTGCATAGGGTGCCACGGCGGCGGCGGACCGGAAAGCTCTTCCGCCATTAGTTTTCTTTGTGGCTTCCGCGAGGAAACCTCGTTTGTTCGTGCGCCGCCGGGTTTCTATCGTCCGGCCATCGCAACGGCAAGGATGGAGGTCGCAATGATCGGACGACGGGGTTTCCTGCTGGCGACGGGCGGGGCGCTGCTGCTCCCCGCGGTCGTGGCACGGGGCGCGCAGGCGGCGAAGGGCAAGGATTCCATGACCGACGGGCTGGTGGAGCGGCTGTCGGCGCTGGAGGGACGGACCGGCGGGCGGCTGGGCGTGGCGATGCTCGACACCGGCAGCGGACGGCTGCAGGGCTGGCGCCTGGACGAGCGGTTCCCGATGTGCAGCACCTTCAAATTTCTATTGGCTGCCGCCGTGCTGAAGGCGGTGGACCAGGGCAGGGAGCGGCTGGACCGCCGGATCCCGGTGACGGCGGCCGATCTGGTGCCCTATGCGCCCTTCGCGGAGAAGCGGCTGAACGGCACGCCGCCGACGGTGGCGGAGCTGTGCGAGGCGACGATGACGCTCAGCGACAATGTGGCGGCCAACCTGCTGCTGCCGGGCGTCGGCAACCCGGCCGGCCTCACCGCCTTCCTGCGCGGCATCGGCGACAAGACCACCCGGCTGGACCGCAACGAGCCGTCGCTGAACACCGCCATTCCCGGCGATCCGCGCGACACCACCACGCCCGCCGCGATGGTGCGCAGCATGGAGCGGCTGCTGGTGGGCGACGCGCTGCGCCCGGACTCCCGCCGGCAGCTGGCGGATTGGATGATCGCCAACAAGACCGGCGACAAGCGGCTGCGGGCCGGGCTGCCGGCCGGCTGGCGGGTCGGCGACAAGACAGGGACGGGCACCAACGGCACCGCCAACGACATCGCCATCCTGTGGCCGGAGAACCGCCCGCCGCTGCTGGTCGCCTGCTACCTGACCCAGACGGCGAAGGACTTCAAGCAGCACGATTCGATCCATGCCGAGGTGGCGCGGGCGGTGGCCGGCGTCGCCGGCTGACGCAGTTCAGAGGGGTGTGTCGGCGGGAGCCGCATGCGGCGGGCGGGCCCATCTGACGATGGCCCGTACGGCGTTCAGGGCGTTCACATTGTCCTGAATGGGGAAATGCCGCCGCAGCTCGACGACCGCCGCCCATTCGCCGCTTTCATGAAACGCCTTCTGAATGGCGGCGGCTTCATCCTGGCTGACGCTGAACATTCCGACCCCTCGGCCGACCTGGCGGACCGTGCCGCCGATCATGCCCCGCGGCCGGCTCCGGTTGCAAGGGCTCCGGTTGCAGGCGGTCGGGTTCCCTCACGCGCCTTCCGCTTCGGCGCCCGGTTCCAGGCCGCCGGACTCGTCGAAGTAATCGCCGGCGACGTCCGGCCCCCATTCCTGGACCAGCGCCACCTTCTTCTGCTTCAGCACCTCAACCCGCTTTTCGGCGCGGGTGACCTCCATGCCGGCGACCAGCGGCGGGATGCCGTAATAGAGGCCCCAGCCGACGGCGGCGGCGCTGTACATCACCAGCCATGCCAGCGGGTCGGCGAAGATCTTGGCGGCGGCGCCGATGGTGTGCTGGTGCTTCCACAGGTCGATGGCGAAGGGCATGCAGCCGCAGAAATTCAGTCCGCCGACGGTGATCGGCGCCGATTTATCCGGATCGCGGTCGACGACATAGGCGACGATGGTGGGGATCATGCCGATGCCGAACAGGATGGTGGTCGGCAGCACGATCAGTGCCGCCGGGATGATCAGCAGGATCAGCGTGAGGGCGCCGCCCTTCTTCTTTTTCTTGCGCGCCATGGCGATCCCCCCGTTATCCGGTCAGAAGGCGAAGAACAGGATGATGCCGGCGACCAGCACGGTCGACAGCAGGCTGGACGCGATGGCGGCGACCTGCCGGCCCGACGTCTCGATGATGGCGTTGCGGTCGGAGATGGTGTGGCGGATCTTGTCCATCTCCGCATCCGCCTCGCGATAGGCGATCTGCGCCGCCTCGAACTCCAGACGGTCGCGGCGCAGCGCCTCGGGATCGTCGACCACCTTCAGCAGCTCGGTCAGCCGGCCGTTGTGCGCGGCGGCGTCGGCCATCTTGCGCACCTCCTGCTGCTGGGGCCGGTTGTGGAAGCGGCGGAAGGCGGGGTCGAGCAGCGCCACCACCCAGGAGGCCAGATGCGTCAGCCCGTCCACCCCGGTGCGGGCCTGGATGTCGGACAGGATGGTCAGCATGGCGATGACCCGCCGCATCGGCTCCACCCCACTGCCGAGCTGGGTGAACAGCAACTCGTCCCCGCGCTTGTTGCGGGCGCCGAGGAAGGCGGCGATCTGGCGGTCGATGGGGTCCTTGTGCCGCTCGCCGCCCGCGGCGATCCAATCCAGGGCGCGCAGCAGTTCGGCCGGCGTCGTCGGCAGCTGCCTGGCGACCAGGGCGCTCATGCAGGGCATGGTCGGGTTCATCTCGTACAGCACGCGCTCCACCCCCAGCCCGTGGCTGGAGCGGTCGAGGAAGCCGCGCAGCTGGTCGAAGGTCTGCACCAGCGGCACGAATTCCGGCTTGAAATCGGTCTGGACATTGACCCAGAACATCGGCAGCTGGTTGGCGATCACCTCCGCGACCGCCTGGGGGGATTCGCCGCGCATGAAGGCGTCGGCCAGCATGGTGGCGATGCCGTCCGGCATCATCGCCCGCCCGCGGTAGCGGATGGGGGCGGTGGGGTCGAGTGCTATGCAGACGCGCGCCACCAGCCGGTCGCCCTGGGTGCCGCCCTTGCCGCTGGAGGCGGTCTGGATGGCGTTGCTCACCGCCTCCGCCCGCACCTCGTCGCCCATCGACCGGCGCAGCCATTTGTCCAGCTCGCCGCTTTCGATGACGCTGGCGGCGGCGGGGGCATGGCGGGCGAAGGCGCGGGCCAGCGTGCGGCAGTGCCAGTATTCGGCCCCCTGGAACTCCAGCGGCCGGGCGGCGCGGCGGGAGATCTGCGGCTGCTTCGGGCTGAGCCGGCGGCCGGCCACCCACAGATCGAGGTCGTTCAAGGTCCAGCGCTGCTTGGGATCGTCCACCAGCAGGCCGCGCACCACCTCGTTGATCGCCAGCGGCAGCCGATGCTGCTGGACCAGGGCCGGGTAGGAGCCCCGCTCCATCTTCGCCTGCAGCACGGCGTCGTCGTCCAGCCCGGCCAGCGGGTTGCGGCCCAGCGCCAGGATCAACAGGGTGACGCCCAGCGAATAGAGGTCGTCGGCGATGGTGCCGGTGCCGCGGCCGGCCGGGTTGGCCATGCCGCGCTCAATCGTTTCCAGCAGGACCGGCTGGCCGTAGCCGGGCTGCGTCGACACGCAGTCGCCCAGCATCAGCCCGCCGCCCGCGAGGTCGCGGTAGAACAGGTTGGTCGGGCGGATCGCGCCATGGACGACGCCGCGGCTCGACAGCTCCTTCAGCGCCGACACCAGCGGGTGGACGATCTGCCGCGTCAGCTGGTCTTCCGGCATCGGGTCCAGCGTGTCGGTCAGCGACCCCATCAGCCGCTTGCCGCCGGGCCGTTCGAACACCAGGCAATAGCGCCGGCCGCGGTCCTGCGGCCAATCCACCAGCCCCCAGTCGAGCAGCCGCATGTGGGTGGCGTTGTCGAGGCTGCCGACGGTGGAGCAGATGTCCATCCGCGGCAGCATCGCGGCGTGGCAGATGATCGCGAAGGGCTCGATCCGCTTCTCGCGCAGCGCCTTGGCGGTGAAGGCGTTGCCGCCGACGGCGTTCAGCAGCGGGATCGGCGCGCCGGGCTGGATCTCGTAGCGTTCGGCGAGCTTGACCGGTTCGGCGTTGCCCATCGCTGCCGCGGCGGTTCCCATCGTTCCAGTCTGGGCGTCGGAAGGCATGGACGGCGGATCCCCGGGGCGTGCGAATGTGCGCAGGCCTTAGGTGGCGTCAAAAGGGCAAACAAACCCTTAACATGCGCGTGCGTAACACTATCGGATTGGACGGGAAAGGAAAACCCCCGCTGCAGTGTCGGAGCTTTGCCGGGTGCGGGGGCGGCGGGCAGGATCAACACGGATGTCACGGATTTAGACACGGATTTCACGGATGTGGCGTCGCAACGCGGCTGCTTCAGCAAGAAGCCGGAGCGCTGCCGAGATCCAAAAAAATCCGTGTAATCCGTGTCTAAATCCGTGGCATCCGTGTAAATCTTGCCAGCACAGCCGGACGATCCAAAAGAGAAAGGGCCGCCTTTCGGCGACCCTTTCCGCAATATTCCTCATCCACTGGGGAAGAGGGGCTCCGCGACGATCCGATTACCCGTTCTTGACCTTGACGTAGGAGCCCGGGGCGTCTTCCAGGGCGGGGAGGGCGCCGTCGCCGGGCTGCCGGGCGGGAACCTTGCCGTCGGCGAACTGGCCGACCCACTTGTTCCATTCCGGCCACCAGGAGCCGGCGGTCTGGGTCGCCTTCTCCAGCCATTCGTCGGAGGTCTTGGCCAGCTTGTCGCTGGTCCAGTAGCAGTACTTGTTGGCCGCCGGCGGGTTGACGACGCCCGCGATGTGGCCGGAGGCGCCGAGCACGAACTTGACCGGGCCGCTGAACAGCTGGGCGCCGCTGTAGGTGCTCTTCCACGGGGCGATGTGGTCCTCGCGGGCCGACAGGAACAGCGACGGGACCTTGATCTTGCCCAGGTCGATCGGAACGCCCTTCAGCGTCACGGCCCCCGGCTGCGCCAGCTGGTTCTTCTGGTACATGTTGCGCAGGTAGAAGCTGTGCATCGCCGCCGGCATGCGGGTGCTGTCGCCGTTCCAGTACAGCAGGTCGAACGGGAAGGGATCCTTGCCCAGCAGGTAGTTGTTGACCACGAACGACCAGATCAGGTCGTTGGCGCGCAGCATGTTGAAGGTGGTCGCCATCTTGGAGCCGTCGAGATAGCCCTGCTCGGCCATCTGCCCTTCGATGAAGGTCAGCTGCTCCTCGTCGATGAAGACCGAAAGCTCGCCGGCTTCGGTGAAGTCCAGCATGGTGGTGAAGAAGGTGGCCGACTTGATGCGGTCGTCCTTCTTGGCCGCCATGTAGGCCAGCGTGGAGGCCAGCAGCGTGCCGCCCAGGCAATAGCCGATGGCGTTGACGTCGCGCTCGCCGGTCGCCTTCTGGATGGCGTCCAGCGCCGCCAGCGGGCCTTCGACCATGTAGTCCTCGAAGCCCTTGGCCGCCAGCGTCTCGTCCGGGTTGACCCAGGACAGGACGAAGACGGTGTGGCCCTGGTCGACCGCCCACTTGATGAAGCTGTTCTTCTCGCGCAGGTCCAGGATGTAGAACTTGTTGATCCAGGGCGGCACGATCATCAGCGGACGCTTGTTCACGTCCGGCGTGGTCGGCGTGTACTGGATCAGCTGCATCAGGCTGGTCTGGAAGACGACCTTGCCCGGCGTGACCGCGATGTTCTTGCCCAGCTGGAAGGCGTCGTAGTCGGTCATGGAAATGCGCAGCTCGCCCTTGCCGCGCTCCAGGTCCTTCAGCAGATGCTCCAGGCCCTTGACCAGATTCTCGCCGCCGCTCTCGATGGTGGCGCGCAGGACCTCCGGATTCGTCATGACGAAGTTGGAGGGCGCCATCGCGTCGACGAACTGGCGGGTGTAGAAATCGACCTTCTTGGCCGTGTGGTCGTCCAGCCCCTCGACCTGGTTGACCGTCGACTGCATCCACCGGGCGCTCAGCAGGTAGGACTGCTTGATGAAGTCGAACAGCGTGTTCTCGTCCCAGGCGGCGTCCTTGAAGCGGCGGTCGTCCTTGGCCGGGGCGATGACCGGCTGCGTCTCCTGCCCGAAGAAGCGCTGGGTGGTGCGCTGCCACAGGGTCAGGTAGTCCTGCCACAGCGACATCTGCGCCTGCATGAGCTTGGCCGGATCGGCCATCATGCGGGTGGTCATCTCGAGGAAGGCATGGCCGACGCCCATCGGGTCCGGGCTCTTCGGGCTTGCGCCGTCGGACGCCTGCCGCGCGAGGAACTCCGAAACCAGCCGCTGGCTCTGTTCGGCGATGCGGGTCATCGCCCGCGACATCTCAACCGGATCGGGCAGCTTGACGTCGGGCACCTGGGGGAAGCCGGGGTGGAAGCCTGAGGGGGGCCTTGGTCTCGGCCATGAGCACGGTCCTTCTTCTTTGGGCGGGTGTCGCGTCGTCGTCGGTCGTCGTCGTCGTCAGCATGGCTCAGTTAGGGCTTTGGGCCTTGCGGACGGGCGGCTATACAGGCTTGCGGTCGATGTTGTCGGGGGGCGTTCTGCACCATGTCGCTGTGGGTTGCGTGTGGCGGTCCGGCTTTCTGGTGCGGTGCGGGAGAAATCCGGGACCTCTCATACACCGCTGGTGTGAACATTTCATTTCACGGATCGTCGCACAAGTGCGGCGTCGCGGCCAGACACGGGGAAGGATGATGGTGACGGGCGGTCAGGAGGGCGGTCGGGGCATCGCGGCGGTCGGACGGGTGTTCGGCACCCTGATCGTTGCAACGCCATTGGTTTTTGGGTTCTCGGCCTGCAGCGAACGGACGCTGGACACCGGCCTTCTGGGCGCCGTCACCGGCCAGCCCTCGCCGGTCAGCGACAATACGTCGCCCATCCGCGGCATGACCGGGGAGCGCACCGAATACCCGAACCTGGGCACGGTGCCCCCGCGCCCGACCGATCTGACCACCGAGGCGGAGCGCCAGCAGGCGATGGACCGCTTGGCGCAGGATCGTGCGGCATCTCGCCGCACCAAGGAGCAGACAGAGGCGATCCCGATGCCGGAGCCGCTGCCCACCCCGATGGCGGTCCCGCCGCGGCCGGACCTGCGGCCTGGGCGGAGTTGAGGTTTTCCGGGCAAAGGAAAAGCCCCCGGCGGGATGGCCGGGGGCTTTTTCGTGTGTGTGGGGAGGGGGCAAAGCACCTTCCTCCCCAAGAACCCCGTCACTCCTGGATGAACGCCTTCACATAGGACTGGCTCAGCGGCTGGATCAGGTAGTCCAGCGGGGTGCGCGGGGAGAGCACGATGCGGGCTTCCACCGGCATGCCGGCCTTGATCTTCAGGTGGCGGACTTCGTGGCTGTCGGCGTCCTTCAGGCGGATGCGGGCCAGATAATAGTCCTGGCGGGTGGCGTTGTCGGTCAGGCGGTCGGCCGAGACGTAAGACACGGTGCCGTCGATGGTGCCGACGACGCGGCTGTCATAGGCGGTCAGCTGTACCTTCACCGGCAGGTCGACGGCCATCGACTTGATGTCCTTCGGCTGGATGCGGACCTCGGCCAGCAGGGCCTTGTCGTCGGGGACGATGTCCAGCACCGGCTCGTTGGCGGTGATGGAGCCGCCGACGGCCGGGTGGCCGTACATCACGACGTTGCCTGCGTCCGGCGCCTTGATGGTGCGGTTGTCCAGGCGGTTCTTGGCGTCGCGGATCTGCTCGGCCAGCTTCTGGGCGTCGCCGCGGGCCTTCTCCAGCTCGACCAGCACCTTCTCGCGGAAGTCGCTGCGGCGGCGGACCAGGTCGCCCTGGGCGTCGACCGCCTGCTGGCGCGACTGGGACATGCGGGCTTCCAGTGCATGGTCCTGGGCGTGCAGCTGGGCATTCTCCTTCTGCGCCGCCACCAGCTTGGTGCGGGTGGAGTTGCCGCGGTCCAGCAGGCCCTGGGTGATCTGGATGTCCTCGTCCGACAGCTTGATCTCGCGGGCCAGGAAGGCGCGCTGCTGTTCCAGGCTGCGCACCTCGTCGCCCAGCGTGGCGATGCGCTCCTGGGTCAGCTTGGCCTCGGTCTCCAGCTGGTTGCGGCGGACCTGGAACAGCTTCTCCTGGTTCCGCATGGCGTTGTCGACCGCCGGTTCCTTGGCGCGGCGGGCGGCCAGCTCGGCCGGCCATTCGATCGCCGGCTTCTCGAACATCTCGGCGGACAGGCGCGCCTCGGTCGCCAGCGTGTCGAACAGCGCGGCGTTCAGCATCTCGAGCCGGGTCTGCGCCTCGGTGCTGTCCAGCCGCATCAGGACCTGACCCGCCTCGACCCGGTCGCCTTCCTTGACCATGATGGCGCTGATAACGCCACCTTCCGTGTTCTTCACCACCTTGCGGCCGGTTTCAGGAGCCAGCGAGCCCATGGCGCTGATCGCGCTGTGCAGCGGGGCCACCGCCGCCCAGCCGGTCATGCCGCCGAAGCCGACCGCCAGGACCAGGAAGCCGCCCAGCAGCAGGCCGCGCACGCCCGTTTCCGGCATCGCCGCCCGCAGCGCATGGATCGAGGTGATGGTCGCGGCCTTGCGCGAAGGCTTGCCGGCGGGGGTCTCGGGGCCGGTGTCGGAGGACAGCGGGGCGGGGAAACTGGTGGTCATCGTGGTCATGGGACTTCCTTGGCTCTATCGGGTCGGGCGTCGCGGGCCGATTGCTCGGGTCTTGGGGGCGGTGCCGGCGGTCAGCCGGCGGCCCCTGCCGATGCGGCGGACGGACCGGCCTGAGGGCCGAGATTGCGAAGGCGGGCGAGGTTGACGGCGCCGGGCTGGGCCTGCTGCTGCTCCGGACGCGGCAGCTCCATCGCCATGCCGTTCTTCAGGACGTAGGTGTGGTCGGCCATGTCGACGAAGATCGGGGCGTGGGTCATGACGATGGTGGTCGCCCCGCGCTGCTTGGCGGCCGCCACGAAGGCGCGGACAGCCTTGATGCCCATTTCGTCCAGCCCGGCGGTCGGCTCGTCCAGCACCAGCAGCGGCGGCTGGCCGAAGGCGGCGCGGGCAAGGCCGATCAGGCGGGAGCTGGCGCCGGTGACCGGGGAGAGCGGGTCGTTGACCTCGGTCTCGTAGCCCATGGGAAGGCTTTCGATCCACTCGTGGATGCCGACGGCCTTGGCGGCCTCCTCCACCTGTTCGCGGGTGGCGGTGGTGAAGCGGGCGATGTTGTCGGCGATGCTGCCGGGCAGGAGATCGACCTGCTGCGGCAGGTAGCCGATGCCCTGTTCCGCGCTGTCGGGGGTCAGGGTGGCGACGGACAGGCCGCCGAGCCGCACCGTCCCCGCCGACGGGAGGGCGACACCGGCCAGCAGGCGGGCCAGGACCGACTTGCCCGAGCGGTTGGGACCGGCGATGCAGACGGTCTCGCCCGGCTCGATCGAGAGATTGACGCTGCGCAGGATCGGCTTCTGGTCGCGGGGGGAGACGAACAGCAGGTTCTCGACGGTCAGGCGCTCGCTCTCCACCGGGACGGCGGGACGCTCCGGCTCACGCGACAGGCGCTTCAGCAGCGGCAGCAGGCGGCGGACGGCCTGGGCGGAGCGGACCAGCCCGCCCCAGGCGCCGGCGGTCTGCTCGATCGGGGCGAGGCCGCGGCCGACCAGCATCGAGGTGGCGATCATGCCGCCGAAGGACAGGTGCTGCTCGATCACCAGCCAAGCGCCGATGCCCGTCACGGCGATCTGCAGGACCATGCGGACCCACTTGGTGGCGGCGCCGATGGAGGCGCTGCGCTCGTAACCCTGGTTCTGCAGGGCGCTGGCGGTTAGGAAGTCGCGGTTGACGGCGTTCAGCGCGGTATCGCCCATGCGCAGGCCGCGCACGGTGTCGGACCGCGAGGCGAGGGCGTCGAACAGCTTCTGGGCGCGGCCGGCCGGCAGCTTGCTCTCGTCGGTGACGTCCTTGACGGCCACATAGCCGATCCAGCCCATCACCGCCATGATCGCCATCGACACGACCAGGACCAGCGCCAGCATCGGATGGATCACGTAGATGCCGATGACGTAGAGCGGAGCCCAGGGCAGGTCCATCAGCGCCGGCAGCGACGGACGGCCGAAGGCGGCCTTCAGCTCCATCAGGTCGGACAGCGGGCCGTTGTCGGGACGGCCGCGGCCGGCGGCGTCCAGCGCGTCGGCGGTCAGCCGGCGGCGCCACCGCACCTCCAGCGCGTTGCCGGCACGGGCCAGCAGGCGGGACCGCACCATTTCCAGCACGCCGCTCAGCGTCAGCGCGATGACGACGATCAGCGTCAGCATGATCAGGGTGTCGTAATTGCCGGACGGAATGGCCCGGCTGAATACCTGAAGCGAATAAAGCGGCATGGCCAGCATCAGGGCGTTGATGGTGGCGCTGAAGATAAATGTGCTAACAAGTACCCTGGTAAAATAAGAGCGGTTGAATGCCGCTTCCGGCTTATCGATGCCGGTCCCTTGCGTAGTGTTGGACTTGGTCGAAATAGGCATAAAGAGCCCTCCAATTGTCACCGGTCGGCGCAGTGCCCACTGGATGCAGGCGAGCTCAGGGAACGCGATCTTGGTAAATGGGAGCTTAACATCCGAGGGCGTCACAGGATTGCCACGGGATGCCACCACTTTTGCGCAGCTCTACCCCTGTCTTGGCCGCTCTTGTGGTCTGTCTTGCGGGAATTTGCCGGAAGGGGCGGATGACTTATTGCCGGTTGGAGGAGGAGGGGGAGCCGTTATCGTGGCCGGCGGCGGACCCGGTCGGTCCGACGCGGGGTGGCCCCGCTCTCAAGCCGATACAGTCGAAACCATAGCCGGAGATGACGATGGAAGGGCGCAAGGTCCCCTCGGTGGTGTTCAAGACCCGTGTGCGCGATGAAAGCGTGGGCGGCCCCAACCCGTTCCGCTGGCAGGACGTGCGGAGCGACGAGCTGTTCGAGGGCAGGCGGGTGGTGCTGTTCTCCCTGCCCGGCGCCTTCACCCCGACCTGCTCCAACGAGCAGTGCCCGGCCTTCGAGCGGCTTTACGACGAGTTCAAGGATTTGGGCATCGACGAGGTCTATTGCCTCAGCGTCAACGATGCCTTCGTCATGTTCCAATGGGGCAAGAGCCTGAACCTGAAGAAGGTGAAGCTGATCCCCGACGGTTCGGGCCATTTCACCCGCCGCATGGGCATGCTGATCGACAAGGACCATGTGGGCTTCGGTTTCCGGTCCTGGCGCTACGCCATGGTCGTGAAGAACGGCGTGGTCGAGAAATGGTTCGAGGAGCCCGGCATCAACGACGAGGGCGATAACGGCGATCCCTACGGCGAATCCTCGCCGGAAAACGTGCTGGATTACCTGCGCCGCTGAGGCTGGCGATTCGGCAACCGATGTCGGAAGGCCGGCGGGGCGGGAGCTTCGCCGGCCTTTTCCGTGGCCGCCGAAAGCCATTCAGCCCCGTCGGTGGCCGGTTGGGTTGTGAGGCATCCTGCATGTGCGTGCATCGGATGGCGTCCAATCCTTTTCGATAGACAAACATCATTGCCTTGCTACCTTCCGCATTGATTACCGCGGATGGGGCGTAGCAGGTGGCATCGTATCGGCAGGCCCGGAATTTCCTGGTTGCATGGATTGCGGCGCTGACGCTGCTTGCGGTTTTCACCGGCGGGCCGGGTGCCAGGGCCGGTGAACCGGTTCCCCCGCTCCTGCCGCGCAAGGTCGTCATCGAGAAATCCTCGGCGTCGGGACTGGCGGCGGGTGCTTTCATGGCGCTCCAGTTCCATGTCGCCCATTCCGCCGAGATCGCGGGCGTCGGCCTGATCGCCGGCGGTCCTTTCCTCTGTGCCGCGGAGAATCCGCTGCTGGCAGCGTCCTGCATGCAGGGGAACACGCTTTGGCCGCGCGGGCAGTCGCTGTACGAGGCGGCGCAGCCGCTGGCCGCCGCCGGGGCGATCGATCCGCTCGACCGTCTGCCGGAGGCCCAGGTCTATCTGTTCAGCGGCCGCGCCGACATGGTGGTGAACCGCAAGGCGGTGGAGGAAGCGGAGGCATTCTACCGCGCCGCCCGCGTCCCGGCGAACCGCATCCGCCTGGATGCCGGTCTGGAGGCCGGCAACGGCTTCATCTCACCGGGCGGGCCCAACGACTGCAACGCCAACCGCAGCCCGTACGTCAATGCCTGTGGCGACTATGACCAGGCCGGACGAATTCTGTCGCACATCTACGGCGGCCTGAATCCGCCGGTCCCGGACCTGCCGGCGGCCGGCCCCTTCGACCAGACCCCCTTCGGCGATCCCGAACGGACCGGTCTGGCGCCGGTCGGCTACGTCTATGTGCCGCCGGCCTGTGCGGGGGGATCGGCCTGCGCCGTGCACATCGTCTTTCACGGATGCCGCCAGTCCGCGGCGGAGGTCGGCGACGCGGTGACCACCGGCGCCGGCTTCAACCGCTGGGCGGCCAACAACAATCTGATCGTGCTCTACCCGCAGCTGTCGCCCCGCCGTTCGGCGGACCCGATCGCCTGCTGGGACTGGATCGGCACGACGGGGACGGATTACGCAACGAAGGGCGGGGCGCAGATCGCCGCTGTCCATGCGATGTTGACAACCCTTGCAGGGCAAAGGTGACCCTCCCATGACCATTTCCAATAAAGTCATTTTGAAATCGGCGCTGGCGGCGCTTGTCGTTCTCGCGCCGCTTCCCGCGGCGGCCCAAATCAAGCTGTCCGACCTGAAGCTGAAGATCGATCCGGCGCAGACCACCGTGTCGGGCATTTCCTCCGGCGCCTACATGGCCGGCCAGTTCCAGGTCGCCTATTCGGGTCTGGTCAAGGCGGCCGGCCTCGTCGCCGGCGGCCCCTATGCCTGCGCCGAGGTGTCGGAAGGCGGCATCGCCCCGGCGGTGGTGGCGCTGAAGCGCTGCATGGACGTGGCGATGGGCGCGCCGAATGTCGACGCGCTGGTCGCCAACGCCAAGGCGCGCGAGAAGTCGAAGGACATCGACCCGCTGTCCAACATGGCGCAGTCGAAGATCTACCTGTTCAACGGCGACAACGACCTGACGGTGAAGCGCCCGGTCGCCGACGCCACCGAGCAGTTCTACAAGGCGCTGGGCGTGACGGACGCCAACTTCACCTATGTGAAGTTCCCGAAGGCGGCGCATGCCTACATCACCGACGGCTATGGCGCCGCCTGCGACTTCATCCCGAAGGAGGATGAGAAGAGCGAATACATCAACAACTGCCAGTACGATCAGGCGGGTGCCATCGTCCGCTTCTTCTACGCCGACGCCAAGACCCCGAACGCCTCCGCCGCAGCCCGCCAGCCGCAGCTGTTCAACCAGGCCCCCTTCGTCGGCGACCCCAGCCGCAGCGGCATGGCGAAGACCGGCTACGTCTATGTTCCGGAAGCCTGCGAGGGCGGCAAGCAGACCTGCCGCATCCATGTCGCCTTCCACGGCTGCAAGATGGCGTCGAACCTGATCGGCGACCATTTCGCCGTCAATGCCGGCTACAACCGCTGGGCCGACGTCAACAACATCGTCGTCCTGTACCCGCAGATCGACGCCAATGCCAAGCCGACCTCCAATCCGAAGGCCTGTTGGGACTGGTTCGGCTACACCGGCTACGACTTCGCCCGCAAGGGCGGCTTCCAGATGACCGCGGTGCGCAAGATGATCGGCGCGCTGGCCGGGGAGTGAGGGCCGGCATACGTTTTGCCCCCACCCCGACCCTCCCCCGCTGGGCGGGGAGGTTAGGTGGGGGCATTCGAAGCCCGCACCTCTGCCAACAAAAAAGCCCCTCTCCGGCAATCCGGAGAGGGGCATTTTTTCAACTCACCGCACTCAAGCCTTCAGGATGCCGCGGCCGGCGAAGCGGGCGGCCACACCCAGCTGCTCCTCGATGCGGATCAGCTGGTTGTACTTGGCCAGACGGTCCGAACGGCTCAGCGAGCCGGTCTTGATCTGGCCGCAGTTGGTGGCGACGGCGAGGTCGGCGATGGTGCTGTCCTCGGTCTCGCCCGAGCGGTGCGACAGCACGGCGGTGTAGCCGGCCTTGTGCGCCATATCCACCGCTTCCAGCGTCTCCGACAGCGTGCCGATCTGGTTGACCTTCACCAGGATCGAGTTGGCCACACCTTGGCGGATGCCCTGGGCCAGACGCTTGGGGTTGGTGACGAACAGGTCGTCGCCGACCAGTTGCACCTTGTTGCCGATGGCGTCGGTCAGCGCCTTCCAACCTTCCCAATCGTCCTCGGCCATGCCGTCCTCGATGGAGATGATCGGGAAGCGGCCGACCAGATCGGACCAGTAGGCGACCATCTGCTCCGGCGACAGCGACTTGCCCTCACCGGCCAGCTCGTACTTGCCGTTCTTGAAGAACTCGGTCGAGGCGGCGTCGAGCGCCAGCATGACGTCGTCGCCCGGCTTGTAGCCGGCAGCCTCGATGGCCTTCATGACGAAGCCGAGCGCCTCGTCGGTGGAGCCGATGTTGGGGGCGAAGCCGCCCTCGTCGCCGACATTGGTGTTGTGGCCGGCGTCCTTCAGCTTCTTCTTGAGGGACTGGAAGATCTCGGAGCCCATGCGGATGGCGTCGGCGCCGGTTTCGGCGCCCACCGGCATGATCATGAATTCCTGGATGTCGATGGGGTTGTCGGCATGGGCGCCGCCGTTGATGATGTTCATCATCGGCACCGGCAGCAGCGAGGCGAAGGCGCCGCCGACATAGCGGTAGAGCGGCAGGCCGGCATCCTCGGCGGCGGCGCGGGCAACCGCCAGCGACACGCCCAGGATGGCGTTGGCGCCAAGGCGGCTCTTGTTCTCGGTGCCGTCCAGGTCGATCATGGCGAGGTCGATGGCGCGCTGGTCGTCGGCGTCCAGGCCGGCGAGCGCATCGTAAATCTCACCGTTGACCGATTCGACCGCCTTCAGCACGCCCTTGCCGCCGAAACGGCCCTTGTCGCCGTCGCGCAGCTCGACCGCCTCATGGGCGCCGGTGGAGGCGCCCGACGGCACCGCGGCGCGGCCGAAGGCGCCGCTGTCCAGCGCAACGTCGACTTCCACGGTGGGGTTGCCGCGGCTGTCCAGGATTTCGCGGGCGTGAATCTCGGTGATGACGCTCATGGTCGGTCGATCCTTCGAGGAATGGCAGCCGCGTTGTCTCGCAGGCCGCGTTTTAAGGCGCGCAGGCTTGATAGCCCCGACGTCCGGGCGATGCAATATCTGCTTCGGCTTACAACCCCGCGCGAAAGCGCGGAACCGGGCCGGAAATCAGAGGAATCCCTCCACCATCGCCGCGAATTCGGCCGGGCGTTCGGCATGCAGCCAGTGGCCGACCCCCTCGATCATGCGGATCTCCGCCTTGGGGAAATGGCGGCGGATGGCCTCGTGATGCTCCGGCCGGACATAGTCGGACGCGCCGCCGCCGATGAACAGCGTCGGCCCCTCGTAGCGGGCGCCACCGAAATCAGGGAAGCCGATCAGCCCTTCCATGTTCGCGCCGATGGAGTCGAGGTTGATCCGCCAGGAAAAGACGCCGTTCTCCAGCACCAGATTCTGCATCAGGAAGGAGCGCAGCGGCGCCTCCGGCACGGCGTCGGCCAGCTGCGCCTCCACCTCCGGCCGGCGGGTGACGCCTTCCA
This sequence comes from Azospirillum sp. VT-I1, assembly GCF_055698305.1. NCBI lineage: Bacteria > Pseudomonadati > Pseudomonadota > Alphaproteobacteria > Rhodospirillales > Azospirillaceae > Azospirillum > Azospirillum sp. VT-I1. The sequence continues at coordinate 35,026 of NZ_CP168803.1, read as the reverse complement.
GCTTCGCGGCCTTCATGGCGGCGACATAGGGGGCGTGGGTGTGGGTGTAGGCGACGGGCGCGATGTCGGCGACCACCAGCCGCTCCACCCAGTCGGGATGGGCCAGCGCCAGCGCCATGGCGGTCTTGCCGCCCATCGAATGGCCGACCACCGTCGCGCGGGCGAAGCCGCGGTCGTCCAGGAAGCGCAGCACGTCGGCCGCCATGTCCGGGTAGCTCATGCTTTCCGCCCAGGGCGCGCCGCCATGATTGCGCAGGTCCAGCGCATAGACCCGCCGCGATTCGCCGAAGCGGCGGGCCAGCGTCTGCCAGTTGCGCGCCGACCCGAACAGGCCGTGCAGGACCAGCATCGGCGTTCCGCCATTGGCTTCGCCGGCTTCCAGATAGGTCAGGGGGAGGGCTTGCTGCGGCATGTCGGGGGCCTTCGACCTGTGGTGTCGGGAGATGCGTTCTGGACGAATGCGGGCCGCGATCCTATGACGAACGCGGACGCACCGCTAGGATGCCGCCCGGCCAAATCCGCATCACAGAAGCGACCCTGCCATCGTGTTCCGTCATATCCTGTCCGTCGGCGGCCTGACCCTGGCCAGCCGGGTGCTCGGTTTCCTGCGCGACGTGCTGACCGCGGCGCTGCTGGGCGCCGGGCCGGTCGCCGACGCCTTCTTCGTCGCATTCCGGCTGCCGAACCATTTCCGCGCCCTGTTCGCGGAGGGGGCCTTCAACTCCGCCTTTGTGCCGCTGTTCTCGGGCAAGCTGGTGCAGGACGGCGCAGCCGCCGCCCGCCGCTTCGCCGACGAGGTGATGACACTGCTGGTCATCGTGCAACTGGTTCTTCTGCTAGCGGTGCTGGCCTTCATGCCGCAGTTCATGACGGTCTTCGCCCCCGGCTTCGCCGACGATCCGGAGAAGTTCCGGCTGGCCGTGCTGTTTACCAGCATCACCTTCCCCTACCTGCTGCTGATCTCGCTGGTCTCGCTCTATGGCGGGGTGCTGAACAGCATGAGCCGCTTCGGGGCGGCGGCGGCGGCGCCGATCCTGATGAATCTCTGCCTGATCGCGGCGCTGGTGGTGGGCACGCCGCTGATGCCCAGCGCCGGCCATGCGCTGTCCTGGGGCGTGCTGGCGTCGGGTATTGCGCAATATCTCTATCTGGCCTGGGACGCGCGGCGGGCGGGCATGACCCTGCGGCCGGTGATGCCGCGCCTGTCGCCCGACGTGAAGCGCTTCCTGAGGGTGCTGGGGCCGGCGGCGCTGGGATCGGGGCTGACGCAGATCAGCCTGTTCGCCGACACGCTGATCGCCTCGGCCCTGCCGACGGGTGCGGTGTCCTACCTCTATTACGCCGACCGGCTGAACCAGCTGCCGCTGGGGGTAATCGGCATCGCCGTGGGAACCGTTCTGCTTCCGGAAATGTCCAAGCGGATCAAGAGCGGCGACGAGGCCGGCGCGGTCGACAGCCAGAACCGCGCCATCGAGCTGTCGCTGGTGCTGACCCTGCCGGCGGCCATCGCCTTCCTGGTGGCGGGGACGCCGATCCTGTCGGTGCTGTTCCAGCGCGGCGCCTTCGGCCCGTCCGACGCCGCGGCCTCCGCCCTTACGCTTCAGGCCTATGCGCTGGGTCTGCCGGCCTTCGTGGTGATCCGCAGCCTGGTCAACGGCTTCTATGCCCGGCAGGACACGGCGACGCCGGTGCGGGTGGCGCTGGTGGCGGTCGGCATCAATGTGGCGCTGAAGCTGGCGCTGATGGGGCCGCTGGCCCAGGTCGGGCTGGCGGTCGCCACCTCCGTCGGCGCCTGGGTCAATGCCGGGCTGCTGGCGCTGCTGCTGTACCGGCGCGGCCTGTTCCGGGCCGATGCGCGCCTGACCCGCAACCTGCCGCGCATGGCCATCGCAGCATCCGCTATGGCCAGCGCCCTGTGGCTGGCGACGGAGCGGCTCGCCCCCTGGCTTGGGGCCGTCGGCCTGTTCGAACGGCTGGGCGGGCTGCTGGTGCTGGCGGTGGTCGGGCTGGCGGTCTACTCTGTCGCCGCGGTGCTGCTTGGGCTGGTGCGGCGCAGCGACCTCAGCCGCCTGCGCCGCCGCCGGGCGAAGTCGTAAATTGGGTGCAGGTAGCTTTGTGTTCGTACTGCTTTGTCGGGCAATGCTGACACGGATTTTGCGGATTTAGGCACGGATTTCACGGATTTTTCTTTTGGCTTGTATTGGCGCGGGGTGGCGGTGGGCCTGCACGCTGCTGCGAAATCATCCGTGAAATCCGTGCATCAATCCGTAAAATCCGTGTCGATCTTGCCGAACACGCCTGCTCCTCTCCATGTATCCGCCTGCATCACCCCTCGGTCTGCAGCGGGCGTTCCGGATCGGCGCTCCATTCCGACATGGAACCGTCATAGAGCCGCACGCCCGGCACGCCGGCGATCTCGCTCAGCGCGAACCAGGACACCGAGGCGAGGTGGCCGGTGTTGCAGAAGGTGATGGGCTGGTCCTGCAGCGGCAGCCCGGCCCGGTCGGCCATCGCCTTCACCGTTTCGGCCGAGGCGAAGCGGTGGTCCGCCGCGGAGAAGAGCGGGGCGATGTCGAGGTTCACCGCGCCGGGAATGGTGCCGGCGGCGCGGGCCTGCGGGCTCTTGGCCTTGCCGGCGAACTGCTCGGCGGAGCGGGCGTCGTGCAGCGGCACGGACCCGTCCTTCACCGCCGCCTCGACCTCCGCCAGCGTGGCGCGCAGGTCGCTGCGGGAACGGGCGGAGAAGCCGGTCGGCCTGCGCACCGCCGGCTGCGGAACCACCGGACCGCCGGCCGCAGCCCAGGCGGCGAAACCGCCGTCCAGCACCGACACGGCGTCATGGCCCAGCATCTTGAATGTCCAGTAGACGCGGGTGGCGTTGCCCATGTCCGATGCGTTGGCGCCGGCCGCCACCAGCACCACATGATCACCGTTGCCGATGCCGAGACCGCCGATCAGTCCCTCCAGCACCGCCGGTTCCGGCAGCATTCCGGCCCCGCCGCCGACCACCGTCCGCCAGCCGGCCGTTGCGTAGTCGGAATGAACCGCTCCCGGAATGAAGCCGCCGCTGGGCGGGGTCCGTACGTCCAGCACGACGATGCCGGGGGTGTCGAGCCGGCTTTTCAGCCAGGAAACGTCCACGAGCGGGGAAATTCTGCTGTCGGTCATCACGGTGAACCCGGTTTCGGTTGGTCGGTGCCGTTGTCCTGCAGCCGTCGTTACCTGATCGTAACGAATGATCCGGCAGGATGGCGGATGCCCGCCAGGGGCGGGCGGGCCGACAGTGTGGGCGAAGCGCCGGGGCTGGGGAAGCCCAATCTTGTCGCAAAACCCGGCGACCGGTGCCGTTGCCCGCGCACCCATCCGGGGTGTAGACTGCACCGTTCGTGTAAATGGCGCCCCTTGCGGCGCGGGAGCTTGGACATCCATGGCCAACATCGACGACCTGCTCGGCGCGCCCGATCCCAACGACGGCGACGCCTCGTCCTTCGCCATCGGCGACGCGCCGGTGGAGATCAAGGTCGTCATCGGCACCGCCATGCTCCGCGTCCGCGACCTGTTGAAGCTGGGCCGCGGCGCCGTCGTGGAACTCGATCGCCATCTGAAGGACCCGACCGACGTCTATGTCGAAGGCGTGCTGGTCGCGCGCGGCGAGGTGGCGATCATCGACGACAAGATCGGCGTCACACTGACCGACTTCATCAAGTCCAGCCGCGAATGGAAGCGCTGACCGCCGCGTTTCGGCTTTGCGGCGGTTTATCTTTGGCAATGCTTCATTCGGTAGCAGCCGCGCTTGCGCTGGATCCTTGACGGACGGCGATGGCATCTGGTCTCGTTACTCGCGGTCGCGGGATGTGCCGTCGCGGACGGCGTCGCCCACCGGCCGGCCCGGAGAGCGAAGCCATGCCCCATCAAGCGGTCTCCCCATCCTCCTGCCTGCCCCGCCTCCATTCCAATCCGCGCGCCGACCGTGATCGTGCCTATGGCCCGTCCGAACGCGCGATCCTGAGCCGCGCCGCCTTCGAAGAGGCGATGGCGGAGATCGGCGCCTGGCCCGGCTACGCACCGACGCCGCTGCGCTCCCTGCCGGGCCTGGCGCGGGAGGCCGGGATCGACCGGCTCTGGTACAAGGACGAGAGCGCCCGCTTCGCCATGGGCAGCTTCAAGGCGCTGGGCGGCGCCTATGCCGTGCTGCGGCTGCTGGCGCGGGAGGTGACGGCGCGGGTGCCGGGCGTCCCGGTGACGGCGCTCGACCTCGTCGTCGGCCGCTATGCCCGGGTGACGCGTACGCTGACCGTGACCACCGCAACCGACGGCAACCACGGCCGTTCGGTGGCCTGGGGCGCGCAGGTGTTCGGCTGCAACTGCGTGGTGTACGTGCCCGCCGCCTGCTCTCCCGGGCGCCGTGCGGCCATCGGGGCGTACGGCGCGCGGGTGGTGGCGGTCGACGGGTCGTACGACGACGCGGTGCGCCGGGCCGCCGCCGATGCGGCGGAGCAGGGCTGGTTCGTCGTCTCCGACACTTCCTACACCGGCTACATGGACGTGCCGCGCGACGTGATGCAGGGCTACACCGTGATGGTGGAGGAGGCGATCTCCCAGCTTCCCGCCAGCGAACGGCCGACCCATGTCTTCGTCCAGGGCGGCGTCGGCGGCCTGCCGGCGGCGGTCTGCGGCCATCTTTGGGAAAGCTGGGGCCGCCAGCGCCCGCGCTTCGTGGTGGTGGAGCCGCACAACGCCGACTGCCTGTACCAGAGCGCCGTTGCCGGCCGTCCGGCGCGGGCCGGGGGCGATCTGGACACGGTGATGGCGGGCCTTGCCTGCGGCGAGGTCTCGCTGCTGGCCTGGGCGATCCTGGAACGCGGCGCCGACGACTTCCTGACCATCCCCGACGAAGGGGCGGTCACCGCCATGCGCAAGCTGGCCGACGGCAAGCATGGCGGGCGTCCCATCGTGGCGGGCGAATCGGGCGTGGCCGGGCTGGCCGGGCTGCTCTGCGCCGCGGCGCACGAGGAAGTTCGACACGCGCTCGGCCTCGCGCCCGACGCCCGCGTGCTGGTGTTCGGGACCGAGGGGGCGACCGACCCGGAGGTCTATGAGCGGATCGTCGGCCGGTCACCGGACATGGTGGCCGAGGAGCCGGTCAGCGCAGCAGGTCGGTGACGATGTTGGCGCCGTCGGCGGTCAGGCGGTCTGCGGTCTCGCGATAGTCGCGGGCGCCGGAGAAGCCGCCGGCCGCCGTCACCCGCTGGATCCAGGCGGGGGAGGCGCCGAGCGACACCAGCCGCTGCACCATCGCCTGGGTGGAGCGCATGGTCATCCGGCCGGACTCCGCCATGCGCGGCGCATGGACCATGAACTCGGCACGCGGAGCCGCATAGCGCGGGTAGCCGGCCAGATAGAGGCCGACGCACATGCTTTCGCAGGAATCGCCGTCCCGCACCCGGGTGGCGACCGGGCGGCCACCCTGGCGCTCGGCCAGCACCGCGTCGATCATGCGGTATCCCGCAGCCGTGAATCCGCCGGGGCTCGAAAGTTCGACCACCACCGGGCGGCGGGCGGGCAGGGCGTGCAGCGCATCGACGAAGCGGCGCTCCGCCCCCGGCGTGATGATGCCGTCCAGCCGCAGGACCGTGGCCTCGCCCTGGTCGCTGCGCGACATGGTGGCATCGGGGAACTCGGCGGAGGCCGGCGCAGAGGGCCCGGGGTTGACGGTTACTGGGGCGAGGGAGACGCCGGCCGGTCGGGTCGCGGCCGGCTGCGTGGCGGCATGGCTGAACGCGGCACCCGCCACCAGCAGCCCGCCCAGAGCCACGCCGAACCCGATTTTCCGCACCAGCGCTTGAACCGACATCACGACCTCCCCGCTCCACACGCCCAGCGTGGAGGTCAAAGCTTGCCCGAGGGTTAACGGCGGGTCTGTGGCGAGCCGCACAATGGTGTTAGGGCGGGGCAAGACGGGGGTAGCAAGGGCGCGGCGCGATAAAGCGTGCGCCCGGGCGCAAAGGGCGTTAGAAGAGACAGGATTCCAAGGGTATGGCCGGGGCGCCCGTTTTCGCGGCGGTTCGCGGCCCGTCCCGTGCCGTGAACGTCGAAGAGCGGAACGATGTCGTACATCCAGGGTGAAACGGGCGATTGGGAAGTCGTGATCGGGCTTGAGGTCCATGCCCAGGTGATTTCGAACGCGAAGCTGTTCTCCGGCTCCGCCACCGAATTCGGGGCCGAGCCGAACAGCCAGGTCAGCTTCGTCGACGCCGCGTTCCCCGGCATGCTGCCCGTCATAAACGAATATTGCGTCGAACAGGCGGTCCGCACGGGCCTGGGCCTGAAGGCGCAGATCAACCTGAACTCGGTCTTCGACCGCAAGAACTACTTCTACGCCGACCTGCCGCAGGGCTATCAGATCAGCCAGTTCCTGCAGCCCATCGTCGGCAAGGGCGAGATCGTGCTGGACCTGCCGGACGGCACCAGCCGCACGGTCGGCGTCACCCGCCTGCACCTGGAGCAGGACGCCGGCAAGTCGCTGCACGACCAGCACCCGTCCAAGACCTACATCGACCTCAACCGCTCCGGCGTCGCGCTGATGGAGATCGTGTCGGAACCCGACATGCGCTCGGCGGAAGAGGCCGGTGCCTATGTCCGCAAGCTGCGGTCGATCCTGCGCTATCTCGGCACCTGCGACGGCAACATGGAGGAAGGCTCCATGCGCTGCGACGTCAACGTGTCGGTGCGCAAGCCGGGCGATCCCTTCGGCACCCGTTGCGAGATCAAGAACGTCAACTCGATCCGCTTCGTCATGCAGGCCATCGAGTATGAAGCCCGCCGCCAGATCGAGATCATCGAGGAAGGCGGCAAGATCGACCAGGAGACCCGGCTGTGGGACACGACGAAGTTCGTGACCCGCTCCATGCGGTCGAAGGAAGAGGCGCACGACTACCGCTATTTCCCCGACCCGGACCTGCTGCCGCTCGAACTCGATCCGGAATGGGTCGAGGACATCAAGAAGACGCTCCCCGAACTGCCGGACGACAAGAAGGCCCGCTTCATCGAGGACTACAAGCTGTCGGTCTATGATGCCGGCGTGCTGGTTTCGGAGAAGTCCAAGGCCGACTATTTCGAGGCGGTGGCCAAGGGCCGCGATCCGAAGCTGGCGTCCAACTGGGTCACCGGTGAGCTGTTCGGCTATCTGAACAAGGCCGGCAAGGAGATCGAGGAGAGCCCGGTGTCCGCCGAGAATCTCGGCGGCCTGATCGACCTGATCGCCGACAACACCATTTCCGGCCGCATCGCCAAGGAAGTGTTCGAGACGATGTTCGAGACCGGTGAAAAGGCCGCCGACATCGTCGAGAAGAAGGGGCTGCGGCAGGTCACCGACACCAGCGCCATCGAAGGGTCTATCGACGCCGTCCTGGCCGCCAACCCCGACAAGGTCGAGGAATTCCGCGGCGGCAAGGACAAGCTGTTCGGCTTCTTCGTCGGTCAGGTGATGAAGGCCACCCAGGGCAAGGCCAACCCGGCGATGGTCAACGAAATCCTGACCAAGAAGCTGAAGGGGTAAGCGCCCGCACCCGTTCGGCGATCCGCAATCGCCATCCTGTCCGAAAGAAAGCCTCTCCCGTCGGGAGGGGCTTTTTTCTTGGGTGCCGCGCGCCGATGCGGCAAGGCCCCAGTTGAATTTTTCCGGTTATTATCGCCACAGTGCTGGAAACGGCGGAGGTTCCATGGCGGCAGAACCGGAGATGGTGGCGCTGGCGGGTGTTGCCGCCGGCGGTCTGCTGGGGGCGCTGCTTGGCCTGTATGCCGGGCGCCGCACCGCCCGCCGGTCCCTCCCGCCCGATGCGCCGGGACCGGGCTCCGCCGCTTCGCCCGGTCATGCGCAGGGGCAGGCGGCGCATGGGCATCCCGCCCATGAACCGGAAGTCGGCGAGCGGCTGGAAATGGCGCTGGAAGCGACCGGGGCGGCGGTGTGGGACGCCGATCTGGTGGCCGGTACCTGCTGGTGGTCGGACACCTTCCCGCGCATTCTGGGCTACCGCGCCAAGCCGGCGATGCCGCCCGACTTCTGGGAGAAGCGGCTGCATGCGGACGACCGCGAGCGGGTGCTGGCCCACATCGCCTCGCATCTGGCGGGGGAGACCACCAGCTACGCCTATTCCTACCGCCTGCGGCATGAAGGCGGCGGCTGGGTGTGGATCGCCGCCAAGGGCCGCGCCTTCCGCGACGAGACCGGGCGGGCGGTGCGCTATGCCGGCATCATGACCGACATCACCGAAGCCCGCCGGCAGGAGGAGCGGCTGCGCGCCAGCGAGGAACGGCTGCTGAAGATCATGGAGGCGGCGCCGATCGCGGTCAACGTCACCACCCGCGACGGCCGCTGGCTGTTCTGCAATGCCCAGTCGGTGCGGCTGATGGGCCGCGGCCGGTCCGAGCTGATGCGCACGCCGGTGGCCGATCTCTATGCCGATCCCGCCGACCGCGAAGCGCTGATCGCCCGCTTCGACCGCGAAGGCCCCTTCCGCAATGCCGAGATCCGCTTTCGCCGGCCCGACGGCAGCGTCGTCTGGGTCCTGTCGTCCTGGAACAGCATAGAGCTGGACGGCGAATCGGCTCTGCTGACCTGGCTTTACGACATCACCGACCGCAAGGCCGCCGAGTCGGCGATGGTCCAGGCGCGGGAGGAGGCGGAACAGGCGCTGGCCGACCTGCGCGAGGCGCAGGAAAGCCTGATCCAGGCCGAAACCATGGCCTCGCTCGGCCAGTTGGTGGCGGGTGTCGCGCATGAGATCAACACGCCCATCGGGATCGGCCTGACGGCGGCCAGCCACATCGGCGAACAGGCGCAGATCCTGCGCGACCGCTTCGCCGGCAACACGCTGCGCCGGTCGGAGTTTCTGGAGTTCCTGGATGGCTTGAGCGAGAGCAGCCGCCTGCTGATGGCCAACATCGACCGTGCGGCCTCCCTGGTGCAGAGCTTCAAGCAGGTGGCGGTGGACCAGTCCTCCGGCGACCGGCGCGTGTTCGAACTGGGCAGTTATATCCGCGAACTGCTGTTCTCGCTCCGCCCACGGCTGAAGCGCACCAACCTGAAGGTGGCGGTCGAGTGCGATGACGAACTGACGATGGACAGCTTCCCCGGTGCCCTGGGGCAGGTGCTGACCAACCTGGTCATCAATGCCGTCGTCCATGCCTATGGCGACGGCGACCGGACGGGCGATAAGCCGGCCGGCACGATCCGGATCACCGCGCAGCCGGACGGGGCCGAGCGGGTGCGGATCGACTTCATCGACGACGGCGCCGGCATCGCGCCGGAGCATCTGTCAAAGGTGTTCGACCCCTTCTTCACCACCAAGCGGGGGCAGGGCGGTTCGGGCCTCGGCCTTCACATCGTGTTCAACACGGTCACCGGCCCGTTGGGCGGAACGGTGTCGGTCCAGTCCTGGCCGGGCCAGGGGACCCGCTTCACCATCCTGCTGCCGCGCGAAGCACCGGCGATCCAGCCGATGCCGGCCGAGGAACCGGCACTGACCTGAACCGGCGCCGAAGGGCCGGACGTGAAGGGCCGGATGGCGGCGGGGACGGGTCAGGCGACGTGCAGTTCGTGGAACTGGAGATGCTTGGGGCGGCGGCCGCGGCGCTTGGGCGCGGCGAAGTTGGCGAGCGCCCCGTTCTCGCCGCGCAGTTCGGCGTTCAGTTCCTGAACGCAACGCTGCAGCAACTCCTTTTCCCGCTGGTCTTCGCGGTCGGTGATTTCCAGGCAGCTCAGCTTGATCTCGACAAGATCGATCAGCGTTTCGGCGCAACGGCGTGACAGGGTCATCGAATCCTCCACGACAATGGGATGCGGCGGCGTCACTGTCCGGCGGGGCGGGCCTTTCGGAATCGGCCTCGCACGACTGAGCTGTGCGTCACCCGGGCTTCCTGTTGGGATTTTTGTTGCTCATGGCTGTATCGTAACCGCCGACCGCTAAAAAGTACATAAAATTTTACACAGATTTGTCCCTTCCTTTTGTTTTTCAGGAAAAGCGGATTTCGGCTTCCGTAAGCGTTGACAAGGGTACGGCCGGCCGTTAGAACCCTCCCCACGCCAGCGGTGCCCCACGGGACGCCGCACTGGCTGGAGGGGTGGCCGAGTGGCTGAAGGCAACGGTTTGCTAAACCGTCATAGGGTTTAAAGCCCTATCGTGGGTTCGAATCCCATCCCCTCCGCCACCTTGGCACTCGCGCCGCTTCGCAGCGCTTCAAACATTCCAACGATATCAACGCTCCCGGCTAGACGGGAAATCCGCTGCGGCTCGCCATTGACCGCCGGAATCCGCGTTCCGATGATGGGTCCGTTGGTGGGTAGCGGTCCCGCCCATCATGTCGACAGGCTTTGGACACCCGCACCCATCATCCGGCACCCATCAATGGGGCCTGCTGATTCGGAGCGTAGGAATGCCGCGAAAGACCGATGGGTTCACAGCTCGGAAGGTTGAGACGATCAAGACGACTGGGCTGTTCGCCGATGGGAACGGCCTGTACCTCCACCACAGCCGGCTGGTCGAGACCATCGTGCCGTCCAACCCGGCCTGTCAGCAGACGCTGGAACAGGCGACCGGCTATTTCTCCGCGGCTGGCGGCGGGGCGGTGGGGGCTAGGGACCGGGCCATCGCCTTCATCGGCCAGCAGGTGCAGGCGCAGACGGGATATTGGGCTTACATCGACGTGTTCTTCGCCCTGATGCTGATCTCTGCCGCGGAGATTCCGCTGCATTGATCCTGCGGCGGGTGAAGCTGCATTGAGGGAGGGACGCGCCGCCCGGCGGGCCGGCGCGTCCCTTCGGCATTCCCGTGCGCCGGTCAGTCGGCCAGCCGGGTGGTCAGCCGCGGCGCCGTGCCGGTGGCGGCGGCGATGTAGCGGCTGCGCAGCGGCTTCAGGACGAACAGGGCGAGGAAGGCGGCCAGCACATTGACGATGGCGACGCTGTAGAAGACCGTCTCCCAGCTGCCGGTCGCTTCGACCATCAGGTTGCCGATGGGGACCAGCAGGGCCGCCGTGCCCTTCGCGGTGTAGAGAAGCCCGGCATTGGTCGCGGCGAAGCGCGACCCGAAGGTGTCGCCGCAACAGGCCGGGAACAGGCTGAAGATTTCGCCCCAGGCGAAGAAGACGAGGCCGGTCAGGATGACGAAGGCCAGCGGGTCGGCGCCATAGGCGCTGAGCGCCATCACGCCGACCGCCTCGATGGCGAAGGCGATGAACATGGTGTTCTCGCGGCCGATATGGTCGGACACCCAGCCGAAGAAGGGCCGCGTGATGCCGTTCATCACCCGGTCGATGGACAGGGCGAAGGTCAGGGCCGGCAGGGTCAGGCCCAGGATGCTGACCGGTGCGTCGACCAGCCCCATGTCGGCGGCGATGGGCCCCAGCTGCGCCGTCACCATCAGCCCGCCGGCGGCGACCATGGTGAACATGGCGTACATGATCCAGAAGACGGGGGTGCGCAGCATCTCCTGCGGGGTGAAGTGGCGGCGCTCGGCGGCGGCGGTGCCGCGGCTGTAGCCCGACTTCGGCGGATCGGCCAGGAACCAGGCCAGCACCAGGATGACCAGCCCCTGACCCAGCCCGAAGACCATGAAGGTCTGCTCGAAGCCCGACGTCTCGATCATGGTGGCGATCGGCACGACGGTGAGGGCGGAACCGGCGCCGAAGCCGGCAGCGGTCAGGCCGGCGGCGAGGCCGCGGCGGTCGGGAAACCATTTCAGCGCGTTGCCGACGCAGGTGCCATAGACCCCGCCGGCGCCGATGCCGCCGATCACCGCGGCGAGATAGAGCAGCGTCAGCGAATCCGCCACCGCGTTCAGCGCCCAGGACAGGGCGCACAGCACGCCGCCCACCAGCACGACGATGCGCGGACCGAATCTGTCGACGAACCACCCCTCCACCGGCACCAGCCAGGTTTCGGTGACGATGAAGATGGTGAAGGCCACCTGGATCGCGGTGCGACCCCAGCCATGCTTGTCGTCGATCGGCTCGACGAACAGGGTCCAGCCATATTGCAGGTTGGCGATCATCGACATGCAGACGATGCCGATGGCCAGCTGCATCCAGCGCCCCCAGGGTGCGGCCTGAGCGGTGTTGCCGTGCGTCTCACGCACCATGTGCTTCCTCCCCGTTTTCACCCGACAAGATCTGTTCGGACGTCCGGACCTTTCGCTTTTTCGTGGCTTTGCCGTTCGCTTCTGGTGTCTGGTCCGGAAAAGGCCTGGGACGGGGCGGTTCGGAACCAACTTATGGTTGCTGGCATGCCAAATGCCCCATGCCCACCTTCACGATCGTCAGTTTAACGAACAGTGTCAATACAAAGCATTTTCCGGCACCACGGCGATCCGTTTTTTGTCCAAGGGAATCCGCCGGTTTTCCACGGAATGGAAAATCCCGGATCTGGAATCCGGACGAAGGGTCTATGCGGTGCGACGAATTTCGGCCGAACAGGAGAAGGTCTGGCCTATGCCCTTGCCCGTGCCGCCGCTGCTGGCGATCACCGACCGGCACCTCTCGACCCTGCCGCTGCCGGAGACGGCGGACCGGCTCTTCGCGTCCGGCGTGCGCTGGCTGTCCTTGCGCGACAAAGACTTGGCGGATGCGGACCGGCTGGCTCTGGCCCATGCGCTGCTCCAGCGGGCCCGGCCCTGGGGTGCCAGGATCACTCTGCATGGCGACCCGGCGCTGGCGGCGGAGGCGGGGGTGGACGGGGTCCATCTGCCCGCCGGCTCCGACCCGGCGGCGGCGCGCGCCCTGCTGGGCCCGGCGGCGCTGATCGGGCTGTCGTGCCACGACTCGGACGGTGCCGATCTGGTGGAGCGGGTGCGCGGCGCGGTCGATTACCTCACCCTGTCGCCGGTCTTCCCGTCGGCCAGCAAGCCGGGCTACGGTCCGTGCCTGGGCACCTCCGGGTTGCGGCGATGGACCGGCCTGGGCGTGCCGGTGGTCGCGCTGGGTGGCATCGACGGTGCGCGGGCGGTGGCGGATTGTCTTGCGGCGGGTGCCGCCGGGGTGGCGGCCATGGGGTTGGCGATGCGCGGTCCGCAAACGCTGGCGCCGCTGCTTGCCACGCTGTCGGCAGGGGGAATGGTGCCACCGTCCTGCGGTTGAAGTCAGGCTGGCTTGCGCGGCATCCCCCTGGACATTTCAGCGCCTTGCAAGCATCTGGTATGTAGGATACGAAAATGCCGAAGGACCAGAGCCCGCGCCCGACGGGCCGGAGCCTGACCGGGCGCGCCGCAACTGCCGGCGAGACATAAGGACATCCGTTTCATGACCGTTCCCGCTCTCAACGTTCAGCCCCTCGACACCGGAACGACCTTCCGCAGTCAGGTCTATCACGCGCTGAAGCAGGCGATCACGGAGATGGACATCTACGACCACGACCGGGAGATCCGGCTGGACGAGCGTCAGCTCAGCGACAAGCTCGGCGTGAGCCGCACCCCGATCCGCGAGGCGCTGACCCTGCTGGAGCAGGAGGGCTTCATCCGCCTGCAGCCGCGCCGCGGCATCTTCGTGGTGCGCAAGACCAAGACCGAGATCATCGAGATGATCCAGGTCTGGGCGGCGCTGGAGAGCATGGCCGCCCGCATGGCCGCGGAACACGCCCCGGCGGCGGAGATCCACAAGCTGTGGGACCTGTTCGGCAGCTTCGAGCAGCGAAGCCCGAAGGACCATGTCAGCGAGTATTCCGACGCCAACATCGCCTTCCACAAGAGCATCATCCAGTTGAGCGGGTCGAAGCTGATCCAGGACGTCACCGACAACCTGTTCATCCACATGCGGGCGATCCGCAAGCTGACCATCGGCCAGGAGGACCGGGCCGAACGTTCGATCCACGACCACCGCGCCATCATCAAGGCCCTGGAGGACCGCAACGCCGACCTCGCCGAACGGCTGGTGCGCGAGCACACCATGGGGCTGGCGGCGCATGTGCAGAAGCACTGCGATTTTCTGGAGTGAGGGTGGTAAGTCCCCGCTGATTGCCCCCACCTAACCTCCCCGCTGGGCGGGGAGGGACTGCCGCTACTCTCCCGCATAAGCACTTGCCCCCTCCCCCGCCCAGCGGGGAGGGGTGGGGAGGGGCTCCGACCGCCGGCGCTTCCCATCACGCCGTCACCGCCTCCCTCTGCACCGCCTCCACTTTGGGCGCATCCTCCCCGCCGATGGTAACCACCCGCAGGGCGTTCGTCTTGCCCGGCGTGCCGAACGGGACGCCCGCGGTCACCACCAGCGACTGGCCCGGCTTGCCGATCCCGGCATCCGCCGCCGCGGTCAGCGCGCGGCCGACCATCTCCGAGAAATTCGCCACGTCGTCGGTCAGCACCGCATGGACGCCCCAGGCCAGTGACAGCCGCCGCGCGGTCTCGCGCTGCGCGCTGAGCCCCAGGATCGGCACGCCGGGCCGCTCGCGCGAGGCGCGCAGCGTGGTCGATCCGGTGGTGGTGTAGGTGACGATGGCGGCGGCGCTGATGGTCTCTGCCACCTGCCGGGCGGCGGCGGTCAGCGCGTCGGGGGCGGTCGCCTCCGGGCTCGGATGGTCGGCGTCCATGATGCGGCGATAGAGCGGGTCGCCCTCAACCCGGCGCACGATCTGCTCCATCATCGCCACCGCTTCCACCGGATAGCGGCCTGAGGCCGATTCGGCCGACAGCATCACCGCATCCGCCCCGTCATAGACGGCATTGGCGACGTCCGACGCCTCGGCCCGGGTCGGGGTCGGCTCCGAAACCATGGATTCCAGCATCTGGGTGGCGACGATCACAGGTTTGCCCATGGCGCGGCTGAGGCGGATCATCTGCTTCTGCAGGCCCGGCACGTCTTCCGGCGGCAGTTCCACGCCAAGGTCGCCGCGCGCCACCATCACCGCGTCGGACAGTTCGATGATGCGGTCCAGCGTCGGCAGGGCCGCCGGCTTCTCGATCTTCGTCATCACATGGGCGCGCCCGCCGATCAGCTCGCGCGCCTCCAGGATGTCCTCCGGCCGCTGGACGAAGCTGAGGCCGATCCAGTCCACCCCCAGGTCCAGCCCGAAGGCGAGGTCGCTGCGGTCCTTCTCCGACAAGGCGCTGAGTGCCAGCGCGGCACCCGGCACATTGACGCCCTTGCGGTCGGACAGGGTGCCGCCGGCCACCACCTCCGTCTCGGCGAAGTTGGGGCCGCAGTCGAGGACGCGCAGCCGGATGCGCCCGTCGTTCAGCAAAAGGTCCAGCCCAGGTTCCAGGCTGGCGAACACCTCCGCATGGGGCAGGCAGACGCGGCGGCTGTCGCCCGGCCGGCGGTCGAGGTCCAGGCGGAAGCGGTCGCCGATGGCGAGGTCCACCGGCCCGAAGCCGAAGGTCCCGACCCGCAGCTTCGGCCCCTGGAGGTCGAGCAGCACGCCAATCGGCCGGCCCAGCCGCTCCTCGGCGGCGCGGATGCGGGCATAGCGCTCCGCATGCTCGGCCTGGGTGCCGTGGCTGGCGTTCAGGCGGAAGACGTTCACGCCGGCCTGGGCCAGGGCGGTGATCTGGCTTTCCGAAGAGCTGGCGGGACCCAGCGTGGCGACGATCTTGGTGCTGCGGTGAAACGGCATGACGACAGCCTTCCTCCGCCCGGCCCTCGGCATGGAGGGGCGGGACTGGCGAATGATGGTGCGCTGAATGGCGGTGATGGCGGGATGCTGGAAGGGATAGGCCGGACGGTCAAACGCCGCCCGTTTTGTATTCCGCATCGTGAGAGTGGTTCCCCATGCCGTGCATGGACAGGCGAAGGGGCGGTCGGCGACACTTGGGGCATGTCCGACACCGCCCCCGACACCCCCGTTCCGCCCCGGCCCGCTGCCACCCTGATCCTGCTGCGCGACGGGCCGGACGGGCTGGAACTGCTGGCGATGGAGCGCCACGCCGGCCTGCGCTTCGCCCCCGGCGCCACCGTTTTCCCCGGCGGCCGGCTCGACGCTGCCGACCATGACCCGTCCTGGCGGGACCATTGGCCCGATGGGGGCGTGACGGCCGCGGGCGTGCCGGCCGATCTGGCCCACCGCGTCGCCGCCGTTCGGGAATGCATGGAGGAATGCGCGATTCTGCTGTCCCGCGATCCGCCGCAAGCCGCAACCCTGGCGGGCCTGCGCACGGCGCTGGCGGCAGGGCAGGGGTTCGGGGCGGCCCTGGCGCGGGCGGGGCTGGTCCCGGCACTGGAGCGGATGGCGCCGCTGGCGCGTTGGGTGACGCCGGAGGCGCTGCCGCGCCGTTTCGACACGCTGTTCTTCCTGGCCCCGGCGCCGCCGGGACAGCAGCCGCTCTGCGACGGCGGCGAGGCGGTCGCCGCGCTGTGGGCCACCCCGCGCCGCCTGCTGGAGGAGGAGAGCGCCGGGCGCCGCCGGCTGGTCTTCGCCACGCGGATGGTTCTGCTGCGGCTGGCGGGCTGCGCCGACATGGCGGCGGCGCTGGCCTGCGCGACCGGCGGGACGGAATTGCCGCAACCGATTCTGCCATGTCTGGTTGAGACGGACGCCGGGCCGGTCTGGCGGATTCCGGCGGCATGCGGCTTTTTGCCACTGGAGACATCGGCCGAACATGTTAGGCTTGGGTAAGAATAGGTAAGTTCAGGCGGGTTTCCGCGATGTGAAAATTGCGCGATGGTGCTATTGTGCGATGCGAAGCGCGCAACGAAGCTCTCCTCCGACGCCCTGCCGTCCGACAGGGCGTGCGGGCGGAAACGGGGAGGATCGCGCAATGGATATCGGGTTCATCGGGGGCGGAGAGGTGGCCGATGCGATCATGGACAAGCTGCAGGAGGTGGGACACCGGGTCCATCATCACGCCCATCGCCATGCCGATGCCCGCGGGTCTCTCCGCGCGCTCGCCGGACGCTGCGACGCCGTCATGATGCTGCTGCCCGATGCCCGCGCCGTGGAAAAGGCGCTGTTCGCCGATGACGGGCTTGCCGCCGCCCTGCCCGGCGGCGGGCTGCTGATCGACCTGTCCTCCCTGCCGCCCGCGTCGGCCGCGGCCAATGCCGCCCGCATCGCGGAGTTGGGCGGGGAACTGGTCGATGCGCCGGTCAGCGGCGGGGCGGAGGGGTACAGGATCGACCTAGGCGGCAGCATTGCGGCCTGCGCGTGGGCGGAATCGCTGCTGCGGGTGTTTACCTCCATAGTCGGGCGGGCCGGTGGCCCGGGGACGGACAGCGGGCGCGCCTGGAACGGCTCGGCGGCCGGACCGCCGGTTGGACCGACAGGGATCCGGATGGGCTGCACCGGCTGCTGCGCCTGATGGCCTTCGACGAGGCCGATTGTGCGTTGAGCGCAGGATGACCACAGCCATGATGCCGCACCTCGCCCCCACCCGTTATCTCGCCCCGACCACCGCGGCGCCGCAGTGCGCGCCGTCGCCGGATTCGATCGTTCCCTTCGGCTCCGGTCTGGTCCGGTCGGCCGATGTGGGGCGCCTGGGCAACAAGGGTGCGCGGCTGGTGGAGATGGCCGGGCTCGGCATTCCGGTGCCGCCGGGCTTCGTCATCGCGGCGGAAGCCGGGCAGGGGCTGGTCGCCGGAGATCCGTTGCCGGCCGCGCTGTGCGCCGCCATCGACGAGGCGATCTCGTCGCTGGAGGACCGGGCGGGCGGGTGTTTCGGCGATGCCGGCCGGCCGCTCCTGCTGTCGGTGCGTTCCGGGGCGGCGGTGTCGATGCCGGGCATGATGGACAGCATCCTGAATTTGGGGCTCAACGACCGCTCGGTGGCGGGGCTGGTGGCAGCGTCGGGCGACGCCCGCTTCGCCCATGACTGCTATCGCCGGCTGGTGCAGTCCTTCGGCTGCGTCGTCATGGGCGTGCCCGGCCACCGGTTCGAGGATCTGCTGGAGGAGCACAAGGAGGAGCGGGGGCTTCAGCGCGACGGCGACCTGACGGCGCAGGACTGGCAGACCCTGCTGCCGCGCTTCCTGCAGCTGGTGGAGACGCGCTGCGGCCGGCCTTTCCCGCAGGAACCGGCGGAACAGCTGCGGATGGCGGTGGCGGCGGTCTTCCGTTCCTGGATGAATCCGCGGGCGGTCGCCTTCCGCGCCCTGCACGGCATTCCGGAGGACATGGGCACGGCGGTGACGGTGCAGGCGATGGTGTTCGGCAACCGCGGGCAGGATTCCGGCACCGGCGTGCTGTTCACCCGCGATCCTTCCACCGGCGTCCCCGGCCTGTGCGGCGAGTTCTTGGCCAACGCCCAAGGCGAAGACGTGGTGTCCGGCACCCGCGACCCCGATCCGCTCAGCGCCGCGCAGCCGCATCCGGACCGGTCGATGGAATGCCGGCAGCCCGCGGTCTTCGCCGAGCTGTGCGCGGTGGCGGAGCGGCTGGAGCGTGCCTTCGGCGACATGCAGGACATCGAGTTCACGGTGGAGGCCGGACGCCTGTTCATCCTGCAGTCCCGCAGCGGCAAGCGGTCGCCCGAAGCCGCCGTGCGCATCGCCGTCGACATGGCGGAGGAGGGGATCATCAGCCGGGACGAGGCGGTGCGCCGCGTCGATCCCCAGGCGCTGGACGAGTTGCTGCGCCCCACCCTGGCGCCCGAGGCGCTGGCCGGCGCGCTCGCCATGGGGTTGCCAGCCTCGCCCGGCGCGGTGACGGGCCGCGCCGCCTTCACGACCGAGGACGCCATCTGTCTGGCCCGCGGCGGCGCGCCGGTGGTGCTGTGCCGGCCGGAGACCTCGCCGGAGGACATCCACGGCATGCAGGCCGCCGCCGGCATCGTCACCGCGCGCGGCGGTTTCACCAGCCACGCCGCCACCGTCGCCCGCGGCATGGGCCGCGCCTGCGTCTGCGGGGCCCGCGCCCTGCGCATCGACGTCGAGGCGGGGGTGATGCAGGTGGGCGAGGTGACGGTCCGCACCGGCGATCTGCTGACCATCGACGGCAGCAGCGGGGCGGTGGTGCTGGGCACGGCCCCCCTGCAGCGGCCGGAGCTGGACGGCGCCGTCGCGCGCCTGCTGGAGTGGGCGCGGGAGTGTGGGGTGGGGTTCGCGGCGGATTGAGAGTTTTGGATTGTCGGGGTTAGACCCCCACCCTAACCCTCCCCCACTGGGTGGGGGAGGGGACAAGTGCCTGATTGGGAGAGCGGCGGCAGTCCCTCCCCGCCCAGCGGGGGAGGTTAGGTGGGGGCAATTCGCACCAACAACTCTACCCCCGCATCAACGCCGTCAGATGCGCCGCGCACCCCTCCGCCAGGCCGGTCGCGTCATAGCCGCCTTCCAGTGCCGAGACGACGCGCCCGCCGCAGACCCGGTCGGCGACATCGACCAACTTGCGGGTCACCCACTCGAAATCCTCGGCGGTGAGGCCGAGCTGGGCCAGCGGGTCGCGCTTGTGCGCGTCGAAGCCGGCGGAGATCAGCAGCAGTTCGGGCCGGAAGGCTTCCAGCGCCGGCAGGATCGCGCGTTCCACCGCCTGGCGGAACTCGACGGACCCGCTGTAGGGCTCCAGCGGCAGGTTCAGGATGTTGCCGTCCACCCCGCGCTCCCACGAATTGCCGGTGCCGGGATAGAGCGGCGACTGGTGGGTGGAGGCGAAGAACAGGTCGGGGTCGTCGGCGAACATCGCCTGGGTGCCGTTGCCGTGATGGACGTCGAAATCGACGACGGCGACGCGCGTCAGCCCATGGATCTTGCGGGCGTGCTCCGCCCCGACGGCGATGTTGTTGAAGACGCAGAATCCCATGGCGCGCGCCGGTTCGGCATGGTGGCCGCAGGGGCGCACGGCGCAGAAGGCGTTCGTCGCCTCGCCGGCCAGGACCGCATCGACCGCCGCGCAGACCGACCCCGCCGCGCGCAGGATCGCCCCGCGCGACCCCGGCGACAGCAGCGTGTCGCCGTCCAGCCGGCAATATCCGTCGTCGGGAACCGCCGCCAGCACCGCTTCCACATACTGGCGGTCATGGACGCGCGACAGCTGCTCCACGTCGGCTTCGGGGGCGGACCGGCGCTCCAGGTCGCGGAACTCCGGCCGGTCGAGGACCTGCCACACGACGGCCAGCCGGTCCGGAGCCTCCGGATGGCCGGGACCGGTGTCGTGGGCGAAGCAATCGTGATGGGTGAAGATCAGGGTGGTCACGGGGCGGCTTCTCCCATGGGAAAGGCGCCGCCGGCCTCGAAGGGGGCCGACGGCGCCGGATTCGGGAAGGACGGGTCAGTGGGCGTAGGCGGTCGTCGCCGGCGGCTCCGGCGTCGCGGCGACCGTGCCTTCAAGCTCCTGCAGCTGCAGGCGGGTGAAGTCGCGGGCGCTGACGACGCCGACCAGATGGCCGTCCTCCAGGACCGGAAGATGGCGGATGTGGTGCTGGTCCATCAGCTGCAGCGCCTGCCGGACGCTGTCGGACGGGGCGCAGGTCACCGGCTGGCGGGTCATCAGCTGCGACACCGGCATGGACAGCAGCGGTGCGCCGCGGTCCAGCAGGGCGTGGACGATGTCACGCTCCGACAGGACGCCGGCCAGCGTGTTGCCCTCGGTCCGGCAGACGTCCTTGACGACGACGGCGCTGGTGTTCTCCGCCTTCATCAGGCGGATGGCCTCGGCGACCGTGGCGGTGGTCCGTACGGCGACGACGCGGGCTTCCTTGGTGCGCAGGATGTGTTCGACATTCATGGCGTGGCTCCTGGCGGCTGAGCGGCTGATGGGGTGGCGGGGCGCCCGATCCGGCACCACGCTATAAATATGGTATACCAAATACAGTACGCCAATCAAACAGTTTTGTCAGCCAATCAGATCGGGGCGGGAGCCCATTCAAGCTCAAGCCGTTGAACCATCGTACCAAAGCACCAGAGCGGAAATGTTGGTGCTACGGTATGTTTGATTCGCATGCAAACAGACTGCCGCATGCGTCCATCGCATGGCCGGTATCATGTACCTTGTATACCAAAAAACTTGATCCAGTTTTTGCGGCGCGTCATAAGAGTGCAGCCAAGCCGAAGCCGTTCGGACAAAAACACCCCACCGAGACACTGGAGCGATGAACATGTTGGAAATCCTGGTTCTGGCGCTTGTGCTGTCCGTCTTCGGCGGCACCGTCCATTACATCCTGTCGATGCAGGTCGCCAACGCCGGCAAGTCGCAGCGCGATTTCTCCGCGGCGCCGCTTCGCCTTGCCAACCCCACCGCCGCCGACCTGAAGGAACAGGAAGACGAACTGCCGCCCGGTCCGGCCTGGGCCAGCTTCCCGCGCGCCCTCTGAGCGCCGCGATCCAGGTTTCCGGTCGCGTCGATACGAAAAGACGGCCTTCGCAGGCCGTCTTTTTTGTTGTCCGGAGTCCGTCGCTCAGGCGAGCGGCAGCACCAGCTGGAAGCTTTTGATGGTCATCCGCTTACGGTGATAGAAGCGGTGGGCCTCGCCGCGTTGGATGCCGGAGATGATCTCCATCTGGGCGCAGCCGCGTTCCCGCGCCTCGTTGGCCAGCCAGTCGAACAGCTTGTCGCCAAGCCCGTAGGACCGCTTGGCTGCGCTGGTCACCAGATCCTCGACATACATGTAGCGGCCGCGTGACAGCGTCTCGTGGACGCGGAAGCCGCCGCAGCCGGCGATCTCGCCGTCGATCCGTAGCAGGGCGAGGTTATAGCCGTCGTCCATCTGGCGGCGGATCTGCGCGCGGTAGGCGTCGGCGTCGGTCATGTGGGTCCGCAGCTCTTTCATGACCGGATAGCTGGCGGCGATATCGGCATCGTCCCGCGCCACGGCGATCTCGATGGTCTGCTGCTGGTCCATGGCGGTCGACTCCTTATCAATATGGGTTCTGCCGGGATGGGCCCGAGCGTCGGCCTCCAATGCAGGGATCCGTCCGTCTCCGGCGCTGGCATACCATATGCCAGCATCGTCTCCGGCCAAAGGCGGCCGCCGCTACTTTCCGCCTAACGGAAAATCAGTATGCCGACGCCGCATACCAGCCGCCGCAAATGCGGGGCAAGGAAACAGTTCGCGCAGCCCACTAGCTACTTGTCTGCTGCTCGGCATCTGGTATACCATATTGATAATTCCAGACCGAACCCAGGACCGCATCGGTCTGGCGGGGGGCAAAAAACCGCCCCTTAAAAACCGTGGAGTGCCCCGAGGCCGCATCCTCGCCGCACGACCACCGTCAGCAAAGAACCGCGTCAAAAGCTCTGAAGCACAAACAAAACGCTCAAGCATCAAAACAGAAGCGACGCCCGAACCGGCACAAAACCGCTTCCTAGGAGGAGATAGATAGATGCAGCATACGAACTCGGAGGCGCATGGCGCTCCGTTCGGTGGCCGCTGGATGCAGTTGGTCATCGGCGTGATCTGTATGTCGATGATCGCCAATCTGCAGTATGGCTGGACGCTGTTCGTCAACCCCATCGAAGAAAAGTATCATTGGGGTCGTGCCGCCATTCAGGTCGCCTTCACCATCTTCGTCGTGACCGAAACCTGGCTGGTCCCCGTCGAAGGCTGGTTCGTCGATAAATTCGGTCCCCGCATCGTCGTTCTGATCGGCGGCGTGCTGTGCGCGCTCGCCTGGGTCATCAACTCGTTCGCCGACTCGCTGGCGCTGCTCTATCTGGGCGCGGCCATCGGCGGCATCGGCGCCGGCGGCGTCTATGGCACCTGCGTCGGCAACGCCCTGAAGTGGTTCCCCGACCGCCGCGGCCTCGCCGCCGGCCTGACCGCCGCCGGCTTCGGTGCCGGCTCCGCCCTCACCGTCGTGCCGATCGCCACCATGATCGAGACGTCGGGCTTCGAGCAGACCTTCCTGGTGTTCGGCCTCGGCCAGGGGCTGGTCGTCTTCGTGCTGGCCTGGTTCCTGCGGGAGGCGAATCCCGCTCTGCTGCCGAAGACCAAGTCCAACATCGTGCAGAGCCGCCGCAACTACACCCCGCAGGAGACGCTGAAGTCGCCGGTCTTCTGGGTGATGTACCTGATGTTCGTCATGGTCGCCGCCGGCGGTCTGATGGCCACCGCCCAGCTCGGCCCGATCGCCAAGGACTTCCACCTCGACGGCGCCCCCGTCAGTATCATGGGCCTGACCCTGCCGGCGCTGACCTTCGCGCTGACCATCGACCGCGTGCTGAATGGCGTGACCCGTCCCTTCTTCGGCTGGGTGTCCGACCATATCGGCCGCGAGAACACCATGTTCGTCGCCTTCGCCATCGAGGCCGTCGGCATCCTGGCGCTGAACCAGTGGGGCCACAACCCGGTCGCCTTCGTCATCCTGACCGGTCTGGTGTTCTTCGCCTGGGGCGAGATCTACAGCCTGTTCCCGTCCTGTTGCGCCGACAGCTTCGGGTCTAAGTTCGCGACCACCAATGCCGGCCTGCTCTACACCGCCAAGGGAACGGCGTCGCTGGTGGTGCCCTTCGCCAACGTGATCGTGGCGTCCACCGGCAGCTGGCAGACGGTGTTCTTCTTCGCCGCCGCGGTCAACGCCATCGCCGCCTTCATGGCCCTGTTCGTCCTGAAGCCGATGCGCGCCCGTCAGATCGCCGAAGACACCCAACAGCCGATCGGCAAGCTGGCGACCGAGGGCGCCGACTGAAGGAGGAGCCCGGCCGAAAACATCCCGGCCGACCGGGGGGCCGGCCGGGAGAGGAGATAGTGGTCGTCTGACCGCCGGGATGCAAACCGGCCGCGAAACGAACCGGCATCGGAGCCACCGCATTGGCTCCGGTGTCGGTTTGTCGCGTTCTGGGGCCGGCTTTCCAGGAACCAACCGGACGCCCGCTTCGAAGGATGATATTCTGTATACAGAATACGGAAGAGCCGGTCAACATGGATCGAAAGGGGTGGATCGATCATGCTGAGTCTCGCTGTCCTGATGCTGGCCGCCTTCGCATCGGGTGCGCTGAACGCGATTGCCGGGGGTGGCGCCTTCATCACCTTTCCGGCCCTGCTGTTCGCCGGCGTGCCGCCGGTGGCGGCCAATGCCTCCAGCACCGTGGCGCTGTTCCCGGGGCAGGCCGCCAGCAGTTGGGCCTACAGGCGCGAGATCGCGGCCGGCGGTCAGGTGAATGTCCCGGTCTTCGCCGTCCTCAGCCTCGTCGGCGGCCTGGCCGGCGCCCTGCTGCTTCTGGTGACGCCGAACGCGGTGTTCGCACGCTTCGTGCCCTGGCTTCTGCTGTTCGCGACCGCCGTCTTCGCCGTGGGGGCTTATGCGCCGTGGATCGTGTCGCGGCTGCGGCTGGGCGGGCGGAGCGTGCTGGTCGTGCAGTTCGTCATCTCCATCTATGGCGGCTATTTCGGCGGGGGCATCGGCTTCCTGATGCTGGCGGCGCTGACCCTGTTCGGGCTGCGCGACATCCACGCGATGAACGGGCTGCGGCTGCTGCTGGCGATGCTGATGAACGCGGCGGCGGTCGGCGCCTTCATCGTCGCCGGGGCGGTGTCCTGGCCCGAGACCAGCGCCATGGCGGTCGCGGCAGTGGCCGGCGGCTATGCCGGTGCCATGGGGGCGAAACGGGTCGATCCGAAGATTCTGAAGACCCTGGTCGTCCTCATCGGAACGGTGCTGACCCTGTACTTTTTTGCGAAGGGAGCCTGATCCGGTCGGGGAAAAACAGGTGCCGCATTCTCTCCGGTGCCCCCACATTCCGCATTGACATACGGTATGTGGTATACCAAACTCCAAGCACAGTTTGCGCGACAGACTGTTGGATGCCGCTGCAATAGCAACCGGTCAGCCGATGGATGCGGCCGGTGTGGGCAGGCTGGCGTCGTCCAGCCCCACAGCATTCAAAAAGTGAAATCGGGGGAGAGGGGAATCCGGCATGAAGATCTGCATCTACGGATCCGGGGCCATCGGCGGCTATCTCGGCGTTCGCCTGCACCAGGCGGGTGCCGAAGTCAGTCTGGTGGCGCGCGGTGCGCATCTGGCGGCGATGCGCGAGAATGGCGTCACCCTGCTGATGGGGGAGGAAAAGACCGTCGTCCACCCCCGCTGCACCGACAATCCGGCCGAACTCGGCCCGCAGGACTACGTCATCATCGCGCTGAAGGCCCATTCCGTCCCCGGCGTCGTCCCCGCGATGCAGCCGCTGCTCGGTGATGACACCGCCGTCGTCACCGCCGTCAACGGCATCCCCTATTGGTACTTCTACGGCACCGGCGGCGAGTTCGACGGCCGCACCCTGGAGACGGTCGATCCGGGCGGGGTGCAATGGAAAGGGCTGGCGCCGGAACGCGCCATCGGCTGCGTCGTCTATCCGGCGACCGAGGTGGTGGAGCCCGGCGTCATCCAGCATGTCTATGGCGACAAGTTCTCGCTGGGCGAGCCGGACGGCTCGAAGTCCGACCGCGTCGTCGCCCTGTCCAAGGCGATGGAGGCCGGCGGCCTGCGTGCGCCGGTCCTGGACCGTATCCGCGACGAGATCTGGCTGAAGCTGTGGGGCAACCTGTGCTTCAACCCGATCAGCGCGCTGACCCACGGCACGCTGGAGGTCATCTGCGGCGATCCGGAGACCCGCGCCGTCGCCAAGGCGATGATGCTGGAGGCCAAGGAGATCGGCGACAGGCTGGGCGTCCATTTCCGCGTCGATGTGGAGCGCCGCATCAACGGCGCCGCCGCGGTCGGTGCCCACAAGACCTCCATGCTGCAGGACCTGGAGCGCGGCCGGCCGATGGAGATCGACCCGCTGCTGTCGGTGGTCCAGGAGATGGGCCGCATGGTCGGTGTGGCCACCCCGACCATCGACGTGGTGCTGGCCCTGGTGAAACAGCGCGGCGAGACCGCCGGCTGCTACAGCCGGCCCCAGGCCGCGGCGGCTCCCGAGCCCGCCCGGGAAGTGGCGGCCGCCCAATAAGCAACGCAGGTGGCGCGGCCGGCGCGGATCCCGAAGGACCGGGCCGGCCGCATCGAATGGGGAGGACCGTCATGAAGGTCGAGGACATTCTCCGCAAGAAGGGCACGCGCATCGGCATGGTGCGCATCAACGAAACGGTCGCCACCGCGCTGCGCCTGATGAAGGCGGAGAACACCGGCGCGCTGGTGGTCAAGGACGTCTGCCGGACCGAGGGCAACACGGTGGTGGGCGTCATCTCCGAACGCGACGTGGTCCGCGCGCTGGTCGACCGCGGACCCGGCATCCTGGAACTGGCGGTGTCGGCGCTGATGACGCGCGATCCCTATTGCTGCAGCCCGTCCGACCCGGTGCGCCATGTGCTGAGCCTGATGGACGAGCACGGCATCCGCCATGTCCCGGTGCTGGAGGGATCGACCCTGGTCGGCGTCGTCAGCGTCCGCGACCTGATCCGCCGGCAGTTGGAAGACATGCGGGCCGACGACCTCGCGCCGGTCGCAGCCGCCGGTTCCGACGCCTGGGATTATCCGGTCGTCGCCAACCAGTAAGCGGTGCGCAATCGGCCGGCGCGGTTCCGTCGCCGGCCGCGCGGCCTTGCCCGCAAGACGGTGCCTTTTTGTGATTTTCGCCGCTTCGGCGCATCCCCGGCCATGAACCGGAAGCGGGCGGACCGACCTGGGCGGGCCATGGCCGCCGCCCTGTCCGCTGCCCCATGCCTGCTGCCGGGGCCGGCCTTCGAAAGCAAACGACATGAAGATCGCCATACCCAGGGAGCGCCGCCCGGGCGAGCGCCGCGTCGCCGCGTCTCCCGAAACCGTCAAGAAACTCAAAACTCTCGGTCTGGACGTGGTGGTGGAGAGCGGGGCCGGCCTCGGCTCCAGCATCACCGATGCGGCCTATGAGGCGGCGGGGGCCGCCATCGCCGCCGACGCGGCCTCGGCGCTGGCCGACGCCGACATCGTGCTGAAGGTGCAGCGTCCGCTGATCGCCGCGGAAGGCGATGTCGATGAACTGGCGTTGCTCCGCAGGGGCGCGCTGCTGTTCGCCATCCTCAACCCCTACAACAGCCGCGACCATGTGAAGGCCTACGCCGATGCCGGCGTGAACGCCTTCGCCATGGAGTTCATGCCGCGCATCACCCGCGCCCAGGTCATGGACGTGCTGTCCTCCCAAGCCAACCTCGCCGGCTACAAGGCCGTCGTCGATGCCGCTTCGGAATACGGCCGTGCCTTCCCGATGATGATGACCGCCGCCGGCACCGTGCCGCCCGCGCGCGCCTTCATCATGGGCGTCGGCGTCGCCGGCCTGCAGGCCATCGCCACCGCCAAGCGCCTCGGCGCCATCGTCTCGGCCACCGACGTGCGCCCGGCGGTGAAGGAGCAGGTGCAGTCGCTGGGCGGCAGCTTCGTCGCCGTCGAGAACGACGAGTTCAAGCAGGCCGAGACCGCCGGCGGCTATGCCAAGGAGATGTCCGACGACTACAAGCGCCAGCAGGCGGCTTTGGTCGCCGAGCACATCAAGAAGCAGGACATCGTCATCACCACGGCGCTGATCCCCGGCCGCAAGGCGCCGATCCTGGTGACGGCGGAGCATGTGGCGTCGATGAAGCCTGGCTCGGTGATCGTCGATCTGGCGGTGGAGCAGGGCGGCAACGTCGAGGGCGCCAAGCTGGGCGAGGTGGTGACCACGGCCAACGGCGTGAAGATCGTCGGCCACGCCAACTACGCCAGCCGCATCGCCGAGTCCGCGTCGCTGCTCTATGCCAAGAACCTGCTGGCGCTGCTGACGTCGCTGCACGGCAAGGACACCGGCGTGGCCGTCAACTGGGACGACGAGATCGTCAAGGCCATCGCGCTGACCCGCGACGGCGCAATCGTGCATCCCGCCTTCGCGGACGCCCGCGAAGCGCAACCCGCGTGAGGAGGCGGATCCCATGGAACACCCGGATCCCGCAAGCAACATCGCCGCCTTCCGCCAGACCCTGGCGGCCCTGACCAACCAGGTCGACGCGCTGGCCCTGCAGGTGGCGCAGCTGTCGCCGGTCCCCGTCGCCGACGCCGCCGGCCATGGCGACTTCTTCGTCACCGGCCTGACGGTGCTCGTGCTGGCCTGCTTCGTCGGCTACTACGTCGTCTGGCGCGTCACCCCGGCCCTGCATTCCCCGCTGATGGCCGTCACCAACGCCGTGTCCTCGGTCATCATCGTCGGCGCACTGGTCGCCGCCGGCCCCGCAGGCTTCGGCTTCTCCAAGGTCATGGGCTTCCTCGCCGTCATCCTGGCAAGCGTCAACATCTTCGGCGGCTTCCTCGTGACCCAGCGCATGCTCTCCATGTTCAAGAAGAAGGGCAAGTAAGACCATGGAAACCTTGTCGGCCCTTCTCTATCTGGTCGCTTCCGTCTGCTTCGTCATGGCGCTGCGCGGGCTCTCAAGCCCGGAGACCTCGCGCCAGGGCAACATCTACGGCATGGTCGGCATGACCATCGCCATCCTGACCACGCTGGCCTCGCCCATCGTCCAGTCCTATTGGATGATCGTTCTGGGTATCGCCATCGGCGGCGCCATCGGCTATGTGGTGGCCAAGAAGATCGAGATGACGGCGCTGCCGCAGCTGGTCGCCGCCTTCCACTCGCTGGTCGGTCTGGCCGCGGTGTTCGTGGCGCTCGCCGCCTTCTACTCGCCGGAGGCTTACGGGATCGGCATCCGCGGCGCCATCGCCAAGGGCTCGCTGGTCGAGATGGCGCTGGGCACCGCTATCGGCGCCATCACCTTCACCGGCTCGCTGGTCGCCTTCGCCAAGCTGCAGGGCCTCGTCACCGGCAAGCCGCTGGTCTTCCCGATGCAGCACCCGCTGAACGCGGCGCTGGGCGTGCTGACCGTCCTGCTGATCGGCTGGCTGGTGCAGTCGAATGCCGATGCGGCGCTCTGGATGATCGTCGTGGTCTCCCTGGCTCTCGGTTTCCTGCTGATCCTGCCGATCGGTGGTGCGGACATGCCGGTGGTCATCTCGATGCTGAACAGCTATTCCGGCTGGGCGGCCTGCGGCATCGGTTTCACGCTGCAGAACAACCTGCTGATCATCACCGGCGCGCTGGTGGGCTCCTCGGGCGCGATCCTGTCCTACATCATGTGCAAGGGCATGAACCGCTCGATCTTCAACGTCATCCTCGGCGGCTTCGGCGGCGAGAGTGCCGCTGCGGCCGGCGGTGCCAAGGGTCCGCAGGGCTCGGTCAAGGCCGGCTCGGCCGAGGACGCCGCCTACATCATGAAGAACGCCCAGTCGGTGATCGTGGTGCCGGGCTATGGCATGGCAGTCGCCCAGGCGCAGCATGCCCTGCGCGAGATGGCGGACAGCCTGAAGCATGAAGGCGTGGACGTGAAGTACGCCATCCACCCGGTGGCGGGCCGCATGCCCGGTCACATGAATGTGCTGCTTGCCGAAGCCAACGTGCCGTACGACGAGGTGTTCGAGCTGGAGGACATCAACCGCGACTTCGGCACCGCGGACGTGGCCTTCGTCATCGGCGCCAACGACGTGACCAACCCGGCGGCCAAGACCGACCCGACGAGCGCCATCTACGGCATGCCGATCCTGGATGTGGAGAAGGCCAAGACGGTGTTCTTCATCAAGCGCGGCATGGCCGCGGGGTATGCCGGCGTCGAGAACGAGCTGTTCTTCCGGCCCAACACCATGATGCTGTTCGGCGACGCCAAAAAGGTCACCGAAGAGGTGGTGAAGGCGATGGAGGCGTAGGGGGTGTTCAGTTGAAAAGCGCGCCGCTCCGGTTGGGGCGGCGCGCTTTCTTTTGGAGGGGTGTCGGCTGGCGAATGCCCCCACCTAACCTCCCCGCTGGGCGGGGGAGGGACTGCCGCTGCCTTTCCGATCAAGTGCTTATCCCCTCCCCCGCCCAGCGGGGGAGGGTTAGGGAGGGGGAATTCGGAGCCGACACTACTCCACCACCAGATCGTCCAGCCTGAACCCCGCGATCTTGTAAATTTCCTCCAGCGCCCGGCCGAACTCCACCTCCGGATCGTTCGCCACGCGCTCGCGCATCGCCGCCAGGATCTCCTGCTTGCTGCTGAAGCGCACCGCCATGATGAAGGGGAAGCCGAAGCGCTCGCGATAGGCGCGGTTCAGGTCGCGCTGTTCCTGCGCCTCCGCCTCGGTCAACTCGTTCAAGCCGGCCTTCGCCTGTTCGGTCTGAGAGAAGGCGGTCAGGTTGGCCGGGCGGCTGGCGCGGTCGGCGAGGTCGGGGTGGGACAGGATCAGAGTGCGCTGACGCTCCGTCCCGGCATTGCGGACGATGTCGATCATCGCCGCGCGCAATCCGGCGGCATCGGCGAAGGGGCGCTTGTCCCAGGCGGCCTCGGCCACCCAGGGGCTTTCCTCGAACACCGCACCCAGCGCCGCGACGAAGGCGTCGCGGTCCATGCTGTTCAGATTGTCCAGGTTGTAGGGCATCTGCGCTCTCACTTCGCGGTGTAGGGGTGTTCGGCGATCCAGTGGCGGGCGATGTCGAGCCGGGTCGCCACCCACGCCTTGTCATGGCCGCGCACATAGTCGAGGAAACGGGCCAGCGAGGCGGCGCGGCCGGGCCGGCCGACCAGACGGCAATGCAGGCCGATGGACATCATCTTCGGCGCGGTCTCCCCCTCCGCATAGAGCGTGTCGAAGCTGTCCTTCAGGTAGGCGAAGAACTGGTCGCCGCTGTTGAAGCCCTGGTTCGTCGCAAAGCGCATGTCGTTGGCGTCGAGCGTGTAGGGCACGATCAGCTGCGGCCGTCCGTGGCTGTCGTCCCAATAGGGCAGGTCGTCGGCATAGGAATCGGCGTTGTAGACGAAGCCGCCCTCCTCGGCGACCAGCCGCCAGGTGTTGGGGCTGCAGCGGCCGAGATACCAGCCGAGCGGACGCTCGCCGGTCACGCGGGTGTGGACCTCGATGGCGCGCAGCATATGTTCGCGCTCCACCTCCGCCGGGAGATGCTGATAGTCAATCCAGCGCCAGCCATGGGTGGCGATCTCCCACCCCGCAGCCTTCATGGCGGCGACCACGTCGGGGTTGCGCTCCAGCGCCATGGCGACGCCGTAGACGGTGACCGGCATGCCGCGCTCCGTGAACATGCGGTGCAGCCGCCAGAAGCCGGCGCGGGAGCCGTATTCGTAGATCGACTCCATGTTCATGTGGCGGGCGCCGGGGATCGGCTGGGCACCGACGATCTCCGACAGGAAGGCTTCCGACGCGGCGTCGCCGTGGAGGACGCAGTTCTCGCCGCCCTCCTCGTAATTGATGACGAACTGCACCGCCACGCGGGCGCCGCCCGGCCAGTTGGCCTGCGGCGGGGTGGCGCCATAGCCGATCATGTCGCGGGGATAAGCGGTGTCGGTCATCGTCGTCTCGCTCTTAACGCTGCAGTCGAAGCGGGGACTACGCTAAGCCATTGGCGGCAGGGGGTTCAATCGGCCGATTGGGCGCAGGGGTGAAGACAGTTTCCGGATTTCCGCGGGTGGGCAGGGGCGGGGGTTGGGATTAGGCTGGGGGTTGTGAAATGTCGTCGGCTGACGATGCCCCCACCTAACCCCCGCTGGGCGGGGAGGGACTGCCGCCGAACGCCGACAAAGGTCCGATCCCCTCCCCGCCCAGCGGGGGAGGGTCAGGGTGGGGGTCTAACGCCGACGTCTGAAAATGGAGACCACACACCCATGGGCCGCCTGACCACCCACGTCCTCGACATCGCCGCCGGGCGTCCGGCGCCGGGCATGCGCATTCGCCTGACGGCGCTCGACAGCGGCACTGTCCTCGGCGAGTTCACCACCAACGCCGACGGCCGCCTCGACGCCCCGGCGCTGCAGGGCGATGCCTTCCAGCCCGGCCGCTACGAGCTGCTGTTCATGGCCGGCGAGTATTTCCGCCGCATCGGCACGATCACCGGTGATGGCCCCGACTTCATCGACGAGGTGCCGCTGCGCTTCGGCATCAAGGACACCTCCCAGCACTATCATGTGCCGCTGCTGGTCTCGCCCTGGGCCTATTCGACCTACCGCGGCAGCTGATTCCCCTTTCGGTGCCGCTTTCCAGCCTGTGGAAAAGGCAACCCATTGGTTTGCCGCACACACCATCAGCGCGCTTAGCTGTCCTCACGAACAATCGCGTTTGGTGAGGAGTCGAGCGATGGCGAGAATGACGGCGGCGGAAGCGGCGGTGCGGGTGCTGGAGCGGGAGGGCATCGACGTCTGCTTCGGCGTCCCCGGCGCCGCGATCAACCCCTTCTACGCGGCGATGCAGCGGCGCGGCACCATGCGCCATGTCCTGGCCCGCCATGTGGAGGGCGCCTCGCATATGGCCGAAGGCTACACCAGGGCGAAGGCCGGCAACATCGGCGTGTGCATCGGCACCTCCGGCCCGGCCGGCACCGATATGATCACCGGCCTCTATTCGGCCATCGCCGACTCCATCCCGATCCTGTGCATCACCGGGCAGGCGCCGCGCGCCCGCCTGCACAAGGAGGATTTCCAGGCGATCAACGTGCCGGACATCGCCAAGCCGGTGACCAAGTGGGCGCTGACCGTGCTGGAGCCGGCGCAGGTGCCCTACGTCTTCCAGCAGGCCTTCCACCTGATGCGCAGCGGCCGGCCCGGCCCGGTGCTGATCGACCTGCCGATCGATGTCCAGATGGCGGAGATCGAGTTCGACGACGAGACCTATGAACCGCTGCCGGTCTACAAGCCTTCGGCGACCCGTGCCCAGGTCGAGAAGGCGCTGGCGATGTTCGCGGCGGCGGAACGTCCGCTGGTCGTGGCCGGCGGCGGCATCATCAACGCCGATGCGTCCGACAAGCTGGTGGAGTTCGCCGAGCTGCTGGGCGTGCCGGTGATCCCGACGCTGATGGGCTGGGGCACCATCCCGGACGACCATCCGCTGATGGCCGGCATGGTGGGGCTGCAGACCGCCCACCGCTACGGCAATGCGACGATGCTGAAGTCCGACTTCGTGCTGGGCATCGGCAACCGCTGGGCCAACCGCCACACCGGCTCGGTCGAGGTCTACACCAAGGGTCGCAAGTTCGTGCATGTCGACATCGAGCCGACCCAGATCGGCCGCGTCTTCATGCCGGATCTCGGCATCGTCTCGGACGCCGGCGCCGCGCTCGACATGTTCATCGAGGTGGCGCGGGAGTGGAAGGCCGAAGGGCGCTTCAAGGATCTCGGCGGCTGGGTCAAGGACTGCCAGGGCCGCAAGCGGTCGATGCACCGCCGCAGCGACTTCGATCAGGTGCCGATGAAGCCGCAGCGCGTCTATCAGGAGATGAACAGCGCCTTCGGCCAGGACACCACCTACGTCACCACCATCGGCCTGTCGCAGATCGCCGGCGCCCAGTTCCTGCACGTCTACAAGCCGCGCCACTGGATCAACTGCGGCCAGGCCGGCCCGCTGGGCTGGACCCTGCCGGCGGCGCTCGGCGTCCGGGTGGCCGATCCGAAGCGGCGCATCGTCGCCTTGTCCGGCGACTACGACTTCCAGTTCATGATCGAGGAGCTGGCGGTCGGCGCCCAGCACAAGCTGCCCTACATCCATGTGCTGGTGAACAACGCCTATCTCGGCCTGATCCGGCAGGCGCAGCGCGCCTTCCAGATGGACTTCCAGGTCCAGCTGTCCTTCGAGAACATCAACGCGCCTGAGATCGGCGTCTATGGCGTCGACCATGTCGCGGTGGCCGAGGGGCTTGGCTGCAAGGCGATCCGCGTTACCGAGCCCGACCGCATCCAGGACGCCTTCGCCCAGGCCCAGGCCTGGATGGACGAGTATCAGGTGCCGGTCGTCGTCGAACTGGTGCTGGAGCGGGTGACCAACATCTCCATGGGCACCGACATCGACAATGTGACCGAGTTCGAGGAGACGCTGGACCTGCCGGTGGAGGAGAGCGAAACCGTTCTGGTCTGACGGCCCCATCCCGTCCGGCCCCATCCTGATCCAGCCTGAAGCCGCCGGGGCGCCGATGCGTCCCGGCGGTTTTTGCGCGACGTGCTGCAACGCGGAATTCCCCTCTCCGCGGCCGCCGTGCTAGCGTCGCTGCCGCACCAAAACCCACCGGTCCGGCAGGAGTCCGCGCGAGCATGGCGTTGCTTGAGAACATGCGCATCTTCGTCCGCGTCGTCGAACTGGGCAGCCTGTCGGCCGCCGGGCGGAACCTGCGCATGTCGCCGGCCATGGTCAGCCACCGCATCCAGCAGCTGGAAACCCATCTCGGCGTCCGGCTGCTGAACCGCACGACGCGGCAGCTGCAGGCGACCGAGACCGGCATGGATTTCTACCAGAGCTGCCTGGAGGTGCTGGAGGCGGTGGAGCGCGCCCACAGCAGCATTGCCGCCGGGTCCGGCGTGCCGTCGGGCAGCGTGCGGGTGACGGCGCCGCTGGGCTTCGGCCGCCGCATCCTGTCGCCGCTGGTGCCGGATTTCTGCGCCGCCCATCCGCTGGTGGAGGTGCGGCTGCGCCTGTCCGACCATCTGCTCGACCTGCTGCGCGAGGCGGTGGACGTGGCGGTGCGGATGGCGGCGCTCAAGGATTCCAGCTTTGTTGTGCGCAAGATCGCCGACGTGCGCCGCGTGTTGGTGGCCGCCCCCTCCTACCTGTCGGAGCGCGGCCGGCCCTCGATGCCGGCGGATCTCGCCGGGCACAATTGCCTGCTTCTGCGCTTTCCCGGCACCCAGCAATATCAATGGAGCGTGCTGGAGGGCGGCGAGCCGGTGAAGCTGCCGGTGTCGGGCCGCTTCGACGCCGACGACGGCGACGTGCTGACCGGCTGGGCGCTGGACGGCCGCGGCGTCGCCATGAAACCGTTGTGGGAGGTCGCCGAGCATCTGGCGAGCGGCGCCCTGGTGCCGGTCCTGCCCGACTATCCGCCGGAGCCGGTGACGCTGGCTGTGCTCTATCCCCACCGCGCGCTGGTGCCGGCCAAGGTGCGGGCCTTTGCCGACCATATGGTGCCGAAGATCAAGGCGGCGCTGACGGCGATCTCTCCGGACAGCATCGTCTGAGCGCATCTTCTGCTGATCGGCTGGAGAGGTCCGGAGGGGAAGCCTTTTGGACTCGAGCTTGCCCCTTGCCCCGCAAATCGCGGTCTTGCCAGCCGCTGCCGGACCGTGCAGAGTAGGGATAGTTATGATATATCATAACACATCCTTCCTGAGGACAGGCGATGGCTGGAAGTGCCGACGATCCCTTCAGCGTTCCCGAGGACTTC
>NZ_CP168804.1:635000-747305 GCF_055698305.1 Azospirillum sp. VT-I1 | reverse complement strand
GCGGCCATCTACGGTCCGGGCACCAACATCCCGAAGGCGGCGTCCGACATCCTGGGCATCCTGCGCAAGCAGAAGGCGGCGGCGTGATGAGCGGAAGCGGGAAGAGCGAAGGCTCTTCCCGCTTTTGTGTCAGGCGGCGGGGGGCCCTTTGAAATTTGACGGGGTGATGCGCGGTAGAGGCATCGCCCCGTCGCTTTCAGTGATTCCAATCCAGTTCCCGGATGGCTTGCCGCCGCTCCTGCATGGTCAGTTCAGTTCTGTAGCGCCGTGGATTGCCGCACATCCAGCAACTGCACACTGCCATATTGTCGGCGACCTTCTGCGGAATGTCGGCCCAAGGGAGAATACGCCGAACCTTTGCGACCATACGGGCACGCTCATGCCGGCGGCGCGCCCGCGTCATGTCTTTAGACATCTTGCCTCTCCAAGCTGATGCCCCGGCGCGTCCCGTCCAACATTGAACGGCGCTGCCGGGGCTATCGTGGCTTGGGAGGAGATGCGACCGAATTCGTCATGCCGGGATTGTAGCATTGGGTCGGGGCGGCGTCACGCTCTCGTTCCCGAAGTTGGAATGTGTCGGTCGGAACTCCGAGGATTTCGAACTGAGAGACCATCCAGCTGGTCACGAACTGGACAGGATAATGCTGCGTCACTATCCTCAGTATGGTGACGCATGGTCGGGAGCCGTTCGATGTCCAGGATAGATCCAGCCAAGAAGAATGAGCATCCCGTTTCCGATACGCTGGAAAACGCATCCTGCGTGTCGTCCATGGATGCCGAAAAGAAGAAGTGGATGGAAGACAATCGGGCGGCGTTTGCAGCCTACGATGCGTTGGTGGACCGGCTTGGTCTTTTCGGTGAAGAGTACCGGAACTTCGAATGAGATTTCTCGACGTTTGCCTCAATCCGGCAGCGAAGGGAAGGAAAAATCACCCCATTCCCTATCTCCTAATCGTTCAGGGTGATTATGTCGGTATCGATAGAACCCGTGTGGTCGTTCCGTTGATCCGGTCGTCCGAAGTTGAAGCTCCAATTTCCAAAATCATGCCCTCGATCATGGTCGGGAACGAGCAATTCGTCGTCGTGACGCCGCAGATCGTCGCTTTGCCTGTTGCGCAAATCGGCGCTGTCGTCGCGTCCGCATCCGACGCCCGTTCCGACATCCGCCGCGCCATCGACGTCCTGACAGGCGACTTTTGACCGTCACCGCCGAAACCGACCTCTACGCGCCGGTCAAAGCCTTCCTCGAAGCCCAGGGCTATGACGTGAAGGCGGAGATCCATGGCTGCGATCTCGTCGCCACGCGCGGTGCCGAGCCGCCGGTGATCGTCGAGCTGAAGAAGCGCTTCACGCTCGACCTCGTGCTGCAAGGGGTGGACCGGCTGGCGGTCAGCGACAGCGTCTATCTCGCCGTGCCGCAGCCGGGGCGCAAGGCAACCGGGCCGTCGCCGCTGGACCCCGATGTCAAGAAGCTCTGCCGCCGGCTGGGGCTCGGGCTGCTGATGGTCGATCCGGGGCTGGCGGAGGGGCGGCGGGTCACCGTGCTGCTCGATCCGGTTCCCTATACCCCTCGCAAGGACAGGAAGCGCACGCACCGGCTGCTGGGGGAGCATGCCCGGCGGGTCGGCGATCCCAACCGCGGCGGCTCCACCCGGGTCGCCATCGTCACCGCCTATCGCCAGGATGCGCTGCGCATCGCCCGCATGCTGCGCGACGGGCCGCTGACCGTCGCGGCGCTGCGCAAGGCGGGGGCGCCGAAGGATGTCGGGCCGATGCTGTTGCGCAACGTCTATGGCTGGTTCGAACGAGTGGGGCGCGGCACCTATGCGCTGACCCCGGCCGGCCTGCAGGGGGTCGAGGCGTTCGCCCATGCGCTGGCAGTCCCCTCCCCCCGGGGAGAGGGTTAGGGTGAGGGGGATATGCCCGGTCCGGAGGTGACACCCCGCACCGCCAAGCCTATGATTGATGCACCCAATCCACGATCACCTAGGCTGGAGCCCGCTTTGTCGGACTACATCAGCAATCTCGTCGTCTTTTTCGTCGTCGTCGATCCGCCGGGGCTGGTGCCGCTGTTCATCGCGCTGACCCGCGGCTTCGATGAGCGGCACAAGCGGATCATCGCGCTGCGCGGCACCGCCATAGCCTTCGTGGTGCTGGTCTTCTTCGCCTATTTCGGCAAGGTGGTGCTGCAGACCCTGTCCATCGAGATGCCGGCCTTCCGCATCGCCGGCGGGGCGCTGCTGTTCTGGATCGCCTTCGAGATGCTGTTCGCCAAACGCTCCGAACGGAAGGAGCGGGATACCGGCGAGGCGATGACCGACGAGGACGCCCACGACATCGCCGTCTTTCCGCTGGCGGTGCCGCTGATCGCCGGGCCGGGCGCCATCACCTCCATCCTGCTGCTGATGGACCGCACCGGCGGCACGGTGGCGGGACAGGTCAGCGTGCTGGGCGCGGCGGCGACGGTGATCGGCGGGGTGACGCTGATCCTGCTTGGCGCCGACCGGGTCGGGCGGCTGCTGGGCCGCACGGTGATCCACACGGTCAGCCGTGTTCTGGGCATCGTGCTGGCGGCGCTGGCGGCGCAGACGATCATTTCCGGCATCACCGCGGTCTATCCGCCCCACTGACCGCCACCCCAGACCTCGATGCCCAATCACTCCGTATGTCCCACCAATACCTTGTGCTGTCGGGTTTAAGCCTGAAAGACTAGTCCCCCTTTCCGCGCCAGTCGCACACTCTACATGGCCTCCTGCCACACCGGCGCCGGGCTTCCCGCCGGCGCAAGCGGATCATCGCGCCCAACAAAAGAGGCGGCGGCCATGGAACTCGATCCATTGATTCTGTCGCGAATTCAGTTCGCGTTCACGATCTCCTTCCACATCCTTTTTCCCAGCTTTACGGTCGGACTTGCCTGCTGGATCGCGCTGCTGGAAGCGCTTTGGGTCGGCACCGGCAAGGGCATCTACCGCAGCCTGTCGGAGTTCTGGACGCGGATCTTCGCGCTGTCCTTCGGTCTGGGCGTCGTGTCCGGCATCGTCATGTCCTATCAGTTCGGCACCAACTGGAGCCGCTGGTCCGACACGGTGGGCAACGTCCTGGGCCCGCTGATCCAGTACGAGGTGGTGACCGCCTTCTTCCTGGAGGCCGCCTTCCTCGGCATCATGCTGTTCGGGCGCGACCGGGTGCCGCGCGGCATCCACCTGATGGCCGCCTGCCTCGTGGCGCTGGGCACGCTGCTGTCCTCCTTCTGGATCCTGTCGGCCAACAGCTGGATGCACACGCCGGCCGGCTTCGAGATCCGGGACGGCCGCTATTTCGTCACCGACTGGTGGCAGGTGGTGTTCAACCCGTCCTTCCCCTACCGCCTCGCCCATATGGTGACGGCGATGTTCCTGACGACCAGCTTCGTCGTCGCCGGCATCAGCGCCTTCTATCTGCTGAAGCGCCGCCATTTCGACCATGCGAAGCTGGGCCTCGGCATGGCGCTGGCGCTGATCACCGTGCTGGCGCCGCTGCAGATCTTCCTGGGCGACGAACATGGGCTGAACACGCTGAAACACCAGCCGGCCAAGATCGCGGCGATGGAAGGCAATTGGGAGGGCGGGCCGCGCGCGCCGCTGGTCCTCTTCGCCATTCCCGACGTGAAGAAGGAGACCAACCACTGGGAGATCGGCATCCCCGCGCTGTCCAGCCTGATCCTGACCCACGACTTCAACGGCAGCGTTCCCGGCCTGAAGCAGTTCCCGGCGGACGAGCGGCCCGACCCGCGCATCATCTTCTGGACCTTCCGCCTGATGGTCGGCATCGGCCTCCTGATGCTGGCGGTGGCGGTGGTGCATCTGGTGCTGCGTTTCCGCGGCCGTCTCTACACCAGCGACTGGTTCTTCCGCGTTCTGGTCGGCTGCATGCCGATCGGCTTCATCGCCATCCTGTCCGGCTGGTTCACCACCGAGATCGGGCGACAGCCCTGGGTCGTCTACGGCCATATGCGCACGGCCGACGCGGTGACGCCGTCGCTGACGACGGAGGCGGCGCTTGTCTCGCTGCTGTCCTTCGTCGTCGCCTACACGATCATCTACGGCGCCGGCACCTATTACCTGATCCGCCTGCTGCGCACCGGTCCGACCCTTGTGCATGACGCCAAGCAGCCGCCGGAGGCGCAACGGCCCAAACGGCCGCTGTCCGCCACCGACCAGTCCATCGAACCAGCGGAGTGAGCCCCATGCAGGAGATTGCGGAAGGAAGCGTTCTGACCCTGATCTGGGTCGGGATCGTCGGCTTCGCGGTGTTCATGTATGTGCTGATGGACGGGTTCGACCTGGGCATCGGCATCCTGTACCCGTTCGCACCGACGGAGGAGGACCGCGACACCATGATGAACACGGTGGCGCCGGTCTGGGACTTCAACGAGACGTGGCTGATCCTGGGCGGAGCCGGGCTGTTCGCGGCCTTTCCCATCGCCTATGCCGTGGTTCTGCCGGCGATGTACATCCCGCTGCTGGTCATGCTGATCGCGCTGATCTTCCGCGGGGTGGCGTTCGAATTCCGGTTCAAGGCGCGGGCCGGCCGGCATTGGTGGAACCGCTCCTTCTTCTTCGGGTCGCTGCTGGCGACCTTCGCGCAAGGGGTCGTTCTGGGGTCCTTCATCCAGGGCATCCCGGTGGAGGGGCGGCAGTTCGCCGGCGGCATGCTGCATTGGCTGTCCCCCTTCGCCCTGTTCTGCGGGGCGGCGCTGGTGGTCGGCTATGCGCTGCTGGGGGCGACGTGGCTGATCTGGCGGACCATCGGACCGCTGCAGGACTGGTGCTATCGCATGGCGCGGATGTTGATGCTGGTGGTTCTGGCAGGCGTCGCGGTGGTCAGCCTGTGGACGCCCTTCCTGCTGCCACAGATCGCCGAGCGCTGGTTCTCCATGCCCAACATGATCCTGCTGTCGCCGGTGCCCATCGTCACCGCGGTGCTGGCCTTCGCCCTGTGGCGGGCCATCGAGAACAGCCGGGAGGTGGCGCCCTTCGTGCTTTCGATGGCGCTGTTCGCCCTGTCCTACCTCGGCCTCGCCATCAGCCTGTGGCCGCACCTGATCCCGCCCGGCGTCACCGTCTGGGAGGCGGCCAGCCCGCCGGAGACGCAGGTGTTCCTGCTGGTCGGCATGGCCTTCCTGATCCCGTCGATCCTGGGCTACACCTTCTATTCCTACTGGGTGTTCCGGGGAAAGGTGACGGGCAGCTTCGGTTACCATTGAGCGGAGGCGGCGCCCCGTCCTAAAACGGGCCGGAGTTCGAGGCAAGCGGAAGGGTTGGGGCCATGGATATCGACATCAGCTTTGCCGAGGCGATGCTGCGCCGTGGCGCCGGCCTGCTGGAAGCGGAAGCGGGAGAGGCGGGAACGGATCCTTTCGCCGTGCTGGCCCGCCTGTTGGCCGCCGCTGCGGCGACCGACGCGCCGCTGGTGGTGCTGAGCGAGGGCGGCAGCCATCCCGCCCTGTTCGACGAGGCCGCCCGCCGCGCCGGGGATCCGCTGCCCGCCCGCCTCGCCGGACTCGCCGCCACCCGCCAGGGCGAGCGCGCCACGATGTACGAATTCGACGGCACCGGGGCGCTGACCGGCAACCGCATCGTCGCCGCCCTGCTGCGGCCGGAGGAGCGGCCCGACCTGCTGCATGTCTACATCGCCGTCGGCCGGCTGCGCGGCGGAGAGGCGCAGATCACCGTGCCGCCGGCGCTTCTGCGGTTCGACGCCGCGGCGCTGGGCCAGACGCTGGGACTGCTGGGCGATGCGGTGTCGCGCAGCACGAACGCCGCCACCGCGGCGCTGGCCCACGCCGCCGCCATCCTGCCGATGGAGGGTCACGAGCAGGGCGGCATGCCGGCGGCGCTGCTGGACCTCTACTGGCATGCGCTGACCCTGGCGTCGGTGCGGGCGGATGGCGGACTGGCGACGATGACGCCGGAGGGGAGTGCGTGAGGGTCGGCGTGTGCCCCCTCCTTTGCAAATCATTTGAAACTCTTTCCCGCGCTGCCGATCTGGTGACAGAGTTAACGTCAGTGAAATACTGCGTCACATCGTCACCAGTTCATCGGGAGCAGCCATGCGCCAGCGCCTCCGCTTCTATCTCGGCGACGAGCTTCGGGAGATCGACGCGGTCGATCCGACCCTGACGGTGCTGGACTGGCTGCGGCTGTCGGAACGGCGGGTCGGCACCAAGGAAGGCTGTGCGGAGGGCGATTGCGGCGCCTGCACCGTGGTGGTCGGGCGGCTGGACGGCGACACGCTGCGCTATGAGGCGGTGAACGCCTGCATCCGCTTCCTTGCCACGCTGGACGGCTGCCGGCTGCTGACGGTGGAGCATCTGAAGGGGCCGGACGGCGCGCTGCACCCGGTGCAGCAGGCGATGGTCGATTGCCACGGCTCGCAATGCGGCTTCTGCACGCCCGGCTTCGTCATGTCGCTGCTGGCGCTCTACCTGAACGAGGAGCGCCCGGACGGCCAGCGCATCGACGACGCGCTGGCCGGCAACCTGTGCCGCTGCACCGGCTATGAGCCCATCGTCCGCGCCGCCCACGCCATGTACGAGATCGGTGACAGGACGACCGACCGCTTTGCCGACCGCGAGGCGTGGACGGAAAAGCTGACGGCCCTGCGGGACGAGGAGATCCTCAGCGTCGGCGCCGGCGGGCGGCGGTTCCTGGCGCCGGCCACGGTGCCGCAGCTGGCGCAGCTCCTGCTCGACAATCCCGGCGCCACCATCGTGGCGGGGGCGACCGATGTCGGGCTGTGGGTGACCAAGTTCCAGCGCGTGCTGGCGACGGTGATCTATACCGGCCGGGTCCGCGACCTGCGGCGGATCGAGGATCGCGGCGATGCGCTGGTGATCGGGGCCGGCGTGACCTACAGCGACGGGGCGGAGCGGATCGCCGCGCTCTATCCCGATTTCGGCGAGCTGATCCGCCGCATCGGGGCGGAGCAGGTGCGCAACATGGGCACCATCGGCGGCAACATCGCCAACGGCTCCCCCATCGGCGACACGCCGCCGGCGCTGATCGCCTGCGGCGCCACCCTGCGCCTGCGCCGTGGCGGCGAGACGCGCGAGCTGCCGCTGGAGGACTTCTTCATCGAATACGGCAAGCAGGACCGCCGCGAGGGCGAATTCGTTGAGGCGGTGATCCTGCCCAAACCGGCGGCGGGGGTGCGCTTCCGTGCCTACAAGATCGCCAAGCGCTTCGATCAGGACATCTCCGCCGTCTGCGGCGCCTTCCGCCTGACGCTGGACGGCGAGGGGCGGGTGGCCGACATCCGCATCGCCTTCGGCGGCATGGCCGGCACGCCGAAACGCGCCAGCGGGGCCGAAGCGGTGCTGCTCGGCCGCCATTGGACCGAGGAGACCGTCACCCAGGCGATGGACGCGCTGGCCGGCGACTACACGCCGCTGAGCGACTGGCGGGCCAGCGCGGGCTATCGCTCCATGGTGGCCGCGAATTTGCTGATGAAGCTGTATGTCGAGACCAGCGACCCGACGGCGGACACCCGTCTGGTCGGCGACCGGAGGCTTGCACATGCCTGACGTGACGACCCCAATCGTGCCTGCGGCCCGGATCGAGGGCGCCGTCCACGACTCCCGCCGGCACGAAAGCGCCCACAAGCATGTCAGCGGCGAGGCGGTCTATGTCGACGACATCGCCGAGCCGGCCGGGCTGCTGCACGTCTATCTCGGTCTCAGCAGCCGGGCGCATGCGTGCATCCGCTCCATCGACCTGTCGCCGGTCC
Organism: Azospirillum sp. VT-I1; assembly: GCF_055698305.1. Lineage (NCBI taxonomy): Bacteria > Pseudomonadati > Pseudomonadota > Alphaproteobacteria > Rhodospirillales > Azospirillaceae > Azospirillum > Azospirillum sp. VT-I1. The sequence continues at coordinate 739,538 of NZ_CP168804.1, read as the reverse complement.
GGCAGGCTCCGGGCGTGGTGGCGGTCCTCACCGCCGAAGACGTGCCGGGGGTGAACGACATCGGCTGCATGGGCAAGCATGACGAGCCGCTGTTCGCCTCATCCCTGGTCGAGCATGTCGGCCAGCCGATCTTCGCCGTCGCCGCCGAAACCCGCGATCAGGCCCGCCGCGCCGCCAGGCTGGCGGTGGTCGAGTATGAAGAGCTGCCGGCCGTCCTGACCATCGCCGCCGCCCGCGACGGCGAGCGGACGCTCGTCACCCCGCCGATGACCTTGCGGGTCGGCGATGCCGATGCTGCGCTGGCCGCGGCGCCCCATCGGGTGGAGGGGCGGCTCGCCATCGGCGGGCAGGAGCATTTCTACCTGGAAAGCCAGATCGCCATGGCGGTGCCCGGCGAAGATGGCGAGGTGCTGATCCATGTCTCCACCCAGCATCCGACGGAAGTGCAGCACATCGTCGCCCATGTTCTGGACCTGCCGGACGCCGCGGTGACGGTGGAGGTGCGGCGGATGGGCGGCGGTTTCGGCGGCAAGGAGACGCAATCGAACCTGTTCGCCGCCTGCACCGCCCTGGTCGCCAGGCGCACCGGCCGGGCCGCCAAGCTGCGCCCCGACCGCGACGACGATTTCCAGATCACCGGCAAGCGCCATGACTTCGAGATCGACTATCGCGTCGGCTTCGACGACAGCGGGCTGATCCAGGGCGTGGACATGCTGTTCGCGGCGCGTGCCGGCTATGCCGCCGACCTGTCCGGCCCGGTGACCGACCGCGCGCTGTTCCATGCCGACAACGGCTATTTCTATCCGGCGGCGCGGTTGGAATCGCTGCCGCTGAAGACGAACACGGTGTCCAACACCGCCTTCCGCGGCTTCGGCGGGCCGCAGGGGATGGTCGCGGCGGAACGGGTGATCGACGAGATCGCCTTCGCGCTGGGCAAGGACCCGCTGGAGATCCGCAAGCGGAACTTCTACGGGACCGATGCCGAGGGAGGGGACCGCAACCTGACGCCCTATCACCAGACCGTCACCGACAACATCCTGCCGCAGTTGATCGCGCAGCTTGAGGACAGCAGCGGTTACTGGACGCGCCGGGAGGAAATCCGCGCCCTCAACGCCACCAGCCGCATCCTGCGCAAGGGGCTGGCGCTGACGCCGGTGAAGTTCGGCATCTCCTTCACCGCCAGCCATTACAATCAGGCCGGCGCGCTGGTCCATGTCTACACCGACGGCAGCATCCAGCTGAACCATGCCGGCATCGAGATGGGGCAGGGGCTCTACACCAAGGTCGCCCAGGTGGTGGCGGAGGAGTTCCAGGTCGACATCTCCACCATCCGCCCGACCGCCACCAGCACCGGCAAGGTGCCCAACACGTCGGCCACCGCGGCGTCGTCGGGCTCCGACCTCAACGGCAAGGCGGCGCAGGCGGCGGCCCGGACCATCAGGGAGCGGCTGGTCGCCTTCGCTGCGGAGAAGTGGGACGTGTCGCCCGACGCGGTGCAGTTCGGGCGCAACCGGGTGCGGGTCGGCGACCATGACATGAGCTTCGCCGATCTGGTGCGCGCCGCCTATATGGCGCGGGTGCAGCTGTCGGCCACCGGCTTCTACAAGACGCCGAAGATCCATTGGGACCGCGCGGCCGGGCGCGGCACGCCCTTCTACTATTTCGCCTATGGCGCGGCTTGCGCCGAGGTGACGGTGGACACGCTGACCGGCGAATATGTCGTCGATCGGGTCGATATCCTGCATGATTGCGGCCGCTCGCTGAACCCGGCCATCGACAGGGGGCAGATCGAGGGCGGCTTCATCCAGGGCATGGGCTGGCTGACCATGGAGGAGCTGTGGTGGGACGGGCAGGGGCGCCTGCGCACCCATGCGCCCAGCACCTACAAGATCCCGGCCTGCTCGGACCGCCCGCGCGTGTTCAACGTCGCGCTGCTTGAGAATGCGCCGAACCGCGAGGACACCATCTTCCGCTCCAAGGCGGTGGGCGAACCGCCCTTCATGCTGGGCATGTCGGTGTTCCACGCCCTGTCGGACGCGGTGGCGAGCGTCGCCGGGCACCGGGTGTGCCCGCGTCTGGACGCGCCGGCCACGCCGGAGCGGGTGCTGAGCTGCATCGCGGCGCTGCGGGAGCGGGTGGGCGTTTCCCGGGGGCAAGCAGAACCCCAACCATGACCGCACTCTCCGCCACCCTCTCCGACTGGCTGTCCCGCGGCGCACCCGCCATTCTCGTCACCGTCGCCGAGGCGCGCGGCTCCACCCCGCGGGAGGAGGGGGCCGGGATGCTGGTGGGGCGGGAGACCTGCGTCGGCACAGTCGGCGGCGGACGGCTGGAATGGACGGCCATCGCCGCCGCGCGGCGGATGCTGGAGGACGGAACCGCCGCCGAAACGCTCGACCTGCCCCTGGGGCCGGCAACCGGGCAGTGCTGCGGCGGGCATGTCGTGCTGCGGCTGGAGCGGGCCGACGGCGGCACCGCGGCCGCCCTGCGGGAACGGGAGAGCCGGGCGTTGGCGGCGTGTCCCAGCCTGCTGCTGTTCGGCGCCGGCCATGTGGGGCGGGCGATGGCGACGGCCTTCGCCCCGCTGCCGCTGCGCCTGACCTGGATCGACGGCCGGGCGCAGGAATTTCCCGAGGCGATCCCGGCAGGCGTGGAGCGCATCCTGACCGACAGCCCGCTCGATGCGCTGGCGGGCGCCCCTGCCGGTGCTGGCTATCTGGTGCTGACCCACAGCCATGCGCTGGACTTCGAGATCGCCGAGGCGGCGCTGCGCCGGGGCGACGCCGCCTATGTCGGCATGATCGGCTCGGCAACGAAACGCGCGAAGTTCGAGCGCTGGTTCCGGGCACGCGGTCGCGATGCGAGTGCGCTGGAGCGTCTGACCTGTCCCATCGGTGCGGCGCTGACTGCCGACAAGCGGCCGGAGGTGATCGCAGCCCTGGTGGCGGCCGAACTGCTGGTGGCGTTTGCCGACCCATCCCGGCAGCTTTTGTCTTCCTAAGGCGGCAAGCGGAAAGGCCCCGCCCCGCCTTCCCCCGGAGGAAGGGGAAGGGGCGCCTGGATGCTCCCGTGGATTGCTCCCGTGGGGCGGCGCCGTGGGGGGTGGAGGGCAATGCGTCAACCAGATCGACCACCGGATCCCAGCATAACCCCCTTCGTTGCGTTGCGGCATTGCGTCAAATCAAACCCTGCCCCTATGGAATCGCCCGGCCGGGGCTTTGCGCGGCCGGACGACCATCGCCATGGCCCTCCGGAAGGCCGTCGGCCTGGATGGTGATGGCGACGCGGCGGTTGCGCGCCATCGATGCCGGATCTGTTCCGGTGGCGAGCGGCCGGGTGTCGGCGAAGCCGACCGCCGACAACCGGTCCGGCGGCAGGCCGAGGTCGATCAGCCGCCGCACCACGCTGGCCGCCCGCCCGCCCGACAGCTCCCAGTTGGAGGGGAAGCGGCGGTTGCCGATGGGCGTGGAGTCGCTGTGCCCTTCAACCACCACCTCGCCGCGCGTCGCCGTCAGGGTCGGGGCCAGCCGGCGCAGCAGGCCGTCGCCGCCCGGCGTCAGGTCCGCCTGTCCGGGGGCGAACAGGATCCCTTCGCCGATGACGATGCCGACCCGGTTCTGCCGCACGTCGACTGCCACGCTGGGCGGCACCCCCAGCTTCGCCAGGGTATCGCGCCACTGTGCCGCCACCCGGTCGGGTGCGGTCACCGCCACCTCCCCGTCGTCCAGGCGCGGGCGCGCATCGGGCGGCGCTGGTTCGGCCGGCGCGGCCGGTGCCGGTTCGTCGAACAGGGGAGCAAGCGGCGCCTCCGCCTGGACGGCCACGGCGGGGCTTTCCGGCTGCGGCGTGGTCGGCAGCTGGTCCTTCACGCTGGTGATCGCCAGCAGCATGACGAACACCGACAGCAGCAGCGTGACGAGGTCGGAGTAGCTGAGCAGCCAGATCTCCTGGTCGTCCTCCGCTCCGGCCTGCGGCGGGCCGCCGGCCGCCCCGAGGCCGGTCCCGACCCCGGTCATCCAGGTCGGGGACGCGAGATCCCGCGCATCGTCCGGAGAGAGGGCGCCGTCCGGGGGCCTGTCGTCACGAGGTGCCATGGAGTTCGTCCCCGCGCTCGCGCACGAATTCGGCCAGCGCGTCGGCGATCACCGTCGGCGAGCGGCCGAGCCGCACCAGGATGATTCCCTCCAGCAGCACGTTCAGCATCGCCACCCGCCGCGCGGTGCGCTGTTCCAGCTTGATGGCGATCGGCTTGAAGACGAGGTTGGCCAGCACGACGCCATAGAGCGTCGCCACCAGCGCCACCGACATGTGTTCTCCCACCTGCGCGATGGTGGCGGTGCCCAGCTGTGCCATCATGCCGATCAGACCGACCAGCGTCGCCAGCAGCCCGAAGGCCGGGGCCAGCCCGGCCAGCGTGCGGAACAGGCGCGACTGCACCGATTCCCGCTCGATCAGCTTCTGGATGCGCCAGTTCATCACATGCAGGATGTCGTTGACCGGCGTGCCGTCGGCGATCAGCTGCAGACCCAGCCGCAGGAACGGGCTGCCGGCCCTGGTCCCCTGTTCCTCCGCCCGCTGGATTTGGCTGCGCTGGTAGAGCCGGGCGAAGGCCACCAGCTCCGCGATGTCGGCGGCGATGGACTCGTCCTCCCGGAAGATGGCGCGGAGGGCGGCGAGGGCGGCGCGCAGCTCGCTCGCCCGGAAGGCCATCAGGGCGGAAACGGCGATGCCGCCGGCGATGATGACGGCCCCGGTCGGGTTCCACAGCACCCCCATCCCATGGCCGAGGCCGATGTAGGACAGGAGCGCGACCGCACCGAGAAGTCCGACGGCCGTGGCGTTCAGCAGGCCGGTGGAACGGGGCGATGCCGCAGGGCGGGCGGGTTTGGCGGGCGCTTGGCCGGGCGTTTGGCCGGGCGTTTGGATGGACATCCGACGCCTTCGTCTTTCATTGGCATTTTAATCATTAGGAACCCGTAATGACCGGCTGTCAATCGGGGGTGGCGGGTGTCTGGCCTGACCTCGCCAGCCATCCTGCGGCGGTCAGCCGCGCCCGAACAGGCGGCCGAGCAGGCCGGGATGCGGGGGCGGTGCGGCTTCCGCCGTTTCGGCTACGGCGGGCTCTTCCGGTTCCTCCGCCACGGGGAGTTGCGACCTTTCGGTTGGGTGCCGGGGAGCGGCGGCGGCGGCATCCGCCGCGCGGCCCTGGAACAGGCTGACCCCGGCAGTGCGTCCGGTTTCCAATGCCGCGGGTTCGTCGCAGCGCCAGAGGACCAGCCGTTCGGTCCCGAACCGGGCGACGGCGGCGGCCAGCAGATCGGCCGCACTGGCGGTCCCGCGGATCCACTGCGTTTTGATGAATGCGGGTTCCAGCCCGCCCAAATCCAGCCCGCCCAGCGCCGTCATCGGCACATGGTCGAGCGCCACGGCGAAGCCGGCATCGGCCAGCCGCCCGGCCGCCGCGGCCACCCGTGCCGGGGCGAGGGAGAATTCCCAGCAGGGAAGCTCGGCGGTGATCCGGCCGCGCATCTCCGCCGGGATCGAGCGCGCCAGATCGTCGAAGCCGTCCTCCAGCACGGTGGCGGTGTGCAGGTCGATGGCGAAGGGGCGGGGATCCTGGCCGCGGTCGCGGGCGATATGGCGCAACAGCCCGCGGTCGAGCCGCACCGCCACCTCGTGCCGCAGCCAGGAATCGCGGCGGAGCGACAGGGAGAGGCGGGATTCCAGCTCCTCCAGCGACACGGCCAGTTCCGTGGTGACGACCGCCGGGCCGTCTTCGGAGAAGGACCAGACCGGCTGTTCGCGGACGATGCTGTCGATGTCGGCGCCGTGCAGGACCCGCTCCACCTCCAGCAGATGGGCGAGCGCCGCGGTCGGCGCGCGTTCCGCCGCTTCGCGCAGGGCGGCGGTGGCGTCGTTGGGGAAGAGGTCGGCGAACAGGCGCTCGGCGTCCGTCGCCATATCGTAGCTGGCGGTGCGCAACGTGCCGAAACCGTGGGACAGCAGGGTGTGCGCCAGTGCCCGTGCCCCGGCGTCGAGCAGCGGGGCGGCCTCGGCCGGGGCGAGGACCAGCAGGCGGGGACCGGCGAGCCGGAACACTTCGCGCGGCCGGCTGCCCAGCCAGCTTTCCAGATAATGGTCGAGAGTCATGGCAAAGCGTGGATCGCCGCCATGCTCGATCCCGCGCAGGTCGGCCAGCAGGGCCGCCAGCGGTTCCGGCGCCGCCCGCAGGGACTGCAGGCGTGCCAGAAGCGTATGAGCCGCCGCATCCGCCATCGCCCCATGCTCCCGACCGTTCATGGCGGAAGTGTCGCGCCAGGCGGGGCCGGTCGCAAGGGGCGATGACGCCGCGGGGTGGTGTGCCTCAGCCGTCGATCAGCCCATGATCTCGAACTTGATGCCCTGGGCCAGCGGCAGCGCGGAGGAGTAGTTCACCGTCGCGGTCTGGCGGCGCATGTAGGCCTTCCAGGCGTCGGAGCCGGACTCGCGGCCGCCGCCGGTCTCCTTCTCGCCGCCGAAGGCGCCGCCGATCTCCGCACCGCTGGGACCGATGTTGACGTTGGCGATGCCGCAGTCGGACCCGGCGGCCGACAGGAAGCGCTCCGTCTCACGGACGTCGGTGGAGAAGATGCAGGAGGACAGGCCCTGCGGAACCGCGTTCTGCAGCGCGATGGCTTCCTCCAGCGTGTCGTAGGTCAGGACATAGAGGATCGGCGCGAAGGTCTCGTGACGCACCACCTCGGTCTGGCCCGGCATCTCGACGATGGCCGGCGTGACGTAGTAGGCGTCGGGGAAGCGGTCGGTCAGCGTGCGCTCGCCGCCGCTCACCGTGCCGCCCTCGGCCTTGGCGGCCTCCAGCGCGCGCTGCATCGCCTTGAAGGCGTCGGCATCGACCAGCGGGCCCATCAGCACGCCGGACTCCAGCGGGCTGCCGATCGGAACGGAGGCGTAGGCCGCCTTCAGGCGCGGCAGCAGCTGGTCCTTGACCGAGCGGTGGACGATCAGCCGGCGCAGCGTGGTGCAGCGCTGGCCGCAGGTGCCGACGGCGGAGAACAGGATGGCGCGCAGCGCCATGTCGAGGTCGGCCGACGGTGCCACGATCATGGCGTTGTTGCCGCCCAGCTCCAGGATCGAGCGGCCGAAGCGCTCCGCCACCACCTTGGCGACCTCGCGGCCCATGCGGGTGGAGCCGGTGGCCGAGACGATGGGGAAGCCGGGGTGGGCGACCAGCGCCTCGCCGATCTCACGGCCGCCCTGGACGACCTGGGACAGGTTGGCCGGCGCATCGCCGAAACGGGCGACGGCGCGCTCGAAGATCACCTGGCAGGCCGCGGCGGTCAGCGGGGTCTTCTCCGACGGCTTCCAGACGACCGGGTCGCCGCAGACCAGCGCCAGCGCCGCGTTCCACGACCACACCGCCACCGGGAAGTTGAAGGCGGAGATGACGAGGCAGGGGCCGGCCGGGTGCCAGGTCTCGCGCATCGAGTGGCCCGGACGCTCCGAGGCGATGGTCAGGCCGTAGAGCTGGCGCGACAGCCCGACGGCGAAGTCGCAGATGTCGATCATCTCCTGCACTTCGCCCAGGCCTTCCTGGTAGATCTTGCCGGCCTCCAGCGAAACCAGACGGCCGAGATCCTCCTTGGCGGCGCGCAGTTCCTCGCCCAGCAGGCGGACCAGCTCGCCGCGGCGCGGGGCCGGCACGGAGCGCCATGCCTCGAAGGCGCGGGCGGCGTTGGCGACGATGTCCGACACCTGCGACGGAGCGGTCTCCGCCACCGTGGCGAGCGTGGCGCCGTCGACCGGCGACCGGGCGGTCAGCCCGGCTCCGCTGGAGGTCAGGCCGAAACGGGAGAGGATGTCGCTGTGCTGCACCGGGGTGGCTCCTTGGGTCAAAAAGCGAGGCGTTAGATGTTCCCTCTCCCGCCCCGGGAGAGGGAAGGGGCCCGCCGCGAAGCGGTGGGAAGGGTGAGGGGAGTGCAAGGAACCATGCGGTTCCGGATTCTTGGTCGCCCCCTCACCCTCCCCACTTCGTGGGGCCCCTCCCTCTCCCGGGACGGGAGAGGGTAAGTTTCCTAAATCACGTCCCCTTTCCCGCCGCACGGATTTCGGAAAGCGTCCGGCTGGGGGTCAGGGCTTCGGGGTCGAGCTTGATGTGGATGATCGCCGGCAGGCCGGACGCGCGGGCGCGTTCGAAGGCCGGGGCGAACTGGTCGGTGGTCTCCACCGTTTCGCCATGGCCGCCATAGGCGCGGGCGAAAGCGGCGAAATCTGGGTTCTTCAGCTGCGTGCCGGACACGCGGCCGGGATATTCGCGCTCCTGATGCATGCGGATGGTGCCGTACATGCCGTTGTCGACGACCAGCACGATGACGGCGGCGCCTTCCTGCACGGCGGTGCCGAACTCCAGACCGGTCATCTGGAAGCAGCCGTCGCCGGCGAAGCACAGCACGTCGCGGGTGCGGTGCTGCAGCTTGGCGGCGATGGCGGCGGGCAGGCCGTAACCCATCGAACCGCAGGCCGGCGCCACCTGGGTGCCGAACCGGCGGAAGCGGTGGAAGCGATGGATCCAGGTGGCGTAGTTGCCGGCGCCGTTGGTGAAGATGGCGTCATCTTTCAGCCGGTCGTCGAGCCACGCCATGATGCGGCCCATCTGCACCTCGCCGGGACCGGCGTCGGGCGGCGTGCTCCACGCCTCGTAGGCGGCATGGGCGGCTTCGGCGCGGGCGGCCCAGCCGGGGTTCGCCGCCAGGGTGAGGCCGGCCATCGCCTCCAGGAAGGCGGCCGGCGTGGCGACCATGCCCAGCGTCGGGCGATGGACGCGGCCGATCTCCTCAGCGCCGGGGTGGACATGCACCACCGCCTTGCCGGGATCGGGGATGCCGAGCAGCCCGTAACCCTGCGACGGCACTTCGGAGAAGCGGTCGCCCAGCAAGATCAGCAGGTCGCTGTCCTTGACCAGCGCCGTCAGCTTCGGGTTGATGCCCAGCCCGATGTCGCCGGCATAGAGCGGGTGGCAATGGTCGAACAGCATCTGGCGGCGGAAGGTGACCGCCACCGGCAGCGACAGCCGCTCGGCGAAGTCCCGGAGCGCGGCGACAGACTCCTCGGTCCAGCGGGAGCCGCCGACGACCAGCAGCGGCCGTTCCGCCTTGCCCAGCAGATCGCCGAAGGCGGCCACCTGGGCCGGCGTCGGCGCGCTGTCCACCGCCACGGCCAGCGGGGCCGCGGCCACGTCCGCGGTCTCGGTCAGCGTGTCCTCCGGCAGGGCCAGCACCACCGGGCCGGGGCGGCCGGCCATCGCGGTGTGGAAGGCGCGCGAGATCATCTCCGGCACACGGTCGGCGCTGTCGATCTCCGCGACCCACTTGCACATGCCGCCGAACAGCTTGCCGTAATCGACCTCCTGGAAGGCGTCGCGGCCGCGCATGCCGCGCTCGATCTGGCCGACCAGCACGACCAGCGGCGTCTCGTCCTGCTGGGCGACATGGATGCCCGACGCGCCGTTGGTGGCGCCGGGGCCGCGGGTGACGAGGCAGACGCCGGGGCGGCCGGTCAGCTTCGCCTGCGCCTCCGCCATCATCGCAGCACCGCCTTCGTGACGGGCGACGACCATCTCGATCGGGCTGTCGTGCAGGGCGTCCAGCACGGCGAGATAGCTCTCGCCCGGAACGCCGAACACCCGCCGCACGCCCTGCGCCTCCAGCGCCTCGACGATCAACTGACCACCGGTCTTCATCGCGATGCCGCCCCGCCCTGCCTGTGGGAATTGTTCCGGATCTCCAGGATACCGACCGTGCCGCGCCCGGCGCCAGGGTGCAAACGACTTTCTTTCCACAGGTCATGAGCTTTGGTAATGAAGCGGTCATGGATCTGCAGCGCCGCCTCCTCCCCTCCATGAGCATGCTGACCGCCTTCGAGGCGGCGGCCCGCACCGGCAGCTTCACCGCGGCGGCGGCGGAGCTGTCGCTGACGCAAGGGGCAGTCAGCCGGCAGGTCAAGGCGCTGGAGGACCAGATCGGCACCCCGCTGTTCACCCGCAAGGGCCAGCGGGTGAGCCTGACCCCGACCGGGGCGCTCTATGCCGACCCGATCCGCGACGCGCTGCGCCAGATCGCGGCGGCCACCGTGCGGACCATCGCCGCACCCAAGGGCGGCGTGCTGAACCTTGCCATCCTGCCGACCTTCGGCACGCGCTGGCTGGTGCCGCGGCTGCCGGCCTTCCAGGCGGCGCACCCGCAGGTGACGATCCACTTCACCACCAAGCTGGCGCCCTTCGACTTCCGCCTGCACGACCTGGACGCCGCGATCCATTACGGCTTCGGCGACTGGCCCGACGCCGTCTGCGACCATCTGCTGGACGAGGAGGTGCTGCCGGTCTGCTCCCCCGCCTTCCTTGCGGCGCATCCGGTGGCGGAGCCGGCCGACCTGCCGGCGCTGCCGCTTCTGCACACCAGCACCCGCGCCGACGCCTGGAACCAGTGGCTGTCGGCCCAGGGCCTTGCGCCCCGTCCCGGCGCCGGCATGGTGTTCGAACAGTTCGCCACCACCGCCCAGGCGGCGGAGGCCGGGCTGGGCGTGGCGTTGCTGCCGACCCTGCTGGTCCGCGCCGAGCTTGAGGACGGCACCCTGGTCCCGGCCATCGACCGGCCGCACCGCAGCGCGCGTGCCTATTACCTGGTCCACCCCCGCGGCAAGGCCAACCACCCGCCCTTCGCCGCGTTCCGGCAGTGGCTGCTGGCGGAGGCGCGCGGATGTGCAGTATGATCCTAAGGCGCTTCCATGCTTGGTTGTGCCGATTCCATTTCGAGGATTGTTGAATGGCTCCGCGCGTCTCGGTTCTGCTGCCTGCCTGGAACGCGGCGGCGTATGTCGAGGAGGCCGTGGAGTCGATCCTGGCCCAGACCTATGGTGACTTCGAGCTTCTGGTGCTGGACGACGGATCGACCGACGGGACGGCCGACCGGGTGCTTGCCATGGGGGATTCGCGGCTGAAGGTCTTCCGCAATCCGGTGCAGCTCGGCCTGTCGGGCATCCTCAATGTCGGGCTGGCGCTGGCGGAGGGGGAATTTGTCGCGCGCATGGACAGCGACGACATCTCGGCACCCGATCGCCTGGCGCTGCAGGTGGCGGTGTTGGACAGCCGGCCCGAGGTGACGGTCTGCGGCGCCGATCTGGAGATGTTCGGCGACGACACCGGGGCGAGCGACGCCCCCGTTGCCGATTGCGACATCAAGGCGCTGTTCCTGGAGGCGGCGCGGAACATCTATGACCCGACCTCCGTGTTCCGCCGCGACTTCGTCATGAAGCATCGGATCCGCTGGAACCAGGCCTATGTGTCCGGCGGTGATCTTGCCTTCTGGATCGATTGCATGCGGGCCGGCGCCGTTTTCACCAACGTGAAGAAGCCCCTGCTGCGTTACCGCCGTTACCCGACGGCGCTGTCCCGAAACGCCGCCGGCACGGCGTCGGCCATCTATCGCATCCGCAAGGGGCTGATCGCTGATTTCTATCCCCACCTGACCCAACTGGAGGTGACGGCGCTGGCCAACCTGTTCGCCGGCGGCCCGCCGGGGGCGGCAGCTTCAGCTTTTCCTCATTGTGCGAAGCTGTGGCCGCCGCAACCAAGGCGAAGCGGTGGACCGAGCCGGTCTTCGGCGAAGCGCGCTCGGTGCTCGACCAGATCGTCAACAACCGGGTGCTGCGCTTCCAACAGGCGATCCTGCGGCAGGGGTAAGTCAAGGTCACCCTGCCGCCACCAGCTCCGCCGTCCCCTCACCGTTGCGGTGCACCGTCAGCCTGCGGTCGTGGAAGGCGGCGAGGCTCGGTCGGTGACCGACGCTGACCAGGGCGGTGCCGGACAGGCGTTCGCGCAGCAGGCGGTAGAGCCGCTCCTCCGTCTCCGGGTCGCAAGCCGAGGTCGCCTCGTCCAGGTAGAGCCAGCCGGGCTCGTGCAGCAGGGCGCGGGCGACCGCGATGCGCTGCTGCTCCCCGCCGGACAGGCGTTGCGTCCAGTGGTCCTCCTCCGCAAGACGGTCGGCGAAGCCGGCCATGCCGACGGCGTCCAGCACCTCCCGCACCCTTTCGGTCTCGAAGGCGTCGGGGGCGGAGGGGTAGGTGACGGCGGCGCGCAGGGTGCCGATCGGCAGGTAGGGCTTCTGCGGCAGGACCATGCTGCCGTTCGTGGCGTCGGTGGCGTCGGCCGGCAGCGCGATCCGGCCGCGGCCGAAGGGCCAGATGCCGGCGATGGCGCGCAGGATCGTGCTCTTGCCCGAGCCGGAAGGGCCGGTGATCAGCAGCGTCTCGCCCGGCCGGACCGTCAGGTCGGCGCGGACCAGCGGCGCGCCACCGCCCGGCAGGGTCAGAGCCAGCCCGTCCAAAGTCAGGGCGCCGTCGGCGCCGGCGGTGCGCTCCACCCCGGCATGGTCGCGGCCGGCGGCGCGGACGGCCTCCACCCCATGGCGGAAGCCGGTCAGGCGGGTGGTGGTGGCGTGCCAGTCGGCCAGATTCACATAGGCGTCGATGAACCAGGACAGCGACCCCTGCACCTGCCCGAAGGCCTGCGAGGTCTGCATCAGCGAGCCCAGCGGCAGGGCGCCGCTGAAATAGCGCGGGGCGGCGACCAGCAGCGGGAAGATGACGGCAATTTGGCCATAGGCGGAGGTGAACCAGACCAGCCGCTTCTGCGTGCGCATCAGCGCCCACCAGTTGGCGACCACGCGGGCGAAGCGCTCGTCGAAGCCGCGGGCCTCCTGCGCCTCGCCCTGCTGCAGGGCGATGCTCTCGGCATTCTCGCGCAGGCGGACCAGGGAGAAGCGGAAGTCGGCCTCGTAGCGCTGCTGGTCGAAGCTGAGGCGGGCGAGCGGCTTGCCGATCCTATGGGTGATCCAGGTGCCGGCGACGGCATAGGCCAGCGCCACCCACACCATGTAGCCGGGCAGGTCGATCCCCAGCCACGGAATGGCGACCGGACCGGACAGGCTCCACAGGATGGCCAGGAAGGAGACCAGCGACACCAGATTGGTCAGGAAGCCCAGCGACAGGCTCAGCGTCAGCTGCACGAAGCCGCGCAGATCCTCGGCGATGCGCTGGTCGGGGTTGTCGGTGCCGGTGTTCGCGAATTGCAGCCGGTAATAGGTCTGGTTGTCCAGCCAATCGCCGAGATAGCGCTCCGTCAGCCAGCGGCGCCAGCGGATCTGCAGCATCTGGTTCAGGTACAGGCGGTTGACCGCCACCGCGATGAAGACCAGCGCCAGCCCGCCGAAGACCAGAAGGGAGTGGATGAAGGCGCCCTGGTCCTTCTCCTGCAGGGCGTTGAAGATGTCGGCGTTGATCTGGGTGAACCAGACCTCCATGAACACGGCGCCGAGATTGAGCAGGACGATCGCCGCCAGCAGGCCGCGCGCCGCCCATTTCTCTTCCGACGACCAGTAGGGGCGGGTCAGTCGCCAGACGTCGGCGAGGAACCGGCGGGTCGCGGACAGGCGGGCACCGAGGCCGGGGAAGTACAGGAACGCGCGGGCATTGGTCGGGCACTCGCAGGCGGACGGGCGGCGGTCGTGTGACGCCTTGCCGATTACCACCCTTTTCCTTGCCGGCGGAATGAAATCGCTGTCACTTGCCGCGGATCATGTCCCAGCTGGCCATCACCGCCCCGCCGGCGATCAGCGCGCAGGCCGCCCAGACGGACCAGCCGCCGCTCGCCTGGCCGGACAGGATCAGCAGCAGGGTGGAGACCGGCGGCACGGCATAGGACAGGACGCCCAGCGCCCGGATGTCGCCGCGCTTCATCCCGTGGTCCCAGACGAAGAAGGCCAGCCCGTCCGGCCCGATGCCGAGCGCCAGCAGGGCGAGCCATCCCAGCATCTCCTGCGGCCACACCGTCGCCTCCTCGAACATCAGGTGCCCGGTCAGCCCCAGCAGTGCGGTGACGAGGCAGAAGCCGCTCACCGCCTCGGTCGGGACGGAACCGAAGCGGCGCGACAGCACCGAATATGCCCCCCAGATCAGCGCCGCCGCCAGCGCCGCGCCATAGGCCGCCAGATTGCCGGCGTCCAGATGCAGCCCGCCGCCGCGCCCCGACACGATCAGCGCCGTGCCGGCGAGTCCGCACAGCGCGCCCGCCACATGGCCCGCCTTCAGCCGTTCCCCCGGCAGCAGGGCGGAGAACAGGACGATGCACAGCGGCCAGAGATAGTTCAGCAGATTGACCTCCACCGCCGCCGAGGGCGCGAGGTGGAAGGCCAGGAACAGGCAGGCATGATAGCCGAACAGCCCGCCGACCCCGACCAGCCAGACCGGCAGCGGCTGGCGCATCGCGACCAGGACGCTGCGGCCGCGCACCGCCGCGACGGTGCTGCCGGTCAGGAAGGCCAGCCCGAAGGTGACCGCCACCAGCTGCAGCGGCGGCATGGCGCTGGACAGCGAGGTCAGCAGCGCCGCCGTCGACCACAGCAGGATGGCGATGGTCCCGATGCCGGTGGCACGGCGCACCTCCGCCGCGGAGGGCGAGACGGCATGGGGGCGGACGGAGGCGGGAAGGGCGGTATCGGGAAGGGCGTCGGCGCTCATGCGGGGTGCATAGCCGACGCGCCCACGCTCCGCAAGGAGCACTGCAAGGACAGGTTTCGAAGGCGCCTCGGCCTATGGTCCGGTGCGCTCCAGGAAATACTCCATCTCCTGGATGATGCCGCTCTGGGCGGCCCACAGGGCGGCCTGGGTGCGGTTGCGGACGTTGATGGTCTGCATGATGTGGCGCACATGCAGCTTGACCAGATCCTCGGTCATCAGCATCTCGCGCGCGATCTCCTTGTTGCTGCATCCGTCCATGATGAGCTTCAGGATGCGCGCATGGCGCGGATAGAGGCCGGGATAGCCCAGAAGCTCCGATTCATGCTGGGTTACCGACCCGTCCTCGCCGCCGCGGCGGAGTGCCGTGGGCGAGAAATAGTCGAAGCACTCCTCCGGCACCACCGGCTCGCCGGCATGGATCAGCCGCAGGGCCAGGACGAAGGCGCTCGGCGCCATCCGGTTCAGCAGATAGCCGCGCACGCCGAAACGCAGCGCCATCCGCATGTGGTGGGCGGAGAATTCGTCCGCGATCATCGCCAGCTTGGCGTCCTCGCCATACCAGCTGCGGAAGTTCCAGGCGTCGGTCTTCAGCGAGGCGAGATCGAACAGCACGATGTCGGCGGTCCGTTCGCCGCTGCGGTCGGGGCCGGACGGCGGCTCCAGCGTCAGCACCGCCCCGCCGGCTGAGATGCCGGCGGGAAGGCGGTCGCCCCCTGCGCCCGCCCGTCCGTTCCACGCCGCCTTCGGGGACAGCCCCGTCGCGAGCCGGCTTTGCGGGTCGATGACCTCGAAGCAATCATCCAGGATGTTCAGGATGGATTCACGCAGCAATCGGCTCTGATTGTGGACAATCACACGTATGCGATCGGGCATGTCCCTCTCCCCCAGGAATGGACGATATGGCGGGCGGCATCATCGCGCGGCCGGGCCGCAAGGCTCCTCCCCGGGACGCTGTACGGTGCGCCGGCATGGTGCATGGCGATGGGGCCGCTGGGTTCTTCCGCCCGGCGCTTTGCCTTCGGCTCCCCGTTCGAGCCGTCGCGCTTGCTCCGTTGACTGCCGCCGCGCCGAACCGGCGCGATGTGCGAAATCGATGGGCGGCGCACGTTGTATCGGTGGGTATGTGCTCGTCCAATCGAATTTAGATCAAACTATGATCCGGCACTCACGGCGTTGTCTTCAGCACTTTTGGAAGACTTCTAGGTTCAGAGGGGGAGAGTTTTATACACGCAGGTAAAAGACGCCCCTGGAAGGCAGTCAATAATTGGGCTTTCGTGAACCTGCAATGGGAAGTGATAACCCGACCAAGCCAGGGTTGGCGCCGGTGGATGAAGACTTATGGGGAAGGTCCGCAGATGAACAGGCCGATATATCGCGCCGATACTACAAGAAAAACTATTGAAAAGCACAATTTGAAATGGAGTCTATGACTTCGTCGGACGTTCCATTACCGCCCATCTGCAAAGATAATATAGACTCTTAAACAGCAACCGCCAGAGGAAATTTCGCACCTTTCGAAAAGGGCGGGGACGGGACCGCCGAAGCGGCTCCCGTCCCCGTCGAGAAGCATCCGGGTCCGCCTTACGCCGCTATGTCGTGGGTAATGGCGTACACGCCGGTGTCCCAGCGGTCGATCATGGTGTCGAAGCCGCCGATGCCGTTCACCACGTCGAAGCTCTGGGTGGTGTTGTGGATCAGGTCCTGGACCGTGTAGTGGCCGTTGGCCAGCTGCAGCTCCACATGGGTCGCCACCGACTTGCGCGCTGCGGTGTCGTTGAAGTCCACCCGGTCGGACGCGACCACGATCAGCCGGTCCTTCTGGTCGTAGAAGCCGTAGCCAGTGATCTGGGCCTCCGGGTCCTTGTCGGTGAAGGTGAGCGGGTGCTTGTAGGTCAGCGCCTCGTCGCCGATCAGCACCGGGGCCTTGGCCTTCAGGGCGGCGATTTCGGCATCGCTGAACAGGCTTTTGCCGTTGTAGGTCGCCTGCGGGATGATCCAGGCGCTGGGTGCGCTGGCTTTGGTCATCGCCGGCAGCGCCGCGTCGCTGACGTAATAGCCGAAGGTCACGCCGGCATCGTGCAGCTTGGTGATCGGCGTCAGCAGCTCGCCCAGATAGGCGTTGCCGATGGAGTTGCCGGCCGGTTCCAGCGCGTTCATCGCCTTTTCGGCATTGGCGCTGTAGTAGAGCGCCGGGCCGAAGGGGCGGGTCGGCACGATGTCGCGCAGCATGTCCAGCCAGGGCTGCTTCACCTCGCCCCAGTCGTGATAGCTGCGCGACCACTGCTCCGCCGCGCGGCGCACGCCGCCCTGGTCGTCGGCGATCATCGTCCAGCCGCTCTGCAGCCAGGTCTGTTCCAGGCGGCCCCAGCCCAGCTCCTCGCGTGCCGTGCCGGTGACGCCGGTGTAGAGGCTGTTGACGGCGCCCCAGTAATCATCCTCCGACGAGGACATCATGTGCCCGAAATGGGCGTCCGGCGCGCGGGCCGCATGGATGCCCAGCATCGCCTGCTCGTAGGAGGCGGGCGCCTGCTTGTGCTGCATGGTGAAGCGTTCGAGCGTCTGGACGTTGAACAGGATGTCGTCCTCGTTCATCTTCTCGGCGATCACCCGCGCATCGACGCCCGCGAACTCCCGCATCGCCGCCGGGGTGAAGGACACCTGCGTGGTCAGCCAGGCCGGCTTGCCGGTGTGCTTGACGATGGACTCGTCCAGCGCCTTCCAGCTTTCGGCCCAGCCGTCGACGAAATAGTCCAGCCACTTGGTCGGGTGGTTGGCGACGATGTAGTCGGCCTGCTGCGCCAGTGTGGTGCCGGAGACCTTGATGCCGGTCTTGGCGCTGAATTCGGCGATCATCCGCGTGTTGAAGAAGTCCATCACGCCGGAATGCGGGCTGCCGTCGAAGAAGTCGGCCAGCTCGTAGCCGCGGGTGCCGGTCAGGGCGGACAGGCGGCCCAGCTTGTCGGCCATCCAGTCGCCGTAATGGGCGGTGCCGCCGGTCCAGCCGGCCGGCGCGTCCTTGGCGTCCAGCGGCATCAGCGGGCTGACATAACCCCAGCCGTAGGGATTGCTGGCGTCGGAATTGAGGATGTTGCCGTCGGCGTCGCGCCCCAGATACTGCTGGTGCGCCTTGACCCAGGAGACCCAGGCCTTGTGGCCGCCGAGATTGGCGAATTCGCCGCCGGTCTGCGAGTATTCGAAGGTGTCCTCCCACAGCTGCAGGCCGATCAGCGGCATCACCCCGTCGGCCAGATGGTCGGCGGCGACGTCGCGCGTCTCCTTCAGGTGGGTGGAGCTGGCATAGTCGGGCACCGATTCCCAGAACAGGTGCTGCGGCGCCAGCCCGCGGTCCGCACCCCAGGAGATGGCGGACACGTCCGATTTCAGCGGCGGGCGGTCGCTGCTGACCCCGGCGCTGGCGGTATGCTCGTTCTTCGGCAGCGTCGGGGAGGGTGCCGGCGCGGCGGGGGTGGTGGTCGAGGTGCCGCCCAGCATCGCCTTGGTGACGGGGACGTTCAGCGTGCCGTTCCACCACAGCCCCTGCTGGCCGGCGATGACGTCCTTGCCGTCCAGCGCGCCGCGGTCATAGGTGACGCCGGCGGCGGTGGAGGCGATGCTGTGGCCGTTCACCACGACGGAGCCGACATAGAGGCTGCGGTCCTGGCCGTTGACGACGGCGTCGTTGTCGTACTGGACCTGGATCTTGTGCGCCAGCGCCGGGTCTAGGTCGACCGTGAACTTGTAGGCGGTCTGGGTGGTGGCGGACACCTTCGCCTCGCCCACGACCTTGCCGTCGGCCAGCAGCTTGAAGTGCGGCGGCACGCCGCCGGCGCTCTTGCCCCAGGCGTTGACGACGACGCTGAAGGACTTGGCAGCGGCCGGCTCGGCGGTGATGGCGTCCGGCACCGGGAACAGGGTCGCCGGCAGCGGGACGTTCAGCGCGCCGCCCCAATACATGGCTTCCTGGCCTTTCACCATGTCGCGCCCGTCGACCGCGCCCTTGTCGTAGGTCACCGACGGGTCGGTCGAGGCGATTGGCGTGCCGTTCACGGAGATGGCGCGGACGAACAGGTTGCGGTCGGCGCCGCCCACCACCCCGTCATTGTCGTAGACGAGTTGCAGGTTGTGCGCCGTACCGGCGGCGACCTTCGCGCTGATGGTATAGCGCGCGGCGCCAGCGCTGTTCACCGTCGCCTGCCCGATGGTCGTGCCGTCCAGCTTCAGCGACAGATGCGGCCAGATGCCGCCGGCTGCCTGACCCCACGCGTCGATCGCGAAGGTGACATCGATGAGATTGGACCCGGTGATCGCCATCGGCACGACTCCCATTAACCAAAGTTTAAATAAGTGCAAGGTCGAGGTAATCGCATCGATTGGATTACCCTGTTCGTTTGGGAGTCTTGACAGGTTGTCGCTGTCATTTGGAGAGTCAAAGATGGGGCAGGACTTTGACTCATCTTTGACTCTTCCATAAATATCGATTTGGTCGGCGCGACTTCTTCGGCTGTTGAAAGACTTGGGGCGGGCAACGGCAGACTTAAGCCTGTTGAGAGCCTTTGGTATCTTTCGTTTGTTTGGCGCATGCGGCGGCTCCGTGGTCCACTTCCGGGAGAACCGCAGCCGATACCGTCGATACAGCCGAGCAGGGGAAGTGCCATGCGCATCGCCGTGGTCACGCAGAAGATCGTCCGCCATGACGGGCAGGGCCGGGTGAATGCGGTGGTGGTGGAGGAGCTGCTGCGCCGGGGACACGAGGTGGTGGCCATCGCGACCGAGGTCGCCGACGAACTGGCGCGCCACCCCAGCCTGCGCTGGATGCCGGTCGATGGCGGCGGCGTGCCGACGCAGCTGGCCAAGGACCAGCTGTTCGCCTGGCGGGCGAGCCGCGCGCTGGCGCGGGCAAGGCGGGCCGGGATCGACCGGGTGGTGGTGAACGGCTTCGTCAGCTGGGCGCGGTCGGACGTCAACGCCGTGCATTTCGTCCATTCGGCCTGGATGCGCTCCCCCACCCATCCCGTGCGCAAGGGCCTGTCGCCGCTGTCGCTCTACCGGGCGCTCTACACCCTGCTGAATGTCGGCTTCGAGCGCTGGAGCTTCCGCCGCGCCGGCCGGCTGGTGGCGGTGTCGCGCACGGTGGCGGAGGAGCTGCGCCGGGACGGCATCGACCCGGCCCGGCTGGCGGTGATCGACAACGGCGTCGACGTGGCGGAATTCAGGCCCGGCACGCCCGATCCGGCCCTGTTCGGCCTGCCGGCGTCCCGTCCGGTGGCGCTGTTCGTCGGCGACGCCCGCAGCGACCGCAAGAATCTGGACGGCGTGCTGCGCGCCCTGGCCGAGGTGCCGGACCTGTCGCTGGCGGTGGTGGGGGACGAGCGCGGCGGCCCATTTCCGGCGATGGCGCGGTCACTGGGGCTGGAGGACCGCGTGCGCTTCCTCGGCCACCGCCGCGACGTGGCGGCGCTGATGCGGGCGGCCGACCTGTTCGTCTTCCCGACCCGCTACGAGCCCTTCGGGCTGGTCCTGCTGGAGGCGGCGGCGAGCGGCCTGCCGGTCGTCACCACCCGGCTTGCCGGCGCCAGCCGGCTGCTGGAGGACGGAGCGGCCGTGGTGCTGGACGATCCGGATGCGCATGACGCGCTGGTGGCGGCGATGCGCCGTCTGGCCGCCGACCCGGAGGAACGCCGCCGCATGGGAGAAGCCGCCCGCCGCATCGCCGAACGCCACGACTGGCCGGTGACGGCGGGACACTATGCGGATCTGCTGGAATCGCTGGGGCCGCTTAGCAGCGGAGTGGGGGTGGGCGGAGCGCTGGTCAGGTCGGCGTCCTGAGGGGGCGGTCCGTAGCTTGGCCACAATCGCCCTCTCCCGCCCCGGGAGAGGGAGGGGACCCGCCGAAGGCGGGGAGGGTGAGGGGGATCCCAAGAATCCCGAAGCGCATGGCTTCGTGCCTAAACCCTCACCCTTCCCATGCTGCGCATGGGCCCCTTCCCTCTCCCGGGGCGGGAGAGGGAGTTAAATGGAATCGCCTCCACGAAGGTCTCACCTCACCTCCAGCCGCAGGTCGACCGTCACGCTGTCGCTGCCCGCTGGCGCGTCCGCCACGGCGATTCCCACCGCCGCCGCCGGTCCGGAGGCCGGGTCGACCCGGTGCGGCATGGCGCCAGCCGGGCGCAGGACGGTGCCCATGCGGATGGCGCCGCGGGTCTTGCCGACCGGGGCGGTGCCGGCGGTGGCGACGGGGACGACGCCTCCGGCCGGGGCGGAGGTCAGGGCGACGCCGTCGGCCGGGCGGTCCGGTTCCAGACGGCGGACGCGGTCATAGTCGCGCTGCACCAGATTGCCGGCGTCGATGCCGCCGGTGCCGACCTTGCGGAACTCGCCGGAACACTCCATCGCCACGAACCGGTTGGCGCGGCAGGTGCCGGTGACCGACAGGGCGGGGGCGAGCCCGTCGCGGCCGAGGCGGATCAGGCGGTCGGCATCTTCGAACCGGTTGCCGACGGCGCTGGCGGCGACGATGGCGGCGGCCTGGATGTCGGCGGCGCGGTCGTTGGTGCCATCGCCGAAGCTGGCGGTGCCGCCGGTGAACTGGTTGCGCTCCAGCGCCCGCACGACTATCAGGCCGGCCGCGGGCTGTTTCGGCAGCCGGTACATGGGCAGGAGCGAGCCGCTGCAGCCGATCAGGCTGTTGCCGTACATCTCCGCCGTCGGCCCATGGATCCAGCCGTTGCCGCAGGCCTCGAAGGCGCAGTCCAGGAACTTGTTGTTGGACAGGAAGGTGCGCTTGGGTGGGCCGTCCTCCGCCAGGATGCCGTAGGGCGAGAAGCCGAAATGGCAGGAGATGAAGCTGGAATGGTCGATGCCGTTCTCCGGCGCCACGGCGATGGAGGCCAGCGTGTTGCCGGCAAGGTCGGTGTCGAGGAACAGATGGTCGCCGAAGCTCTCGGTCCCCGCCGACCAGTAGGCGCCGATGTGGTTCTTGGTCAGCTGGCAGGAGATCAGCGAGGAATGGTCGCGCCAGACATCCACCCCGGCGCGGAAGCCGAACACCCCCACCCGTTCCAGCACGAAGCGGGAGGTCAGGGCCACACCGCCCATGCCCGGCGGCGGGTCGCCCGGTTTGTTGCCGGGCTTCGGTCCCCGCAGGCTGAGATGGGCGATGCGGCTGCGCTGGTAGCCGTCATCATCGCTCAAAGTGCCGTCCTGTTTCGCCAGCCGGCTGCCGGCGCGGATGCCGAAGCGGCCGGGGCCGAGATCCTCCGGCCAGGACAGCAGCGAGGCGCGCATGCCGGCGCCGACGATCTCCACCTCGTTGAAGGCCTCGTCATAGCGGTCGAGGTTGGGCAGGACGATCTCGCCGTCCAGCCGGTAGTGGCCGGGCGGCACCATCACAGTTCCGCCATGGCCCGACCGCGACAGCTCCAGAACGGCGCCCTGCAGGGCCGCCCAGTCGCATTCCTGGTCGAGCGAGCGGACATGCGGATGGACGCGCCGCGCCGCCTCCAGGCTCTTGTAGCGTTCGGACAGCGGATGGCTGCGCCCATCGCCGATGGCGCCGCGGTCGCGGATGGACAGGGCGGGGCCGGTCGAAGGCGACGGATCGGGACGGGGGCGCAACGGTTTGTCCTGTGCGGCCTGTGCTGCGGCGGGAAAGGCCAGCGCTGCCGCCAGCAGAAAGCGCCTGCCGATGCGGCGGGCAAGTGGGGGAGCGGGCGTCATGGCGCGCAGCCCCGCACCGCTGGGGCGTCGTCGAGCTGCGCCATCGCCGCCAGCCCGCCGCCGAGCGCGGCACGGTAGACCTCCTCCACCCGGTCGAGATGGCGGTCCAGCGTGAAGGGTGCTTGCCAGTAGCCGGCATGGGCGCAGCGGCCCATCCGCCGGACCTCGCCGTCGTGGGAGAGCAGGTGCAGGCAGCGGGCGAGGTCGGCCGCATCGCCGCTGCGGAACAGGAAGCCGTTCCTGCCGGTCCGCACCGCCTCTGCCGCCGCGCAATTGTCGCTGACGATCGCGGGAACGCCGTTGGCCAGCGCCTCGTAGGCCGCCAGCCCGAAGGTTTCGTACCACAGCGACGGCACCACCACGGCGCGTGCCCGCCGGATCTCCTCCTGCACCGCGTCGGGCGGCAGCCAGCCGGCCAGTTCGGCCGCCGGGTTCAGGCGGCGGACCGTATCGGCCTCGTCGCCGTCGCCGACGAAACGCACAGGCACCCCCGCCTGGGCCGCCGCCTCGGCCAGCAGGGCGGCGCCCTTCTCGCGCGACAGGCGGCCGACGAACAGCACATGCCGGCTGTCGGCGACGGGAGCGGGGCCGCGGTCGCGGATGTCGTCCGGCACCTCCACCGGGTTGGGGATCGGCAGGGTGATGGTGCCGGGGGGCAGATGCGGCGCGATCACCGCGCGCTGGCGGTCGCTGAGCGTCACCAGCGCCATGCCGCCGGTGAAGCCGCCGGCCAGCGCGCCCGCCGCATGCCGGGCCGCCCGCCACCATTTGTGGTGCCGGGCGCGGGCGTCGCAGTCGGTGGCGAGGCAGCCGGCCGACAGCGCCCGGTGCGGGCAGTTGACGCCCTCGGGAAAGACGAAGAAGGCGCCGTTCGGGCAGAGCGGGAAATAGTCGTGCAGGGTCAGCAGCACCGGCAGGCCGGAGCGGCGGCAGACCGGAAAGACGCTGGGCGACAGCGCCTTGGCCCAGCCATGGATGTGGACCACCGTGTCGTTGGCCGGGCAGCGGGCCAGCAGCTCGTCGAGCGCGCGCGCCGACTCCCGGTTCCAGATGCCGCGGAGCGCCGCCTGCATGCGGTCGGCGTTGCCCTTCAGGTCGGGCTGGTCCAGGCAATGGACGGTGATGCCGTCGATCAGCAGGGCGGGGTCGATGGGCGGAACGGCGGTGAAAAAGTGCACCCGGTGGCCGCGCCGCGCCAGCCCGACCGCCCCGGCGATGGCGACCTTGGCGAGCCCGCCGCTGGGATGGGCATGGTCGCAGAGGATGACGATGGTACTCATTGCAGGGCGTCGCGGTAGACGGCGGCGGTCCTGGCGGCGATCACCGGCCAGTCGAAGCGGGTGCGCACCAAAGACCTGCAGGCGTCGGCATCGGGCAGCCGGCGAACGCCGGTCAGCGCCTCCGCAAGGCCGATGCCGATGGCGCGCGCGTCGGTCCCCGCCAGAACGAGATCGCCGTCCAACCCCTCCACCACCTCCGGCAGGCCGCCGACGGGGGTGACCAGCACCGGCGTGCCGGAGGCCAGCGATTCCAGAGCGGTCAGGCCGAAGCCCTCCAGCGACTGCGAGGGCATCACGCACAGGTCGGCGGCGCGGTAGGCCAGCGGCAGCTGCGCGTCGGGCACGAAACCCAGAAGCCGCACATGCTCCTCCAGCCCCAGCGCGCCGATGCGGTCCTGCAGCGCCGCCGCTTCCGGCCCGCGGCCGGCGACGACCAGCAGCGCGTCGGGCACCCGGCGGCGCAGTTCCACCATGGCGTCTACCAGCGCGGTCAGCCCCATCCGCTTCACCAGCCGGCGGACCGTCAGGATGACAGGGCGTCCCTGCGGCCAGCCAAGACGCGCCCGCGCCTGCTGCCGGCTGTCGGGAAGGTCGTAGCGGTCGGCCTCCACCCCGCCGGGCACCCGGTGGATGCGGTCGGGCGGCACGCCGTAGCGCTCGGCCAGGATGGTGCCGAAGGAACGGGACAGCACGACGAAGCGGGTGGCGCGGTGGTAGACCAGCCGCTCCACCAGGAACTTCAGCCGCACCGACAGGGCGCCGGCCCCCTCCGCGGCGCTTTCCAGCGCCCAGGGGCCGTGGAAATGGACGACCAGCGGCCGGTTGCGCAGGGCGGGCAGCGCCCCAACCGTGTTCAGCGCGAAGTGGGAGGCGACGAGGTCGGGCGCCTGCCGGCGCAGCGCCGCGGCGATGGCGGTACGTGCCGCCGCCACACGGCGTGGCAGCGAGGCGGTCGGCGGCGCGAAGCTGTCGATGCGGGCACCGTTGTCCAGCGTGGCGGAGGTGTTGCCGAGCACCAGACCTGAGAAGGCGATGCCCTGCTGTGGCAGGTGGCGGGCGAGGTGATAGAACATGTTCTCCGCCCCGCCATGGGTTTCGGGGAACCAGCCGAGGCCGAGCTGGAGCACGCTGGCCTCCCGCATCTCCGCGGGGAAGGTCAGGCTGCCGTCCATCGTTTATCCTCCTGGGGCTTATCCTCCTGGAAATGCTCCGCGGGGAGGACCGCCGGTTGCGGGGCGGGCTGGAGGCTGGCGAGCCCGTAATTCTTCGCGGCCATGCCCATGCCCAGGAAGAACCAGAATCCGACGCCCGTGACCTTCACCAGCGTGTGTTCGAACACCATGCAGCCGAGGATCGTCAGGGCGGCGGTCTCGGCGCAGCGGGCGAAGGGGTCCGGCGGGGCGCCACCCCGGCGCAGCAGCCCGACCATCAGCGTGACGATGCCCGCGACATAGCCCAGCGTGCCGGGCCAGCCCAGCTCGTAGGGGACGCGCAGGATGCCGCTGTCGAAATAGGCCATGGCGCCGAGATGGCCGTCCTCGTTGGTCAGCTTGGTCGCGGTGTCGACGGTGCCGAGCCCGGCGCCGCGCACCTCCGTCAGCGCCTGGATCAGGAAGCGGCCGTAGAATTCCTGCCGCTCCTGATAGCTGCGGTCGTTCTCCATCGAGTTCAGCGTGTCGAAACGCTTGACGATGGCCTGATTGACCATCGGCACGCTGAGCAGCGGCAGGGAGCACAGCACCAGCCCGCAGCCGACCGCGACCAGCCGCAGCCGGTGCCGTCCGGGCATGGTCAGCAGCAGCCAGACGAAGACGAACAGCCCCGCCAGCCACGCGGCGCGGACGAGGCTGAGCAGCAGCGATCCCAGTGCCAGGGCACCGGCGATCGGCACGAGGATGCCGCGCGCCGCCGGCAGCACGGCAAGCCCGGTCACCAGCAGGAAGGCCAGCGGGCCGGAGCTGTTCAGCGTGCTGAACACCCGCACCTGCATCGGCAGCGGCAGGCCCTGGTTGGTCATGCCGACATTGATGAGCCAGCGCGCGTCCCACGGCGGCATCACGAAGTACTGGATCAGCCCGTATCCCCCGACCAGCGCCATTCCCAGCACGAAGGCGCGCAGCACCGCATCGCGGATCTGCGGGTAGATCGGCCAGTGCAGGGCGACATAGAGGCCCAGCGTCACCGGCACCAGCCAGTTCAGCAGCGCGAAGGTCGCCGCCGCCATGCCGGCCTGGGAGATGCCGTTGACGTAGGCGTAGAACAGCCCGACCATCACCGGCACGAAGCCGAAATAGGCGCGGTAGCGCAGCATCGGCAGATATTGCGCGATCACCAGACAGGTCATGGCACCGACGGCAAACGGCGTCACCATGACCGGGCTGATCACGCTCCATCCCGCTTGGTAATCGACCAGCCGGCGCACCTCCGGCGTCAGGAACCACAGCCACCAGGTGAAGGCGGCGAAGCGGGCCGGGTCGCGCGTCACCAGCAGGGCGCCGGTGGCGAGCGCGCCGACCGGAAAGATGATCTCCAGCAGGCCGGCCTTGCCCATCAGCACCGGCATCGCCACCACGAACCAGAAAAGGGCGGGGGCCATTTTGGCGATGGACGGCAGGCCGTCGCCGCCCTGCTGGTGACCCAGCCGGGTCTGGTCGATCCCCGCAGCGGCGCCGGCAGTGGCAAAGGTCATGCCGGCGACTCCCGCCAGTCGCGCATTCCCGCCAGCCGGCCGCGCAGGGTGGCGCGCAGCTTCGCCCCGGCATGGCGGTCGCCGCGCAGGGCGAGCCGCGCCCACTGGACCGCTCCGGGGAACTCGCAGGTCCCGACCAGGAAGGCCCAGGCGGCGAAGGCCATGCGGTTGGCCGGGTTGAAATGGGCCATCAGGGCGATGGTGTCGTTGTAGGTCGCATTCTCCTGTGCCAGCGGGTGGAAATGGTCGGCTCCGCGCTGATCGATGTCGAAGCGGACGGCCGGGAAATGGTCGACCGCCACCAGCGGGTCGTAGACCAGCCGCCAGCCGCGGCGCGACAGCCGCAGGCAGAAATCCACTTCGTTGCGGACCTGGGCGCCGCTGCCGCGCAGTCGCGTGTTCAGCCGCTCGTCGGCGATGGCGGCACGGCGGAAGCTCCAGTTCGCACCCTTCAGGACATCGACGTCCTGCGCCGGGCCGACGCCAAGATGGTGGTTTCCGATGACCCGACCGAACCATTGCAGCCGGCCGACGACCTGCCTCTCGCCGGTTTCCGGCACGCCGTCGTGATAGACATGGTCGCGCCCGCCGACGCCGCCGATCCTGGGATCGGTGCGGTACCAGGCCTCGATGCGCTCCACCCAATCGGGATGGGGCACCGCGTCGTCGTCGGTGATGGCGACGACGTCGCCGCGGGCATGGTCCATGCCGCGGTTGATGGCGGCGACCTGCCCCGGCACCTCGATCTCGACGACCTGCATCGGCAGCGCGCCCTCGTAGCGGCGGGCGACCTCGGCGGAAGCGGGGTCGGTGTCGCGCACGGTGACGATCACCTGGGCGGGCGCCAGGGTCTGCCGCACCAGCCCGTCGAGGCAGCCGGCCAGCTGGTCCGGCCGGCGATAGGTCGGGACGATCACGGTGACGCCGAGGCGCTCGGTCGTATCGGGGTCGACAGGGACCAGCGGGATGGCGCGGGACAGGCCTTTGGTGCTCATGGTCTCGCTCATGCGGGGGCCAGCTCCCGCCCGCGGGCGTTGTGGACGGCGGCTCGTGCCGGGGCCAGCGACGGCTCCTCGCCGTTCATCCAGCTGTCGATGGTCTCGCGCAGCCGCGCCTTGAACACGGCCCCGTCGAAGCGGGCGGCGTAGGCCTGGATGGCGGCGGGGTCGAAGCGGTGTTCCTGCGCCTCGAACCGCTGCACCGCCTCGATCAGCGCTTCGGGCGTCTGCTGGTCGAAGAACAGGCCGGACAGGCCGTCCTTCACCGTCTCCGTGGCGCCGCCGCGGTTCAGGGCGATCACCGGCCGGCCGGCGGCCATCGCCTCCACCGGCACGATGCCGAAATCCTCGTTGGCGGTGAAGACCAGGGCGCGGCAGGCGGCATACTGCCGGTCCAGCTCCTCGGCGGAGCAGTGGCCGAGCAGCTCCACCGTCGGTCCGGCCATCTGCTTCAGCCGGCGGAACTCCTCGCCCTCGCCGACGACGACCAGTTTGCGGCCCATGCGGTTGAAGGCCTCGATCGCCACGTCGGCGCGCTTGTAGGACACCAGCTGGCTGACGAACAGGTAATGGTCGCCGGGCGGCTCGGCGGTCGCGAAGCGGCGGGTTTCCACCGGCGGATTGATGACGGTGGAATCGCGGCGGTAGACCCGCCAGATGCGCTGGGCCACCGTCTCCGAATTGGCGATGAAGCGGTCGACCCGCGCGGCGGTCGCCAGATCCCACTGCCGCAGCCGGTGGATGGCATAGGGCATCAGCGGCCGGATGACCGGCCCGGCCGACGACAGATAGTCGTGATAGCCGCTCCACACATAGCGCATCGGCGTGTGGCAGTAGCAGACATGCAGCGCGTCGGGCCGCGTCAGCACGCCCTTGGCCGGGCCGGATTCGCTGCTGATCACCAAGTCGTAGGCGCTGAGGTCGAGCTGCTCCAGCGCCAGCGGCATCAGCGGCAGGTATTTCTGGTACATCCGGTGGGCCATCGGCAGCCGGTCGATGAAGGTGGTGGTGACCCGGTGGCTGCGGATGACGGGAGAGATGCGCTCCGGCCGATAGACGTGGGTGAAGACGTCGGCCTCCGGGTACAGCTCGCACAGGGCTTCGATAACCTTCTCACCCCCGCGCATCCCGACGAGCCAGTAATGGACGATCGCGACTTTCATGGTGGGTTCTCCGGCAAGGGGCAGGCCTTTGCGAAAGGCTGGAAATCGGCCGCTCAGGCGATGCGGCGCAGGCGGTAGGAGCGGCCGCTGGGCGGGCGCGCGCCATATTCGAGGTTCGCGTGTTCGCGGGCGTTGACCATCGACAGCACCGCCCCGCTGACCCGCCCGCCGACCTGCCGCACCTGCTTGATGCCGGCCCCGGCGAGGCTGGCTGCGGTGCGCGCCCAGCGCACCACGTAGAGGACGCGGTCGGCCAGCGGCGCCAGGATCAGCGCGTCGGACACTGACAGCACCGGCGGCGTGTCGAGCACCACCACGTCGTAGCGTTCCGACAGCTCCACCAGCAGCGACAGCATCGCCTGGGAACCGAGCAGGGTCTGCGGCCGGTCCACCGGCCGGCCGGCGGCGATCACCGCCACCCGGCGGCGTTCGTCCAGGTGCAGCACCTGATCCAGCGTGGCGTCGCCGTCCAGCAGGTCGGTCAGGCCCTTGGGCGGGCGGCCGTTGCCGAGCAGGCGGTGGACGTTGGGCCGGCGGGTGTCGCAATCGACCACCACCACGCGGCGGCCGGCATCGGCCAGGAAGGCGGACAGCGCCACCGCCAGCGTCGTCTTGCCCTCGCCCGCAACGGAAGAGGTCAGCATGATGACTTCGCCGCCCTTGGCGGTTGCGGTCTCGGCACCGGTGCGGGCCAGCCGCAGCCGGGCGCAGAGCCGCCAGACCGCCTCGGCGAAGTCGCTGCCGCCGGTCTCCGCATAGGGATCGCGGGCGGAGTGAGCGCCGCGCCCCCGCTTGGCCCGGCCCAGCAGCGGCACGATGCCGACCGCCGGCAGGCCCAGCAGGGCCTCCACCTGATGGGAGCTGTAGACGCCGCGCTGGCCCATGGTCCGCACCAGCGCGATGCCGGTGGCGATGGCGCCGCAGACGACGGCGGCCAGCCCGGCCAGCACCGTCTTGCCCGGCCCGACCGGACCGCCCGGCACCGATGCGGACGACACGATGCGCACGTCCGGCGTCATCTCCAGCGCCTGGAGCACCTGGGTCTCCTTCAGGCGGGTGACGGCGCGGCGGTAATTGTCGTCCGACGCGTCGGCCTGCCGCTGCAGCTCGCGCAGCCGCACGTCGGCCTGGAGGGTGTCGAAGGATTCGCTGCGCAGACCCTCCAGCCGGCGGCTGAGGTCCTGGATCTTGGCGACCTGCTGTTCCACCTCGCCGCGCAGGCCGCGGACGACGCGGTCGACCTCGGTGGCGAGCGAGGCGTTCAGGTCGCGCAGTTCGGCGGCCGGACGGGTCAGCGCCGGGTGGCGGTCGCCATATTGCGCGCGCAGCTCGGCCAGCTGGGCGCTGAGCGCCGCCTGGCGTTGGCGCAGGCCGGTGATCAGCGGATCGCCGCCGATGTCGGCGCCGACCAGCGATTCCGGGTTGCCGGGACGCACGGCCTGCAGCTGGCGCAGCCGGGCCTGGGCGTTGGCATGGGCGGTGCGGGCCTCCGCCAGCTGGGCGTTCAGGGCCGACATCTCCTCGTTCACCAGCGGGGCGTCGCGGCCCTTCACCATGCCGGTTTCCGACCGCATCGCCTCGACCGCGGCGCGGCCGGTGGCGGTCATGTCCTGGCGCAGCTCGTCCAGCCGGCTCTGCAGCCATTCGCTGGCGCGCTGGGTGGCGTTGCGCTTCGCCTCCACCTGGATGGCGAGATAGGCGTCGGCCACCGCGTTGGCGGCGCGGGCGGCCAGCTGCGGGTCCTTGGCCTCAACCGTGATGCGGATCGCGCGCGACTGCACGCCGGGGCTGACCCGCAGGTTCTTCTGGAAGGCGTCGATCAGGCGGGCGCTCTCCATCTCGGCGGCGTTGCCGGTGGGGGCGGCGGGGCGGGGCGGCGGGGTCAGCATGGCCGACAACGGCTCCGGCAGGGCGCCGGCCACGTCGGTCAGCAGGGCGCGGCCGTCCTCCAGCAGCGGGGTCAGCGGGCCGGGCTTGTCGGCGGTCGCCGCATATTCCGGTTCCTGCCCCAGGTTGAGCGCCTCCACCACCCGGCGGGCGAGATCGCGCGAGCGCAGGATCTCCACCTCGGTGTTGACGGTGTCCTGATAGATGCCCATCGGCTCCGACACCGAGGGGATATTGATGACCCGGTTCGGGTGCGGGTCGATCACCACCACGGTGGAGGCGCTGTAGAGCGGCGTCATGGAGTTGATCAGCAGCACCGCCGGCAGCCACAGGACCGCGGTGATGCCCAGGATCAGCCATTTCTGGCGCCACAGGGTTTGAGCCAGCCGCTTGACGTCGACCTTGTCGGCGCCCGAACCGACCGGCGGTGCGACCAGACCGGAGGCGAAACCGGCCGCGCCGGACGGCAGGCGGTGTTCCGGTGCTTCCATGGGCTGAACTCCTCTATCTCGACTGACTGTGCGCGGGAAAGGCCGATAGGCGGGACGGGCGGCGGTTCAGCCGACCTCGGCCGGGTCTCTTGTGGTCTTGGTATGGGCGGTCTTGGTATGGGCGGTATTGGAGGCGGCGATCTCTTGTGCTGCTCCAGACGTGCCGGACGGACGGTCCGGTGGCGGGGCGGTCTGTCCGGAGGCCGGCTGTCCCGCCTGCGCCTCCGCCAGGATGCGGGCATAGCGGGCGACGGTGTTGGGCGTGACGTTGACCAGCTTGCCGGTCCCGCCGCCGCCGGCGACGAGCTGGGCGACCTGGAACAGCGCGCGGCCCTTCTCCAGAACCTCGCCGGGCAGCATCCACAGGATGGAGTCGATGTTGGACGCCAGCCATCCCGGCTTGCCGCCGCGGGCCAGCCGGCGTTCGGCCGAGCGGACCTGCGCGGTGTTGCGGATGGTGTAGAAGGGCGACCAGCCGTCCCAGTCACCGGCGGTGAAGGGCAGGGCGACGAAGTCGCCGTCCACCAGGGCCGGGGCGGGACTGCCGAATCCGGCCTTGGTCCACATGTAGCCGAAGCCGGCGGAGCGCACGGCGGCGGCGATGTCCGGCCGGACCGGACCCGGACGGGCGTCGTCGTAGGGGCGCCACGCCTCGTAGAAGCGGTCGAGCCGGTAGCGGCGCAGCGCGTTGCCGATCATGCGCCGGGCGTCCATCGCCGGGGCGGCGGTCCGGGGTGGCGCGCGGCGCCGCGGCCCCGGTGTCGGCAGAGGCGGCGCTGGCGGCCGGCGTTTCCGACGGGCGGGGCCGTGGGGAAATGCGCAGGACCGGCCGGCCCTCCTCCCAATGCAGGCGCGGCGTGCTGCCGGGCACCAGGGGCGAGTCGACCAGTGGCCACCAGCCCCGCGGCATCAGGCCGGGCGGCAGCATGGTCGCCACCTCCACCCGGGCATCGGTCAGCAGGCGGGCCAGCTCGTCCGCCTGCATCTCGCCTTCGGCGCAGACGCCGCGGCCGGTGCTGCCGAGCAGAAGCTCCACCCGGCCCAGCACGCCGCCGCGCTCCTCCGGCACCGCCAGCAGGGCGAGGTCGGCGGGGCTGGACTGGGTCAGGCTGTCGACCGTGACCACGAGGCCGCAGCGCAGGCCAGTCGCCGCCACCAGATCGAGGATGCGCGGGATGCAGTGCAGCTCGCGGATCATGCCCGACCACAACACCAGCGTGGTCAGAACCCGCCCCTCATCCGCCCAGCGGCGCAGCGTCGCGTCGTCGGGCTCGTAGTCGGTGAAGGGTTGCGGCGGCTCCGGGATGCGCAGCGGCACCGCGGCGGCGCTGGCGAAGGGCGGATCGGGATCGACGATCTGCAGCCCACGGCCGAGCCGGCCCAGCGCGAAGAAGTCGTGGTCGTCGAACTGCCGGCCATAGACCGGGTCGGCCCCGGCGCGGATCAGGTCGGCGGCGCGGTCGATCACGTCGGTCTGCGGCCGGCCGTAGAGCGGAAGCAGGCGCTTTGCCGCCGCCAGCGGCAGCTGTGCTGCGATCAGGTCCGGGTCGCCCAGCAGGGTGCCGCGTCCCCAGCCGGCATGGCGGTGGGCAAGGCCGGCGCTGAAGCTGGCGTAGCTCTCGCCGGCCACCTTGCCCTCCACCGCATCGAGGCCGCCGGGGAAATGGCGGGCGCGCACCGGATCGACGCAGAGTCCGACGAAGCGACGGGCACCCAAGGCCTCCAGCCGCGCGCGCAGGTCGGCATCCGCGCTGGCGTCGATGCCCAGGCACGGCTCGGCCAGCAGGCGCGGGTAGAGGAAGGGAGCCGCGACGATGCCGAGCGGGGTCTGCGGCGCCATGTCCAGCACCGCGACTTCGTCGGGCAGCGGCTGCCCCAGCAGGCGGAAGGCGGCCTCATAGAGGGCGGCGGGGTCGGCGCTGCGCAGGGCGCACTCGCCGCCTGCCTCCACCACCGGCCACAGCGGCGAGGCGGGATCGCCCAGCGCCACGACGCGGTAGCGGGTGGTCAGCCACAGCGCATGGTCCAGGTGCCGCCCGCCGGCCATCAGGCTGCCGGTGCCGGTCGCCTCGGTGCGGTTGCCGTCCTCCCAGCCGCCGAAATGGCGGCCGCTGCGGCGCCCGTCGTAATAGAGGTCGAAGGCCCAGCCGGCGCGCTCCGCCGCGGCGGCCAGCACCGGCGCGATGGCGACGCGGTGCGGGTCGCCGCCATGGGCGAGGAAGAGGAGCAGGGACGGTTTCGTCACGATGCGCGCCCCTCCGGCCCATTGCCGCCGCGCTTGCACCACCACAGGTGCCATTTCGCCACCCCCGGCGGTCCGAAATGGTCGGTCTTCTGCAGGGTCAGGCCGGTCGCGTCGATGGCCTTGCGCATTTCCGGCGCCCAATGGTGGCGGACCAGCGCCTTCCATTCCGGCAGGACGCCATGACAGCGCATGGTCGCCAGCAGCCGGTCGGGCCGCCAGCGGTAGTAGCGGGGATAGGCGATCACCCAGAGCGGGTTGGCGTTGGTGGTGTCGCAGACGATGCGGCCGCCGGGCTTCACCACCCGCTTCAGCTCCCGCACGCCGGCCTCCAGGTCCGGCAGGTGGCAGAGCAGGTCCATGGCGATGACGAGGTCGAAGCTGTCGTCGGGGAAGGGCAGCTTGCGGGCGTCGGCCTGCTGCACCGCCAGGGCGGGGAAGCGCTCCTTCGCCTCGGCCAGCATCTCGTGTGAGATGTCGACCAGCGTCACGTCGTGGCGCTCGGCGAAGGGGCCGGTGATGCGGCCATAGCCGCCGCCGACGTCGAGGATGCGCATCCGCGGCGCCCGCTCCAACTCCGCTGCCACCGCGCGCCGCTTCTCGTCATAGATGCGGTAGAAGGGGGTGGTCGGATGGTCGGGGCGGAAATGGCGGCGGTAGCCGTTGTTGTAGATGCCGGCGCCGGCGGCCTGCGTGCGCTCGGCCTTGGCATGTTCGAGCAGGGCGGCGACCTGTGCGGCCACCGTGTCGACGTCGAAGACCTTGGCGCGTTCCAGCCCGGCCGCGGCGGCGGCCTTCAGCCCGTCCGGGTCGGCCAGCCGGGCGATCAGCATGTCGCGCAGCGGGGCCGCCTCGCCCGGCGGGACCAGCCAGCCGGAGCGGCCGTTCTCGATGATCTCGGGAAAGCCGCCGCAGTCGCTGGCGACCACCGGCACGCCCAGCGCCATCGCCTCCACCACCACGAAGCCGAAGCTCTCCCACAGCGACGGCACGACGGCCAGCTCCGCCCGCGCCACCACGGCCAGCGCGTCCTCGCGCGGCAGGGCGCCGGTGAAGAGCACGCGGTCGGCCACCGGGGCCACGTCGCGGCGGAACTGGTCGATGACGGCGGCGCTCGCCGGATCCTCGCCGCCGACCATCACCAGATGCAGGTCGGGGTTGGCGGCCAGCACGGCGGGGATGGCGCGGCCGAGGGCGGCGATGCCCTTGCGCCCTTCCAGACGGCCGAAGAACGCGATGAAGCGCCCCGGCAGAGGGATGGGAGGCCGGCCGGCCCCGGCGGCCTTCACCGCGGCGAGGTCGATGCTGTTGGGGATCACCTGGATCAGCTCCGGCGCGATGTGCCAGTAGTCGGCGACCCGGCGGGCGATGGCGCGGGTGGAGGCGTAGATCGCGGCGCTGCGCTTGGTCTGGTCGCGCTCCAGCGCGTTCAGCAGGTGGGTGTGCGGCCCCCAGCTGCCGGTGTTGGTGTCCACCACCAGCCCGGTCGGGGTGGCGAGCCGCGTCACCACCGGGATGGTGCTGAAGCGGGTGAGCCACCAGGCGTCGGCATCGAACTCCGCCGCGTGCACCACGTCGGGACGGAAGGAGCGGACGGCGTCGGCCAGACGGCGGTTGGTGCGGAAGCGGTCCAGCATCGGCTGCACCCGCGGGCCGGGATCGACGCGCTGCACGGTCACCCCGTCCTCGATCACGGTCCCCGCGGCCGGACCGCTGGCCTTCCAGGGCGTCACCACCTGCACCGCATGGCCCAGCCGGGTCAGCGCGCGTGCCATCGTCTGGGTGTGGGTGGCGATACCGCCGAGCTTTTCCCCGGGCGGATATTCGGGCGTCAGGAGCGACAGTCGCATCGTGGGTTTCCTCGAATTCCAGGCGATTTCCAGGCGATTTGCAGGCGGCTTCCGGAGTCAGGCGGTCCGCCCGCTTATTCGCCGCCATGTCCGGCCGCGGTGGCGGCGGCCGGCGGCGTCTTGTTGAGCAGGTGCCGCGGCAGGGAGGCGAGCAGCGCCGGGTCCGGCAGGAAGGCCCGCCAGGGCAGCCCGGTGGCCCGCCGGTAGAGCGCCGCCGCGGCGACGAACACCAGCGCGTAGGCGACGGTGGACACGGCCGCCGCCGCCAGGATCCCGCCGCTGCGCAGGAACAGCAGCAGGCCGCCCACCGTGACCGCCATGCCAAGCAGGTTGGCCAGCGTGGCGGTGAAGGGCCGGTTCTCGGCATAAAGGCCGTTCAGCAGGATCGCCGCCGCGGCATAGAGCACTGCGCCCGGCAGCAGAAGCCGCAGCGGCAGCGCGCTGTCGGCGAAGGAGGGGCCATAGACCAGACCGATGGCGATGTCGGCGAACAGGAACAGCCCGCCCCCCAGCACCCCGCCGACGGCGAAGGTCGCCTGCAGGCTGTTCAGCACCAGATCGCGTCCCGACCGGCCGCGCCGGGTGGCCGCCGGCATCACCACGGTGGCGAGCGCGCTCGACAGGTTGACGATCAGCCAGGACAGGCTGGTCGCCAGCGCATAGAGCCCGACCTGCGCCGCCGGCAGGAAGGCCGGGATGATCAGCAGGTCCAGCCGCTGGGTGATGACGCCCCCCACCACGTCGCCGTGGGTGCGCAGCGCATACCAGGCGGTGCTGCGGCCGAGCGCCAGGTCGGGCCGGCCGATGCCGTGGCGCCGCAGCAGAATCAGCAGGGCCGCGACCAGCACCAGCGTGCTCATCGCCGCCTGGGCGATCACCGCGGCCTCCACCGTGAACAGCCCGACGGTCCACAGCACGGCATAGGAGGCGGCGACGCCGGCCGGCTGGAGGAAGTTCAGCGCGTTGAAGCTGCGGAAATCCTGGTCGCCGAGGACCAGCCCCAGCATCAGCTCCGACAGCAGAGCCAGCGCAATCATCGGCAGGTAGAGGCGGGCCAACTCCAGCGTCTCCGCCGGCTGGGCAGCCAGCAGGGTCGGCAGCAGCAGATGACCCGCCAGCACCGCGGCGGCGCCGACCGGCAGCAGCATCAGCACCCAGGTGGTCAGCAGCCGCCCGCCGGCCGCGGGATCGCGGGACAGCGCATAGGTCACCGCCTTGCCGCAGCCCATGCCGAACAGCCAGCCCAGAAGCTGCGCCGTGGTGAGCACCGCTGTCAGCGCCCCCCGGCCGTCCGGTCCCAGCGTGCGGGCGACCAGGACGCCCGTCAGAAGGCCAAGCCCCATCGTGGCGGCGGTGACGAGAATTGTGGCGACGCCGTCCCGCGCAAAGCTGCGCCGGGCCGGTGCTGCTGCCGCAGACTGACCGGTGGAACCATTTTGCATCACGCTCTCACCCCCGTTGGTGTCCCCTGAAGCGTCGGTCCCGCGTCATCCCGGCGGCGTTGCGGCTCTTGTCCGGGATTCGGCGCCGGCCCCTCCCCCGAGGCTGCGGCGATGGGCATGTGCGGTGGACGATTCATCCCTTTCGGTGGCCCGGATGTTCAGTCAAGGAACCGGTCACGCCGGATCCCATGCGAAGATTGCTGGCATAACCAACAAAAGTTCCGCTGATCTCGATTATTTTCTCGTGAAGAAACAAACTCTCTCAGACAGCGTTACTCAGTCTTGAGTGGGTTTGTTCTTTCGCATTTGCACATCGAACGGTAGTAGGAGACCGCGGCTATGGTCAACGCCGCTTTCGGAACTGTTCTTCCAACACACCGCAAGGGTATTTTTTATTGATCGTTCGTTGGGTGATAATCGAAGTCCCGACGAATCTTTCGGGTCTTGATTATCGAGAACACCAATTTTAAAGCGGTGGGATTACCCCGGACATGCGCCGGCTGCGCACCGACGGCGAAGCAAGCGCGCCGCCGCGCTCCGCCCCCAGGGTTGGGGAGGCGGTAAAATGGAACCTTCGATCCATGTCCGAAGTGCCGGCAGGCGGCGGCCGGGCGGACGGTCAGCCGGCGTCGGTCGAACGGGCGGCCATCCGGGCGGCGGTGGACCCGCGCAGGATGCAGGTGCCGCCGAGGACGAGGCGGCGGCTGGGGCGGTCCGGTTCCTCCAGCCGTTCGAAGAGCAGCGCCATGGCGGACCGGCCGATGTCCTGCACCGGCTGTTCGATCACGGTCAGTCCGGGGCCGACCAACTCGGTCCAGGGTTCGTTGTCGAAGCCGGCGACCGCAAGCCCGTCCGGGATCGAGAGGCCGAGACGCCGGGCCGCCTTGACCACGCCCATCAGGAACAGGCTGTTGCTGACGATGAAGGCTTCCGGCCGGTCGGGTTCGGCCATCCAGTCCACCACCGCCTGCTCCGCCGCGTCGGCGTAGGGGGCGAGGAAGCGGGCGGCGGGCGTCAGGCCGCGGGCGGCCATGGCGGCGCGGTAGCCGTCGTGACGTTCCTGGCCGGTGGTGCTGGTGTTGCCGAACAGGCCGGCGATGCGGCGGTAGCCCTGGTCATGCAGATGCTCCACCAGCATCGCCGCGGCGCGCGGGTTGTCGAGCACGACCGCGTCGTGCCGCCCGGTCGGCGCGTTGCGGTCGATCAGCACGACGGGGAAATCCAGGTCCAGCCCGTCGAGCCGGTCCAGCGTGCTGCGGGTGGGGGCGAAAATCAGGCCGGTGATCCGCTCCTCCTGCATCAGGCGGAGATACAGCTCCTCCCGCTCCGGATTCTCGTCGCTGTTGCACAGGATGACGCGCATGCCGGCGCGGTAGGCCGCATCCTCCACCGCGCGGCTGACGGCGGTGAAGAAGGGGTTGCGGATGTCCGACACCACCAGCCCGATGGTCTGCGAATGCTGGGAGCGCAGGCGCCGCGCCGACAGGTTGGGGCGGTAGCCGGTGGCGCGCACCGCGTCCTCCACCCGCTTGCGCAGCGCCTCGCTGACCGGGCCGTTGCCGAGCACGCGCGACACGGTGGCGACCGATACGCCGGCGGCCAGGGCCACATCCTTGATGCTGGCGGTTTTTCCCGAGACGCTCATGTCCAGACCGATCGTGTGGAGGGTGCCCCGTTCGAGGGGCGGCAACCTTAGCGGCGCCGGCCGAAGATGACCAGGGCGCGGCACACTTTGAGAAGATTCCTGAAAACGTTTCCAGCGCCTTCTTCAGAACATCCCCCATTTTTGCGCGCCTGACAAGCCGTTCATCCGGAAAAGCCCATATGCTGCAACGCAACAAGCGTTGACAGCGGAACTGTAATCGTTTTCACTCAGTCTCAAGAGGTCACACAAAAACATGCGGAGGAGACGGTCGCCATGGCCACCGACATGCACCCCCTTAGCCTTCCCCCGGATTTGATCCGCCTGGGCGCCGCCCCGGCCGGGAAGGAGGCGGCGATCCGCGAGGCGGCGCAGCTTCTCATCGCCGCGGGCTGCATCGACCCCGCCTATGCCGACAGCATGATCCGGCGGGAGACGGTGGCGAACACCTTCCTCGGCCATGGCGTCGCCATCCCGCACGGCATGGTGGACGACCGCAACCTGGTCCGCCGCAACGGCATCGCCATCCTGCAGGTGCCGGACGGCGTGGTGTGGAACGACGGGCAGACCGCCCGGCTGGTGGTTGCCATCGCCGCGCAGTCCGACGCCCACATCGCCATCCTCCGCCGCCTGACCCGCCTGATGCAGGACGAGCAGCGTCTGGGCGCGCTGTTCACCACCACCGATCCGGCCGATCTGGTCGCCGCCTTGTCGGACGAGTCCGCGCTGCCGGCCGCCCCGGCGTCGGAGGCAGGCGACCTCGCCGAGACCTTCGAGTGGGTGGTTGATTACCCGACCGGCCTGCATGCCCGTCCCGCCGCCGCCTGGGTGGAGACCGCCCGCGCCGCCGCCGGCCGCGTCCGCATCCGCCACGGGGAGGAGGTGGCCGACGGCAAGACGCTGGTGGCATTGCTGCAGCTCGGCCTGCGGCCCGGCGACCGCATCACCGTGTCCGCCGACGGTCCGGACGCGCGCGCCGTGCTGAACCGCCTGCGCGCGACCATCACCGGCTTGAGCGCGCGGGAGAAGGCGGATGCCGCCGCCGCGGCGCGCAAGGCGAAGGCCGTGGTGCAGGGCTGGACTCCGCCGGCCGCCGCCGATGGCGCGAATGGCGGTCGTGAAATGCCGGTGGTCGCCGGCATCGGCGCCAGCCCCGGACTTGCCATCGGTCCGGTCCATGTCATGCCGAAGGCCGATCTGGCCGTGCCCGACCGTCCGGCCCCGCTGCTGGAGGGCGGCAACCGCCTGCACGAGGCGCTGAACCTGACCCGCCAGCAGTTGAAGGCTCTGGCCGACGACACCGCCCGCCGTCTCGGTCCCGCCGAGGCCGGCATCTTCGCGGCGCAGGCGGAACTGCTGAACGACACCGACCTCATCACGCTGGCCTGCCAGCTGATGGTGGAGGGGCACGGCCCCGGCTGGTCCTGGAACGAGGCCGTGGAACGCAGCGCTGCGAAGCTTGCCTCCAACCCCAACCCGGTGCTGGCCTGCCGCGCCGCCGATCTGCGCGACGTCGGCCGCCGGGTGCTGACCCGCATCGACCCGGACCTGCGCGGCGGCTCGATCCGCGACCTGCCGGACACCCCCTGCATCCTGGTCGCCGACGACCTGTCGCCGTCCGACACCGCCGCACTCGACATGGGCCGCGTCATCGGTCTGGCGACGGCGCAGGGCGGCCCGACCTCCCACACCGCGATCCTGGCGCGCACGCTTGGGCTGCCGGCGATGGTGGCGGGTGGCGGTGCGCTGACCGAACTTGCCAACGGCACCACCGCCATCCTCGACGGCCAGTCCGGCCGCCTCTATCTCGACCCGTCCGACGCCGACCTCGCCGCCGCCCATGGCTGGATCGAGGAGCAGCGCGTCAAGAAGGCCCAGCAGGAGGAGCGGCGCGGCCTGCCCGCCCGCACCCGCGACGGCCATACGGTGGAGATCGGCGCCAACGTCAACCGTCCCGATCAGGTGCCGGTGGCGCTGTCCCAGGGTGCCGAGGGCGTCGGGCTGATGCGCACCGAGTTCCTGTTCCTGGAGCGCGGCGACGCCCCCAGCGAGGAGGAGCAGTACGAGACCTACCGCGCCATGCTGGAGGCGCTGGACGGCCGTCCGCTGATCGTCCGCGCGCTCGACATCGGCGGTGACAAGCAGGTGCCGCACCTGCAGTTGCCGCACGAGGAGAACCCCTTCCTCGGTGTGCGCGGCGCCCGCCTGCTTCTGCGCCATCCCGAATTGCTGGAGCCGCAGCTGCGCGCCCTCTACCGCGCCGCCAAGGCGGCGAAGCCGGGTGCGCTGCTGATCATGTTCCCGATGATCACCACCCTGCGCGAGATCGAGACGCTGCGCGACGTCTGCGACCGCATCCGGGCGGAACTGGACGCCCCGGCGGTGCCGCTGGGCATCATGGTGGAGGTGCCGGCCGCGGCAATCCAGGCCGACGTGCTGGCCCGCCATGTCGATTTCTTCTCCATCGGCACCAACGACCTGACCCAGTACGCGCTGGCGGTCGACCGCCAGCATCCCGAACTGGCGGCGGAGGCCGACAGCCTGCACCCGTCGGTGCTGCGCCTGATCCGCATGACGGTGGAGGGGGCCGAGAAGCATGGCCGCTGGGTCGGCGTCTGCGGCGGCATCGCCGGCGACCCGTTCGGCGCCGCCCTGCTGGCGGGCTTGGGCGTGCGCGAGCTGTCGATGACCCCGCGCGACATCCCCGGCGTCAAGGACCGGCTGCGCGACAGCGACCTTGCCGGTCTGCAGGATCTCGCCCGGCGCGCGCTGGACTGCGAATCCTCCGACGAGGTGCGGGCGCTGGACGGGGTGCGTCATGACGAAACCCGTCGTCACCGTCACCCTGAACCCGGCCATCGACCAGACCATCACGGTCGAGGCGCTGAAGCCCGGCAGCGTCCACCGCGCCAAGGCGGTGCGCCACAATGCCGGCGGCAAGGGCGTCAACGTCGCCAGCTGCCTGGCCGACTGGGGCACGCCGGTGGCCGCCGCCGGCCTGCTGGGCAGCGGCAACGCCGCGCCGTTCGAGGCGCTGTTCCGGGCCAAGGGCATTGCCGACGCCTTCCTGCGGCTGCCGGGAGAGACGCGCGTCAACATCAAGATCGCCGATCTCGCCGCCAACGACACCACCGACATCAACCTGCCGGGCCTGAGCGCCGATGCCGGCGCTCTCGACCGCGTGCGCGAGACGGTGCTGGGGCTGGTGGAGCCGGGCACGCCGGTCCTGCTGGCCGGCAGCCTGCCCGATGGACTGCCGGCCGACGCCTATGCCGGGCTGACCGCCGACTTTTCTGCGGCCGGCGCGCGGGTGGTGCTGGACAGCAGCGGGGCGCCGCTGGCGGCGGCGTTGGCCTCCACCGGTGCGCTGCCCCACTGCATCAAGCCCAACCGCCACGAGCTGGAGGATTGGGCCGGCCGGCCGCTGCCGACCGGGGCGGACCTGCTTGAGGCGGCGCGCGGCCTGCACCGGTGCGGCGTGGCGGTGGTCGTGGTCTCGCTGGGGGCGGACGGCGCGCTGTTCGTCTGCGGCGAGCGCGCGCTGCACGGGCGGCTGCCGCCGGTGACGGCGCTGAGCACCGTGGGCGCCGGCGACGCCATGGTCGCCGGCCTGATCGCCGCCTTCCAGACGGGCGGCGGGCTGGAGGATGTGGCGCGCCTGTCGGTGGCCTTCGCCGCCGCCAAGCTGGGCTGCTTCGGTCCCAACCTGCCCGACCCGGCGGTGGTGCGATCGCTGGCGGCGCAGGTGGCGCTGACCTCGCCCGCCTGATTTCGGCACCTGATTCTTGCCGCCCGGCGGCATCGGACGAGACTCAACACAGTGACAGGGGCGGGACCGAACCCGCCAGGAGGAAACAATGGCGAACCTGTTGGCCGTGATCGCGGCGGGCGATCTCACCACCCAGGCCGTTCTGGCGGCCGAAGCCCTGCGCAAGGCCGCGGCCTCGCTGGGGCATGGTATCCAGGTGGAGATCCGCACCAGCCTCGGCATCCAGTCCCCGCTCGACCCCGCGCTGCTGTCCAGGGCGGAGAGCGTCGTCCTGATCGGCGGCGGCGACCTCGACGAAGGGCGCTTCGCCACGCTGAAGCGCAGCACCGCCTCGCTCGACGAGGTGCTGGCCGATCCGGGCGGGGTGGTGGAGCGGGCGCTGGGCGCTCCTGCCGCAGCACCCGGGGCGGCGTCTGCCGCGGGACCGCGCCGGATCGTCGCCATCACCTCCTGCCCGACCGGCATCGCCCATACCTTCATGGCGGCGGAAGGCATCCAGCAGGCGGCCACCGCGCTGGGCCACAGGGTCCGGGTGGAGACCCAGGGCTCCGTCGGCGCGCGCGACACGCTGACCGACGAGGAGATTCGCGATGCCGACATCGTTCTGATCGCCGCCGACACCCAGATCGACCTGTCCCGCTTCGCCGGCAAGCGCGTGTTCCTGAGCGGCACCAAGCCCGCCATCAATGACGGCAAGGCCCTGGTCACCCGTGCGCTGGCGGAGGCGAAGCCGCATGGCGCCCCCGGCGGCGGCGCCGTCCCGCTGGCCGACGCGGTCGCCGCCGGCAAGGCGGAGCGGTCGGCCCAGCGCACCGGCCCCTACAAGCACCTGATGACCGGCGTGTCCTTCATGCTGCCCTTCGTGGTGACCGGCGGCCTGCTGATCGCGCTGGCCTTCGCGCTGGGCGGCATCTACGTCTATGAGGAATCGAACGCCGGGACGCTGGGTTACGCCCTGTTCCAGATCGGTGCCAAGGGTGCCTTCGCCCTGATGGTTCCGGCGCTGGCCGGCTACATCGCCTATTCCATCGCCGACCGTCCCGGCATCGCCCCCGGCATGGTGGGCGGCATCCTGGCCGGCAGCATCGGCGCCGGCTTCCTCGGCGGCATCGTCGCCGGATTCATCGCCGGCTACGGCACGGCCTTCCTCAACCGGCACATCAAGCTGCACCGCAACCTGGAAGGGCTTAAGCCGGTGCTGATCCTGCCGCTGCTGGGCTCGCTGCTGACCGGCCTGCTGATGATCTACGTCGTCGGCACTCCCGTCGCCGAAGCCCTGGCCTGGATGAGCGCTTGGCTGAAGGGCATGCAGGGAAGCAGCGCGATCCTGCTGGGCCTGCTGATCGGCGCGATGATGGCCTTCGACATGGGCGGCCCGGTCAACAAGGCGGCCTACGCCTTCTCCACCGGCCTGATCGCGTCGCAGGTCTACACCCCGATGGCCGCCGCCATGGCCGCCGGCATGGTGCCGCCGCTGGGTCTGGCGCTGGCGACCAAGCTGTTCGCCGACCGCTTCACGGCGGAGGAGCGCGAGGCCGGCAACGCCGCCGCCGTCCTGGGCATCGCCTTCATCACCGAGGGCGCCATCCCCTTCGCCGCCCGCGACCCGCTGCGTGTCATTCCGGCGCTGATGATCGGCGCGTCCCTGACCGGCGCCATCTCCATGGCGATCGGGGCGGAGCTGAAGGTTCCCCATGGCGGCATCTTCGTGCTGCCCATCCCGAACGCGGTGACGCATCTGCTGGGCTATGTCGTCGCCCTGGTGGTGGGCACCGTTGTCACGGCCGTGGCGCTGCGGGTGCTGAAGAAGC
Source organism: Azospirillum sp. VT-I1 (assembly GCF_055698305.1). Lineage (NCBI taxonomy): Bacteria > Pseudomonadati > Pseudomonadota > Alphaproteobacteria > Rhodospirillales > Azospirillaceae > Azospirillum > Azospirillum sp. VT-I1. Next base: position 695,990 of record NZ_CP168804.1, on the reverse strand, counting down.
CGGTTGCGGCCGTGGCCGCACCCAAGCCGGCGGTCCAGGAGGTCGGCGCGCACGCCTGATCCCGTCCCGTTCCAACCCGTTTCCTCTCGGGCGTCCTCCCGAAGCCTTGCCCCTCTCCGCCGCGCGCGGGGAGGGGCGCTCTTTTCCGGAAGTTCCCGCGCCGACCGGCCTCCACCCAAGCCGCCTCTGCACCCCCTCAACCATATTGCCGCACCCTTTTCCGCTTGCACCTTAGATTAATATATTAGTATATTGAACTCATCGCCCGCGCCTGCCCCGATGGCGCCGGCCCTGCCTTTTCCGCTCCTGTAAGGATGCCCAGTCATGCGTTCCCTGACCCGTGACCAGCTTGCCGGCGGCACGTTCGACGTCGCCCATACCGGCGGCGCGCCGACCCTGCCCGTGACCATCCTCCAGGTGGGCGACGGCAACTTCCTGCGCGGTTTCGTCGATTGGATGGTCGATGTCGCCAACGGCCAGGGGCTCACCAAGGCCGGCGTCGCCATCGCCCAGCCGCTGGACCAGGGCATCGCCAACCTCCTGAAGGCGCAGGACAACCTCTACACCGTCCTGCTGCGCGGCATCGAAGGCGGGCGCGAGGTCGAATCGCGCCGGGTCGTCTCCTGCGTCTCCGAAGCGCTGAACCCCTATGCCGACTGGGCGCGGATGGTGGAGCTGGCCTGCTCGCCGGCCCTGCGCTTCTTCGTTTCCAACACCACCGAGGCCGGCATCGCCGACCGCGAGGAGCCCCACACCCCCGGCGCCTGCCAGGACAGCTTTCCGGCCAAGGTCGCGGCCCTGCTGTACGCCCGGTACAAGGCGCTGGGCGGCAGCGCCGACAACGGGCTCGTCTTCCTGCCCTGCGAGCTGATCGAGGCCAACGGCGCCAACCTGAAGCGCATCGTGCTGGCCCATGCCAAGCGCTGGGGCCTGGAGGCCGGCTTCGCCGACTGGGTGGAGACGCACAACCACTTCCTGAACACGCTGGTCGACCGCATCGTCCCCGGCTATCCGAAGGACGAAGCCGCCGCGCTGTCCGCCAAATGGGGCTATGAGGACCGGCTGGCCGTCGCCGCCGAGCCCTTCCATGTCTGGGTGATCGAGGGACCGGCTCATCTGGCCGAGGAACTGCCGCTGCACAAGGCCGGGCTGAACGTGGTCTGGACCGACGATCTGCAGCCCTACCGCACCCGCAAGGTCCGCATTCTGAACGGCGCCCACACCGCCAGCGCGCTGGCCGCCTACTGCGCCGGGCTCGACACCGTCAAGTCGATGATGGACGACCCCACCGTCTCGGCCTACCTGAACAAGGTGATGTTCGAGGAGATCGTCCCCTTCGTGCCGCTGCCCGAGGCGGAGCGGCAGGACTATGCCCGCACCATCATGGAGCGCTTCGGCAACCCCTATATCCGGCACGAGCTGATCTCCATCACGCTCAACTCGGTGTCGAAATGGCAGGTGCGCGTGCTGCCCAGCCTGAAGGACGCGGTTGCCCGCGACGGGCAGGCTCCGGCCGGCCTGTCCTTCTCGCTGGCGGCGCTGCTGCGCTTCTACCGCGGCTTCAACATCAGCGGCGCCTACACCGGCGAGCGCGAGGCCGGGTCCTACCCGATCAGCGACAATGCCGAGGTGATCGCCGCCATGGGCGCCGCCTGGGCTGCCAACGGGGCGGCCAACGCCGGCGACCCGCCGGCGCTGGTGGCTGCGGTCCTGTCGGACGTCCGGCTGTGGAAGGAGGACCTGACCGCCATCCCCGGCCTTGCCGCCCGCGTCGCCGACAGCCTCGCCGCCATCGAGGCGAAGGGCATGAAGGCGGCCATGGCCGAACTGGTCGCCGGCTGATCCGGCTTGCACGACTGCAGAGCGGGGCGGTCCGGGCAAGGCCGTCCCGCAGGGCATGACATCGATGACACCGACATTGACCCTTCGCATCGCCGAATTGGAGCTGGACGCGGCGGTGCTGCGCCATCGCCTGTTGCATATCCCCCTGGATCTGCAGGAGGATTGCGGCCTGTGGGCAAGCCACAGGACGATCGGGCGGCAGGCGCTGACCCTGTTCCGTGCCGTCCGGCAGGAGACCCGCGACACTGGCGACGAGGTGGAATGCGATCAGGCGCTCAGCCGGATCGAAGCCGCCTACCAACTCGTCCATGACGCGATCCAAACCCTGTCGGCGCTGGCTCTCGCGGAGCTGCCGACCCGACACTGACGGGCGGCGATTGTCGCCGTAATCGTTGATGCGTGAGGAAGACCGACGATGCAGACGACGGAATCGAGGAAGCGGACGCGTCGCGGCACCCAGCGGGTGACCATGACCGACGTGGCGAACGCCGCCGACGTGTCGCCCAGCACCGTGTCGCTCTATCTCCGCCGGCCCGGGGCGGTGTCCCGCCATCTCGCCGAACGCATCGCCCGCGTCATCGACGAGATGGGCTATGTGCCCAATCTGGTCGCCGGCAGCCTCGCCGCGGCGCGCAGCCGCACCGTCGGCGTCATCCTGCCCTCCATCCTCAATTCCTTCTTCGCCGAGACCTACAACACGCTGCAGGGCATGTTCCAGGCGGCGCATTACCAGACCCTGCTGGGCGTCAGCGAGTTCAGCCCGGAGGAGGAGGAGAGCCTGATCCGCGCCTTCCTCGCCTGGTCTCCGGCGGCGATGGTGGTGACCGGCTTCCACCACACCGAGCGCACCCGCGCCATGCTGGCCTCCTGCGGGGTGCCGGTGGTGGAGATGTGGGACATGCCGTCCCATCCGGGCGAGGCGGTCGGCATCAGCGTCGGCTTCTCGCATTTCGAGGTCGGCCGCATGCAGACCAGCCACCTCTACGACCAGGGCAGCCGCAAGGTCGCCTATATCGGCGCCGCCGCCCATCAGGACCTGCGCGTGCGCAGCCGCACCGACGGCTATGAGGCGGAGGTGTTGCGGCGCGGCCTGCACGAACCCATCGACTTCACAGTCCCCGACGCCGCCACGACCGAGGTCGGCCGCTGGCTGATCGACGAGATCCTGACGCGCCACCCCGACATCGACGGCGTGGTCTGCTCCAACGACGCGCTGGCGCTGGGCGTGCTGTTCGAGGTGACCCGCCGCGACCTGCGCGTGCCGGAGGATCTGGCGGTGGTGGGATTCGGCGATCTGCCCTTCAGCAACTCCTGCCCGCCGCCGCTGACGACCGTCCGTCCGCCCCAGCGCGAGATCGGCCGGCTCAGCGCCACGCAAATCCTGGCGGCGCTGGACGGAGCCCGCAGCACGCCGCAGCACCACAATCTGGAGTGCGAACTGGTGGTCCGCGGCAGCACCCGGCCGGTGGCCAAGGGGCAGGGGGCTGAAGACGCTTCCCTTCCAAGGATGGTGAAATAGCCTTGTCTGTTTCTTCCGGCGTGCGTGATTGACGCTGTTTGTTATCATTAGGATAATAAGCAACATCAAACACAACCCATAACGCAGGGTGGACAGGCTCATGGCGCTCGGACTGCACTCATCTCGCCGCAATTTCCTTGTCGGGGCCGGCCGTTTCGCGGGCGCCGCGGCCGCGGTTCGCCTCATGCCGGGTTCCGCCTTCGCGGCGGAGACGGGCGGGGCGCTCTGCCCGCCGCCGTCGGCCTGGTCCGACTTAGCGAAAGGGCTGAAGGGCGTGCTGCTGCGGCCGGAGGATCCGTTCTTCGCCGATGTCTGCCGGCCCAACAACCTGCGCTATGGCGCCACCCTGCCGGCCGGCATCGCCCGCTGTGCGAAGCCGGAGGATGTTCAGGCCTGCATCAAGTGGGTGAAGCAACAGGCCATGCCCTTCGCCGTGCGGTCGGGCGGTCACAACTATGCAGGCTTCTCCACCACCCCCGGCCTGCTGATCGACATGTCGCTGATGGCGGGGGCCGAGCCGCTGCCGGGCAAGGACGGGCTGGTGAAGGTGCAGGGCGGCACGCTGAACTCGCTGGTCTACAAGCAGATGGAACGGCTGGGCCGCACCCTCACCCATGGGCGTTGCGATTCCGTCGGCGCCGCCGGTTTCCTGCTGGGTGGCGGCATCGGCTTCAACATGCGCAAGTTCGGCATGGCGTCCGACCTGCTGCATGCGACGGAGCTGGTGACCGCCGACGGCAGCCATGTCAAGGCCGATGCCGGCACCGAATCCTCCCTCTATTGGGCCTGCCGCGGCGGGGCGGGCGGCAATTTCGGCATCAACACCTCCTTCACCCTCGAAACCCGTCCGGCGGAGCCGGTCACGGTCTTCAACCTGGTCTGGACGAAGGAGCTGCCGAAGGTCCTGAAGCTTCTGCTGACCGAACTGGCGACCGCGCCGGACGATTTCGGCAGCAAGATCAGCGTCACCATCCCCAGCTGGCAGGACCGCTGCGCCAACGTGCCGATCAAGCTCTCGATCCTCGGCCAGCTGCACAAATCCAGCGTGACGCTGAAGGACATCTTCAAATCCACCTGGGAGCTGATCGACAAGGACCAGTCGCAGGTGAAGGAGAATGTACCCTACTGGACGGGACAGGATTTCCTGACCGAAACGACCTTCCCCTACTATTACCAGGAGAAGTCCAGCTACATGAAGGCTGCGGACATCGGCGACGAGGCCATCCTCGCCATGTTCGACTGGGCGGCGAGGATGCCCGCCACCTCGATGCCGGTGGCCTTCAAGTTCTTCCAGGTCGGCGGCGCCATCAACCGCATGGGCCCGACGGAGACCGCCTATGTCCACCGCGGCTACGACTGGCTGTTCACAGTCGAGGCGAACTGGTGGCGTCCGACCGACTCCGCGCTGCTGATCGAGCAGGCGCTGGACTGGCAGCAGCGCTTCTACGACGACGTCAACCGCCGCACCAAGGCGGCCGGCGCCTTCCAGAACTTCTCCGACCCGTCGCTCGCCGATTGGCAGCGGGCCTATTACGGCGAAAACCTCGCCCGCTTGGCCCAGGTGAAGAAGGCGGTCGACCCGACCATGCTCTTCACCTTCGCACAGGCGATCCGGCCGGCCTGACCGGTTGCGAGACCGGCGCGGCATTGCGGGTGGGAGTGTCCCCACCCGCAATGCCCGTCATCAGAACCGGTAGCCGATCGACGTGAAGACGCTGTGGTCGCGGTTGTCGTGGCCGAACTTGCCGTCATAGCCGACCTGCCATGCCACGGCGCCGCTCAGCACCGTGACGCCGGCACCGGCCCGCAGCCCGTCCCGCTCGGGCGTGCCGAAGGTCCGGGTCGTCATGCCCAGGCTGCTGGTGGTGCGGTTGGCAAGCGTGGCGGCCAGCGTCTCGGCCCCGCGCACGCGGTTCCACTCGTAGCTCAGGCGGGCCTGCGGGATGATCGACGCTTTTTCCGTCTCGAAGCGGTGGGCGGCCTGCCCGCCGAATTCCCAGCTCCAGCCGCGTTGGGTCTGGCTCGGCAGGATGCCGTTCAGGTGGATCGCCTCGGCTTCCGTGTAGCCGTCGATGGTGGCGCGGGTGTAGCGCGCCGCCGCGACCGGACCGAACGACCACGCTCCCTCGCCCAGCTCATAGCCGCCGTCGATGCCGACCGACCAGCTACGCCCCTTGGTCTCGCCGCGGGCGGTCAGGCCATAGGCGCCGGTGTTGCGCACGATCTTGTCGTAATTGTCGAAGGAATAGGTGCCCGACAGGCTGCCGAAGAAGCCGCCGTAGCTTCCGGCCAGATAGGGGCTGATCGAGGCGGAGCGGACCTTGGCGCTCCCGGTGTCGCCGAAGGACAGGCTGTTGCGGGCGCCGCCCACCGCGAAGCCGGCGACCAGATTGCGGGTGATCCGGATGTCGGCACCGACCTGTCCATTGCGCGAGTCGGTGTCGGCGCCGGCCCTCATGCCGGTGTCGTCGCTGCGGTTGAAGCCGAGCTGACCGCCGACCCAGCCGCTGATGGCGGGGCCAGCAGTCACCGGATCGCCGCCGCCTTCGCCGGGACCGTCGAGGAAGCGCAGGCCGTTCAGGTGGCTGCGCACCGAGCGCGAGGCCGCGTCGGCCATCGCCACCGACGCGTTGCCGAGGCCCCGCGCCATCGGCAGGGCAGTCTGGCGCAGCGATTCGATGGCGAGCGGATCGACGTAGGTCGGCAGGGTCAGCCGGTAGACCAGCAGCATCGTGTCGACGTCGGCCCCGGCATCGTAGGCGGCGCCGACCTGATAGCCGTTGCGGGTCAGGAAGTCGTTGTCGTTGCCGACGAACAGGAAGAAATCGTCCGGCCGGGCGGCGTCGAGCGCCGGCAGCAGGCCCATTGCCTCCCACTTCTCCGACAGCAGGTTGGCGTCCTGCGCGCCGCCATTGTGCAGCCCGAACTTCGCCAGCTGGCCGTTGTTGTTGATGCTGAGGAACTGGGTGTAGGACACCGGCGTCACCGACGCCACCAGATTGCCGCCGGGGGCGACCGGGGTGGTGCCGTCATAGGCGGTGCCGACCAGATTGGTGGCGTTCGACACGTCGATGATGTCGATGCTGCGGTAGAGCGAGTTGGTGCCGCTCAGCCCCTGGCCGTTGTTGCTGTCGCGCGACAGGACGAGGAACTGCTTGTCGTTCAGCGCCAGCATCTCGCTCTGGGCCGCCACCAGCGTGTTGCTTCCCGAACGGAAGGTGGGAAGCGGCACGACGTAATGGCCGACCAGCGCCGGGCTGTCCGGGTTCGTGGACACATCGTAGATGACGAGGCGGGTGTTGCGCCGGGTGGCGCTGTTGCCGCCGGTTCCGCCGTCCTGGCGGGTGGCGCTCTGCAGCAGGGCGGCCAGTTTGGTCCTGTCCGGCGTCAGCGACAGTCCTTCCAGCCCCTGATTGTTCTGCCGTCCGGTGGTCGGGTCGGCCGGCGTTGGCGCCGGCTGGCCGGCGGCCGGGTTGTTGGACGCGAAATCCAGCCTGCCGTTGCGCACCGGCAGCAGGGCCGCCGGCGGCTGCACCGCCGAGATCATCCGGCCGGTGGCGGAGAAATGGTAGATGTAGGGGCCGTACTCGTCGCTGATGTAGAAGCTGCCGTCGGCGAGCCGGGCGATGCCCTCGGCGTCCACGCTGATCTTGCCATTGTAAGCCTGCGGCAGAGCCGGAAGGCCGTTCGCCGACGCACGCACGCCCGTGCGTGGCTGCGGATCGAGACCGGTGGTGACGGCGCCGTTCGCTTCGGTCAGCAGGGTGGTGTCGATCAGGCTCATCCCGATCTGCGACTGCTGCCCGCTTCCGGCAGGCAGTGCGGCGCTGCCGTAATAGGGCCGCAAGGACAGGGCCAGCGTGTTCAGGCGCGGCCGGTAGTCGGTGGTGCCGGCGACGTTGTATCCGCGGTCGGGCAGGGCGAACATGATGCCGCTGTAGCTGTCGCCGTTGCGCCGCCAGGATTTGGCGTCGAAGGTCAGCCCCGACATCGAGCCGAAGGTCTCGCCATACTTGTCGCGGGTCCCGGCGCTGATCCGGCCGACGCCGACCAGCCCCTGGTTGACGAAGCTGGAGCCGCCGACGGTCACGCTGTCCACGGTCTGGGCGGAGGCGACCCCCATCGCGACACCGCAGGTGGACAGGACGAGAGAGGCGAGGCCGGTGGCGGACAGCAGCGCCGTCCTGAACCGTTCCGCGCGGATTTTGCTATGCATCGAAAAGAACCCCCCAATCGAATCCCAAGCGAATTCAAAAGGGGTATTAGGGCCGGACGCATGACGGCGTGGTGACGCGTTCGTGACGTGTCGATGACGTCTTCATGGGGCGCGCTTGCATAAGCCTGTATGAGCGGACCGGGCGTGAGTCAGTCCGCCCGCAGCCCCTTGGCCTGGAACTGCCCGCGCACCCGCTCCACCAGCTCGCGCGAGGGCGGTTCGGTGTCGGTCAGCATGTAGCGGCGGCCCAGCGCCTTCCATTTGTGTTCGCCCATCTTGTGGAAGGGCAGCACGTCGACGCGGTCGACGACGCCGAGGCCGGCGACGAACTCCGCCAGCCCGTCGATCTCCGCCGCATCGTCGGTCAGGTTGGGCACCAGCACATAGCGCAGCCAGATGCGCTTGTTCAGCCCGGCCAGCCGTTCGGCGAACTCCAGGGTCGGACGCAGCGGAACGCCGGTCAGGTGGCGGTAGGTCTTCTCGGAGAAGGCCTTGATGTCGAGCAGGACGAGATCGACGTCTTCCAGCAGATGGTCGTCGGCGTGGTTGCCGAGGAAGCCGGAGGTGTCGAGCGCGGTGTGCATGCCCATGGCCTTCGCCCCGCGCAGGATGGCGGCGGCGAATTCCGGCTGCACCAGCGGCTCGCCGCCGCTCAGCGTCAGCCCGCCATGGGCGCGTTTCAGGAATTCGGCATAGAGCCTGATGTCGTCCAGCACTTCCGCGGATGTGGTCCGCGTCCCGTCATGCATGTGCTGGGTGTCGGGATTGTGGCAGTAGAGGCAGCGCAACGGGCAGCCGGACATGAACAGCACGTAGCGGATCCCCGGCCCATCCACCGTGCCGCCGGTTTCGACCGAGTGGATCCATCCGGAGACGGAGCCGGGGCGGGCTTGGGTGAGGGACTGTGTCATTGCTTCAGGGATCCAATTTGAAAACTCTGCGCCCCACGCATGTAAGTCACGGGACAAGCGGATAAAGCCCCCTCTCCCCCCGGGGAGAGGGTCGGGGTGAGGGGGATGCACCGGGTGGATTCTCGGGAAAGGGCCGCAACGCTTCCCCCTCACCCTAACCCTCTCCCCGGGGGGAGAGGGGATTTTCGCTTAGGGTGGAGGGGACGTCCCTCAGTGCTTGTCGTGGAACGTGCGGCTGATGACGTCGAGTTGCTGCTCGCGCGTCAGCTTGATGAAGTTCACCGCATAGCCGGACACCCGGATGGTCAGCTGCGGATACAGCTCCGGATGGTCCATGGCGTGCAGCAGCGTCTCGCGGTCGAAGACGTTGACGTTGATGTGGTGGCCGCCCTGGCTGGCATAGCCGTCCAGCATGCCGACCAGATTGTCCACCCGCTCGTCTTCCGTCCGGCCGAGCGCGCCTGGGACGATGGTGAAGGTGTAGCTGATGCCGTCCTGCGCATGGGCATAGGGCAGCTTGGCGACGCTGGCCATCGACGCGACGGCGCCCTTCTTGTCCCGCCCGTGCATCGGGTTGGCACCCGGCGCGAAGGGCTGGCCCGCCTTGCGGCCGTCCGGCGTGTTGCCGGTCTTCTTGCCGTAGACCACGTTGGAGGTGATCGTCAGCACCGACTGGGTCGGCATGGCGTTCCGGTAGGGCTTCTGCTTGCGCAGGGCCGTCATGAAGCGCTCGACCGCCCACACCGCGATGTCGTCCACCCGGGCGTCGTTGTTGCCGAAAGCCGGATAGTCGCCCTCGATCTCGAAATCGGTGGCGAGGCCGTTCTCGTCGCGGATGACCTTCACCTTGGCATGCTTGATTGCCGACAGGCTGTCCGCCACCACGCTGAGGCCGGCGATGCCGCAGGCCATCGTGCGCAGGATGTCGCGGTCGTGCAGGGCCATCTCCATCCGCTCGTACATGTACTTGTCGTGCATGTAGTGGATGGCGTTCAGCGCGTTCATGTAGACCTTGGCCAGCCACTCCATCATCGGCTCGAAGCGGGCCATGACCTCGTCATAGTCCAGCACGTCGCCGGTGATGGGCGCGAAGGCCGGGCCGACCTGCTCGCCCGAAACCTCGTCCTTGCCGCCGTTGATGGCGTACATCAGCGTCTTGGCCAGGTTGGCGCGGGCGCCGAAGAACTGCATCTGCTTGCCGATGCGCATGGCAGAGACGCAGCAGGCGATGCCGTAGTCGTCGCCCCAATAGCCGCGCATCAGATCGTCGTTCTCGTACTGGACCGAGCAGGTCTTGATCGAGGTGTCGGCGCAGAAGCGCTTGAAGCCTTCCGGCAGCTTCTCCGACCACAGGACCGTCAGGTTCGGCTCCGGCGCCGGGCCCAGGTTGTGCAGGGTCTGCAGCATGCGGAAGTTGGTCTTGGTGACCAGCGTCCGGCCGTCCAGCGACATGCCGCCCAGGCATTCCGTGACCCAGGTCGGGTCGCCCGAGAACAGCTGGTCGTATTCCGGCGTGCGCAGGAAGCGGACCAGGCGCAGCTTCATGACGAAGTGGTCGATCATCTCCTGGGCCTCGGCCTCGGTGATGACGCCGTCGCGCAGGTCGCGGTCGATGTAGATGTCGAGGAAGCTGGACACGCGGCCCAGCGACATGGCGGCACCGTTGGCTTCCTTGACCGCCGCCAGATAGGCCAGATAGGTCCACTGCACCGCCTCGCGCGCCGTAGCGGCCGGCCGCTTGACGTCGAAGCCGTAGGAGGCGGCCATCTGGACCAGCTCCTTCAGCGCGCGGATCTGCTCGGAGATCTCCTCGCGCAGGCGCAGGACGTCCTCGTCGATGCGGCTGACTTCCAGCGAGGCCAGCTGGGCCTTCTTGTCCTTGATCAGGAAATCGGCGCCGTACAGCGCCAGCCGGCGATAGTCGCCGATGATGCGGCCGCGGCCGTAGGCGTCGGGCAGGCCGGTGATGACGCCGGACTTGCGGCAGCGCAGCATCTCGGGCGTGTACACGTCGAACACGCCGTCATTGTGCGTCTTGCGCAAGGACGGGAACACCTCCTCCAGCTTCGGCGACGGGGTGAAGCCGTAGGCCTCCAGGCCGGTCTTGACCATGCGCCAGCCGCCGAACGGCATGATCGCGCGCTTCAGCGGCTTGTCGGTCTGCAGGCCGACGATCACTTCCAGCTCGCGGTCGATGTAGCCGGCGGCGTGCGAGGTGATCGAGGCGAAGGTTTCGGTGTCGGCATCCAGCACGCCGCCCTTGGCGGCGCGTTCCTGCTTCAGCAGGTCGGTGACCTTGGCGAACAGCGCGGTGGTGCGGGCGGTGGGGCCGGCGACGAAGCCTGCATCGCCTTCATAGGGGCACAGGTTGCGCTGGATGAAATCGCGGACGTCGACCGAGCGGCGCCAGACGCCCGGGGCGAAGCCGCGCCAGGGGTCGGCGGCGGACTGCTGCTCCGTGGCCTGGGCAAGTCCGTCCATCAGCAGGGTGTCCATGATGACTCCTCAGAGATTTAGCCGTCGGCGCGGATCGAATGCCGTGTCGGCGGTCTCGTGGTGCCCGCGAACCGCGCGGGACGATTGGAAGCATAGGCGCGATCGGCGCCAAAATCGTTGATACACGTCATATTTTCAGACCGGGCGGGGCTCGGCGATCGCCGTGTTTGCGCCCGCTCTGTAGTTTTACTACATACTCCCGGACGGTCTTCCGGACAAGGCGAACAGGCTCGACATTTTGTCGCAGGGCAAGGCGCAGCTGGTTGGAAACGCGTGGAAAGCGTGTATCGCCGCCGCGACGGAATCGGTCGTTCGCAGCGCTGTATATGTAGCTTTGCTACATGTGCTAGGCTGACCCACATTCAGAAGGGAGCGACCCCCATATGCTGGCGAGAATCGCCGCCGTCCGCGACCAGATCCGGCCTTCGGAACGCAAGCTGGCGGACTATGCGATGGCCCATCCGGGCGATGTCATCAACCTGTCCATGGCTGAACTGGCCGACCGCGTCGGGGTGAGCGAGCCGACGGTGGCGCGCTTCTGCTCGGCTCTCGGCTGCCGCGGCTTCCGCGAATTCAAGATCAAGCTGGCGCAGGACATCGCCGGCGGCATGCCCTTCCTGCACCAGGACCTGTCGGTGGGCGGCGACTTGGATGCCGATGGCGGCGTGCCGGGAGCGGTGCTGGCCGGCAAGCTGTTCGACCGCACCATCGCCACGCTGATGCAGGTGCGCAACAACCTGCCGGCCGACGCGGTGGACCGGGCCGCCGACGTCCTGGCATCGGCACGGCGGATCGAGTTCTACGGCTCCGGCAATTCCGGCACGGTGGCGGAGGACATCCAGCGCAAGTTCTTCCGGCTGGGCATTCCCACCGTGGCCTACACCGATTCCCACATCTATTTCGCTTCCGCCCTCACGCTGACGAAGGGCGATGCGGTGGTGGCTGTGTCCAGCACCGGCCGGACCCGCGATATCCTGGACGCCGTTCAGAACGCCCGCAAGGCCGGCGCCGACGTGATCGCCCTGACTCGCTCCGGCACGCCGCTGGCGGAGATGGCGACGGTCAGCCTCGTGGCCGACATCGCCGACGATTTCGACATCCACTCCCCCATGACCGTCCGCATCGCGCATCTGGTGCTGGGCGACATCCTGTCGATCGCCGTGGCGCTTCGCATGGGCGATACCCTGCAGGAGCGCCTGAAGCGGCATGACCGCGCCGTCGACGCTCATGTTTCCGAACGGCAGGCGGCCGGGGATAGTTAAGACAGGTCAGAACTTCCGGCGGATCGGTTCGCCCTTCCCGCCGGTCAGCGCGCGCCCGGCAGTTTCGCTCCCTCACGGGCATAGATCTGGATCGGCCGGCAGTCCTCGTCGACCGTGACCACCACCGCGCCCGGCTGGCTGTTCAGGTACACCCAGGCATCCCAGCGGATGATGGTGTCGCGGAACTCGTCGCGGTAGATGCCGTAGCTGAGCCCGCGGATGTCCGAGGCCGGGATGCGGGCACCGGTCAGGACGGAGGCCACCGACGGGTTGCAGCCGTTTGCGGCGTTGCGCTCGAGTGCCGCCAGCACGGCGGGGTCGGGGGTGGCGACCGGCGGCGGGGCGATGGACCCGCAGGCGGCGAGCAGAAGGGTCAGCGCGCCGGCTGCCGCTGCGGCCGGAATCTTCGGCGATTTCATGAGGGGCACCGTTCCTTCTCTTTGCACGTGCCCGAAAATGGGGGCACCTGCCCGAATATGGGTTCGCATCGCCAAGCCGGCGATTGCACGTTCGGCGAGCCTGCTGCGGCATGATCGCCGGACGCCGGCAGCGGCCGATTGCGGGTCTTGCCTCCCGCTCGCCTTTGGCGCAAGAGGTGGGGGAGAAATCCCTGCACCGTCAACGCTGCGGAGCCGCAAGCCATGTCCACCGGCCAGACTTTCGTCCCCACCTGCGACCTGTTCGACCGCTTCAAGGATGCCGCCCGCTATGTTCTGCCGGGCTTCCGCGACTTCGGCGCCGTCACCCGCTTCAGCGGCGAGGTCGTCACCGTGAAGTGCCTGGAGGACAATTCCCGCGTCAAGGAGCTGCTGGCCACGCCCGGAAACGGCCGGATCCTGGTGGTGGACGGGGCCGGCAGCCTGCGCTGCGCCCTGATGGGCGACATGATCGCCGCCTCGGCGGTCAAGAACGGCTGGGCCGGCGTGGTGATCTGGGGCTGCGTCCGCGACGTGGCCGAACTGGCGACCCTGCCGCTGGGCATCAAGGCGCTGGCCTCCATTCCGCGCGCCTCGACCCGGCGCGACCAGGGGCTGGTCGACGTGGCCGTGGAGTTGCCGGGCGCGCTCATCCAGCCGGGCGACATCCTGTTCGCCGACGAGGACGGCATCGTCGTGCTGACGCCGGAGCAGGCCGCCGCGCTGAAGTAAAGCGTGGGTGATGAAGTGGTCATACCAAGCACCGGTAATACCAGTGCAAAAACGGAGGCCATTTCATCCTGTCCGCTTCACGTAAGTGGGGCGCCCCCTTGCACTTTCACTTAAGCGGGCATATAAACCCGACCTGAGTTCAAGCGGGCCGTCTCACGGTTCCCATCCAAGGGCCGGCCTTTCATTTATGAGGAACCCTGCCGTGCTCGAAGCCTACCGCCAGCACGCGGCCGAACGCGCCGCCCTCGGAATCCCGGCCCTGCCCCTCACCGCGAAGCAGACGTCGGAGCTGATCGACCTGCTGAAGGCGCCGCCGGCGGGCGAGGAGGCCTTCCTCCTCGACCTCATCACCAACCGCGTTCCGGCCGGCGTCGACGATGCCGCCCGCGTCAAGGCCGGCTTCCTGGCCGCCGTCGCCAAGGGCAACGACAGCTCGCCGCTGATCTCCAAGGTCAAGGCCACCGAACTGCTGGGCACCATGCTCGGCGGCTTCAACGTCCAGCCGCTGATCGACCTGCTGTCGGATGCCGAATGCGGCGCCGCGGCGGCGGAAGGCCTGAAGAAGACCCTGCTGGTCTTCGACTTCTTCCACGACATCAAGGAACTGGCCGACAAGGGCAACGCCAACGCGAAGGCGGTGCTGCAGTCCTGGGCCGATGCCGAGTGGTTCACCTCGCGTCCGGAAGTCCCGGCGTCGATGACGCTGACGGTCTTCAAGGTGTCGGGCGAGACCAACACCGACGACCTGTCCCCGGCCCCGGACGCCTGGAGCCGCCCGGACATCCCGCTGCACGCGCTCGCCATGCTGAAGAACCCGCGCCCGGGCATCGAGGCCGACGAGCCGGGCCAGCGCGGCCCGACCAAGCAGCTGGAAGAGCTGAAGAAGAAGGGCAACCTGATAGCCTATGTCGGCGACGTGGTCGGCACCGGTTCCTCGCGCAAGTCCGCCACCAACTCGGTGCTGTGGTTCACGGGCGAGGACATCCCGTTCGTCCCGAACAAGCGCTTCGGCGGCGTCTGCCTGGGCACCAAGATCGCCCCGATCTTCTACAACACGATGGAAGACGCCGGCGCCCTGCCCATCGAGTTGGACGTCAACAAGATGGAGATGGGCGACGTTATCGAGCTGCGCCCCTATGAGGGCAAGGCCCTGAAGAACGGCGAGGTCATCGCCGAGTTCACCGTGAAGTCCGAGGTCATCTTCGACGAGGTGCGTGCCGGCGGCCGCATCCCGCTGATCATCGGGCGCGGCCTGACCGCCCGTGCCCGCGAGGCGCTGGGTCTGGCCCCGTCGAGCCTGTTCCGCCAGTCCGCTGCCCCGGCCGACACCGGCAAGGGCTTCACGCTGGCCCAGAAGATGGTCGGCCGCGCCTGTGGCCTGCCGGAAGGCAAGGGCGTGCGTCCGGGCACCTATTGCGAGCCGAAGATGACCACGGTCGGGTCGCAGGACACCACCGGGCCGATGACCCGCGACGAGCTGAAGGACCTGGCCTGCCTGGGCTTCTCGGCCGATCTCGTGATGCAGTCCTTCTGCCACACCGCCGCTTATCCGAAGCTGGTGGACGTGAAGATGCACCACGAGCTGCCGGACTTCATCTCCACCCGCGGCGGCGTGGCCCTGCGTCCGGGCGACGGCGTCATCCACTCCTGGCTGAACCGCCTGCTGCTGCCGGACACGGTGGGCACCGGCGGCGACAGCCACACCCGCTTCCCGATCGGCATCAGCTTCCCGGCCGGTTCCGGCCTGGTCGCCTTCGCCGCCGCCACCGGCGTCATGCCGCTGGACATGCCGGAATCGGTCCTGGTCCGCTTCAAGGGCGAAATGCAGCCGGGCGTCACCCTGCGTGACCTCGTCAACGCCATCCCGCTCTACGCGATCAAGGCCGGCCTGCTGACGGTCGAGAAGAAGGGCAAGAAGAACATCTTCTCCGGCCGCATCCTGGAGATCGAGGGTCTGCCGGAACTGAAGGTCGAGCAGGCGTTCGAGCTGACCGATGCCTCGGCCGAGCGGTCGGCGGCGGGCTGCACCGTGCTCCTGAACAAGGAGCCGATCATCGAGTACATGACCTCCAACATCACGCTGATGAAGTGGATGATCGCCAACGGGTACGCCGACGCGCGCACCCTGGAGCGCCGCATCAAGGCGATGGAGGCGTGGATCGCCGATCCGCAGCTGCTGAAGCCGGACGCCGACGCCGAGTATGCCGCGGTGATCGAGATCGATCTGGCCGACATCAAGGAGCCGATCCTGGCCTGCCCGAACGATCCGGACGACGTGAAGACGCTGTCCGAAGTCGCCGGCGACAAGATCGACGAGGTGTTCATCGGCTCCTGCATGACCAACATCGGCCACTTCCGCGCCGCGGGTAAGATCCTGAACGGCAAGTCGGACATCCCGACCCGCCTGTGGATCGCCCCGCCGACGAAGATGGACGCGATGATGCTGACCGAGGAAGGCTATTACGCCACCCTCGGCAAGGCCGGTGCGCGCATGGAGATGCCGGGCTGCTCGCTGTGCATGGGCAACCAGGCGCAGATCCGCAAGGGCTCTACCGCCATCTCGACCTCGACCCGCAACTTCCCGAACCGTCTGGGCATCGACACCCGCGTCTACCTGTCGTCGGCCGAACTGGCCGCCGTCGCGGCGCTGCTGGGCAAGATCCCGACCAACGAGGAGTATCTGGCCCAGGTCGGCGTGGTGAACCAGGCCGCCGCCGACATCTACCGCTACATGAACTTCGACCAGATCCCGGCCTTCCAGGAAGTCGCGGATAAGGTCGCCGTCCCGGCCTGATAGCCGGACACAGCGGTCAGTGACGAAAGCCCCCGCCGGAGCGATCCGGCGGGGGTTTTTCTATCTTGGCGACATCAGCTTCGAACCGCGCTCTTGAATGCGGCGGCCAGCCCATCGAGCGCCTCGCGCGGCCGTCCATCCTTCACCCTGGTGTGCAGAATCACGGGCAGGCGCGGTAAGGCCGGCAGGCCCAGTCTGGGGCCGACATCGACGGCACCGAATGGCACCATGCGCGGGGACAATGCAGCGACACCGAGCCCCGCCATGACAGCGGCCGCCACTGCGGTCACGCCGCCGCCGACGAAGATCTCCGTCCACGGCACACCTGCCGCGTCGAGAAGCTGCTCGGCCAATGCCCGCACCCCACAGGGCTCCGCCATCGTGGCGATTGGCAGAGGCTCGTCCGCCCGATGCTGCCAGCTTGGCGCCGCGAACCAGCCGAACTGCTCTTCGGTGAGGAGTTGACCGTCATCGCGCTCTGCGTGCAAGCGGACGACCACGGTGTCGAGTTCCCGTCGGTCGAAGCTGTGAAGCAGATCCCCCGATGATCCGATCCGGATTTCGATCACCAGCTGCGGATCCTGCGCGTTCATCCGCGCGATAAGAGCGGGAAGCTCCGGCCCCGCCACATGGTCGCTGATGCCGATGGCGATGCGTTGGCGGCTTTGGCTCAGCGAGGCGAGCGCGCGATCATGCGCCTCCAGCAGGTCACGGGCATGATCGAGAAAGGCGGCGCCGCGTGGCGACAACTGCACATATCGTGGCGTCCGCTCGAACAGGCGGCATCCCAGCCTTTCTTCGAGACGTTTCAGCTTCAGGCTGACCGCGGCTTGGGTCGTCCGCATGGCTTCGGCCGCTCGCGTAAAGCTCTCCAGTTCGGCGATGCGCACGAAGGCCCGGACCGCATCGAGGTCGAGAGGCTGGTTCATCATTTCCAACCGTTATCTTAGATATAAAAAATCATAGCATATGTAAATGGATGCTCTAAGGCTACTTTCAAAGCGGACATCATCGAAAGGAGTTGCGATGCCGCTCGTTCACATCTCGCTGCGCACCGGAAAGTCGGAGGCTTATCGGCAGGCCATCTTCGATGGCCTTTACCGCGCAATGCATGAAACATTCAACGTGCCGGAAGATGATCAGTTCATGACCATCACCGAGCATGATGCAGCAAACTTTCGCTATAGTTCATCCTATCTCGGTGTGTCACGAGGAGATGACCTCGTATACATCCAAATCACGGCGAACAATACCCGTACTGTGGAGCAGAAAAAGGCGTTGTTTGCGCGGATCGTTGAACTGCTCGGCGAAGACCCCGGCATCCGGCCGGAGGACGTTTTCGTGAACATCTTCGAAGTGGCGAAAGAGAACTGGTCGCTCGGCAATGGCGTTGCGCAATACGCCTGAGCAAAGCCAGCGCCCCGTTGCGGTCGATCGTCCTTTCGGCTCCTGGGGCACTTGCCGGGGCTCGTCGTGCGGAAGCCGGGGCGGCGTGCCCCGGCTCCCTCACCCCAAGCACAAGAACTTACCCTCGCGGCGCACAGTAGGCGCTGCGGTCCTCCGCCCGCGCCGGCTTTTCGAGGTAGATGCCCTGGCGCGGAATGGCGATGCGGTCGAACTCGTCGGCCAGCCGGTGAAGGGCGGTGCGCATCTCCGCCCCCTGCATCGGCTCTCCATGGCCGGTGATGACCAGTTGCGGTTCCAGCGCGGCCAGCTTGGCGACGGACTCCCGCGCCTTGTCCCATTCCACGGTGAAATACATCGGCGGGCCATGCATCTCCGCCCGCTGCACGGCGACGGCATAGGCCGATTCCTGCCCCGTGGTGACGAAGGCGTCGCCGACGATCATCGAACGGTCCCGCTCCCGCCAGAAGGAGACATGGCCGACGCTGTGTCCCGGCGTGTGGATCCAACGCCAGCCCGGCATCACCGGCACCGATCCATCGTCCGGCAATGACCGCAGGCGCGATCCGACATCCACCGGCTTGCGCGGGTAGAAGCGCGCCAACGCCGCCATTGCCCCGCCGCCGACCGACGGGTCGCCGGGCGGGTAGGCGGCCTGACCGTTCAGATAGGGATGTTCCAGCGGATGGGCGTAGACCGGGGCGTCCCACTCCTCCGCCAGATCCTCCAGCACGCCGACATGGTCGAAATGGCCGTGGGTCATCACGATGGCGGCGGGGCGGGAGTCGCGGCCGAAACGTTCGGCCGCCGCGCCGCGGATGAAGCCCTTGGTGCCCATCAGCCCGGCGTCGATCAGCACCCATTCGCGGTCGCCGGCGCCGGGTGGTCCCCAGAACACCACATTGACGATGCCGAGCCGCCGATAGGCGAGGTCCGGCGCGATCTCGTGCGTGTGGTCGTTGCGCAGCGCGTCGAGCGCCGGATCGATTGCGCTGCTGTCCTCCGACAAGGGAATCTGCCTGGTCATCGTCGTCCCTTTCCCGCCCGTGTCTTCCGACAACAGCGGGAAAGGGCGCTTGTCCTGCAGTCCCCTGCCGGTATGGACCTTACGGCATGAACTGGCCGCCGTTCACGTCCAGGACCTGCCCGGTGATGTAGCCGGAGCAGGCATGGGAGGCGAAGAACAGGAAGGTGGGCGCGCATTCCTCCGGCTTGCCGAAACGGCCCATCGGGATGCCGGTGGACACGCGGGCCTTGGCCGCCTCGTCCTTGTCGGCATGGAAGGCGGTGTCGAAGGTGCCGGGCGACACGGTGTTGAAGCGGATGCCCTCCTTGGTGTGGAAGGCGACCCAGTTCTTCTGGATGTTGTGCAGCCACGCCTTGGCGGCACCATACAGTCCGGCGCCCGGCCCGCCGCCGGTGTAGCCGGCGACTGACCCGACCAGGATCACCGATGCCGTCTGCCCGCTGTCCTTGGCCGACTGGCGCAGGTGGGGCAGGGCGTGCTTGGTCGTCATCAGGGCGGACCGGGCGTTCAGGTCGGTCACCGCGTCGAAGAACTCGTCGTCGATCTCCTCCAGCGGCTTGCGGCCGACCAGACCGCCGGCGTTGTTGATCAGCACGTCGATGCCGCCGAACCGCTCGACGAAGGCATCCACCACGGACTTGCAGGCGGCGCTGCTGCACAGGTCCCCGGCGAAGAAGGCCGCCTCGCCGCCCACCGATTCCATCGCCTTGAGGGTGGTGTCGAGATCGGCCGGCGCCTTGCGGCCGTTGATGCCGACCTTGGCGCCATGGCGGGCGAAGGCCTGCGCCGCGGCCAGACCGATCCCCTGGGTCGAACCGGTGATGAGGACGCGGCGGCCCTTCAGATCGTCGAACATCGCTGTGTTTCCTTATGGTCAGGCTTTGAAAATCAGGCTTGGTTCAAGCGGCTGTCGGCGCCGGCTTGCCGCGTCTCCGCCCGATGGCTGCGCCAGCGCTTCACCAGTGGCAGGAACAGGGTCAGGATGGCGACGGTCAGCAGCACGACGGTGATCGGCCGGGTGTAGAGGAAGTCGTAGCTTCCGCCCGACAGCGACAGGGCGCGGCGGAAGTTGGCCTCCGCCATCGGTCCCATGATCAGCGCCAGCACCACCGGCGAGGCCGGGAAATCCCACTTCTGCATGAAGTAGCCGGCGATGCCGGCCGCCAGCATGATGCCGATGTCGAACAGGCTGTTGTTGATGGCATAGGTGCCGACAACGCACAGGACCAGGATCACCGGCGTCAGAACCGACTTCGGCATCTGCAGGACGCGGCCCATGACACGCAGCAAGCCCAGTCCGATCACCAGCATGCCGACGTAGCAGAACAGCATGCCGGCAAACAGTGTGAAGACCAGATCCGCATGTTCCTTGAACAGCAGCGGTCCGGGCTGCAGCCCCTGCAGCGTCAGTGCGCCCAGCATCACCGCGGTGACGGCGTCGCCGGGGATGCCCAGCGTCAGCATGGTCAGCAACGCGCCGCCGGTGCAGCCGTTGGCACCGGCCTCGCAGGCGGCCACTGCCGCCAATTCGCCCTTGCCGTAGTTTTCCGGTGTCTTGCTGAACCGCTTGGCCTCGTTATAGGCGACATAGGCGGCGATGTCCGAGCCGGCTCCGGGGATGATGCCGATCACCACGCCGAGGCCGGTGGAACGTGCCACCGTGCCCACGAGCCGGCGGAAGGTCGCCCATTCCGGAATGATGCGGCCCAGCGCCGCGGCCATGCCCAGGCGGACCTTCGGGTCCTCCAGCGACTTGAAGGCTTCGGCGGCGGCGAACAGGCCGATCATCACCGGAATGAAGGGGACGTTGAACAGCTCGGTATAGCCGCCGGTGAAGCGGGGGAACCCGTCCATCGGGTCCATGCCGACCGTGGCGATCAGCAGTCCCAGGAAGCCGGCAATCAACCCCTTGATGACCGAACGGCCGGAGATGCTGGCGATGATGCTCAGGCCGAAGACGGCGAGCGCGAAGCTCTCCGACGCGCTGAACTGCAGGGCGAAACCTGCCAGCACCGGAGCAAGGAAGATCAGGACGACGATGCTGGCCGTGCCGCCGAGGAAGGAGGAGAGAGTCGCCGTGCCCAGCGCCACGCCGGCCATGCCCTTCCTGGTCAGCTCGAACCCGTCCATCGCGGTGGCGGCGGCGGCCGGGGTGCCGGGGATGCGCAGCAGGATCGCCGTCACCGACCCGCCATAGACGCCGCCGAAGAAGACGCCGGAGATCATCAGCAGGCCGGACACCGGATCCATGCCGAAGGTGAAGGGCAGCAGAATGGCGACGCCCATGGTCGCCGTCAGGCCGGGCAGGGCGCCGATGATGATGCCGAGCGTGACGCCGAACAGCGCCAGAAACAGCGCCAGGGGATTCGCCGCCAGCGTGGCGAAGCCGTTCATCAGAAGATCGAGTTCATGCATGGCGGCGATACTCCACGACGCACACGGCGGCCATGAAAAAGGCGTGGGCGGTCATTCGAACAGGCTCCCCACCGGCAACGGCACCTGAAGCGCATAGTGGAAGACGCCATAGACGATCGCCGTCACGCCGACCGCCAGCGCGGGGTTCCAGACCGGGCTGCGCTGTCCCATCAGCGCCATGATCACCGCCATGTAGACGGCGGTGGCCACTCCGTAGCCGACATACTCCATGGCGGCGATGCAGCCTGCGGTCGCCAGCATGCCGAGCGCCACGCCGGCATAGCCGGCGATCCCGACCGGCGCATCTCCGGTGTCCGCCGGGGCGGTGGGCGCGCGCAGCGTGTTGGCGATCAGGATCAGGCACAGCAGGATCAGCGCGCCGGCATGGATGATCGGGAAGCGGGCGGAGCCCACGTCGGTCGCCAGCATGCTCTTGGGGAAATCGCCGGTCGCGGCGATGGCCGAGGCCGCGATGGCGATCAGCACGACGGCGATCACGAGGTTGGCGATCTTCGTCGACATCGGCATGGCGTTGCCAAAGCCGGGGCCTTCGCCCCTTGCGGGTGCGTTGCTCATGGTCCGGTCTCCTCAACCGATGAAGGCGTTCCCGGCGGCGGACCGCCGGGAACGGCGTCGGTCCGGCGTTACTTCGCCATGCCCAGCTTGGTCATCAGGTCCTTGAAGAAGGCATTGTCCTTCTGCATGACCTGACCGAATTCCGGACCATCGGCATAGGCCCAGGTCAGGTTCATCTTGGCCAGCTGGTCACGGAAGGCCTGGTCTTCCGCCGCGGCCTTGCTGGCGGTGCGCAGGGTGTCGACCACCGCGGCCGGCGTCTTCTTCGGCACCACGATGCCGCGCCAGGTGGCGACGGACAGGTCGATGCCCTTCTCCTTCAGGGTGGGCACGTCGGGGAAGGTCTTGCTGCGCTGTTCCGCCATGACGGCAAGCATGCGCAGCTGGCCGGCGGCGAGCTGGCTCGACACCTCGGCCGGGCTGACCGACACCGCTTCGATATGGCCGCCCAGCAGCGAGGTCACGGCCGGGTTGGCGCCGTCGAAGGGCACATGGTTGAAGGTGGTGCCGGTCTTCTCCTCCAGCGCCTCGGCCGCGAGATGCCAGATGGCGCCGGTGCCGGAGTTGCCGATGCGCACCTTGCCGGGGTTGGCCTTGGCGTGCTCCAGGAACTCCTCCACCGTCTTCCACGGGGCGTCGGCCTTGACGGTGATGGCGCTCGGCTCTGCGTTCAGGCGGGCAATCGGGGTGTAATCGTCCACCGTGAAGCGGGCGACGCCCATATGCGGCAGCAGGGTGATTTCCACCGTGCCCATGCCGATCTTGTAGCCGTCGGGACGGGCGGCCATGATCTCGGTCAGGCCGACGGCGCCGCCGCCACCGGTCTTGTTCACCACGCCCATCGACTGCGGCAGCTGCTTCTTGGCCGCATCGGCGAAGGCGCGGGCGACGAGGTCGGTGCCGCCGCCGGCGGCATAGGGGACGATCAGCTCGACGGGCTTCGCCGGATATTCGGCGGCCAGGGCGGCGCCGGAGATGGTTGCGGCTCCCGCGAACAGCATGCCGGCGGACAGGCCGGCCGTCAGGACGGTACGGGTCAGGCGAGTGGAGACCTTCATGGCATTCCCTCTGGGTGTGCCGGCTTGTGCGCCGGTCGTTGAAAGGTGACGATCAGAAAAAGGGATGGCGATCAGCGGCCGGACGATCCCTCCGCCCAAGCCTGGGCGAAGCGCTTGGCGCGGGCTGCGATTTCGGGCGCCGGCAGGCCGGGGCTGTAGAGCGCCGAACCGAGGCCGAAGCCGGAAGCGCCGGCTGTGCGGAAGGGCTGCATGGTGTCGGGCGTGATGCCGCCGACCGGCAACAGCCGCACGCTGTGCGGAATGACCGCGCGCAAGGCCTTCACCACGGTCGGGGGAATCTGTTCCGCTGGGAACAGCTTCAGCGCGTCGGCCCCGGCGGCGAGTGCCGCGAAGGCTTCCGTCGCGGTGGCGACGCCGGGGGTGCAGATCATCGAGCGCGACTTCGCGGCACGGATGACCGCGGTGTCTGCATGCGGCATCACCACCAGATCGGCGCCGATGGCGGCCAGCCGGTCCACGGCGTCCAGGGTCAGCACCGTGCCGGCTCCGACCAGCGCGTCGGACGGCAGGGCCTTGCGGATGGCGGCGATGCTGTCGAACGGGTCGGGCGAATTCAGCGGCACCTCGATCAGCCGGAATCCCGCTTCGTAGAGGGCCGCCGCCGCCGGCTCTGCCTCCGCCGGGGTCAGGCCGCGCAGGATCGCGACCAGGGGCAGGGCGGAGAAAGCCGCATCGAAGCGGGCGGAAAGCGAAAGTTCGGTCATGGCGCGCTCATCGTGCTGGGGTTGTGCCGGTGGCAAGCAGTCCGGCCGCAGCGGCGAACTGGAACAGCCCGCGTGGCGCGGTATTGCCCAGCTGTGCCGCCGGCGTGACGCCGAATGCGGCGAGCCCGCGTCCATAGCGGCTGCACAGGGCCGGGGCGCCGATCAGCAGCAGCGGCGTGCCGGCGGGCATCTCCGCCAACAGCGCCAATCCGGACCGCAGCTCGTGCCCGATCAGCAGGCCCGACAGGTAGTGGGCCAGCGCCTCCGCCGGCATGCGCTTGGTCAGGCCCAGCGTGCGGGTGGCGAACAGCTGGTGCGGCAGGTCGCCGGGACCGGCGGACTGCGCGGCGCGGATACCGAAGGCGAAGGCCGCGGCCTCATCCTCGGACGATGCCTCGCGGTCGGCGGGCATCAGGCGGCCGAGCAGCGAATGGGTCTTCAGGACCGCGAACAGCTCCCCCGTCATGTAGGAGGAGAAGGCGGCGATGCGCCCATCGGTGACGCGGACCCATTTGGAATGGGTGCCGGGCATGGCGATGCAGGCATTCCGCGCCCAGTCGGCATTTTCGGCCAGCGCACCGGCGATCTGGATTTCCTCCCCGCGCATCACGTCGGGGGGCGCGCCGGCCGGGTCGTGCAGAACGCCGGGGGCGATCAGGATGCGGCGGCCGGACGCCGTCTCCACCCGGGCCGCGCGGTCGGCCAGCGTCGCCGCATCGGCCGGGGTGGCGACATAGGGGGCCTCGACCCAGCCCTGGGCACTGCCGACCATGCCGCCGGCCACCACCGGCAGGTCCGGGTTCGCGTCCAGCCAGTCGCTGCACAGGCCGGCCAGTGCCGCGTCGAACCCGGCAGGGCCGGGCTGCGGCAGGTTCTGAATGCCGTGGCCGGTGGCCCGTTCGGCCAGCACGCGCGCGGCACTGTCCATCAGGAAGCCGCGCAGGCTCGACGTGCCCCAGTCCAGCGCGATCAGCGCCGGTGCGGTGGAAGAGTTCAGGTTGCGGTCCATCCCAAATCCTTGGAGATCGCGTCCGCCGTGGCCCGGACCAGCGGTCCCAGGGTGGCCATGCGGTCGTCGGGCATGTAGGGGACGGCGCTGGCGACGCTGATCGCCGCCACCACCAGATTGCGGCCATCGCGTACAGGTGCAGAGACGCAGCGGATGCCGAGTTCGTTCTCTTCCAAATCCATCGCCCAGCCCTGGGCGACGTAGCGGTCCAGCTGCGTCCGGAACTCCGGCCAATCGGCGGGGCGCGGCCGGTCGGGAGGCAGGTCGGCGGGGCATGTGAGCGCGTGCAGCGCCGCCCAGCGTGCCGGCGCCATGCCCAGCATCAGCGCCTTGCCCAGTCCGGTGGAGGCTATGGGCATGCGCTGTCCGGTGCGGGAGCGCATTTCCAGCCCGCGGGTGCCGGGGATCTTGTCGAGATAGAAGACCTCGCCGTTGTCCTCGACCCCGAGATGGACGGTGTCGCCGGTGGCCTGTGCCAGCGCCTCGATATGCGGGCGGGCGACGGCGACCAGCGGGCGCTGCTCCAGCGCCTTCATCCCCAGCTGGATCAGCTTCGGGCCGAGCAGATAGCCCTTGTAGGGGATGTGGTGGAGATACCCTTCGGCCACGAGGCTGACGAGCATGCGGTGGGTCGTGCTGCGCGGGGTGCCGAGCCGCGCCGCGATCCCCTTCACGTCGCCGATGCCAGCGGCCACGCATTCCAGCAAGGCAAGTCCGCGCAGCAGGGTCTGGGTCCCGGCGCCCTGCGGCTTGCCGCCTTCCGCCTCCTGCTCCGTCGCCTGGATGATTCCGCCCATGATTTGTTTGTTTGCCGTTGTTTTCTGAATGCTCGCGTATGACGCGGGGTGTGTCAAATAGTTTTGGTAGATACCAAATAGTGAGACATCTCCGGGAGCGGCCAACGGTCGCGGTCAGCCGTCGGAGCGCTGCGAAATCCATGATCGCGCTTTCAAAATCCTGTCGCTTGGGTCAGAAATGGGAATGTGCCGGGGCCGATGGACGTGGACCGGCGCAAATTGGTCATCCCAGGAGAAATATTATGCGTCTCACCGTCCTTTCCTTCGTCAGCGCGACGGCGCTGCTGGCCGGCTTCGGCACGGCGCAGGCGGACATCGTCATCGGACTCGGCACGGCGACCACCGGTCCGGTGGCGGCGCTGGGCGAGCAGTCGGTGTACGGCGCCAAGCAGGCGATTGCGGACATCAACGCCAAGGGCGGCGTGCTGGGCCAGAAGCTGGTGCTGAAGGTGGGTGACGACGCCTGCGACCCGCGCCAGGCGGTGGCGGTCGCCAACCAGTTCGTCCGCGATCAGGTCGCGGCGGTCGTCGGTCATCTGTGCTCCGGCGCCAGCATCCCGGCGGCCGACGTCTACCAGGAGGAAGGCGTGGTGATGGTCACCCCGACCGCCACCAACCCGCTGCTGACCTCCAAGGGCTTCCCGAACATCTTCCGCGTCTGCGGGCGCGACGACCAGCAGGGCGTGGTCGCCGGCAACTATCTGGCCGAGACCTTCAAGGGCAAGAACGTCGCGGTCCTCGACGACAAGCAGGCCTACGGCAAGGGGCTGGCCGACGTCGTGGTCGAGACGCTGGGGAAGGCCGGCGGCAAGGTCGCCTACCGCGGTTCCGTCACGGCGGGCGAGCGCGACTTCTCGGCGCTGATCACCGCCCTGAAGGACAAGAAGATCGATGCCGTCTATTACGGCGGCTATCACCCGGAACTGGGGCTGATCGTCCGGCAGGCCCAGGAACAGGGGCTGAAGCCGCAGTTCATCGCCGGCGACGGCCTGAACAACCAGGAATACTGGGCAATCACCGGCCAGGCCGGCGAGGGCACGCTGTACACCGACAGCCCGTCGGCCGCCAGCGATCCCAAGGCGCAGGAACTGATCGCCTCCTTCAAGGCGGCCGGCCTGCCGGAGCCGGGCAACTTCGCCTTCTACAGCTACGCCGCCGTACAGGTGATCGCCCAGGGCCTGCAGAAGGCCGGCAGCATCGACGGGAAGAAGCTGTCGACCGCCCTGCATTCCGGCAGCTACGACACCGTCGTCGGCCCGGTTGAATTCGACAAGAAGGGCGACATCACCAAGCCGAACTACGTGATGTATGTCTGGAACAACGGCCAGCCCAAGATGGTCGCCCAGAAGTAACCGAAACGCCGGTTCGGGGGACGGCCGGGCGGCCTTCCCCCGCCGGTTCGGCCGTCACTGCTTCATGCGGGCGGGTGTCAGGCGAGCGCCGGCTCTTCGGTGGCGGTCCGTTCCGCCGGGAGCACATATTTGCGCATGAAGTCGTCGACGGGCATCGGCCGGTCGAAGTAATAGCCCTGGAAGACCGCGCAGCCGTGGTCGCGCAGGAAATCCCGCTCCGCCGCGGTCTCCACCCCCTCCGCCACCGCCTTCAGCCCCAGCCGGCTGGCGATCGACAGCATGGTTTCCACCAGCACGGCGTTGTGGCTGTTGCGGTCGACGTCCTGGACGAAGGAACGGTCGATCTTAAGCTCTCCCACCGGCAGCCGTTTCAGGTAGGACAGCGACGAGAAGCCTGTGCCGAAATCGTCCAGCGAGAAGGAGATCCCGACCGCTGCCAGTTCCGACATCTTGGCGACCGTGTCGGCGCAGTCGCCGATGGCGATCCCCTCGGTGATCTCCAGTGTCAGCAGGCGCGGGTCGATGCGGCTGGCGCGGACCGCGGCGATAACCCCGGCGCAGAAATTCTGCTGGCGGAACTGGCGCGGGCTGATGTTGACGGACAGGTGGCAGCCGCTGCCGGCATCGGCCAGACGGCGCAGGACATGGCAGGCTTCCATCATGATCCAGTCGCCCAGCGGCAGGATCAGTCCCGACTCCTCGGCCACCGCGATGAAGGCACCGGGTGCGACGAATCCGCGCTGCGGGTGCTGCCAGCGGATCAGCGCCTCGGCCGCGACCAGGGTGCCGTCGGCGCCGGTCTGCGGCTGCAGGAACAGCGTGAACTCCCCGGCATCCACTGCCTTGCGCAGATCCTGCTGCAGAGCCAGACGCGCCTGGGCATCGATCAGCATCGCGGGATCATAGTCGCGGACGGTGTTCCGCCCGCCATCCTTGGCGGCATACATGGCGGTGTCGGCCTGCTTCAGCAGATCCTCCACCGATTCCTCCGGCGTCTTGGGGAAGACGGTCAGGCCGATGCTGGCGAAGATGCTGTGTTCGTAGCGGTCCAGGCGGAAGGGCTGGGCGACGGCATGCCGCAGCTTCTCCGCCACCCGCCACGCGACCTTGGATGCCTCCTCCGGCGTGGCGCCCAGGTCGGGCAGCAGGATGACGAACTCGTCGCCGCTCAGCCGGCTGACGAAGTCGTCCCGGCGCAGGGTGGCGTTCAGCCGGGCCGCCAGTTCGCGAAGAAGCGTGTCGCCGGCGACATGGCCGCGGGCGTCGTTCAGCCCCTTGAAGTCGTCGAGGTCGAGGAACATCAGGGCGCCGCACCGCCCGCCCTGCCGCGCCGCGCGCAGCCGGTCGTCCAGCTGTTCCAGCAGCAGGCGGCGGTTCGGCAGGTTGGTCAGCGGGTCGTAATAGGCCAGGCTCTCGATCTGCCGTTCCGCCCGTTTCCGTTCGGTGACGTCCATCACCACGGTCAGATAGCCGCGCACCGCCCCGCCGCTGTCGCGCAGCACGCTTGTGGCGGAGGAAAGGGCGACGCGGCTGCCGTCCTTCCGCATCCCGGTCCACTCGCCGGCATCGGGCAGGCCGCTGTCACGGGTGCGGGCGACCAGGGCCTCGAAGCCCGGGGGAATCGCTCGCCCCAGCTCCGTGGTCAGCCGGCCGGCATGGGCGCGAAGCTCCTCCCCGTCATAGAGATGCGGGAGTGAGGCGGTGCCGACCATCTCTTCCGCCCCATAGCCGAAGATCCGCTCCGCTTCGCGGTTGAAGACGCGAATTGTGCCGTCCAGCGTGGTGGCGATGATGCCGCAGGCGGCGCTTTCCAGAATGCCGGTGTTGAGCGACAGGCTGTCCTTCAGCGCCTCCCGGCTGGCATAGGCGTCCGTCACGTCCTGGAAGACCATCACGACGCCGTGCAGCGTGCCGTCGCGGTCGCGGATGGGCGACGCCATGTCGGCGATGTGGCTGCGGAGCCCGCCGCGCGCCACCAGCACCGTATGGTTGGCAAGCCCGACCATCTGGCCGTTCGCCAGCACCTGCTGGACCGGCACCGGAACCCGCTCCCCGGTCTCGGCATTCTCGATGTCGAAGACGTCGGTCACCGGCCGTCCGGCCGCCTCGCCGCCGGACCAGCCGGTCAGCCGTTCGGCCACCGGGTTCATCAGGGTAACGCGGCCGGCGGTGTCCGTCGCGATCAGCCCGTCGCCGATCGACAGCAGGGTGACGCGCGCCTGCTCCTTTTCCCGCCACAACTCGCGCTCGGAGCGGTGCAGGGCCTCGTAGGGGTGGTTGACCGCGGTGACGAACACGGCCCGGTACAGGTACCAGTAGCCGATGACCTTGTAGATGTGGCCGGCCACGTTGGCGAGGTCGTAGACGCTGAGATACAGCGAGAAGCACAGTTCGCTGATCGCGATGGCGACGGCGGCGATGACCATGCGGTGGACGTCCAGCTTGCGGGCCTCGCGACGCCGCCTGTGGAACAGCAGCGCGGCACAGGCATAGAGCAGGACCAGCACATATTCGACCGCGATCTTGAACGGTGTCAGCCCTTCACCGGCGATGAAGGTGCGCGGCAGCACCCCCGGATGCCAAAGCACGACCCAGAAGACCGTAGCGGTTACCGCAAGCACCGCGCCGATCAGCG
The DNA here is from genome assembly GCF_055698305.1 of Azospirillum sp. VT-I1. Taxonomy (NCBI): domain Bacteria; kingdom Pseudomonadati; phylum Pseudomonadota; class Alphaproteobacteria; order Rhodospirillales; family Azospirillaceae; genus Azospirillum; species Azospirillum sp. VT-I1. The sequence goes on along the minus strand of NZ_CP168804.1, from coordinate 666,804 downwards.
GGTAGCGCAGAGCCGCCGATCCGGGGTGCCAGGGCAGCAGCGCCGCCAGCAGGAGGGCCGCCGCCGCCATCCCCCGGGCGCCGAACCAGAAGGCGATGGCCTTCTCCGGTCCCGACGGAGTGACGAAATCGGGCATGCCCGCGTAGGACAGCAGATGCCCGAAATCGAGCAGCGCCACCCCGAGGAAGCCGGTGGACAGGGCAAGCAGGGCGGACGGCGTCTCGTCCGTGTGGGAATGCCAGCCGATGGCGAAGATCAGGGCGGCCACGGCGATGGCGAAGATCTCGAAGAAGCTGTGCAGCGGCAGGTAATGGGCGAGATCGGCCGAGCCCGTCAGCCACGTCGCTTCGAGAACCAGCAGGAAGGGGACGGTCAGGGTGACGATGGTCGCAATGATGCCGGGCGGCCTGCAACGGACCCGGTCCGCCGCCGTCTGCGCTACGCTTGTTCCGGTCATGCCATTCCCCCGCGGCTGCGTGCCCGGCCATTCCGGCCTGCAGCCATCATATCTTTTTCCTCATATTAGAACTTTTTACATTAACGGATCGTAAGCAATCGCGAGGGCCACCGGTGAGGGGCTGGGTTGATTGCCGCGCCACGGCCCCAACCTCTATCCTGGTCAAGGTCGGGGCCGAGGTCGTGCTTGCCGACGATGCCGGGAAGGAAAGCCGCATGTTCATCGCGATGAACCGCTTCAAGGTGCGCCACGGGGCCGAACAGGAGTTCGAGGAGGTCTGGCTGAACCGCGAGGTCCATCTGCACAAGGTTCCGGGATTTGTCGAGTTCCACATGCTGCGCGGACCCGACCGGGACGAATACCGGCTCTACTCCTCCCACACCGTCTGGGAGTCGGAGGCGGCCTTCCAGGGCTGGACGCGGTCGGAGGCCTTCCGCGCCGCCCATGGCAATGCCGGCACCCGCAAGCCCCTTTACGTCGGGCCGCCGGAGTTCGAGGGGTTCGAGGTCATCCAGACCGTACAGCGCGATCCGGGCGTCTGAACGCCGATCCGAACGCCGTTACATCCTAGGGAGGGAAACCGATGCTGGAACTGGTGATCGAGCAACGCCGGAAGAGCCTGGGCGGTTTCGAGGTTGGCCGGGTCCTGCCCTTCGTCCAGCGGCGGATGGTCGGCCCCTTCGTCTTCTTCGACCATATGGGGCCGGTCGATTTCCAGCCGGGCCTGCCGCGCGACGTCGACGTGCGGCCCCACCCGCATATCGGACTGTCCACCATCACCTACCTGTTCGAGGGTGAGATCATGCACCGCGACAGCGTGGGCTCCGAACAGCCGATCCGGCCGGGGGAGGTGAACTGGATGACCGCCGGGCGCGGCATCACCCATTCCGAACGCTTCGAGCGCGCCCGGATGGAAGGCGGACGGATGCACGGCATCCAGGCCTGGGTCGCCCTGCCCGAAGCGGACGAGGAGACCGACCCGGCCTTCACCCATTACGGCACCGGCGACCTGCCGGCCTTCGAGGAGGGCGGGGTTCGCGGCCGGCTGGTGGCGGGCGAAGCCTTCGGCGCCAAGGCGGGGGTGAAGACCCACTCGCCCCTGTTCTACATCCACTGGGATCTCGCCCCCGGCGCCCGGGTTGAACTGCCGGCGGGGGAATGGGAACGGGCGGCCTATGTGGTGACGGGAACGGTGGAGGTCGAGGGGCAGGTTTTCGAGGCGGGGCGGATGGCCGTATTCGGCTCCGGCCATCCGGCTGTGCTGACCGCATCCACGCAATCCATCGTCATCGCCGTTGGCGGCGAACCGGTCGGTCGGCGCTTCATCGACTGGAACTTCGTGTCTTCATCGAAGGAACGGATCGAACAGGCCAAGGCCGACTGGCGCGCCGGGCGGATGAAACTGCCGGACCTCGACGACGGCGAATTCATCCCGCTGCCGGAAATGCCGAAGCCGCCGCCCAACCCGATGTCGTGAGGGGGCGGCGGGCAGTGCCTAGGCATCAGGGTGTTGAGCGCTATCGGCTGATCGGTTTGAAACTGTGCCAAGCCGGCATGGTGCCCTTGCCCAGACCTGGAATGTCGTAATCGGCGGCGAAGCGCGCCATCGCGTTGTTTTCAAGCTTGAAGCCGGCGGCGAAGAGCCGTTCGGCGGCAGCCATCTCTTCGTCGCTCTGGATTTTGTTGGTCGTTGCGCTGTTCTCGTGATCGTCCTCGCCGAAATCAAGATCGGCGAAGCGATTGGCTTTGCTTGTGAAGACCGCCCCCATCAAAGAGCCCTCTTCTTCGGAGAACCGCAGCATATCCGATTTTCCAAATCCCTTGAGGCGCTCGGAGATCGAGCGGTGCATGGCGCTGACTTCTTCCTGGCTGACCGATCCGCTTTTCCGGGCTTCACCCAATCGGTCGAGATCCTCGAGCGCTGCCTGATGGTCCGGATTCTCGGCGGCTTTCGCCGCTGCGGCGTTCTGTTCGCGCAGTGCCTTCATGCGATCAGCCATCTGCTGCTCTTCAGCACTATGGCCGCTCTCTGTTGTGAAGCGGTTGAACAGCGCATTCTTCGCCAGGGATCGCAGTCCCTTCACCGCGTCATCCGCCGACACGCGGCCGGATTCGACGAGGCTTTCCAACTGCTTCTTGCTGTCGGAGTCGAGATGCTCGAAAGCTTTCGCCGCCATACCGGTCAGGGCCTTGCCAAGCTTGCTCACGGCGACGGTGTCGCCGGCCGATGCTGCCGGTGCGGCCGACGAAGGGGAGGGCGCGGCCTTGCTGGAAAACAGCTGAGACGCTTTGGTTGTACCGGCATTGCCGGTCAGCGCCGCCCAGGCGTTGCTGTAAACGCTCTGCACCATCTTACACCCCCAACTTTGCGTGGCGATGCGATCACCATAGCGCAAGTGAGGGTATGAGTCAAAATTACGCGGGATTTATAACGATATTTCCTCCACCGCCGCGAGCAGCGGTGGAGGCGTCATCCGACCTCAAACGTGGAAGCTTTCGCCGCAGCCGCAGCGGCCCTTCTCGTTGGGGTTCTTGAAGACGAAGCCGGTCTGGAACTTGTCGTCGACATAGTCCATCTCGCTGCCGATCAGGAACATGACGGCAGCAGGATCGATCAGGATGGTGACGCCCTTGTCCTCCACCACCTCGTCGAACTTCATCTTCTCCTTGGCATACTGAACGTCGTAGCTGAGGCCGGAGCAGCCGCGCGCCTTCACGCCGATGCGCAGGCCGACCATGTCGTCGGTGGCCTTGGACATCAGCGCCTTGACGCGCTCCGCGGCGGCGTCGGTGATGGTGAGCGCCTTGGGCAGGGGGCGGGTCATGGTGACGGTCTCCTAATACGGCTCAGAACATATCCAGTTGCAGGCGGGCTTCTTCGGACATCATGCCCTGGTGCCAGGGCGGCTCCCACACCAGCTCGATCTTGACCTCGTTGACGTCCTCGACGCCCAGCACGGCCTGACGGACCTGCTCGGGCAGTTCGCCGGCCACCGGACACATGGGGCTGGTCAGCGTCATATCAATCTCGACATTGCGCTGGCCATCCATGTCCACACGGTAGATCAGGCCCAGTTCCCAGATATCGACCGGGATTTCCGGGTCGTAGCAGGTCTTGATGGCCGCCACGACGCGATCCATGATCTCCTCCCGCGGGTCGTAACCCTCGGGCGGCTGGGGCATCGGGGCAAACTCCTTGATTCGGGAGCCTCGCTCGCCGCATCGGCCTTCATCTGCGCCTCGGCTTCCGCCGGATTGGGGGCCATCGGGCGCTGCGTCAGGGTTTCATCGGGCATTTCGATCCCCCTTCCCTCAATACTGGTCGCTGGAGGCCGCAGCCTCGCCATGCAGTGCCGCGTTCATGGCGTGCCACGCCAGGGTCGCGCATTTCACCCGCACCGGGAACTGGCGCACGCCGGACATCACCATCAGCTTTTCCATCGTCTCGTCGTCGACACCCTCGGGGATGTCGGGCTCGTCCTGGGTGCACAGCTCGTGGAAGGCATGGAACAGCGTTTCCGCCTCCGCCGCCGTCTTGCCGCGCACCAGCTCCGTCATCATCGAGGCGCTGGCGGTGGAGATGGCGCAGCCGCGGCCCTGGAAGGCCACGTCGTCCACCACCCCGTCCTTCAGGGTCAGATAGACCATGAAGCGGTCGCCGCACATCGGGTTCTCGCCCTTCGCCTCGCGGTTGGCGTCGTCGGGATGGCGGAAGTTGCGGGGATTCTTGCCGTGGTCCAGGATTACTTCCTGATACAGCTCGCGCAGGTCGTCCATCATGCTCCGAAGAACTCCTTGACCGCCTGGAGGGACTGGACGAGGGCGTCGGCTTCCTCCCGGGTGTTGTACAGGCCGAAAGAGGCGCGGACGGTCGGTCCGACGCCGAACCGCTCGGCCAGCGGCTCGGCGCAATGGCGGCCGACGCGCACGGCGACGCCATACTGGTCGACGATGGTGCCGACGTCGTGCGGGTGCACGCCCTCCAGCGCGAAGGAGATGATCGGCCCCTTGCCGGGCGCGGTGCCGACGATGCGCAGGCCGTCGATCTGCGACAGCTGCTGCGTGGCGTATTGCAGCAGGTCGTGCTCGTGCGCGGCGATGGCGTCGCGGCCGAGCGCCTCGACATAGTCGATGGCCGCACCCAGCCCGATGACCTCGGTGATCGGCGGGGTGCCGGCCTCGAAGCGAGACGGCGGCGCCTTGAAGGTGGTGCCTTCGAAGCTGACGCTCTCGATCATGTCGCCGCCGCCCTGGTAGGGGGGCATCTTCTTCAGGAGGTCGTACTTGCCGTACAGCACGCCGAGGCCGGTCGGACCGTAGAGCTTGTGCGCGGTGAAGACGTAGAAGTCGGCGTCGATGTCCTGCACGTCCACCGTGCCATGCACCACCGCCTGGCTGCCGTCGAACAGCACCGGGATGCCGCGCTCATGCGCCAGCTTGGCGATGGTCTTCGCCGGGGTGACGGTGCCGAGAACGTTGGAGCAGTGGGTGATCGCCACCAGCTTCGTGCGGTCGGACAGCAGGCCGCGGTAGGCATCCATGTCGAGGACGCCGTCCTCGTCGCAGGGCACGACCTTGATGACGATCTTCTTCTCGGCCTGGAGCAGCTGCCACGGAACGATGTTCGCGTGATGCTCCATGATCGACAGGATGACCTCGTCGCCTTCGTTCAGGAAGGTCCGGCCATAGCTGCTGGCCACGAGGTTGATCGCCTCGGTCGAGCTGCGGGTGAAGACGATGCAGCGGTCGTTCGGCGCGTTCAGGAAGCGCGCGACCTTGGCCCGCACCGCCTCGAACTGGTCGGTCGCGGTCTGCGACAGGAAATGGACGCCGCGATGGATGTTGGAGTAATCCTCCTCCAGGAAGCGGGTCATGGCCTGGATGACCTGACGCGGCTTCTGGGCGGAGGCGCCGCTGTCCAGATAGACAAGCGGCTTGCCGGGCTTTCCCTTCCTGGCGTGGACGCTGCGGGCGAGGATCGGGAAATCCTCCCGCACCCGCTGCACGTCGTAGGCTTGGTTCAGGATGGCATCGGACATGGTTACTTCTGCTCCTCCAGCCAGCCGGCGATGATTCCCTGGAAGGCGTCGCGGATCGACTCCTCGGCGATTTCCTCCAGCGATTCCGACAGGAATGCGCCGATCAGCAGGCCCTGGGCGGTGTCGCGGTCGATGCCGCGGGCGCGCAGGTAGAACAGCGCGTCGTCGTCCAGCTCGCCCGCGGTGCAGCCGTGGCTGCACTTCACGTCGTCGGCGTGGATTTCCAGTTCCGGCTTGCTGTCGATCTCGGCACCGTCGGACAGCAGCAGGGCGCGGTTCAGCTGGTAGCCGTCGGTCTTCTGCGCATCCGGGCAGACCGTGATCTTGCCCTGGAACACCGCGCGCGCCGTGTCGTCGATGACGCCCTTGTAGACCTCGCGGCTGGTGCCGTTCGGCTTGGCGTGGACGATCACCGTGGTGGTGTCGGCATGCTGGGTGCCGCGGACCAGATAGCCGCCGCTGACATGCGTCCGCGCCTCGGTCCCGTCCAGGCGACTGACCACCTCGTTGCGCGACAGCCTGGCACCCGTCGTCAGGATGAAGTTGTCGTAGCAGCCGCCGGTCGCCACCGTCGCCGCGATGTGCGACAGGTGGATGGCGCCGCCGCCTTCGCGCTGCGACTTGTAATGGTGCAGGGTGGCGCCTTCGCCGACGAACACCTCGGTGACGTGGTTCGACAGCGTGGTGCCGGCGCCGCGGCCGACATGGTGCTCGACCACCACCGCCTTCGACCCGGCCTCCGCGATCAGCAGGCTGCGCGGGTGGCAGGAGGTCGCCTGCGCTTCGGTCCCGACGGAGACGAAGACCAGCTCGATGGGACGTTCGACCTGGACGCCGGCCGGCACATGCAGCACCGGGCCGTCGGCGAGGTAGGCGCTGTTCAAGGCCACCAGCGGCCGGTCGTCCGCCGCGGCGAGGCGGCCGATATGGTCGGCCAGCAAGTCGCCATGGGTGGACAGCGCGGCGGCGAGGCTCAGCAGTTCCACCCCCGGCGGCAGGCCCTCGACCGACGACAGGTCGGCGCGGAAGCGGCCGTCGACGAAGACCAGACGCGGACCGTCCTGCCCCTCGGCCCGGACGGTCGGCAGCAGGTCGATGGTGGCCGCCGCCGGGGCGGCGGGCTGGAAGCTGACCTTGGCGAGGTCGCGCAGGTTGGTGTAGCGCCAGCTCTCGTTCTTGATCGTCGGCAGGCCGACGGCGGCGAAGCGCTCGCGGCCGGCGGTGCGCAGCTCGGTCAGCCAGGACAGGCCGCTGCCGGGCAGGCCGGCGCCCATCTCGTCGAGCGGCGCCAGGAAGGCCGGCGCCGTCGCCGGATCGGCGCCCCGCGTCGAGTAGGTCATCGGATGCAAGCGGGAGTTGGCTTGGGTGTTGGGGGCCGTCATCACGCCGCCTCGCTCGCGCCGAAGTCGCGGTAGCCGTTCTTCTCCAGCTCCAGCGCCAGCTCCTTGCCGCCCGACTTCACGATGCGGCCGGCGGCCAGGACATGGACATGGTCGGGAACGATGTAGTCGAGCAGGCGCTGGTAATGGGTGATGACCAGCATCGAGCGGTCCGGCGACCGCAGGGCATTGACGCCCTCGGCCACGATCTTCAGCGCGTCGATGTCCAGGCCGCTGTCGGTCTCGTCGAGGATTGCGAACTTCGGTTCCAGCACCGCCATCTGCAGCGTCTCGTTGCGCTTCTTCTCACCGCCGGAGAAGCCGACATTGACCGCGCGCTTCAGCATCTCGTCGGACATGCCCAGCGCCTTGGTCTTGGCGCGGATCAGCTTCAGGAACTGCATGGCGTCCAGTTCCTTCTCGCCGCGGTACTTGCGGATGGCGTTGATCGCGGTCTTCAGGAAGGTGGTGTTGCCGACGCCGGGGATTTCCACCGGATACTGGAAGGCCAGGAAGACGCCCTCGGCCGCCCGCTCTTCCGGCTCCATCGCCAGCAGGTCCTTGCCGTAATAGGTGACCGAGCCCTCAGTGACCTCATAGCCGTCACGGCCGGCCAGCACGTAGGACATGGTGCTTTTGCCGGCGCCGTTCGGCCCCATGATGGCATGGACCTCGCCCGGGCGGATGGTCAGGTCGACGCCCTTGAGGATTTCCTTGCCGTCCACGGTGGCGTGCAGGTTCTTGATTTCGATCATCGTCTTCGCCTCGTTCTCTTCTTCAGGCTTCCGGCACGCCGTCCGGTGGCTTCACTCTGTCCTCCTCCGCTCCCTCGGGGAGCGGAGAGGGCATGTCCTTACCCCACGCTGCCTTCCAGGCTGATGCCCACCAGCTTCTGCGCTTCCACGGCGAATTCCATGGGGAGTTCCTTCAGGACCTCCTTGCAGAAGCCGTTGACGATCAGGGACACCGCGTCCTCTTCCGAGATGCCGCGCTGGCGGCAGTAGAACAGCTGGTCCTCGCTGATCTTGGCCGTGGTCGCCTCATGCTCGATACGGGCGGAGCGGTTGCGGCTCTCGATGTAGGGGACCGTGTGGGCGCCGCACTGGTCGCCGATCAGCAGGCTGTCGCACTGGGTGTGGTTGCGCGCACCCTCTGCCCTGGGCAGGATCTTCACCAGCCCGCGGTAGGTCTGCTGCGCCTTGCCGGCAGAAATGCCCTTCGACACGATCGTCGAGCGGGTGTTCTTGCCGATGTGGATCATCTTGGTGCCGGTGTCGGCCTGCTGGAAGTTGTTGGTGATGGCGACCGAATAGAACTCGCCCACCGAATTGTCGCCCTGCAGGATGCAGCTCGGATACTTCCAGGTGATCGCGGAGCCGGTTTCCACCTGCGTCCAGGAGATCTTGGAGTTCTTGCCGCGGCAGGCGCCACGCTTCGTCACGAAATTGTAGATGCCGCCGACGCCTTCCTCGTTGCCGGGATACCAGTTCTGGACGGTCGAGTACTTGATGGTCGCGTCGTCCATCGCCACCAGTTCCACCACCGCGGCGTGCAGCTGGTTCTCGTCGCGCTTGGGCGCCGTGCAGCCTTCCAGATAGCTGACGTAGGAGCCCTCGTCGGCGATGATCAGCGTCCGCTCGAACTGGCCGGTGTTGGCCTGGTTGATGCGGAAGTAGGTCGACAGCTCCATCGGGCAGCGCACGCCCTTGGGGATGTAGACGAAGCTGCCGTCGGTGAAGACCGCGCAGTTCAGCGTCGCATAGTAGTTGTCGGTGTAGGGCACCACCGAGCCGAGATACTTCTTCACGAGTTCCGGGTGCTTCTGCACCGCTTCGGAGATCGCGCAGAAGATGATGCCCATCTCCTCCAGCTTGGCCTTGAAGGTGGTGGCGACCGACACGCTGTCGAACACGGCGTCGACAGCGATGGCCGGGCTCTTGCCCTCCGACCCTTCGACGCCGGCCAGTATCTCCTGCTCACGCAGGGGGATGCCCAGCTTCTCGTAGGTCTTCAGCAGTTCGGGATCGACCTCGTCCAGCGATTTCGGCCCGGCCTTCTTCTTGGGTGCTGCATAGTAATGCGCATCCTGATAGTCGATGGGCGGGAAGCTGACGGCGGCCCATTGCGGCTCCTCCATCGTCTGCCAGACGCGGAAGGCCTTCAGGCGCCATTCCAGCAGCCACTCCGGCTCCTCCTTCTTGGCGGAGATGAAGCGGACGATGTCCTCGTTCAGGCCCTTCGGCGCGACGTCGGCCTCGATGTCGGTCGTGAAGCCGTACTTGTACTTCTGCTCCGTGACGGCGCGGACCTGCTCGACGGTTTCCGGTTGGGCGGCCATGGCTTTGCCTCGTCCTTCTCAAGAATGCTGTTCGGTGCGCGCCGTTCAGTGCGCAGGGCGGGCCGGCTGGGCGGCTGTGGAATTCGTTGCGGCTGCCGGGGCCGGGAAGGTGATGGGGGCCATCATGTCGGCCAGCGTCACCTCCTCCAGCGCGTTGCGGATGGCGCGGTTCACCTTTTCCCAACCGCCGCGCATGGGGCAAAGTTGCTCCACCCCGCATTGGCTGTCGGCGCCGTCGACGCAGGCGGTCAGCGCGATGGGACCGTCGAGCGCCGTGATGATTTCCGCGATGGAGATTGCATCGGCGGGGCGGCTCAGCGCATAACCGCCGGCGGCCCCCGCTGCGAAGTGGTCAGTCCCGCCGGGGTCATCGCCTTCATCAGCTTGGCGACGGTGGGAGCGGGAACGCCGGTGCGGTCGGCAAGATGGGCGACGGTATGGACCGTGCCGACCTGGCGCGCCATCTCGCTCAACACGACGATGGCATAGTCGGTCAGCTTGCTCAGCCGGATCATGCCCGCACCCCGTTTCACCCGGTTTCGAATACAGGACCAATTTAGTCCTGATTACTCCCTGGGGCAAGGGGCGTTTGTCGATTAAAGTGCAGGGTTTCCGCGGCTTTGGCGCCTGTGCATGGCTGACACGCCGGGAATACCCATCGGGCTTGCTTGGTTATAGCGCCGCTCTTTCCACCACGCTACCGCCAAGTCGATGGTGAAGGGCGGGAATGCGGCGGTTTGCCGCAACCGGACTGCACAATACGGAAAACCCCGCGCCGGGAGGGCGCGGGGTCGGTCCGTGTCAGCCGGGAAAGGGGGATCAGCCCGGCTTCTTCACTTCCTCGCGGGCGGCGTTGGTGGCTTCGGAGACCACCTCGCGGACGTCTTCCTTGGCCGACTCGACCACGGTCTGGGCCGCGGCCTGGGCGGCGCGGGTGCCGCGGTCGAGCGCGTCCATCGCGATCGCCTTGGCGCGCTCGGTCGCCTCGTCGGCATATTCGCCGACCCACTGCTTCTCATAGCGCGTGCCCGGCAGGGCGGCGCCGATGGCGGCACCCAGTGCCACGCCCATGGCGCCGGCGACGATGGGATGATCCTCCACGAGGTCCCAGAAGCCGGTCGTCACGTCGTGGGCGCGGTGGCGCAGATGGTCGGTCGACGGCGCCATGGAGGACAGGCGCGACATGCCGCGGCTGGCGTAGCCTTGCGATTGCCGCTGTCCATGGATTTCGCCCCGGCCCGACACATGGTCGTCGTCCGAACCGCCCATCATGCCGCTGACGGTGCCCGACGCGCTGTCATAGGCGGAACTGGCGGCGCTGCGCACGCTGTCGGTGGCGCTGCTCAGCGACTCGCGGGCATAGTCGACGGCGTCGCCCATGCGGTGGCGGGCCGACTGGACGGTGCTGGACCGGGCGATGCGGCGGTCGTAGCCGGTGCTGGACAGGGCGAGCCAGCCCAGCCCGATGCCGACCAGGGCCAGCGGGATCGGGTTGCTGGTGACGCTGCTCAGCATCGAGCCGTCGGAGGAGGAGCGCGAACGCGACCCCTTGTAGTGGACGGTCTGGCCGCTCTCATAGCGGTCGGACTGGTGCTGGTGGGAGCGCTGGGACGGGGTTTCCGGCGTCGCCGGCGTATAGGTGTGCTTCATGGTGTTCTCCATCAGGGTTTGGGGCGACCACCGGGCCAGACTGTCGCGCAAACGTGAGGTGCGGTCGCGCAGCGCCTCGACGGTGCCGCCGATGCGCGCGCGGCTGGCGCGGATGTCGCCTTCCAGGGCGTCGAGGTCCTGCGGGTTGCGGTCGTCGTCCGTCATCGGCCGGCCCCTCAGCGGGCAAGCTGGGACTTGGCCCAACGCTTGTCCTCTTCCAGCGTGTTCATGGTGCGGCGGGGGCGGAGGTTGGCGGGGCTCAGCCGGTTCTTGCCGACATAGGCCAGGATGCCGCCCACCGCCAGAACCACCACGCCGACGATCAGCGCGGACAGCCACGGGGCCAGGACGTTGGACAGGCCGAGAACCGCAGCGGCAAGCAGGACCAGGACGCCGGCGAAGGCGACCAGTCCGCCGACGGCGATGAAGGCCACGCCGCCTGCGGCCTCGGCGGCCTTGTCGGTCAGCTCGGCCTTCGCCAACGCGATCTCGGATCGGGCGAGGTTGGCGGATTCGCGGGCGAGATCGGCGAACAGGCCGGCAAGCGGCCGGTCCTGCCGCGGATCCCGCGGCTCGTCATAGCGGTTCTCGGCGGCGCTCATGGACGCTGACCCTGCGGCTTGGAGGTGGAGGTGGTGCCGGCGGCCCCGCCCTGGGTCCCGCTGGTGCCGGTGTTGCCAACGCCGCTGACGCCGGTCGTGCCGGCATTCACGGAACTGCCGGCGCTGCCGGTGGTGCCCGACACGCCGGCCGGCGTGCTCACCGTGCTGGTGCCCAGCGCCGTATCGGCGGTCGGCGACGCGGTGCGGCCGGTGACGGAGGCCGGAGCGGTGGACAGCGGCATGCCGATGCGGCCGGCGGCCGGCTTCGGCTCACCCAGGCGCTCCGCCCCGCGCTCCGACTCCATGCGGCCGGCGAGGCTGCCGGTGTTGACGCTGGATGACCCGGTGGTGGGGGTGTCCGCGCTGTGGGACGGCGTGCTGCGGCTGACGGACTCGGCGATGCCGCCGGCCATGCCGCGGCTGGGCGACCGGTCGGAGTCGCGGTTCATGTCGCGGCTGCGGTCGCGGCCGGTGTCGTAGGCGGTGCCGCGGGTGCTGCGCACGGACTGCGACGGGTGGGCGTTGCCGCGCAGCGAGGTGGAGGCACGGTGCATCCGCCGCTCGCCGGAGCTCTTGATGAAGCGCGCGGCCAGGAAGCCGACGGCGAAGGCGGCGCCGATGAAAATCTCCGGCTGGCGGCGGGCGAAGCCTTCGACCTCGCCGACGATGTCGTCGACGGTGGCGTCGCGCAGCATGTCGGCGACGCGCTCCACGCGGTCGGCCGCCTGCACGGCGTAATCGGCGACCACGCCGCCGTTCTCGCCACCATTTTCCTGCTTCAGCTGCTCTGCGGCCTTGTGCAGGGCGTTGGCGACGCCGCCGAGCTGGTCGGCGGCGCGGCCGGTCTGCTGTTCCAGCAGCGAGCGGATGCGGCCCTGGGCCTGGCCCAGCGTCTCGCGACCGGTCGAAACGGCGTCTTCGGCGGCGCGGTTGACGGTCTGCTTGATGTCATCGACGCTGCCGCGCCCGCCCGACAGGGTATTGGCGGTGGTGGAGCTGCCGGCGGTGGAATGTCCAGTGGTGGAGCCGGTCGGGGTCGTTCCGCCGGTGCCGGTCATGTCGCGGTTCGGCATCGTGTCTTTCCTCCTCGGGATTCCGGTATTCCGCGGCTCCGCGCCTGCGGTTTCGAACCGCCCGTTGCGGAATCGGGTGTCGTGAAGTGAAACACCAGCCAAGCCTTCGGGGTTCCACGGAGGCGTCGCGCGAAATGGACAGTCGCGGCGATTGTGCTAAACTTTGCCGCGAACATCCTGGTTCGGCCGGGCCGGAGGGTGGCGGCATGAGCGTCTTCAGCGTGGTGGCGGACGGCCAGTCCGGCCTTTTCCGACTGCAGCAGGCGAAGAAACCCTGGGAGAAGGAGCTGGAGGCGAAGGACGCCAAAGGCCAGCTCGCCCAGAAGGCGGAGCGCGCGCAGTCCTTGACCCAGCCCTCCGCCAAATGGCAGAGCGACAACGCCACCGCGCGCGCCGCGCTGGAGGAGGCGCGGCGGGTCGGCGGGTCCAAGGAGGCCGCAGCCGCCCGGCTGGAACAGGTCGAACGCAAGATCGAGCAATTGAAGCTGGCGATGCGCTTCGCCCAGGGCGATGCGCAGAAGCTGGCGGCCCTGGCGCGCGAAGCGGCGCTGCTGGCGCGCGAGGCCGGGCGCGCCGCCAAGGAATATGGCGCCGGCATCAAGGCGGCGGCGGAGATGGGGCTGCCCGGCGACAGCGCTGCGGCCGCCGGCGGAACGGTCCTGTCCAGCGAGACCACCATCACCCGCAGCAGCACAAGCCTGACCCTGCAGCAGACCGAAGTGACGCTGACCATCGGGTTTTCGGCGGGGGAGGGCGCGTCCGCCCAAGGCACGGCAGCCGCCGCCGACCTGATGGCCGCCGATGCCGCGGCGGCGGCTGGGTCCGCCGGCCAAACCGCGTCTCAGGATGGCGCGCTGCCCGACGAGGTCGCCCGGCTGGTCGAGGATGTGTTGTCCGGGCTCGGTGCCGCCGGGTTGACCGGGAATGGCGGGGCGACCGGCAGGGCGACCGGTGGCCACGGCCCGATGATCCAGCAGCTGATGGCCGACAACGCCATGAAGATGTCGCGCTACCGCGAAGCCGATGCCTTCGGCCAGCGGGTGGAGGGCGTGCTCGCCACCTCCAAGCGCATCATCGGGGAGGCGAAGGCCGCCAACATGCTGGATGAATCGGAAAAGCGGCGGCGGGAGCGGCGCGAGGGCTTCAAGGCCGACGACAAGATGGTCGAGGCCGCCCAGAAGGAGGTGAACGCCCTGCGCGCCGCCGCCTTCGGATCCAGCGAGGCGCTCGGCGTCGCCGGGCTGCTTGCTGGTGGCGATGCCGACGCGGCGGATGTCCTGGCGATGCCGGGCGCCTCGGCCGCCCAGCCGGCGGCGGCGCTCGATCTGCTCGCCTGACCCGGTGGCCTGACCCGGTGGCCTGAGCCGGCGGCCTCACCGGGGCCGGCGGACGGCGGCCGTCTGCTACCATTTCTCCATACGCTGCGGTGCGACATTGTGTTGACCGGCTTGCGCGGAAGACGCGATAACCGATGACCAAGACTCCCGGAGAGGAGTCTGCGAACCGAGCGCAAGAGAATGGGACACGCAACGAGATGAGCAACTGGATCCGCCGTGGCGGCCTCGAGATCGCCCAACCGCTGTACGACTTCATCAATAACGAGGCGCTGCCGGGGACCGGTGTCGACGCCGACCGTCTCTGGACCGGCCTCGACCAGCTCCTGCACGAGCTGGCGCCGCGCAACAAGGCGCTGCTGGACAAGCGCGACCAGTTGCAGGCGCAGATCGACGCGTGGCATGCCTCCCGCCGCGGTAAGGTCTTCGATCAGGCCGAATACGAGTCCTTCCTGCGCGAGATCGGCTATCTGGTGCCGGAGGGCGGCGACTTCGCCGTCGGCACCGGCAACGTCGATCCGGAGATCGCCTATCTCGCCGGCCCGCAGCTGGTGGTGCCGATCACCAACGCCCGCTATGCCCTGAACGCCGCCAATGCGCGCTGGGGCAGCTTGTACGATGCGCTGTACGGCACCGACGCTATCCCCGGCACCCCGGCGGCCGGCGGCTATGACGCCGCCCGCGGCGCGCAGGTGATCGCCTGGGCCCGCAAGTTCCTGGACGACAGCGTTCCGCTCGCCGAGGGCAGCCATGCCGACGCCACGGCCTATGCGGTCGAGGGCGATGCGCTGGCGGTGACGCTGAAGTCCGGCGGCAAGACCGGCCTGAAGGACAAGGCCGCCTTCGTCGGCTGGCAGGGCGAGGCGTCGGCCCCGTCGGCCGTGCTGCTGGTGCAGAACGGCACCCACATCGAAATCCGCATCGACCGCAACAGCGTGATCGGCAAGGACGATGCCGCCGGCGTCGCCGACGTGGTTCTGGAAGCCGCGCTGTCGACCATCCAGGACTGCGAGGATTCCGTCGCCGCCGTGGATGCGGAGGACAAGGTCGTCGCCTACCGCAACTGGCTGGGCCTGATGAAGGGCACGCTGGAGGCCAGCTTCCCCAAGGGCGACAAGACGGTCGTCCGCAAGCTGAACCCCGACCGCACCTACACCACGCCGGCCGGCAGCGTCACCCTGCATGGCCGCAGCCTGCTGCTGGTCCGCAACGTCGGCCATCTGATGACCATCGACATGGTCAAGCTGTCCGACGGCAGCGAGGCGCCGGAAGGCATTCTGGACGGCGTCTTCACCTCGCTGATCGCGCTGCACGATCTGAAGGGCAACGGCGCCCTGCGCAACAGCCGCGCCGGCTCGGTCTACATCGTGAAGCCGAAGATGCACGGGCCGGAAGAGGTCGCCTTCACCGACGAGCTGTTCGGCCGCGTCGAGGATCTGCTGGGCATGGCCCGCAACACCCTCAAGGTCGGCATCATGGACGAGGAGCGGCGCACCACCGTCAACCTCAAGGAGTGCATCCGCGCCGCCAAGGACCGCGTGGTGTTCATCAACACCGGCTTCCTGGACCGCACCGGCGACGAGATCCACACCTCGATGGAGGCCGGCCCGGTCGTCCGCAAGGCGGCGATGAAGGCCACCAAATGGATCGCGGCCTATGAGGACAACAATGTCGATGTCGGCCTGAAGGCGGGTCTGAAGGGCCGCGCGCAGATCGGCAAGGGCATGTGGGCGATGCCCGACCTGATGGCCGACATGCTGGTCGCCAAGATCGGCCACCCGAAGGCCGGCGCCAACACCGCCTGGGTCCCGTCGCCGACCGCCGCCACCCTGCACGCCACCCACTATCACGCCGTGAACGTGGCCGAGGTGCAGGACCAGTTGGCCAAGCGTCAGGCAGCATCTCTGTCCGACATCCTGACCATCCCGCTCGCCGACCGCCCCAACTGGTCGGAGGACGAGATCCGGCAGGAGCTGGAGAACAACGCCCAGGGCATCCTCGGCTATGTGGTGCGCTGGATCGACCAGGGCGTCGGCTGCTCCAAGGTGCCGGACATCCACGATGTGGGGCTGATGGAGGACCGCGCCACCCTGCGCATCTCCAGCCAGCACATCGCCAACTGGCTGCACCACGGCATCTGCACCGAGGCCCAGGTGATGGAGGTCATGAAGCGCATGGCCGCCGTCGTCGACAAGCAGAATGCCGGCGATCCGCTGTACAAGCCGATGGCCGGCAACTTCGACGGCAGCATCGCCTTCCAGGCGGCCTGCGATCTGGTGTTCAAGGGCCGCGTCCAGCCCAACGGCTACACCGAGCCGGTCCTGCATGCCCGCCGCCGGCAGGTGAAGGCGGCGGGGTGAGGTGATGGCGGCGGGGGAGGGTTTTGCCCCCTCCCTAACCCTCCCCGCCTTCGGCGGGAGAGGGGACTGCCGCCGACCTCTACATTGCTTCGGCAAGCGTCCTACCCCCTCTCCCGCGAAGCGGGGAGGGATGGGGAGGGGGCAACCGCCGCAGCATTTATGATCGGATATCCAACACCCGCACCGCCACCTGCTTGGTGTAGGGACTGGCCGCGAAATACTCGTACTGCACCGCAGTCTCCGCGGCGAACTCCTGGAACGCCCGGTACTCGTCGTCGCGCCAGCTGCGGTTGCCGATATACTCGTCGAAGACGATGACGGTCCCCGGCCGCACCCGATCCGCCAGCGCGGTCAACACCGTGCGGGCCGAGGCGTAGATGTCGCTGTCCACATTCACGAACCGCACCGGTCCCGGATGGGCCGCCAGGAACGGCGGCAGGCTGTCCTCGAACCAGCCCACATGCAGGCGGGCGTTGTCGCGCACCGGCGGCAGTTGGCTGCCGGTGGTCAGCACCCCGCGGGGGGAGTTCACCCAGCCTTCCGGCAGGCCCTCGAACAGATCGAAGCCGTGGACCTCCTGCCCCGCCGCATCGGCGATGTGGTCGAGCGAAGTGCCACGGCGCACGCCGAACTCCAGCACCAGGCCCGGCGTGGTGGCGCAGGACAGCGCATGGCGAAGCAGCCGGCCGCTGTTGCCGAACAGGCGGAAGTCGGGCGAGAGCTTCGGCAGCAGCGCCCTGGCCCCGTCCGGCAGCGGCCGGCGCTTTGGGTTGTCGCCGATCTCCGCCGCCTCCACCGCATCGGCCTCCGCGCTGCGGCCGAGCAGCCGCAGGGTGGCGGCGAGATAGCCCCAATATTTGCCGTTGGCCCCGCCGCAGCGGGTGGCGCGACGCAGGCGGCGCAGCGCCTCTTCCGGGCCGTGATCGTGCAGCGCCTGGGCATGGCTGCCGAACCACGCCGCGGCATGTTCGGGGTCGTCGGCCAGCAGTGCGTCGAAATGGGCCAGCGATTCCGCATCGCGGCCGAGATAGGCGGCGGCCATCGCCGCCTCGTACCGGATGTCGGGTGAGGTATCGCCGCCTGCCAACGCCTTGCGCGCCAGGACCAGCGCGTCGTCATAGCGGGCGTCGCGGCGCAGGGCGCCGGCCAGCGCCGTCGTCAGCGGTGCGCGTCCGGGGGCGACTCGGACCGCACGCTCGAACCAGCGGACGGCGGGGAAGGGGGCGTTGTCGGCCTGATGGGCCTGGGCCAGGGCGGCAAGGCGGTCGGCGTCGTCCGGACGGTCCGCCAGCACCCGGCGCAGGCAGGCAATTGCCGCCGGGGCGTCACGATGGCCGAGAAGCGCCAGCCCCAGCAGTTGCAGCCGCTCCAGGCCGTTGGGAATGGCGTCGCCGCGCAGCAGGCGCAGGGCGGGGCGGTAACGGCGCGCGTCGATCAGGGCGCGCGCCTCATCCAGGACAGTGTCAGCGGTCAAAACGACTCGTCAGGGCAGCCGGCGGAAGGTCCACACCGACGCCGGCGGCAGGTTCCGGGCGATCCAGGCATGGCGCCGCGGCTTCAGCCGCAGCCGCCGGATCAACTCCGGATTCACCGGGGCGAAGGGGCCGTAGGTGAATTGCACGAAAACACCGTCGGGCGCCAGCACGGAAAAGGCGCCGCGCACGATCCGCGCCTGGACCGACAGCGGCATGGCGATCAGCGGCAGGCCCGACACCACCGCGTCGCAGGTCTCCCAGCCATGGGCCTGGACGATCCGATGCACCCGCGTCGCATCGCCGCGCACCACCGTCGCGTCCGGATGCAGCACCGACAGATGGTCCGCGAAGGCGGGGTCTAGTTCCACCATCAGCAGATTGCCGGGAGCGACGCCATGGCCGAGCAGGGCGGAGGTGACCGGACCGGTGCCCGGCCCCAGCTCCACCACGCGGCGGTCGGGACCGCATTGGGCGGCCTTTGCCATGGCGCGGCACAGTTCGGGACCGCTTGGAGTTACCGATGCGACCTTCAGGGGTGAGCGAATCCAGCGCTCGACAAATAGCTTGCGTTCAGCAAGTGACATCGACCGACCTCCCAACAGACGCCGGATCAATTCCTCGGCTCTGCTTCAACCCTTTCTACTGAGTTACGTTTCATTGCGCCAGCCGAATGGATTTTGAATGATCGTTTAACAAAACGGTGACCGAGTCATGAAACTTTATGGTCGTCGAGTATTTGAGGCGTATTCGCCGATGGAGGTAGGCTGAAGGGGGCGGGAAGGACGGCGGCCGGCATTCTTGCGAACCGCAGGCGCCATGTTCTCCTTTTCTTCCACTCCACCGTTGACATGGCCGGGACCGGCGGGGCACCGTTGCGGAACCGGAAGGACTGGGAACCAGGGGACCAGAACACGACATGCCGACGCTCGCGCCCGATCATTCGGACCTGTTCGACGACGTGGGCAAGCCGCCCCGGCTGCTGGAACTCGACGTCGCACGGATCATGCGCAATCCGGGCATGCCGCGCCGTCACTTCGACCCTGAAGAGATGCAGGGGCTGGCCGACTCGATCGCGCATTATGGGCTGAAGCAGCCGATCCTGGTGCAGGAGGTCGTGGGCGGCCACCGGCTGGTCGCCGGCGAACGGCGGCTGCGCGCGCACGAGATGCTGGGGCTGGCGACCATCTATGCGCTGGTCACCTCCGGCAACCCGGACGAGCTGTCGCTGGTGGAGAATGTGCAGCGCGTCGATCTGGATGCGCTGGAACTGGCGGAGGCGCTGGCCCGGCTGATCGACCGCTTCGGCTACACGCAGGAGCAGCTGGGCCGCATCATCGGCAAGAGCCAGAGCAATGTCAGCCACACCCTGCGGCTGAACAGCCTGCCGGAGACGATCAAGCAGGAGTATGCCGCCGCCCATCATGACGTGTCCCGCTCCACCCTGATCGAGATCGCCTGGATCAAGGATCTGGAAGAGCAGATGGCCCTGTGGGAACAGGTGAAGGCCGGCGACGGCACCGTCCAGGCCGCCCGCAGCCGCAAGGACGCCGCCAAGGAACCCTCGCTGCGCACCATATCTGCGGTCGGCCGCTTCCTCGACGCGCTGCGCCGGGCCACCGCCAAGCTGGGCGATCCGCGCGAGCACCGCGCCTATGTCGACGACATGCAGCGCCGCGAACTCATCAGCCTGCGCCGGCGCATCGACCTGCTGCTGGGTGACGAGCCGATGGTGGATTGAGGGACGGTTGGGTCAGTTAGACCTACGCCTCAGTCATTCAAAAACGGATTGTACAGCCGCTCTTCCCCGAAGCTGGACATCGGACCGTGGCCGGGGATGAAGGCGATGTCGTCGCCATAGGGGAACAGCTTGTCGCGGATCGAGGCGATCAGGTCGGCGTAGTTGCCCTTGGGGAAGTCGGTGCGGCCGATGGAGCCCTGGAACAGCACGTCCCCGACGATGGCGAGCTTCGACGGCCGGTGGACGAACACCACATGGCCGGGCGTGTGGCCCGGGCAGTGGCGCACCTCAAGCGTCTGGTTGCCGACGGTCACCGTGTCGCCCTCCTCCAGCCAGCGGTTGGGCGTGAAGGAACGGACGGGCGGGAAGCCGAACATCTGGCTCTGCATCGGCATGCCGTCGATCCAGAACTGATCCTCGCGGTGCGGACCCTCGATCGGCAGGGACAGCTTGTCGGCCAGATCGGCGACGGCGCCGGCATGGTCGATGTGGCCGTGGGTGACCAGGATCTTCTCAAGCGTCACGCCCTTCGCCTTCGCGGCGGCCAGGATGCGGTCCAGGTCGCCGCCGGGATCGATGGCGGCGCCCTTCATCGTCTCGGGGCACCAGAGCACCGTGCAGTTCTGCTGGAACGGGGTGACCGGAACGATGGCGTACTGCATGTCCTGACCTTCGGGCTGCTTGGAGATGGCGGAACGGACCAATGGGCCGCGCGACCTTAACGCGCCCGCGGCGGCCGTCGCAAACCATTCGCGCAAAGCCGGTCGCATTGGGCGGCGATTCTGGCTAAGGTCCGCAAGTCCGGTCGGGTGTCACGCCTTTGGGTGGAATACCGGGCCGGCACCAAATGTTAACCACTGAAGCTTTAGATCGGGGCGGCCGTACCAGCCGCCGCCGCAAATAATACGGATTCCGCCGGAATGCTGTCGCAGAAAGCCAAATACGCGTTGCGTGCCCTGATCATGCTGGCGGAGAAGGACAATGGCGATCTGATCCTGATCGCCGACATCGCCGAACGCGAGAACATCCCGCGCAAGTTCCTGGAAGCGATCCTGGTGGAACTGCGCAAGGAAGGGCTGCTGTTCGCCAAGCGCGGCAAGAGCGGCGGCTACCGGCTGGCGCGGCCGGCGGCGCAGATCACCTTCGGCGAGGTGATTCGCCTGATCGACGGTCATCTGGCCCCGATCCCCTGCGCCAGCAAGGCGTCCTTCCGGCCGTGCGAGGACTGCATCGACACGGCGACCTGCTCGGTCCGCTGGCTGATGGTCCAGGTCCGCGACGCCACCGCCGCCGTGCTCGACAACCAGACGCTGGCCGACGCCCTGCGCCATCGGCAGTCCACCGGCAACATCGCCGCCAACTTCGACATCTGACGCTGCGGACGTCCGCCCTCCCATCCTGAAATCGCGTTTGAGGCCATGCGCCCGTCTCCTTATGGTTGGCGGGACCAACATGGTTTCAGGAGGGTTCCGGATGTCTGGAGAGAAGGTGGCCGTCGTCACGGCCGGGGGCAGCGGCATGGGGGCGGCCTCCGCGCGCCGTCTGGCGGCCGACGGGTTCAAGGTCGCGATCCTGTCCTCCTCCGGCAAGGGCGAGGCGCTGGCGGCGGAGCTGGGCGGCATCGGGGTGACCGGGTCGAACCAGTCCAACGACGACCTGAAGCGGCTGGTCGACGCCACGATGGAACGATGGGGCCGCATCGACGCGCTGGTCAACAGCGCCGGGCATGGCCCGCGGGGGCCGCTGCTGGAGATCAGCGACGAGGACTGGCACCGCGGGATCGACGTCTATTTCCTGAACGTCGTGCGGGCGGTCCGGCTGGTGGCGCCGGTCATGGTGGCGCAGAAGTCGGGCTCCATCGTCAACATCTCCACCGCCTGGGCGTTCGAGCCGAGCGCGATGTTCCCGACCTCCGCCGTCGCGCGGGCAGGCCTGGCCGCCTACACCAAGATCTTCGCCGACCAGTATGCGGCGGACAATGTGCGGATGAACAACGTCCTGCCCGGCTGGATCGACAGCCTGCCGGCGACCGAGGAGCGCCGCCAGAGCGTGCCCATGCAGCGCTACGGCAGCAGCGACGAGATCGCCGCCACGGTGGCCTTCCTGGCCTCGCCGGGCGCCGGCTACATCACCGGCCAGAACATCCATGTTGATGGCGGGCTGACGCGGTCGGTGTGATCCGAATGGCGATCGCGTTTGAGTTTGGAGCGATGACTTTCCGTTTCGGAAGCCCTTCTCCCCTTGTGGGAGAAGGGTTGGGATGAGGGTGCCGACGGCTGAAAGCCGTTGGGAATCGTCGGTTTCCGACCCCTCACCCCGACCCCTCTCCCACAAGGGGAGAGGGGCTTTGTCGGCGAACCAAATCCGAATGCGATATTCCTGTTCTGGGTTGGGGCCACGGAAACGAAAAAGGGCCGGCAAAGCGCCGGCCCTTTTTCTTGCGAACCTTCAGCCGCGTCAGTCGGCGAACGGGTCGGTCATCAGGATGGTGTCGTCGCGTTCCGGGCTGGTCGACAGCAGCGCGACCGGGGCCTGGATCAGCTCCTCGATGTGGCGGACATACTTGACCGCCTGGGCCGGCAGCTCCGCCCAGGAGCGGGCGCCGCGGGTGGTGTCCTTCCATCCCTCGAAGGTCTCGTAGATCGGCTCGACGCGGGCCTGGGAGCCGGCGTTCGACGGGTAATAGTCCAGCTCCTGGCCGTCCAGGCGGTAGCCGACGCAGACCTTGATCTCGTCGAAGCCGTCCAGCACGTCCAGCTTGGTCAGGGCGATGCCGTCGATGCCGCCGGTCTTGACCGCCTGGCGGACCATGACGGCGTCGAACCAGCCGCAACGGCGCTTGCGCCCGGTGACGACGCCGAACTCCTTGCCCTTCTGGCCGATCAGCTCACCGATCTCGTCCTTCAGCTCGGTCGGGAAGGGACCGGAACCGACGCG
Organism: Azospirillum sp. VT-I1; assembly: GCF_055698305.1. Classification (NCBI taxonomy): domain Bacteria; kingdom Pseudomonadati; phylum Pseudomonadota; class Alphaproteobacteria; order Rhodospirillales; family Azospirillaceae; genus Azospirillum; species Azospirillum sp. VT-I1. The sequence continues at coordinate 644,422 of NZ_CP168804.1, read as the reverse complement.
GGTGGTGTAGGCCTTGCAGATGCCCAGCACATAGCCGACGGCGCGCGGGCCCATGCCGCTGCCCGCGGCGGCGTTGCCGGCCACCGTGTTGGAGGAGGTGACGTAGGGGTAGGTGCCGTGGTCGATGTCCAGCATCGTGCCCTGGGCGCCTTCGAACAGGATGCGCTTGCCGGCGCGGCGCAGCTCGTCCAGCTGCTTCCAGACGACGGCGGCGTAGGGCAGCACCTGCGGCGCGATCTCGCGCAGCGGGTCCAGGATGTCGGCCGGGGTCATCTCCGGCGCGCCCAGCGCGCGGAACAGGGCGTTGTGGTGGGCCAGCAGGGCGTCGACCTTCTCCACCAGCACGGCGTCGTCGGTCAGGTCGCACAGGCGGATGGCGCGGCGGGCCACCTTGTCCTCATAGGCCGGGCCGATGCCGCGGCCGGTGGTGCCGATCTTGCCCGCACCCTTGGCCTCTTCGCGCGCCTTGTCCAGCGCGCTGTGCACCGGCAGGATCAGCGGCACGTTCTCGGCGACGATCAGGTTCTCCGGCGTGACGGAGACGCCCTTCTCCTTGATGGCGTTCACTTCGCGGATGAAGGCCCACGGGTCGAAGACGACGCCGTTGCCGATGACCGACAGCTTGCTCTGGCGCACCACGCCGGACGGCAGCAGGCTCAGCTTGTATTCGACGCCGTTGATCACCAGCGTGTGGCCGGCGTTGTGACCGCCCTGGAAGCGCACCACCACATCGGCCCGGCTGGACAGCCAGTCGACGATCTTGCCCTTGCCCTCGTCGCCCCACTGGGCGCCGACCACCGCAACGTTGGCCATCTCTCGTCTCCGCAAAACTTCAAAAAGGAACCGCCCGACCGCCCGATCCGCCGCAGGGCACCATCCGCGCGGCGTGGGGGTCCGTTCACCCTAGAACCGGATCATCCGACCGGCTTCACGTCCCCGCCGGCCAGCCAATGGCCGCACTGGAGCCGCTTCGCCTCAGCAACCGCATCGGTCACCGGGGCGAGCCCGGCCACCGTCACCCAACCCTCGGCGCGCAGCCGGCGCGCAAACTCCCAGCCGGTGCCGTGCGGCACATACACGCGCCCCGGCGCCTTGGCGGCGGGAACCGCGCGCAGCAGCGTATCCATGTACAGCGTGAAGCCGGTCGCCGGCTCCCCGCGCCCATCTCCCTTGGCCTCACCCTGCGCCCCGGCGCGGTAGCGCCCGCCCTGACCCAGTTCGCCCGCCGCGCGGGAGAACAGGGTGAAGCTGAGGCCGGTCTGGTATTCGAAGCCGCGATGCTCGACCAGATCGACGGTCACCGTCAGGTCGGGCATCGCCGCGCGCAGCAGGGCCAGCGTGTCGGTCAGCCGGCGGCGGTCCTTCTCGGCCCCCTCCGGCAGCGGCAGGTCGGCCAGCGCCTTCATGGCGCGGTCGGCGGGGCCGGACGCGCTCATCAGCGATTCCAGCAGCGTCGCGGCCGGTCCGCCGACGGCGGCCACCGCGGCGGCATCCTTGCGGTCGAGCGCCGCGCGCAGCTGCCGGATCTCGTCATCGCCAAGGCCAAGCCCGGCGCAGATGCGCGACACCATGGTGGGAACGCAGAGGTCGACCGACAAATGCGGCACGCCGATGGCGGTCAGCGCCTGGACGGCCAGCAGCACCACCTCGGCATCCGCCTCCGCCTCCAAGGCACCAATCAGCTCGACGCCGACCTGGGTGAACTGGCGTTCGGGGCGCAGCTGCGATCCCTTCACCCGCAGCACCTGCCCGGCGTAGCACAGGCGCAGCGGCCGGGCCTCGTTCTTCAGGCGGGTGGTGGCGATGCGGGCGATCTGCGGGGTGATGTCGGCGCGCACCGCCATCATCCGCTGCGAATGCGGGTCCATCAGCCGGAAGGTCTGCTTGGACATCGCCGCGCCGGGTCCGGAGAGCAGGTTCTCCTCGAACTCCACCAGCGGGGGATCGACGCGGCGGTAGCCCTGCGCGGCGAATTCCGCCAGCAGGCGTTCGACGGCGGCCGCCTCGTGCGCCGCTTCGGACGGCAGCACGTCGTGCAGTCCGGCGGGGAGCAGGGCGGAACTCAATGCGTCGGCGGGCATGACCAGCGTCGTCTCGTTTCAGGCAGGGGACAGGGTGCCGCGGCGAATGTCGGACACACGGGGCGGGCTAATACCCGACACCCGCGCCGCATGCAAACGGAAAAGCCCCGCACTTCGGCGGTATCTCCCCTGCGCGGGCTGTGCGGACGGGATTTTCCGGCCTTTCGACCGGCAGGGATCGGACAAAGTGTCGCCGTCTCGGTCAGCCGGCGTCGGCCGGGCCGTGCTCGTCGTCCTGCAGATCGGTCAGGTCGGCGGACGGGACAGCCGGCGACACCACGGCGAAGCTGCTGCCGTCGTTCTTCCGCCGCACGACGGTCAGCGGCGTGCCGACCACCAGGAAATGGATGATCTCGGCGATGTTGGTGGCGTGGTCGCCGATGCGCTCCAGGTTCTTCGCCATGAACAGCAGATGCGTGCAGGGCGTGATGTTGCGCGGGTCCTCCATCATATAGGTCAGGACCTCGCGGAACAGGCTGGTGTAGAGGTCGTCCAGCTCCTCGTCGCGTTCCCAGGCGGCGATGGCCTTGTCCACGTCGCGCTCGATGTAGGCGTCGAGCACGTCCTTCAGGATGGCTTCGACCAGACGCCCCATGCGCGGGATGCCGGCCGCCGGGCGCACCACCGGCACCTGGGCCAGCGCCAGCGACCGCTTGGCGACGTTGGCGGCATAGTCGCCGATGCGTTCCAGGTCGGCGGAGACCTTCAAGGCCGACACGATCTCGCGCAGGTCCTGTGCCATCGGCTGGCGCAGGGCCAGCAGCCGCACCGCCTCCGCGTCGATGTCGCGTTCGTAGGCGTCGATCCGGGCGTCGGCCTGCATCACCTGGGAGGCCAGCCCGACGTCGCGCCGCGACACCGCCTTCACCGCGGCCTCCACCTGCGCCTCCGCCACGCCGCCCATCTGGGTCACGAGGTTCGACAGGCGCTGCAGTTCCTGCGCGAAGGAGCGGACGATGTGTTCGGTGCCCATGATCGGTCGCGACGCCCCATTGATGCCCGTCCCGACCGCCGCGGCCTTGACGGCCGTGCCAGCGCGGGACGCGTACAATAGCTGCGGGTGATGACGCCGGAATTGCGGGTTCGTTTCGGAAATATGACAATCTCGCGGCGGTTGTAGGGCGGCGTTACTGGCAACGGGATGCCGGGCCGACGTATTGGATTTGAAGTAACCCGGTAACTTCGCTAAAGGGTACACAGCCATTTCGAATCCGTCCGCAGCGGGCATACCCCGTTGCATTGACCGGGAGGCCGTTTCCATGTCCGTCGCGTTCCAGACGCCTGTCCGCGCGCTCGCCGCCGGCGCCCTGCTTCTGCTGGCCGCATCGCCGGCGGCACTCGCCGCCGACCCGGCGCCCGCCGGCACCGCCCCCACCGCGCTGGTGGAGGATGTGTCGGATGGCGTCGACGGCGTGCAGCCGATGGACTATCTGACGGCCGGCCGCACCGTGTCGCTGAAATCCGGCCAGACGCTGACGCTGAGCTACCTGGAATCCTGCGTGAACGAGACGATCACCGGCGGTTCGGTGACGGTCGGCGCCCGCGAGTCGGCGGTGCAGGGCGGAACCATCGACCGCCACACGCTGCCCTGCGACGGCGGCAAGCTGCTGCTGGCGTCGAACGAGGCGGGCAAGGCGGGGGTGACCGTCTTCCGCAGCGCGCCCATCGCGCTGCCGGGCATGAAGGCGCCGCTGCCCAAGCCTGACTTCACGCTGTTCAAGACCCATCCGGTGCTGATCCTGTCGGCCCCCGGCCCGGTCACCATCGACCGGCTGGACGTGCAGGGCATCGCGCTGACCACCGTCAACGTCCCCGGCACCACGCTGGACACCGCCAAGCAGGGCGCCGGGCTAGAACCCGGCGGCCTCTACAAGGTCTCCGCCGGGCAGAAGTCCTTCGTCGTCAAGATCGACGAGAAGGCGGCGGCCGGCGGCGGCCCGGCTCTCGGCCGGCTGATCCGTTTCTGACCGGCCGGGCGTGAGGCTGCCGACGATGAAGCTGCCCCGGCGCGTGAGGCTGGTCCTGCTCGGCGCCGTCGCACCGGTCCTCGCCGGGCTTCTGGCTCTGGCGGCCTCGCCATCCCTGCAGGGACCGTCCATCGACAGCCTCTACTGGCTGCGCGAGCGGCTGCACGGCCCGTGGCCGGCGCCCGACCCGTCGCCGGTGGTCGTGGTCGGCATCGACGAGGAGACCTACCGCCGCCCGCCCTTCGCCGGCACGCCGCAGGCGCTGTGGGGGCCGCGGCTGGGCACAGTGCTGGGGGCGATGCTGGACGGCGGGGCGGCGGCCATCGGCCTCGACCTCGTTCACCCGACTTCGGTCGAGACGCTGATCCCCGGTTTCGAGCGCGACTATCTGCTGACCCTGCGCCGCGGCGGCAAGGACGGCCGGCTGGTGCTGGCCAAGGTGCAGCACCAGAGCGACCCGCTGATGCCCTATCGCGGCTACATGATCGCCGCCGGGGTCAACAACGTCCGCTCGGTCAATCTGGTGGAGGATCCGGACGGCGTGCTTCGCCGCGTGCCGCTGACGCTGACCGTGACCGGACCTGACGGCCAGCCGAAGGCCGAGCCGGGCATGGCGGTGGAGGTGGCGTCGCGCGCGCTGAAGGCACCGCTGGAGCGGGGGGCCGACGGCTCCGCCACGCTGGGCGGCTACCGGCTGCCGGGCGGGGAGGGCAACCGGCTGCTGGTCAACCACGCCACGGCGCCCGGCGCCATCCCGACCTATTCGCTGGCCGACCTGCATGCCTGTGCCGAAGCCGGCAAGTCCGACTATTTCGCCAAGCATTTCAAAGGTAAGGCGGTGATGGTCGGCACCGTGCTGGACGTGGAGGACCGCAAGCTCTCCTCCAACCGCTGGGTGACGAAGCCAGAGGGGCTGAACCTGCCCGAACGCTGCGCCCTGCCGGTGATGAGCGACCTGTATGTCGCCGGTCGCACCCGCGACAGCATCCCCGGGGTCTACATCCACGCGGCCGCCATCTCCAATCTGATGGCCCATGATGCGCTGGAGGAAACCGGCCGGCCCGCCGCCGCGGCCCTGGTCCTGCTGCTGGCCGGACTGGCTGCGGTCGTGACGCTTGCGACGCGGCCGGCGGTGGCCGCGGCCGGCCTGCTGCTGCTGCTGGCGGGGTGGAGCGGGGTGGCGGTGCAGGCGTTCCAGGGCGGGCTGGTGCTGCCCTATCTGCAAGCGGCGCTGGCGGCGCTTCTGGTCTTCCCGCTGGCGCTCGGCTTCCGCTTCGCCGTGCTCGACCGCGACCAGCGGCACATCCGCAATGCTTTCAGGCTCTACCTGCCGGGCTCGCTGATCGACGACATGATCGCGTCGGGCCAGTCGCCCAGCCTGGGCGGGGAGGAGCGCGACCTGTCCATCCTGTTCTGCGACATCGCCGGATTCACCAGGATGTCGGAAGGGATGGAACCGGAAGCGCTGGTCGCCGTGCTGAACCGCTATTTCACGGTGATGACCGACATCATCGAGGCGCATGGCGGCTTCGTCGACAAATACATCGGCGACGCCGTGCTGGCGGTGTTCGGCGCTCCCTATGCCATCGACAACCATGCCCGCGCCGCGGTGTCGGCCGCCCTGGCGATGCGTCAGGCGATGGCGGACGATCCGACCCTGCTGGCGACGGCCAGCGGGCGCGGCTCCAACCGCACTGGCATCGCCACCGGTCCGGCGCTGATCGGCAACATCGGCTCGCCGCGCCGCTTCAACTACACGGTGATGGGCGACACGGTGAATCTGGCCTCCCGCCTGGAGGGTGCCAACAAATACTACAACACTGCGCTGATGGTCAGCGGCGAGACCGTGCGCCACCACGGCGACCCGGACGCCTTCCGCGCCCTGGACATCGTGCAGGTGGTCGGCCGCAGCGAACCGGTCGAGGTGTTCGAGCCGCTGTCCGAGGCCCGTCGCGCGGACCCGGAGGACCGCGCCCAGCGCGCCGCCTATGCCGCCGCCCTCGACCATTGGCGTGCCGGCCGCTTCGATGCGGCGGCGTCCGGCTTCCGCGCCCTGGTGGCCGGCGACGGTGCCGCGCTGGCGATGCTGCACAAGGCGGAAAAGCGCGTCGGCCATCCCGCCGAACCGGACTGGGCCGGCGTGACCGCGCTCACCGACAAATAGCCTTCGAGCCGCCCTTTCCAGGACCGCGATTCCCGCCATGCCCCGTCCCGTTCCGTGTTCCGCCCTGCGCCTTGTCCGCCTGTCCGCCCTGCTGCTGGCCGGCGTCGCCGTTCCGCTGCCGGTGCTGGCGCAGTCGGTTTCCCCGGTGCTGCCGCCCTCGCTCGACCCCAACCGGCTGGAGCAGCGTTTCGAGCGTCCCGCGGTGCCGCAGTCGGTCCCGGAAATCGAGATGCCGGAACCGGAAAAGGCCCCGCCGCCCCGCGACGCGGAACGCATCACCCTGACGCTCAACGAGATCCGCATCGACGGCAACGGCGTCTATGATGCCGACAGCCTGTCCGCCCTCTGGGGCGACAAGCTGGGCAAGCCGGTGACCCTCGCCGACCTTTATGCCATCCGCGACGCCATCACCGCACGCTACCGCAACGACGGCTATGTGCTGTCGCAGGCGGTGGTGCCGGCCCAGCGCATCCGCGACGGCGTCGTCCGCCTGCAGGTGGTCGAGGGCTATGTCAGCGAGGTGGTCGTCCAGGGCGAGGCGACCGACCGGCTGGACCTGCTGCGGCGGATGGGAGAGAAGATCAAGGCGTCGCGTCCGTTGCGCATGGCGGACATGGAACGCTACGTCCTGCTGGCCGACGATCTGCCGGGCGTGGCGGTGAAGACGGTGCTGGAGGCTTCGCCCGACACTCCCGGCGCCTCCCGTCTGACGCTGGCGCTGGAGCGCACGCCCTTCAACGGCTTCCTGTCGCTCGACAACCGCGGCACCCGCTCGGTCGGTCCGATGCAGCTGACCGGCGTTGCCAGCGCCGAGGACCAGCTCGGCCTGTTCGAGCGCACCACCGCCCAGGGCATCGTCACCCCGCAGATCCGCGAGTTGCGCTTCTTCGACGTCAGCCAGCTGGTGCCGGTGGATGCCGAAGGCACGACCGTCGAATATGGCGCCCGCCGCTCCTGGTCGCAGCCGGGCGACAGCGTCCGTCCGCTGGAGCTTTACAGCCTGACCAGTTCCGCCCGCATCGCGGTGGCGCACCCCTTCATCCGCAGCCGCGCGCAGACCCTGCGGGCCGGCGCCAGCTTCACCATCCGCGACAGCCGCACCGACGTGCTGGGCGACAAGCTCTCGCAGGACCGGCTGCGCATCGTTGCCGCCAATGTCTCCTACGACTTCGCCGACGATTGGGGCGGTGCGAACCTGCTGACGGCGGAGCTGTCCAAGGGCTTGGACATCCTGAACTCCACCTCGTCCGGCAGCGCCAACCTGACCCGCAGCGGCGGGCGTAGCGATTTCCGCAAGCTTCTGGTCTCCGCCCAGCGCAACCAGCCGCTGGACGACTCGCTGATCCTGGTTCTGTCCGGCGAAGCGCAGTACAGCCCTGACCAGCTGCTGTCGTCGGAAGAATACGGCCTGGGCGGCAAGCAGTACGGCCGCGCCTTCGACCCGTCGGAAATCACCGGCGACAGCGGTTTCGCCGGCCGGGCGGAACTGCAGTACATCCTGCCGCTGCAGGAGGAGGGGCTGGACTACGCCGTCGCCTATGGTTTCGGCGACTATGGCGCGGTCTACAACTATGAAGGCGGCACGCGCCACGGCCGCCGCTCGCTCGCCTCGGCCGGCGCCGGACTGCGCTTCGGCGTGTTCCGGCGGATCGACGGCAGCGTGGAGGTGGCGAAGCCCTTCATCACCACGCCCTTCAGCACGCAGGACCGCGCCCCGCGCGTTTTCTTCACCCTGTCGACACGCTTCTGACCGGAGAAACGGAAAAAATTCGTGCGGAGCGCCTGTCGGGCCCTCCGCACGGCATCGTTTTCCGGCAGCGGTTTTCCGTCAGATCAGTTCGACCCGCTGAGCGACCGGCGCATCCTCCGACCCGACGGCCAGATAGCGCACGTCCTCGCCGTCGGCGACGATGTCCAGGCCGGATTGGCGCAGGGTGGCGCGGTCGAAATAGACGGTCGCCCCGTCTTCCCACGGCTCGATCAGGCCGGACTGGCTGTCCAGATTGTACCAGCGCACCGTGCCGTAGGCCATGGTCGCCGGGCCGGTGGGCTCGGCATGACGCTCGCGCCGTTCACGCGGCGGCTTGGGCGCGCGGACGAGGGGCTCGCCGCCCTCCTCGGGCTGGGCCGACGGCTGGGCGGCCGACGCGGTGGGGCGGGGCGGGCGCTGGTTGCGGGCCCGCGGGGCCGGCGGCGTTTCCGGCGGCGTGGCGGAGTGAATGGCGACGACCTGGGGCCCCTTGGCGCCCTGGGCCAGATCGCAGACCACCGTCGTGCCCTCGACCGGGTTGGGCAGGGAGGCGGCAGCCAGGACCGAAGCGTGCAAGAAGGCCTCGCCGGAGCCATCGGCGAGGCGGACGAACCCAAAACCCTTTTCCGGCTTGAACCACTTTACCGTCGCGGTGACGTTCGTCGCGGTGACGTTCTTCAACTCTTCGCTCAAGACAGGTCCCTTTCACGTCCTGTAGGCCGGGGCGGGCGGTCCTGACGCTGAACTGGGCGTGGCACCGCTGTATGACCAAGAACAAGACCCCGGCGGTCACGAGCTTATCATAAAATTCCAGAAAATGACCAGCACAGTGATGCCCTGTGATGCATCAGCGATGGCCGCCGAACTCCGTCCATCCGCATGCACACGTATCGGGTGAACCATCTCTCAACGAGACCGATGAGCCGACTTGATGGAGCTTTGCAGACAAAACCGAACAGGACTGCCTTCAAATTTGAATAGGGTACCCAGATACAAGAAACCGATCTCGCGGTTCGCACCTGTCCATCAGAGGTACTAAGGCCGTAAATAAAAATTTAACTAAAAAATTTGACTCATGCCTCCATCAGAACGGAGGATTAATTGATGCCGACCACCGACCAGACCGCTTTCTTCGTGTCCACCAAGGGCAATGACAGCTGGTCCGGGCGGCTCGCCGCTCCCAACGCTGACCGCACCGACGGCCCCTTCGCCAGCCTCGAGAAGGCACGCGACGCCATGCGGTCGAGCGATATCGACACCACCTATGTCCGCGGCGGCACCTATCGCCTCGACAAGACGCTGACCCTCGATTCCCGCGACAGCGGTCATGGCTTCCTCGCCTACAAGGGCGAGACGCCGGTGCTGAGCGGCGGGGAACGGGTGACCGGCTTCACCAGCGAGGGCAAGGGGCTGTACTCGGCCAAGCTCTCGTCGGCCAATGGACTGGATGTCAGCATCGG
>NZ_CP168804.1:290000-630000 GCF_055698305.1 Azospirillum sp. VT-I1 | reverse complement strand
CGAGAGGGAAACAGCCCAGACCGCCAGCTAAGGTCCCCAAATCACGGCTAAGTGGGAAAGGATGTGGGAAGGCCATGACAACCAGGAGGTTGGCTTAGAAGCAGCCATCCTTTAAAGAAAGCGTAATAGCTCACTGGTCTAGTTAAGCCGGCCTGCGCCGAAAATGTATCGGGGCTCAAGCCGTGTACCGAAGCTGCGGATGCGATCTTATGATCGCGTGGTAGCGGAGCGTTCCGTAAGCCTGCGAAGGGTGTCCGTGAGGCCGCCTGGAGGTATCGGAAGTGAGAATGCTGACATGAGTAGCGACAAACAGTGTGAGAAACACTGTCGCCGAAAGTCCAAGGGTTCCTGCGCAAGGTTAATCCACGCAGGGTGAGCCGGCCCCTAAGGCGAGGCCGAAAGGCGTAGTCGATGGGAACCACGTTAATAGTCGTGGGCCTGGCGGAGGTGACGGATTGGAAAGCGTGTACGATCTTATCGGATTGATCGTGCTGTGGACCGGTTCCAGGAAATAGCCCCGCCGTATAGACCGTACCCCAAACCGACACAGGTGGACTGGTAGAGTATACCCAGGCGCTTGAGAGAATGGTGTTGAAGGAACTCGGCAAATTGCCCTCGTAACTTCGGAAGAAGAGGGCCCCGTTGTGGCGCAAGCCATGGCGGGGGGCACAGACCAGGGGGTAGCGACTGTTTACTAAAAACACAGGGCTCTGCGAAGCCACACAAGGCGACGTATAGGGTCTGACGCCTGCCCGGTGCCGGAAGGTTAAGAGGAGAGGTGCAAGCCTTGAATTGAAGCCCCGGTAAACGGCGGCCGTAACTATAACGGTCCTAAGGTAGCGAAATTCCTTGTCGGGTAAGTTCCGACCTGCACGAATGGCGTAACGACTTCCCCGCTGTCTCCAACACCAACTCAGCGAAATTGAACTCTCCGTGAAGATGCGGAGTTCCCGCGGTCAGACGGAAAGACCCCGTGCACCTTTACTACAGCTTTGCAGTGGTGCTAGGGACTTCATGTGTAGGATAGGTGGGAGGCTTGGAAGCATGGGCGCCAGCTCGTGTGGAGCCATCCTTGAAATACCACCCTTGAAGTCTCTGGCATCTAACCGTGGCCCGTGATCCGGGTCCGGGACCCTGCATGGCGGGTAGTTTGACTGGGGCGGTCGCCTCCCAAAGTGTAACGGAGGCGCGCGATGGTGGGCTCAGAGCGGTCGGAAATCGCTCGTCGAGTGCAATGGCATAAGCCCGCCTGACTGCAAGACTGACAAGTCGAGCAGAGACGAAAGTCGGCCATAGTGATCCGGTGGCTCCACGTGGACGGGCCATCGCTCAACGGATAAAAGGTACGCCGGGGATAACAGGCTGATGACTCCCAAGAGTCCATATCGACGGAGTCGTTTGGCACCTCGATGTCGGCTCATCACATCCTGGGGCTGGAGCAGGTCCCAAGGGTTCGGCTGTTCGCCGATTAAAGTGGTACGTGAGCTGGGTTTAGAACGTCGTGAGACAGTTCGGTCCCTATCTGCCGTGGGTGTCGGAGTTTTGCGAGGATCTGTCCCTAGTACGAGAGGACCGGGATGGACATACCTCTGGTGCACCGGTTGTCACGCCAGTGGCATGGCCGGGTAGCTAAGTATGGACGGGATAACCGCTGAAAGCATCTAAGCGGGAAACCCACCTCTAAACCAGAGCTCCCTTGAGAGCCGTGACAGACCATCACGTCGATAGGAGGCATGTGGACGGGCAGCAATGTCTGAAGCTAAGCCTTACTAATCGCTCGATCGGCTTGATCTCGACCCCACATTACCGCGCCATGCGCAGCAGCAAGCCTGCTTGACGCACACACCGCAGTTCGATACATCCTCGACCTCACTTGCACTGAACAGCTATACGCTTCGGATAGCGTCGGTCTTGAGCCTCGGTGACCTGGTGGTCATGGCGAGGTGTCAAACACCCGATCCCATCCCGAACTCGGCCGTGAAAAGCCTCCGCGCCAATGGTACTGCGTCTTAAGACGTGGGAGAGTAGGTCGCCGCCAGGTCACTCAGGCTCAAGAGACGCTCAAAAACGAGGCATAAACGCTGGCATCTTCCTACACACACCAGAAACGCCCCGGTTCACATGAGCCGGGGCGTTTCGGCGTTGTCTGTGCTTTTCCCGCCGGTCTTCAGCCATCGCGGGCAAGCGCCCGGTGGCCGGCCTGGATGCTGTCGATGATCGCCTGTCCGCGCTCCAGAAGGTAGCCGCGCAGCTGCGCATGCACCGGCAGCAGCGGCAGGCTGCGGCGGTGGGCGATGTACCAGGACCGCATCAGCGGCAGCCCCTCCACCTTCAACTCGCGAAGCATGCCCAGCGCCAGTTCCAGGTCCACGGTGTGGCGGGACAGCAGGGCGACGCCGATGCCGGCCATGACCGCCTGCTTGATCGTCTCGTTGCTGCTGGAGGTCATGACGATGTTCGGCGAAAAGCCCTGGCCGTGGAAATAGGCGTCGGTCAGCGCCCGCGTGCCCGCCCCCTCCTCCCGCGCGATGAAGCCGCTGTCGGCCAGATCGGACAGGCGCAGGGACGGGGCGTCGGCCAGCGGATGGGTCGGCGCGCAGATGATGATGCTGGGATGGCGGGCGAAGGGTTCGGCCAGCAGTTCCTCAGCGTCGAGCGGGCGGCCCATGATGGCGAGGTCCACCTCGCCCTTGGCGACCATCGCATTCACCTCCCGCCGGTTGCCGTCCTGGAGATGGATCGACACGCCCGGCCGCTCCGCCTGAAAACGGGAGACCATGTGCGGGGCAATGTATTTGGCGGTGCTGACCAGCCCGATGGTGACGTTGCCGCCAGTCACCCCCTTCAGCGCCTGCATCCGCCTGTCGGCGTTCTCCAGCGCTTGGAGGATCAGCGTCGCATGGTCCAGCAGGTCGCGCCCGGCCTCCGTCAGGACGACGCCGCGTCCCACCCGCTCGAACAGCGGGAAGCCGCAATGGCCCTCCACCTGCTTGATCTGGAACGAGACCGCGCCGGGCGTCAGGCCGAACTGCTCCGCCACGCGGGCGAAGGACAGGCTGCGGGCGGCGGCGGTGAAGATCTGGAGCTGGCGCAACGTGGCGTGCCGGATGGTCATCGGCCGTCCCATTCATCAGGAAATCCTATCCATATTGTGCTGTGTATTTGAATTTTCCTCAATAGTACGTGGGGCTAACGTTTTCATCGGAACGAACCGAACGCCACCGGCGAGGTGAAGACGATGAACTACGTATCGACGACTCTTCCTACGGATCGGACGGCCGCCGACGGGGTGGTCAGCGACCCGAAGGCCCGCTATCGGCCAGGGGTACTGAAATACCGGCAGATGGGCTATTGGGAGCCGGACTATCAGCCGAAGGACACCGACGTGCTCGCCGTCTTCCGCATCACGCCGCAGGACGGCGTGGACCCGGAGGAAGCGGCGGCGGCGGTCGCCGGCGAAAGCTCCACCGCCACCTGGACCGTGGTGTGGACCGACCGCCTGACCGACTGCGAGCGCTACCGCGCCAAGGCCTTCCGCGTCGATCCGGTGCCCGGCACGCCGGGCCAGTATTTCGCCTACATCGCCTATGAACTCGACCTGTTCGAGGAAGGGTCGATCGCCAACCTCACGGCGTCGATCATCGGCAACGTCTTCGGCTTCAAGCCGCTGAAGGGATTGCGGCTGGAGGACATGCGGATCCCCGTCGCCTATTTGAAGACCTTCCAGGGACCGGCCACCGGAATCGTGGTGGAGCGCGAGCGGCTGAACAACTTCGGCCGGCCGCTGCTGGGCGCCACCATGAAGCCCAAGCTGGGCCTGTCCGGCCGCAACTATGGCCGCGTGGTGTATGAGGCGCTGAAGGGCGGGCTGGACTTCACCAAGGATGACGAGAACATCAACTCGCAGCCCTTCATGCATTGGCGCGACCGCTTCCTCTACTGCATGGAGGGGGTGAACCGCGCCACCGCCGAGACCGGGGAGGTCAAGGGCACCTACCTGAACGTCACCGCCGCCACCATGGAGGACATGTACGAGCGCGCCGAGTTCGCCAAGGAACTGGGCAGCGTCATCATCATGATCGACCTCGTGATTGGCTACACCGCCATCCAGTCGATGGCGAAATGGGCGCGGCGCAACGACATGATTCTGCACCTGCACCGCGCCGGCCATTCCACCTACACCCGGCAGAAGAGCCACGGCGTGTCCTTCCGCGTCATCGCCAAATGGATGCGCATGGCCGGCGTCGACCACATCCATGCCGGCACCGTCGTCGGCAAGCTGGAGGGCGACCCCAACGTCATCCGCGGCATCTACGACACCTGCCGCGAGACCCATGTCCCGCAGAACCTGCAGCACGGCATCTTCTTCGACCAGCCCTGGGCCGGCCTGAAGCGGGTGATGCCAGTGGCGTCCGGCGGCATCCATGCCGGGCAGATGCACCAGCTGCTGACCTATCTGGGTGAGGACGTGATCCTGCAGTTCGGCGGCGGCACCATCGGCCACCCCGACGGCATCCAGGCTGGCGCCACCGCAAACCGCGTGGCGCTGGAAACCATGGTCAAGGCCCGCAACGAGGGCCGCGACATCTGGAACGAGGGGCCGGAGATCCTGCGCGACGCCGCCCGCTGGTGCGCTCCGCTGCGCGCCGCGCTCGACACCTGGAAGGACGTGACCTTCGATTACGCCTCCACCGACAGCGTCGATTACGTCCCCACCCCCACCGCGGCGATGTGAAGGAGCGAATCCCATGCGTTTGACCCAGGGCCAGTTCTCCTTCCTGCCGGACCTGACGGACGAGGAGATCACCAAACAGGTGCAATATGCCCTCGACCAGGGCTGGGCCGTGGCGGTGGAGTTCACCGACGATCCGCACCCCCGCAACAGCTATTGGACGATGTGGGGCAACCCCATGTTCGACCTGCGCGACGCCAAGGGCGTGATGATGGAGATCGACGCCTGCCGCACCGCCCACCCCGACCAGTACGTCAAGGTCCTCGCCTTCGACAGCTCCTACGGGTTCGAGACGGTGCGCATGTCCTACCTGATCTACCGCCCGGCTGAAGAGCCCGGTTTCGAACTGCTGCGGTCGGAGGGACCGGGGCGGCGCATCGGCTATACGGTGCGCAGCTATGCCACCGGCCGGCCTTCCGGCGAGCGCTATGGCGGGGAGGTCCGTCATGGAACGTAGTTTGGGAGACGGCCATCTCCTCGCCCCCTCCATTCTGTCCGCCGACTTCGCCCGGCTGGGCGAGGAGGTGGAGCGGGTGGTGGAGGCCGGTTGCGAGGTCGTCCATGTCGACGTGATGGACAACCATTATGTCCCGAACCTGACCATCGGTCCGCTGGTCTGTGCCGCCATCCGTCCGCGCACCCGCGCCGTCATCGACGTTCATCTGATGGTGCGACCGGTCGATGCGCTGGTGCCGCTGTTCGCCAAGGCCGGCGCCGACATCGTCAGCTTCCATCCCGAGGCGTCGGAGCATCCCGACCGCACCCTGTCCCTGATCCGCGAGCAGGGCTGCCGCGCCGGGCTGGCGCTGAACCCGGCAACGCCTCTGGCGCATCTGGACCATGTGATGGACCGGCTGGACCTGATCCTCGTCATGTCGGTCAATCCCGGCTTTGGCGGGCAGTCCTTCATCCCGTCCGCGTTCGAGAAGATCGCCGAGGTCCGCCGCCGCATCGACCGCCACCGCGAGCGCACCGGGCGCGACATCCGGCTGGAGGTGGATGGCGGCATCAAGCCTGACAACATCCGCACCGTCGCCGATGCCGGGGCCGACATCTTCGTCGCCGGTTCCGCCATCTTCGGCGCGGCGGATTCCGACGGCGGCTATCGCGGCGTGGTTGGGCGGATGCGCGCCGCATTGATGGCCGAACCGGAATGGAGGGCGGCATGAGCGACGCGGCCGACCTTCTCGACCCCGAAGCCCGCAGCCATCCGCCCGACGCACCGTCCGTCGATCTCGACGCGCTCTATCGCGAGTCCGGCATCGGGGAAATGCTGGCGGGGATGGACCGTGAACTGGTCGGGCTGACGCCGGTGAAGACCCGCATCCGTGAGATCGCTGCCCTGCTTCTGGTGGAACGGGCCCGCCGCAGCATCGGCCTCAGGGCGGAGCCGCCATCGCTTCATATGTGCTTCACCGGCAATCCCGGCACCGGCAAGACGACGGTGGCGCGCCGCATGGCCGGGCTTCTCCACGGGCTGGGCTATATCCGGCGCGACCATGTGGTCAGCGTCACCCGCGACGATCTGGTCGGCCAGTATATCGGCCACACCGCGCCGAAGACGAAGGAGGTGCTGAAGCGCGCCATGGGCGGCGTGCTGTTCATCGACGAGGCCTATTACCTCTACCGGCCGGAGAACGAGCGCGATTACGGGCAGGAGGCCATCGAGATCCTGCTGCAGGTGATGGAGGACAACCGGGACGATCTGGTCGTGATCCTCGCTGGCTACCGCGACCGCATGGAGGTCTTCTTCCGCTCCAACCCCGGCATGGCGTCGCGCATTGCCCACCATGTCGATTTCCCCGACTACGAGGCCGGCGAACTGCTGGAGATCGCCCGGCTGATGACGGAGGGCATGCAGTACCGCTTCGCGCCGGAGGCCGAGCGGGCGATGGGCGACTACATCCGCTGCCGCATGGTGCAGCCGCGCTTCGCCAATGCCCGCTCCATCCGCAATGCGCTGGACCGTGCCCGCCTGCGTCAGGCCAACCGCCTGTTCGAGGCGCGCGGCAACGCCATCGCCGCCGCCGACCTGCTGACCATCGCCGAGGAGGACATCCGCCAAAGCCGTGTCTTCACACAATAGGCCGGCAACAAGCCGGCCGGTCAAAACACGAGAGAGGGGGAACCGATGCCGCACCGTCACACGACCTTCAGCAAATTCATCATCGAGGACCAGCGCCGCCGCGGCGGGGCCGACACCGACCTGACCGCGCTGCTCAACGACGTGCAGACCGCGTGCAAGTTCATCGCCAGCGCCGCCGCCCGCGGGTCGCTGACGCCGTCGGCCGGCCAGCCCGCCGCACCGGCCCCCGAACCCGGCGTGAATGTCCATGGCGAGACGCAGAAGCCGCTGGACCTGATCGCCAACGAGATCATGCTGCGCACCTGCGAGTATGGCGGCAAGCTCTGCGGCATGGCGTCGGAGGAGATGGAGGAGCCCTACCGCATCCCCCGCGAATACCCGCGCGGCCGCTATCTGCTGGCCTTCGATCCGCTGGACGGCTCCTCGAACGTGGACGTCAACCTGACGGTCGGCACCATCTTCTCCATCCTCAAGGCGCCCGACGGGGTGGACGAGCCGGAGGTGGAGCATTTCCTGCAGCCCGGCACCCGGCAGGTGGCGGCGGGCTTCGCGCTCTACGGTCCGGCCGACATGATCATCGCCACCTTCGGCGAGGGCGTGCACGGCTTCACGCTCGACCGCGAGATCGGCGCCTATACCCTGACCCATCCCGACATGCGCATCCCCGACCATGTCTGCGAGTTTGCCATCAACAGCTCCAACGCCCGCTTCTGGGAGCCGCCGGTGCGCCAGTATGTCGAGGAGTGCATCAAGGGCAGTTCCGGCCCGCGCGAGGCGGATTTCAACATGCGTTGGATCGCCTCGCTGGTGGCGGAGGTCTACCGGATCCTGATCCGCGGCGGCGTCTTCCTTTATCCGCGCGACGCCCGTCCCACCCACAAGCCGGGCCGGCTGCGCCTTCTCTACGAGGCCAATCCCATCGCCATGCTGGTTGAGCAGGCGGGCGGCGCGGCCAGCACCGGGCGGCAGCGCATCCTCGATATCCAGCCGACGGCGCTGCACCAGCGCGTGCCGGTGATCCTGGGATCGAAAGCGGAGGTGGAGCGGCTGGTCGCCTATCACGCCGCCTACGACCGGGGGGAGGAGCTGGCCTTCAGCGCCCCGCTGTTTGGCAGCCGGTCGCTGTTCCTGGCGCCTGAATCCGCGGCGCTCGGCTGAGGGAGGGGGATGCCATGTCGGCCCGTCATCCGATCATCGTCGTCACCGGTTCCTCCGGCGCCGGGACCACCACCGTGACCCGCACCTTCCAGCAGGTCTTCCGCCGCGAGGGCATCGCCGCCGCCATCGTCGAAGGCGACAGCTTCCACCGCTACGACCGCCGCGAGATGCGCGCCAAGGTCGCCGAGGCGCAGGAGCAGCCCCATTCGACCTTCAGCCATTTCGGCCCCGACGCCAACCTGTTCGACGAGCTGGACGATTTGTTCCGCAGCTATGGCGAGACCGGCGGCGGCCGGACCCGCAAATACCTGCATGACGAGAAGGAGGCCGAACCCTACGGCCAGGACCCCGGCACCTTCACGCCGTGGGAACAGATCGAGCCCGGCACCGACCTGCTGTTCTACGAGGGGCTGCACGGCTGCGTGCGCACCGAGCGCGTCGATCTCGCCCGCCATGCCGACCTGAAGATCGGTGTGGTTCCCATCGTGAACCTGGAATGGATCCAGAAGATCCACCGCGACCGCAACCTGCGCGGCTATTCGGAGGAGGCCATCGTCGACACCATCCTGCGGCGCATGCCCGACTATGTGAAATACATCTGCCCGCAGTTCAGCAGCACCGACGTGAATTTCCAGCGCGTGCCGACGGTGGACACCAGCAACCCCTTCATCGCCCGCGACATCCCGACCTCGGACGAAAGCATGCTGGTCATCCGCTTCACCCGGCCCAAGGGCATCGACTTCCCCTATCTGCTGTCGATGCTGAAGGACAGCTTCATGACCCGGCCCAACACCATCGTCTGTCCGGGCGACAAGATGGCGCTGGCGATGCAGCTGATCTTCACGCCGATGATCTGGCAGCTGGTCGACCGCAAGAAGAAGGCGTTCTGAGGGGGAACTCTTCACAATCCCCTCTCCCCCGGGGAGAGGGGGTTTCTCCTTGCCGCCTGAGAATTCAAAACCGGGAGGACACCAACCATGAACGCGTCGATGACCGCGGCCGTCGAGGTCCGCGAACAGGACCGGCTTGCCTTGCCGCCGGCCGATCTCTCCAGCCGCGCGCCAGGGCGCCGCCTGCTTGCCAACGCCTTGCGCGTGCTCGCCATCGACGCGGTGGAGGCCGCGAACTCCGGCCATCCCGGCATGCCGATGGGGATGGCCGACATCGCCGAGGCGCTGTGGCGGCGCCATCTGCGCCACAATCCGGCGGACCCGCGCTGGCCCGACCGCGACCGCTTCGTGCTGTCGAACGGGCACGGCTCCATGCTGCTCTATGCGCTGCTGCACCTGACCGGCTACGACCTGCCGATGGAGGAACTGCGGCGGTTCCGCCAGCTCGGCTCGCGCACGCCGGGGCATCCGGAATATGGCGTCACGCCGGGGGTGGAGACGACCACCGGGCCGCTGGGGCAGGGGCTTGCCAACGCGGTCGGCATGGCGCTGGCCGAACGGCTGCTGGGGGCGGAGTTCAACCGGCCGGGCCACCGGATCGTCGATCACCGGACCTTCTGCTTCGTCGGCGACGGCTGCCTGATGGAGGGGATCAGCCACGAGGCCTGCTCGCTGGCCGGCACGCTGGGGCTGGAAAAGCTGGTGGTCTTCTACGACGACAACGGCATCTCCATCGACGGACCCGTCACCGGCTGGTTCACCGATGATACGGCGCAGCGGTTCGAAGCCTATGGCTGGCGGGTGATCCGCGCGGTGGACGGTCATGATGCCTACGCGCTGGACACAGCCATCGACGAGGCGCTGACACCCTGCGGCAAGCCGACTCTGATCTGCTGCAAGACGGTGATCGGCCATGGTTCCCCCAACCGGGCCGGCTCGGCCGAGGTGCATGGCGCGCCGCTGGGATCGGCCGAGGCCGCCGCGACCAGGGCCGCGCTCGGCTGGAGCTCCCCGCCCTTCGAGCTGCCGGACGAGGTGCGTGCCGGTTGGGACGCCCGGCGGCGCGGTGCGGCGGCACAGGCCGACTGGCAGGCAACGTTCGATGCCTATGCCGACGCCCACCCGCAGGCCGCAGCCGAGTTCCTGCGGCGGATGCGCGGCGAGCTGCCGGAGGGCTTCGCCGAGGCGGCCGACGCCTGGATCGCCGCCGTTGCCGAGAAGGCGGAACCGATGGCGACGCGCAAGGCGTCCCAGCAGGCCATCCAGGCGCTGGCGGGCCTGCTGCCGGACCTGCTGGGCGGATCGGCCGACCTGACCGGCTCCAATCTCACCGACTGGCGGGGGAGTGGCGGGCGCCACCTGCATTACGGTGTGCGGGAATTCGCCATGGCCGCGGTGATGAACGGCGTGGCGCTGCATGGCGGCTTCCTGCCCTTCGGCGGCACCTTCCTGGCTTTCTCCGACTATGCCCGCAACGGCCTGCGCCTGTCGGCGCTGATGGGGTTGCGCGTTGTCCATGTCTTCACCCATGACGGCATCGGCCTGGGCGAGGACGGTCCCACTCACCAGCCGGTCGAGCATGCCGCCAGCCTGCGGCTGATGCCGAACCTCGACGTCTGGCGCCCCTGCGATGCCCTGGAAACCGTCGTCGCGTGGCGCGCCGCGGTGGAGCGGGCGGACGGGCCGACTGCGCTGCTGCTGTCGCGCCAGACCCTGCCGGCACAGAGTGGTGTGGAGCGTTCCCGCGATGCCGCCCGCGGCGGCTATGTGCTGGCCGATGACGAGCGCCCGGACGTGGTGCTGATCGCCACCGGGTCGGAGGTTGCCATCGCCATGGAGGTGCGGCGGCTGCTCGCCGGGCGGGGCGTTGCCGCCCGCGTCGTCTCGATGCCCTGCTGCGAGGTCTTCGACCGGCAAGACCCGGCATGGCGACGCGGCGTGCTGCCGGATGGGGTTCCCCGGCTGGCGGTGGAGGCCGGGGCGACCGGGCTGTGGCGCGCCCATGTCGGGCTGGACGGCGATGTGGTCGGCCTCGACCGCTACGGCGAATCCGCCCCCGCCGCCGATCTCTACCGCCATTTCGGCATCACGGCGGAGGCGGTGGCGGACCGTGCCCAACGCCTCTGCTCTTCCCAGTCTTGAACCGGAGACCTCCCGCGATGGCCCTGATCTCCCTCCGACAGCTCCTCGACCATGCGGCCGACCATGGCTATGGCGTGCCGGCCTTCAACATCAACAATCTGGAACAGATCCAGGCGATCATGCAGGCGGCCGACGACTGCGCCAGCCCGGTGATCCTCCAGGCTTCCGCCGGCGCGCGCAAATATGCCGGCGAGCCGTTCCTGCGCCACATGGTGCAGGCGGCGGTGGAGATGTGGCCGCACATCCCCGTCTGCCTGCACCAGGACCATGGCGCCAGCCCGGCCGTCTGCCAGCAGGCGATCCGCTCCGGCTTCACCAGCGTGATGATGGACGGCTCGCTGCTGGACGACATGAAGACGCCGGCCGGCTACGACTACAACATCCGCGTCACGCGGCAGGTGGTGGAGCAGGCGCACGCCGTCGGTGTCTCGGTGGAGGGCGAGCTGGGCTGCCTCGGCTCGCTGGAGACCGGGCGGGCGGGGGAGGAGGACGGGTCCGGCGCCGCCGGCACGCTGTCGCGCGACCAGCTGCTGACCGACCCGGATCAGGCGGCTGATTTCGTGGCGCGGACGGGGGTGGATGCGCTCGCCATCGCCATCGGCACCAGCCACGGCGCCTATAAGTTCAGCCGCCGCCCGGATGGCGAGGTGCTGGCCATCGGCCGCATCCGCGCCATTCACGACCGCATCCCCGACACCCATCTGGTGATGCACGGCTCCTCCAGCGTGCCGCAGGAGTGGCTGGAGGTCATCCGCGCCCATGGCGGCCGCATCCGCGAGACCTACGGCGTCCCGGTGGAGGAGATTCGCGAAGGCATCCGCAACGGCGTGCGCAAGGTCAACATCGACACCGACATCCGCCTCGCCATGAGCGGCAGCCTGCGCCGCGCGATGATGACGCGGCCGGAGGAGTTCGACCCGCGCAAGTTCCTGGCCGAGGCGACCGGGGCCGCCCGCGCCCTCTGCCGCGAGCGGTTCGAGGCCTTCGGGTCGGCCGGGCAGGCGGCACGGATCGTCCCGCTTCCGCTGGACCGCATGGCCGCCCGCGCCGCCTGATACACCATCATCCCGTCACCCCACCCGACATTCCCATCCAGCGGAAAGCGACGATGATTTAGTATGCTGACTTTCAGCAAAGGATGCGTTACCGTGGCATCTGGTATACGAGACACCAGGAACTCGGATCGCGACAACCAGAAGCGCGGACCATCCAGCAGAGGCCAGAAACGCCGTGACCGCATTTCCTCCGATCATCAGCGCAAAGCCGCCGGGCGGCGTTCCTGCCCGCAGTATCCACCCCGGCTCCGGCCGCCGCAAGACGCGCGACCAGCAGAAGGGCCGTCAGGTCGATCCCCTCAGCCTCGATGAGGTGCGGGAGCTTCTCGGCGACCGCTCCCGTCAGGCCGATCTGCTGATCGAGCATCTCCACCTCCTTCAGGACCATTACGGCTGCCTGCATGCCCGTCACCTCGCGGCACTGGCGAAGGAGATGAAGCTGGCGCTGGTCGAGGTGTTCGAGGTGGCGTCCTTCTACGCCCATTTCGACATCGTGATGGATGGCGAGCCGGCGCCGCCGAAGCTGACCATCCGTGTCTGCGATTCGCTGAGCTGCGCGCTGGCCGGGGCCGAACAGCTGCACGAGGCGCTGAAGGCCGGCGTCGACGAGCGCGAGGTCCGCGTCGTGCGCGCCCCCTGCATGGGCGGCTGCAACAACGCCCCCGTGGTGGCGATCGGCCATGCCCCGCACGAGAACGCGACCGTCGAGAGCGTGCTCGACGCCGTGGCCCACGGCCATACCCACCCCGAAATTCCCAACTACCTAGGCTTCGACGAGTATATCCGCAACGGCGGCTACAAGATGCTGGCCGAATGCCTGGACGGTGCGCGCGACGTCGATGCCGTGCTGAAGATGCTGGAGGATTCCAGCATCCGCGGCCTGGGCGGCGCCGGCTTCCCCACCGGCCTGAAATGGCGCTATGTCCGGGCGGAGCCGGGACCGCGCATGATGGCGATCAACGGCGACGAGGGCGAGCCCGGCACCTTCAAGGACCGCTTCCATCTGGAACGCGACCCGCACCGCTTCCTGGAAGGGATGCTGATCGGCGCCTGGACGGTGGAGGCGACCGACGTCTACATCTACCTGCGCGACGAATACCCGCAATGCCGGGAAATCCTGCTGCGCGAGATCCCGAAGGTCGAGGCCGCCGGCCTTGCCCGCCACACCCGCATCCATCTGCGGCGCGGCGCCGGCGCCTACATCTGCGGCGAGGAATCGGCGATGCTGGAGAGCATCGAGGGCAAGCGCGGGCTGCCCCGGCACAAGCCGCCCTTCCCGTCGGTGGTCGGCCTGTTCGGCCGCCCGACCCTGATCAACAACATCGAGACGGTGTTCTGGGTTCGCGAGATCCTTGAGAAGGGCGGGGCATGGTTTGCCAGCCACGGGGCGAACGGACGCAAGGGTCTGCGCACCTTCTCCGTCTCCGGCCGGGTGAAGGAGCCGGGGGTCAAGCTGGCCCCGGCCGGCATCACCCTGCAGGAGCTGGTCGACCAGTATTGCGGCGGCATGGCCGAAGGCCACACGCTGAAGGGCTATCTGCCCGGCGGCCCGTCCGGCGGCATCCTGCCGGCGTCGATGGCGAACATCCCGCTCGATTTCGGCACGCTGGAACCGCATGGCTCCTTCATCGGCTCGGCCGCCGTCGTCGTGCTGTCCGACAAGGACAACATGCGCGACGTTGCGCTGAACCTGCTGAAATTCTTCGAGGATGAGAGCTGCGGCCAGTGCACCCCCTGCCGGGTCGGCACCGAGAAGGCCGTGCGCCTGATCAGCGAGCCGGAGTGGGACGAGGAACTGCTGAAAGCGCTCGCCACCGTCATGGGCGACGCGTCGATCTGCGGCCTGGGTCAGGCGGCGATGAATCCGATCAAGCTGGTGATGAAGCATTTCCGCGACGACTTCGTGTCGCGCCAGGGCACGGCCCAGGGCGCAACCGGATCGCAGGGGTAAGGAGACCGACATGTCCAACGGCATCACTTTCACCCTGGACGGCACCGAGGTCGAGGCACGCCACGGCGAAACGATCTGGCAGGTCGCCACGCGTCTGGGCACCGAGATCCCGCATCTCTGCCACCGGCCGGAGCCGGGCTACCGCCCCGACGGCAACTGCCGCGCCTGCATGGTGGAGATCGAGGGGGAGCGCGTGCTCGCCGCCTCCTGCATCCGCAAGCCCAAGCCCGGCATGACCGTGCGCACCGCGTCGGAGCGGGCCAAGGCGTCGCGCAAGCTGGTCTTCGAACTGCTGCTGGCCGACCAGCCGGAGCGGGAGACCGCGCACGACCCCAACTCCAGCTTCTGGAACTGGGCCGACAAGGTCGAGATCGCCGGCAGCCGCTTTCCCACGGTGGACCGGCCGAACAAGACCGACGACATGTCGCACCCGGCGATGGCGGTCCAGCTCGACGCCTGCATCCATTGCAACCTGTGCGTCCGCGCCTGCCGCGAGGTCCAGGTCAACGACGTCATCGGCATGGCGGCGCGCGGGCATCTGGAAAAGATCGTCTTCGACTTCGACGACCCGATGGGCCAGTCCACCTGCGTCGCCTGCGGCGAGTGCGTGCAGGCCTGCCCGACCGGCGCCCTGATGCCGGCGACCCTGGTGGACGAGAAGGGCGTCTACACCAACGCGCCCGACCGCGAGGTGGACTCCGTCTGCCCCTATTGCGGTGTCGGCTGCCAGCTGACCTACAAGATCAAGGACAACAAGATCGTCGCCGTCGATGGCCGCGACGGTCCGTCGAACCAGAACCGCCTGTGCGTGAAGGGCCGCTTCGGCTTCGATTACGCCCATCACGGCGACCGCCTGACCGTCCCGCTGATCCGCAAGGAGGGCGTGTCGAAGCACGACGTCGACATCGACCCGATGAACCCCTTCACCCATTTCCGCGAAGCGAGCTGGGACGAGGCTCTGGCCGTCGCCGCCGGCGGCCTGCGCAAGATCCGGGACGAGCGCGGCGGCAACGCGCTGGCCGGCTTCGGGTCGGCCAAGGGGTCGAACGAGGAGGCCTACCTGTTCCAGAAGCTGGTGCGCACCGGCTTCGGCACCAACAATGTCGACCACTGCACGCGGCTCTGCCACGCGTCCTCGGTGGCGGCGCTGATCGAGGGCGTCGGGTCGGGGGCGGTGTCGGCGCCCTTCATGGCGGCTGAGGATGCCGAGGTCATCGTCATCATCGGCGCCAACCCGACCGAGAACCATCCCGTCGCCGCGACCTTCTTCAAGAACGCGGCGGAGCGCGGCGCCAAGCTGATCGTCATGGATCCGCGCGGGCTCGCCATGGCGCGCCATGCCACGCACATGCTGCAGTTCACGCCCGGCCGCGACGTGTCGATGCTGAACGCCATCCTCCACACCATCATCGCGGAGGGGCTGTACGACCGGCAATATGTCCAGGCCAACACCGAGGATTTCGAGGCGCTGGCCGAGACGGTGAAGGACTATCCGCCGGAGGAGATGGAGAAGGTCTGCGGCATCCCGGCCGCCAAGCTGCGCGAGGTGGCGCGGCTGTTCGCCCGGTCCAAGGCGTCGATCATCTTCTGGGGCATGGGCGTGTCGCAGCACATCCACGGCACCGACAACAGCCGCTGCCTGATCGCGCTGTCGCTGGTCACCGGCCAGATCGGCCGCCCCGGCACCGGCCTGCATCCGCTGCGCGGCCAGAACAACGTCCAGGGCGCGTCCGACGCCGGCCTGATCCCGATGTTCTACCCCGACTACAAGTCGGTCGAGGATCCGGAAGTCCAGTCCTTCTACGAGAATTACTGGGGCACCAAGCTGGACGGCAAGCGCGGCCTGACGGTGGTCGAGATCATGGACGCCATCCATGACAACCGGATCAAGGGCCTCTACATCGAGGGCGAGAACCCGGCGATGTCCGACCCCGACGTGACCCACGCCCGCGAGGCGCTGGCCATGCTCGACCATCTGGTGGTGCAGGACATCTTCCTGACCGAGACGGCAAAATACGCCGACGTGGTGCTGCCGGCCTCGGCCTGGCCGGAGAAGGACGGCACGGTCATCAACACCAACCGGCAGGTCCAGATGGGCCGCGCGGCGGTGCCGCTGCCGGGCGAGGCGCGGCAGGATCTGTGGATCATCCAGGACATGGCGCGCGGGCTGGGGCTGAACTGGAACTACACCCACGTGTCGCAGGTGTTCGCGGAGATGGTCGGCGCCATGCCGTCGCTCGCCAACATCACCTGGGAGCGGGTGGAGCGCGAGGGCTCCGTCACCTATCCGGTGGACGGCCCCGACCAGCCCGGTCACGACATCGTCTTCGGCAACGGCTTCCCCACCAGGTCCGGCCGCGGGCGCTTCGTGCCGGCGCGTCCGATCAACCCGGCGGAGACGCCCGATCTCGAATACCCGCTGGTGCTCACCACCGGCCGCCAGCTGGAGCATTGGCACACCGGGTCGATGACCCGGCGGTCCAGCGTGCTGGACGCGGTGGAGCCGGAGGCGGTGGCCTATGTCTCCCCGCACGACCTCACCCGCGCGGGCATGAGGACCGGCGACTACATGCTGGTGTCGAGCCGCCGCGGCACCATCCGGCTGAAGGCGCGCATCGACGACCGCATGCCGGTCGGGCTGGTCTTCATCCCCTTCGCCTACGCGGAAGCGGCGGCGAACGTGCTGACCAACCCGCAGCTCGATCCCTTCGGCAAGATCCCGGAGTTCAAATACTGCGCGATCAGGATCGAGAAGGCGCAGATGGCCGAGGCGGCGGAGTAGCCCCGGACGATCCGGCCATGGCGGCGGCGACCCGCGCCACCGCCTGCGGGTCGATGCCCGCGGTGCGCTCCCCGCCGCAGAGCGCGCCGCGGAAGCCGAGGTAATCGGGCGACAGGGCCGAGAGGGCCGGGATGTCTGCAACGCGCAGCGACCCGGCCAGCCCGGTCAGCAGCCCGTGCGCCCGTGCGCAGCAGACGAAGCTGGACAGCTGCGCATCGTGCCAGTGGTGGCGCAGCCCGTGGCGCTTGCCGGCGGTGTCCAGCATCGCTCCGCGGAAACCGGCGGATGCCAGCCGGTCGATGGGCAGGCAGCCGGGGTCCGGCGGCCAGCGGTCGGCGAAGAGCACGGCGACCAGTTGCACCCCCTCCGCCGCCAGCGGTGCCAGCGCGTCGATGCAGCGGTCGGGCGCTCCATCGGGCGCGAAGCCGATCTTGACGAAATCCACCCCGGTCGCGGCGATCCGCCGTGCCGCGGGCTCCACCGCGTCCGGCCGCATCGGATGGTCGCCGATGGTGGCGCTCAGCCGCGGACGGTCAGGCCGGGCCGCCAGATCGCGCACCGTGGCGGCGATGTCCTCCACCGCCCATGCTCCCAGCGCCCCGGCCGCGGGATTCTTCAGGTCCAGGATGTCGGGGCCTGCCGGCAGGATCAGGGGAATTTCCGCCGCTGTCGCGACGCTGGCCAGCCATCCGGTCATGAGCGGTTCTCCGCGCGGTGAGCGGCGATGCGGTCCATCAGCCAGCCCCAGGCCTCCAGTTCGGGCGGGCCGGCGGTCTTGCCGATGGCGATGGACAGGTAATCGACTTCCCGGTCGATCTTGTCGGCGGGCAGCATGTGCAGCCGGCTGACCAGAATCGCCGCCTCGATCACCGCCGCCTGCGCCCGGTTGTGGCCGCGAAAAGGGGCGTGGGTCGCGGCATGGACGATGCGGCAGTGGAAGCGCGGGCGGACCGGGTCGTCCTCCACCTCCGCCACGACGATCTCCTCATGCGACAGGCAGTCGGCAAGGCGAGGGGCGTCGATCCGCTCGGCCGGGACGGTCGGCCAGTCGCGCCGGCGTCCGCTGATGCAGCCGGCGAAAACCCGGACGTCGTCGGTGTGGTTGACGACGGCGCACCGGCGGGCGAACAGGTTGTCCAGCGTCCGCGACGGCCGGAACGGAGCAAGGATGAAGCGTTCCCCGTCGCCGTCCGGCTCCACCGTCACCCCCATCGGCGCCACATGGGGCCGCCCGTCGGCGCCGGTGGTGGTGATGATGGTCTCGCGGATCAGGGGCATGGCTCAGCCGCCTCGCTTGGTCGGGCCGATGGCGTGAAAGCCGGTCGGGTCGTCCCGTGGCTCGTCGGTCGCCACCCCCCAGCGCAATTCGCTGTCCTGGGCGTAGCGTTTGCCGAGCTGCCACGCGATCTGCGCCCGCGCCAGTTCCACCCCCAGATAAAAGGCGTGGCCGGTGTCTGTTCCGAGATCAAGCGTCGGGAACAGGTCGAACGGGTCGGTGGCGCGGTGGTGGCCGTCGCGGTTGTAGAGGTGGATGCCCTCCGCGCTGACCTCCACCCGGTAATTGGGGTCGCGGATCTGCGCCGCGGTCTCGGCGATCAGGGCGGCGTCGCGGACGAAGGGCCGGCGGTCGCGCAGGCAGAGCAGGCCGGTGCCGAAGCCGCGCGGCATGCTGTGCGCGGCGCGGGCGGCGAAGAACTGGCGCCGCGCCGCGTCGAACTCGCGGATGGCGCGGCGGCAATGCGGGCTGACCTGCACCGCCAGCACGTTGCCGATGCGCAGTTCGGACACCACCCCCATCAGCACCGCTGTGATGCCGGAGGTGTCGGCGTCGGTCAGTTCGGTCACATTGCCGATGCCCATCAGGATCTCGGCGTCGGGCCAGCGCTCCCGCACCGTGCGGTAGCGCAGCAGCGAGTCGGTGAAGCCGTGGTGGATCGGCTCCAGGATCGGATCGACCAGGAAGCGCCGCCCGCGGCGGGCCATGGCCTCGACGGCGCGGCCCAGGCTGTCCAGGTCCGTCGGCGTGGTCGGGATCAGCACCGGCACCGCGTCGCCTTCCTCGGCGAGGTGGACCGTTTCCTCCGTGAGGCTGAGCAGATAGTCGGCGCCGGCCCGGGTGGCGCGGCGCAGTTCCTCCGGGTTCAGGGAATCGACGCTGACGGCGAAGCCGGCTTCATGCAGCGCGCCGATGGCCTCCTCCAGATGCGGAAAGGGCGTGTCGGGCAGGCAGCCGAGGTCGATGACGTCGGCGCCGTCGGCGCGAAGCTCCGCCGCCTTGGCGAGGATGGCGGCGGTGTCGCGCGACGGCGCGTCCACGATCTCGGCGAAGATGCGGGTGCCATGCCGGCTGAGGTCGAGCGGGCGGGCCTGACGCTGGAAGAATTGCGGCAGATCCTCCAACTCGTCGGGGCCGCGCTCCACCGCCGTGCCGAAATGGGCGGCGAGGGCGCCGAGGTCTCCCCGGAAGCGGCCCGGCAGCAGGATCAGGTCGGCGCCGCGCGCGGAGTCCAGCCGCCGCAGGACGATCTCGGTGGTGGCGAGTGCCGCGACCTTGACGCCGAGATTGACGATGGTCGCGGCGAAGGGCAGGGGGGCGAGCGAGTCCAGCACCTGACGCAGCCGGTCCTCCGCCAGGGAGCCGGTCAGGAAAAGGATGTGCCGTGGCATGCCGCCTCCCGTTCCTCACGGTTGATCCCTTGCACCCGTCAGCACCACGCCGACGCCGGCCGCCTGCGGGACGATCTCCAGCTTTTCCACCTGGACGCGGGCGAAAACCGCCTGCGGCGGCGACAGGCACAGCGCCAGCAGCTTTTCCGCCAGAACTTCCAGCAGTTGGATGTGGGGGCTGCGCTGGAAGGCTTCGACACCCCGGATCAGGTATTCGTAGGAGACGACGGCGTCGAGGTCGTCGACGAAGGGGCGGTTCGGCACCTCCACCGTGACGGTCAGGCTGACGCGCACGCGCTGGGTCCGCGTCTTCTCATGGTCCCAGACGCCGATGTGGAAGTCGCCGACATAATCGTGCAGCACAAGGTCGTACCGGCGCATCACGGCGCTGGCGGGCGGTGGCCGCAGGACGTTCATGATGCTGCTGTAACCGCTTTGAGAATCGTCCGGCATCGTCTGGGTCCTCCCCGCCGCCTGTTCTTTTCAGCGCTGTCCGGTTCACCGTCTGGCCGGTGCATGGTCCGCCAGCCGGTGTTCGGCCAGCCAGGCGACGCCGCGCGACCAGGCGGTGGCATTGTCGCCGCGGATGTCGCCGCGCGCCGTCGTCACCACGCGGCCGGTGCCGACATCCTCCACCACCACGGCGATCCACAGGATCAGGCTGCTGACCTTGCGGACGACGCCGAACACGACCAGATCGGCGCCGGCGGCCCGCGCGATGTCGGCCTCGCAGCCGTTGCAGGTGCGGATTTGCGTTCCCGGCGGAACCAGCCGCGCCGTGGCGTCGCCGTCGATCACGTCATAGCCCCGGTCGTCCAGCGCGCGGCGCAGCTCCGCACTGACCCGCTTCAGACGCTCCGCATGGTCGGCCGCCGGAGGTTCGCCGCTGCTGTCCTCCAGCTCCAGGTCGAGCACCAGGGTCCGCGCCGACGCCGAGCCCGGGACGGCGGCGGCAAGGCCGAGGGCCAGCACTGCGATCATAGCGGCTCCGATCCGCCTCCCCGCATGATCCATCGGGCTTCCCCTTTTGTGCAGCGGTTCCGATTGCACCGGATCGTTGGTGTTGCCATCATTCCTGACATGCATCGATCATCTCCCATCGCCGCCGCGGCGTTGGCCGCGGTTCTGGTCGCCGGGTCGCCCGCGATTGCCGCGGCCCAGGATCCGAAGAATCCCGACTGGCCCTGCCCGCAGGTCCTTGTTCCGGCCCTGTCGCCGGCATCGGTCTGGGACGGCCCGCCGATCGACGGGCTGGAGGAGGAGTGGCAGCGGGATTCCGCCGTCGCCGCCCTGGTGCGGCGCGCAGCCGACGACAGCGTCGATCCCGCCACCCTGGAGCGGGAAGCCGAAGCGCTGGCCGGCCCGGTGCGGAAGGGGGAGGAGCAGGAGCATGACCGCAGGCTCGCGCTGC
This sequence comes from Azospirillum sp. VT-I1, assembly GCF_055698305.1. NCBI lineage: Bacteria > Pseudomonadati > Pseudomonadota > Alphaproteobacteria > Rhodospirillales > Azospirillaceae > Azospirillum > Azospirillum sp. VT-I1. Next base: position 609,126 of record NZ_CP168804.1, on the reverse strand, counting down.
TCTTCGCCGGGTCCTTCCAGACGCTCGACCGCCAGCGCACCGCCGCCATCGCTTCCATCGAACGCTATGCCCAGCATCAGCGCGCCCTGCGCGAGCGCATCGCCGCCGCCCTGCGCGACCTCGACGCCGCGTCGGGGGATGCAGCCCGCGCGCAGGAGATCAAGGCCGCCATCGCCTGGGACCGCCGCATCCTCGACGACCGCCGCCGGGCGCAGACCGCGGTGTGCAAGCAGCCGGCCCGCATCGAACAGCGGCTGGGCCAGATCGCGCGCATGCTGTCGGCGCTTCTGTCCTGAAGGCGTCACTCAGTTGGCCATCCCGGGTTCGGGCTCGACGACGACAAGCTCGCGGCCGGCGGCCGCCCAGCCGTCGGTGCCGGCCGGGTACCATTTGACCGTCTGATAGCCGAGCGCCACCGCCCGTTTGGCGGCATTCCAGCTCATCCAGCAGTCCGGCTGGCAGAACACCACCAGCGGACGCTTGCGGTCGCCGGCGGTCAGCGCCTCCAGGCTGTTGCGGAAATAGGCCTCCTGATCGGCGGACGGCGCGCCATAGCCGACATTCGGCAGCCAGTGGGCGCCGGGAAGGCTGCGATGGGGCGGCGGGACCCAGCGGCTGCCGGGCGCCAGCCCGTCCGGCTTCGGCGGGGTTGGCAGCACGTCGATCAGGACCGCCCCGGCCTTGGCCAGCCGTCCGACCTCCTCCGGCCCGACCGTCTCCGCACCGCGCAGGGTGGGCGGGGTGGGAGAGCGGTAGTCGCCCATGCGGTAGCCGTCCGGTTCCGGCACAGTTGCCCCATTCGCCGCCGCCCGGATCGACCCGTCGGCGTTGGCGAGCGGGACATGGTATTCGGCCAGAATGCGGTCGATGTCGTCCTGGCGGCGGACGATGAAATCGTTCAGCCAGTGGCGCCAGTCCGGCTCGTCCGGGCGGATGCCCATGGAGATCATGTATTGGAAGGGCGAGGCGCCCGGTTCGTCCCTCAGCGGCACGACCTCCAGCGGCACGGACTGCCGGGCGGCGAAATAGCCGGCGATGGGACCCCAGACGATGGCGGCGTCGGTGCGGGCCGCGGCGACATCCTTCACCGCCTGCTGGGCCGGATGGTGGGCGCGCGTGTCGGTGTCGAGCTGGTAGGGCTCCAGGTTGGTCAGCCCGTGGCGGAGCATCACCGCCGACGGCGGCGTGCGGGCGACCACGCCGATGCGGGCCCCCTGCAGCGACGGATCGGCAAGCGTCTTCGCGGTGATCCCGGAATCCTTGCGGTAGACCAGCGCATAGGTGGACCGGTAATAGGGGTTGGTGTTCTGCATCAGCTCTTCGCCGACCGCCGTCCCCATCACCAGGTCGCATTGCCGGGTGCGCAGCGTGTTGCGGACGAAGCCGATGGTCTGTGGCCACCAGGTGAAGGTCAGCGGAACCTTCAGCTCGTCGGCGATCAGCTTGGCGATGCGGTTCTCGAAGCCTTCCTGCCGGTCGTTGGAGAAGGGAAGCAGGCTGGCGTCCGCGCAGACGCGCAGCACCTCCGTCGGGATGCCTTCCGCCGCATGGGCGGACCGGCCGGCGGTGGCCGCCGCACAGAGCGCGACGGCCACCGCCAGGGAAAGGACGGGCCGGCAGATCATGCCGTACTCACGATGCCGACTTGAAGCGCTCGGGCCGGCCGCGGCCGATCTTCTCGTCGGAGCGGGCCTTCAGATACCGGTAGATGTCGGCGAGATTCGTCATCACGTTGGGGTCGGTGCCGAAGGTCGGCATCACCCGGTCGCCGGTGGCGCCCATGTTGGTCCGGCCGTTGGTCACCACATCGGTGAACTGCCAATAATCCATCCGCTTCAGCGAATCGGTCAGGGCCGGCGCGAAGGTCGATCCCAGCCCGTCCGGCCCATGGCAGACATGGCAGGACGAGGCGTAGCGCCGGTAGCCGTTGTAAGTTCCCTGGTCGACCTTGCCGTCCCGCACCGCATAGAGCGGCACCCCTTCGTCGTTCACCAGCTCTTCCGGTTCGGCGACCTTCGCTTCCTGCGGTGCGCCCCCTCCCGATGGGGTTTGCGCCGTCTGGCTTTGTGTCGGCTGGACTTGCGCGGGCTTCTGTGCGGCATCCTGCTGGCCGAACGCGCTGCCGAGGGCCACCGTCACGGTGAACCCAAGAGCGGCGCACAGCCCGATCAGGTATTTGGGCATGTCACTGTCTCTCCCCACTGCCTTTGTTCGTGTCTTGCCATCAGCGTGAAAAGGGGCTCGTCGCCGCCCCGAACTCTGGACGGCGACAAGCCTTGCCGGGTTACTGGTTGTCCGGAAGGGCGAAGACTGTCAGCGTCCCGCCCAGCTGGGTGTATTCGCCCAGCGACTTGTGTGCGCCCACCGCACCCAGGCCTTCCTGTTCGCCGGTCAGCCCGGCGGCCAGCCCGATGCCGGCCCAGCCGCCGACGCCCGACAGCACGGCGATGTACTGCTTGCCCTTGTGCGTGTAGGTGTTGACGTTGCCGATGATGCCGGACGACGTCTTGAAGTTGTAAAGATCCTTGCCGTCACGCAGGTCGAAGGCCTTCAGATAGCCTTCCAGCGTCCCGTAGAAGCCGACGCCGCCCTTGGTCGTCAGGGCGCCGCTCCACACCGCGAAGCGTTCCGGCTTCGACCAGACGATCTTGCCGGCCGCCGGATCCCAGGCGATGAAGTTGCCCATGCCGCCGTGTGAATTCGGCGCCGGATACATGCTGAGCGTCGCGCCGACATAGGGCTGTCCGGCCGAATACTCCACCTTGAACGGCTCGTAATCCATGCAGATGTGGTTGGTCGGCACATAGAGCAGGCCGCTGTCCGGGGAGTAGGAGGCCGGCTGCTGGTCCTTCGATCCCAGCGCCGCCGGGCAGATGCCGGTGGAGTTGTGGTCCTCGCCCTGGGCGAAGGTGCTGTACTTGTCGACGACCTTGGGCCGGCCGGTCGCCATGTCGATCTCGGTCGCCCAGTTGACGGTCGGGTCGAACTTCTTCGCGACAAGCAGCTCGCCGGTGTTGCGGTCGAGCGTGTAGCCGAAGCCGTTGCGGTCCATGTTGACCAGGACCTTGCGCTGCTGGCCGCCGATGTTGATGTCGGCCAGGATGTTCTCGTTCACGCCGTCATAGTCCCACTCGTCGAACGGCGTCTTCTGGAACACCCATTTCGCCTGCCCGGTGTCGGCATCGCGGGCGAAGATGGTCATCGACCATTTGTTGTCGCTCTTGGCCCGGTCGTTGTTGACGGCGCGCTGCGCCGGGTTCCAGGTGCCGGGGTTGCCGGTGCCGTAATAGATCAGGTTCAGGTCGGGGTCGTAGGTGTACCAGCCCCAGGTGGTGCCGCCGCCGATCTTCCACTGGTCCGCCGGCCAGGTCTTGATGCCGAGGTCGGGCTCGCCGATCGGCTTGCCCATCATCAGCGTCTTCTGCGGGTCGATCATCACGTCCTTGTCGGACCCGGTCGAAAAGGCCCGCCAGACCATCTTGCCGCTGTTGATGTCGTAGGCGGTCAGATGGCCGCGCACGCCGAACTCGCCGCCGCTGATGCCGACATAGACCTTGTCCTTGACCACCAGCGGGGAGGCGGTCAGCGTCTCGCCCTTGCTGGCGTCGCCGTTCTTGGCCGACCACAGCATCTTGCCGGTCTGCGCGTCCAGCGCCACCAGCGTGTTGTCGGCCTGACCCAGGAAGACCTTGTTGCCGGCCACCGCGACGCCGCGGGTGACGGTGTCGCAGCACATCACCGGGATGACGGCCGAGTCCTGCTTGGGTTCATACTTCCACTTGACGCGGCCGTTGTCGTTCAGGTCCAGCGCATAGACGATGTTGGGGAAGGGCGTCGATATGTACATCGTGTCGCCGATCACCACGGGGCCGCCCTCGTGCCCGCGCAGGACGCCGGTCGAGAACTGCCAGACGGGGCGCAGGTTCTTCACGTTGTCGCGGGTGATCTGGTCGAGCGTGCTGTAGCGCTGGCCGGCATAGTTGCCGAGCTGCATCGCCCAGTTTGCCGGATCCTTCTGGTTCTTCAGCGTGTCTTCGTTGGCATAGGCGACCGTGGCGGTGGCCGCCTGGATCGCGGCGGTGACGAGCAGACAGCGCACAAAGGGGTTCATCTGTTTCCTCCCGTTTTTTTAAGGGGTGGTCCCGGGGACTGTGCGGCGACAGGCGGCGGTGTCGGTGAAGCGGTCTTCTGAAGAGGGCGGTCTCCCTCCGTCGGTGGCGCGTGATGTCGATCAGGCGGCGTCGGGGGTGCATCGGCACCCGAAATCCCGAATCCCAAGAATTCCCGAATCCCATTGCGTCCGGCATCGGCAGGCGTGCCGGAAGCGGGTGCCGGAGCACGGCTCTTGGCGGGGTTCTAAACTGCCCCGCATTATGTTGGTGATGCTGACAGTCAGTCTGCTCAAATAAAGATAGGCTGTGAAGATTATTTTCCGCTGCCGTTCGAAAGTTTTTGAACGAAGCGAAATAGTGGGTAGATCGACTAAAAGGTGGTAATCCGAATAGATCAAATCGCCAAGCTTGCGCTCGCGCGATCAGGCCTGTTCCGCGGGTCCGCCCCGTCTGGCCCAGAATCCGCGGCCGGGGTCATAGGCCAGCACCGCGGCGCCGAGGAACAGCGCAAGGCAGCCGGCGACCCACAGCAGGGCGGTGACGTCGACTCGGAGATACAAACTGAAGCGGATCAGCTCCACGGCCTGGGTGAAGGGGTTGTAGGCGGCGATCAGGTACAGGGTCGGGCTGCCCTCCCGGATGCGCCAGAGCGGGTAGAGGGCGGAGGAGGCGAAGAACATCGGGAAGATGACGAAGTTCATCACCCCGGCGAAATTCTCCAGCTGCTTGACGAAGGACGACAGGAGCAGGCCCAGCGCCCCCAGCATCAGACCGCTCAGCACCAGCGCCGGAAGGACGGTGAGATAGCCCAGCGGCGGCGGCTCCACCCCCCACAGCCATGCGATGCCGAGGAAGACATAGACCTGCACGATCGACACCGCGACCCCGGCCAGCAGCTTGGCGACCAGCAGGTACCAGCGCGGCAGCGGGCTGACCAGCAGCGTCCGCATGCTGCCCATCTCGCGGTCATAGACCATCGACAGGGAGTTCTGCATGCCGTTGAACAGCTGGATCATTGCGACCAGGCCGGGCACGACATACTCGTCATAGAGGATGTAGGTCTCGTAGGGCGGGATGATCGACACACCCAGCACGGCGCGGAAGCCGACGGCGAAGATCGCCAGCCACACCAGCGGCCGGACCAGTGCCGCGAAGAAGCGCTCGCGCTGGTGCAGGAAGCGCAGCCCCTCGCGCACGATGATGCTGCGCAGGCAGTACCAGTAGGTGGCGGTGTTCATGGCCCGCGCTCCCCGGCGGTCAGGGCGGCGAAGGCGGCGGTCAGGGCGCTGGTGCCGGTGTCGGTGCAGACCGCGCGGACGCTGCCGGAGGCGCGCAGGCGGCCCTGGTGCAGCAGGACGACGGAGTCCTCGTCCGCCGCCTCGTCCATCAGGTGGGTGGCCCACAGCACCGCCAGCCCCTGGTCGCGGCAGAGCGCGCGGACATGGGCGAGGATGTGGCGGCGGGAGTCCACGTCGAGCCCGACCGTCGGCTCGTCGAGAAGCAGCAGGCTCGGGCGGTGCAGCAGGGCGCGGGCGATCTCCACCCGGCGGCGCTGCCCGCCGGACAGGGCGCGGACCTTGTCGTCGGCACGGTCGGCAAGCCCGATGCGCGCCAGCTCCTCCCGTGCGCGGGCTTCGCAGTCGGACGGCGGCATGCCGTGCAGGCCGCCATGGTAGCGCAGGTTCTGCCGGACGGTGAGATCGAGGTCGAGCGTCGGCTGCTGGAACACCACGCCGATGCGCGCCAGCGCGCGGGTCGGCTGGCGCCGCAGGTCGAAGCCGAAGATGCGGATGTCGCCGCTGCGGCTGGAATAGAGCCGGGTGATGAGCGAGAACAGCGTGGTCTTTCCCGCACCGTTCAGCCCCAGCAGCATGGTGAAGCCGGCCGGCGGCACGGTGAAGGACACATGGTCCAGCGCCACGCGCCGGCCGAAGCTGTGGCTGAGGTCCTCCACGGCAAGGGCGGCCACGGCCGGGGCCGCGGATCCGTGGGTTGCGGGAGCGGACGGAGATTCCGGAAGAACCACGGCCTCGAACATCCTGTCTTCCCCCAGGCCGCAGCCCCGTCCTCACCCGGATGGGGCGGGATGCGCGGCACGCGCCGTTGTTCGGAAGGGTGATTGCAAAGATGGCTTCGCCGCATAATTGTTGGGATTGCGGATGAATGTTCAAGGCGCTTTCGCGCCGGGACGCGAGCTTGACCCCGACCATACTCCCGAAGAGTGACGTCCTGCTGGTGGCCCTGTCGGCGCGCGCCCTGGCGGCCAGTGCGCGCCGCAGCGGGCTGGCCGCCATGACCCTCGATCTGTTTGCCGATGCCGACACCGCGGCGATGGCGGACCGCTGCCTTGCCCTGGCGTCCCGGCGGCTGCGGCTTCCCGGACCGGCGCTGCGGCACGCCCTGGCGGCGCCCGATCTGCGCGGGGTGCCGCTGGTCTATGGCGCCGGGTTCGAGGACAGGCCGGAGCTGCTGGCGGCGCTGGAGCGCGACCGGCCGGTCGCCGGCAACGCCGCGGCGACGGTGGCGAGGCTGAAGGACCCGTTCGCCTTCGCCGCTCTGCTCGCCCGCCTCGGCATTCCGCATCCGGAGATCGTCACCTCGCCGCCGGACGATGGCGGTCGATGGCTGATGAAGCGCGCCGGTGCCAGCGGCGGCGGCCACATCCGGCAGGCCGGTCGGCGCGTGCCAGCCCGATGTTACTTGCAACGCCATGTAGCGGGACGGCCGGTATCCCTGCTGTTCCTGGCAGATGGCCGACGTGTGGTGCCGCTGGGGTTCAGCCGGCAATGGGTGGATCCGGCACCCCGCCGGCCCTATCGCTATGGCGGTGCGGTCGGTCCGCTGCCTGTGCCGCTGGCGCACGAGGGGGTTGCCGCGGCTATGATCGACGCCGCCTCGCGGATCACCGCGCAGGTCGGGCTGGTCGGGCTCAACAGCGCCGATTTCCTGGCCGGACGGGAGGGCTGGCGGCTGCTGGAAATCAACCCCCGCCCGGGGGCGACGCTCGACCTGTTCGATCGTCCGCCGATGCCCGGCCTGCTGGGCTTGCACATGGCCGCCTGCGCCGGGGAGTTGCCGCAGGCTCTGCCGGCGCTGCCCGGCTGCCGCGCCGCCCTGGTCGTCTATGCGAGGACACCGGTCCGGCTGGGCGGTCAGGTGCGCTGGCCGGACTGGACCGCCGACCGCCCCCGCAAGCCGGTCCACATGCCGGCGGGATCGCCGCTCTGCACCGTTCTGGCCGATGCGGCCGATGTGGTGGAGGCCCGCCGCCTCGCCGCGCGCCGCGCGCGGGAACTCCTCCGGACTCATGCCCTGGCGGAGGCTGCATGAGCGGTGCGGTCGCCCTGTTCACCGATGGCGCCGACTGGCACGCTGCAAGGCTGGAGCAGGCGATGATGCGCCGCGGCGTCGAATGCCGCCGCGTGCCGCTGAGCGCCTGCGGCTTCGCCGTCGGGCGGACGGCGACGGGTCTGCTGCTGCCGGGATTCGGCGATGTGCTGCCGGCGGGGGCCTTCGTGCGGGTGGTCGGGCAGGGCAGCTTCGAACAGGTGACGCTGCGGCTGGGGGTGCTGCATGCGCTCGACCGGCTGGGGGTGCCGGTCTACAACTCCGCCCGCGCCATCGAGGCGTGCGTGGACAAGAGCATGACCAGCTTCCTGCTGGCCCAGGCCGGGTTGCCGACGCCGCCTTCCGTCGCCGTGCAGGATGCCGCGACGGCACGCGCGGTGGCGGGGGCATGGCCCGACTGCGTGCTGAAGCCGCTGTTCGGCGCCCAGGGCCGCGGCCTGCGCCGCCTGCCACGTCCGGACGACGTGCCGGAGCCGGAAGCGGTAGCCGGCGTCTATTACCTGCAGCCCTTCGTGCCGCCGCGCCGAGAGGGCGAGTGGCGCGACTGCCGGGTCTTCGTTGTGGGAGGGCGCGCGGTGGCGGCGATGATCCGCCACGGCCGCAGCTGGATCACCAACGTCCGTCAGGGTGGGCGCTGCGAAGCCCTGGCGCCGGAGGGTGCGGTGGCCGATCTGGCGGTGCGCGCCGCCGCGGCGGTCGGTGCCGGCTATTCCGGGGTCGACCTGATTTCCGCCCCCGGTGACGATGGGCAGTGGCTGGTTCTGGAGGTGAACTCGATGCCGGCATGGCAGGGGCTGCAGTCGGTCAGCGACGCCGACATCGCCGACGCGCTGGCGGCGGATTTCCTCGGCCGCGTCGAGGCCGCCGCATCGCGGGGGCCGCAATGACCGCCCGCATGCTCCGGCTGTTCCCCGGTCCGCCCGAAGAAGTCGCAATCGGCGGCGCCTATCTCGCCCATCGTCTGCATGAGCGCGGGAGTGCCGGAGCGCCCTTCGTCTATGCCAGCTTCGTCGCCAGCCTGGACGGGCGCATCGCCCTGCGCGATCCCGCCACCGGGGAGAGCCGCCTGCCCGCCGGGCTGGTCAGCGGCAACGATTTCCGCCTGTTCCAGGAACTCCAGGCGCAGGCGGACTGCTTCGTTACCCATGGGGGCTACCTGCGCGATCTGGCGGCCGGACGGCTGGACGATGTTCTGCAGGTGGGGACGCAGGAGGCGGCGCGCGACCTCGCCCGATGGCGGATAGACAACGGCTTGCCCCCGCAGCCGGCCCTGGTCGTCGCCAGCGCCAGCCTGGACTTCCCGATGCCGGACTCGCCGGCCCGCCATAGTCAGCGCGTGCTCATCGCCACGGGTGCTGCGGCGCCGGCCGAACGTGTCGCGCACTGGCGCGCCGCCGGCCATGAGGTGCTGGTCGCCGGTTCGGGAGCGTCGGTGGAGGGCGGGCCGCTGGTCGAAGAGTTGGGGCGGCGGGGATTGCGCAGCGTCTATCTGCTGACGGGGCCGCGCATGCTCGACACCATGATGCGCGACCGCAGGCTTTCCCGCCTGTACCTGACCACCGCCCATCGGCTGCTCGGCGGCGAGAGCTTCCACAGCATGCTGGCCGGGCCGGAACTGGGCGATGCCGGTCGGCTGCGGCTCTGCGCGCTGCATTACGACGCCAGCGCGCCGGACGGCACCGGGCAATTCTTCGCCCATTTCGAGCCGCAGCCGGCCTGAGTGGCCGAAGCAAACGCTTGTTTTGGGTGGGAAGGTGCTGCGCCGGTTACAGGCCGGCGCAGGCGTAGGCGTTGATCTCCGTGCCGACCCGGATTTCGGCGGTCGTCGGCTTGCGCCAGGTCTTCATGTCCGTTTCCTCCGCTGGAATGGGCAGATCGGCATGATTGCCATGAGGCCCATTAGGAAATGGTACCGGTGATGTCCCAGGACGACCATCACCCGAACGGATAGCGAAGTGAGAATTTAGGCTAGTTCTTTGTGCGATGCGAAATGAACCGCGCGGCGGAACTTCATTGGAATTGGAATAAATCAACCTGTTAGGCGCTGATCTGGCGCAACATCGCATTGGCTTTTTATTTGAGGAGAAATTCCCGCAAGTCCGCCATCGGCGCCCGGTCGAAATCTTCCGCGCATGGAAGGAAGCGGAATGGTTCGACGGCAGAAGGTATTCGGTCCTTTGTCGCTGCTCAGCCCAAGCAAGGCGGCCGCCACGAGTCCCCATCGCAAAAGCCCCCTCCCACGGGGGAGGGGGCTTTCACGCCGAAGGAGTCCTGGTGAGAACTCAGGCGGCGAACGGATGCTTCGCGATGTCCTTCTGGTTCAGCAGATCCTTGGCGGTCGGATAGCCGGATACCGCGCGCTCGATGGCTTCCTTGGTGGCGCGGTAATTGTAGTCCTGAATCTTGGCGTTGTCCTTGGCCTCCCAATGGATGAACACGCCGACGCAGATGAAGATGTTGTCGATCTCGTCCTGCGGGATGGTGCCCTCGGCCACGCAGTCGGCGACCGCCTTGGCGACGCCGTGCTGGGCCGGGCCGAACATCTGGACCGCCTGTTCGGCACCCTTGATCGTGACCTTGTTGAACAGGATGGTCGAGGGCTTGCACTGCAGGTTGGGGGCGATGACCGCCAGCAGGCTGGTGAAGCCGTCCTTGTTGTTGGTCAGCGCGTTGCAGAAGGCGGTTTCCGCGGCACTGCCCCGCGGCCCCATGATCAGGTCGATGTGGGCGACCTCGTTCCCGTCGCCGACCAGCGACTCGCCCACCAGCACGCGATTGATTTTCGGGGATGACCCCTGCCACATGCCCATCGCCGTTTTCTCCCATGTTTTTGAAAATCATTGGAGGACCGCCGCAGTCATGCGGTCACGCCGGCCAGCCCGATCCAGTATGGTCACCGGTAACGCGGCGTCTGGATTGCCGGAGGGCACGGCGTCGGTCACGGTGGGCATTATGCCAGTTTGTTTGTTAGTACAACAAACTCACAAAAGGGGTCCGGAGTACCTTGAAATCGCAGCCGCCGTCTTCGCATCATACCAGCATCGACTGTGATGGCATGACCGTTCGGCGGTTTTTACCCCATCTTTGCGGCGGCTGCGATCGAACTGCGGGATGGCGTCACTGCTGTCCTTGCTTGTTCGTCGAACCGGTCGCCCCGCCCGAGCCGCCCTGCGTCACCGGGTCACCGCCGATGGTGCCCTGCCGCTGCTGCTGCAGCGACGTGTCGGGCAACTGACCTGTCGGCGCCGCGCTGCCGCCCCCGGTGGTCGAGCCGGTGGCAGTGCCGCTGGTAGAACCGCTTGACGTGCCGGAACTGCCCTGAGGCACCGGAGCGCCGCCGATGGCGCCCTGGCGCTGACCGGGCAGGGAATCCGACGGCAATTGCCCCTCGGTGGCCGCCGGGGCGTTCTGGCTGCTAGTGCCGGTGGTGGATTGGGCGGAAGCCGGCGGGGCCATGGCCGCCATGCCGAGGATTCCGGCACCGACGACCGCAGCACAGGCCAGGGCACGGAGCGGATCGTTGGAGAGCTTCATTGTCATGATTACACCTCCCTAGGAGCCGGGCCGTCGCCGACAGCCGCCGCCGCACCCGGCCTTTCCCCTCAACCGGGCGCTGCGGTCACGGGTTCCGCGATGCCGTCACCCGTCACGGCTTGACCACGACTCCCAGGGCGCACCGCCGACGGGAATGCTCTTGATGACCTTGTTGCGCTCCAAATCGATCACCGACAGGTCGTTGCTGATGCCGTTGGTGGTGTAGAGCCGCTTCTCGTCGGGCGAGAAGGCGAGGTTCCAGACCCGCTGTCCGACCAGGAAATAGCGCTTCACCTCGAAGCTCTCGGTGTCGATCTCGGCGATCCGGTTGGCGGGGCCGAGCGCTACGAAGGCGCGCTTGCCGTCGCGGGTCATCTGGATGCCGACCGCCTGGATGGCCTCGCGCCGGACGCCGGTGACCTCGAATCGGATCTTCTTCACCATCTTGCGGGTGTTTGCGTCGATGACGCTGACGGTGCCGCCGATCTCGCTGGACACCCAGACATGCTTGCCGTCATCGCTGAAGCGGGCGACCCGTGGCCGGCTGTCGACCAGCACATTGCCGACGACGGCCCGTTTCTCGGTGTCGATGAAATGCGCCATATTGGTGGTTTCGGACGTGTTGACCAGGATCTTGCCATCGGGGCTGATGCCCATCCCTTCCGGCTCCACCCCGACCTGGATGTTGCCGATCGCCTTGCGGCTGGGGATGTCGATGATGGTCACCATGTTGTCGTCCTCGTTGGCGACATACAGCCGGTTGCCGTCGGGAGAGAGGACGAACAGCTCCGGATCGGGACCGGAGGGCAGGGAATGGACCACCTTGCCGCTGGCGATGTCCACCACGTCGACACGGTTGTCGTCGCCGGCGCAGACATAGAGCTGCGTTCCGTCGCCGCTCAGCGTGATGCCGCGTGGGCGGCGGCCGACCTTGATCTTGTTGGTGATCTGCAGGCTGTCACCGTCCACGACGGCGATCTGGTTGTCCTTCTCGTTGGACACGAAGATGGTTTCGGCCAGCACCGGCTCGGCGATCATGGCCGGGACGGCGAGGAACAGCATGGTGCACAGTAAGGAGCGCATGGGATGGTCCGCCTTTTCATCGGTTGAAGCGGCATTTGCTTTCCGGCGCGTCGTCGCCGAGCGTGTCGAGAGGCGTCACGGGGTGCAGGAAACCCTCCTGGGGCGACACCGAGACCAGCATGCGCGGCCCGGCGATCAGGATGGGCTGGCGCATCTGGCCGTCCCATTTGCGGAAGGACAGGGCTTCGCCCTTGAAGCCGGCCAGTTCGAAGTCGGGGCTGCGCAGATAGGCGGCGAGGTCGTCGAAGCCGGTGGCGCCGGTGCGGGTCGCCGCCTCTCCCACGCTGCGCACCGCCAGCCAGGCGGCATAGTCGCGCGGCAGCATCCAGCGGTCGGCCAGCTTCTCGAACCGGCTTTGCAACTGGGTGCCGCCCCACTGCTCGTTCACCCGCGACCAGCCGGTGGCGGTCAGCCCCTGGGTGCCGGCCACCGGGCGGGGATGCCAGGTGCGGCCATCGAGGTAATCGCCGAAATTCCCCGCCTCGTCGGCGACGACCAGCACGTCGTAATCCGGTCCCTGGGTTGCGAGCGGGATGTCGGACTGGATGGTGGTGACGCCGGTGTCGGTGCGGCGGTTGCCGGTGTCGAAGGTCCAGCCCTTCTCGGCGACGATCCGGCCGCCGAAACGCTTGGCGGCGCGGCGCACCGCGTCGGCATAGAGCGCGTCGCCGGGATCGCGGCCGACCAGCAGGCTCCAGCCCGTCCATTTTTTCCAGGCGAGATATTGCGCCAGCGCGTCGGCCAGCATGCGCCGGCTGGGGGCGGTGTGCAGGATGTTGGCCCGGCACTGCTCGTTGCGCAGCGCGTCGTCGGGTGCTCGGGCATTGAACAGCAGCATCGACCGCGCCTCCGGCCTTTCGGCGACCTGGATCAGCGCATCGCCGGGCAGATCGGCGACGACGAAGCGCACGCCCTCGTCCGCCAGCGCCTTCAACCCGGCGGCGAGGTCGCCGTCCTGGGGCAGCACCTGCTCCACCAGCCGGAAGCTCTGGTTCATGAACATGCCGGTGGAGTTGTTGTCGGCCAGCGCCAGCCGGGCGCCCTGCAGTCCCTCGTCGGTCGCCACCGGTTCCAGGAAGCTGGCCGGCGTGCGCGGGTCCTCCTGCAGGCCGAGATAGCCGATCAGGATCGCCTGCCCGCCGGCATCCTGGGCCGAGGCCACCCCTGCCGGCGCCGTAAACAGAAGTGCCGCGAGCGGCAGGGCGGCAATGGAGCGCCTTCGCCTTCCGGCTTTCGATAAGTCGGTGCGTCGCCTAGACAACGGCCAGAATCTCACCTCGCCCTCCTTCCGCAAGATCGCCGATGAAGCGATGGGCGCGAGTGGCGCCCGCGCGCTCGAACCAGCTTCCGGTGCCCTCCAGCGCGCGGCGCAGCAGGTGCAGGAACAGCCAGTCCCGCGTGCCGCCGTCGGCGAAGCCCTCCGGCGCCGCATCCTGTGGCCGGCCGACCAGCAGCGTGCCGCGCCGCATGCCGAAGCCCGGATGCGGACCACAGCCGCCGCCGACGGCCAGCGTGCCGGCGACCATGAAGGCGGCGGCATAGGCGCCGGCTCGGCCATCGACGACGACGATCCCGCGCCGCATCCGCTCGCCCGCCCGGTCCCCGGCATCGCCGCCGACGCCGATCAGCCCGCCGCGCATTCCCAGGGGAAGGCCGGGCAGCACCCCGCCCAGGCTGTCGCCGGCACTGCCGTCGATGCGCAGCAGGCCGCCGGCCATGCCTGCACCGGCATGGTTGCCGGCGTCGCCCGCAACCAGGATGCGGCCAGAGGCCATGCCGGCGCCGACCCGGTGCAGGATTGCGCCGCCCGGCCGGATCAGCAGTCCCTCCGCCGCGTCGCCGGCCGACAGCTCGAAAAGGTCGCCCAGCCGCGCCGACCCGCCGCCGCAGGGCAGCGTCATCCGCGCGACGGCATCCGCCGTCAGCCCGGCCAGCCGCTCCGGCAGCAGTGCCGACATGTCCACTGTCATGCCGGCGTCGCCGCAAAAGGTCAGGGACAGGCCGCTCATGCCATCACCTCGTGCAAATGGAAGTGATGCGGGCCGAGCTTGCCGCCGTAATTGCCGGCGGTGATCGCAATCACCCCGGCCGCTGTACCGCCGCCTGTTGCAGCGGTGATGCCGGCCCGCATGCCGGTGCGGATGGCGGCCTCGTCGGTGCCGTCCAGCACCAGTTCCAGCACCGCCTCGACATCGGGCGACAGCAGCGTCTCGGGCTCCACCGCCCGCAGGGTCGGGCAGAAGCGGGTGTTGGTGGAGGCGATCAGCGCCTTGTATTTCGACCCGACCTTGGAGCCCGACCGGACCACCCCGCCGGGGAAGGGCAGGATGATGCCGGGCAGCGGCCGGATCGCCGCCACCGCCGCCTCCGCCGCGGCAAGGCACTGGCGGTGACTGGCGGCCAGGATCAGGAAATTGCCGCCGCCGATGCCCTTGCCCACCGCGACGCTGTCCTCGCAGACGAACTCCCCGTCCATCACCGGCAGGCGCCAGAAGCGGCGGTCGCCGAACTTCTTGGCGATCTGGTGCCCGTCGCCGAAATAGCGCAGCCCGCCGCCGAGCGGGATGCGCTTGGCGCCGTCGAGGAGCCCGGCATAGCAGGCCGACCCCGGCGAGGTCATGACGCATTGCCCGACCCGGTTGACCACATGCTTGGCGAGGTCGCCGCTGGACATGCCGAAGATCATCACCGCCGCCCCCGGGCGGCTGTCCGGCGTCTCCTCCGGCGTCAGCAACCGCTCCACCGCCGCCTCGCAGCCGCAGCCGATGACGGAGGTGGCGAAGCCGGTCAGGCTGGCGGTCGCCGCATCGACCCAGGCGGGGGTGTCGGCGGTGACGACCAGCCGCGTGTAGGTCATCGGGAAGGCCTCGGCGAAGGTATCCTCGATGCGCACGCCGTTGATCCGCAGCTCCGCCATCACGGCACCTCCCGCCGCCGACAGGGATGGAGGACGGGGCCGGCGCCGTGGCGGATCTCCTCGTCGCGGATGCGGAAATGCTTGATGGGCAAGCCGAGGCGCTCGTCGAAATGGCGGGCGATGCGGCGCTCGATCAGGTCGTCGAAACCGGGGCGGACGACATGTGTGCAGCCCTGCGCCATCGCCACCAGCGCGCCGTCGCGCACCACCAGCCGGCCGCTCTTGAAGACCAGGTCGGGCCGCTCGAACATGGCGCGGCGGTCGGGCCGGTCGGTGTAGATGGTGACATCGGCCGAGGCGCCGGGCGCCAGATGGCCGCGGTCGGCAAGGCCCAGGATGCGGGCCGGCGCCGCGCGGGTCATGACGGCGATCTCGGCCAGCGTGTATTCGCGGGTGATCGAGCCCAGCGTGGTGTGGGCCGGCGCGTCGGGATGGATTTCCGCCAGCTTTGCCAGCCGGTAGTCGCGGTCCATCAGCAGCCGGATCAACTCCGGATAGAAGGTGAAGGGCGCGCCGTTGGGATGGTCGGTGGTCAGGAACACCCGCCAGGGATCGTCCAGCAGCAGGAAAAGCTCCAGCCCGATGGCCCATTGCAGCGCGTTGACATAGGAATTGTCGCGATAGCGGAACGGCACCACGCCGCAGCCGGCGTCGCATTCGATGTCCATCGCCAGCCATTTGCGCGGGTGGGCCAGCGGGGCGGTGTGGCGCTGCGCCATGGTGTCGGCCGACGCGGTCACCGTCTGCCCGAACATCACCTGTCCGATGTCCACCGACAGGGTCGGCGTCCGGTTCACCGCCTCCGCCAGCGCCGCGGCGCCGGAGGAGAATTTGCGGTCGCCCTCCGTGTCATAGCTGTGGAACTGGATGTGCGTCATGTGCATCGGCAGGCCCGACGCCGCCTGGATGGTGTCCAGCGTCGTCGCGACATTGCCGGGAACGCCCAGGTTGCAGCCATGGACATGCAGCGGGTGGGGCAGCCCCAGCTCGTACACCGCGCGGGCCAGCACGGTCAGGACGCTGCGCGGGGTGACGCCGTAATAGGGTCCGGGCTCGTCCAGGTCGAGGCTGCGGGCGTTGAACTTGAAGGCGTTGATGCCGCCGGGATTGACCACCTTGACGGCGAGGCTCTGGGTCGCCGTCAGCATCCAGGCGACATAGTCGTTGATCGCGGCCTGCCCGGCGTTGGTGGCGATCAGGTCCAGCAGGAAATCGTCGCTGCCCAGCACCAGATAGCCGCCGGTGTCGATATAGGGGATGTCGCCCATTTCCATATGCGCATGCCGGGCGTTGGAGCCCAGCATCGCCGGCTCGAAGGCGGCGGTGAAGCCCATCTCAATGTAGCGTGCGCCGGTGGTGTGGGTGGAGGGGGTGGCGAGCCCGCTTCCGCCGCCGCAGCCGCAAGCGCTGCCGGCGAAGCGGTGGTGCTCGTGCTCCTCCCCCATCAGCAGGCGGGCGAGGTTGACCTTGCCGCCGGCGATGTGGCTGTGGATGTCGATGGCGCCGGCCATCACAAGCTTGCCGGTCAGGTCATAGGTGGCGTCGGGCGTGGCCCCCGGTCCCGGATCGGCGACGATGCGGTCGTCGCGCAGCCAGAGGTCGGCGACCTCGCCCTGCCGGCCGTTGGCCGGGTCGAACAGGCGCCCGCCGGCAAGCTTCGTCAGCATCCGGCAGCCTCCTGGGTTTCGGCGGGTTGCTCCAGCGCCGCCAGCATCCGGCCGATTACCGCGGCGACGCTGGGCAGGCCGCGGTCGACCAGCGCGCCGGCATGCAGCGCCACCACGCTGTCGGCGCGGAACACGTCGCCGGCATGGTCGATGCCCGGCGTTCCCACCGGGATGAACAGCGCCGGTTCGGGCGTCACGGCCGTTTCCGGCGGCGCCAGCATGATGACGGCGCCGCCGCTCCCGATCTCCGGCCCTTCCGGCCGAAAGGCGGAAATCCACAGCGTCACGTCGGCATCGCGCAGCCGTTCCCGCCAGTCGAACCTGTCGGGATCGTGGAAGGGCGCGCCCGCCTGGAAGCCGGTGCGCAGGGGAAAGCCGGTGCGCCATGTACAGGCCTGGTTGGCGCCGATCAGGTTGTCGGCGCCGGACAGCGGCAGGCCGGCGCAACGCATCGTGCCGTCCACGGTGCGGACCAGACGGACCAGCGCCTCGACGATCAGGTCCGGCTGCGGCCCGTCGAACAGGCCCGCCGCCCACACCACCACCGCATAGCGCGCCGCCCGCAGCCGGGCCGCCAGCTCCGCCATCCGGGGGTCCTCCGCCGCTCCCCGGCCGGCCAATGCCGTCCTCAGCCGGGTGACCAGGGTGGCGAGGTCGGGCTGCATCTCGCATTCCATCCCCCGCGTCTCGATCTGGCCGGCAAGGCACTGCACGGTCTCGGGCAGCGGCTCCCCACCCAGGAAGACGACACTCCGGCCGCCGCCGGGGACGAAGGCCGGTGCCGGCGCCACCCAGCGCTCCCACAGGCGCGGGAAGGCGGCGGCCGGATCCGGCCCGACGACCAGGACGAGGTCGCAGCGGTTGCGCAGCTCCGCCAGCGTGGTGACCGACCAGCCGAAGCGCCGCAGGACCGCCAGATTGCGGAACAGGGCGTCGGAGCGTTCATGGTCCACCGTCGCCCCGATGCGCGCGGCCAGCGTCAATGCCGCCAGCACGCCTTTCACATCGGCGGCCAGCCCGGCGACCAGCGGCGCGCGGGCAGCACCCAGCATCCGCGCCGCCTCGGCGATGGCTTGGTCGATGGGGACCGGGCTGCCGGCCATGCGGGCATCGGTCGCCACCGCCAGGGACCGGCGGAACAGCCGGTCGGCCTGCGGGCAGCCGCTGGGCCGGGGGGCGATGCCGGAATCGTCCAGATCGATCCCGATGTCGCCGCATCCCAGGCCGCAGAACGGACAGAGGGTTTCGGGGTGGAAGGTCATGGCCCCCCAAATCGCCTGAGCGGAAAAATCACCTGTGCGAGCAGTCGCCGGCATAGACCGCCGGCACTATTGCCGACGGCCTATGCGGTCGTTTTCAGATGAGCAATCGTCTTCGCCGGCAATCGTCCAAGCATCGTGCCTGAAACGGCGCACCCGATGCTTGGACATGATCGGCCGCGGACATGCCGTTCGGTCCGTTCATGACCAGTTTCCTCCCCGGAAATCCGCACCCCATTCGGGTTACTGCGCGCAGATACTCGTTCGCGCTACGGACAATTTTGTTCGTAACGCTAACATTGTGCCGGGACCCGCGCAAAGGGAATGCAGATGAGCCACCAGCGCAATCGGATAGGGGAGGTGCGGGTCCATGCGCCCGCGCGGCTGCATGCCGGCTTCGTCGACCTCAATGGCGGGCTCGGGCGCCGCTTCGGCAGCCTCGGCATCGCCATCGACCGGCCGGCAATCACTCTGCGCGTCCGCCCGGCCGACAGGCTGAGCGTCGGCGGCCCGTCCGCCGAACGCGTCCGCCGCAGCATCGAACGGTTGGGGCGGGAGGCCGGGCTGTCCGATGCCGTCGCCGTGACGGTGGAGGAGGCGATCCCGGCCCATGTCGGGCTCGGCTCCGGCACCCAGACCGACCTTGCCGTCGCGGCGGCGCTGGTCTGCCTGGAGGGGCGCCGCACCGCCGCCCGCGATCTGGCCCGCGCGCTGGAGCGCGGTGCAAGGTCCGGCATCGGGCTGGCGGCCTTCGAGCAGGGCGGGGTGCTGCTGGACGGCGGCCGGGGCGGACTGGACGCCGCACCCCGCTGATCGCGCGGGCCGAGTTTCCGGAGGACTGGCGCATCCTGCTGCTGCTCCACCGCGGCGGGCACGGGCTGCACGGCGCGCCGGAGGTGGAGGCGTTCCGGCGGCTGCCGCCCTTTCCGCCGGATGCCGCGGCGCATCTCTGCCGGCTGATGCTGATGGTGGCGCTTCCGGCCCTGGCGGAGCGTGACGTGGAGGCGTTCGGCCGGGCCGTCGGCGAGCTTCAGCGCACGGTCGGCGACCATTTCGCCCCGGCCCAGGGCGGGCGCTTCACCAGCCCGCTGGTGGCGGAGGCGCTGGCGTGGCTGGAGGCGCAGGGCATCGCCGGCGTCGGCCAGAGTTCCTGGGGACCGACCTGCTTCGCCATCGTCGGGGATGCGGCCTCGGCGGAGCGGCTGGCCGGCGAGATGCGCGGCCGTTGGGCCGGATCGCCGCTGGAGGTCATGGTCTGCCGCGGCCGGAATGTCGGCGCGCGGGTGGAGAACATCTCGGTGGAAGACGCGTTCACCGCCCCGGCCCGGCGGGCGGCCGGCGAATGACACAGGTGAATGACAGAAGGGAGGCAGGCATGGTCGCCCCTTACGTGCTGCACATGATTACGCCGCTGGCCAATGTCAGCCCGTTCGACGTCAACATGGCGGTGGATGCCGGCATCGACACGGTGGTCCCCTACACCGGCATCGAGACCGCGCAGGTCGAAGCGCTGACCCAGGACGCCATGTTCTCCCGCGATCCGAAGAACGCGGCGCGCACCGGCCTGTTCATCGGCGGGCGCGACGCGGCGATGGCGCTGGACATGCTGGACGTGGCCCGCAAGGCGATGTTCCCGCCCTTCCAGATCTCGGTCTTCGCCGACCCGTCGGGCGCCTTCACCACCGCCGCCGCCATGGTCGCGGTGGTGGAGCGCGCCCTGCGGCGGGCCGGGCTGAATGGCCTGACCGGGCTGGACGTCCAGGTCTATGGCGCGACCGGCGTGGTCGGCGGCATCGCCGGCCTGATCGCCGCCCAGGCCGGCGGCACCGTCACCCTGGTCAGCCACCGCGGCGTGTCGGCCGTGCAGGGCAAGGCGGAGGAGTTCGGGCGCCGTTACGGCGTGACGCTCTCCTGCGCCGATACGGCGAGCGCCGGCAAGGCGGACCTCCTGGACCGGGCGGAGGTCGTGCTGGCCTGCGGCAAGGCCGGGATCACCGTGCTGTCCGCCGAGGATCTGCGCGCGGCCGGGCGACTGCGCGTGGCGGCCGACATCAACGCCGTGCCGCCGGCCGGGGTGGAGGGCGTGGGCGTGCAGGATGACGGCGTTGCCTTGCCGACTGCATCCGGTGCCGTCGGCATCGGCGCGCTCGCCATCGGCAACGTCAAGTTCAAGGTCCAGCACCATCTGCTGGAGCGGATGCAGACCGGCGGCGCCGCCGTCGCCTTCGACTTCCAGGACGCCATGGACGCGGCGCGGACCATCGCCGGAAAGGCATCGTGATGCAGGATCGCCCCAGCCTGTCGGCCCTCTCCGCCCCGCTCGCCGCCGCCCTGGCCGCCGATGCGGCGCAATTGCGGATCGGCATCGGCCGGGTGGCGGGTGCCACGGTCGTCGATGGCGGCATCGCCCGGCCCGGCGGGCTGGAGGCCGGACGCCGCATCGCCGAGCTGTGCATGGGCGGTCTCGGCCGGGTGACGCTGCAGGCCGACACCCAGTCCGACCGCTGGCCCTTCCAGGTGGCGGTGCACAGCACCGACCCGGTGCTCGCCTGCCTGGGCAGCCAATATGCGGGGTGGAGCCTTTCGCACAAGGACGAGGGCGGGTCCTTCTTCGCGCTCGGCTCCGGCCCCGGCCGCGCCCTGGCCCGCAAGGAGACGCTGTTCGACGAACTCGGTTACCGGGACAGCGGCGACCATGCCGTCCTGGTCCTGGAAAGCGGCACCGTCCCGCCGGCTCCGCTGGTGGAGCGGATCGCGGCCGATTGCGGGGTGGCGGCGGAGCGGCTGACCCTGGTGCTGACCCCGACGGCGAGCCTCGCCGGCACCGTCCAGATCGTCGCCCGCGTGCTGGAGGTTGCCCTGCACAAGGTGCATGCGCTGGGCTTTCCGCTGCACGATGTCGTCGACGGCATCGGCGTGGCGCCGCTGCCGCCGCCGGGAAAGGGCTTCGTGGAGGCGATGGGGCGGACCAACGACGCCATCCTGTTCGGCGGCACCGTGCAGCTGTTCGTCACCGGCCCCGACGATGCCGCCGCCGATCTGGCCCAGCGCCTGCCCAGCACGGAGTCGCGCGACTACGGGCGCCCCTTCGCCGAGGTGTTCGCGGCGGTGAACAAGGACTTCTACGCCATCGACCCGCTGCTGTTCGCGCCGGCCCGCGCGGTGGTAACGGCGCTGGACTCCGGCCGCAGCTTCCATGGCGGGCGGCTTGCGTCGGGCATGCTCGACCAGTCCTTCGGGGGATGACGGGGATGGCCTCCGGCATCGCGGAGCTGTTCATGGCCGTCTGCCGGGCGGAGGTGATGGCGTTGAAGCCGGGGAACGTCCATGTGCATGCCGCCGGGCACGGCATGACGGTGGCGGACTTCCTGCTGTCGGCGGAGGTCGCGGCGCCGGAGATCGCCCGGCCCGGCGCGCCGGTGGGGGAGCGCATCCTGCGGGCGGTGCGGGCGACGCGGGCGGCGGTGAACTGCAACACCAACCTGGGAATCCTGCTTCTGACCGCCCCGCTGGCCCGTGCTGCGGAGATGCCGCCGACCCATTCCCTCCGTGACAGGCTGCGCGCCGTGCTGGAGGACCTGGGCGTGGAGGACGCCGAAGCCGCCTATGAGGCGATCCGTCTCGCCGCACCCGGCGGGCTGGGCAGTGCCGCCGAGCATGACGTGGCCGGCCCCGCGACGGTCGATCTGCGCAACGCCATGGCCGCGGCGCGCTCGCGCGACCGCATCGCCGCCCAGTATGCCGATGGCTACCGCGACGTGTTCGGGATCGGCGTTGCCTGCGCGCGAGCGATGACCGGTGCCGATGCCATTCCGATGGCCGAAGCGGTCTATCTGGAGTTCCTGACCGCCTTCCCCGACAGCCATGTCCTGCGCAAGCAGGGGGAGGCGGTGGCGGCCGCCCTGATGGCCGAAGCGCGGGAGGTGCGCCGGCAACTGGCGGCGGAACCGTCGGAGGCCGTCCGGCACGACCATCTGTTCGCCTTCGACGCAAGGCTGAAATGGCAGGGCATCAACCCCGGCACCTCCGCCGACCTCACCGTCGCCAGCCTCTTCGCCCATTGGCTGGAGGAGCGGGAACCGGAAGCAAGGGAAGACGGGAATGGCGTTCGTCCTCGGCCTTGATCTCGGCGGCAGCCCGGAGAGGAAGTGCGGCCCCAGTGTTCGCCTGATCCTGGCGGCACTGCTGTGCGCCGCGGCCGGCCCCGCATGGTCGGAGCCGCTGCCGGTGACGGAGGTCGCACCCGGCGTCTTCGTCCACCAGGGCATCATCGCCGAACCGGCGCCGGACAACCGGGGCGACACCGCCAACATGGGCTTCATCGTCGGAGGCAGCGGCGTGGCGGTCATCGACACCGGCGGCACCCCGGAGCTGGGCCGCCGCCTGCGCGAGACCATCGCCGCCCGGACCGACAAGCCGCCGGTCATCGTCGTCAACACCCACATGCACCCCGACCATGTGTTCGGGAATGCCGCGTTCGACGGAGTCCCTATCGTCGGCCACGCCAATCTGCGGGACGCGCTGGCCGCCCGCATCGAGGTCTACCAACGCCGGCTGGCCGACGAGTTGGGGGCAGAGGCGGCGGACGGGATCGCGCCGGTGCGGGTGGACCGGCCGGTGGGGGAGGAGGTGCGGATCGACCTCGGCGACCGCATCATCGTCCTGACCGCCCATCCGACGGCGCACACCAACAACGACCTGACCGTTTTCGACCGGCAGTCCGGGACGCTGTTCGCCGGCGACCTGCTGTTCGTCGATCATCTGCCGGCGGTGGACGGCAGCGCGGTCGGGTGGCTGCGCGTGCTCGACGCGCTGGAGCGTATTCCGGCGGTGCGGGCCGTTCCCGGCCATGGTCCCCCGTCCGTCGGCTGGCCGGGCGCGCTGGATCCTCAGCGGCGCTACCTGACCACGCTGGTGGAAGGGGTGCGGCGGGTGCTGAAGGCCAACGGCAGCATCCAGGACGCCGTCGCGCATGTGGCGGAGGATGAACGGGACCGCTGGCTGTTGTTCGATGTGTACAATCCGCGCAACGTGACGGCGACCTTCGCCGAATTGGAATGGGAATAGGAGCGCGATACGGGAGGGAGGAGACGATGACCGGACGTCCGATGCCGAAGCTGAGCCTTGCCGGGTTCCTGATGGTGCTGTCCATGCCGGCGCTCGCCGCCGGCGATACGGCGGAGGATGCCGCGCGCTGGGACCTGCTGCGCGACATGTATTTCAAGGGCCGTCCGGTCGAGGAGGCCGGCGACCGTATGCGGATCGACGCCCCGGCGCGCGCCCATGACGCGGCGCTGGTGCCGGTGCGGGTGGAGGTCGCCCCCTCGCTTCGCCTGAAGTCGCTGTCGCTTCTGGTCGACAAGAACCCGGTGCCGCTGGCGGCCACCTTCCGCTATGGACCGGCCAGCGCCGGCAGCGGCATCGAGACCCGCGTGCGCGTCAACGAATACACCAACCTCCGCGCGGTGGGGGAGACGGAGGACGGGCGCCTGCTGATGACGCGGGCCTTCGTCAAGGCGGCCGGCGGCTGTTCCGCGCCCGCCCTCAAGGACCCGCAGGAGGCGATGGCGCGGCTCGGCCGCATCAAGGTGAAGCTGCCGGAGACGGCCGGTGGAGGCGGCCCGGCCGAGGCGCAGCTGCTCATCAGCCATCCCAACGCCAGCGGCCTGCAGTTCGATCAGGTCAGCCGCACCTACATCCCCGCCCACTACATCCAGTCCATCGCCATCCGCGTCGGCGGCCGGACGGTGCTGGAGGCGGACACCGACATCTCGATCAGCGAGGACCCCAACCTGCGCTTCGGCTTCGTTCCCGTCGAGGGCGGCAGCCTGGAGGTGACCGCCCAGGACACCAAGGGTGCCACCTTCAGCCAGACGGTCCCGCTGACGGCCGGTGGCGGGTGAGGGCGGACCGCAAGGCGGCCAGCCTCAGAAGCACTTGCGGTCGGCGGCGACCTGGGCCTGGCGGAAGCGGTCCATCAGGTCCTTGGCCCAGCCCGAGCTGCGGAAGATTCCCGCCCGCTCGCCCGGCATGTCGGCCATCACCTTCACCGTCTCGATGGCGGTGTAGTCGTCATAGGTGATGCGGTCGGCGATGGCGTCGATGCTGCAGGCGCATTTTTCCATGACGACGTGCGACTGGCCGTTGGCCGCCATGCAGGCGATCACGTAATCGGCCCGCGCCGCCGTGGGATAGTCGTTGGCCGGACCGGCGGCGGCGGGAAGCGCCGCAAGGACGATTGCCGCGAAGACAGGCGCGATGCGAACTGGCATGCCCGGAATTCTCCCCCTCTTGCCCATGGGCCGCAGCCGGAAAGCCGCGACCGTCCATCCGCAGTGGTTTACCTGTTCAACAATCACCGATGCGGATTGATGCCGTCCACTCCAAAGGAGTGGGGCCTCCTTCGGAGTGGATGGGCGGGAGAGAGAGGGCGTCCTACGGGAAGGGATGTGCCCGCGGGGTCAGACCTGACGCGGTTCGCACTTCCAGCGGCGGACGGTGTATTTCGGGTGCTGTTCCGCCCATTCGGCGGCCCGGAACATGCCGGTGCGCGAACAGGCCATCACGTTGGCGAAGGGCTCCTGGAACGACGGGCGTTCGACGGTGCAGCGGTCGGGGCTGGACACGAGGCAGACCACGAAGAGCAACTCGATCATGACATCTCCAGAGTCAGGAATGCTGCGGGCGACCCCGTTTGACCTCCGCCGTTCGGGTTCATTTCATGGTTATGTTGCAGTGCACAACAAGCAGAGCGTCCGAGTCAAGACATCTGATGTATGACATCTCCCGTGTGCATGAACACTGGAGCCGCCCCTGATGTCGCGATTCAGCGCCCGTTCGTGCTTGCTGTGCACCGCTCCCCTATCCTGATCGGGAGTTTTCCTTGGTCACTTCATTGACGGAAAGGCGAACTGGGCACCTTCGCGCACGCCGCCGGCCGGCCAGCGCTGTGTGATGGTCTTGCGGCGGGTATAGAAGCGGACGCCGTCCGGACCATAGGCCGACAGGTCGCCGAACAGCGACCGCTTCCAGCCGCCGAAGCTGTGGTAGGCGACCGGGACCGGCAGCGGAACGTTGATGCCGACCATGCCGACCTTGATCATGTCGCTGAAATAGCGTGCTGCCTCGCCGTCGCGGGTGAACAGGCAGGTGCCGTTGCCGTATTCGTGGCTGTCGATCAGGTCCATGCCCTCCTGCATCGACTTGACCCGGACGAGGCAGAGGACCGGGCCGAAAATCTCCTCCCGGTAGATCGTCATGTCCGGGGTGACGCGGTCGAACAAGCAGCCGCCCAGGAAGTTGCCGTTCTCGTGCCCCGGCACCACGAGGCTCCGGCCGTCCACCACCAGCTCGGCACCCTCGGCGACGCCCTGGTCGACATAGGACTTCACCTTTTCATAATGGGCGCGGGTGACCAGCGGTCCCATCTCGCAGCCGGCCGAGGTGCCGGCCCCGACCTTCAGGTCGCGGAGCGCGACGGACAGCTTGTCCTTCAGCCGGTCGGCAACCTCGTCGCCCACCGCGACGACGACGGAGATCGCCATGCAGCGCTCGCCGCAGGAGCCGTAGGCCGCCCCCATCAGCGCGCTGACCGCGTTGTCCAGGTCGGCGTCCGGCATGACGATGGCGTGGTTCTTGGCCCCGCCCAGCGCCTGCACCCGCTTGCCGTGGGCGCTGGCCGTCGCATAGACATACTCGGCGATGGGGGTGGAGCCGACGAAGCTGACGCCCTGCACCCGCGGGTCGGTCAGCAGCGTGTCCACCGCCTCCTTGTCGCCGTTGACGACGTTCAGCACGCCCGGCGGCAGCCCGGCCTGTTCGGCCAGTTGGGCGACGTAGAGGGCGGCGCTCGGGTCGCGCTCCGACGGCTTCAGGACGAAGGTGTTCCCGCAGGCGATGGCGATCGGGTACATCCACAGCGGGACCATCGCCGGGAAATTGAACGGCGTGATGCCGGCGACGACGCCCAGCGGCTGGAACTCCGACCAGCTGTCGATGCTGGGGCCGACATTCTTGGAGAACTCGCCCTTCAGCAGTTCCGGCACGCCGCAGGCATATTCGACATTCTCGATGCCGCGGGTCAGCTCGCCGAAGGCATCGTCCAGGACCTTGCCGTGCTCCTGGGTGATGAGGGCGCAGACGCGCTCCGCATTCTCCTCCAGCAACTGCTTGAAGCGGAACATGACGCGGGCGCGCTTGGCCGGCGGCGTCGCACGCCAGCCGGGGAAGGCGGCCTCGGCGGCGGCGATGGCCTCCTCGACCGTCTTGCGGCTGGCGAGCGCCACCTGGCCTGCGATCTCGCCGGTGGCGGGATTGACGATGTCGGCGGTGCGGCTGTCGGCCGGGGCGTCGGTCTTGCCGCCGATCAGGTGCGGGACGATGGGCATGGGGGCGGTTCCTGGGGGGTGTTTGTCTTTGCGAAGTGAGACCCCCACCCTGACCCTCCCCGCTTCGCAGGGGAGGGAACTCTGCCGAAGCGGAAAGCTCCCTCCCCTGCGAAGCGGGGGAGGGTCAGGGTGGGGGCAATGCGCGGGCCGGCGCGCTTACGCCGTGGCCTGGATCGCGTCGGCGACGACGTTGAACAGCCGGTCGAGGTCCTCGCGCTCGCTGATGAAGTGCGGGCCGAACTGCAGGGTGTCGCCGCCGTAGCGGACGTAATAGCCGGCGTCCCAGCACTTCATGGCGATCTCGTAGGGCCGCCGCGCCGGCTCGCCCGGAAGCGACGCGATGGTGACGGCGCCGGCAAGGCCGCAGTTGCGGATGTCGGCGACGTTCTTCAGCCCCTTCAGCCCGTGGATCAGCTCCTCGAAATGCGGCATCAGTGCCGCGGCCTTGTCGGCCAGCTTCTCCCGCTCGAACAGCTCCAGCGCGGCGAGGCCGGCGGCGCAGGCGACCGGGTGGGCGGAATAGGTGTAGCCGTGCGGGAACTCCACCAGATACTCCGGCCCGCCATTGTCCATGAAGGTTTGGTAGATCTCGCGGCTGGCCACCACCGCACCCATCGGCACGGCGCCGTTGGTCAGGCCCTTGGCGACGTTCATGATGTCGGGGACCACGCCGAAGTAATCGGCGCCGAAGGCGGTGCCCATGCGGCCGAAGCCGGTGATGACCTCGTCGAAGATCAGCAGGATGCCGTGCTTGGTGCAGATCTCGCGCAGGCGCTGCAGATAGCCCTTGGGCGGCGGCAGCACGCCGGCCGATCCGGCCATCGGCTCCACCACCACCGCGGCGATGTTGGAGGCGTCGTGCAGCGCCACCAGATCCTCCAGCGCGTCGGCCAGATGGGCGCCCTCGTCCGGCATGCCCTTGGTGAAGAGATTCTGCGGCAGCAGCGTGTGCGGCAGGTGGTCGGCGTCGACGCCGGTGCCGAACAGCTTGCGGTTGCCGACGATGCCGCCCAGGCTGGTGCCGCCGAAATTGACGCCGTGATAGCCCTTTACCCGGCCGATCAGCTTGGTCTTGGCCGGCTGGCCCTTCATCCGCCAATAGGCCCGCGCCATCTTCAGCGAGGTGTCGGCGGCCTCCGACCCGGAATTGACGAAGAAGACATGGTCGAGCCCGGCCGGGGTCATCGAGGCCAGCTTGTGCGCCAGCTTGAAGGCGGCGGGGTGGCCGTACTGGAAGGCGGGGCTGTAGTCGAGCGTGGCGATCTGCTGCGCCACCGCGTCGGCGATCTCGCGGCGGCAATGGCCGGCGCCGCTGCACCACAGGCCGGACAGGCTGTCGTAGATCTTGCGGCCCTGGGCGTCCCAGTACCAGGCGCCTTCCGCCTTCACCATGACGCGGGGGTTCTTCTTGAACTCGCGGTTGGCGGTGAAGGGCATCCAATGGGCGTCGAGTTCCTCGCGGGTCAGGCCGGCGGCCCGGTCGGCCGCCCGGTCAGCCGCGTTGAGTCCCGGGGCGCCGCCAAGCTCGTTGTCCAAAGGTGCCATGCCGCCGCTCTCCTCGCATATCTGGGGTGGTGAAGGGGAGTGTGCCGGGGCGCCGGCTATGCTTAAATCCAAACTATGCGAAGTTCACGTAAGTGGGCGCTTAACTTTCCCGGACATGCCATGAGCAAACTGGCCCGCCCGATCTCCTCCGTCACCGACATCGACATCCGGCTTCTGCGCGTCTTCAAGACGGTGGTGGAGTGCGGCGGCTTCTCCGCCGCGGAGGTGGAGCTGAACATCAGCCGCGCTGCGATCAGCCAGCATATGGCCGACCTGGAACGGCGGCTCGGCCTCACCCTGTGCCGGCGCGGGCGGGCGGGCTTCCGCCTGAGCGACGAAGGACGGCTGGCCTATGAGGCGGCGTTGCGCCTGCTGGCCGGGCTTGAGAGTTTCCGCAGCGAGATCAACACGGTGCATGGCAGGTTGCGCGGCGAACTCAACATCGGCATCACCGACAACCTCGTCACCCTGCCGCGGATGCGCGTCACCCACGCCCTGCGAGGGCTGAAGCAGATGGGGCCGGAGGTGCGCGTCAACATCCGCATGATTCCGCCGAACGAGATCGAGCGCGGCGTGTTGGACGGGCGCCTGCACATCGGCGTGGTGCCGGCCCGCCGTGCCCTGCCGGGACTGGCCGGCATCCCGCTCTACCGGGAGGAGTCGCTGCTCTATTGCGGCGCCGGACACCCGCTGTTCGACCTGCCGCCGGACAGAGTGACGCGGGCGCAGGTGGAGGCGGCGGACGCCGTCGCCCCGACCCAGGCGCAGCTTCCGCAGGAGCTGAACAATACCGCCACTGCGACCGACCGCGAAGGGGTGGCCTTCCTGATCCTGACCGGCTGCTATGTCGGCTTTCTTCCCGTGCATTACGCCCGCCAATGGGTGGAGCGCGGCGCGATGCGCTGCCTGCTGCCGGACGACTACCGCCACTCCCTGGATTTCCACGCGGTGACCAAGAAGGGAGCCCAGCCGAACCTTGTCCAGGAGCGCTTCATGGACATCCTGCGCAGCCAGGAGGATGGCGGGGAGGAGGCCCCGTAACAGCGCCACATCGGCAGGACCCTATGACACGGACGGAAGACGGGAACCGAACCGCCGGGCGCGCGGTTGGCTTTCCCGTCCCTCTAGTCTTGGTTTGGAGTCGAAGGTCATGGAGTTGTCGGGGAAGGTCGCGCTGGTCACCGGCGCCGGATCCGGGATCGGCAAGGCGGCGGCGGTGCTGTTCGCCAGGGCCGGCGCCAGCGTCGGCGTGCTGAGCCGCACCGAGGACGAGATCCGCAAGACCGCCGAGGAGATCGTTGCCGCCGGCGGCAAGGCGTTGCCCTTGACCGCCGACGTCGGCGACGACGCGGCGATGCGGCAGGCGGTGGAGCGGCTGGCGGCGGAATATGGCCGGATCGACATCGTCTTCGCCAATGCCGGCATCAACGGCGTCTGGGCGGCCATCGACGAACTTATGCCGGAGGAATGGGACCGCACCATCAACACCAACCTGCGCGGCACCTACCTGACGCTGCACCACACCGTCCCGCATCTGAAGAAGGCGGGCGGCGGGTCGGTGATCGTCACGGCCTCGATCAACGGCACGCGGGTGTTCAGCAACACCGGCGCCACCGCCTATTCCTGCACCAAGGCCGCCCAGGTCGCGATGGTGAAGATGTTGGCTTTGGAACTGGCGAAGGACCGCATCCGCGTCAACGCCATCTGCCCCGGCATCATCGATACCGAGATTCCCGACAACACCCAGTCCCGCGACCTCGAGTCCCTGCGGGTGCCGATCGAGTATCCCAAGGGCAAGGTTCCCCTGACCGACGGCAAGTCCGGCGACAGCTTCGACGTGGCCGAACTCGCCCTGTTCCTGGCGTCGGACCGGGCCAAGCACATCAGCGGCACGCCGGTGTGGATCGACGGGGCGGAATCCTTGATGGTCGGCTGAGGATCGTGCATTCGTTTGTCTTCAAACGACCGGGCAGGAAAGGGCGGAACTTCCATGAGCGTGACCGAAACCGTGCGGAACAACGAGCAGCTCAACCGGTACGAGCTGACCGTCGACGGCGCCACCGCGGTGGCTGAGTATGAGCTGCGGGACGGCAAAATCGTCTTCACCCACACCCATGTGCCGGAAAGCATGTCCGGCAAGGGCGTCGGCTCGGCCCTGGCCAAGGGCGCCCTGGAGGATGTCCGTGCGAAGGGGATGAAGGCGCTGCCGCTCTGCTCCTTCATCGACGGCTACATCAAGCGCCACCCCGACTACGCCGACCTCGTGGAGTAAGGCGGGAAGCAGGGCGGGCGGCGGTCAGACCGCCCGCCTTTCCTCCTCGCCGTCGAGGAAGATCAGGTCGCCGTCCAGCAGGAACAGGCAGATGCAGTCCTCCTCGCTGGCGCCGCGGGCATGGTGGTCGGTGTCCGCGACATACTGGGCGACGTCGCCCAGCGCATAATGGCCGTATTCGTCGCTGAAGGCGCCGCGCAGCACCAGCAGGAGTTCGTCGGCCGTGTGCCGGTGCGCCGGAACCGGCGCGTCATGCGCCATCCGCAGCAGGCAGATGTTCGTGCCCGACAGCGTCCGCTGCCATGCCGACAGCCAGACGCCGGGCGACAGTTCCGTCCAGGATCCGCAATCCACCGGGCTGTCGATGGCCTCCGGCAGCCAGCTGCGCAACGGCTCCGGCACCAGGGGGACGGCCGGTCGTGCGGCGATGTCGGAGGCGCGCCGCGGCGGTTCCCCCGCCGGTGCCGGCGGAGCGGCCAGCAGCGCGTCCATCCGGCCGAGCAGCCCGTCCAGATCGCCCGGCGCCTCACCGGGCAATTCCTCGAACCAGCTTCCGCACAGCGCCTCATAGGCCGCGACCCGCCTGCGGCAGTCGGGGCAATAGGCGAGGTGGGTCGCCACCAGCAGCGACTTGCCGGCCCGTTCCTGTCCGCTGGCATAGCCGATCAGAAGCTGATCGTCCGGATGATGGTGGGGAAGCGTCACGCCCGGCCCTTCATTCTGTGTCCTTCATTGTGCGTCCTTCATGCTGCGCTTCAGATGGCCGAGCGCCAGCCGCAGCCGTGTCTTCACCGTCCCCAGGGGAACGTCGGTCTCCTCGGCGATCTCCTCGTGGGTCTGTTCGAGGAAATACGAACGCCGCAGCACCTCGGATTGGTTGGGCGCCAGCGTTTCGATGGCGCCGTGCAGCTGCCGGCTGTTCTGCACCAGCTGTGCCTGCTCCTCCGGCGTTGCCTGCGACAGGGGCGTCATCGCCGGGTCGTCCATGTCGGGAGCCGGGCGCATCTCCTTGCGCAGGCGGTCGATGCGGCGGTTGCGGGCGATGGTGAAGATCCAGGTGCCGACCGACGCCTGCGCCGGATCGTAGCTGTCGGCCTTCAGCCACACCGTCAGCATGACGTCCTGGACCAGCTCCTCCGCAGCACCGCGGTCGGCGCCCAGCTTCAGGCAATATTGCAGGATGCGGGGGGCGAACTGGCGGAACAGGGCGGCGAAGGCCGCGCGGTCGCGCTGCTGGGCGACCGACCGGACCAGCTCCCCGAAGCGGTCGTCGGCCGGGCCCTGCGGCACCGCGTCCTGCGAAAACGGCCTCTGCGAAAACGGCATGCAACCACCAGCCAGCATTCCAACGCGCGGCAGCTTATCCCGAACTCCTTAACGGCTTCTATCGCATAGGATGGAACAGGATTGCTTTTGCCCGGCAACGATCCGTCACGGCCTATTGCGGCAGCGGCGGCTTCAGCGGGCCGAGCGGGTCCAGCGGGCCGACCGTCGGGGTGGTCTGGGGCAGGGCGCGGAAGGCGGCCTGCGCCTCTGCCGGCAGGGGCGGGCGGACGCGGGTGCGCCACAGGCCGTAGAGCGTGGCGCAGAGCGCGCCCCCGGCGATGAAGGCGAACAGCCCCTCCGGCCCGCCGGCGGTCATCATCGCCGATGCCAGCGGCGGCCCGATGATGGCGCCGATGGAGTTGGCGAGGATCAGGCCGCCGCTGGCCGACACCAGATCCTCCCGCCGCACATAGTCGTTGGTGTGGGCGAGGCAGATCGGATAGAGCGTGAAGGACAGGCCGCCGAACAGCGGCGCCACCAGCAGCAGGGCCAGCGGCTGGTCCAGCCCGGCGGCGGCGATCATGCCGACGCTGGTCAGCGACAGGGCGGCCGACAGGCCGATGATGACGGTGCGGCGATCGAACCGGTCCGACAGCCGGCCGAGCGGCCATTGCAGGGCCATGCCGCCCAGGATCAGCACCGACATGAACAGCGCCGTTCCCGACACCCCGAAGCTGGAGGAGGCGCCGAACACCGGGGCCAGCCCATAGATCGACCCGGTGATCGCCCCGCTGATGAAGACCCCGGCGACCCCCAGCGGCGAACTCCGGTAGAGCCGCCGCACGCCGAAGGACGAGACGTTCGGCAGCTGCGGCGGCGTCGTCCGCGTCAGCGCCACCGGCACCAGGGCCAGCGACAGCAGGATCGACACGACCATGAAGATCCGCACCCCGGCCTCGTCGTCCAGCCGCAGCAACTGCTGCCCGATGCCCGACGCGCCGTACAGCGTCACCATGTAGGCCGACAGCATCTGCCCGCGGCTCTCGTTGGTGGCGGTGCCGTTCAGCCAGCTTTCGATGCACATGTAGAGGCCGGCCATGCAGAAGCCCTGGGCCAGCCGCAGCACGGCCCACAGCGGCACGTCGACGAACAGCGCATGGGACAGCGCCGCCACCGAGACGATGGAGGCGAAGGCGGCGAAGGACCGGATATGGCCGACGCGGGTGATGACGCGGTGGGCATAGAGCGAGCCCAGCGTCAGCCCGGCATAGAAGGCCGCCGTGATGAGCCCGACGGCGGTCGGGCCGGCATCCGTCGCCGTCAGCCGCAGCCCGATCAGGGTGGACAGGGCGCCGTTGCCCAGCATCAGGAAAGCCACGCCGAGCAGAAGCGAGGCGACCGAACGCGCAACCGTTGGCATGCCGTACATCCCGCCCGCCGTCAGCGCATGGTGGCCGGCAAGCCGGTGGGGAGGCGATGGTGCATGATGGGACTCCAAATCTGCGTTTTCGGGTTGGGGCCGCAGCCCTGGCCCCATGTCCAACAGCCAAGTCCCGGATTAGGTCCGCCGCGGCGAGACCCGGTTTACCATTGGGGCAACCTGACCGTTGACATTGAATACCGTCCGGTAACATACCTTCCAGAAGGTAGATTTCGCATTGGATGATGTTCGGGGAGACGCCACCATGTCCGACACCGCCCCGCCGGTCCTTCTCACCCGCGAGGGGGCCGTGTCCTGGATCCGGCTGAACCGCCCCGCCGTGCTGAACGCGCTGGACGAGGCCACCGCCGCCGCCCTGCTGGACGCCTGCCGCAGGGTTGCGGATGAAGGCGGGCAGGGGCCGACCCGCGTGCTGGTCATCGCCGGCAACGGCCGCGGCTTCATGGCCGGCGGCGATGTCGGCCGTTTCAACGACGATCCCGCCGCCGCCCCCGCGGTGGCCGGCGCCATCATCGCCCACCTGCACGAGGCGGTTCGCATCCTCGACCGGCTGGACGTGCCGGTGCTGGCCTCGGTCCATGGGCCGGTGGCCGGTGCGGGCATGAGCCTCGCCACCGCCGCGGACCTCTGCATCGCCGCCGACGACGCCAAATTCACCATGGCCTATGCCCGCATCGGCGCCACGCCGGACGGGTCGGGCAGCTTCCATCTGCCGCGTCTGGTCGGGCTGCGCCGGGCCATGGAGCTGGCGATGCTGTCGGACGTGATCGACGCCGCGGAGGCCCTGCGGATCGGGCTGGTCAACCGGGTGGTGCCGGCCGCCGATCTGGCGGCGGAGACGGCCAAGCTGGCCGAACGGCTCGCCGCCGGGCCGACCGTCGCCTATGCCGGCATCCGCCACCTGATGCGGCAGTCCTTCACCCAAACGCTGGACGGGCAGCTGGACGCCGAGCGCGACCGCTTCCTTTCCACCGCCGTCACCGACGATTTCCGCGAGGGCATCGCCGCCTTCACCGCCAAGCGCCGGCCGGACTTCACCGGCCGCTGACCCTCCCCTCCGCCCGAGAAGTGGACCCAACCATGCAGAACGACATCGTCATCGTCGGCGCCGCCCGCACCGCCATCGGCGGCTTCGGCGGCACGCTGAAGGATGTGCCGCTGACCCAGCTCGCCACCGTGGCCGTCAAGGCGGCACTGGAGCGCTCCGGCGCCGAGGCGGACGCCATCGGCCATGTGGTGATGGGCAACGTCATCCCGACCGACACCAACGACGCCTATCTCAGCCGCGTCGCCGCCATCGACGCCGGCATTCCGATCGAGGTGCCGGCCTTCAACGTCAACCGCCTCTGCGGCTCGGGTCTGCAGGCCATCGTCTCGGCCGCGCAGGCCATCGCGCTCGGCGACTGCGAGATCGCCGTCGGCGGCGGTGCGGAATCGATGAGCCGCGGTCCGTATCTCGTTCCCAGCGCCCGCTGGGGCACCCGTCTCGGCGACGGGGCGCTGGTGGACTACATGAACGGCATCCTGCACGACCCGTGGCAGAAGATTCACATGGGCGTCACTGCGGAGAATGTTGCCGCCCGCTACGGCATCGACCGCGAGGCGCAGGACGCCCTGGCGGCGGAAAGCCAGCGCCGCGCCGCCCGCGCCATCGCCGAGGGCCGCTTCAAGGAGCAGATCGTCCCCATCGAGATCCCGTCGCGCAAGGGCACCGTCGTCTTCGACACCGACGAGCATGTCCGCGGCGACGTGACCGCCGAGGGCTTGGCGAAGATGAAGCCGGTCTTCAAGAAGGACGGGTCGGTCACCGCCGGCAATGCTTCTGGCCTCAATGACGGTGCCGCCGCGGTGGTGCTTGCCGACGCCCGCCGCGCCCAGGCGCTGGGTCTGAAGCCGCTGGCCCGTCTGGTCGGCTACGCCCATGCCGGCGTCGAGCCGGCCTACATGGGCATCGGCCCGGTCCCGGCGACCCGCAAGGTGCTTGAGCGCACCGGCCTGTCGGTCGCCGACATGGACGTGATCGAATCCAACGAAGCCTTCGCCGCCCAGGCCTGCGCCGTGATCCGCGAGCTGGATTTCGACCCGGCCAAGGTCAACCCGAACGGCTCCGGCATCTCGCTCGGCCACCCGGTCGGCGCGACCGGCGCCATCATCACGGTCAAGGCCATCCACGAACTGCACCGCATCGGCGGCCGCTATGCGCTGGTCACCATGTGCATCGGCGGCGGCCAGGGCATCGCCGCGGTGTTCGAGCGGGTGTAAGGGGTCGCCTATGCGTCTGGTTCGGGCAATTGCATATGGACGCGGCTCGCTGAAGTAGCCCCTCTCCCCTTGTGGGAGAGGGGTTGGGGTGAGGGGCGCAAACCTAAATACTTCCAACGGCCTGTGGCCGCCGCACCCTCATCCCAACCCTTCTCCCGCAAGGGGAGAAGGGCTTCTGAAGCGGTTGCGTCGTCGCCTTCCGCTCCAAGACGACCTACCGCAGCTCAGGCCGCCGCCACGATCAGGACGGCGGCGGCCAGGGCTGCGGCATCCTCCAGCAGGGCTGCCGGGCGGTCGCGGCCGAAGGCGGCGGCCATGCGCATCCGGGCCGCGTAGCCGAGCAGCGTCCCCGCTACCGCACCGATGCCGCCGGCAACCAGCCCGCCGATCCAGAAGCCGGCATTCGCCCCGATGGCGGCACCCGCTATGGCCCCGCCGGCGATGCGGCTGGCGAAGGGGAAGGGCAGCTTGCGGCTGGGGGTGGTCGGCAGCTTGTCGACGATCAGTTCGACAACCGCCATCGCGGTGAAGACCCAGGGCGACACCGGATGCCCCAGGAAGAACAGCCAGCTGCCGGAAACGTCAAGCCAGCCGGCATAGGCGGCCCAGCTGACCGCAGCCGGGGCGATCAGGGTGCGCGAACCGGCGACGGCGCCGATCAGAAAGGCGAGGATCAGGGCAAGCATCGGCAGGGCGGTCCATCACGTTATCGTTATGATTGAAGGCGGCGGCGCACGGCCCGGACCAGCCGCCGCACGGCATCGGCGCGGGTGCCGGGGCCGCCATGGAGCAGGCGAAGTGCTGCCAGCATCAGCGCGTCGTCATCCTCGCGCGGCGGGTCGAAATGCGGGCGCTGCCGTCCGGTGCGGACGCAGACGGCCTTCACCTGCGTCATCTCCAGCAGCCCTTCCGCCCCGCGGGTGACGCCCCAGCCGCTGGCATGGCGTCCGCCGAAGGGCAGGCGCGGGTCGGCGGTGGGCACGATCAGGTCGTTGACCGTCACCGTCCCGGCATCCAGCCGCAGGGCCAGCGCCCGCGCCTCCGCCACCGGCCCGAAGACCGACGCACCCAGCGCATAGGGGCTGAGCGCCGCGCCGGCCAGCGCCTCCTCCATGTCGCGCACGGGGACCAGCGACAGGACGGGGGCGAACAGCTCCTCGCGCAGCAGCGACATGCCGGGCCGCGCATCGGCCAGGACCAGCGGCGCCATCTCCGGCACATGCTCGTCCGGCAGGCCGGAAAGCGCGCGGGCGCCGTTCGCCACCGCATCCCGCGCCAGGGCGGCGAGCCGGCGCATGGTCGGTGCCGGAACCGGAGCCGGCGGGATGGACGCGGCATGGCGGCCGAGCGCCGCTTCCAGCCCCGCCGCCATGCCGTGCGGCACGAAGACCCGCCGCGGCGCGATGCAGGTGGCGGAGCCGTTGAGCCGCAGGCCGAAGGCCAGGGCGCGCGCGACCTCCTCCTCATCCGCCCCCGGCAGCACGAAGACGGCGTCGTTGCCCGACAGCTCCATGGTCGAGGGCACCAGATGGCGGGAGAGCCGCTCCGCCACCGCCCGGCCGGTGCCGGCCGATCCGGTCAGGACCAGCTTGTCGATTCCGGCCGCGATGGCGCCGCCCACCGCCTCGGCGGAGTCGTCCAGTACCCGGAACAGGCCGTCGGGCAGGCCGCACTCCGCCAGCCAGCGCGCCAGCAGGTCCATCGGCGCGCGGCATCCCGGCGCCGGCTTGACCAGCACGGCATTGCCGGCGGCCAGCGCCTGCACCGCCTGCACCCCCGGAAGCAGCAGCGGGTAGTTGGACGGCCCGACGATCAGGACGGTGCCGAAGGGCTCCCGCCGCACCTCCGCCTCCACCCCGAACAGCCAGACCGGCCGGCCGCGCCGTCCCAGGCGGCGCGGCGCCAGCAGCCGGGCGGCCTCGCGTTCAAGGAAGCGGCAGGATTCGGCCAGCGGCAACAGTTCGGCGCTCACGCTTTCCGCCGGCTTCCGGCCGGGGCGCGTCGCCAATGCCTGCACGAGGTCTTCGGCATTCGCCGCGATCCGGCGGCGAAGTCCGCATATGACCGCAAGTCGCGATGAAATATCGACGGCCGACCATGCCGCGCGGACTGCCGGCGATGGCGTAAACACCTCATAGGACCAAGGGGTTACGACTGGTGGGGTGGGGATATTGTTGTGATCCATTTCCGACTTAGCTTCGTAACCGTCACGATAGAAGTCGGCAGCGCAGGAGCGTTTGGCAAGCGGATGGAACGACAAGTCGTGATCATCGGTGCAGGACCGGGCGGATTGGCATCCGCGATGCTCCTGGCGCTCACCGGTGCCAAAGTGACGGTGCTGGAACGGCAGGACCGCATCGGCGGCCGCTCGGCCGGCTTCTCGATGGACGGATACCGGTTCGACAGCGGCCCGACCTTCTTCCTCTACCCCCGCATCCTGGAGGAGATCTTCGAGGCCTGCGGCAGCCGGCTGTCGGACGAGGTCGACCTGATGCGTCTCGATCCGCTCTACCGGCTGGTGTTCGAGGGCGGCGGGGAACTGCGGGTCCACGCCCAGATGAAGGCGCTGATGGCGGAGATCGCCAAGCTCAGCCCGCGCGATGCCGAAGGGCTGCCGCGCTTCCTGGCCGACAACCGCGCGAAGATGGAACGCTTCCGCCCGGTGCTGGAATCCGACTTCTCCAGCCCCTGGGCGCTCGCGTCGCTGCCGATGCTGAAGGCGCTTGGCAAGCTGTCGCCGCACCGGTCTGTCGACAGCGACCTGTCCCGCTATTTCCAGGACCCGCGCATCCGCCTCGCCTTCTCGTTTCAGAGCAAGTATCTGGGCATGTCGCCCTTCCGCTGCCCCAGCCTGTTCACGATCCTGTCCTTCCTGGAGCACGAGCACGGCATCTTCCATCCGCGCGGCGGGACGGATGCGGTGATGGCGGCGATGCGCCGCGTCGCCGAAAGCCTGGGCGTCACCGTGCGGCTGAACGAGACGGTGCGCCACATCAAGTTCCAGGGCCGCCGTG
The DNA here is from genome assembly GCF_055698305.1 of Azospirillum sp. VT-I1. Classification (NCBI taxonomy): domain Bacteria; kingdom Pseudomonadati; phylum Pseudomonadota; class Alphaproteobacteria; order Rhodospirillales; family Azospirillaceae; genus Azospirillum; species Azospirillum sp. VT-I1. Next base: position 571,019 of record NZ_CP168804.1, on the reverse strand, counting down.
CGGTCGGCGTGCGGACCGAGGCCGGCGACTATCCGGCCGACGCGCTGGTCATCAACGCCGATTTCGCGCGGGCGATGACGACGCTGGTGCCCGACGATCTGCGCCGGCGCTGGAGCGACGCGCGGCTCGCCACCAAGAAATTCTCCTGCTCCACCTTCATGCTCTATCTCGGCATCGAGGGGATGGTGGACGGGCTGGACCACCACACCGTCTATCTGGCGAAGGACTACGCCCGCAACCTCGCGGAGATCGAGGAGTGCCGGGAACTGCCGCGCGAGCCGTCGATCTATATGCAGAACGCCTGCGTGACCGACCCGGCCCTGGCGCCGCCCGGCGGCAGCACGCTCTACATCCTGGTGCCTGTCGGCCACCAGCGCGGCCACATCGACTGGCAGGCGGAGGCGCCGCGCTACCGCCGGGTCGTGCTCGACCGGCTGGCCGGCTTCGGGCTGACCGACATCGAGCGCCGCATCCGGGTGGAGCGGGTGGTGACCCCGGCCGACTGGGAAAGCCAGTTCGCGGTGCATCGCGGCGCCACCTTCAATCTGGCGCACAGCCTGGACCAGATGCTTCACCGCCGGCCGCGCAACCGGTTCGAGGATCTGGACGGCGTCTATCTGGTGGGCGGCGGCACCCATCCCGGCAGCGGCCTGCCGGTCATCTTCGAGGGCGCACGCATCACGTCGAGGCTGCTGGCCCAGGAATTGGGCCTGCCGACGCCTTGGCGCACAAAGACCATGGGTTTGTCCGGCATGCTGCGGCAGGCCGTTGCAGGGGGATGGCATGACGGATCGGATCGCGGTGATCGGCGGCGGGCTCGGCGGGCTGGCGTCGGCGGTGGTGCTGGCGGCGCGCGGGCACAAGGTGACCCTGCTGGAGAAGAACGATTGGGTCGGCGGCAAGGCCGCCGTGCTGGAGGAGGGCGGTTTCCGCTTCGACATGGGGCCGACCATCCTGACGGTGCCGCGCGTCCTGCGCCGCATCCTGGAGGAGGCCGGCTGCGACCTGGACCGCGAGCTGGAGATGGTCCGGCTGGAGCCGCAATGGCGCTGCTTCTTCGACGACGGCACCGTGCTGGACCTGTCGGAGGAAATCGGCAAGATGGCGGCCGAACTCGACCGGCTGGCGCCCGGCCGTGGGGCGGGGAGGGTTATCGCCGCTTCCAGGCGCTGTCTGAACGGCTGCACGGCATCTCCGAACGCTTCTTCTTCTGGAAGTCGGTGGAGGATCTCGGCGACACGCTGAACTTCCGCAACAGCCTGAACGCCAGCACCCTGTCGGACGTGCTGGCCCTGCGCATGGGCAGTACGGTGGCCGGCACCATCCGCGGCCATGTGCCGGACGCGCGGGCGGCGCAGATGCTGGACCATTTCACCCAATATGTCGGCTCCTCGCCCTACGGTTCCCCGGCGGTGCTGTGCGCCATCGCCCATATGCAGACCAACGACGGCGTCTGGTATCCGATGGGCGGCACCCGCGCCGTGCCGGTGGCGCTGGAGCGGGTGGCGCGGCGGTTGGGGGTGGAGATCCGCACCGGCACCGGCGTCCGCCGCCTGCAGGTGGAGGGCGGCCGCGCCGTGGCGGTGGAGACCGACACGGGCGAGCGCATTCCGGTGTCGGCCGTGGTGTCCAACATGGACTCCGTCCGCACCTACCAGGAGCTGGTGGGGGGCGCGCCGGCCAAGCGCTTCGCCAAGCGCCGCAGCTACGAGCCGGCCTGTTCGGGCGTGGTGTTCTACCTGGGGCTCGACCGTGGATACGACCATCTGCTGCACCATGACTTCGTCTTCTCCCGCGACCCGGCGGAGGAGTTCGACTGGATCTACCGCCGCGGCGAGCCGGCGCCCGACCCGACCTGCTACATCGCCGCCCCGGCCCGCACCGAGCCGGGCGTCGCCCCTCCGGGGGCGAGGCGCTGTATGTGCTGGTCCACACCCCCTACCTGCGCCCGCATCACGACTGGACGCGCATGCTGCCGGAGTACCGGCGCGTGGTGTTCGACAAGCTGAAGCGCACCGCCGGCATGGCCGACCTGGAGGACCGCATCCGGGTGGAGCATGTGCTGACCCCGCAGGACATCCACGACCGCTACAATGTGCTGAACGGCGCCATCTATGGCCTGGCGAGCCATGGCCGCTTCATGGGCGCCTTCAAGCCGGGCAACCGGTCCCGCGACGTGGAGGGGCTGTATCTGGCCGGCGGCGCCGCCCATCCGGGGCCGGGCATGCCGATGGTGCTGATGTCCGGCTGGATCGCCGCCGACAGTCTGGACCGTGACCTGCGCGGCGGCGTGCAGGACGGCGCCCAGGCCGGCCCCGCCCGCGCCGTCGCCTGAGAAGGGCGGGCGGGTGATGACGGACGATCCGGTCGCGTTACGGTCGCCGGCGCTCTGCCGCTTCTTCGGCGGCATCATGGCGCGGCGGATGCGGCGCGACTTCCATGCGGTGCGGCTGGCCCGGCCGGGCTGGCCCGCGCTGCCGCCCGGCCGGCCGGTCATCGTCTATCTGAACCATCCGTCCTGGTGGGATCCCGCCCTGCTGATCGTGATGGGGACCAGCCGTTTCCGCGATCGGCCGGGCTATGGCCCCATCGACGCGGCCATGCTGCGCCGCTACCGCTTCATGGCCCGCATCGGCCTGTTCGGGATCGAGCCCGGCCGGGTCGGCGCCGTCGCCTTCCTGCGCAGCGGCGAGCGCATCCTGGCCGATCCGCGCTCCATGCTGTGGATCACGGCGGAGGGCGCCTTCACCGACCCGCGCCGCCGCCCAGTCAGCCTGCGGCCCGGCATCGCCCATCTGGTCCGCCGCGTGCCGTCCGCCCTGCTGGTGCCGCTGGCGGTGGAATACCCGTTCTGGGACGAAAGCACGCCGGAGGCGCTCGCCCGCTTCGGCGAGCCGATGGAGGCGGCGGCCTTCGGCGACCGGCCGGTGGCGGACATCGCCCATGTGCTGGAACGGCGGCTGGAGGATGTGATGGACGCGCTGGCGCTCGACGCCCAGAGCCGCGACCCGGCCCGCTTCCTGACGCTGCTCGACGGCACCGCCGGGATCGGCGGCGTCTATGACCTGTGGCGAAGGGCGCGGGCCTGGGCCGGCGGGCGGGCCTTCTCCCCGGCCCATGGCGCCGGATCGCACGGGAAACGGCATGGGGAAGGGGAGGCGCGCCGGCCATGAGCATCGTCGAGTGGATCGCCGTCGCCAGCCTGTTCCTGGCCCTGCTGCCGCTGGGGCTGGGGACCCTCAACCTGCTGCTCTACCACCGCCCCAAGGCCGTTCCGCCACCCGGCAGCGCCGTCAGCATCCTGATCCCCGCCCGCAACGAGGAGGCGACCATCGCCGCTTCGGTCGAGGCCGCACTTGCCAGCCGCGGCGTCGAGGTGGAGGTGGTGGTGCTGGACGACCATTCCACCGACCGCACGGCGGAGATCGTCCGTGCCATCGCCGCGCGCGATCCGCGGGTGCGGCTGGAGTCCGCGCCGCCGCTGCCGCCGGGCTGGTCGGGCAAGCAGCATGCCTGTCAGGCGCTCGCCAAGCTGGCGCGGCATCCGGTGCTGCTGTTCCAGGATGCCGACGTGCGGCTTGCTCCGGACGCCGCCCGCCTGACCTGCGGCGCCCTGCTCTCCGGCCGCCATGGTCTGGTCAGCGGATTCCCGCGGCAGGAGACCGGGACGCTGGCGGAAGCGCTGGTGATCCCGCTGATCCATGTGCTGCTGCTGGGCTATCTGCCGATGCTCGGGATGCGGCGGTCGGGCGATCCGCGGTTCGGCGCCGCCTGCGGCCAGCTGATCGCGGTGCGGCGGGAGGCGTACCAGAAGGCCGGTGGCCATGCGGCGATATCGGCGTCGCTGCATGACGGGGTGACGCTGCCGCGCGCCTTCCGCCGGGCCGGGCAGGGGACCGACCTGTTCGACGCCACCGGCCTTGCCAGCTGCCGGATGTATCGCGGCTGGCGGGAGGTGTGGTCCGGCTTCACCAAGAACGCGACCGAGGGGATGGCGACCCCGGCCGCCCTGCCGGTCTGGACGGTTCTGCTGTTCGGCGGCCATGTCCTGCCCTGGATTCTGCTGGGCTGGGCGGCGCTGGATCCGCTGCCGGACGAAGCGGTCGTCATGGCCGGAATGGCGGCGGCGGCGGGACTGCTGTTCCGGCTGCTGCTGATGGTCCGCTTTCGCCAGAGCGTCGTCGGTGCGCTTCTGCATCCCATCGGCATCCTCATCATGCTGGCGATCCAGTGGGCGGCGCTGCTGCGCGCCCGCCATGGCCGGCCGTCGGAATGGCGGGGGCGGGCCTATCCGACCGGGCCGGCGTCATGACCCCCTGGCTGCGCCGGCGCGCCCACCGCATCTTCCACCCGCTGGCCGGTGCCGACGCCGCGACGCTGGCGACGGTGCTGGCCAAGGGCGGCGGGGTTGGGCCGCTGCACCTGCACCGGGTGGTGACCGCGGCCGGCGCCGCCGCCATCCGCGCGCCGCTGGACCTGCTGGAGCGTCGGCGGGTGGAGCGGCTGGTTGGCCAGAACAGGGGGCAGGGCAGGGAACAGGGCAGGGCGGCACCGCCGCCGCTGTTCATCCTCGGCCATTGGCGCAGCGGCACCACCCATCTGCTGAACCTGCTGGCGCAGGACGAACGCTTCGCCGCGCCCGACCCGCTGGCGGTCGGCCTGCCCTGGGGCTTTCTCGGTCTGACCTCCTTCTGGCGCTCGCGGCTGGAGGCGTGGCTGCCGCCTGATCGGATCATCGACCCGATGCCGATCGACCCGACCGCCCCGCAGGAGGACGAGCTGGCATTGGCGCTGATGCAGCCGCTGTCCTACTACCACGGCATCTTCTTCCCCAAGCACCTCTACCGCGCCTTCCGCCAGGGCGTGCTGTTCGAGGGCTGCCGTCCGGAGGCGGTCGCTCTGTGGCGCCGCCGGATGGACCTTTACCTGACCAAGCTGCAGCTCTATTCCGGCAGCCGGCGCCTGCTCATCAAGAATCCGGCCCACACCGCCAGGGTGGGGGAGTTGCTGGCCCTGCGCCCCGATGCGGTCTTCCTCCACATCCACCGCGACCCTTATGAGGTCTTCAGTTCCACCCGCCGCATGCTGCTGACGCTGCTGCGGGAGTTCTCTCTGCAATCCTACGACCCGCGGGCGGTGGATGGGCTGGTGCTGGACCTCTATCCGGCGATGATGGCGCGGTTCGACCGCGACCGGGCGCTGCTGCCGCCCGGCCGGCTGGTGGAAATCCGTTACGACCGCTTCATCGCCGATCCGCTGGAGACGCTGCACGCGGTCTATGACGGCCTCGGCCTCGGGTCCTTCGAGCCGGTGCGGCCGCGGATGGACCGCTATCTGGCCGGCGTGCGCGATTACCGGCGGGCCCGCCACGAGTTGGAGGACCAGGCCCGCCGCGCCGTGCGCCGGCAATGGGCCTTCGCCTTCGACCGCTGGGACTATTGAGGGCTCAGGACTCGCCGCGTTCCTCGCGTTTGGCCTGCTGCCATAGCGCTTCCATCTCGTCCAGCGTGGCGTCCTGCGGCTTGCGGCCCTCGGCGGACAGCAGCGCCTCGATCCGGTGGAAGCGGCGTTCGAACTTGGCGTTGGTGCCGCGCAGCGCCGTTTCCGGCTCCACCTTCAGCCGGCGGGCGAGGTTGACCAGCGCGAACAGCAGGTCGCCCAACTCGTCCGCCACACGCTCCTGCGCCGACCCGGCGTCCATCTCCGCCCGCAGCTCGCGCACCTCCTCCTCGATCTTGTCGAGGATGTCGCGGGCGTCGGTCCAGTCGAAGCCGACGCGGGCCGCGCGATTCTGCAGCTTCAGCGCGCGGGTCAGGGCGGGCAGGCCGGCGATCACGCCCTCCAGCGCCGACGGCGCCCGGCCTTCCTCCGCCGCCTTGGCCGCGCGCTCGGCCGCCTTGTGATCTTCCCAGCGCGAGGTCTGCTGGTCGGAGGACTTCACCTCTTCCGGTCCGAAGACATGGGGGTGGCGGCGGATCATCTTGTCGGTGATGACGCCGGCCACCTCGTCGAAGTCGAACAGCCCTTCCTCGCGCGCCATCTGGCTGTAATAGACGACCTGGAACAGCAGATCGCCCAATTCCTCGCGCAGGGCGACCTTGTCGTCCTTCTCGATAGCGTCGGCGACCTCATAGGCTTCTTCGATGGTGTGCGGCGCGATGCTGCGGTAGGTCTGCTCCAGATCCCAGGGGCAACCGCCGTCGGGATTCCGCAGCCGCGCCATCACGTCGAGCAGCCGGTCGATGTTGCGGGTCATGTCCTACGGTCTCCGGGATACGGGGAGGAAAGTCCGCGACGATAACCGACCGGAGCAGCCGGGGGAAGTTGCGCGGACCGGACGCTGACATTCCTGCTTTGCGGTCGGACTAAAAACACATAAGCGCGGTTATGGAAATTTGGTCCTCACATGGCTCCTCAAACCAGCCATGCGGCAGCCGCGGCTTTCGCAGTGCCGGAGCCACTTGCCGAATTTAGGTAGCAAACCTATTAAATAGCCATGCTACAAGATAAGCCTCTGCGCCTTCCCCCCAATTTCGGCCTGCATCTGTTCCGCGCCTCCCATCTGTGGCGGCGGGCGGCGAACAGGGTGCTGGCGGACAGCGGATTCTCCAGTTCGGCCATCACGCCGCTGATGCTGCTGGCCGAACTCGGCGACGGGCTGCGTCAGCGCGAACTGGCGGAGGAAATGGCGGTCGAAGGTCCGTCGCTCGTCCGGCTGCTCGACGGGCTGGAGGCCGCGGGGCTGGTGGAGCGGCGCGAGGATGCCGGCGACCGGCGCGCGAAAACCCTGCACATGACCGACGCCGGCCGTCAGCTGTTGGCGCAGGTGAACGAGGCGTTGAACGACGTCCGCCAGCGCCTGATGGCGGGCGCGACGGAGGCCGACGTGGAGGCCTGCTACCGCGTGCTCGCCACCATCGAAGCCAACGCCAAGCGCGAAAACACCTGACCGCGGCGCGATCCCGGCGGTGTTGCGGAGCCCTTGCCCCGTGCCCTGCCGCCGGTCCGATCGGTGCGGTGATCGAGGAACCAAGACCGTGACTTTCCTGCCTTCCTTCCGGACCGTGGCCCGGATTGCCGTGACCCTGCTGGTGACCCTGGCGGCGGTCGGCGGCGGCCTGTGGCTGTGGGACTATTACATGAACGAACCCTGGACCCGCGACGGCCGTGTCCGCGCCGACATCGTGCAGGTGTCGCCCGACGTCGCCGGGCTGGTCACCGATGTCCGGGTGACCGACAACCAGCCGGTCCATAAGGGCGACGTGCTGTTCGTCGTCGATCCCGGCCGATACCGGCTGGCGGTGGAGCAGGCCCGGGCGAACCTGGACAGCGCCAGGGCGGAGCAGTCCTACCGCAGCGCCGAGGCGCACCGTTACGAGCAGCTGGGCAACAACGTCGTCTCCACCGCCCAGCGGCAGGAGGTGATGTCGGCGATGGCCAAGGCCGCCGCCGCCACCAAGCAGGCCGAAGCGGCGCTCGACCTCGCCCGCTTCAACCTGGAACGGACGGAGGTGAAGGCGACGGTCGACGGCTACGTCACCAACCTGCAGCTGAAGACCGGCAACTATGTCGCCGCCGGACAGGCGGTGGTCGCGCTGATCGACCGGCATTCCTTCTACGTCATGGGCTATTTCGAAGAGACGAAGCTGCCGCGCATCCATGCCGGCGCGCCTGTGTCCGTGCGCATCATGGGGACGGACGCCGATCTGCGCGGCCGGGTCGACAGCATCACCCGCGCCATCGTCGACCGCGACCGGGCGGAGGGCACCGGGCTGGTGGCCAACGTCAACCCGACCTTCAACTGGGTGCGGCTGGCCCAGCGCATCCCCGTCCGCATCGCGCTGGACGAGGTGCCGGAGTCGCTGCAACTGGTGGCCGGACGCACCGCGACGGTGTCGGTCATCGGCGCTCCTGACGCTACTCCCGGCGGCGCTCCGAAGGTCGCCGTGCTGCCGGCGGGGCGGTGAGCGCATCGCGATGCCGAAATCCCCCAACTCCGCCCCTGCCCTCTCCCTGCCGGCCGCACCGACCTTCAACGAGCCGGTCTTCTCGCTGAAGTCCTTCGCGGCCTCCATGCTGGCGCTCTACATCGCCTTCGGCATGGGGCTGCCGCGTCCCTTCTGGGCGATGCTGACCGCCTATGTGGTGTCGAGCCCGCTGTCGGGAACCGTTCGGTCCAAGGCGGTGTACCGCGTCGCCGGCACGGTGATCGGCAGCATCGCGTCCATCATCCTGACGGTGGAGCTGATCAATGCGCCGGAACTGCTGTCGCTGGCGGTCGGACTGTGGGTCGGCGGCTGCCTGTTCGTCTCGCTGCTGGACCGCACACCGCGCAGCTACGTCTTCATGCTGGCCGGCTACACCGCCGGCCTGATCGTCTTCCCCGGCGTCGCCAATCCCGAAGCGATCTTCGACACCGGCATCGCCCGGGTGGAGGAGATCATCCTGGGCATCGTCTGCGCCACCGTCATCCACAGCGTGGTGCTGCCGCGCGGCATGGGGCCGGTTCTGCTCGGCAAGCTCGACGCGGCGCTGCGCGATGCGGAACGCTGGACGCTCGACGCGCTGGACGGGGCGGAAATGGACGCCCGCCTGCGCGACCGCCACAAGATGGCGAGCGACCTGACCGAATTGCGGGTGATGACCACCCACCTGCCCTACGACACCTCCGATCTGCGTTGGATGACCCGGCCGATGCGGGCCCTGCAGGACCGGATGGTGTATCTGCTGCCGGTGCTGACCGCGGTGCAGGACCGCCTGATCGCGCTGCGCCGGCCGGATGGAACGCTGCCGCCGGACGTGGCCCCTGTGCTGATCGCGGTGCGCGACTGGATCGCCGCCGGGGCCGCCGCCGATCCGGCGGAGGCCGGCCGGCTGACCGGCTGGCTCGACCGGCTGGAGGCGGAGGAATCCGCCGGTTCTGCCGGCGATTGGGAAGCGGCGACCCGCTTCAGCTTCATCCGGCGCCTGCGGTCGCTGGTGGAAATCCACCGCGACTGCCGGGACCTGCGGGCACACATCGCCTCCGGCGACCATGCTCTGCCCGACCATCTGGATCCGCTGGCGCGCAAGCGGTCGCGCGGCGTCTTCCACCTCGACCACGGCATGGCGCTGTGGTCGGCGGCGGCGGCATTCCTGGGGATCACCGTCATCTGCGCCTTCTGGATCCTGACGGGCTGGTCGACGGGTTCGGCGGCGGCGATGATGGTGGCGGTCTTTACCTGCTTCTTCGCGTCCTTCGACGATCCGGTGCCGGGCATCCGCCTGTTCCTGGTCTATACGCTGGCCTCCATGCCGCTGTCGGCCTTCTATCTGCTGGTGGTGCTGCCGTCCTTCGACAGCTTCCCCATCCTGGCGCTCTGTCTGGCGCCGACGCTGGTGGGCCTGGGCGTGTTCGTCGCCCGGCCGGCGACGATGGGCAAGGCGATGGCGCTGATCTTCGGCGTCGGCGGCTCGCTCAGCCTGCTCGACACCGGGACCGGCGACTTCGCCTCCTTCCTGAACAGCAGCGCCGGGCAGATCGTCGGGATCGTCACCGCCATGCTGGTCACCCGCCTGTGCCGGTCGGTTGGGGCGGCCTGGAGCGCCCGGCGCCTGCTGCATGTCGGCTGGCGCGAGATCGCCGATCTGGCCGGGCGGCGGACCGCGCCGTCGGCGGACGGCTTCGAAAGCCGCATGCTGGACCGCGTCGGGCTGCTGTCGGCCCGGCTGGCGCAGGCCGGCGGATCGGTGGACGTGGACGCCATCGACGCGGTGCGCGACCTGCGGGTCGGGCTGAACGTGGTGGAGCTTCAGCGGGTCAGGCCGGTGCTGGGGGTCGCGGCCGGGCCGGTGCTGGAGCGGCTTCTGCGCGGCGTCGCCGCCCATTTTCGCGCCCTGTCGGCCAAGCGTCCCGACCCGGCCCCGGCGGCGCTGCTGGGCAGCATGGACGATCTGCTGTCGGCAATCGCCGCCGCACCGTCCGGCCCCGAGCGCGACCGCGCGGTCACGGCGCTGGCGTCCCTGCGGCGCAGCCTGTTCCCCGACGCCGCCTTCCGAGCCCCGCCACCGGCGGACGAGATGCAGTTTTCTGAAAGGGCACGCGCATGATCGGCGAGATCGACGTCTATGGCCTGTTCCTTCCCCCGCTGCTGCTGCTGGCCGTCGTCGCCTGGGCGGCGTCGGCGCTGCTGCGCCGGGGGCTGCGCGCGGTCGGTGCCTATGGCTGGGTCTGGCATCCGCCGCTGTTCGACTTCGCGCTTTATGTTCTGGTGCTGAGCGGCCTCGCCTGGCTGTGGTCGGTCTGGACGGTGTGAGACCGGGAAAATCCTCCACACCCGAAGCGGGCGGAGCATGCTAGGCTGCGCCCCATGACCGCCCCCCTGTCGCAGCCCTTTTCCATCCCCGGCATGCTGCCCGATGCCGACGCCGAGAGCGCCTGGATCGAGGTGATCCGGAAGATGGACGAGACTTACGCCAATCTGGTGGCGCAGCAGGTGGAGCTTGAGCGTAAGAATGCCGAGCTGGAGGAGGCGCAGGCCTTCATCGCCAGCGTCCTCGGCTCCATGACCGACGTGCTGATCGCCTGCGACCGTGACGGCCGGATCGAGCAGACCAACCCGGCCGCCGAGCGGGCGCTCGGCTGCACCGGGCGGGAGCTGACCGGCCGGCTGCTGCGCGATTTCCTCGACCCCGCCTCCCACCCCGCCTTCGCCCGGCTGTGCAGCGCCGCCCTTCAGCGCGAAGGCGGCAGCGATGTGGAGCTTTCCCTGCTCGGCCCCGCCGGCCCCTTCCCCGTCGCGGTCAACAGCACGGTGCGCTACGACCAGCGCGGCCATGCCATCGGGCTGGTGCTGGTCGGCCGGCCGGTCGGAGAATTGCGCCGTGCCTACCGCGACCTTGCCGCCGCCCATGAGGGGCTGAAGCAGACCCAGCAGCAGCTGGTCCATTCGGAAAAGATGGCCTCGCTCGGCCGGCTGGTCGCCGGGGTGGCGCATGAGCTGAACAACCCGATCTCGTTCGTCTACGGCAACGCCCATGCCATGCGCCGCTATGTCGACCGGCTGACCGCCTATCTCGACCGCGTCCATGACGGCGCCGGCGATGCCGAACTGGCGGCCCTGCGCAAGGAACTGCGCATCGACCGCGCCCGCGCCGACGCGGCGGCGACGCTGGACGGCATGCTGGAGGGGACGGAGCGGGTGCGCGACATCGTGGCGGAGCTGCGCCGCTTCTCCTCGGAACAGAAGCACGCCTCGGAACGCTTTGATCTGACGGCACTTCTTAGGTCCGCCGTGACCTGGGTGGCGAAGGCGCAGATGCCGGACCTGACCGTCGTCTTCGACCTGCCGGAGACGCTGGACATCGCCGGCCACCCCGGCCACCTGCATCAGGTCGCCATGAACCTCGTCCAGAACGCCATCGACGCCATGGCCGGCACCAAGGTGAAGCGGCTGGAACTGCATGGCCGGGAGGAGGCCGGGGAGGTCGTCGTCACCATCCGCGACACCGGCCACGGCATCCCCGACGCCATCCTGGGCCGGGTCTTCGATCCCTTCTTCACCACCAAGCCGGTCGGCAAGGGCACCGGGCTCGGCCTGTCGATCAGCTACCAGCTGGTGCGCGACCATGGCGGCGCGCTGGCCGCGGCCAACCATCCCGACGGTGGGGCGCTGTTCACCCTGACCCTGCCGGCGGCCGGGCGGAAGGAAGGGGGCACGCGATGACCAGTGGGGTGGGAAGAGGGCGTCCGCTGTCGGTTCTGTGGCTGCAATCGGGCGGCTGCGGCGGCTGCACCATGTCGCTGCTCTGCGCCGAATCCCCGGATCTGATGACGCTGTTCGAGACGGCCGGCATCCGCCTGCTCTGGCATCCCAGCCTGTCGGAGGAAACCGGGGCGGAGGCGGTGGACCTATTCGAACGCATCCTGTCGGGGGCGGAGCCGTTGGACGTGCTGTGTGTGGAGGGATCGCTGCTGCGCGGACCCAACGGCACCGGGCGCTTCCATGTGCTGGCGGGAACCGGCCGGCCGACCATCGACTGGGCGCGCGATCTGGCCGCCGTCGCCGGCACCGTGCTGGCCGTCGGCACCTGTGCCGCCTATGGTGGCATCACCGCCGGCGGCGAGAACATCGCCGACGCCTGCGGTCTGCAATATGAGGGCACGCAGCGCGGCGGGGCGTTGGCCGGGGAGTTCCGCGCGCGCGGCGGACTGCCGGTGGTGAATGTCGCCGGCTGCCCGACCCATCCCAACTGGGTGACCGAGACGCTGATGCTGCTGGCCGAGGATGCCCTGGCGGCCGGGGATCTGGACGTCTACCAGCGCCCGCGCTTCTACGCCGACCATCTGGTCCACCATGGCTGCCCGCGCAACGAGTATTACGAGTACAAGGCCAGCGCGGAAAAGCCGTCGGACCTCGGCTGCCTGATGGAGCATCTCGGCTGCCTGGGCACCCAGGCGCATGCCGACTGCAACACCCGCCTGTGGAACGGCGAGGGGTCCTGTACCCGCGGCGGCTCCGCCTGCATCAACTGCACGGCACCGGGCTTCGAGGAGCCGGGCCATCCGTTCCAGCAGACACCGAAATTCGCCGGCATTCCCATCGGCCTGCCGACCGACATGCCGAAGGCGTGGTTCGTGGCGCTCGCCTCCCTCGCCAAGGCGGCGACGCCGGAACGGGTGCGCCGCAACGCCGCCGCCGACCGCATCGTCGTGCCGCCCACCGTCCGCCCCACCCGGAAAGGCTGAAACGGTGAGCGAAGAGCCGAAGCGCCGCCTGATCGTGGGTCCTTTCAATCGTGTAGAGGGCGATCTTGAGGTAAAACTTGAGATCGACGGCGGGCGTGTTTCCGCCGCCTACGTGAACTCCCCCTGTTCCGCGGGTTCGAACGCATCCTGGAGGGGCGCGACCCGATGGACGCGCTGGTGGTGGCGCCGCGCATCTGCGGCATCTGCTCCGTCTCGCAGAGCCATGCCGCGGCGCTGGCGCTTGCAGGCGTTATGGGGGTGGAGGTGCCGCGCAACGGCGTGCTGGCGACCAACCTGATGACGGCGACGGAGAATGCCGCCGATCACCTGACCCATTTCCACCTGTTCTTCATGCCCGACTTCGCCCGGCCCGCCTATGAAGGCCGCCCCTGGTTCGAACGGGCGGAGGCGCGCTTCAAGGCGGCGCAGGGCAGTGCCGTGCGTGGCGCCACCGCGGCGCGGGCGGAGCTGTTCCATGTGCTGGGCATCCTGGGTGGCAAGTGGCCGCACACGCTGACGCTCCAGCCCGGCGGGGTCACTCGCGCGGCGGATGCCCGTGACCGGGTGCGGCTGCTCGCCACCGTCGGCGCCTTCCGCCGCTTCCTGGAGGACAGCCTGTTCGGCGCCCCGCTGGACCGCGTTCTGGAGCTTGCGGCGCCGGAGGATCTGGAACGCTGGCGCCTGTCCGGTCCGGCCGGCGATTTCCGCCTGTTCCTGGAGATCGCCGAGGATCTGGATCTGGCCCATCTTGGCCGTGCCTATGGCCGGTTTCTCAGCCATGGCGCCTATCCGGAGGCCGACGGCGGGCATCTCTACCGCCGCGGCACCTTCGCCGACGGCCGGGACGCCGCCTTCGACCCGGCGCTGGTGGCAGAGCATCACCGTTTCAGCCGCATGGCCGGGCAGGACCGCCCCCACCCGCCCTTCGCCGGCTCGACCGTTCCGGACGGCGCGGACGAGGAGGGATACAGCTGGTGCAAGGCGCCGCGGCTGGACGGCCTGCCCTATGAGACCGGGGCGATTGCGCGGCAGCTGGTGGACGGCCATCCGCTGGTCCGGGCGCTGGTGGCGCAGGATGGCGGATCGGTGCGCAGCCGGGTGGTCGCCCGCCTGCTGGAACTGGCCCGCACCACCCGCGCCATGGAAGGCTGGCTGCGCTCCATCGAGCCCAACGACCCCTGGTGTGCGACGGCGGAGATGCCGGACAGCGCCCAGGCGGTTGGCCTGACAGAGGCCGCCCGTGGCGCGCTCGGCCACTGGCTGCGGGTGGAACGCGGGCGCATTGCCGGCTATCAGATCATCGCGCCCACGACCTGGAACTTCTCTCCCCGCGACCTCGACGGCGTTCCGGGTCCTCTGGAGCAGGCTCTGGTCGGCGCGCCGGTGCAGGAGGGAGAGCGCACGCCGCTGTCGGTGCAGCACATCGTCCGATCCTTCGATCCATGCATGGTCTGCACGGTGCATTAGAAATTTAGAAGCAAAATCAAATACATACTGCGCGACTCTCAGAATTTGTCAAAGTTCATGCAACAGCGCTCTGCGGACCATGGCCAATCGCGTGCCGCCAGCCGGATACGCACAGGTTGGGGATGAACTTGGGTAGGGTCTGTTGGAGTCGGACAAACGATCTTGGAGAGCGTCATGAGCGACAAGCCAACCGAAGACCAGCCCGTCCAGGGTGAGGCCAACAAGCAGGTGGCGGAGACGCCATCGACTGCGAACGATGGAAAGCGGACCGGCTCAGAAAAGGCGAGCGACCGCGAGGGGCAAACTCGGGAAGCCGGATACGACGAGGCATAAGAATGAAAGGCGAAGGCTGCTCGGTGGAGCGGCCTTCGCTTTGTTGGGGGCTGGACTCTGCCCTGGGAGATTGCGTCAGGAGATGATGAATGTCGCATAGGACATGATGCCGACAAACATCAGGAGTGAAACCAGCCGGGCCATGCCGACCTCCATCGGATTGGAAGATGCGTTCTGATGGGAGAGGATTTAAGCCATTGCCGGTCCTGGAAAAATGCCGGGTTTCCGGTTTCACCGTTCCGATCCTGCGAACAATGGCCGCCGCCCGCCAACGGGGCACAGCGACGGAACGCGCCGGAGTCCGAGCAGTGTCCGCGCCTGCTCGTGGCCCTATGCAAAAGCAAATTGGACCAATGATCGATGCGCCGCGATACAGGTTTTCACTTATGTCATCCCAGTGGGATTCTTTAGGGGGTTTCCGCGAGAATGTCCATGAACGCTGAAACCTAGGAATGATCCTGTATCGCCGAACCTATTCGCAATCGGCTGGTCTTCGGTATGTCTTGAAAAATGCCTTCCAGATCCGTGGAATTTTCGATCGCGAAGCATATCATCTAAGATAACACGCATCCGGATTTCTTCAGAAGGCCAAGCCGATGACCGAAGTCTTCGGCTCCGGAAGAGGAGGTTGCTGCCATGACAGATCAGACACTCGTCAGACCGGAAAACAACGCTGAAGTCTCCGTTGCGATTCCTTCGCAGACGATAGTGCGGCTGCGGCAACTGCTGGCCGGCGGGAGTCGTCATGCCGCCGGCTCCATCCAACTGATCGGCCTGAGTGTGCTGCGGACAGAGCTTGGCGACCGTTGGAACAGCGTGAAGGCGCGCGTTCATGACCAGACCGAACGGTTGCTCGACCGACATTTGGCGCCGTCCGATGTCTGGCTGCGCGCCGATGAAGCGAACTATCTGGTTGTTTTCGCCACATTGGACCGGCAGGCCGGTGAACTCGTCTCCGGCCGGATCGTTGCCGAACTCCATCGGCTCATGTTGGGAAGCGCGGATACCAGCCGGATTGCCGTGCGCAGCATCGTGACCGAGATCGATGGACATCTGGTCGTCGAAGAGAAGTCGCTCGATCAGCTGATGGCGAGCCTGCTGCAGCAGAGCGCCGCCTCGCCACCATCCGTCACGGAGGCGGGCGAGGGTCGTCCGGTTGGCGCAACGGCGCCTTCCGAGTTGGAGGCTTTTCGGCCCGACATCTGTTTCCGCGCGGTCTTCGACGTATCGCACAAGGTTCTGTCCACCTATGTCTGCCACCCCGATGGCGCCACGAAGAGACTCCTCGGCGCAGTGGCCAACGACGAGTTGCGTTATGAAGAACGCATGTTCGAAGCGGATGTCGAGGTTCTGCGCCGGTCTGTCGAGATATACGGAGAGCTGTACCAGAATAGCTTCCGCTATATGCAGAATGTGACCGTTGGATTCTCAACGCTTTCCGTCGGTCGCTACCGGCGGGAATATCTTTCGGTCTGTCATGAAATTCCTGTTCACCTCCGTCCTTTCATGGTTTTTGTCTTGCGCGGGGTTCCGCCTGGGGTTCCATACGGTCGCGTGGCCGAGATCACGACCATCCTGAAGTCTTATTGCCGCGCGATCCTCGTGCTGATCGACGATGGCGCACCGAACCTCTCGGCCTTCGCGCAGGCGGGCGTCCGGGGGCTGGGGGTGACCATCCAGCCCGGTGAACCGGAGACGCGGGCGGCCAACCGCATCAACAGTCTCGGGACCCATGTGCGCCGACACGGGATGCTGTTCTTCGTCGACGGCATCCGAACGGCGGCAATGCTGCGGGTGGCCGAGGATGCAGGCGCTTCCTATGTCGCCGGTCCGTTGATTGGTGGGGAAATCGACGTGCCTGAGCATATGAAGCATGTGACCGAGCGCGAGTTGATACAGCGATCGGCAAAACCGACGCGCAGGCATTGATCGGCAAGCATCCAGCCAGACTGGCAAGTTAGTTGCCACTTTCTAGATGTGCTGTAATGTTGATGTCCACAATCGCTGACCTGCCGAGCGATGCGTGGGGAAATATGTAGGCTGATCAACGGGCTGGCTTTGTAGTCGATCCTGGCATGAAACTTGTAATAACAAGCCTCGGCGGCAGGGGTGCCGCTGCATGTGGCTATGCCGGGGCAAGGGAATGGACGGAACGGGGTGCGGCGGCGGGCGCGAAGAGGCGCGATCCTGGTGTTGGGCATCGGCAACATCCTGTGGGCCGACGAGGGATTTGGCGTTCGCACCGTGGAGCGTCTGGCCGCCGAATGGCGCTTTCCCGACAGCGTAACGCTGATGGACGGCGGAACCCAGGGGCTGTATCTGCTGCCGCATCTGGAGACCGCCGACGTGCTGATCGTGGTCGACGCCATCGACTACGGCCTGCCGCCGGGCACCCGCCGGGTCTTCCACGGCGACGACGTGCCGGCCTTCCTCGGCGCCAAGAAGATGAGCCTGCACCAGACCGGCTTTCAGGAGGTGCTGGCCAGCGCCAAGTTCCTCGGCCGCTGCCCGGAGACGCTGATCCTGGTCGGCGTGCAGCCGGAATGCCTGGAGGATTACGGCGGCGGCCTGACCGACACGGTCGCCGCCCAGGTCGCCCCCACCATCGACATCATCCTGGAATTGCTGAGCGGCCAGTTCGGCGTCGAAGGGACGCGGCGCGACGGTGCCGCCGACACCGCTGCCGACACCGCCGCTCCGGCGATCGCCCGCGACGCCTATGAGGGCGGCCGTCCCAGCGCCGAGGATGCCTGCCGCATCGGCGATCCCCGCATCCTGGCGGCTCTGTCCGCCACGGCATCCTGAGGGGCGGCAACCGCATGTGCATCGGCATTCCACTGCGCCTCATATCGGCCGACGGCGTGGTCGGCCGGGCGGAGGACGGGTCGGCCATCGACCTGTCGCTGGTCCCGGAGGCCGGTCCCGGCGACTGGGTGCTCGGTTTCCTGGGCGCCGCCCGCCGTCTGCTTGAACCGGAGGAGGCGGCGCAGATCCTCGACGCGCTGGCGGCGATGGCCGCGGCGCTAGACGGGGAGCGGCTGGACAGCGCCTTCGCCGACCTGACCGGGCGCGAGCCCACCCTTCCCCCCACCTGGAGGCGGCCCGCGCGGCCGGCCTGACGGAGGCCTGACGCCGTGTCCGACCTTGCACCCCCGCTCGCCACCAAGCCGCGCCTGCCCTTGCCGCCGCTGGTCGATCTGCTGACCGATGTCCATGGCTATCCCCGGCTCGACCATGCCGACGACCGTCCATGGCTGGAAGAGCCGGAGAAAAGCTTGCCGGCGAAATGCTGGGTGGTCTTCCTGCCCGGCCACGGCAAGGGCAATGCGGAGACCGCCGACGTGGCCGTCATCCTGCCGGAACTGGTCCGCGCGCTGCACCCGCGCCTGACCCCGGCGGTGGCGGGCGAGGCGGCGGAGCGCGCGATCCTGGCGCTGACCGGCATGATGAGCCTGCCCGCCCTGGTCTTCCTGCGCGGCGACCGGCTGCTGGGCAGCATTCCGCGCGTGCGCGACTGGGACGATTACCTGCAGCGGATCGGCGAGATTCTGGAAGGAGGGGCGGCATGAGTTCCCTGTTCGGCATGACCCACCCGCCGGTCGGCTTCGGTCCCGGCAGTCAGCCCGACGCGACCGAGGAAGGGCTGGAATATCTGCCGATGCCGTCGGGCATGCGCGTCTATGAACCGCACCTGCCGGAGGTCGCCGATCCCGTCCGCGCCGCGGCGGCTCGTGCGGTGCTGTCCCGCGTTCATCAGGCGCTGGCCGGCTGGTCGGCGGGGGAGGAAATCCGCATCCCGCTCGACGATCTCGAAGCCCCGGTGCTGGCCCTGGTGGACGAGGCGCTGGGCGAAGGCGAGGTGGCGGTGAAGGTGGACCGCGCCGGCGACCGGCTGGAGATTCAGGAAGCGTCGCTGGCCGGCGTCTGGCGCGTCCGTGCGCTCGCCGACGGGGCCGCGCGCGAAAGCCTGCTGGTCGGCGCCTTCCCGCGGGTGGCGGTGAACCGTGCCTTCACGGCGGTGTCGCCGGCCGCCGCCGGTCCGGTGCCGGGCGGGCTGATGAACGGCTTGCCGATCCTGACCGAACTGCTGGACCGCAGCGCCGCCTGGCGCCGCGGCGACGCGCCCCATGCGGTCAACTTCAGCCTGCTGCCCCACACGCCCGAGGATCTGGACTTCATCGAACAGCGGCTGGGCGTGGGGGCCACCACCATCCTGTCGCGCGGCTACGGCAATTGCCGCGTCACCGCCACCGCGACGCCGAACCTCTGGTGGGTGCGCTATTACAACTCCGTCGACACGCTGATCCTCGACACGGTAGAGATCGTCGACGTGCCGGCGGTGGTCTGCGCCGCGGCGGAGGACATCGCCGACAGCGCCGAACGGCTGGCCGAGATCCTCGACGCGCTGACGACCGACCTGGAGCGGGTGCGATGAGCGCCGCCGCCTCGCGCTTCGAAGGCTCCTATCTGGGTGATGCATCGCGCATCGGCGCGGCGACGCGGATGGAATGCAAGATCTGCTGGCATGTCTACGACCCGGCCGAGGGGTGCGAGCAGTGGCAGGTTCCGCCCGGCACCCCCTTCGCCGCCCTGCCCGACCATTGGCGCTGCCCGGTATGCGACGGCGCCCGCGACCAGTTCATGGCGCTGGACGGCGAAGCCGCCGTGACGGAGACGCCCGCCGCCCCGCTGCCCGCCGTCCCTGCCCGGCCCACCCAGCCGGCGGAGACCATCGCCCGGCTGGAGGCGGCCTTCCGCGAGATCCACACCGCGCAGATGCGCGGCATGCCCATCGTCAACGATGCGCTGGCGGTGAAGGCGGTCGGCTTCCGCCGGCACGACGAGCGCTGGCTGGGCGCGCTGGTCACGCCCTGGTTCCTGAATCTGGTCCTGCTGCCGGGCGAGGGCGACGACTGGTCGGACCTGGTCCCGGGGGCGAAGGAGTTGGTCGAGTTTCCTTCCGGCCGCTACGAGTTCGTCCATGCCAACCGCAAGGGCGTCGGTGCCTACAAGGCCTGCTCGCTCTTCTCGCCGATGTTCGAGTTCGCCTCCATGCTGCAGGCTACGGAGACGGCCTCGGCCGCTTTGGTCGCCCTGTTCGACCCCTCCATCCGCGAGGACGGCGCCCAGACCGCCGAGATCCGCCGCCGGCGCGAGGCCGAACTCGCTCCGCCGCCGGAGGTGACGGCGGAGGTGGTATCGAGCGCGGCCGAACCGGTGCGCCCGTCGCGCCGGTCGCTGCTGGGGATGGGGTCCGGAGAGCCTGCCGATGCATGAGATGGCGCTCTGCGAAAGCCTGCTCCAGGCGATGGAGGAGGCCGGGCGCGCCAACGGCTTCAGCCGCGTTACCAGGGTCCGGCTGGAGATCGGCCGCTTCGCCGGGGTGGAGGTGGAGGCGCTGCGCTTCGGCTTCGACGTGGTGACGCGCGGCTCGCTGGCCGATGGGGCGGAACTGGTGGTGCTGGATGTGCCGGGCCGCGGCTGGTGCTTCGACTGCAGCGACACGGTGGATCTGGACGACCGGCTGTCGCCCTGCCCACACTGTGGCGGCAGCCGGCTGCACCCCAACGGCGGCACCGAAATGACGATCAAGGATCTCGAGGTCGAATGAGGCCGGTTGGATGAAGAAGGACCCCGCGCGATGACCGACCCCGCCCGCCCCGGCATCCTGGTGGTGGATGACGAGCCGCGCTCCGTCGAGGTCATCGCCCGCCTGCTGGACGAGGAGTTCGAGGTCTTCACCGCCCTGTCGGCGGAGGAGGCCCTGCGCCTGCTGGAGACCGAATGGATCCAGGTGGTCTTCTCCGACCAGCGGATGCCGGAGGTCAGCGGCGTGGAGTTCCTGACCCAGGTGCGCGAGCGCTGGCCGGAGGTGGTGCGCATCGTCATCACCGGCTACATCGACCCGGAGGACATCATCGGCGCCATCAACACAGCCGGCATCCACCAGTTCATCACCAAGCCCTGGCACCCCGACCACCTGCTGCTGACCGCCCGCAACGCGGCGAAGATGTACCAGCTGCAGCGCGAGCATGACCGGCTGACCAACGAGCTGAAGCTGCTGCCGCCGGTCGCCGAGACCCGCGTGGCGTCCAGGCGCGAGCGGGTGCGGCAGTCCTACCGCTTCGACGGTCTGGTCCGTGCCGAAGGCAGCCCAGTGGAGGAGGTCTGCCGGCAGGCGGAGCGGGTGGCCGGCTTCAACGTGCCGGTCCTGGTGCTGGGGGAGACGGGCACCGGCAAGGAGCTGCTGGCACGCGCCATCCATTACGGCAGCCCGCGCGCCGACCAGCCCTTCTACTGCGAGAATTGCGGCGCCATCCCGGACGAGCTGCTGGAAAGCGAGCTGTTCGGCCACAAGAAGGGCGCCTTTACCGGTGCGCACAGCAACCGTGTTGGATTGCTGGAGCAGGCGGACGGCGGCACCATCTTCCTGGACGAGATCGGCGACATCAGCCCGGCCTTCCAGGTCCGGCTTCTGCGCTTCCTGCAGGAGGGCGAGATCCGGCCGGTGGGCTCCAACGAGACGCGGCGGGTCGATGTACGCGTCGTCGCCGCCACACACCGCGACCTGACCGCGGAGGTGAAGGCCGGCCGCTTCCGCGAGGATCTGTATTACCGGCTCAGCACCATGACGCTGACCATGCCGCCCCTGCGCGACCGGCCCGACGACATCCCGGTTCTGGCCCGCCACATCCTCGACCGGCTGTCGGCCGCCCATGGCAAGCCCGTTGCCGGCTTCGCCCCCGACACGCTGGCCTGCCTGGAATCCTACGGCTGGCCCGGCAACGTGCGCGAGCTGCAGAACGAGATCATGCGCATGCTGGTGCTGTGCGAGGGCGACACGCTGGGGGCGGAACTGCTGTCGGATCAGGTGCTGCGCGGTGCCGCGCTGAACGCCCGCCCCGCCTCGCCGGAGGACGGTCCGTTGCCGCCGCTCGACCTGATCGGCCAGGGCGGCCCGCTGAAGTCGCGGATCGAGCGGGTTGAGGCCGGCATCCTGATGGAAACGCTGGTGCGCTGCCGCTGGAACAAGAGCAAGGCCGCCGACGAGCTGGGCCTGTCCCGCATGGGCCTGCGCGCCAAGCTGGAGCGCTACGGCATCGAGCGCGGGTCCGCGCAGAGGCATTAGTGTATCCCCCTCTCCCGGGGCGGGAGAGGGCATGTTCCGATCACCAAACCACAAGAACCCCGAGGAGCCGTTCGATATGTCGAAAACCACTCGCCTTGCCGTCATCGCGGCTGCCGCCGCGCTCGCCGCCACCCCGGCGCTGGCCCATCCCGGCCATCTCGCCGGCGCCGGATTCCTCGACGGAGCGGCGCATCCGCTGGGCGGGCTCGACCACCTGATCGCCATGGTCACGGTCGGCGTCTATGGCGCCACCATCGGCGGCCGCGCCGTGCTGGCGGTGCCGGGGGCCTTCCTGGCCGCCATGCTGGCGGGCGGACTGTTCGCGCTGACCGGCGGTGAACTGCCGCTGGTCGAGCCGACGATCTACGCCTCCACCGTCGTGCTGGCCCTGCTGTGCGTCATGCCGATGTCGCGCAACGGCGTGGTCGGCGCCCTGTTCGCCGCCGCCTTCGGCCTGTTCCACGGCTTCGCCCATGGGGCGGAGATGCCGGCCGACGCCGCGGCGCTGGGCTATGCCGCCGGCTTCCTGACCAGCACCGCCGGGCTGCATGCGGCCGGCATCGCGCTGGGTCTGGGGCTTCACCGGCTGATCGGCCGGCGGGAAGAGGACAGCCAGGCGGCCTGACCGCCGCCGGCAACTCCCCTGCCACCCCGGCCGCCGGATCGGCCGGGGACTTGCCAGGGGTAAAGGGCGATCCGGACGTCAAACCGTTGCTTTGCCAAATGTTCGTATTACGGCACGGTTGTTGCCTATGCCCGACGGAGAAGCGCACCGGCCCCTCGCACGCCGGTGCCGCCCGACGGGAGAAAACAAACCGATGGCAACGCTGGAAACCTTCTACGAGGTGATGCGGCGGCAGGGGATCACACGCCGTTCGTTCCTGAAATACTGCTCGCTGACCGCCGCGGCCCTCGGGCTGGGGCCGGAACTGGTGCCGCAGATCGTCCATGCCATGGAAACCAAGCCGCGCACGCCCGTGCTGTGGCTGCATGGCCTGGAATGCACCTGCTGTTCGGAATCCTTCATCCGCTCCGCGCACCCGCTGGTGAAGGACGTGGTGCTGTCGATGATCTCGCTGGATTACGACGACACGCTGATGGCGTCGGCCGGCCACCAGGCCGAAGCGATCCTCGACGAGGTGATGGAGAAGTACAAGGGCAACTACATCCTGGCGGTGGAAGGCAATCCGCCGCTGAACCAGGATGGCATGTCCTGCATCGTCGGCGGCAAGCCCTTCACCGACCAGCTGCGCAAGGTCGCCAAGGACGCGAAGGCGATCATCTCCTGGGGCTCCTGCGCCTCCTTCGGCTGCGTCCAGGCGGCGCGCCCGAACCCGACCCGCGCCACGCCGGTGCATGAGGTCATCACCGACAAGCCGATCATCAAGGTCCCCGGCTGCCCGCCGATCGCCGAGGTGATGACCGGCGTCATCACCTACATGCTGACCTTCGAGCGCATCCCGGAGCTGGACCGCCAGGGCCGGCCGAAGATGTTCTACAGCCAGCGCATCCACGACAAATGCTATCGCCGGCCGCATTTCGACGCCGGCCAGTTCGTCGAGTCCTTCGACGACGAGGGCGCGCGCAAGGGCTATTGCCTCTACAAGGTCGGCTGCAAGGGTCCGACCACCTACAACGCCTGCTCCACCGTCCGCTGGAACGAAGGCACCAGCTTCCCCATCCAGTCCGGCCACGGCTGCATCGGCTGCTCGGAGGACGGATTCTGGGACAAGGGGTCCTGGTATGCGCGCCAGTCCGACATCCTCCAGTTCGGGATCGAGGCCAACGCCGACGAGATCGGCACCACCGCCGCCATCGGCGTCGGCAGCATCATCGCCGCCCACGCGGCCGTCAGCGCCCTGAAGCGCGCGCAGCACAAGGGAGACGTCTGACCATGGGCATCGTCCAGACCCCGAACGGCTTTTCGCTGGACAATGGCGGCAAGCGCATCGTCGTCGATCCGGTCACCCGCATCGAAGGCCACATGCGCTGCGAGGTGAATGTCGACAGCAACAACGTCATCCGCAACGCGGTGTCCACCGGCACCATGTGGCGCGGGTTGGAAGTCATCCTGAAGGGCCGCGACCCGCGCGACGCCTGGGCCTTCGTGGAGCGCATCTGCGGTGTGTGCACCGGCTGCCACGCGCTGACCTCGGTCCGCGCGGTGGAGGATGCGCTGCAGATCCGCATCCCGAAGAACGCCCACCTGATCCGCGAGATCATGGCGAAGACGCTGCAGGTCCATGACCACATCGTCCATTTCTATCACCTGCACGCGCTGGACTGGGTCAACCCGGTCAACGCACTGAAGGCCGATCCGCAGGCGACCTCGGCGCTGCAGCAGGCGGTGGCGCCGCGCCATGCCAAGTCCAGCCCCGGCTATTTCCGCGACGTCCAGACCCGCCTGAAGAAGTTCGTGGAGAGCGGCCAGCTCGGCATCTTCAAGAACGGCTATTGGGACAACCCGGCCTACAAGCTGTCGCCGGAAGCCGACCTGATGGCGGTGACCCATTACCTGGAGGCGCTGGATCTCCAGAAGGACATCGTCAAGATCCACACCATCCTGGGCGGCAAGAACCCGCACCCGAACTATATGGTCGGCGGCGTTCCCTGCGCCATCAACATGGACGGCAACGGGTCGTCGGGCGCGCCGCTGAACATGGAGCGGCTGAACTTCATCCGCGCCCGCATCCAGGAAGCGACGGCCTTCGTCGAGAACGTCTATCTGCCGGACGTGCTCGCCATCGCCAGCTTCTACAAGGACTGGCTCTATGGCGGCGGGCTGGCGGCGACCAACGTCATGGACTACGGCGATTACGAGAAGGTGCCGTACGACCATTCGACCTGCCAGCTGCCGGGCGGCGTCATCCTGAACGGCAACTGGAACGAGGTGCATCTCATCGACCCGCGCGATCCCGCGCAGGTGCAGGAGTTCGTCGCCCACAGCTGGTATCACTACGAGGACGAGAGCAAGGGCCTGCACCCGTGGGACGGCGTGACCCAGGCCAAGTTCGAGCTGGGCGCCAACACCAAGGGCACCCGCACCGACATCAAGGAGCTGGACGAGGCCGCCAAGTATTCCTGGATCAAGGCCCCGCGCTGGCGCGGCCATGCGGTTGAGGTCGGTCCCCTGCCCCGCTACATCCTGGCCTATGCCCAGGGCGTCGGCTATGTGAAGGACCAGATCACCGAATCGCTGGGCGCCTTCAACAAGCTGGCCGGCACCAATTTCACACCGCAGCAGGCGCTGCCGACCACCATCGGCCGCACCCTGGCCCGCGCGCTGGAATGCCAGTATTGCTGCACCATGATGATGGACGACTGGAACGCCCTGATCGCCAACATCAAGGCCGGCGACACCGCCACCGCCAATGTCGAGAAGTGGGACCCGAAGACCTGGCCGAAGGAGGCCAAGGGCGTGGGCACCGTCGCGGCGCCGCGCGGCGGGCTCGGCCACTGGATCAAGATCAAGGACGGCAAGATCGACAACTACCAGTGCGTCGTGCCGACGACCTGGAACGGCAGCCCGCGCGATCCCAAGGGCAACATCGGGGCGTTCGAGGCGTCGCTGCTGAACACGCCGATGGCCCGCCCGGACGAGCCGGTGGAGATCCTGCGCACCCTGCACAGCTTCGACCCCTGCCTTGCCTGCTCCACCCACGTCATGGCGCCGGACGGCGCCGAACTGGCCCGCGTCACCGTGCGCTGACCGGCAACCGAGGAGGATTACGTCATGGCTCCTCTCGACGATGCGAAGCCGGTCGCGACACCGGAGGAGGAAGGGGCTGCCGCGTCGGGCGGCGGCCGCTTCCTGAAGGCGATCTATGTGTACGAGGTGCCGGTCCGGGTCTGGCACTGGGTCAACGCGCTGGCGATCACGCTGCTGTCGGTCACCGGCTATCTGATCGCCAACCCGCTGCCGAGCATGCCCGGCGAAGCCAGCGCCAATTTTCTGATGGGCTACATCCGCTTCGTGCATTTCGCGGCGGCCTACATCTTCACCATCGGCTTCATCGGCCGGCTCTATTGGGCGTTCGCCGGCAACCACCATGCCCGCCAACTGTTCCGCTTCCCCTTCTGGGACCGCCACTGGTGGGGGGAGCTGTTCCTGGAAGCGCGCTGGTACCTGTTCCTGGAGCGCAAGCCGAAGTTGTATGTCGGCCACAACCCGCTGGCGCAGTTCGCCATGTTCTGGGCCATTGCGGTCGGCAGCGTCTTCATGATCGTCACCGGCTTCGCGCTCTACAGCGAGGGCGCAGGGCTGGGCAGCTGGCAGGACCGGCTGTTCGGCTGGGTCATTCCGCTGTTCGGCCAGAGCATGGACGTCCACACCTGGCACCACCTGGGCATGTGGGCGATCATTCTGTTCGTGATCGTCCACATCTATGCCGCGGTGCGCGAGGACATCATGTCCCGCCAGTCGATCATCTCCACCATGATCAGCGGCGTCCGTACCTTCAAGGACGCCGAGGCCCCGGCCGACGAGGAGCACGAGCGCCCGGTGAAGAAGGCGGCGCGGGTGGGGTGAGGTGAGTGCGTGATGGGGGAGGTTCTATGCCCCCACCTATCCTCCCCCGCTGGGCGGGGGAGGGACTGCCGCCACTCTCCCACATCAGCACTGATCCCCTCCCCGCCCAGCGGGGAGGGTTAGGGTGGGGGCATTCGTCAGCCGACGACTTTCCACACCCCTTGAAAACCTTGAATTGTTCCGCATGCGTTCCCATATCCGGGAGGTTCCGAAACAGCCGGGAATCCCAGATCAGCGCCGCCCCTTGCGGGTGCGGCCGGAGGACGTCATGCCTTATTTTCCGACCATCGAATTGACCCCGCAGGTGAGGATGCTGCTGGCGCGCGGGGCGCTGACGCTGAATCCCGGCCAATGGGTGCGGGGCGAGAAGGGGCGCGGGCGGTTCCTGCGCACCGATCCGCGTACCGGCACCACCTATGTCAGCTGGCTGCGGCCGGGCGACGATTGGGAAACCGCGTCGCAACGGTTCCACCGCGCCTGCCGCAAGGGCTACATCGGCAAGTACCGTGGGCTCTACGAGTTCGACAAGGCCAGCCGCGTTGCCGAGATCCCGCCCCGGCGCGAGAAGGTCCGGGCGCCGGTCCAGATGCCGCTCTTCCCCTACAGGGCGAAGGACGCGGCCCACGCCTGACCGAGGCTGAGCCCGCCGTCGTTGGCGGGTGCCAGCCGCGGTAGCAGCGGCTCCACTCCGGCCGCGCGCAAGCCGGCGGTCAGTTCCTCCGCCAGCACCGCGTTCATCAGGCAGCCGCCGGACAGTACCACCCGGTCCAGGCCATGCGCGTTCAGAACCGGCAGCGTCCAGTCCACCAGTGCAGCCGCCAGCGTGCCGTGGAACAGTTCCGCCCCTTCCACCGCGTCGGTCACGGACAGCAGGCGCTCCAGCAGGGGCGTCAGGTCGAGGTCACCGCCCTCGATCCGCCAGGCCCCCGCCGCCACCCGTGGCCGGCGGACCAGCGATTCCAGCGCCATCGGCGCCTCGCCCTCGAAGCCCGCCACTGCGCGGACGCCCAGCAGCCCGCAGGCGGCGTCGAACCAGCGTCCGCAGGAACTGGTCAGCGGAGCGTTGATTCCGCGCTCGACCATCCGCCGCACACCCTCGGCCGGGCCATGGCCGGCGAAGCGGGGAACGATCTCGTCGGCGCGGCCCATGCGGACCAACGCTGCGGCGGCCATCCGCCAGGGCTGGCGGGCGGCGACATCGCCGCCGGGCTGGGCGAGCGGGGCGAGACTGCCGAGGCGCTCCGACCGCATTCCGTCGACCAGCAGCATCTCCCCACCCCAGGAGCCTCCCCCTCCCCCAGCCCGAAGCCGTCGAGCGCAAGGCCCAGCGCCGGCCCCTCGATCCGGTGTTCGGCTATCACGGCGGCGACATGGGCGTGGTGGTGCTGGACCGCGACGACCGGTAGGCCGGTTCGTTCGGCGAAGCGGGTGGACTGGAAATCCGGGTGCTTGTCATGGGCGACCGCCACCGGCTCCACGCCCAGGATATGCAGCAGATGGGCGACGGTCTCCTCCAGGAAGCCCAGCGTCGCGGCGTTGTCGAGGTCGCCGATGTGCTGGGACAGGAAGGCTTCGTCGCCGCGGGTGACGCAGATCGTCGCCTTCAGATAGCCGCCGACCGCCAGGATCGGCGGCACGGCGCGGGCCAGCCGGATCGGCTCCGGCACATGGCCGCGGCCGCGGCGCAGGAGGGCGGGCGCACCGGCCAGCTTGCGCACCACGCTGTCGTCGGCGCGGATCACGATGTCGCGGTCATGGTCGACGATCAGGTCGGCGATGCCGGCCAGCCTCTCCCGCGCCTCCCCATTGCCGATGGCGAGCGGCTCCCCGCCGGGATTGGCGGAGGTCATGACCAGGGTCAGGTCCTGCGGCTCGCGCAGCCAGCCGGTGCCGTCCGGCCGTCCCGCCGCCTCGTGGAACAGCAGGTAATGCAGCGGCGTGTAGGGCAGCATGACGCCGAGCCATGCCAGACCGGGAGCGATGTCGAGCGCCAGTTCCGGCGCATCCGCCCGCCGCCGCAGCAGGACGATGGGACGGGCCACCCCCTCCAGCAGCCGGCGCTCGTCGGCGTCCATGTGGACATGGCGGGTGGCGGACTCTGCGTTGGCGGCCATCAGGGCGAAGGGTTTGCCGTTGCGCTGCTTGACCCGCCGCAGCCGCTCCACCGCATCCGCGCGCGTGGCGTCGCAGGCGAGGTGGAAACCGCCCAGCCCCTTGATGGCCACGATCCTGCCATCGTGCAGGGCGGCCAGGATGTCTTCGGGCGGATGCGACAGGCGGGGACCGCAGGTCGGGCAGGCGGTCGGCTGGGCGTGGAAACGGCGGTCGGCCGGGTCCTCGTACTCCGCCATGCAGTCGGGACAGAGCGGGAAGCCGGCCATCGCCGTCTGCGGACGGTCATAGGGGAGCCGCCGCGTGATGGTGTAGCGCGGGCCGCAATGGGTGCAGTTCAGGAAAGCATAGCGATAGCGGCGGTCGGCCGGGTCGAACAGTTCGGCCAAACAGGCCGGGCAGACCGCGGCGTCGGGGCCGATGCCGGTGGCGATGGCGCCGGCTGACTCGCTGTGGCGGATGGCGAAGGAACCCTCTCCGGGAAGCGGGGGACGGCTTCGCTGTCGACTGAGTCAATGCGGGCCAGCGGCGGCGCCTCATTGGACAGGGCGGTACGGAAGGCGGCGGTGTCGGCGCCCTGCACCTCGATCAGCACGCCCTGCGGGTCGTTCAGCACCCAGCCCGTCAGGCCGAAGCGCCGGGCGAGCGTATGGACATGCGGGCGGAATCCAACCCCCTGCACCCGTCCGCGCACGCGGATCCGCAGCCGTTCGTCGTCATGGGACATGGAGGCCCTTTGGATGATTTCGGCTGTGCCGACCCCCTCATCCTAACCTTCTCCCCAGGGGGAGAAGGGATATCTGCACCGGCAGGCGTGCTGTAAGGAGGGGCAGGACCGCAACGATCCGGCCTCGCGCCGGTTGACAGGGAGACCTGCGGAACCGGAACGGAGACGCCGTCATGAGCGCAAGCAAGCACGAGAAGACCGACAAGCCGACCGACGCCGACCTGAAGAACAACCCGCAGATCGGCGGGACCAAGGGCGCACGCGCCGCCGGCATGACGCCGGACGACCTGGATCTGGCCCAGGGCGAAAGCACCTTCGAGGGCGATATCGAAAACCAGACCAACGACAAGGGCGGGATCGACAAGCCCTTCCGCGACACCGCCCCGTTGAAGCCGCGTCAGGCCTGAGGGGCGTGGCGTCAGGACAGAGGGCGGCGCACCACGGGCGCCGCCCTTTTCATTCGCGCCGGAGGGCCTTCCGAAGGCGATAGCCTTTTGAAGCGGGGCCGCTTGGCGCAATTTGGCCGCGTTCTACCTGTTGGCAATGGGAGCGGGAATGCCGCCCCGCCCCCACCCCCAACCGACGGCGGCAGGCAGGAGGCAGGATGTCATTCGATCCGCGGCTGTTGGCGGTCGCCACGGCGTTGCCGCCCCACCGCTTCGAGCAGGAGGAGACGCTGGCCGTGGCCCGGACGGTGTTCGCCCACCGCCTGCGCGACTTCGACCGGCTGGCTCCCGTCTTCGCCAACACCGGCATCCGCAGCCGCCATGCCGCCTGCCCGCTGTCCTGGTATCTGGAGCCCCATGGCTGGGGCGAGCGCGCCGCCGTGTTCGAGCGGGTGTCGCTGGACCTGCTGGAAGAGGCGGCGGGCAAGGCGCTGGGCGCCGCCGGCCTGCGCCCCGCCGATGTCGACGCCATCGTCTGCGCCACCACCACCGGCATCGCGACGCCCAGCCTGGAGGCGCTGCTGCTCGACCGCATGGGCTTCCGGCCCGACACGGTGCGGCTGCCGGTCTTCGGGCTGGGCTGTGCCGGCGGGGCGCTGGGGCTGGCGCGGGCGGGCATGATGGCGCGCGCCATGCCGGGACGCACCGTGCTGTTCCTGGTGGTCGAGCTTTGCACCCTGTCGCACCGGCCGGAAGAGGCGTCCCCCACCAACGTGGTGGCGAGCGCCCTGTTCGCCGACGGCGCCGCCGCCGCCCTGCTGCGGACACCAATGGCCGGGGAGGACGCATCCGGCCCGCGCGTGATCGACAGCGCCGAGCACACCTGGCCGGGCACCCGGCGGATCATGGGCTGGCGGATCGAGGACGAGGGATTCGGCGTCGTCTTCAGCCAGGACATCCCGCGCCTGATCCGCGAGCGGCTGGCGCCGGTGGTCGACGGTTTCCTGACCGGCCGCGGCATGAGCCGCGCGGACCTGTCCGGGGTGATCTGCCACCCCGGCGGCGCCAAGGTGCTGCAGGCTCTGACCGAGGTGATGGCGCCCGCCACCGCCGGAATGGACGATTCCTGGGCGGTGCTGGGCGATTGCGGCAATATGTCGGCGGCCAGCGTGATGTTCGTGCTCGACCGCCGGATGCGCGCGGGCGCCGCCGGGCCGCACCTGATGATGGCGCTCGGCCCCGGCTTCACCGCCGGCCTCACCCTGCTGGATCTGTGACCATGGATGCATTCGGTTGGCCGCAGGCGATCCTGCTGGCTGTCGCGGCGCAGCGGCTGCTGGAACTGGCGGTCGCCCGCCGCAACACTACCCGCCTGCTGGCGGAGGGCGCGCGGGAGGCCGGGGCCGCCCATTACCCGCTGTTCGTCCTGCTGCATGCCGGATGGCTGCTGGCGCTTTTTCTGGCGGTTCCGGCGGACGCTCCCGTCAATGGCTGGCTTCTGGCGGTCTTCCTGCTGCTCCAGGCCGGGCGGGTGTGGGTGATCGCGACGCTCGGTCGGTTCTGGACGACGCGGATCATCACGCTGGACGGAGCGCCGCTGGTCCGCCGCGGCCCGTTCCGCTGGGTCCGCCATCCCAACTATCTGGTGGTGGCGGGCGAACTGGCGGTTCTGCCGCTGGTGTTCGGCAATGTCTGGATCGCCGTCGCCGCCACGCTGCTGAACATTCCCCTCACGCTCCGCCGCATCCAGGTGGAGGAGGAGGCGCTGCGCGAACGGCAGGGAACCGCGGGCGGTGCCGGTCGTTGGACTGGATTGAGCGGCCGCGCCCCGCCGGCCGCCTGACGGCACCATCATCAGGACCATCGCCATGCCCCTCCCCTTCGCCCCCGTCGTCTGCATCACCGGCGCTTCGGCCGGGGTCGGCCGCGCCACGGCTTTGGCCTTCGCCGCCTACCGGCAGGCCTCCATCGGCCTGATCGCCCGCTCCGAGGAGGCGCTGGAGGAGGTGAAGGCGGAGGTGGAGCGGCTGGGCGGCCGGGCGCTGGTCCTGCCGCTGGACGTCGCCGACCCCGATGCGCTGGAGAGCGCCGCCGACCGGGTGGAGGAGACCTTCGGTCCCATCGACGTCTGGATCAACGCGGCGATGGTGACCGTCTTCGGCCCGGTCCATGCGGTGACGGCGGAGGAACTGAAGCGGGTGACCGAGGTGACCTATCTCGGCTCCGCCTACGGCATCCAGACCGCGTTGCGGCGGATGCGGGTGCGCGGGCACGGCACGATCCTGCAGGTCGGCTCGGCCCTTGCCTACCGGTCGATCCCGCTGCAGTCGGCCTATTGCGCGGCCAAGCATGCGGTGCAGGGCTTCATCGACAGCCTGCGGTCGGAACTGATCCACGAGGACAGCCGGATCACCCTGACGGCGGTGCATCTGCCGGCGGTCAACACGCCGCAGTTCGATTGGGCGCGCAGCCACATGCCGCGCCGCGCCCGGCCGATGGGAACGATCTTCCAGCCGGAGGACATCGCCCGCGCCATCCTGCATGCCGCCGAGCATCCCCGCCGCGAATACTGGCTGGGCGGATCGGCGATGCAGGCCATCCTCGGCAATTTCCTGGCCCCTGGCCTCGCCGACCGCTATCTCGCCGCCAACGCGGTGGACGGCCAGCTGACGGAGGAGCGCGAGATCCCCGGCCGGCCGGACAACCTCTATCACCCCGTCGACGGGCTGCACCGGACCCGTGGGCGCTTCGGCCTGCCCCACCACGACCTGCGGCTCGCCGCCCCCAGCGGAACCGCCCGCGGATTGGCGGTAGCCGCCGGGTTGATCCTGGCGGGCGGGTTGGGTCTCGCCATGAGCCGCATGACGCCGCGCCTGCGTTAGACGTGACATAAGCGGAATGGAAAGGGGCCGGCATCCGACTTGGGTGCCGGCCATTTTCATACCCGAACCATCAGGCTGCGGTCCTGCGGACAAAACGGACAATCCGCAGCAAACGCTATTGCCAAGACGATTCAGACATACTACCATACCAGTACCTAAACAATCTGGTCATCGGCCATTCCCTTCCCTGCTGGAGCCCCCGAGATCCCGAGATCCCAGCGGCTGCCGGCAACCCGGCGTCGGGCCGAACACGCACCAGTCGAACGGCGGCATCCATGCCGCCGGCTGTCCAATTTTCTGGGAGGAAACGAGATGTCTGTGATGACGAAGACCGTGCGTGCGGTGCTGTTCGGTTCGGTGATGTCCCTGGTCTCGTTCGGCGCGTCGGCTGCCGACTATACGCTCAGCGTCAATACGGCGCTGTCGCAGCAGGATCCGCTCTACAAGGGCCTGGAGGAGTTCAAGGCCAATGTGGAGAAGCGGTCGGCCGGCAAGATGAGCGTCCGGCTGTTCCCCGCCTCGCAGCTGGGCAAGGACGAGGATCTGCTGGAACAGGCGCGGGCCGGTGCCCCCGTCGCGGTGGTGGTGGACGGTGGCCGGCTGGCCGTGTTCGTCAAGGAGTTCGGCGTTCTGGGCGCGCCCTACGTCGCCCAGGGCTATGGCGGCATCCGCAAGGTCGTGACCTCCCCGATGTTCGAGGAGTGGGTGCAGAAGCTGCGCAAGGCATCCGGCCATCAGGTGCTGTCCTTCAACTGGTGGCAGGGCGAACGCCACATGCTGACCAACAAGCCGGTGAAGGTGCCGGCCGACCTCAATGGCGTGCGCGTCCGCACCCCCGGCGCACCCGTGTGGATGGAGACGATCCGCGCCATGGGCGCCACGCCGACGCCGCTGCCCTGGTCCGAGGTCTACACCGCCATGCAGCAGCAGGTGATCGACGGCGCCGAGGCGCAGGACCCGGCCATCTACGGCTCCCGCCTGTACGAGGTGGCGAAATACCTGACCAAGACCGGCCACATCAACCTGATCACCGGCATCGTCACCAGCGCCGCCTGGTTCGACGGTCTGCCGAAGGACATGCAGACTCTGCTGCGCGAGGAAGCGCTGAAGGCCGGTGACAGTGCGTCGAAGGCGACCGAGAACTCGCTTGCCGACTTCGAAAAGCAGATGAAGGACAAGGGCATGCAGATCGTCGAAATCGACGTGGCGCCCTTCCGCACCGCCACGGCCCCGGTCTATGAAAAGCTGGGTTACGGCGAGCTGCACAAGCAGGTCGAAGCGCTCGTCAAGCAGTGACCGGCCGAACACCGGCCTCATGACCGGGGTGGGGGCACCCTATCCGGGCCGCCCCCGCTCTCCATTCCTGCAACCGACGCTCGCAGACTTCGTCCTCGGCGACGATCCCGGCGGGCCGGACCGGAGCACCCCCTTGCGATGAAATCCCTGTACGTCAAGGCGGAGGTGGCGTTGGCGACGACGCTGCTCGCCGTCATCGTCCTGCTGGTCTTCCTGGCCGGCATCAGCCGCTGGTTCGGCTATCCCCTGGTCTGGTCGGTGGACGTCGCCCAGCTGCTGTTCGCCTGGGCCAGCTTCCTCGGTGCCGACCTCGCATTGCGCAAGCATGCCCATATCGGCATCGATTATCTGGTGAAGCGCCTGCCGGCGCGGCCGCGCGCGATCCTGGACATCCTGCTGGCGCTGGTGGTGCTGGCCTTCCTGCTGACCATGGCGGTCAAGGGTTATCAGCTGACCATGCTGAACCTGGAGCGGCAGTTCGGCGACAGCGGAATCAGCTATGCCTTCGTCACGGCGGCGGTGCCGGTCGGCTGCCTGCTGCTGTCCTTCACCCTGCTGGGCCAGACCGTGGCCGCCATCGGCCGGCTGCGCCGGACCCCGCGCCCGATCTTCAACACGCCGTCGGAAGTTCCGCTCGCCGAGGAGGTGATGCCGTGATCCTGCTTGCCGTCACCTTCTTCACCCTGATGGGGCTGGGCGTTCCCATCGCCTTCGCCATCGGCATCGCCGGCTTCACCTTCTTCCTGACCAACGGCATCATCCCGATGTCGATCGGGGTGCAGCAGGTCGCCACCGCGTCGCAGAGCTTCCCGCTGCTGGCGGTCCCCTTCTTCGTGCTGGCTGGCCACATGATGAACCGGACCGGCATCACGCACCGGCTGATCGCCTGTTCGAACGTGCTGGTGTCCTGGATGTCGGGCGGGCTTGCCCAGGTCTGCATCGTGCTGTCCACGCTGATGGGCGGCGTGTCCGGCTCCGCCGTCGCCGACGCGGCGATGGAGGCGCGCATCCTGGGTCCGGATCTGATCCGCAGCGGCTATTCCAAGGGCTTCACCTCCGCCGTCATCGCGGTGGGCTCGCTGATCACCGCGACCATCCCGCCCAGCCTTGGCCTGATCCTGTACGGTTTCGTCGGCAACGTGTCGATCGGCCGGCTGTTCCTGGCCGGCATTGTCCCCGGTTTCCTGATGATGGCCGTGCTGATGGTCACCGTCTGGTGGATCGCCCGGCGCCGCGGCTATCGTGCCGCCACCACCCAGCGGCCGACCGCCAAGGCGGTCTGGACGGCGGTGGTCGATGCCAAATGGGCCCTGCTGTTCCCGGTGGCCCTGCTGGTCGCCATTCGTGGTGGCCTGTTCACCCCGTCGGAGGTCGGCGCCTTCGCCGTCATCTATGCAGTCGTCGTCGGCTTCTTCGCCCACCGGGAACTGACCATGCAGGGGCTGGTCGACGCGCTGGTGGAAGCGGTGACCGATACCGGCCTGATCATGCTGATCATCCTGTTCTCCGGCATGGTCGGCTACGCCATCGTCTTCGAACAGGCGCCGCAGAGCATCGCCGCGGCCATGACCGACCTGACGCGGGAACCGGTGCTGGTCGTTGCCCTGATCCTGTTCTTCCTGTTCATCGCCGGCCTGTTCATCGAAAGCACGGTGCTGGTGCTTCTGCTGACACCGATCTTCCTGCCCATCGTCCAACCGCTGGGCGTCGATCCCGTGCATTTCGGCATCCTGATGATGACCATCGTCACGCTGGGATCCATGACCCCGCCGGTGGGGGTGGCGATGTACACGGTGTGCAGCCTGCTGGACTGCCCCATCGAGGAATACATCGTCGAATCCATCCCCTTCGTCCTGGCGGTGGTGGCTCTGGTCGCGGTGCTGCTCCTGTGGCCCGGTCTGGTGCTGTTCGTGCCCAACGCGCTGATGTGAGCAGACCGGTAAATGTCACAGTGGGCCGGTCAACAAATCGCCTTGCGGTCTGCGCGAACCGGCCTATATAGGGTGTCGTACGCCAACAACAGAAAGGAGGTGATCTCGTGTCTCATTGTCCGTCTCACTCGTCGTCGAGCGCCATGGCCGAGGTCTCTTTCTTCGCGAAGGGGATTTCGGTCCGCTGAGGACTGCGCCGTGGTGTCGACGACACACGGATAGACAATGGAAGGGCTGCCGGCAACGGCGGCCCTTCTTTGTTTTTCCGGGGTTGGCCCTTGAATCCCCCTCTCCCCTTGCGGGAGAGGGGTTGGGGTGAGGGGTGGCAAGTTTATGCTTTCACCGACCTTCGGCCGGCCGCCCCCTCATCCCAACCCTTCTCCCGCGAGGGGAGAAGGGCTTTTCTTGCATTCAAGGGGTAGTTTCCCCACTGTATCTATATGAACGGCATTACCACCGCGCGTAGATTGCGAACTACTATGACCGATGCGGAGCGTCGGCTCTGGGCGCGGTTGCGCAACCGCCAACTTGCAGGCGCGAAGTTCCGGCGACAGTTCCCGATTGGTCCTTTCGTCGCCGACTTTGCCTGTCCTGAATGTCGATTGATCGTCGAAGCCGATGGCGGACAACACGCCGACAGCATTGCCGACACGCGCCGCACCGCATGGCTGGCGGAGCATGGCTGGCAGGTACTGCGCTTTTGGAACACCGATATCCTGACCTGCACCGACGATGTGTTGGCAACCATACTGGCAGCTATCGAGCAACAGGATAAGTAGAAAGCCCCTCTCCCCTTGCGGGAGAGGGGTTCTTTCCGCCCAACGTCACCCTCAGTGCTGCATCTCGCCCAACTGCTTGCGGGAGTCGCCGGTCTTGTCGAGGATGATGCTGTCGTCGGCCTTGCCTTCGACTTCCAGGATGCCGATCAGGCCCTTGGTGGCGCGGCTCAGCGCATGGTCGACCAGGGCGTATTTGCCGGGATAGTCGACCTTGAACTCCACCATCGTGGCGCCGCCAGGGGCGACGGTCACGGTCTGGATGCCCTTGGCCGGCTCGCTTTCCAGGCCACCCATGTTGTAGACGCGGTCGAAAATCTCACCGATGACATGGAAGGAGGAGGTCAGGTTGGGACCGCCGACGCCGAAATACAGGCGCACCGTCTCGCCGACCTTGGCCTTCAGCGGCTTGTCCTTGGTCAGCGCGCCGACCGTGCCGTTGAACACCAGATAGCTCGGACGCTCGTTGACGAGACCATCATAGTCGTCCTCGGCATTCGCCAGGTTCTTTGCCTTGGTGGCGTAGATTTCCTGCTGCATCACGTAGAACTCGTGATCCACCGGCGGCAGGCCGCCTTCCGGTTCCACCACGATCAAGCCGTACATGCCCTTGGAGATGTGGTGGGCAACCATCGGCGTGGCGCAGTGATACACATACACACCGGGGGTCAGCGCCTTGAAGGTGAAGGCCTTGGTCTGGCCCGGCTCCACCTGGGTGATCTGGCCGCCGCCGAGGAAGCCGGTCGCGGCGTGGAAATCGACGGAGTGGTTCATCGTCGATTCCGGCGCGTTGGCGATGGAGACGTCCACCGTATCGCCGACCCGCACCCGAACCATCGGGCCGGGGACCGTGTTGTTGAAGGTCCAGTAGGTGTAGGTGGTGCCGTCATCCAGCTTGGATTCGACTTCGGTCGTCACCAGCGAGACCTTGTGGGTCTTCGGCGCCCGCTTGCCGGCCTTTTCCGGGGCGGGCACCGCTGCCGGATCCATGACAACGCTGAGGGTGGGCTGCTTGACCTTCGGGTCGGCGTAGAGCGTGTCCGCCGCGGAAGCGGCACCGATACCGGACAGGACCATCAGGGCGGCGGCACTGACGGTGAGGAGGGAGCGCGAGGTCTTCATGGCGTCGTCTCGGGGTTTGTTTCTTGTGAGGTAATAATCATCCAAACCCCGAGGTCGTTTCTTGACCGTCGTCAAGTGAAAGGGTTGGGTGAAACTTTGTCGCAGCTCCTATTTATTTCCATGCAAACTATGAGGACTTCACTGTTCAGGATTTAGGCCGGAAAGCGACGCAAACGGCAGGGTCGGTTTCGATGCGGCCGGCGCCGATCAGATCCAGGCAATAGGGGATCGCCGGGAACACCGCCTCCAGGCAATCATGGATGGCGGACGGCTTGCCCGGCAGATTGACGATCAGGCTGCGGCCACGGATGCCGGCGGTCTGGCGCGACAGGATGGCGGTCGGCACCACCCGCAGGCTGACCGACCGCATCAGTTCGCCGAATCCCGGCATCATCTTGTCGCACACCCGCTCCGTCGCCTCCGGCGTCACGTCGCGCGGGGCGGGTCCGGTTCCGCCGGTGGTGACGACCAGATCGCAGCCGGCGACGTCGCACAGCTCGACCAGGGTGGCGGCGATCAGGTCCAGCTCGTCCGGGATGACCCGCGCTTCCGCGATCCAGGGCGAGGCGACGATGCGCGTCAACTCCTCGCGGATCGCCGGGCCGCCCTTGTCCTCGTAGACGCCGCGGCTGGCACGGTCTGAGATGGTGACGATCCCGATTTTCACCGGTGCGGGCTTCACCGGTGAGGGCGTCGCGGCATTCGCGTCGGTCATAATTCTTGGTCCTTACAGAGTCAGGCGGCGCAGGCGACCTGCCGGTACAGCGCCGGCAGCGCCTTGGTCAGGTGGGAGACCTGCGGGAATATGGCATAGGCGCCGCGTCCGAACAGATAGGGCACGTAATCGCGGGCCTGCGCATCGACGGTTATGGCGAAGACGGCCAGACCGTCGCGCCGCGCCTCACGGATGGCCTCGCGGGTGTCCTCGATCCCGTAGCGGCCTTCGTAATGGTCCACGTCGTTCGGCTTTCCGTCGGTCAGCAGGACCAGCAGCCGGTGACGGTTCGGCCGCTCTGCCAGCTGGGCCGACGCGTGACGGATCGCGGCCCCCATGCGGGTGTAGTAGCCGGGCTTCAGCGCGCCGATCCGGCGCGTGACGGTCGCCCCCAGCGGCTCATCGAAGCCTTTCAACGTCTGCACCCGCACCCAGTCGCGCCGACGCGAGGTGAAGGCGTAGAGCGCATGGTCGTCGCCGCAGGCGGTCAGGCCATGGGTCAGGGCCAGCAGCGCCTCCTTCTCCACGTCCAGCACGCGGCGGCCGTCGATCCAGCCGTCGGTGGACAGCGACCCGTCGACCAGCACCGCGACGGCGAGGTCGCGGGCGGCGTTGCGGGCCTGCTGATGCACGCGGTCGCTGCCGCATCCGCCGGCCCGGAAATCGGCCCGGCTGCGCACCAGGGCGGTCAGGTCCAGCTCGTCGCCGTCGGCCTGCCCGGTGAACAGCATACGTTTCGGGCGCAGCGCCTCGAACTGGCGGCGGACCTGCCGGATGCGACGGAGCGCCGCATCGTCGGGCTGCCAGGACTCGCCTTCGGCCGGCGCCGTTTCCGCCACCACCCGGCAATGGTCGCGCAGAAGGGTCCGGCGGCGGTGGTCCCATTCGGGATAGGTCAGGGTCGCCGCCAGCGGCGTGTCGTCGACCGCTTGCGCACCCAAGTCGAGGTCGAGCTTCAGCGTGGTCGCGGCCTTGCGCTGGTGCGTGCCGACGGCGATCTCGTCCAAATCGTCGGCGGCCTTGCGGGCGTTCTCCGCATCATCGTCGTCGACCGCGCGCGGGATGTTCAGCGCCTCTGCAAGGCTCAGCATCTTCTCGAAGCGGTTCAGGATCAGTGGGTCGTTGCGCTGGATCTGGTCGGTCTGCCGCCGGGTCGCGGCACGTCGGCGCTGGTCGCCCTCCGCCGCCTGCCCGCCCTCGCCCGGGCTCTCGGCCGCGGCGGCGAGCGAGCGCTCGTTCGGCGGCGCCACCAGCCCCCACAACGGTACCGGCAGCAGGTGGGCGTAGCCGTAGGGGGCGGTGAAGTCCGACAGCGGGATCGACGGGGCGAGCATCCGCGCCGCATCGGGCGTCGCGGCGCCGGCACCGAGCAGCGCCAGGACGGCGCGCTCCACGTCGGCCTCCACCGGCGGCAGGCGCCGGGCCGGACGGATCGCGGCGACGGCGCGGGCAAGCTCCTCATGGGGGCGGCGCAATCCCGGCCAGCGGGTCAGCACCGCCGCGGTGGTCGCCGCGGCGGTGCGCAGTAGCTGCAGGTCGGCCCGCAGCGGATCGGCGGGCAGTGCCGCCGCTTCGGCATGGGCGAAGAAGGCGGCCAGCCATTCATACAGCCGCTCGTT
Source organism: Azospirillum sp. VT-I1 (assembly GCF_055698305.1). Lineage (NCBI taxonomy): Bacteria > Pseudomonadati > Pseudomonadota > Alphaproteobacteria > Rhodospirillales > Azospirillaceae > Azospirillum > Azospirillum sp. VT-I1. The sequence continues at coordinate 531,269 of NZ_CP168804.1, read as the reverse complement.
CAGCACCGGGTCGGGGAACAGGTCGATGGCGGCCGGCAATTGCAGGACATCCCCGTCGAGCGCCGCCCGCTCCACCCGCTCCGCCCCCAGCCCGATGCGGTCGAGCAGCGGCAACCGGTGCCCGGAAACCGCCGCGGTGCCGGCGGCCAGCCGCACCCCGCGATCGCCGCCGAGCGCGCGGAAGAACACGGCCAGCCGCGGGCGCATCGTCTCCAGCGTCACCGCCGCGTCCGGATGGTGCGGATGGCTCGACCGCCCGCCGATCAGGCGGTGCCACAATCGGCCGACGGTCTCTTCCGGCTCGAAGATTTCCAGCATGATGCGCACACTCCCAGATGCCGGACGCTACGGATCGCCCTCTCCCGCCCCGGGAGAGGGAGGGGACCCGCCGCAATGCGGTGGGGAGGGTGAGGGGGCGTCCAAGAATTCCGAACCGCATGGTTCCGTGCCTCACCCCTCACCCTTCCCATGCTCCGCATGGGCCCCTTCCCTCTCCCGGGGCGGGAGAGGGGATCTCGCTTTCCCCTTAAGCCACCCTACCCCAGCGTGACCTCGGCCACGCGCAGCAGGCCGGCTCGGATGTCCGGGTCGTCGGTCAGCGGCTCGATCAGGGCGGCGCGGATGGCGCGTTCGGGCTTCATGCCGGAGCGGATCAGCGTGGCGCAGTAGATCAGCAGGCGGGTCGAGACGCCCTCCTCCAGATCCTGGCCCTTCAGCGCCCGCAAAGCGTTGGCGAGGCGGACCAGCGGAGCGACGCGGTTTTCCGGCAGGCCGCTCTCGGTCGCAACGATGGGGATCTCGCGCTCGGGCGCCGGGAAATCGAACTCGACAGCCAGGAACCGCTGGCGGGTGCTGGGCTTCAGCGCCTTCAGGACATTCTGGTAACCGGGATTGTAGGACACCACCAGCATGAAGCCAGCCGGCGCCTCCAGAGTCTCGCCGGTGCGGTCCAGCGGCAGGATGCGGCGGTCGTCGGTCAGCGGGTGCAGCACGACGGTGACATCCTTGCGCGCCTCCACCACCTCGTCGAGGTAGCAGATGGCGCCCTCGCGCACCGCGCGGGTCAGCGGCCCGTCCGCCCAGACGGTGTCGCCGCCCTTCAGCAGGTAACGCCCGGTCAGGTCGGCGGCGGTCAGGTCGTCATGGCAGGACACAGTGTAGAGCGGCCGGCCGAGCTTCGCCGCCATGTGGGCGACGAAGCGGGTCTTGCCGCAGCCGGTCGGCCCCTTCAGCAGCAGCGGCAGCCGGTGATGGTAGGCGTGCTCGAACAGCGCGCACTCGTCGCCGGTCGGCTGATAGAAGGGCAAGGAGACGGACGGGTGGATGGCAACGGCGGCGTCGGGCATCGCGGCGGAACTCCAAAAAGACGGCCCCTGCGTGCATCGGACGGCCGACGGAGCGCAGGGGCCGGAGGGGACGTCACTCGGCCGGCTGGTAGCTGGCTGGGATCGAGGCGGGCCGCTCCTCGCGGGCCGGACCGAAGATGGCGTAGAGGTAGACCAGCACGCCCACCGCCACCGCGACGCCGGCGCCGAGCCGCATCCAGTAGAACAGCGCGATCTGGGCCTGCACCTCCATGTAGTCCATGCCCAGCACGCGCTGGAGATGGGTCTGCACCACGCCGGCCACGGTCAGGGCGAAGGTCATGAAGGCCATGCCGCCGCTCATCAGCCAGAAGCTCCACATGTTCAGGATCTGGTTGTAGGGCTGCCGGCCGCGCAGATAGGGCATGGCATAGGTGATGATGGCGAGGTTGATCATCGCATAGGCGCCGTAGAAGGCGAGGTGCCCGTGCGCCGCCGTCACCTGGGTGCCGTGGGTGTAATAGTTGATCGGGGCCAGCGTGTGCAGGAAGCCCCACAGCCCGGCGCCGAAGAAGGCGAACACCGCGCAGCCCAGCGACCACAGCATTGCCGCCTTGTTCGGGTGACGCCGGCCGCTCTTCCACACCATCATGAAAGCGAAGACGACCATGGTGAAGAAGGGGGCGACTTCCAGCGTGGAGAACAGCGAGCCGATCCACTGCCAGTAGCCGGGCGTGCCGATCCAGTAATAGTGGTGGCCGGTGCCGAGGATGCCGCTGAACAGGGCCAGCCCGACGATGGCGTACAGCCACTTCTCGACCACCTCGCGGTCGACGCCGGTCATCTTGATCATCAGGAAGGCGAGGATGGAGGCCAGCACCAGTTCCCACACGCCCTCGACCCACAGATGGACGACGTACCACCAGTACATCTTGTCCAGCGACAGGTTGGACGGGTTGTAGAAGGAGAACAGGAAGAAGATGGCAATGCCCCACATGCCCACCAGCAGGATGTTGGTGATGACCGTGCGGCGGCCTTTGATGACCGTCATCGTCATGTTGTAGAGGAACATCAGCGCGACGACGACGATGGCGCCCTTGATCCAGGTCGGCTGTTCCAGGAACTCCCGCCCCTCATGGATGCGGAAGACATAGCCGACCACGGCCGCCAGCGCGCCGAAGACGAACAGGCCGAGCTGGATCAGCGCCAGCTTCGGACTGTGCAGCTCTGTCTCCGACTCCTCCGGGATCAGGTAATAGGCGGCGCCGAAGAAGCCGATCAGCAGCCAGACGATCAGCGCGTTGGTGTGGATCATCCGGAGAACGTTGAAGGGCAACAGCTCCGACAGCGTGTTGGGCAGGACATAGACGACCCCGGCCAGGAGACCCACCAGGATCTGCACACCGAACAGTCCCATGGCCGCCGCGAAGTAATAGAGGGCGACTTTTTGCGATTCGTACTTCATGACGGAAATCTCCTCAGCCCGAGAGCTTGGGCGGCCAGTTCTGGGTGTTGATCCGGCTGGTCCATTCCAGGAAGGCGGCCAGATCCTCGACCTCGCCGTCGGTCAGGTTGAACTGGGGCATCTGGCGCCGCCCCTCGATGCCGGTCGGCTGCGCCGCCATCCAGCCCTTCAGGGCCAGCACGGCGCTTTCGGGGTCCTTGTCGCCGCCGTAGCGCAGCCAGACATTGCCCAGCTCGGGGGCGAAATAGGCGCCTTCACCCAGCAGCGTGTGGCAGTTGATGCAGGAGTTCTTTTCCCACACATGCTTGCCGCGGGTGACGGCATCGGACAGCGTCTTTTCGTCCGTGCCGGTCTTGACGATGTAATTGTGGCTGAGCGCCGTCAACGCGACGAATGTCGCGAAGAAGAACAGCGATCCGCCATAGAAGATGTTGCGCGCGGCCGCCTTGGTGAAGCGTTCGGTCATCGCTCGGGATCCCTGGCAATCTCGAATTTTCGTCGAGTGGGGTCGGTTCGGAGGGCGTTGGGTGCGCGAGGCCGGGGGCCGGAAGCCGGGCGTCGCAGCGTCTTACCGCCACGGGTCGGGCGAATAATTGACCGTGGCAGGAGGGCATTCCTTGACCGCGGTCAAGCCGGCCCGGGAGGAGCGGTCCTATCATTCGCATACATGATGACAAGGATCGGACATGGCCGACGTTGAGATGACGGGCCGGGGCATGACGGGCCGGGAGATGACGGCTCCGCAGGACCGGCCCGGCGGGCTTGCAGCCCTCCCCGGCAACCTGATGATGTGGATTCTCATCTTCAGCGAGCTTGCGGTGTTCGGCGCGGCCTTCCTGGGCTTCGCGGTCGCCCGCGTGCTGGATCCCGCCACCTTCGCCGCCGGGCAAGTGCATCTGAACGGCACGCTGGGGGCGGTGAACACCATGGTGCTGGTCACCAGCGGCTATCTGGCCGCCCGTGCCGTCGCCGCCGGACGGCGGGGTGCGTCGAAGCGGGCGAGGTGGGCAATGACGGGTGCCGCCGCGGTCGGGTCGGTGTTCCTGGCAGTCAAGGCCGTCGAGTATTCGGCGACGCTGGGCGCCGGGCTGACCATCGACAGCGACGGCTTCTTCACCCTCTATTTCCTGCTGACCGGCTTCCACGCCCTGCATGTCGTGCTGGGCATCGTCATCCTTCTTCTGGTCGCCCGCTCCGGTCCGGAAACGCTGGTGGAGAATCTGGAGACCGGGGCCGCCTTCTGGCACATGGTCGATCTGGTCTGGGTGATCCTCTATCCGCTCGTCTACCTGATCCGCTGAGGAGACCGGTCATGAGACTGCCCAAGACGATCGACCGGCTGACGCTGTCCTGGCTGGTGCTGATGGCGCTGACCGCCGTCACCCTGCTGTTCGCCCGCCATGGCGACGCCGGCGGCGGGGTGGGTATCGCCGGTGCGGCGGCGCTGCTGGCGCTCGCCGTGGCGAAGGGGCGGGAAATCCTGCTGCATTACCTGGAACTGGACCATGCCGGCTCTGGGTGGCGCCTGCTGATGACGGGGTGGCTGGTGCTGCTGTGCGGCGCCATCCTGCTGGTCACCGCCGCCGGGGCGCTGGGCTGGATCGGCCCGAACTGACGAACCTCAAGGACGACGGACAATGACAGAATTCAAGCTGGGGCTGCTTCTGGCCAGCATTGCAGTGATCGTGTTCGCGGCGGCGCTCTACCGCCAGCGGGCGCTTGGGCGCAACGGGCTGGTGACTGCCATCGCCGCCACCGTCGCGGTGTTCGCCGCGATGTTCTTCACACAGTGACCGCCGCACGGCGGCAATGCGCCGCGGCAATGCGCTGTTGAGATCTTCGACATTGTCCGCGGGGCCGCAAAAGTGGAGGATCGCCGCGGCCGGGCCGGTTTCCCGTCATCGGGGACTGCCCGCCGTCATCGCCTCTTCCATCTGCAAGGACCGGACGAACCGCCATGTTCAATGCGCTTTCCCGCCAGCCCGACGACGCCCTGCTCGCCCTGATCGGGCTGTACAAGCAGGATCCGCGGCCGGGCAAGGTCGATCTCGGCGTCGGGGTCTACCGTGACGAGGAGGGGCGCACCCCGGTCTTCCGCGCGGTCAAGGCGGCCGAACGCCTGCTGCTCGACGGGCAGGACAGCAAGTCCTACCTGGGGCTGGAAGGCGACGCGCTGTATCTGGAGCGTCTGTGGTCGCTGGTGGGCGGCGAGGCCGGCACGAAGGTGACGGCGGCCGGCGTGCAGACCCCCGGCGGCTCCGGCGCGCTGCGTCTGGCCGCCGACCTGGCCTTGCGCGGCGGGTCGAAGCGCGTGCTGGTCGGCCAGCCGACCTGGCCGAACCATATCGGCATCTTCGCCGCCGCCGGGCTGGAGGTGGTCGGCCATCCCTTCTTCGACACCGCCGGCCAGACCGTTCTGTTCGACAATATGGTTGCGGCCTTCGAGGCGGCGCAGCCCGGCGACGTCGCCCTGCTGCACGGCAGCTGCCACAACCCGACCGGCGCTCCGCTGTCGCTCGACCAGTGGAAGACCCTGGCGGCGGTGCTGGAGACGCGCGGCGTGCTGCCGCTGGTCGACCTCGCCTACCAGGGCTTCGGCCGCGGGCTGGACGAGGATGCGGAGGGGCTGCGCCACCTGATCGGCGCGGTTCCGGAGGCGCTGGTCGCCGTGTCGTCCTCCAAGTCCTTCGGCCTCTACCGCGAGCGCACCGGCGCCATCTTCGCCGTGTCGGCGACCCAGGCCCCGGCCGATCTCGCCAAGTCGAACCTGATGGCGCTGGCCCGCACCAGCTATTCCATGCCGCCCGACCATGGCGCCGCCGTGGTCCGCACCATCCTGAGCGACGCCGCGCTCACCGCCGACTGGACGGCGGAGCTGGACGGCATGCGCGCCCGCATCACCGGCATCCGCCGCAAGCTGGCCGCCGGCCTTGCCGGCACCTTCCCCGCCCTGACGGCGGTGGCGGAGCAGGAGGGCATGTTCTCCCTTCTGCCGCTGACCGAGGCGGAGGTGCTGCGCCTGCGCGCCGACCATGCCATCTACATGCCGACCTCCGGCCGCATCAACATCGCCGGCCTGAAGACGGCCGAGGTGGACGATGTGGTCGCGAAGTTCGCCGCCCTTCGCTGATCGGGGAGACGAGCAGGATGGCCGCGACCCTCCAGGCCCCGCCCGCGGCGGTGGAGCGTCACCAGCTGTATGAAGATGCGCTCGCCATGCTGATGGGCACGCTGTTCATCGCGCTGGGCATGCTGATCTATTCCAAGACGATGCTGCTGACCGGAAGCACCGCCGGGCTGGCTCTGCTGCTGAGCTATGTCACCAAGGTTCAGTTCGGCATCATCTTCTTCGTCATCAACCTGCCCTTCTACTGGCTGGCGTGGAAGCGGCTGGGCTGGAAATTCACCGCGCGCACCTTCATCGCGGTGGGGCTGGTGACGATCTTCTCGCGCCTGACCGACCAGTGGGTGGGCTTCGCCCATCTTGACCCGGTCTATGCGACGGTGGTGGGCAGCGGCCTTTGCGGCACCGGCCTCCTGATGCTGTTCCGCCATCGCACCGGGCTGGGCGGCGTCAACATCCTGGCGATCTACCTGCAGGAACGCCACGGCATCCGCGCCGGCTATTTCCAGCTGGGCGTCGATCTGGCGATCCTGGCCGGCGCCTTCTTCGTGCTGGCGCCGGACCGGCTGCTGCTGTCGGTCGTGGGGGCGGCCATCGTCAACCTGACGCTGGCGATCAACCACAAGCCGGGGCGGTATCTGGGGATGAGCTGAGGTTGGGCTGCGGGCGTTGAGGTCACCGCCCGCAGCAGGCCTTGTGCTTGCGCCCCGAACCGCAGGGGCATGGATCGTTGCGGCCGACCTTCACCACGCGGCGCGGCGGATCCTTGGGGTTCAGCACGCTGTCGACATAGAGCCAGCGGCCATCGACCCGGCGGAAGCGCGACCGCTCATGCACCGGCCACTCCTCCCCGTCGCGGCGGAAGGTCAGGAAGAACTCGACCATGCCGTCGTCGCCGTTCTCTTCCGCCTTCATGACGGTCAGCGGACCCCATTCGCATTCCTGCGCCACGCGGACGGCATCGTCACGGCTGAAGCCGGCGCGGGTCTCCGGTGCGCAGCTGTGCTCGATGTGGTCGATGTCGTGTCGGACGAAGGCGGTGTAGCGGGACCGCATCAGCGCTTCCGGACCGGCCGCGGGCTCCCCCGCCAGGATCGGGCCGCAGCAGAGGTCGAAGGCGCGGCCGGAACCGCAGGGGCAGGCGGACATGGACAGGCATTCCATTGCGAAAGATCGGAACCGGCTATCGTGTAGCAGGTGCCACGCCCCGCAGGAACAGGTCGATCGCCTTGTCGACGAAGGCGTAGCGTTCCTCCTCCGTCGGCTGGGGGCAGAGGCCGAGCACCAGCTGGCAGTATGAGCCGCCCTGCAGGACTGCCAGGAACTGACGGGCGACGAAGGCCGGATCGTCGGTCGCAATCACGCCGCGGTCGGCCAGCCGGGTGAACAATGCGACGAAATTGGCGATGCCCTGCTCCGGCCCCGCCCGGAAATAGAGCTGCGCCGCCAGCGGCATCCGCGTCGCCTCCCCCGCCACCGACTGGTGGACGCGGATCGCCGCCTCCGACCAGATCAGATCGACGAAGCGGCGGCCGACCTGGACCAGGACCTCGCGCAATGGCATGCCGTCGAACATCTCCGGCGCGAAGCGCAGGCCGCGGCGTTCGCATTCGGCGGAGATCACCGCCGTATACAGCTCCTCCTTGGACGGGAAGCGGGTGTAGAGCGTGGTCTTCGACACCCGCGCCTGCTGGGCCACCTGATCCATCGAGGTCGCGGCGTATCCAAGCTCCAGAAACACCTCCCGCGCGGCGGCAAGGATCTGCTCCGCCTTCGCATCGTGGGACGCGGGCGGGTGGGACGCTTTCTGTTCCAATGACTGCACTGAACTGTACCGTTCACTCTTGACGTTGCTCGGATGCCAGAGTAGGACGGTAGCAGTACGATACAGTCCAGTCCAGTGGGGAGACGTGGTATGGCCCGATTCCGCGAAAGACGGTTTGCATCCACCGTGACGGCGACCGCCGCCATGCTGACGGTGGCGGGCCTGCTGACCGGCTGCAACGAGACGCATTCCGCCTCCACCCCTGCCGAAGCGGCGGTCAGGCCGGTCCGCGTCGCCACGGTGGCGCTGGAGCCGCTGGTCGACAGCGTGCGCTACCCGGCGGTGATCCGCCCGCGGGTGGAGGCCGATGTCGGTTTCCGCGTCGCCGGCAAGGTCACCGCCCGGCTGGTGGAGGTCGGCACCCGCATCGAACCCGGCATGCCGCTCGCCCGCCTCGACCCCACCGATCTTCAGCTGCAGATTCGCGCAGCACAGGCGCAACTCGCCTCGGCCCAGGCCGACGCGGCCAATGCGCGCAGCGACTTCCAGCGTTACGCCAGCCTGCGCCAGGGCGAATGGACGACCCGCCAGGAATATGACCGCCGCAAGACCACCCTCGACAAGGCCGAATCCAAGGTGCAGGAGGTGGAGGCGCAGCTGCGCGTCCTCAACAACTCCGCCCAATATGCCACGCTGGTGGCGGACGAGGCCGGCATCGTCACCGCGACCTTGATCGAGCCGGGACAGGTCGTCGCGGCCGGCCAGACCGCCCTGCGCGTCGCCCGGCTGGGATCGCTGGAGGCGGTCGCCAACATCCCCGAACAGCAGGTGGCCGCCCTGCCCCGCCAGACTCTGTCGGTCGAGTTGTGGTCCCACCCAGGCCAAAGCATCGCCGGCAGCTTGCGTGAGGTCTCGCCCAGCGCCGACGCCAGCACCCGCACCTTCCAGGCGAAGATCGCGCTGGCCGATCCGCCGCCGACGGTCCAGCTTGGCATGACAGCGACCGTGACCGCCGCGGCCGATCACGGGGCGCCCGTCGCCCGCCTGCCGCTCAGCGCGCTGACCCAGCGCGAGCAGAAGCCGGCGGTCTGGGTGCTGTCCGCGCCCGACGACCGACTGGAACTGCGTCCGGTCACCGTTGCCGCCTATGCCGGCGACCTCGCGCTGATCGGCGGCGGGCTGAAGGACGGCGAGCGCGTCGTCACCGCCGGCGTGCACAAGCTCGATTCCGGGCAGAAGGTCCGCGTCTGGACGGAGCCGGCGCGATGAACCACTCCCGCATGAATCTGTCGGCCTGGGCGCTGGCGCACCGCACGCTGGTGCTGTTCATGATGCTCGCCAGCGTGCTGGCCGGCGCGCTCGCCTACATGAATCTGGGCCGGGCGGAGGATCCGTCCTTCACCTTCAAGGTGATGGTGGTCCGCACCCAATGGCCGGGCGCCACCGCGCGCGAGGTGGAACAGTTCGTCACCGACCGCATCGAGAAGAAGCTGGAGGAGGTGCCCTACTACGACGTCTCCCGCAGCTATTCCAAGCCCGGCGAGTCGGTGGTCTTCGTCCAGCTGAAGGACTACACCCCGCCGAAGATGGTGGCCGACCTGTGGTATCAGGTCCGCAAGAAGATCGGCGACATCACCTATACGCTGCCCGACGGCGTGATTGGTCCCTTCTTCAACGATGAATTCGGCGACGTCTATTCCGCCATCTACGGCTTCATGGGCGAGGATTTCACGCCGGCCCAGCTGAAGAAGGTGGCGGAACAGGCGCGCGCCCGCCTGCTGAAGCTGCCGGGCGTCGAGAAGATCGACCTGATCGCCCCGCAGGAGGAGCGCGTCTATGTCGAGATCTCCAGCCAGCGGCTGGCCAGCTTCGGCCTGCCGGTGGAATCGGTGATCCAGGCGCTGCAGCGCGAGAACGCCATCGCCGCCTCGGGCGATGTCGATACCGGATCGCAGCGGGTCTATGTCCGCCTCGACCTCGGGCTCGACACCGCCGCGGCTGTGCGCGCCATCCCGGTGGAGAGCGGCGGCCGGCTGCTGACCATCGGCGACGTGGCGGAGGTCAAGCGCGGCTATGTCGAGCCGCGCCGCTACACCCTGCGCTACAAGGGGCGCGACGCCATCGGGCTGGGCGTCGTCATGGCGAAGGGCGGCAACGTGCTGAAGCTGGGCGAGCAGCTCGACGCCGCCATGGAGAGGGTCAGGGCGGAGCTTCCGGTCGGGCTGGAGGTGGCGCAGATCGCCGACCAGCCGACGGTGGTGGAAAACTCGGTCGGCGAGTTCATGAAGTCGCTGGCGGAAGCGCTGGGCATCGTCATCCTGGTCAGCCTCGTCAGCCTGGGCTGGCGCACCGGCATCGTCGTGGCGCTGGCCGTGCCGCTGGTGCTGGCGATGACGCTGGTGGCGATGCAGATCCTCCACATCGACCTGCAGCGCATCTCGCTGGGCGCCCTCATCATCGCGCTCGGCCTGCTGGTGGACGACGCCATCATCGCGGTCGAGATGATGGTGGTGAAGATGGAGCAGGGTTGGGACCGGTTGAAGGCCGGAGCCTTCGCCTACACCTCCACCGCCTTCCCGATGCTGAGCGGCACAATCGTCACGGCGGCGGGCTTCGTCCCCGTCGGATTCGCGGCGTCCGCGGCCGGCGAATACACCAACTCCATCTTCTGGGTGGTGGCGCTGTCGCTGATGCTGTCCTGGGTGGTGGCGGTGATCTTCACCCCCTATCTCGGCTGGCTCCTGCTGCCCAAGCCCAAGCATGTGGTGCCGGACGGGCACGAGCTGGACATCTACGACACCCGTGGCTACCGCATCCTGCGCCGCATGATCGAAGCCTGCGTGCGGGCGCGCTGGGTCACCATCGGCGTGACGGTGGCGGCCTTCGTCACGGCGCTGGTCGGCTTCGGCCATGTGCAGCAGCAATTCTTCCCCTCCGCCAGCCGCCCGGAACTGCTGATCGACATCCGCCTTGCCGAAGGTTCGTCCTTCGAGGCCACCGCCGCCGAGGTGAAGCGGATGGAGGCGGTGCTGGCCAAGGACCCGGACGTTGATTACTGGGTCGCCTACACCGGCGGCGGCTCCCCCGCTTCTACCTGCCGCTCGACCAGCAGTTGGAGACTGCCAACTTCGCCCAATTCATGGTGATGACCAAGGGGCTGGAGGAGCGCGAGAATTTCATGCAGCGGCTGGAGCCGACGCTGGAATCCGACTTCCCCGCCGCCCGCGTCCGCATCAGCCGGCTGGAGAACGGCCCGCCGGTCGGCTATCCGGTGCAGTTCCGCGTCACCGGCGACGATCCGGCGACCATCCGCAAGATCGCCTATCAGGTGCGCGACACCATGCGCGGCCACCCCAACACCGCCAACGTCCATCTGGACTGGGACGAGCTGTCCAAGCGCGTCCGGCTGGAGGTGGACACCGCCAAGGCCCGTGCGCTCGGCGTGTCGAAGCAGGACCTGTCCAACGCCCTGCAACTGCTGCTGAACGGCATGTCGGTCACCCAGTACCGCGAGGGGACGGAACTGATCGGCGTCCTGCTGCGCACCACGCCGGAGGAACGGGCCGACCTGTCGCGCCTGGGCGAACTGAACATCCGCACCAGCCGCGGCACCACCGTGCCGCTGAGCCAGGTCGCCAGCGTCCGTTACGAGCTGGAGGAGCCTGTTCTGTGGCGCCGGGGCCGCGAGACGACGATGACCATCAAGGGCGACGTCACCGGCGGCCTGCAGGCTCCGGTCGTCAGCACCCAGCTGAACGGCCAGCTGAACGCGCTCCGTGCCACTCTGCCCGACGGCTATGCCATCACCATGGGCGGCGCCATCGAGGAAAGCGCCAAGGGCCAATCCTCGATCAACGCCATGATGCCGCTGATGCTGCTGATCATGGTCACCACGCTGATGCTGCAGCTGCAGAGCTTCTCGCGCGTGTTCATGGTCCTGCTGACGGCGCCGCTGGGGCTGATCGGCGTCACCGCGTCGCTTCTGCTGTTCAACCTGCCCTTCGGCTTCGTCGCCATGCTGGGCGTCATCGCGCTGGCCGGCATCATCATGCGCAACTCGGTCATCCTGGTCGACCAGATCGAGCAGGACATCCGCAGCGGCCGGTCGCGCTGGGAAAGCATCGTCGAGGCGACGGTGCGCCGCGCCCGTCCCATCGCGCTCACCGCCGCCGCGGCGATCCTCGCCATGATCCCGCTGACGCACAGCGTCTTCTGGGGTCCGATGGCGGTCGCCATCATGGGCGGTCTGGCCGGCGCCACCGTGCTGACGATCTTCTTCCTGCCGGCGCTCTATGCGGCGTGGTTCCGCGTGCCCCGGCCGGAGACGGAAGAGGCGGAGGACCGCGGGGTGAACGGCGCGCTGCCGAATCCGGCGCTGGGGGATTGATGTCGGGGGGATCGATGCGGGGGAGGATGCCGGTTCACTTCGGCATCTCTCCCGTGCGGAGAGCATAGGGCTTTATCAGGCTTTCCGCCGGGATTGCCCAGGCCGTGTGGAGCTTCCACGCCATCTCGACGGTAAGTCGACGCTGCCGGTTCAGCACCTCGCTGGCTCGCGGACGGGACCCGAGCAGGCGCCCCAGATCGGACTGCGTGTAGCCGGCGGCATCCATCCGCGCCTTGATCGCCTCGACAGGATCGGGAGCATCGATGGGCCAGCGCGTCGCCTCATAGGCATCGACCAGCGTGCCGAGAACCTCCAGCCGGTCATGGTCGGGCGTCCCCGGCTCCGCATCCCAAAGCCGTTCGATCTCTTCGACCGCCGCGGCGTGATCGGCATCCGAATGGATGGGTTTCAGCTCCGTCATCCCCGTCTCCTCAATATCGATCCACCGTCAGGGCATCGATGCGGTCATATTCGGCATGATTTCCATGGCGGCGCTCAAGCTTGACCGTGGTCAAGGGACGCGCCTGCGTCCCATGCGAGGTTGCGGCCACAATCGATCTCCCGATTGCATCATCACTGCTGATGATCCTCTTTCGTACTGTAACCTTGCGCCCGGCGGCATTGGCCGCCGGGTGTTTTTCCGTCTTCCCGTCAGTCGCTCCGCCGCCCTGCCGTCGCCGGGGTCAGCCAGGAGAAGACGGGGCCTTCGCGCAGATAGCGCCGGCCGCCCACCTCGATCCGGCGATAGGCCGGGCCGGCCAGCAGCAGGCAGACCGTGACCATCGCCACCAGAAGCGCCATCGACCAGTCGCCCGGCAGCGCCTTGCGGTCGTGGATGCCCAGCCCCTGCCCCAGCAGTTGCGTGGTGGCGTATTCGACGAAGCCGTGGATCAGGTAGAGGGAATAGGACACGTCGCCCAGCCACACCAGCGGCCGGACATTCAGCGCCGCGGCCGCCCGGCCCCGGTTGGCGACCGCCGCCAGGATCAGCAGGGCGAACAGCGGCACCGCCATCAGGTCCGGCCCGCCCAGATGCAGAAGCAGCAGGATCGCCAGAGCGAGCCCCGCCAGGGCTAGGTCGCCGGACAGGAGGCGGGAGGCGAGCCCGCCGCGGTAGGCGCTGTACAGCAGGGTCCCAAGCAGGAACTCCGGAAGGCAGCGCAGCAGCGTCTGCGGCCCGTCCCACTGGTTGAGGTCCCGGCTCGTCCAGGCCAGGACGGCCAGCGTCGCGAAGGCGCCGGCGGCCAGCAGCACCTGCGTCCGGGCGGCCGACCGCCAGACCCAGGGCAAGGCGAAGGGGAAGACCAGATAGGCCATGAACTCCAGGCTGATCGACCAGGCCGGGTAGTTCCAGCTCAACATGCTGGCGTGGAGGCCCTGGAGCATGAACAGGTTGGCGACCAGCGCACCGACGGACTCCGCTCCCTTCAGCGGAATCGCCGGGAAACTGCCGGTGGCGGCATATTCCACCGCGCGGAAGGTCAAGGCCGTCGCCACGAACAGCAGCAGGACCGCCAGATGCAGCGGATAGAGCCGGGCGATGCGCGCCTTCAGGAAGCTCCAGTATTTGTCGGCCACCGACCGGCTGAAGCTGTCGTGATAGACATGGGTCAGCACGAACCCGCTCAGCATGAAGAACAGGTCCACGGCCAGATAGCCCTTCTGCACCAGATGCGTGTAGCGGTCCGGATGCAGGTTGGGGAAATACTGGAAGCTGTAATGGTACAGCACCACCCACAGCGCCGCGATGCCGCGCAGCGGGGTCAGGGAGTGGAGATGGCGGGCGACGGGGGGCTGCGGGGTCATGGCGCAGTCTCCGGCCGGATCAGACCGATGGGACCTGCCCGCGCGCGGCCATCGGCCGCCCCGCCTTGAAGCCCTCACCCGCGTTCCAGCCGTAACCCGTCGAAACCACATCGTCCTCCAGCCGTTGCGCCGCCGACGCCGCCGGGATCCGAGAGGATCCGGACGGCGTCAGCGGCCCCATCGCGTCTTAACGGCTGAGGTGACGATTGGTTTCGCGCGCGGCTGTTACGGGCATGGGACGGTCACAGGAAGAACACCAGCGTGGTCAGGCCCAGCAGGGGCACCAGGATGCCGACGGACCAGGCCATGTAGCCGAAGAAGCTGGGCATGGCGACGCCGCGTTCCTCGGCAATGGCCTTGACCATGAAGTTGGGGGCGTTGCCGATGTAGCTGTTGGCGCCCATGAACACCGCACCGGCGGAAATCGCCGTCAGCGTCAGCGATAGGTCGGTCATCAGCACCTTCGCGTCGCCGCCGGCGGTGTTGAAGAAGATCAGATAGGTCGGCGCGTTGTCGAGGAAGCTGGACAGGATGCCGGTGGCCCAGAAATAGGCGGCCGGGTTCGGCTTCCCACCCTCGTTCACGGCCGAGATGATGGCGCCCAGCGCGCCGTCGGTGCCGGCCTTCAGGATGGCGATGGCCGGGATGATGGTCAGGAAGATGGCGGCAAACAGCTTCGCCACCTCCAGGATCGGGCCCCAGCTGAAGCCGTTCAGGCGGCGGCTCTGCTTGCTGGTCAGGGCCAGGGACAGGCCGGTGATGCCCAGCAGCAGCAGGTTCGACACGATGCTCTCCAGCGGCACCGTCACATGGTACAGCGTGACGCCGATCCCCGGATGCCAGACGCCGCTGAGCAGCACCGCGCCGACGATCGCCACCAGCAGCAGCAGGTTGACCGAGCCTTCGATGCGGATCGGTTCCCGCTCGTGCACGCCTTCGATCAGCGGGTGCTTGCCGGGATCGCGGGTGTGCAGAAAGACGTCGAGCACGAAATAGATCAGCAGCAGCAGGACCGACAGGAAGGCCATCGGCGCCAGCAGATGGACCGTCGGCCAGAAGAAGTCGACGCCCTTCAGGAAGCCCAGGAACAGCGGCGGGTCGCCCAGCGGCGTCAGCGATCCGCCGACGTTCGACACCAGGAAGATGAAGAACACCACCGTGTGGACCTTGTGGCGCCGGTGTTCGTTGGCACGCAGCATCGGGCGGATCAGCAGCATGGAGGCGCCGGTCGTGCCCATCAGGCTGGCGAGAGCCGTGCCCAGCGCCAGCCCGACCGTGTTGGCCAGCGGTGTGCCCACCAGCGACCCCGCCAGCCGCACGCCGCCCGCCACCGTGAACAGCGCGGTCAGCAGGATGATGAAGGGGATGTATTCGAGCAGGACGGTATGCAGCAGCTCGTAAGTCGCCAGCTCCAGCCCGAAGACCGCCCCGAAGGGAACGAGGAACGCCAGTGCCCAGACCGCGGAGATCTTGCCGAAATGATGGTGCCACACCACCGGGGCCAGCAGCGGGAACAGCGCGATGGACAGCAGGATTCCGGCGAAAGGCACCACCCAGACGGCGCTCAGCAGCCGTCCATCCAGATGCGGCGCCCCGCCATGGGCGGCCTCTGCCGCCAGGGCGCCAGGGGTGCCCAGCAACAGGCCGCCGGCGGCCAGCGCCGCGACGAAGAGGGCCGGGAACAGGGACATGCAGCGGCGGAGGGCGGGAGAGTTGGTCATCGGTCCGAACGGCAGGCTGACGAAAGGATCGGGAGTATGCGTACTGACGGAACGTAAGCCAAGCCGGAAGGGACGCTACCATACTAACTTTCGTGGCCGGAGGCGGGTGTGGCTCACCGGCAGGCCCGCATCTCCACCGCCTGATCCGCCGCCCCGGTCCAGCCCGACAGCGGCCGGCATTCCGCGCCCGCGCACAGCCGGTGTTCGCCGGTGAAGCCGGAGGCGGCGAGCACGACGGTCTCCTGCGGCGGCAGGCCGGGCACCCAGGCCAGCCAGCCGTCGGCGGTCAGCCGGGCATCCGGTCCCGGTTCCATGCCGGCGCCGGTGCCGCGGATCCGGGCCTCCACCGGGCGCATCCGGGAGGACTCCACCGACCAGCGTTCGACCCAGTCCGTCTTCTCGACCGAATGGGTCCAGGACAGGGTGAAATCCGTCCCCGGCAGCGACGCGAGCAGCGCACCGCCGAGGGCGAACAGGCAGAGGCCGGCCACTTGGCGGCCGTCAGGCCGGCGCGGCGGCCGGAACGTTCCGGCGGCGGCGGTACTGCCACAGCAGGAACAGGCCGGTCATGGCGAAGGCGATCTCGTCGGTGACCGGCAACGCCACCACGAACAGGAAGGCCGTGACGGCCGCATAGAGGCGGGCCGGCAGCGGCAACTGCGTCCAGAAGAAGCCGATGGTCGCCGCCCCCCACAGGGCGATGGCGACACAGGCCTTGAAGAACACATAGGCCACCGCAAGCCAGCTTTCGGTCTGCATCACCAGTGCCGGATCATAGACAGCCATGAAGGGCACGACATAGCCGGCCATCGCAACCCGCGTCGCGATCCAGCCGATGTCCATATGGTCGGCTTTGCAGATCGACGAGGCCGCCAGGGCGGCCAGCGCCACCGGTGGGGTCAGGTCGGCCATGATGCCGAAATAGAAGACGAACATATGGCTGACGATCAGCGGCACGCCCATGCTCAGCAGGGCGGGTGCGGCGATGGAGGCTGTGATGATGTAGTTCGCCGTCGTCGGCAGGCCGGTGCCCAGCACGATGCAGGCGATCATCGTCAGCACCAGCGCCGCCAGCAGGTTGCCGCCCGACCAGTCGACGATGGTGGAGGCGAAGCTGGAGGCCAGCCCCGTCAGCGTCATCATGCCGATCAGCACGCCGACCAGCGCGCAGGCGACGCCGACGCCGACGGCGTTCTTGGCACCGTCGGCGATGCTGTTCACCACCAGCACCAGGGTCTGCCGCCCGCCCTTGAACAGCAGGCAGGGAACGACCAGCAGGACGACCATGGCGAAGGCCAGATGCTCGGTCCGGAATCCCAGCTTCCACAGCCCGGCGGCGACCAGCCCCACCGCCACCCAGAAGGCGATGCGCAACGCCATCGGCCCGATGGTGCCGACGATGGTCGTGCCCAGGATCAGCGCCGCAGTGGCGGCGATGCCGATCACGCCGGCGAACAGCGGGGTGAAGCCGGAGAACAGCAGATAGACCAGCGCCGCCAGCGGCAGGATCAGGTACCAGCCCTCCACTACCGCGCGCAGCGCACTCGGGCACTGGTCCTTCGGCAGGCCGACGAGATTGTGCCTGCCCGCCTCCAGATGGACCATCCAGAAGGCGCTGCCGAAATAGAGGATCGCCGGGATGGCGGCGGCGATGGCCACCTCGCTGTAGGGCACGCCGATGGTCTCGGCCATGATGAAGGCGGCGGCCCCCATCACCGGCGGCATCAGCT
Organism: Azospirillum sp. VT-I1; assembly: GCF_055698305.1. Taxonomy (NCBI): domain Bacteria; kingdom Pseudomonadati; phylum Pseudomonadota; class Alphaproteobacteria; order Rhodospirillales; family Azospirillaceae; genus Azospirillum; species Azospirillum sp. VT-I1. The sequence goes on along the minus strand of NZ_CP168804.1, from coordinate 513,967 downwards.
GCCCGCCCATGCTGGCGGTGGCCTCCACGGCACCCGCGAAGGCGGGGCGATAGCCGAAGCGCATCATCAGCGGGATGGTGAACTGGCCGGTGGTCAGCACGTTGGCGACGCCGGACCCGTTGATGGTCCCCATCAACCCCGACGAGATCACCGCCACCTTGGCCGGCCCGCCTTTGGCGTGGCCGACGAGGCCCAGCGACACGTCGTTGAACAGCTTGATCATGCCGGCGCGCTCCAGGAAGGCGCCGAACAGGATGAACAGGAAGATGTAGCTGGCCGAAACGAAGGTCGGCGTGCCGTAGATGCCCTCCGTCGACAGGTAGAGGTTGTCGATCACCTGATCGATGTCGTATCCGCGGTGGGCGAGCCCGAAGGGCAGATGACGGCCGAACAGCGCGTAGGGAATGAACACGCCGCACATGATCGGCAGGGCCATCCCCATGATCCGCCGCGCCCCTTCGAACACCAGAGCCACCGCGACGGTGCCGACGATCAGGTCGGTGGTGCTGGGATCGCCCGCCCGCTGGATCAGGTCGACCTCGAACACATAGTGATAGAGGCCGATGCCGAATGCGGTCAGTCCCAGCAGCCAGTCGTACCAGGGCACCCGCCTGCGCGCCGACGTCTGGCGGAAGCCGAACAGGGTGAAGGTCATCAACAGAAGGAAACCGACATGGACCGCCCGCACCACCATGGTGGACACCGGGTTGAAGGCGGCGGTCCAGATCTGGAAGGCGGAGAAGGCGACGGCGATGGCGAAAACGGCCCGACCGTCGAACCCCTCGAATGCGGCGACCGTGGCGGGGTTTTCCCGGTCGATGGCTTGGCGAATCTCGGAGTCCGCCTGCGTCTTGTTTGCGCTCACTGCGTCTTCTCCGCCCGGCCGCCGCTTACATCAGCCCCTTTTCCTTGAAGTACTTGATGGCGCCCGGATGCAGCGGTACCGGCGACTGGGTGGCGGTCTGGTCGAGCTTGATCTGCTTGGCGGCGACATGGGCGGCGGCCAGCGCGTCGAGATTTTCGAACAGAGTCTTGGTCATGGCATAGGCGGCATCGTCCGACACCCCGGAATGGCTGACCAGTAGGTTGCGGACCGCGGCGGTCGGCACCGCTTCGGTCTGGCCCGGATAGGTGCCGGCGGGAATCGTCTCGGTGATGTAGGCGGCGTCGCCGACCTTCTGCACCAGATCGGCCGGAATGCTGACGATGGTGATCTCCTGCGAGGCCGACAGGTCCTTGATCGCCGCCACGCCCAGGCCGGCGGAGATCAGCGTCGCGTCCAGCTGGCGGTTCTTGATCAGGTCGACCGATTCGCCGAAGGGCAGATATTCGGTCTTGGCGAAGTCTTTGTAGGCCAGCCCGGCGGCGCCGAAGATCGCGCGCGCGTTCAGCTCGGTGCCGGATTTCGGCGCGCCGACCGACACGCGCTTGCCCTTCAGGTCGGCCAGCGTCTTGATGCCCGATTCCTTGCTGGCGACAACCTGGATGTAGTTGGGATAGATGGCGGCGATGGTGCGCAGCTTCTCCAGCTTCTGCTTGAAGCCGACCTCCTCGTTGCCCTTCCAGGCATCGCTCAGCGAATCGCCCAGCGTGAAGCCGATCTCGCCGCGGCCGGCCTGCAGCAGGTTCAGGTTCTCGACCGACGCCTTGGTCGCCTGTGCGGTCACCTTGGCCCCCGGCAGCGCCTTGCCGTACACGTTCGACAGTGCCACGCCCAGTGGGTAATAGACGCCGCTGGTGCCGCCGGTCAGCACGGTGATGAAGGTCTCCGCCTTGGCCGGCAGCGCGGCGAGGCCGAGACCGGCGGCCATGCACAGGGCCATGAGGTGACGTTTCACGGACGGGCGATTCATAGTGGCTCTCCCCATTATCGTTGCTACGCCCGGATCGTTGCCGGGTGGATTTGTTTGTGTGCCCGCAGTGTGCAGGCTGCCCCAACCCACTGTAACGCGTCACAAAATTGCGCGCCAGTACGTACAATCCGATAGGAAGACGGTCAGTGCACCATTCTTTCGGCCAAGACATGCAGAGGCTCCTTGACCTCGACGGGCAGACACCCCCTATCCTTGTGGCGGAAGACGCCGGCCGAAGCGGACACCACCATGGCTCCGGGCCAAAGCGCGTCACACGACGGTAACAAGTCCCAACTGCACGCCAAACGACTGCAAGCCAGACTTCAGCCAGCGGGAGGAAATCCGATGTCCTGTACCGTTTCGATGACCGTCAACGGCAAGACGGTCTCGCGCGAGGTGGAGGAGCGCACGCTGCTCGTCACCTTCCTGCGCGAACATCTGGGCCTGACGGGCACCCATGTCGGCTGCGACACCAGCCAGTGCGGCGCCTGTGTCGTCCATGTAGACGGACGGTCGGTGAAGTCCTGCACCACGCTGGCCGTCCAGGTCGCCGGGGCGGAGGTAACGACGATCGAAGGGCTGGCGGCGGCCGACGGCACGCTGCACCCGATGCAGGCCGCCTTCCGCGAGCATCACGGGCTGCAGTGCGGCTTCTGCACGCCGGGCATGGTGATGAGCGCCGTCGATCTGGTCCGCGACAACCCGAATCCGACCGAGGCCGAGATCCGCGAGGGGCTGGAAGGCAACATCTGCCGCTGCACCGGCTACCACAACATCGTCAAGGCGGTGAAGGCGGGTGCCGAATCCATGGCCGGGGCGCAAGCGGCGCCGGTCGCCGCCGAATAAGGGCGAAAAGCCCGAAAAAGCAGGCATTTCCGCATCTTACGCGTTCCTGTGGGAGGAAACACGAGATGGCGAACCCCAATGGCATCGGCGCCTCGGTGCGCCGGCGCGAAGACCAGCGCTTTCTGACCGGCCGCGGCAACTACACCGACGATTTCAAGCGCCCGAACATGACCCACGCGGTCCATGTGCGCTCCCCCTACGCCCATGCCCGCATCCTGGGCATCGACTTCGCCGATGCGGCGGCGATGCCGGGCGTGGTCGCCGTGCTGACTGGGGCGGACATGGAGGCCGACAAGGTCGGCAGCCTGCCCTGCGGCTGGCAGATCCATTCCAAGGACGGCTCGCCGATGAAGGAGCCGCCGCACTATCCGCTGGCGCGCGACCGCGTGCGCTATGTCGGCGACGCCGTGGCGGTGGTGATCGCCGAGACCCGGGAGCAGGCGCGCGACGCCGCCGAGATGGTGGTTGTCGATTACGAGGAACTGCCAGCGGTAGGCTCCTCCACCCGCGCGATTGCCGGCGGCGCCCCGCTGGTCCATGACGATGCGCCGGACAATGTCTGCTACGATTGGCATCTGGGCGACCAGGCGGCGGTGGATGCCGCCTTCGCCAATGCCGCCCATGTCGCCAAGATCGATCTGGTCAACCAGCGTCTGGTGCCGAACGCCATGGAGCCGCGGGCGGCGATGGGCGAATACGACCAGTCCAGCGGCGAATACACGCTGACCACCACCAGCCAGAACCCGCATGTCACCCGCCTGCTGATGGGCGCCTTCGTGCTGGGCATTCCGGAGCACAAGCTGCGGGTGGTGGCGCCCGACGTCGGCGGCGGATTCGGGTCGAAGATCTTCCATTACGGCGAGGAGGCGGTCGTCACCTGGGCGGCGCGCAAGGTCGGCCGGCCGGTGAAATGGACCGCCGACCGGTCGGAGAGCTTCCTGACCGACGCCCACGGCCGCGACCATGTCAGTCATGCCGAGTTGGCGATGGACGCCGACGGCAATTTCCTGGCGCTGCGCGTCTCGACTCTCGCCAATCTCGGCGCCTATCTGTCGACCTTCGCGCCGTCGATCCCGACCTACCTCTACGCCACCCTGCTGGCCGGCCAGTACAAGACCCCGGCGATCTATGCCGAGGTGAAGGCGGTCTTCACCAATACCGCCCCGGTCGATGCCTATCGCGGCGCCGGCCGGCCGGAGGCCTGCTATCTGATCGAACGGCTGGTCGATGTCGCGGCCGGCGTGATGGGCATGGACAAGACCGAAATCCGCCGCCGCAACTTCGTGCCGAAGGAGGCGATGCCCTACCAGACGCCGGTAGCCTTGCAATACGACACCGGCGACTTCGCTAAGAATCTCGACATCGCCCTGCCGCTGGTCGACTACCCCGGCTTCCAGCAGCGCCGGGCGGAATCGAAGGCGCGCGGCAAGCTGCGCGGCATCGGATTCGCCACCTACATCGAAGCCTGCGGCATCGCGCCCAGCAATGTCGCAGGTGCGCTCGGCGCTCGCGCGGGACTTTATGAATGCGCGGAAGTTCGTTTCCATCCAACGGGTTCCGTGACGGTCTTCACAGGCGCTCACAGCCACGGCCAGGGCCATGAGACCACCTTCGCCCAGATCGTGGCCGACCGCTTCGGCATCCCGATCGAGAATGTCGAGATCGTCCACGGCGACACCAACAAGATCCCCTTCGGCATGGGCACCTACGGCTCGCGGTCCCTCGCGGTCGGCGGATCGGCCCTGGTGAAGGCGATGGACAAGGTGGAGCGCAAGGCGAAGAAGATCGCCGCCCATATGCTGGAGGCCGCCGAAACCGACATCGAGGTGAAGGAGGGCCGCTTCACCGTCGCCGGCACCGACAAGAGCCTGGGCATCGGCGATATCGCCCTGCAGGCCTATGTCCCGCACAACTTCCCGCTCGACGAGCTGGAGCCGGGGCTGGACGAGCAGGCCTTCTACGATCCGAAGAACTTCACCTACCCCAACGGCTGCCATGTCTGCGAGGTGGAGATCGACCCCGACACCGGCGTTACCACCATCGTCAGCTTCGCCGCGGTGGACGATTTCGGCAACGTCATCAACCCGCTGATCGTCGAGGGGCAGGTGCATGGCGGCTTGGTCCAGGGCATCGGGCAGGCGCTCTACGAGAACTGCGTCTATGACGAGGAGTCGGGGCAGCTCGTCACCGGCTCCTACATGGACTATTGCATGCCGCGGGCGGACGATGTTCCGTCCTTCACCGTGCGCTATCACGAGGACCAGCCCTGCACCCACAACCCGCTGGGCGTGAAGGGCTGCGGCGAGGCCGGGACAATCGGTGCCGCCGCCGCCGTGATGAACGCGGTGGTGGACGCGCTGTCGGACTATGGCGTCACGCACATGGACATGCCGGCAACGCCGGAGAAGGTCTGGCGGACGATTCGAGACGCTGCCCCCGCCCCTGCCATGGCGGCGGAATAAGACGGCCGAAGAAGAAGGAGGCTAGAGAATGTACGCGTTCACGTACCAACGGCCGACATCGCTTGCCGACGCGGCGGCCGCCATCCAGGCGGAAGAGGCCAAGCTGCTGGGCGGCGGCCAGACCCTGCTGCCGACGCTGAAGCAGCGGCTTGCCCGCCCGACCGACCTGATCGACCTCGGTGCCATTCCCGAGCTGAAGGGCATCCGTGAAGTTGACGGCGGGCTGGAGATCGGCGCCTTCACCCGCCATGCGGAGGTGGCTCACTCCGACCTCGTCAAGCGGGTGATCCCGTCGCTTGCCAGCCTTGCCGAGGGCATCGGCGACCGGCAGGTCCGCAACATGGGCACGATGGGCGGTTCCATCGCCAACGCCGACCCGTCGGCCGACTATCCGTCGGCGGTGGTGGCGCTGAAGGCGACGGTCACCACCGACCGCCGCAGCATCGCCGGCGACGATTTCTTCACCGGCATGTTCGAAACCGCGCTGGAGCCGGGCGAGATCGTCAAGTCGGTGCGCTTCTCCCGTCCCGACAAGGCGGCCTACGCCAAGTTCCGCAATCCGGCCAGCCGCTACGCCATCGTCGGCGTCTTCGTGGCGAAGTTCGGCGGGGAAGTACGGGTGGCAGTGACCGGCGCCGCCGGCTCCGTCTTTCGCGCCGAAGCGTTCGAGACGGCGCTTGCCGCCGACTTCCGGGCGGAAGCGCTGAACGGCCTGTCGGTGGACGCCGACGGCCTGAACGCCGACATCCACGCCAGCGCCGACTACCGCGCCCACCTCGTCACCGTGATGGCGAAGCGCGCGGTGGAAGCGGCGGGTTAAGACGGTCGATGCGCCCTCGCCACGACCATCTGTGTCGCGACGGGGGCGCTTGACGCTGCGGGAATAGAGCGGTCAAACTTTCTCTATGCCGATCATCGTCCGAATAGGGAACGCCCGCGTTTACATCTATGCCGACGACCACAATCCTCCGCATTTCCACATCGTCGGGCCGGACTTCAACGCGCTGGTCCGGATCAATGATCTGACGCTGCTGAAAGGCACGGCGCCGCCTGATACGATGCGCAAGGTGCTGGATGGGCAGGAGAAAATCGGCCATTGCTGGCATTGCGCTGGATCGAGATCAATGGCGAGGAGTAAATCGATGGACCAGCCCCGCGTCGCCACCGTCGAATCTCTGCCCGGCACGATGTCGGTGGCCGTGACCTGGATCGACGGCACCCGCGATGTGGTGGATTTGTCCGATCCGAATCGCCGTTTCACCATGCTGCGTCCACTTGCCGACCCGGCCCTGTTCGCCAAGGTGAAGGTGGTGGCCTGGGGGTGGGCCATCGGCTGGGGCGAGGCGGACGACCCCGACATTGACTATCCGGCCGATCGGCTGTGGCAGCGTGCGCAGGACCAGCGGCGCGCCGCCGCCTGACGCCCTGCATTCATTCAATTCATCAAGGCCGTCCATGACCACCCCCTCCCCGCCTCCGTCGACGACACGCTGGCGCTTCTCACCCGTGGCTCTTACGTCGCGGACCGTTCGTTGGCGACCGCGCTGTTCCTGGCGCTGAAGCTGAAGCGTCCGCTGTTCCTGGAAGGCGAGGCGGGCGTCGGCAAGACGGAGATCGCCAAGGTCCTGTCGGCGACGCTCGGCCGCAAGCTGCTGCGGCTGCAATGCTATGAGGGGCTGGACGCCTCGTCGGCCGTCTATGAATGGAACTATGCCCGCCAGATGATGGAAATCCGGCTGGCCGAGGCGTCGGGCGGGCAGGACCGCGAATCCTTGGCTTCCGACCTGTTTTCCGAACGCTTCCTGGTCAAGCGCCCGCTGCTGCAGGCGCTGGAGCCGGACCTCGCCGGGCCGCCGGTGCTGCTTATCGACGAGTTGGACCGCACCGACGAGCCGTTCGAGGCCTATCTGCTGGAAATCCTCTCCGACTATCAGGTCTCGATCCCGGAATTCGGCACCGTCCATGCGCCGGAACCGCCCATCGTCATCCTCACCTCCAACCGCACGCGCGAGATCCACGACGCGCTGAAGCGGCGCTGCTTCTACCATTGGGTCGATTATCCCGGCGCCGCGCGGGAGCGGGAGATCCTGACGGTCAAGGCACCGCAGGCCGACGCCCGGCTGGCCGCCCAGGTGGTGGGCTTCGTCCAGACCCTGCGCGGCATGGACCTCTACAAGGCGCCGGGCGTGGCGGAGACGCTGGACTGGGCGCAGGCACTGGTCGAGCTGAACCAGTTGGAGCTGGAACCCTCCGTCATCAACGACACGCTGGGCACGCTGCTGAAGTACCAGGACGACATCGCCCGCATCCAGGGCAGCGAAGCCGCGCGCATCCTGACCCAGGTCAAGACCGAGCTGGCCGCCACCACCGCCCGCTGAGGCCGTCATGACGGACGACGCGCCGGCCGGCCGCCTCACCCTCAACCTGATGCATTTCGCCCGCGCGCTGCGTGCCGCCGGCCTGCCGGTCGGGCCGGGCAAGGTCCTGCAGGCGGTGGAGGCGGTGGAGGCGGTCGGCCTGTCCAACCGTACCGACTTCTACTGGGCGCTGCACGCCGTCTTCGTGAACCGCCACGACCAGAGCGAGCTGTTCGACCAGGCCTTCCACGTCTTCTGGCGCAACCCGGACATCCTGAAGAAGATGATGTCTCTGATGCTGCCGAAGGTGCGGACGGAATCCCGCCGGACCAGCCGGAGATGGCCCAGCGCCTTGCCGAGGCCCTGCACGGCAGCGGCACCGAACGGGAGGAGCCGGAGAAGACGGAGATCGAGGTCGATGCCTCCTTCACCGTCTCCGCCGCCGAACGGCTGCAGGACAAGGATTTCGAGAAGATGACGGGGGAGGAGATGGCGCAGGCCAAGCGCCTGCTGACCCGTCTCGCCCTGCCGCTGGCGGAGGTGACCACCCGCCGTTACCGCCCGGACCCGATGGGACCGCGTATCGATCCGCGCGCCACGCTGCGGCGGATGCTGCGCAGCGGCGGCGACCTGTCGGACCTCGCCCGCAAGCGCCGCCGCATGCGGCCGCCGCCGCTGGTGGTGCTGTGCGACATTTCCGGTTCGATGACGCGCTATTCGCGGATGCTGCTGCATTTCATGCATGCGGTCACCAACGATCGCGACCGGGTGTACAGCTTCGTCTTCGGCACACGCCTGACCAACATCACCCGCCATCTGCGGCATAAGGACGTGGACGTGGCGCTGGACGCCGTCTCGGGGGCTGTTTCCGACTGGTCGGGCGGTACGCGGATCGGCACAGCGCTGCACGCCTTCAACCGGACCTGGGCGCGCCGGGTGCTGGGCCAGGGGGCCGTGGTGCTTCTCATTACCGACGGGCTGGACAGGGATGCAGGGGAAGGGCTTGCGGCAGAGGCCGAACGGTTGCACAAAAGCTGTCGGCGGCTCGTCTGGCTGAATCCTTTGTTGCGCTGGGAAGGCTTCGCGCCGAAATCCTCGGGCATCCGGGCGTTGCTGCCGCATGTGGACGATTTTCTTGCGGCCCACAGCCTGAACAGCCTCGCGGATCTGGCCGGCGCCCTGTCGGCCGACGGTCCGCGTCGTAGCCCGGGCTTGCGCCGCTGGTTGAAGGAGGCGGCGGGATGAACGACACCCTGATGGCGGAAAACATCGTGGAGCAGGCTGCCGCATGGCGGGCCGCCGGCCGCAGGGTCGCCCTGGCGACCGTCGTGTCGACCTGGGGTTCCTCGCCGCGGCCGGTCGGCAGCCAGATGGCGGTCGACGACCGCGGCGGCATGGCCGGCTCCGTGTCCGGCGGCTGCATCGAAAGCGCCGTGGCGCACGAGGCCGCCAAGTCGATGGAGGACGGCGAGCCGCGCCTGCTGTCCTTCGGGATCACCAACGAAATGGCCTGGGAAGTCGGGCTGGCCTGCGGCGGACAGGTGCAGGTCTATGTCGAGGCCGTGGAATGAAACGCGAGATTCTTGACCGGCTGCTTGCGGCGAAGGCCGCCGCGACCCCGGCCGCCCTGGTGACCGACCTCAACACCGGCCTCCAGACCCTGGTTTACGAGGACACCGTCCATGGCGGCTTCGGGCTGGAGCCCGACCTGCTGGACGAGGTGCGCCGCCGCATCCGCCAGGACCGCTCCGGCCTGCTGGTCGATCCGCAGGACGAGGACGGCTTCCGCCTGTTCGTGCATGTCCACAACCCGGCCATGCGGCTTCTGATCGTCGGCGCCGTGCACATCGCCCAGGCGCTGGCCCCGGTGGCGGCGCTGACCGGCTATGACGTGACGGTGATCGACCCGCGCGGCGCCTTCGCGACCGAGGCGCGCTTCCCCGGCGTGAAGCTGAACCATCTGTGGCCGGACGAGGCGCTGGCGGAACTGAAGCCCGATGTCCGCACCGCCATCGTCACCCTGACCCATGACCCCAAGCTGGACGACCCGGCGCTGATCGCCGCCCTGCGCTCCCCCGCCTTCTATGTCGGTGCGCTGGGCAGCAAGCGCACCCATGCGCTGCGGCTGGACCGGCTGCGCGACGAGGGGCTGAGCGAGGCGGAGGTCAAGCGCATCCGCGGCCCCGTGGGCCTGTCCATCGGCGCCGTCACCCCGGCCGAGATCGCCATCTCGATCATGGGCCAGATCACCTGCGTGCGCCGCGGAGAGAACCACCCCTGCTGACCCGTCCCTGCTGACCCTGGCCAACGGGCGGGCGCGGCGACGCCCCGCCCGTGCTACCTCCTTGCCTCGGTCATTATTATCCCTTTGCCCCCGCCCGTTGCTCTGCTAAGGCACCAGTGATCCTGAGTGCGGAGCGTTCGTGGCGGACCGCCGGACATCCTCATCGTCACCCCGGCCGCCGGCCGGGTCGGCCTGCGCGCGTAGAAACGCGGTGGGAGTCCCATGAGGATTCGCTCGCGCATCGCGGTGGTGGGAGGCGTGCCGGTGGCGGTCGCCGCGGTGATCGCCGTTACCGGCGGGCTGCTGCTGGACCGCAGCGAACGGGTCTACGAGGCGGCGGTGCTCGCCGGATCCGTCTATCGCGACGTGCTGGCGGCGACCGCCGCGCGGATCGATTATCTCCAGGTCGCTCCCTCCGACCGGACCGGCCGCGTCGCCAGGTTCGAGGCATTGTCAGCCTCCGCGGGCGACGAACTGCGGCGACTCGACAAATCCCGCTCGGCCGCCGCCCATCGGCCGGAGGTGGAACGCGCCACCGCGGTGCTGGAGCGCTATGTCGGCCAGATGCGCACCTTCATCGAGGTGACGAAGGCTAACGATTCGGCCGTCGCCGATATGGGCCGGCATTCGGCCAGCCTGATGGCGCTGACCGACCGCGCCAGAAAGCGCCAGCACGCCGCCAATGTGGATTCGCTCGGCTCGCTGACGGAGGCGGACCAGCGCCTGCGCGACAGCCGCGACGTGGTCGACGGTGCGCATGAACTGCGCGAGGCGATGCTGGCCCTGCAGCGGGCGGAGGCGCAGCATGTCGCGGCGCTGGCCTTCGGCACCGGGGTGTTCGGCACCGGACGGCCGCTGACCACCGCGGATTTCCGCATCGCCACCGACAAGTTGACAGCCACCGCCGACCGGCTGCAGGCGGCGTTGCGCCGCACCGACCCGCTGGCGGACCGCTATCCGGCGATCGAGACCGCCGGCCGCTATGCCGCGGCGGTGGCGGATCTGCAATCCGCCGTACAGGCGCTGCGCGATACGCGGACAGAGCGCGATGCGGCGCTGGCCCGCTTCGAAGCGGCGGTCCAGGCGGCGGCCGGCTTCGGCGAGGATGGAGCGCCGGGCGGCACCCTGGGGGAACGGATGCTGGCGGAGCAGGTCATCCGGACCCTGCCGGTGGTGCGGGCGCTGGTCCTGACCGGCAGCCTGGACCGGCAGCCCGACGTGACCTTCCTGTCCACCCTCCTGCCATCGGTCCGTCCGGCGCTGGATGAGCTGCATCAGATGCAGGCGCGATCCACCGCCGCCCAGCAGAGCCTTGCCGACGCGCAGCACGCCAGCGCCGGCGCGGCGTCCGCCATCGAGGCGCTGACCGCCCGATCCTGATGGTGAAGGCAACCGGATACACCGCGCTCCAGGAAGAGGTGGTGCAGCTGATCGCCTATGCCATCCAGGCCAACGACACCGAGCAGGAAACCCAGAATGTCGCCATCGTCGCCCTGCGCCTGGGCCGGCGGGCGGCCGACGCCGTGGCGGTGCGCGACGCGGAGGAGGCCGACAGCATCGTCGAGGATGCCGGCGCGCTGCTGGAGACCGTGCGCGGACTTCCCATGTCGCCGCTGCTGCAGGACGAGGTGCTGGCCGCCATCCGCAGCTGGCGCGACAGCCTGGGCCGGACCGCGGAGGGGCTGCGCCGGCTGAACCAGCTGCTGATCGCCATGGATCGCGACGCCGGCGCCCTGGTGGAGACTGCCCGCCAGCTGGACGAGACCTTCCGCGACGAGGCGGCGCGCATCGGCGACCTGCTGACCCGCATCCTGATCATCGGGGCGACCATCGGTCTCCTGCTGGGCGGCGGCGCAGCGGTGGTGGTGGCGCGGTCCATCAGCAGGCCGGTGCTGCGGCTGCAGCGGCAGATGACCCGTCTGGCCGAGGACCCGCTTGCCGGCCCGGTCGACGGAACCCGCCGGAAGGACGAGTTCGGCGACATGGCGCGCGCCGCCGCCTTCTTCATCCGCGAGATCAGCCTGCGCGAACAGGCGGCCCGCGAGGCCAAGGAGCGTGCCGACCGCGCGCTGGAGGACCTGCGCCGCACCCAGGCCGACCTGATCCAGGCGGAGAAGATGGCCTCTCTCGGCGCCCTGGTCGCCGGGGTGGCGCACGAGATCAACACGCCGCTCGGCAACGCCCTGATGGGCGCCACCCATCTGCAGGACCGGCTGGAGGCGATTCGGCGGCAGGCGCTTGCGGGAAACCTGCGCCGCAGCGAATTCGCCGATTTCCGCGATACGTCCGAGGAGTTGGCGCGCCTGATGGTGCTGAACCTGCGTCAGGCCGGCGAACTGGTGCAGAGCTTCAAGCAGGTCGCCGCCGACCAGACCAGCGGCGAAGGACGGCGCTTCGACCTGAAGCCCTATCTGGAGGATCTGGCGACCAGCCTCAGCCCGTCCTGGCGCCGGGCGGGCCACAGCCTGCGGGTCGAATGCCCGGACGGCATCGAGATCGATGGCAATCCCGGTGCGCTGGCGCAGATCCTGACCAACCTCGTGATGAACTCCATCATCCATGGCTATCACGACGGACAGCAGGGCCACCTGCTGATCACTGCCGACGCCGTGGGTCCGGAGATGGTGGAGCTGGTCTATACCGACGATGGCAGAGGCATCGCGCCGGCCGATCTGGGGCGGGTGTTCGATCCCTTCTTCACCACCCGCCGCGGAAGCGGCAGCACCGGGCTCGGGCTGCACATCGTCTACAACCTCGTGGTGAATATTTTTGGCGGCAAGGTTGCAGTGGAGAGCCGTCCCGGCCAAGGCGTGCGCTTCACCATTCGCTTTCCACGACGACTTGCTACTGATAACGTGGCTCTTGCGATCGAAGCACAATCCGTGCAGGAGCAATAATGGCTTTGCCGTCGAAGACATTGACGAAGGGTCTTGCGAAGGGGTTGACCGTTCTCCTGGGACTTGCGGGAATGTCCGGCACCGCATTGGCCGACAAGTCCCTTGTCTACTGCACGGAAGGTAATCCGCAAAGCTTCAACGCGCAGGTATCGACGTCCGGCACCAGTGTGAACGCGGCCAGTCCCCTGTTCAACAATCTGGTCGAATTCGGCCGCGGCGATCGGGTCATCAGCCCGGGTCTTGCGGAATCCTATACGGTGTCGGACGACGGTCTGGTCTATGATTTCCGTTTGCGCCGGAATGTCCGGTTTCATTCCAACGAGCATTTCACGCCCAGCCGGACGCTCAATGCCGACGACGTGCTGTTCACCTTCGAACGGCAATGGAAGAACGACCACCCCTATCACACCGTCGGTCCGGCAACTTACGACTACTTCCGGGGCATGGGGCTGCCGGCGCTGCTGAAGTCGGTGGAGAAGCTGGACGACCACACCGTCCGCATCACGTTGACCCGGCCGGAGGCACCGTTCCTGGCCGATCTGGCCATGCCGTTCCTGTCGATCCAGTCGGCCGAATATGCCGATACCCTGATGAAGGCGGGACGGCCGGATCTGTTCGACGCGGAGCCCATCGGCACCGGGCCGTTCCGCCTGGTGTCCTACCAGCCCGATCTCGCCATCCGCTACAAGGCGTTCGACGGCTATTGGCAGGGGCGCCAGCCGCTCGACACCCTGATCTACTCGATCACCCCGAACATCGCGGTGCGGTTGAACAAGCTGCGGTCCGGCGAATGCCATGTCATGATCTTCCCCAACCCGGCCGAGTTGGGGAAGATCGAAAAGGACCCCAATCTGGTCATCGAGCAGCAGGACGGGAAGAACGTCGCCTACATGGCGTTCAACACCGCGAAGCCGCCGCTTGACGACCTGCGGGTCCGGCGCGCCGTGACGCTGGCGATCGACAAGCGCACGCTGGTCGATGCGGTCTTTCAGGACGGGGGCCGGCCGGCCAAGAACCCGATCCCGCCCAGCATGTGGTCGTATGACGACAGCATTCAGGACCACCCGTTCGATCCCGTTGCCGCGCGCAATCTGCTGATCGAGGCGGGCTACCCGGAAGGCTTCACCCTGGATCTCTGGTATCCGCCTGTGACGCGCCCCTACATGCCCAACGGCAAGCGCGCCGCGGAACTCATCAGGGAGAACCTGGAGCGCGTCGGGATCAAGGTCACGCTGAAGACCGACAGCTGGGGCAACTATCGCAGCCGTGTGACGCAGGGCGAGCAGGACATGGTCATCTATGGCTGGACCGGCGACAACGGCGATCCCGACAATTTTCTGTACTTCCTGCTGGGGTGCAGCGGCGTGCGTCCGGGCGGTTCGAACGTCGCGCGGTGGTGCAACCCGGACTTCGAAGAGCAGGTCACCAAGGCGAAGGCCGACAACGACATCGAGAAGCGCGCTGCCCACTATCGGAACGCGCAGCGCATATTCAATCGGGAAATGCCGTGGTTCCCGATCGCCAATACCTTCATTGCGGTGGTCCATCGCAAGGAGGTGAAGAACTATACGAACAATCTGTTCAAGCAGGATTTCTCGGGCGTCGATATCGAATCCCAATGAGCGACAGGGATATGCAAACCTCGACTGGACAGGACGCGTCCGAAATCACGTCTCCCGACGACCTGCTGTTCGACGACGAACAGGCGGAGCCATCGTTGGATAGGCCGTCGACGGGCGAGGCGCCCTGGCCAATTCTGGTGGTCGACGACGACGAGCAGGTGCATGCGATGACGCGCGTGCTTCTGAACGATTTCGAGTTTGAAGGCCGCCGCTTCGCCATCGTCAGCGCCTTTTCCGCAGCGGAGGCGCAGGCGATCCTGGCCGAGCGGACGGACCTGCCGGTGGTCCTGCTGGATGTGGTGATGGAGACCCATGACGCCGGGCTGCGGCTGGTCCATCACATCCGCCGCGACCTGGGCAACCGCCATATCCGCATCATCCTGCGCACCGGCCAGCCCGGTCAGGCGCCGGAGCGCGAGGTGATCGTCGCCTACGACATCAACGACTACAAGAGCAAGGCCGAGCTGACAGCGCAGAAGCTGTTCACCAGCCTGATCGGCGCGGTGCGCGGCTGGCGCGACCTCGTCACCATCGAGACGCTGAACCATTCTCTGGAACGCCGGGTCGCCGAGCGCACTGCGGAACTGGAGCGGCAGACCGCGCTGGCCGACGAACAGCGGCGCTTCATCGAGAATCTGGTGGAGATGATGCCGAGCCCGGTCTGGTACCGCGACGCCGCCGGCCGCAGCACACTGTGCAACCGGGCCTTCCGGGAACTCTTCCCGGATGCGGATGACGGCATCGAATGGACCGTCGACGGGCGGGGGCGGACGGGCACCGGCAGCGAGACCTATTCCTTCGAAACCAGCGTGATCGGTCCGGATGGAGCGCCGCGCGAATTGCTGGTGGTGAAGCGCCCGCTGATCGGGGCGGACGGTGCGGCTGCCGGCCTGATCGGCATCGCCACCGACATCACCGAACGCCGCCGGATGGAGCATGAACTGCATCGTCTGGCCACCACCGATCCGCTGTCCGGCGCCCACAACCGCCGCCACATCCTGGATCTGCTGGAACGGCTGCTGACCGGGCGGGCGGAGGCGGAGCACAGGCCGGCGGCTGGGCCGGCCTGCCTTCTCATGCTCGACATCGACCATTTCAAGCGCATCAACGACGAACTGGGCCATGCTGCCGGCGATGCCGCCATCCGCAGCGTGGTCGAGGAGATCCGCCGCCACCTGCGGGCAAGCGACCAGATCGGTCGCATCGGCGGCGAGGAGTTCGCGATCCTGCTGGCCGATACCGGGCGGGCCGGCGGCGCCGCCATCGCCGAACGGCTGCGGGACGGTCTGGCGGCGCTGGCGATTCCGTTGCCCGACGGCCGCCACTTCCGGCTGACCGGCAGTTTCGGCCTGACCGAGATCCATCCGCTGGAGGATACGGTGGAAAGCGTGCTGGGGCGCGCCGACCAAGCGCTCTACCGTGCCAAGGCATTGGGGCGGAACAGGGTCGAGCTGAACTGACGGCGAAAGACGGTCTGCGACATTTTGCTCGATGACGGCTTGACCGCCGCCGCGGCAGCGGGTATTCAGATCCTATGAACACCACCGCCACCATGCGAATGCGAATTACCGGCCCGGCGCTCTGAGCGTCGGACAGTTGCCGTCTTCGTGTTCAATGGTCGTGTGGAGTGTGTGGCGTGTCGCTGCACCATGTGGTCGCCGGAACCCTCAATCCGGTTCATGACAAGTCCAACCGTCTGACCGCTGTCGCGGCGCCGCTCTCCGGTGTCCGTCTCGGCGAGCGAATGTGTGGCTCGGCGCGAATTATTCACCCGGTCCGCTGAGGCGGTCCGGGTCAAGCCCGTCCTACCCGAAAATTCGTTCGTCGAGGAATTTCGCGATGCTCACCGCGCATGCCGATGCCGCGCGCACCCTGTCCGTCTGCACGCCTGTCCACACCCCCGCGTTCGACGAGGACCGCCTGCCGGCCTGGCTGCCGTTGTCGGCGGTCACCGACGCCGCCCGCCGACTGTCCGGTCAGATCGTCCGCACGCCCCTGCTTCATGCGTCGGCCCTGGGCCGGGACCTGTGGCTGAAGGCGGAGGTGTTCCAGGCCACCGGCGCCTTCAAGGAACGCGGTGCTCTGAACCGCCTGCTGCGTCTGACCGCGCCGGAACGGGCCGGCGGGGTGGTGGCGATGTCGGCGGGCAACCACGCGCAGGGCGTGGCGCTGCACGCGGCCCGGCTGGGGGTGAAGGCCACCATCGTGATGCCGGAGACGGCGCCGCGCTGCAAGGTTGAGCGGACCGCCGCCTTCGGGGCCGAGGTGGTGCTGCACGGCGCCACGGTGGGCGAGGCCAAGGGCAAGGCGCTGGAACTGGCGGCGGAGCGGCGCCTGACCTTCCTCCACCCCTATGACGATCCCGACGTGATCGCCGGCCAGGGCACCGTCGGGCTGGAGATCCTCGCCGACCGTCCGGATGTCGACACGGTGGTGGTTCCCGTCGGCGGCGGCGGGCTTCTGGCCGGCGTCGCCGCCGCGGTGAAGGCGCAGCGCCCGCGCGTGCGGGTGATCGGCGTGCGGTTGGCCCGGCGCGGCGGCCCGACGCTGGCAGACGGCATCAACGTCCACGCGCTGGGCAAACTGCCCCAGGCCATCGTGGACACGCTGGTCGACCGGGTGGTCGAGGTCGAGGAAGCGGAGATCGCCGCGGCGATGCGCGCCCTGCACGGCTCCTTCGGCGTCGTGGCCGAGGGAGCCGGCGCCGCCGGCGTCGCCGCGGTGCTTGCCGGCCGGCTGGGACGGACCGGACGGACGGTGGCGGTGCTGAGTGGTCGCAACGTGGACGGCGACACGCTGGCGCGGACCTTGGCGGCGTGATTCCCTTCCGTTCATTTTCAATTGCTACGGTCTTTTACCCCCTCCCCATCCCTCCCCCGCACTCGGCCGTTGGCCGACCGAGCGGCTGCGGGGGAGGGTTAGGGAGGGGGCAAACAAGCCGGCACCAAAGGACCGCCGCCGCACCCGATCCCCCGCAAATCGCATAGCTCCCTTCTTCGCCGAAGTGAAGTATGGATAGGTCAGCAGAAATGACCTATATTGGCGCTCGCGTGTAAACACACAGGCGAAGCCGAAGGGTGATTGGCATGACGAACAATTCTGCCCCGACTATTTCGTCATCCCCTGCATCGGTCACTTACGAGCGCCCGAAGGCGGCGCACAGTGTCTTTGATAATTTGCAAGGACAACTGTTCGGCGTCGTCATGACGTCGTTCGGCATTGCCATTCTCCATGCCGCCGGGCTGGTCACCGGACAGGCGGCAGGGTTGAGCTTCGTGATTTCCTACGCAACGGGCATCGACTTTGGAATTCTGTTCTTCCTGGTCAACCTGCCCTTCTATTTCCTTGCGCTGGCCCGCATCGGCGTCGGCTTCACGGTCAAGTCGCTGGTCGCGGTGACCGGCATCGCCGTGCTGTCCAGCCTGCTGCCGTCGATGATGAGCTTCAGCGCCATCAACCCCTATGTCGCCGCGGTGCTGGCGGGATTCTGCGTAGGGATCGGGGTGATCGGGCTGTTCCGCCATGGCGCCAGCGGCGGCGGGGTCGGCATCCTCGCCTTCTACCTGCAGGAGAAGACCGGCTTCCGCGCCGGCTGGCTGCAGTCGCTGTTCGATCTGGCGGTGTTCTCCGCCGCCGCCTTCGTGCTGGACTGGCCGGCGCTGCTCGCCTCGATCCTGGGAGCGGCGGTCCTGAATGCCTTCGTCGCCTTCAACCACCGCGCCGACTGGTATGTCGCCCGCTGAACGGAGCGGGCCGCCTTATTCGCGGCCCAGCACCCGGTCCACCACGGCATCGGCCCATTCGCGCGAGCGGAAGCTCGCCTTGGCTTCGACCGGGTCGTAGACACGCTCCACCCAGTCCCAGAACTCGATCGGGCGCTTCTGGTTGTAGGCCGCATACAGCTCGAAGAAGTAATCGAGGATGCCGGTCTTGGCCTGCTTGAAGTGGCCGTAGCGCCAGGACAGCTGTTTCATCGCCTGGTCGAGCGGCTGGCCCTCATGGGCGAACAGGTACAGCGTCGACATGAAGCCGGCGCGGTCCGCGCCCGACTTGCAATGCATCAGCGCCGGATAGGTCATGGTCTTGAACAGCTCGCGCGCCTTCAGAAGGGTTTCCTTCTTCGGCATGTCGCGGGAGTTCACCGGGAAATCGACCAGCTCCAGCCCATGGGCGCGGCAGGCCTCCGCCTCCAGGATGTAGGAGGCGCAGTCGCGCGAACCGCGCAGGTTCAGGATCGTCTTGATCCCGTTGCGCGCCGCCGCCGCGATGTGCGAGGGCGAGGGCTGGCTCGCCCGGTACATGTTGGGCGAGATGCGGTAGGTGTTCGAATAGATCAGCCGGAAGCAGGCGTGGTCGATGAACACGCTTTCCAGATGGCCGAGCGCACGCTGCCACGGCGTCGCCATGCGGCTGCGGCTGCGCTTGATCGCGTCGGCCAGCGCGGTGGTGGTGACCGCCCGCAGATAGCTTTTCTTCGCCAACTTAGACCTTTCGACTCTGACGGAACGCCAACATAGGCATGGTCGCCGTTCCGTCAAGCGCCCCCGTTAAGCCGACTTCCCCTGAAGCCGCACATACATGCCGTATTGCGCGGCCAGGGTCAGCACGATTTCCATGTACAGGTTGATCAGGCCGTTGGCGTAGAAGGCCGGGCAGCCGGTGTAGTGGCGTTCCCCCGCCATCGCGGTCGGCTCGATCAGGTCGGTGTTCAGGACGATCAGATCCTTGTCCGGATCGTAGAGGAAGGCCGACTGGTCGGTGCGCAGCGGGTGGATGGCCTGGTGGTCGTCGGCCTCGATCTTTCCCGCCGCCATGAACTGGCACAGCATGCCCAGGCTGCCCATGGCGAGCGGCAGCACCTGCTTCAGGCTGCGGCGGGCGAGGTCGTCATAGGCGGCGGCCTCCAGCCCCGGACGCAGCAGCGGGGCGGCCTCCACCAGATTCCAGCAGACATGCAGCGCGGTGTGGCTGCCGGTCTTGGTAATCGACAGCATGTCGTAGCCGGACGGCCCGTGCAGGACCGACTTCTGCAGTTCGCGCCCCAGCACATAGCCGGCGGCGGCCATGTCGGTGATGGTTCCCTCGGTCCGGCAGCGGTCCTCCTCCACCATCACCTTGATCGCCCAATCCTTGATGATGGCGTCCAGCAGGTGGCAGACCGAATCGCGCAGGAAGCCGACCACGCGGTCGGGATCGGCGGCCTCGATGCCGGTGGGATCGGCGAAGTCCAGCCCGTGGGGCGACTCCGGCGGGGTGGACAGCACCAGATGGCCGGCATCGTCCAGCGGCATGCGGGCGATGATGTGTTCCCGCAGGTCGGCATAGAGGAAGCCCAGCAGGGTGTTGATCGCGACCTTCTCGAAATCCTCCTTGCGGGTGTCGGCATGGGCCGGGCAATGGCCGGCCAACGTCAGCAACTCCTCGCTCAGCAGATAGTTCGGGTCCTCGGCGATGCGGTGCAGGATGGGCGCGAGGTTGATCCGGGTCATCCCGGCCTCCTCATGCGCGGAGGCGTAGGTGAGCGCGAAGTCGTTGGTCCGGGCCATCGGGCTCAGCCCTCCTGCAGGCGGTCGTAGACGGAGTATTCCAGGGCCAGCCCGGCCACGATGTCCAGATACAGCTTGATCAGGTTCGTCGTGTAGAAGGCCGGGCAGCCGGTGTAGTAGCGCTCGCCCGGCTTGGCGAAGGTCACGATGGGATCGGCGTTCAGCCGGATCAGCCCGTTGCCGTCCAGCACGAAGGCGGTCTGGTCCTTGGGCAGCCGGTGCACCGCCAGCCCGTCGGCCGGCTCGATCCCGCTTTCCTCCATGTAATGCACCAGCATCCCAAGGCTGGCCATCGACAGCGGCACGATCTGCTTCAGGCTGCGGTGGACGAGGTCGTTGTAGAAGGCGGCATCGCGCCCCGGCACCAGCAGCGGGGCCGCCTCCACCAGCGCCCAGCAGATGTGGATCGCGGTGTGGCTGCCGGTCTTGGTGATCGACAGCATGTCGTAGCCGGCGCGCTGGTAGAGCGGCGAATGTTCCAGCACGTTGCGCAGGACGAAGGTCGCCGCCGCCTCCAGCGAGATGGCGCCGGAGCCCTGGGAGCGGAAATACTCCTCCTCCCGCACCAGATCGACGGCCCAGCCGGTGATGAGGCCGTCCAGCAGGTGGCAGGTGGCGTCGCGCAGGACGGAGCAGAGGACGTCCGGCGCCGCCGCGGCCATGGCGGCGCGGTCGGCCGGGTCCAGCCCGTGCGGCGAGCGCGGCGGGATCGGCAGCATCGGCCGTCCCTCCGCATCGAAGGGCAGCTTTTCGGCGATGTGGTCGCGCAGCCGGTTGAACAGCAGGGCCAGCAGGCTGTTGACTGCCACCTTGTCGGCGTCGTCCTGCGGGATCGGCGGAGCGCCATCCGCAGCTCCGTCGGTCTTGCCGGCATGGAACGGGCACTGGCCGCCGCCCTGCCGGAATTCCTCGCTGAACAGGAAGTGCGGCTCCGCCTGGATGCGCTGCAGGATATGGGCGATCGACACCCGGCCCAGACCGGCCTCGCCATGGGCGGTGTTGAAGGTCTGGGCGAAGTCGTTGGAACGGCTGGGCAGGGTATCGGACATGCGGCGGCTTCCGGCGCGGATATAGGGCGGACGGGCTACCCTAAAGGGAAATGCCGCAACCGCGCAACGGAGTGTCGCGCCGCGGCCCGATAATGTCCCGGCGGCTGCGTTATTTTGCCACGATCCGGCCTTCGACCGCGGACGTGACCATTTTCTTGGATTCGACGTAATTCATCACGATGGTCGCCAGCAACACCGCCCCGGATGCATCGACGATCACTTTGGCACGCGGGAAGGCGGCATAGCCGTCGCCGCCCTTCAGCATGAAATCGTTGGTAGCGACGCGGTAGGTCGCCTGCGGGTCGACGGGCTTGCCGCCCACCGTCACCGCGGTCACACGGCGCCCGGCCGGCGCCTTGGGATCGTAGGTCATGGTCAGGCCCGAAACCTGGGGAAAGCGGCCGGCCTTCTCCTCCACCTTGCCGACGCCGTGTTCCAGGGTGGAGATCAGGTCCTGCCCCGACATCTCCACCAGCACCCCGACATTGCCGAAGGGCAGTTCGGCGAAGATGTCCTTGCGGGTCAGCCTGGACCCCGCGGGGTGCAGCGCGTCGGCGCGGATGCCGCCGCCGTTGGTGATGGCGACGTCAGCCTTCAGCGTCTCGCGCAGGGCGTCGGCGATCAGGTTGCCCATGCTAGCTTCCCGGCTGCGCACCACGTCCTTGCGGCTGTCCAGTTCGGTCGCGGTGGTGCCGATCACCGCGGCGAGGTCGTTGTCGAGCCGTTTGGTGTAGCCCTCCACCACCGCCTCCACCTCCGGGTCCGGGGCGACGCCGGCAGTGGTGACGAAGCGCCATTCGGTCGGCAGGGTGGTGGTCGCCGGTCCCTTGCCGGCATCCCTGGTTTCGACCGCCAGCTTGACGATGCCGAGATATCGCGCGTCCTGCCCCGCCTTAAGGATCAGGGTGGAGCCCTCATAGAAGCTGATCGGGTCATGGTCGTGGCCGCCCAGGATCAGGTCGATGCCCTTGACCTTGGAGGCCAGTTGCCGGTCCTCCTCGATGGTCAGGTGGGTCAGCGCCACCACGACCGCCGCCCCCTTGGTACGCAACTCCTTCACCGCGGCGGCGGCCGTTTCCAGCACCGGGGGGAAGCTGAGGCTGGGTCCGGCGCTCGACAGCCGGGCGGTGTCGGGGGTGATCAGGCCGATGAAGCCGACGGTGATGCCGTCGACCGTCCGGGTCCAGCTCGGCACCGTCGTCGCGAAGGCGGAGCCGTCGGCGGCGCGCACATTGGTGCCGATCCAGGGGAACTTCGATTCGGCCATCCGCTTCTTCAGCGCGTCGGGACCGAAGTCGAATTCATGGTTGCCGAAGGTCACCGCATCGACGCCGATGGCGTTGAACAGCGTGATCATCTGTTCGCCCTGCGTCGTGCCCGACAGTAGCGACGGCGACAGGAAATCCCCGCCGACGGTGGTGAATGCACCGGGGGCGGAGGCGCGTTCGCGCTTCAGCAGCGTCATCAGCGGCCCGAACCCGCCCTGTCCCTTCACCGGCGCGATCTCGTACACGTCGTTGATGTGCAGGAAGGTCAGCGAGCCGTTCTGCGCCCAGGCGGGGAAGGCGGGCAAGGCCATGCCGAGGATGGCGGCGAACAGCGGGGCGGCGAGAAGGTGGCGGGGGCGGAACGGCATGGGGCGGACCTCCGGCAGGAAGACGGTGCTCGGCGCACTCTAGACCAGCGGCCCGGCGCCGCGCATAGCGGCTTTGCGGGGCGGAGCATGGGATCCGGAGCGCCTGCGGCTTGAACTCCGCCCGCGACGGTCTCACAACTTGATGACACCCGTGCCAACGACGCGAGCCGAGCAGACCCATGCGCATCCTGGTCGTTCAGAACAGCCGCACCGCTCCCATCGGTCTGGTGGGCGACGCGCTGACCGACAACGGCGCCACCCTCCACACCATCGCCGCCAACGAGGGGGAGGCGATCCCCGACAAGGACGGCTATGCCGGCCTCGTGGTTCTGGGCGGTCCGCAGGACGCCTGGGACGACGAGAAGGGTCCGCATTTCGGCCGGGTGATGGAGGTGATCCGCGACTTCACCGACGCCGAGCGGCCGGTGATGGGCATCTGCCTGGGCGCGCAGCTCGCCGCCCGCGCCTATGGCGCCAAGGTCTACCGCCACACCACGCCGGAACTGGGTATCCACCGCGTCAGCCTGACCGACGGCGCACAGGACGATCCGCTGCTGGGCGGCTTCGGTTCGGAGTTGAACCTCGCCCAGTGGCACTACGACACCTTCGAGTTTCCCGAGGGCGCGGTGCCGCTGGCGTATAGCGAGGCGTGCGACCGGCAGGCCTTCCGGCTCGGCCGCGCCACTTACGCCTTCCAGTTCCACCCCGAGGCGACCGGCGACATCCTGCGCGGCTGGGCCTCGCGCATCCGGGAGGAGGCGCGGGAGAGCAATGCCGAGATGCTGCACGGGCTGGAGGACTCCATCGCCACCCATCTGCCGGTGGCGGAGGAGTTCACCCGCGCGATGACCCGGCGCTGGCTGGATCTGGCGCGCTGATTACACCGCTGCCGGCGGTCTCGGCGAAGCGCGCCAGCAGGTCGGGGGTGTCGACGTCATAGAGGATGCCGGCATCCTCCATCGGCACCTCGCACAGCCGGTCGGCATGCTGGCCGATCAGCCGCTTCGCCCCGGCGTCGCCGGTCAGCGCCGCCATCTCGGTGAAGAAGGCACGGTCCCACAGCACCGGGTTGCCCTGCTTGCCATGGGTGGTCGGCACGCAGATGGCGCGGCCTTCCAGCGGGCTGTAGGCGGCGACCAGCCGGTCGATCACGGCGGACGCCACCCGCGGCATGTCGCCCAGGCACACCACCACCGCATCCGACTCGCTCGGCACCGCCGCCAGCCCGGCGCGCAGTGAACTGCTCAGCCCCTCCGCAAAGGCGGGGTTGTGGACGAAGGTCACCGGGCGGTCGGCCAGCGCCCGCGCCACGCTTTCCCCCTGATGGCCGGTGACGACGATGACGTTGACGGCCTGGGAGGCCAGGGCGGCATCGACTGCACGGGCCACCAGCGGCGCGCCGTTCACCTCCGCCAGCAGCTTGTTGGTCGCCCCCATCCGGCTGGAGCGTCCGGCAGCCAGCACCAGGGCGGTGACGCGCGGCGCCCGCGGCGTCTCCGCCGCCATGCCGGCCCGCGGCAGGGGCCGTGTCGGAATCTCGGCCAGCAGACCGCCGACACCCATCCGCATCACCTCCGCCCTGCCCGGCGGCACGCCCGCCGCAATCCGCTGCAGCACCCAGTCGAAGCCGTTCAGCTTTGGCGAACGGGCGCAGCCCGGCAGGCCCAGCACCGGCCGATCCCCGCGCCGGGCCAGCAGCAGCAGGTTGCCGGGATCCACCGGCATGCCGAAATGCTCCACCAAGCCGCCCGCCCGCTCGATGGCGGCGGGCAGCACGTCGCGCCGGTCGGTGATGGCCGAGGCGCCGGCGATCAGCAGCAGGTCCGCAGGCGGCATCGCGGCGATTAGGTCCGCCAGCGCGTCCTCGTCGTGTGCACAGCGCGCCTCATGGACCAGTGTGCCGCCGAGAGCCTCCAGCCGCTCCCGCGTCACCGCCACGGTCTTGTCGAGAACGCTGTCCTTCACTCCCGGCAGCCGGGTCTGGATCAGCGCTGCCGTCAGCGGTCGGTAGGGCACCACGGCCAGCGGCGCCGGCCCGTCGGCCGCCAGCCGCTCAGCTTGATCCACCGCGGCGGCGGGGGCGGCGAAGGGGATGATCTTGACCGTCGCCAGCATTTGGCCCGGCTCGACCGGGGCGTAATCCGGCAGGGTTGCGATGGTGACGCTCTCGTCGATGGCGTTGATCGCGTCGATGCGGGCCGGGTCGAGGCGGAGCAGCCCGCGCGCCTCGGCGAACAGGTTGACGCGGCCGGTGAAGGCAGCGGCGACCTGTACGGCCCCGCCCGCCACCGCGGCGGCGATGCGGGTGGCGGCGGCGTCCTCCGCGATGTCGGCATCGGACAGCTTCGCGGCAATCACCTCGCCGACGCCGGCCTCCCGCAGGGCCGCCACGTCCCCGGCCGACAGCCGCCGGCCCTTCTTGAAGGCCAGCGCCCCCAGGCGGAGCGAATGGGCGAGGATGGCGCCCTCTGCGTCGGACAGGGGTAGCGGGCCGAAAAACATGGGGGCTCCGGGCGGGCACGAAGGAATGTCCACCGATATGGCGTCCGCAACACGGCCAAGCAATGGGCCGGTCGCTTCCGCGTCCCTCTCAGCCGGAGCCCCCGTCAGGTCACGACTTCACGGCCACGCCCAGCTTGGCCTGTACGGCTTCCAGGCCGTCCTTGCCGTCGATGGTGGTGACGCCGTTCAGCCAGCCCTTCAGCACCTCGGGGTTCTTCTTCAGCCAGGCCTTGGCGGCGGCTTCGGGCTTCTTGTTGCCGTTCATGATGTCGTCCATCACCGCGTTCTCCATGTCCAGCGTGAAGGACAGGTTGGACAGCAGCTTGCCGACATTCGGGCATTCGGCGGCATAGTCCTTGCGGACGTTGGTGGCGACGGTGGCGCCGCCCAGGTTGGGACCGAACCAGTCGTCGCCGCCCTCCAGATAGGTCAGCTCGAAGCTCTTGTTCATGGGATGCGGCTCCCAGCCCAGGAACACGACCCAGCCCTTGCCGCGGGTGGCCCGCTTCACTTCGGCCAGCATTCCGGCCTCGCTGGATTCCACCAGCTTGAAGTCCTTCAGGCCGAAGGCGTCGGCCTTCAGCATCTTGTCGATGATGAGGTTGCCGTCGTTGCCGGCCTCGATGCCGTAGATCTTGCCGCCCAGCTTGTCCTTGAACTTCGCGATGTCGGCGAAGGTCTTCAGCCCGGCATCGGCGGCGTATTTCGGAACGGCCAGCGTGTATTTGGCGCCTTCCAGGTTGACGCGCGTCACCTCGACCGAGCCGTCCTCCAGCACCGGCTTCAGGAAGGGCTCCATCGTCGGCATCCAGTTGCCGAGGAAGACGTCCAGCGACTTGGTCTTCAGCCCAGTATAGACCAGCGGCACCGACGACATGGTGGTGGTCGGCTTGTAGCCCAGCGCGTCCAGCGTGACGGAGGCGAGTGCCGTCGTCGCCGCGATGTCGGTCCAGCCGACGTCGCCGAAGCGCACCGCCTTGCAGGATGCCGGATCGGCGGCCAGCGCCCCGCCGGCACCCAGCGCCACCGCCGCCGCGACGCCGACGCCCGCGATCCCCTTGGCCAGGGCCATCCATCCGCTCATGTCCTCAACTCCTCTTTCCTGTGTTTTCCGTTCGTCCGGTCTGCCGTTTTCGTCATCGACGGAGCGGCGAAAATGGCGCATTTGTTACCGCCCAAGCCAAGGTGCCGGTTGCGGCCGGCCGTGGCGGAGATGGACAGGAGACCGCTCGCCCCATGCCCAAAGTCGGAATGGAACCGATCCGCCGCCGTCAGTTGATCGACGCGACCATCGCCTCGATGGGCGAGCACGGGCTGGCCGACACCACGGTCCAGACGATCAGCCGCGGGGCCGGCGTGTCGCCCGGCATCATCCATCATTATTTCGGCGGCAAGGACGAACTGCTGGCCGCCACCATGCGCAGCATGCTGCAGCAGCTGCGCGACGATGCGACCCAGCGGCTGGCGACGGCCGACTCGCCGCGCGCGCGGCTGGAAGCCATCGTCGACTGCAACTTCGCTCCCGGCCAGTTCGAGCCGCGGGTGGTCGCGGCCTGGCTGGGATTCTGGGCGCAGGCGCCACACAACCCGGCGCTGTCGCGCCTGCAGCGCATCAACGCCCGCCGCCTGCATTCCAACCTGTTGCATGCCCTGCGCCCCCTGCTGCCGGCTGAACGGGCGGAGCGGGTGGCGGTCGGGCTGGCGGCGATGATCGACGGGCTGTGGCTGCGCTTCGCCCTGACCGGCGCCATCGACGGCAGCGCCGCGCGGGCGGTGGCGCTGGGCTACCTCGATTCCGAACTGAACGCCTGACCTCACCGCCGCCACCAGCGCAGCTTCGCCGTTCCGGCGGCCGCCCGGCGGCGCATCCCCCGGCGGCCCCCCGGCCGAAACTCTGGGTGATGCGGTCGAGCACGACGGCGAGCAGCACGACGCTCAGCCCGCTCTGCACGCCAAGCCCGATGTCGAGGCGCTGGATGCCCTGGAGCACCACGTTGCCCAGCCCGCCGGCGCCGATCATCGAAGCGACGACGATCATCGACAGCGCCATCATCATGGTCTGGTTGACGCCGGCCATGATCGACGGCAGTGCGTTGGGCAGCTGCACCTTGAACAGCAGCTGGTGGCTGCGGCAGCCGAAGGCGCGGCCGGCCTCCACCAGCTCCTCCGGCACCTGCCGGATGCCGAGCGCGGTCAGCCGCACCGCCGGCGGCATGGCGAACACCACCGTCGCGATGATGCCCGGCACCCGCCCCAGCCCAAAGAACATGACCGCCGGGATCAGATAGACGAAGGCCGGCATCGTCTGCATCAGGTCGAGGAGGGTCTTGCCCACCCCGTCGGCGATCCTGCTGCGCGCCATCCAGATGCCGAGAGGCACCCCGCCGATCAGGCTGAGCGCCGTGGAGGCGAGCACGAGGCCGAGCGTCGAGATCGTCGGCTCCCACAGGCCCATCACGAAGATGCCGGCGAATGCCAGCAGGGTGAACAGGGCGAAGCCCCGCCCGACCCGCCATAGGGCGATTGCGGCCAGCACCAGCGCCAGCAGCCAGGGCGGCACCCCCAGCAGCAGCGTGTCCAGCGTGCCGCCCAGCCCCTCCACCGCCCCGGCGATGGCATTCAATGCCGGCTGGCCGTGGTCGAGGATCGTCGCCACCAGCCATTCGGACCCGCGGGCGATGCCGCCGCCGATGGTCTCGCTCAGCCATTCCACGTCGAGCAACGGCGCCTCAGCCATGACGCATCTCGCCGCGGCCGGTGCCCTCGCCGCGGTCCAGCGCCGCCAGCAGCGCCGTGCGGGAGATCACGCCGACGAAGCGTCCGTCCGCCTCCACCACCGGCAGCGGGCAGGGTGCCGCGGCGACGCGGCCGAACAGCGCGTGCAGCGGGGTGTCCGCCGCCACCGGCTCCAGCCCGAACAGCGCCGAGTTGCCGTCGCTGGCCAGCACGCCGCGGAAATGGCCGGCGGCATCGGTGCGGTAGCGGAAGCGCGTTCCCTCCCTCCCCCGCGCCATCTCCCGGCGACGGCGGCCGGGCGAGGTCGCGGGCGCGCAGCAGGCGGGAGGCATCGACGCCGCGGAAGAAGGCGCGGACATAGTCGTCGGCCGGCGCGCGCAGGATCTCGGCGGGCGTGCCGATCTGGGCGATGCGCCCATCCTCCATCACCGCGATGCGGTCGGCGATCCGCATCGCCTCCTCCGCATCGTGGGAGATGAAGACGATGGTGCGGGCGTCCTCGCGCTGAAGCCGCAGAAGCTCGTCCTGCATGTCGGTGCGGATCAGGGGGTCGAGCGCCGAGAAGGCTTCGTCCATCAGCATGATCGTCGGATTCTTTGCCAACGCGCGGGCGAGCCCCACCCGCTGCTGCATGCCACCCGAAAGCTCGTCCGGGTAGCGGTCGGCATAGGCGCCCAGCCCCACCCGCTCCAGCGCCGCCATGGCCGCCTTGCGGCGCTGCCCGCGCGGGATCCCGGCGACCTCCAGCCCGAAGGCGGCATTCTCCAACGCGGTGCGGTTGGGCAGCAGCGCGAAGGACTGGAAGACCATGCTCATGTCCCGCCGCAGCACATCGACCAGATCGCCGTGCGACAGGCGGGTCAGGTCGCGGCCGTCCAGCCGGATCTCCCCCTCCGACGGTTCGATCAGCCGGTTCAGCAGGCGGATGATGGTCGATTTGCCGGACCCGGACAGGCCCATGATGACGAAGATCTCACCGGCCCGGATGTCAAAGCTGGCCTCCGCCACGCCGACATTGACGTTCAGCGTCCGCAGCACCTCCGCCTTGGTCGCACCGCGGCGCAGCATCTCCAGCGCCGGACGCGGATCGTCGGCGAAGACCTTGCGCAAGCCGCGAACCGTCAGGCGCACGTCTCCCGTCCCCGTCGAAGACGAGCCGGTGGGCGTGGACAGGTTCATGGACATGGCAAGGCTTCCGGAACGCAACAGAACGGGATGATCGCAATCGGGCCGTAGATTGCCCCGAGACGAGGGGCGCGGTCGATAGCCGCGTTCACGGAATCTGCATTTCGATGGCAGCGTTGCTCATTTCGCCGCACCGGCCAGCGCATTTTATTTTGATTGATCGTTCAATGAAAAATAATGCAGAGCGCCGGAAACCTCTCCATGCCCTTCCCTTTCAACCCGGAAGGGCATGGAGAGGTGGCAAGGGGTCCCGGGTCAGCCGGGTTTGCCGGACTTGACCTCCGGCCGCATCTTCACCGGATTGGTGGGGTTGTGGGCGCCTTCGGCATCCTGCTGAACGTCGTATTTGCTGTGGCTGCCGCCCTTGGGCTTGTCGCTGTTACGGTCGGTGGGCGGTCCCTGTTCGCCATGCGGCTGGCTGGTGTCGCCGCCGGTGCGGCGGGTGGTTTCGTCGGCCATTGCATCCTCCTTGCAGGCGATGACTGACGGCTCAACCAATCCTGGCGATGATCGTTCCTGAACGGCGACTTTCCCTGGACATCACTCAGGCACTTGCAGCCAAAGCATGGCAGCCCTGTGAGAGCACAGCAGATCCATACCGCTTCTATTTTCGTAAGTGGTCATCCTAAGCAATTCTTGCGACTTTGTTAAGTATGACTCCGACAAAAGACCGACACGCCGTTTGGAGCGGTAAGTAAAATATGCGGTGCCGAACGTTTTAGATTTCAGATTTTTCGTAGACGAAATAATTATCTAAAAGATTACACTTCATTCATCGGCCATCTTCGTGCTTAATGACCACACAGTATACCGCGGTATGCATGGATTGTTGGTCGCAACAATCTCCTGACGCAGCTGGCCAATGGCCGGCGGCAGCGGCAGCCGCACCAGGAACTTCGGAATAGAGGATCGTCCGATCATGAGTGTCGCGCTGTCCAACGGGCATGCCAAGCGTCTTGCCGCCTTCGCCATCACCGAGGATGACCTTGCCATTCTGAGGGACAACCGGGACTTCGCCGAGCGCAGGCTTCCCGGCCTTCTCGAACAGTGGCACCGGCATTTCGATGCCTGGCCGGAAATCCAGTCGGCGCTGAAGCTGCCGGAGGTGCATGCTGCCCGCGTCGACCATTGGTCCCGCGCGGCCTCCGGCCGCCTCGACGAGGGCTTCGGCGACTCCGCCCGGCGGCTGGCGTCGTTGTTCTACAGCAACGGCGTTCCTGCCTATGCGGTGTCGATCTGCCATTACGTCGTCAGCACGAACATCGCCCGCGAACTCGGCCTCACCGGCGCCGGCGACGACGGCGTGATGGCCGGCCTGTTCGGTGCCGCCGCCCGCCGCACCCGCGCCGCCCAGCTGGAGGCGCTGACCAAGATCGCGTGGTTCGACATGGAACTGCTGCTGGAGACCTACAAGGCCGCGGAAGAGGACAGCAAGCGCGCCACGCTGAACCGGCTCGCCGGCGATTTCGAGGACAGCGTGAAGAGCATCGTCGAGGGCACGGTCGCCGCGTCCGACCAGATGCAGGCCCATGCCCGGCGCATGTCGGAGATCGCCACCGCCACCAGCCGCCGGTCCACCGACGTCGCGTCGGAGACGGAAATCGCCTCGTCCAGCATGCAGACGGTCGCGGCGGCGACGGAGCAGCTTTCCGCCTCCATCTCCGACATCAGCCGCCACGTCAACGAATCCTCGCGGATCTCGACCTCCGCCGTCGACGAGGCCGAACGCACGAAGGGAACCGTCAGCGGGCTGGTCGAGGCGGCGCAGCGCATCGGCGACGTGGTTAACCTCATCAACAGCATCGCCAGCCAGACCAACCTGCTGGCGCTGAACGCCACCATCGAGGCCGCCCGCGCGGGCGATGCCGGCAAGGGCTTCGCCGTCGTCGCCAACGAGGTGAAGCATCTCGCCAACCAGACCGCCAAGGCGACGGAGGACATCTCCACCCAGATCGCCGGCATGCAGAGCGCCGCCGGCAATGCCGCCGAGGCGATCCATGCGGTGGGCCGCACCATCACCAAGATCAACGAGATCGTCACGACCGTCGCCGCCACGGTGGAGGAACAGACCGCCGCCACCCAGGAGATCACCCGCAACGTGCAGGAGGTGGCGGTCGGCGCCCGCCGGGTCACCGGATCCATCGGGCAGGTGACGCAATCCTCGGCGGAAACCGGCGGCATCGCGCAGGAGGTGCTGTCGGCGGCCGGCCTGCTGCACCGTCAGGCCGACGAGTTGAACCGGGGTGTCGACGTCTTCCTCAGCCGCATCCGCTCCGCCAGCTGATCCATCCCGCCCCTCCGCGGCCGAATGCATGGCTGCCGCGCCCTCCCTGCCGCTGGACGGACGGGGCGGGCGGCAGGCAGCATGCTCCGGTCGCAAAACATTCGTACAGGTATGAATCCGTGGCGGGTGCGGGGGATCGGGTGGGAGCCGGCCGGCCGAAGGGCTGGGCCGGCAAACTGGCGCAATGGGCGGGCCTGCTGACGCTGTCGGGGGCGGTCACGCTGGGGCTGGACTGGATCGGGTTGCCGGCCGCCTGGCTGATCGGGCCGATGGTGGGAGCGATCGCCTTCGGCGTCGGCGGTGCCTCCATCCGGGTGCCTCCGTCCGGCTTCACCATGGCCCAGGCGATCATCGGCTGCCTCGTCGCCCATGCCGTCACCTCCTCGATCCTGCTGTCCATCGCCCGCAACTGGCCGCTGATGCTGGGAACGGTCGGGCTGACGGTGATGGTCAGCGGCGTCGTCGGCTGGCTGTTCGTCCGGTACGGCAGCCTGCCCGGCACCACCGCCGCCTGGGGCGTGTCACCGGGAGCCGCCGCGGCCATGGTCGCGATGGCCGGCCAACATGGCGCGGACGCCCGGCTGGTCGCGGTGATGCAGTATCTGCGCGTGGTTCTGGTGGTGCTCAGCGCCTCCCTGGTCACCCATGCGCTGACCACCGGTCCGCAGGGGTCTGCGCCGGCGATCCCGGTGGAGGCATTGGATCCGGCGGGACTGGCGGCGACGTTGGTGGTCGCCGTGGCCGGCGGCTGGATCGGGCACCGCTTCCGCATCCCGTCGGGCGCGCTGCTGGTCCCGATGGTGCTGGGCGCGCTGGTCCAGACCGGCGCCGGCATATCGCTGCAACTGCCTCACACGCTGCTGACCGTAACCTATGCCGTGATCGGCTGGAGCATCGGCCTGCGCTTCACGCGCGAGGTGCTGGGCCATGCCTTCCGCGCCGTGCCGCAGATGCTGCTGTCCACCGCGCTGATGATCGCGCTCTGCAGCCTGTCGGCCTGGATGCTGGTCACGCTGCTGCCGACCGACCCGCTGACCGCCTTCCTCGCCACCAGTCCGGGCGGGCTCGATTCCGTGGTGGTGATCGCGCTCGGCACCGGGGTGGACCTGCCGCTGGTGCTGGCGCTGCAGACTCTGCGGCTGTTCGTGGTGGTGCTGTCCGGGCCGCCGCTCGCCCGCCTGATCGCCCGCTACGCCTGAGCTTCC
The DNA here is from genome assembly GCF_055698305.1 of Azospirillum sp. VT-I1. Taxonomy (NCBI): domain Bacteria; kingdom Pseudomonadati; phylum Pseudomonadota; class Alphaproteobacteria; order Rhodospirillales; family Azospirillaceae; genus Azospirillum; species Azospirillum sp. VT-I1. The sequence goes on along the minus strand of NZ_CP168804.1, from coordinate 481,503 downwards.
GGCGAATTCCGGACCATCGGACGGGACGTTGCGCCGGCGGCGGTCCGGGGCGTATCCTCAATCCCCCTTCCGCCCGAACCGGAGTGCCCCGGCAATGACCGACCGCCCCCACCGTCCCGAAACCATCGCCGCCGGCGCCCTGGGATTTGAGGACGCCGCAAGCGGTGCGGTCATTCCGCCGATCCACACCTCCACCACCTATGTCCGCGATCCCGACAACGGCTATGGCCGCGGCCGGGTCTATGCCCGCGCCGACAACCCCACCTTCGATGTTCCGGCACAAACCATCACCGAACTGGAAAAGGGCGCGGACACGCTGCTGTTCGCCTCCGGCATGGCGGCGGCGACGGCGGTGTTCCAGGCGCTCGATCCCGGCGACCATGTGATCGTTCCCGACGTCATGTACTGGGCCTTCCGCAACTGGGTGCATGGCCCGGCCACGCGCTGGGGCCTGCGGGTGGAGGGGGTGGACACCAGCAACACCGACGCGGTGCGGGCCGCACTCCGTCCCGGCGAGACGCGGCTGGTCTGGGTGGAGACTCCGGCAAACCCGCTGTGGACCGTCACCGACATCGCGGCCGTGGCCGAGCTGGCGCATGAGGCCGGGGCGTGGCTGGCGGTGGACAGCACGGTGGCGACCCCGGTGCTGACCCGCCCGCTGGATCTGGGCGCCGACATCGTCATGCATTCGGCGACCAAATACCTGAACGGCCATTCGGACGTCGTCGCCGGCACCCTGACCGCCGCCCGCAAGGACGAGTTCTGGGGCCGCATCAAGGCGGTGCAGTCCCAGCAGGGCGGCATCCTCGGCAGCTTCGAGGCATGGCTTCTCCAGCGCGGGCTGCGCACCCTGTTCGCCCGCGTCCGCTGGCAGTGCGCCGCCGCCATGACCCTGGCGGAGCGGCTGTCCGCCCATCCGCAGGTGGCGGAGGTTCTCTACCCCGGCCTGCCCGGATTCCGCGGCCACGGCATCGCCTCCCGCCAGATGACCGGCGGCTTCGGCGGCATGCTGTCGATCCGGGTGAAGGGCGGCACCCAGGCCGCCATCGACACCGCCGCCCATGTCGGCGTCTGGCGCCGCGCCACCTCGCTGGGCGGGGTGGAAAGCCTGATCGAGCACCGCGCCAGCATCGAAGGCCCCACCTCCCCGGTGCCCGGCGACCTGCTGCGCCTGTCGGTCGGGCTGGAGTCGCCCGACGACCTGTACGAGGACTTGGATCAGGCGTTGGGACGCGCCCTGCGGCAGGGGTGAGCGGCCGATCTCCGCCGTCACCGGCGGTATATCGACGCAGCCGCCGGCAATCACTGCCTTTCCGAGTATCCCCAACGCCGATAGGGCTTGACAGTGAGAATGATTCGCGACGTTATTCCCTGAGAATCAGTCGCACTTGCTGTCATTTCAGACCACCGACGTTCGAGGAGACCTCCATGTCGAAGCGCGCTGCCGGCCTTGCCGCCGTAGCCGTCGTTGCCCTGCTGCCGTTCGCCGCCCAGGCGGCGGCGCCGGCCTACAAGGACGTGGCGAAGAACTACGCCGACATCGCCCATGCCGCCTACGAGGACGCCACCAACGGCGCCAAGGCGCTGAAGAAGGCGGTGGACGCCCTTGTCGCCAACCCGACGGAGGAGACTCTGGCGAAGGCGCGCGAGGCCTGGAAGGCCGCCCGCGTGCCCTACATGCAGACCGAAGCCTTCCGCTTCGGCAACCCGATCGTCGATGCCTGGGAAGGCAAGGTGAATGCCTGGCCGCTGGACGAGGGCCTGATCGACTATGTCGACGAGGGCTATGGCGGCGGCGAGAGCAACCCCTACGCCAAGGCTAACGTCATCGCCAACCCGAAGATCACGGCCGGCGGCAAGACGATCAACGCGGCGAAGATCACCAAGGGCCTGCTGGCCGACAAGCTGCACGAAGCCGGCAAGGTCGAGGCGAACGTCGCCACCGGTTATCACGCCGTTGAATTCCTGCTGTGGGGCCAGGACCTGCACGGCACCGGCCCGGGTGCGGGCGAGCGCAAGGCCACCGACTATGCCAAGGGCAAGGATTGCACCAACGGCCATTGCGACCGCCGCGCCCAGTATCTGACCGTCGCCACCCAGATGCTGGTCGACGACCTCGCCGAGATGACGGCGGAATGGGCGCCGAAGGGCAAGGCCCGCGCCTCCATCGCCAAGGCCCCGGAAGGCGAGGGCATCGCCCGTATGCTGACCGGCCTGGGGTCGCTCAGCTACGGCGAACTGGCGGGCGAGCGCATGAAGCTCGGCCTGATGCTGCACGACCCGGAGGAGGAGCATGACTGCTTCTCCGACAACACCCACAACTCGCACTATTACGACGAAGTCGGCATGGTGAACGTCTACAACGGCAGCTACAAGCGCACCGACGGCAAGACCGTGTCGGGCGCCTCGCTGTCGCAGCTGGTCGCCGCCAAGTCCGCCGACGCCGACGCCGCGGTGAAGACCGCCATGGCCGAGACCATGAAGGCGATGCAGGCGATCAAGGACACCGCCGACGGCGGCAAGATGGCCTACGACCAGATGATCGCCGCCGACAACGAGGTGGGCAACAAGCTGGTGGCCACCGCCGTCGACCGTCTTGTCGACCAGAAGAAGGCGCTGGAAGGCGCCGTCAGCACCCTGGGCGTCTCCATCAGCGTCCAGGGGTCCGACAGCCTCGACGATCCGTCGAAGGTCGGCAAGTAAGCCTGAATCCGGCTCCGGTCCCGCGCCCGACCCGCGCATGACCGTTACCCCTCCTTCCCTTCCGGGCCGATCCGGCACGGCGGGGGCGGGGCCGGAGCCGGTTTTTTCCTGCCTGACGTTTTTCGGACCGCCGTCATGCCGCACCGCCTTGCCGCCGCCCTGTCCCGCCGTGCCCTTCTGCGCGCCGGGGGCGCCGCCGTCGCGGCGGCGGCACTGGGCGGAACCGGGGCCGCCGCACCGGCGGCGGGCGCCCTGAAGACCGGCCTGACCGGTCCGGCACCCATCACCTCCGCCGGCGATCTGGTCGAGGTGGAACTGGTCGCCAAGCAGCGCTTGCAACGCATCCTTCCGGAACCCGCCGAGCCGTCGCCGCTGGTCACCTACGCCGACAGCTTCCCCGGCCCCATCATCCGCATGCGCAAGGGCCAGCGGCTGCGCGCCACTCTGGTGAACGGGCTGGACGAACACACCTCGATCCACTGGCACGGCATTCGCCTGCCGAACCTGGAAGACGGCGTGCCCTACCTGACCCAGCCGCCGACTAGGCCCGGCGAGCGCCACGTCTATGAATTCACCCCGCCCGACGCGGGCTCCTTCTTCTTCCATCCGCACTGCAACACGGTGGAACTGCTGGGCCGCGGCCTTGCCGGCGTGTTGATCGTGGAGGAGCCGGACGCGCCGAAATTCGACGCCGACATCGTCTGTCTGGTCAAGGACTGGCAGCTGGACAAGACCGGCAGATTCGGCGCCTTCACCACCGACCGTGGCGCCTCGCGCGCCGGCACCTTCGGCAGCGTGTCGACTATCAACGGCGCCATCGACCCGGTGATCGAGGTTCCTGCCAACGGCGACATCCGCGCCCGCCTCTACAACATCGACAGCACCCGCGTCGTCGACTTGCGGGTGGAGGGGGCAGAGGCCTGGATCGTCGCGGTGGATGGCAACCCGCTGCCGCCCCGCCCGCTGGACGGCTGGCCGATGGGGCCGGCGATGCGCATCGACGTGCTGTTCCGCGCCCCAGCCAAGGCCGGCCAGACCCTGCGGCTGACCAACGTCTATTCCGCCGAGCCCAAGCCGTTGGCCACCTTCCGCGCCGTCGGCCCGGCGCTGCCCAACACGCGCTTCAAACTCCGCGCCCTGCCCGCCTCCGGCATTCCCGAACCGGACCTGAAGAACGCGCCGGTCATCCCGATGGCCTTCTCCGCCACGGCGGTGGCGCAGAGCTTCGACCCGGCAATCCTGCCCGGCCTGCCCTATGCCGATCTGCTCTGCCTGTCGGAGAAGACCTTCTGGGCGATCAACCAGCAGAGCTGGCCGGAGGGCGGTCACGAACGGCTGCCGCCGCCGCTGGTCACGCTGGAGAAGGGCCGGAGCTATATCTTCGAGCTGACCAACCTGACCCCGCACCTGCACCCGATCCACATCCACGGCTACACCTTCAAGGTGCTGTCCTCCGACGGCCGCAAGGTGGTGCCCCACCATACCGACACCGTCCTGCTGGAGCCGAAGGAACGCCTGCGCGTCGCCATCAAGGCCGACAATCCCGGCGACTGGATGTTCCACTGCCACATCATCGAACACCAGGACACCGGCATGATGGGATACATCCGCGTTGCTTGAGATGCCGCTCCGGGCCACGCTCGCCACCCTGTTCCTGCTGCTCGCCCCCGCCGCTCATGCCGCCGACAGCCTCGACAACCGCATCGGCGAGGCGCTGTTCCGCCGCATGTGGGTGGCGGCGCCCACCGCGACCCAGGCGGCGGACGGTCTCGGTCCGCTCTACAACGCACGGTCCTGCGCCACCTGCCATCCGCGCGGTGGTGGCGGCCGTCCTCCCGATCCGGCGGTGGCGGGGGACCAGGGCGTCGGCTATGCGATCAAGCTGAACGGCGACCCGGTCTATGGCCGCCAGATCCAGTCCAACGCCATCCTCGGGCAGGTGATCGAGGGGCGGCCCCACGTCTCCTACCGGGAGGAGGAGGTGCGCTTCCCCGACGGCGAGACCGTCCGGCTGCGCCATCCCACGCCGGTCGTCGAGGATCTGGGCTATGGCCCGCTGGCCGGGGCGACGGTGATGTCCGCCCGCGTACCGCCGCGGGTCCATGGCATGGGGCTGCTCGACCGCATCCCGGCCGAGGCGATCGAGGCCGAGGCCGCCCGGCAGGCGGCGTCCGGCGGTCCCGTGGCCGGCCGGGTCAACCATGTGACGGTGGACGACAAGCGTCAGGTTGGCCGCTTCGGCTGGAAGGCGATGCACCCCACGCTCGACCACCAGGACGCGGAGGCCTTCAGCCTCGACATCGGCATGTCGACTCCGGCCTATCCGGAACCGTGGGGCGACTGCACCCCGGCGCAGACCGCCTGCCGGAACGCCCCCACGGTGACTCCAAGCAGTTCGAGGGGCTGGAGATTCCCAGCACGGTGATCGGCCTGATCGACGGCTATCTGCGCGACCTGCCGCCCGACGGCAGCCTGGAGGCGCCGAAGGACAAGGCCGGCACCAAGCTGTTCGCCGACACCGGCTGCGCCGCCTGCCACCGCCCGTCCTGGCGCACGGCGGAGGATCCGGCGCATCCGTCCCTGTCCGGCCGCGACATCTTCCCGCACAGCGACATGCTGTTGCACGACCTCGGCCCCGCCCTGGGCGACGGGCTGGCGATGGGCGAGGCGCGCGGAAGCGACTGGCGCACCACGCCGCTGTGGGGGCTGAACCGGCTGGCGGCAAGGGACGGACAGCTGTCGCTGCTGCATGACGGGCGCGCCCGCAGCGTGACCGAAGCGATCCTGTGGCATGGCGGCGAGGCGGAGGGAGCGAAGGACCGCTTCATGACCCTGCCGGCGGCGGAACGGAAACGGCTGGTGCGCTACGTGCTGGGTTTGTAAAGGATGGGTGGGTTTCGATCCGCGTAACCGGCAGAAGGGAATTGATGGTATGCGACGCCGCATAGTGCTTGGGCTGATGTCCGCCGCCGCCCTGGCGGCCCTGCTGCCCCCGGCGCCGGCCTTCGCCGCCCGCCGGTCGGACAAGGACGGCGAGTTCCTGGCCGGCATGGTCCGCACCCACGCCCTGCCCCGCTTCGATGCGCTGGTGGCCGCATCCACCGCCTATGCCGACACGCTCGACCGTTTCGCCGCCGGCCCCACCCCCGCCGGGCTGGAGGAGGCGCGGACTGCCCATACGAAGGTGACCGACGCCTGGGCCGCGGTGCAGCATCTGCGGCCGGGTCCGCTGACCATGAACCTGCGCGCCGACCGCATGTCCTTCTGGCCTGAGCGGGCGGGCGTGGTTCAGCGCCAGATCGGCCAGATCCTGCGCGACCAGGACCCGAAGCTGCTGCAGCCGGGGGCGCTGGCCCGCCAGAGTGCCGCCGTGCAGGGCCTGACCGTGCTGGAACGGCTGCTGTTCGACGAGAACGTCACGGTGGAGAGCTTCACCGGCAGCGACGCAAAGCGTTACCGCGGACTGCTGGCCACCGCCGCCGCCCGCAACGTCGCCGCCATCGCGACCGACGCGCGCGACGGCTGGAAGGAACTGGAGGCGCCGCTGGCCGCCGGTCAGGCGACCGTCCTCGGCCCCACCGCGTCGGAAGCGGTGAACACGCTCTACGCCTCCGCCATCACCGCCATGCAGGTGATCATCGACCAGAAGCTGATGGCCCCGCTCGGCACCGGCATAGAGGACGCCAAGCCGACGGTGGTGGAGGCCCTGCGCAGCGGCCGGGCGCTCCGCAACATCGCGCTGAACCTGGAGGGGCTTCGCGCCCTGCTGATGGGCGAGCGCGGCGGGCCGGGCTTCGTCTTCCTGCTGCCGCCGGGCGAGGACGGGGCGACCGCGAAGCAGGCCATCGATGAGAGCTTCGCCGCCGCCATCGGCGCCGTGGAAGCGGTGCCAGGGCCGCTGAACAAGGCAGTGACCGATCCGGCAGCCCGCAAGAAGGCCGACGGCGCGCTGCGCCTCATCAAGGCGGCGCGGGTTGAGATGCTGGGCACGCTAGCCCCGCTGCTGGACATCACGCTTGGCTTCAACGAGCTGGACGGGGACTGAGCCATGGCCGTAAAGGGCGAGATGGACCGCCGGAATGTCCTCGGCCTGCTCGCCGGCCCGGCGGTCGGCGGGCGTCTGCTGGGCGGCGGGCTGCTGGCCATGCTGACCGGCAAGGCCCATGCCGCCGGCGACGGCACGCTCTATCTGAACGCCTATGCCACCGCGGGGGCGGAGCCGGGTTACGGCGTCGCGGCGCTGGATCCGGCCGGCAAGCTGCTGTTCACCATCCCCACCCCCGGACGCGCCCACGGCATCGTGGCGCGTCCGGGGGTGGCCGAAGCCGTGGTCTTCGCCCGGCGTCCCGGCCGCTGGTTCCAGACCCTGTCGCTGGCCGACGGTGCTCCGGGTCCGGTGTTGCGGGCGCCGGACGACCGCCGCTTCACCGGTCACGGCGCCTATTCCGCCGACGGCCGCACCCTCTATGTCGCCGAGGACGACGTCCCGCGCGAGGAGGGGGCCATCGGAATCTACGACGCCACCGACGGCTATCGCCGCATCGGCGCCCTCCCGACCCATGGGCTGGGACCGCACGAGCTGATCCTGATGCGCGACGGGACCACGCTGGCGGTCGCCAACGGCGGCGTCATCACCCATCCCGACACCGGCCGGGCCAAGCTGAACCTCGACAGCATGGACTCTTCGCTGACCTATGTGGAGTCGGCGACCGGCAGGCTGCTCGACAAGGTCCGCCTGCCGGAGGAGCACGCCAACCTCGGCATCCGCCACATCGCCCTGCTGGACGACGGCGGCATCGCCTTCGGCACGCAGGACGAGCGGCCCATCGGCATGCTGCAGCCCCTGACCGGCGCGCACCGCCCGGGCAGCGGCGCCGTCCGCCTGTTCGACACGCCGGAGGACGTGCTGTCGCGCATGCAGGGCTATATCGGCAGCGTGGCGTCCGACGGCCGTACCGTCGCCGCCAGTTCGCCGGTGGGCGGCGTCATCGGGCTGTGGGACGCCGCGAGCGCCGCGTGGCTGGGTGCGACCGCGCTGGCGGATGGGTGTGGCTTGGCGCCGAACGGCGATGGCTATCTGGCGACCAGCGGGCTGGGCGTGATCGAGCCGGTGTCGGTCGCGGCCGAGGCGGGGCCGGAACGCCGGGCGCCGGAGTTCAGGTGGGACAATCACCTGACGCGGCGGGTGGGGTAAGGTGGGAGGGCGGAGTTAGACCCCCACCCCAACCCTCCCCCGCTGGGCGGGGAGGGAGCGAGTGCTAATGCGGGAGAGTGGCGGCAGTCCCTCCCCGCCCAGCGGGGAGGTTAGGTGGGGGTCTAACCCACCAGCGCCGCCGCATGATGGCGCAGATGATCCTCGATGAACGTGCTGATGAAGAAATAGCTGTGGTCGTAGCCCGGCTGCATCCGCAGCGTCACCGGGTGCCCGACCGCTTCCGCCGCGGCGACCAGCGCCTGCGGCTTCAGCTGCGGCTCCAGGAAGCCGTCGCGGTCGCCCTGGTCGATCAGGATCGGCAGGCGCTCCGTCGCCTTGCCGATCAGCGCGCAGGCGTCCCACTCCAGCCAGCGGTCGCGGTCCGGCCCCAGATAGCGGCTGAACGCCTTCTCGCCCCAGGGCACCGCCGCCGGGTTGACGATGGGGGCGAAGGCGGACACCGCCTTGTAGAAGCCGGGATGCTTCAGCGCGCAGACCAGCGCGCCGTGCCCGCCCATCGAATGGCCGGCGATGGAGCGGCGGTCGGTGACCGGGAAGTTCGCCTCCACCAGAGCCGGCAGCTCCCGCGTTACGTAGTCGTGCATGCGGTAGTGCTTCGCCCACGGCTCCTCCGTCGCATCGACGTAGAAGCCGGCACCCAGCCCGAAGTCCCAGGCGTTGTCGAGATCGCCCGGCACCCCGTCTCCACGCGGGCTGGTGTCGGGGGCGACGATGGCGAGGCCCAGTTCGGCTGCGACGCGGAAGGCGCCGGCCTTCTGGGTGAAGTTCTCGTCGGTGCAGGTAAGGCCGGACAGCCAGTAGAAGACCGGCACCTTCGCACCGGTCTCCACCTGCGGCGGCAGGAAGACGGCGAAGGTCATTTCGCAATCCACCGCCGTCGACTGGTGCCGCACCCGCTTCAGCCAGCCGCCGAAGACGCGGGTTTCCGACAGGGTGGTGAGGGGGTCGGTCATGGAACTGCCTTTATGAAAGTCGCCGCCTGAAAAAATCCCCTCCCCGGCCGCGGGGGAGGGGAACGCAGTCGTCTTACTGGTTGTAGAGGATGACCGAGCGGATGCTCTTGCCCTCATGCATCAGGTCGAAGGCGTGGTTGATGTCCTCCAGACCCATGGTGTGGGTGATGAAGGTGTCCAGCTCGAACTCGCCGCGCAGGTAGCGCTCCACATATTCCGGCAGCTCCGACCGGCCCTTGACGCCGCCGAAGGCGGAGCCGCGCCAGACGCGGCCGGTGACCAGCTGGAACGGACGGGTGGAGATCTCCTCGCCGGCGCCGGCGACGCCGATGATGACCGACTCGCCCCAGCCCTTGTGGCAGCATTCCAGGGCGGCGCGCATCACCTTGACGTTGCCGATGCACTCAAAGCTGTAATCGACGCCGCCGTCGGTCAGTTCGACCAGCACTTCCTGGATCGGGCGGTCGTAATCCATCGGGTTGATGACGTCGGTGGCGCCCAGCTGCTTGGCGATCTCGAACTTCGACGGGTTGATGTCGACGCCGATGATGCGGCTGGCCTTCGCCATGGTGGCGCCGATGATGGCCGACAGGCCGATGCCGCCCAGGCCGAAGATGGCGACGGTCGAACCCGGCTCCACCTTCGCGGTGTTCATCACCGCACCCATGCCGGTGGTGACGCCGCAGCCGAGCAGGCAGACCTTCTCCAGCGGTGCGGCCTTGTTGATCTTGGCGAGCGCGATCTCCGGCAGCACCGTGTATTCGGAGAAGGTGGAGGTGCCCATGTAGTGGGCGATTTCCTTGCCCTTCAGCGAGAAGCGGCTGGTGCCGTCCGGCATCAGGCCCTTGCCCTGGGTGGCGCGGATCGCCTGGCACAGGTTGGTCTTGCCGGACAGGCAGAATTTGCACTTGCCGCATTCCGGCGTGTAGAGCGGGATCACATGGTCGCCGACCGCGACGGAGGTGACGCCGGGGCCGACCTCCACCACCACGCCGCCGCCCTCATGGCCGAGGATGCAGGGGAAGACGCCTTCGGAATCCTTGCCGGACAGGGTGTAGGCATCGGTGTGGCAGACGCCGGTGGCGACGATGCGGACCATCACCTCGCCGGCCTTGGGTGCCGCGACCTCGACCTCCTCGATCTCCAGCGGACGGTTGGCTTCCCAGGCGACGGCGGCGCGCGACAGGACCATGTGGCTTTCCTTCCCGAAAACGGATTGGCCAATGCAGATTGGCATTTGATTCCCGCAGTGTAGACCGCGACCGGTCATTGCCAGAACGGCGATTTCGGGAATAGATTTTTGCCGTATGGGGATAATGGCCGGACGGCCCTGGAAGAAAGCCCCGGGGGAGTGATCGTGAGCGGTTGGGACGGCATCGACGAATTCGTGGCGGTGGCCGAAAGCGGCAGCTTTTCCCGCGCGGCGGAACGGCTGCGCGTCTCCTCCTCCCATGTCAGCCGCAGCGTGGCGCGGCTGGAGGACCGGCTGCAGGCCCGGCTGTTCTACCGCACCACCCGCAAGGTCAGCCTGACCGAGAGCGGCCACGCCTTCCTCGCCCGCTGCCGGCGGCTGGCCGAACAGCGCGACGACGCCTTCCTGGCGGTGGGCGCGCTGCAGGGCGGCAGCGACGCGGAGGTCAAGGGAATGCTGCGCATGACCTGCTCCACCGCCTATGGCGAGCAGTTCGTCATGCCGCTGATCAACGACCTGATGGAGCGCCACCCGCAGCTGAGCATCGAGGTGGAGCTGACCAACCGGCAGCTCGATCTGGTGCAGGAGGGCTATGATCTGGCGATCCGCCTCGGCCGGCTCAGCGAATCGAGCATGGTGGCGACGCGCATCGCCCCGCGCGTCATGCATCTGTGCGCGGCACCGGCCTATCTGGACCGCCACGGCATTCCCGACAGCCTCGCGAGCCTAGGCACCCACCAATGCCTGATCGGCACCTCCGACCATTGGCTGTTCGACGACAACGGGCAGGACTGGCTGTTCCGTCCGCGCGGCCGCTGGCGCTGCAACAGCGGCTTCTCGGTGCTGGACGCGGCGCTGCGCGGGTTCGGGCTGTGCCAGCTGCCGGACTATTACGTGCGCGGACCGGTGGCGGAAGGGCGGCTGGTCTCCCTGCTGGACCGCCACCGGCCGCCCAACACCGCGGTGTGGGCGGTCTATCCGCAGAAGCGCCATGTGCCGCCGAAAGTGCATGCGGCAATCCGGCATCTGAAGGAGGGGCTGGCCCGGCGGGCGGAGTATCGCTGAGGGACCGCCCCTCACTGCAAATGCGAATGACTTGCATTATCATCGCAAAGCCCCTACCCTCCGCCTGTCACACAGAGCGGAGTCCGCCATGTCCACCATGTCGTCCCATCGCAGCGTCATGCCGCCGCGCCAGCGTTTCCAGGATCTGGATGCGGCGGAGGCGCTGGTCGTGTCCGTGCTGCGCCAGTGGGCCGAACCCCTGCGCGAGCCGGAGCGCCCGCACCCGCACTGGCAGGACGGCATGACCGCGGCGGGCCTGTCCAACGACGCCGCGGTGGCGTTCGACACGCTGATGCGGATCGTGCTGGCGGCCACCACCCGGCCGCTCGACCTGCACCGTCCGCCCTGCCCGTCACTTGGAATCGACGAGGCACTGTTGCTCGACATGCTGCGGCTGGCCCAGCAGGGGCAGCATGGCGAGGCCGGCCTGCTGATGAACGATTGGCTGCCGCTGGCCGGCGTGCGGATGGCGATGGCGCCGCTCTGCGTCCTGGCTTCAGCCCTCTCCCGCGCCGGATTGCAGATGCCGGACCCGGCGGCGGAGGTTTCCAGGCCGCAGCGGACGATGGCCGAGCGCATGGACCGCCCCCGCCCCACCGCGGACCGCGGCGCCACCCTGCTTCACTGAAAAAGGCTGTTCCTCAGCGGCGCACCCCGGCGGCGATGCGGTCGGCGAAGGTGGCGACCGCCTGGCTCATCGCCCGCACCAGGGCGTCCGGCTCGGCGCTTGCCGCCGGGACCTCCACCGTCTCGCGCGATGGACCGCTCTTCTGTGCGCCGCCGGCCTGCGACAGGCTCCACTGCGCGTCCAGCACCACCCGGCCGCCGATGTCGGCATCGAAGCGCAGGACGGTGACGGCCAGCACCGTCGTGCCCTCCCCCACCGCGCTGCCGGCCACCGGAAGGACGGTCACGCCTGGCAGGCGCGCCGCGAGGTCGCCGGCCAGGGTGGAGCGCAGCCCGTCGGCCAGCGGCTCGGCCCAGCGGTCGAACTCCAGCGCCTCCACCCTAGTGCCGTCGATGCGGCGGACGATCTGCGGCCGATCGACCAGCATCGGCAGGTCCAGCGATCCCAAGGCCAATGTCCGGGGCGCGGTGCGGACCGGCTGCGCCGTTGCCGTCGGCGGCACCACCGCCAGCGTGTAGAGCCGGCTTTCCGGCGTCGACTGGCAGGCCGCCAGCACCAGCAAAGGCAGCGCCATCGCCGCCGCCCGCCATCCGCGCACCCGTCCCATCCTCATCCCTTCCCCCAATCCCTTACGGTCTCTTGCCCCGAAGCAGCGCCTCCGGATGGCGTTCCAGATAGTCGGCCAGCACGCGGAAGGACCGCGCGGCGTCGTTCAACTGCCGCATCACCCCGGCCAGATCGGCCTGCCCGCCACCGCCGCCCAGCAGCCCGTTAGCGCTGTTCAGCGTTCCCTGCGCCGCCGTCGCCACCCCGCGCAGGCTCTTCACCAGTTCCGGCAGCTGGCGGTCGGCGTCGCGCATCAGCGCGTCGGCGCTGCCCAGCGCCTTGGCGAGCGCCGCGAGGGAGCGCGCGAGGTCCGGCGACCCGGCAAGCCCGCTCACCGACTGCAGGGTGCCGCGCAGGTCGGCGATCAGCCCATCCAGCGGCAATGCCGAGACCTTCTCCATCACCACGCCGGCCGACGCCATGATCGAGTCGAGGTCGCTGGACGCCACCGTCGGCAGTTCCGACCGTTCCGCCCCCGGCGCGGGCGGCACGCCCGGCGCATAATCGAAGGACACCAGCTTCTGCCCGGTCAGGAGATTGCCGGACGCCAGACGGGCGCGCAGGCCCCTTTCCACCTGGGTGGCGATCAGCTTGCGCACCGCCGCCTCGTCCATCGGCTTGCCGTCGACGACGGAATAGGTGCGGGCGACGAGGTCCGGTTCGAAATCGATATCGACGGGGATGCGCAGTTCCTGCGTCGCCTCGTCATACTCCAGCCGCACGGCCGCCACATGCCCGACCGTCAGGCCGCGCAGCAGCACCGGCGCACCTGCCTGCAGACCCTGGATCGAGCCGGGGAACTCCAGCCGGTAGCGCACGCGCAGCCGGTCGCGCGCCGCGGCGGCGGCGGCCTGGTCCTCGTAGAGGGTGAAGGAGGCCCAGTCCATCGCCTGTCCCCCGGCCTCCGGATCCGGCGGGGTTTCCAGAACCACGCCGCCCAGCGCCAACGTCTTCAACGACTCCGTCTGGAACTTCAGGCCCTCGGCCCCGGCGGTGAACTGGACGCCCGACGAGCGCCAGAACCGGCTGCCCTCCCGCACCAGCCCCTCGTAGGGCGCACGGACGAAGACGGAGACCGACACCGTGCGGTCCTGGGGCGACAGGTTGTAGCCCATCACCTCGCCCACCTGGACGCCGCGGAAATAGACGGGCGAGCCCTGCGCCAGCGATCCCAGCTGTTCCGCCTTCAGAGAGAAGCTGCGGCCCGGCACGTCGGCGCGGACCACCGGCGGCTCGTCCAGCGCGTCGAACTCGCGCCGGTCCTCGCCGCCGCCGGGCTCCATCTCCACATAGGTGCCGGACACCACCGTGCTCAGGCCGGAAACCCCACCCAGGCTGAGGCGCGGCGCCACCACCCAGAAGCGGGTTCCCTCCTTCAGATGGCGCCCGGCGGTCCGGTCCATGCGGGCGGTGGCGATCACCTGGGACAGGTCGTCGGACAGGCGAACCGACTCGATCACGCCCAGATCGACGTTCTTGTGCTTGATGCGGGTCCGCCCGGCCTCCAGCCCGTCGCCGGACGGGAAAGTGATGACGATCTGAGGGCCGCGGTCCTCCAGCCAGCGCCAGCCGAGCCAGCCGGCGATCAGCGCCGCCACCAGCGGCAGCAGCCACAGCAGGGACAGCCTGCGGCGCGTCGACACGGCCACCTCGGGCGGGTGCGGGGAGGAGGCGTATGGGGAGGCGGCGTCTGGCCGGCGTCAGTCATGCCGCACCCCGTCCGCCCGGTCCCACATCACGCGCGGGTCGAAGACGTGGCTGGCCAGCATGGTCAGGATGACCACGGCGGCGAAGGCGATGGCGCCGGCATCGGCGCGGACAGAGGCGACGGCGCCGAACTGCACCAGTGCCGTGAGGATGGCGATCATGAACACGTCCACATTGGACCAGCGCCCGATGGCGTCGATGAAACGGTAGAGCCGGGTCCGGCCCTGCAGCCGCGCGGCCGATCCCCGCCATGCGGCAAGGACGAACCAGGCCAGCCCGCCCAGCTTCAGCAGCGGCACGGCGATGCTGGCGACGAAGACCAGCAGTGCCAGCGGCCACATGCCGGACCCGGCCAGTTCCCCCACCCCGCCCAGGATCGTGCTGGGGTCGCCCTGGCCGAAATTGACGACGGTCATCACCGGCAGCAGGTTGGCCGGCACATAGAGGATGGCGCTGGTGGCGACCAGCGCCGTGGTCCGCCCCAGGCTGTCGGGTTCCCGCACATGAAGCCGGCTGCCGCAGCGGGTGCAGCGATGCGGAGCGTCCTCATGGTCATGGCCGTGGACCCGCTGGCAGACCGCGCAGGCGACCCAGCGCCGCGGCGGCGGTGCCGGATCCGGCGGCACATGGTCGATGGCCGACCACAGCGCCCGGCGGTCCACCCCCTGATCCATCGCGCTGATCGCCAGCACATAGCCGCCCAGCGCCAGCCCGCCGGTCAGCAGTTCCGCATTGGCGAAGCCGTACAGCTTGGAATAGCCGACCAGCAGGCCGAGCAGGAAGACGTCCAGCATGGCCCAGGGGCGCAGGGACTCGGTCAGGGCGAACAGCCGGGCGGTCGCCCGCGGCGACTCCGGCGGGCGACCGCCGTGCAGGCGAAGCATCACGACGATCACCCCCACCACGCGCGCCACCGGCGCACCCAGCACCAGCAGCCCGACCAGCAGCGACAGCGGCCACATCCCCTGGTCGGCCAGCGCCTCGATTCCGGTGGTGACCAGTCCGGCGCGGTCGTTGCCCTGGATATGGACCGCCATCAGCGGGTTCACGGCGATCAGGCCCAGCAGCAGCAACGCGGTCAGCGCCATCGGCAGCGCATGGTGCGGCCCGCCCGCCACATGGCGGTACAGCTGTGCGCCGCAGCGGGTGCAGACGGCCCGGCCGCCACGCGGCAGCTCACGCACACGGTGGAGCCGGCCGCAATCCGGGCAGCCCACCAGATCGTCCCGAACCGTCGCCCGATGCTCCTTCAACCCGACCTTGCCCTGCCATGTCGACATGCACGCGCCCGAACCGATTTTATCGCAAATCCCACACTCCAATTGGCTTTTTTGCGCCGCCGCGCAAGCCCCGGCGAAGGGGGTAGGCGGTTTTTCGCCGCAACGCAGCAAAACCGTGGGCAGGACCGGGAATTGGCGATTGACCGTAAGATTATGTACATACATTATCGCCGAAACGTCACATCGCAACGCGGCGCGGAGAGCGGGGTGCAGGGATTGGCACGGCAAGGCCTGACCGGACAGGACCGCGTTGGCGGACCGGCATCAACGCCGGACGGCGCCTCGCGGGGGACCTTCCGCTCGACGGCCTTACCCTGGATGGCCGCGGCGCGCTGTTCGACCAGATCAAGCGCGCCGTCGCCGGCCAGATCCTGCGGGGCCGCTGGCGGGCCGGCCAACGCCTGCCGAACGAGGCGGAGCTGTCCAGCCTCTACGGCGTCTCCCGCCAGACCGTGCACAAGGCCATCGCAGTGCTGGCGCGGGAGGGATTCCTCGTACGCCGCCGCCGTGCCGGGACCTTCGTCGCCACCGGCCGCCGCGACCGCTTCGCCCTGCCCATCGAGGACATCGGCGACGTCGTCGCGCGGGAGGGCCGTGTTTACGAGTTCCGCATCCGCGAACGCAAGCATCTTTGCAACGGACAGGGCATCCGCTGGCCCGACCTGCCGGACGGCGCGCCGATCCTGGCGCTGGAATGCCTGCATTTCAGCGACGGCACCCCGATCCAGCACGAACGCCGCCTCGTCAACCTTGAGGCCGTGCCGGAGGTGGCGGAGGAACCGTTCGACAGCGTCGCCCCCAGCCGCTGGCTGGTGGACCGGGTTCCCTGGTCGTCGGCCGACCACACGGTGCGCGCGGTCAACGCCACGGCGGAGATGGCGGCGCTGCTGGGGGTGGAGGCCGGGGCCGCCTGCCTGTCGATCCGACGGCAGACCATGCATCTGAGCCGGCCGGTGACGCTGGTTCATTTCCTCTCGGTCGGCGACCGGTTCAGCCTCAGCGGTTCGTCGATCACCGACAGCGCGACCGAGTTGAATTTGTAAACACAAAAGGACCGGCTACAGTCGGCCGTCCACGACAGGGGACCACTCACGATGGAGAGCAAGGGTATGGTTCGGACGATGTTCAAGGCGGCGCTGCTGGGCGCCACGCTGCTGGTGACCGGTGCCGCCGCCGGCACGGCGATGGCCGACACGCTGGCCGACGTGAAGAAGGCCGGTGTCCTCACGGTGGCCACCGAGATGCAGTTCCCGCCCTTCGACTTCCTTGAGAACAACGAATACAAGGGCGTCGACCGCGATCTGATCGACGAGGTGGCGAAGGAGTTGGGCGTCAAGGCCAAGCACATCGACCTGCCCTGGACCAGCGTCCTGCCCGGCCTGGAAGCCAAGAAGTTCGATCTGGTCATCGCCCCGGTGACGATCACCAAGGAGCGCATGAAGCGCTACGCCTTCACCGTTCCGATTTCGGAGGCGACGGCCGCGATCATGAAGCGCGCCGACGACAAGAGCATCAACAAGCCGGAGGACATCGCCGGCAAGAAGGTCGGCGGCGGCAAGGGCACCTCGCAGCTGGCCCAGGTCAAGGAGTTCGGCCAGACCCTGCCGACCCCGCCGGACGTGCGCGAATACGTCGACAGCAACCAGTCCTACGCCGATCTCGCCGCCGGCCGCATCGACGCCTCGGTCAACTCGCTGCCGAACCTCGCCTTCGCCGCCGCCCAGCGCAAGGAGACCTTCGCCGTCGTCCTGCCGCCCTTCGGCAAGCCCTCCTACTTCTCGTGGGTCGGCCGTCTCAGCGACGACGACAAGAGCCTGATCGAGGCGGTCAACGCCGCGCTGGTGAAGATCCAGAAGGACGGCCGCATGGCGACCATCCAGAAGAAGTGGTTCGGCGTTGCGCAGGAACTGCCGACCACCGTTCCGGAACCGCAGCTGTAAGGGGCCATGACCTTCCCTCTCCCGCCCCGGGAGAGGGAGGGGACCCACGAAGTGGGGAGGGTGAGGGGCAATCCGGACATGGATTCTCTAACCCTCGCATCACCCCTCACCCTTCCCAAGCTCTGCTTGGGCCCCTTCCCTCTCCCGGGGCGGGAGAGGGACAGGATTGTTCGACGAAGGCCCATCCATGAAGTTCAGCGTCATCATCGACGCCCTTCCCCATCTGCTGGGGGCGGCGGTCACGACCGTCTGGGTCTCGCTGCTCGGCGTGCTGCTGGGGCAGGTGATCGGCCTCGCCGTCTGCGTGGCGCGGCAGTCCGGCGGCCGGGCGGCGGACATGGCCGGCGGCGTCTATGTCAGCTTCTTCCGCGGCGTGCCGCTGCTGATCCAGTTGCTGCTGATCTACTACATGCTGCCGCTGATCGGCATCGACGTGCCGCCGCTGGTCGCCTCCATCGCAGCCCTCGGCCTCGCATCGGGCGCCTATGTTTCGGAGATCTACCGCGGCGCGCTGAACGCGGTGCCGCACAGCCAGTCGGAGGCGGCGCTGGCGCTGGGCTTCCCCGGATCGGCGATCTGGACGCGCATCCTGCTGCCGCAGGCCTTCCGCATCTCGGTGCCGGCTCTGGTCAACGAACTGATCCTGCTGCTGAAGGCGTCGTCGCTGATCTCCGTCGTCGGGGTGGCGGAGCTGACGCGGACCAGCCAGACCATCTCGGCCAGCAACTACCGCCCGCTGGAAATTTATCTCGCGGCCGGCCTCATCTATCTGGCGATCAACGGCGCGCTGGCCCTGTTCGGCACGCTGGTCGAACGCCGCCTGCAACAGGCCTGACCCGATGTTGGACCTCTCCCTTCTCGTCCAGTACGGCCCGGCGCTGCTGCGCGGCTTCGGCATCACCATCCTGTGCTGGGGCGCCGGCTGCCTGATCGGCATGGTGCTGGGCTTCGTGCTGATGCTGCTGCGCCAAATCCCGCTGAAGCCGCTGCGTTGGGTCATCCGCGCCTACATCGAGGTGATCCGCGGCACGCCCTTCCTGATCCAGCTGTTCCTGCTCTACAGCGGCGGCCCGTCCATCGGCCTGCGGCTGGAGGCGACGGCGGCCGGCATCCTCGGCCTCGGCATCTACGGCAGTGCCTATTTCGCCGAGATCTTCCGCGCCGGCTATCAGGCGGTGCCGAAGGGGCAGGTGGAGGCGGCGCTCAGCCTCGGCATGTCCTACGGCTCCATCCTGCGCCGGGTGATCGTGCCGGCCATGCTGGTGTCGACCGTGCCGGCCATCGTCAACATGATGGCGATCCTGACCAAGGAGACGGTGGTGCTGTCCATCATCACCGTGCCGGAGCTGATGTACGAGATGCAGACGATGGCGGCGGAGACCTTCGCCACCTTCGAGACCATCGTCGGCATGGCTCTGTTCTACTGGCTGCTGGTGGAGGTGGTGTCGCGCCTGGGCCGCCGGCTGGAGGCGCGCGTCACCCGTTTCCTGACCCATGCGTCGCCGCAGGGTTCCCCGACCCAGTCCGCAACCGCGAGGGCGTGATGACCGCCGTTTCCCAAACCGCCACCCCGCCCCGCTCCACCGTCCAGGGCGATGCCGTGCCGATGGTCTCGATCCGCGGCGTCGGCAAGAGCTTCGGCACCAACGAGGTGCTGCGCGACATCGACCTGACCGTCAACAAGTCGGAGGTCGTCTGCCTGATCGGTCCCAGCGGGTCGGGCAAGAGCACGCTTCTGCGCTGCATCAACTTCCTGGAGGTCTACGACCGCGGCGAGATCCGCATCGAAGGCAAGCTGGTCGGCTATACCGAGGACACGCCGCGCCGCCGCCTGTCGAACCGCGACCTTCGGGACCTGCGCCGCAACGTCGGCATGGTGTTCCAGCAGTTCAACCTGTGGCCCCACATGACCGCGCTGGAGAATGTGGCGGAAGCGCTGGTGCAGGTCCGCGGCATGGACAAGGCCGCGGCGGCGGCCCACGCCCGCCGGATGCTGGACCGCGTCGGTCTGTCCGCCAAGGCCGACAGCTATCCCGCCCGCCTGTCCGGAGGCCAGCAGCAGCGTGTCGCCATCGCCCGCGTCATCGCGATGGAACCCCACCTGATGCTGTTCGACGAGCCGACCTCGGCGCTCGACCCCGAACTGGTGGGCGAGGTGCTGCAGGTCATGCGCGATCTGGCGGCCGACGGCATGACCATGGTGGTGGTGACGCACGAGATGGGCTTCGCCGCCAACGTCGCCGACAAGGTGGCCTTCCTCGACCACGGCCGCATCGCCGCCTTCGGCACCCCGCGCGAGGTCTTCCACGAATCCACCGAACCACGGGTGCAGCAGTTCCTGCAGACCTATCACGAGCGGAACAGTTTCTGACGGCTGATCGTGGGAGAGAAAAGGCCGCCCTTCGGGGGCGGCCTTCATGGCGACTCAGTAGTGATACCGGCAGGCCAGTATTTCGATTGCTTGGGAGGCACCGCTCCCGGTCACCCGATAGACCAGCCGATGTTCGCCTGTAATGCGGCGCGACCACCAGCCGGCAAGCCCTTCCTTCAACGGTTCAGGCTTGCCTAGCCCTGAGAATGGGTTCCGTTCAGTGTCGCGAAGCAAATCGTTTACCTTCTTCAACACGGCCCGGTCGTTCTTCTGCCAGTATAAATAATCCTCCCAAGCGCCGTCAGTCCAAACCTTCTTCATTCAGAATGTCCCGCTCGATGCCTTTGCCAGCATCAAGTTGGGCGATGCCCTTGAGCAGCCGCTCCGCATTCTTCGGACTTTTCAGGAGATGAAGAGTCTCCATCAGTCCTTCGAATTCTTCTTCGGAAATCATCACTACCGACCGTCCCTTCTGACGGGTGACGGTCAGCGGCGCGCGGCTGTCACAGACCTCGTCCATCACGCTGGCAAGATTGTTTCTGAGGTCGGTGTAGCTGATGTGACTCATCAAAGACCTACCGAAATTGATGCACCATACGAACCGGGTGCCGGATCTGGACCACTTTCGCGGCGCATGGTTATTGTACATATTTCTGGACAGATATCAAGGGTCGTCCTTATCCGAGTTTTTGAAGCCACGCTCCCCTGGAACCCCGCCCGCAAACCGGCTAAGAACCTTTCGCACGCGCAACAGAACTGCAACGCGAAAGCCCCGCCCCCGTCCATGATCGAACTCCGGTCCGTCACCCACGCCTATGGCGACCGTCCCGTCCTGCACGACCTGTCGCTGCGGCTGGCGGAGCGGCGCATCGCCATCCTCGGCGGCAACGGGTCGGGGAAGAGCACGCTGGCGCGGCTGCTGAACGGGCTGATCCTGCCGACCGCCGGCAGCGTCGCCGTCGATGGACTGGACACCCGCACCGATGGCCGCGCGGTGCGCCAGCGGGTCGGCTTCGTCTTTCAGAATCCCGACACCCAGATCGTCTATCCGACGGTGGAGGAGGACATCGCCTTCGGATTGAAGGCGCGCAAGCTGCCGAAGGACGAGATCGCCCGCCGCGTCGCCGGGGCGCTGGAGCGCTACGGCCTCGACCGCTACCGCCACCAGCCGGCCCACCAGATGAGCGGCGGCGAGAAGCAACTGCTCGCCATCGCCGGGGTGCTGGTGCTGGAGCCCGCCTATGTCGTCTTCGACGAACCGACCACCCTGCTCGACCTGCGCAACCGCCGCAAGGTGATCGAGCTGCTGCGCGGGCTGCCGCAGACGGTGATCGTCGTCACCCACGACCTGGACATGGTGATGGATTTCGACCGCGCGCTGGTGCTGGAGGACGGCCGCGTCGTCGCCGACGGTCCGCCGGCCGACGCCGTGCCCGCCTATGTCGAGCGGCTCGGCTGATGCTGGGCCTCTACCTGCACCGGGACTCCGCCATCCATCGCCTGCCGGCGGGGGCGAAGCTGGGCGGGCTGCTGCTGGTGACCATCGTCGTGCTGGCGCTGCCCGGCGCCTGGGGGCAGCGGCCGCCGGACTGATCGGCGCCGCGGTGCTGGCGGCGGCGAGGCTGCCGGCCGGCCGGGTGCTGAAGGAGCTGCGGGCGCCGGTCGTCATGCTGACCCTGCTGTTCGGCTTCCAGGCCCTGCTGTCCGGCGGCGGGTGGGAGGAGACGGCGGTCGCCATCGCCCGCTTCGCCGCCCTGATCCTGCTGGCGACCCTGGTCACGCTGACCACCCGCGTCACGGACATGGTCGATCTGTTCGAGCGGCTGTTCGGCCTGCTGCGCCCGGTCGGGGTCAACCCGGCCAAGATGGCGCTGATGCTGGCGCTGACCATCCGCTTCATCCCCCTGCTGGGCGAGCAGGTGCGCGAGGTGCGGATGGCCCAGCGCGCCCGCGGCGTCGAGCGCAACATAGCCGCCCTGTTCGTTCCGCTGCTGGTCAAGATCCTCACCATGGCCGATGATCTGACCGCCGCATTGGAAGCACGCGGCTACGATCCGGCGGACTCCGGATCACAAGCCGCGATAAGAAAAAGTACACAACGATAACGTCACCACCCGAAGGAAGCGTCCGCAATGCTGTCCACCCGCGACCTCGTCCTCTGCGCCCTGTTCGCCGCCCTGCTGGGCGGGCTGGGCATGGCGCCGCCGATCCCGCTCGGCTTCCTGCCGGTGCCGGTCACCGCCCAGACGCTGGGCGTCATGCTGGCCGGCACCATCCTGGGCGCCAAGCGCGGCGGCATCGCCGCCCTGCTGTTCGTGCTGCTGGTCGCCGCCGGCCTGCCGCTGCTGGCCGGCGGGCGTGGCGGCATCGGCGTGCTGATGGGGCCGACCGGCGGCTTCGTGCTGTCCTGGCCGATCGCCGCCTTCGTCACCGGCTGGCTGGCGGAGCGGTTCGCCACCAACGCCAACCCGATCCGCCTGTTCGTGGTCAGCGTCGCCGGCGGCATCCTGGTCGTCTATGCCGGCGGCATTCCCTGGCTGTGGCTGGTCGCCGGCCTGCCGATCGAGAAGGCCGTCTTCGGCTCGCTGGCCTTCGTTCCGGGCGACCTGATCAAGGCCGGCGTCGCCGCCGTCGCCGCCTCGGGCGTCCGCCGCGCCGGCATCCTGCCGATCCATGCCTGAAGGAACGGCGCCTGACCGGCCGCCCCCGACCGGCGGCTATCTGCGGGCGGACAACCTCGCCCGCCCCTTCGCGCTGACGGCCGGGCGCCGGCCCGGCCATCCCGCCCTGGTGTTCGACGGCGCGCCGGTGTCCTACGGCACCCTGCTGGAGCAGGTGCTGCGGGCCGGCGCCGGGGTGGCGGCCTTGCCGACCGGCGACGTGCCGCCGCGCGTGGCGCTCAGCCTCGGCAACCGTGCGGAGCTGCCGGCCCTGTTCTTCGGCATCGTCGCGGCCGGCGGCATCGTCGGGCTGCTGGACCCGAAATGGAGCGTGGCGCAGACCGCCGCCGCGCTCGACAGCTTCCGCCCCGACCTGCACTTGACGACGGAGACCGCCGCCGCCTGGATCGCCGGGCAACCGGCGGACTGGAGCATCCCGCCGGTCGATCCGAAGACGCCCTTCCTGGTCGGCTTCACCTCCGGCACCACGGGACGGCCGAAGGCCTTCATCCGCAACCAGGGCTCCTGGCTGGCGACGCTGGAGGCGAGCCGGGTGGAGTTCGGCATCGGGCCGGACGACATCATTCTGGTGCCGGGGCCGCTGGTCCATGGCCTGGGCCTCTATGGCGCGGTGGAGGGGCTGTCGGCCGGCGCCACGATCCGGGTGCAGCCGAAATTCGACGCCGCCGACGCGGCCATGCAGCTGGCGGAGTGCGGAGTCACCACGCTGGTGCTGGTGCCGACGATGCTGGTCGGCATCCTCGACGCGGCGGAACGCGACGGCCGACACTTCCCCGCCCTGCGCCGGGTGATCTGCTCCGGCGCGAAGCTGGCGCCCGCGGTGCATGAGCGGCTGGCCGCGCTCTGCCCCAACGCCGCCGTGCTGGAATATTACGGCGCATCGGAGCTGAGCTTCGTCAGCCTGCGTTCCTCGCTCGAAGGCGCCCCGGCGGACAGTGTAGGCCGCCCCTTCCACGGGGTGGAGCTGGGCCTGCGCGACGACGACGGCAACCCGGTGGAGCGCGGCCGGCCCGGCACGGTCTGGGTGCGCAGCGGCATGCTCAGCGACGGCTATCTCGGCACCACCGACGGCGCAGGCTATCGCGAACGGGACGGCTGGGGCACGGTCGGCGATTATGGCTGGATCGACGGCGAAGGCTGGCTGCGGCTCGTCGGACGGGCCGGCGACATGGTCATCACCGGCGGCCTGAACGTCTACCCGGCGGAGGTCGAAGCGGTCCTGCGCGCCCACCCTGCGGTTGCGGAGGCGGTGGTGTTCGGCCTGCCCGATCCCTATTGGGGCGACGCCCTGTCCGCCGTGGTCTGGTGGCGCGGAGCCGGGCGCGCCTCGCTCGCTGAGCTGCGCGGCTGGTGTCAGGAGCGGCTGGAAGCCTACAAGGCGCCCCGGCGGGTGTTCGCCGCGGCCGACATGCCCCTGACCGGCAGCGGCAAGATCGCCCGCGGCGATGTGCGCGAGCGCGCGAAGGGCGGCGGGCTGGAGGTGGTGGCGTGAGCAACCGTCCGATCATCGTCGCCGCGCGTCGGACGCCCGTCGGCCGCGTCGGCGGTGCCCTGTGCGAACTGCCCGTCGAGGATCTCGCCGCACCGGTCATCCGCGCGGTGCTCGCCGATGCCGGAATAGACCCGGCGGAGGTGGACGAGGTGCTGCTGGGCAACGCGGTCGGTCCCGGCGGCAATGTCGCGCGGCTGTCGGCGCTGTCGGCCGGCCTGCCGGTGTCGGTGCCGGGCGTCACGGTGGACCGGCAATGCGGATCGGGGCTGGAGGCGATCAACCTCGCCACCCGGCTGGTGCAGTCCGGAGCCTGCGACGTCGTGCTGGCCGGCGGGGTGGAAAGCACCAGCACGGCCCCCTGGCGGGTCGCCAAGCCGTCCAGCCTCTACCGCAGCCCCACCTTCTACGACCGCGCCCGCTTCGCACCCGACGAGATCGGCGACCCGTCGATGATCGAGGCGGCGGAGAATGTCGCCCTGGCTTACGACATCGACCGCGCACGGCAGGACCGCTATGCCCTGAACAGCCACCGCAAGGCGGTCGCAGCCCAGGCTGCCGGACGGTTCGACCGCGAGATCGTGCCGCTCGACTTGCCCGACGGCCGCGTCATCGACCGCGACGAATGCCCGCGTGCGGACACCAGCCTCGAGAAGCTCGGGCGCCTGCGGCCCATCCTGCGGCCGGACGGCACCGTGACCGCCGGCAACGCCTGCCCGGTCAATGACGGCGCCGCCGTGGTGGCGGTGGTGTCGGAGCGGAAGTTCCGCGCGCTCGGCCTCACCCGCGGGCTGGCGGTGGTCGATTCCGCCGCGGCGGGGGTGGACCCGAAACTGCTGGGCACCGGACCGGTCCCGGCCGTGGGCAAGCTGCTGGCCCGCAACCCCGGCCTGTCGGTCGCCGACATCGACCTGATCGAATTCAACGAGGCCTTCGCCGCCCAGGTGCTGGCCAGCCTCGACGCGCTGGGCATCGACCCGTCCCGCGTGTCGGTCGGCGGCGGCGCGCTGGCGCTCGGCCATCCCTATGGCGCGTCGGGGGCCATCCTGGTGACGCGTCTGTTCACCGAGCTGCTGTTCCCCACGGCCGGCACGACGCCTCGCCGGGGGCTCGCCACGCTCGGCATCGGCGGCGGGCTGGGCATTGCCACACTTCTGGAGCCAGTCTGAATGACCAGCGTGCCCGCGGCCGGGGACAGTTTCCGGTCGGCTTTCCGTCACCGCGCCTTTGCCCTGTTCTGGTGCGCGCGGGTCTGTTCGATGCTGGCGATCCAGATGCAGGTGGTGGCGGTCGGATGGCAGGTCTATGCCATGACCGGCAACCCGCTCGACCTCGGTCTGGTCGGACTGTTCCAGTTCCTGCCCACCCTGGCCCTGGTGCTGGTCGCCGGCCATGTGGTGGACAACAACGACCGCAAGACGGTGCTGTTCGGCGCGCTGTCCGTCGAAATGATCGCGGTCGCCGCACTGTTCCTGCTGACCATGGCGGGTGCCTTGTCGCCGCATGCGATCTTCGCCGTGGTGGCGCTGATCGGCCTCGCCAAGTCCTTCGAGGGGCCGGCCAACCAGGCGATCCTGTCGGCGACCGTGCCGGTGGAGGATCTGCCCAATGCCGTAGCATGGCAGTCGTCGGGGGTGCAGGTGGCGCAGATCTCCGGCCCGGCGCTGGGCGGGCTGCTCTACATCGCCGGCCCGGCGGCGGTCTATGGCGTCAGCACGGCGATGCTGGTGCTGTCGGTCCTGCTGATCGCCGCCTGCCGGCCGCGCCCGGTCACCATGACCAAGCGCGCCATGAGCCTGTCGAGCATGCTGGCCGGCGCCGCCTTCATCCGCAGCCGGCCGGAGATCCTGGGCGCCATCTCGCTGGACCTGTTCGCGGTGCTGCTGGGCGGGGCGACGGCGCTTCTGCCGATCTACGCCCGCGACGTGTTGTTCGTCGGGCCATGGGGCCTCGGCCTGCTGCGTTCCGCCCCGGCGCTGGGGGCGCTCGCCATGGCGATGGTCATCACCCGCTGGGGCGTGAAGCGCCATGCCGGGCGCTGGATGCTGATCGCGGTGGCGGGGTTCGGCGTCGCCACCATCGCCTTCGGGCTGTCGGCCGATCCGGTGCTGTCCTTCATCGCCCTGCTGGCGGTCGGCGCCACCGATCAGGTCAGCATGTTCGTCCGCCAGACGCTGATTCAGCTGTCCACCCCCGACGAGATGCGCGGCCGCGTCGGCGCCGTCACCTCGCTGTTCATCGGCGCGTCGAACCAGCTGGGCGAGTTCGAATCCGGCAGCGTCGCGGCGATGATCGGGGCGGTGCCGGCCGTGGTGCTGGGCGGCGTCGGTGCGGTCGGGCTGGCCGGGCTGTGGGCGGCAATGTTCCCGGCGCTGCGGCGGGTGGACAGGCTGCTGGGGCGGTAGTCACTTCTCCCCCACAACGATTGCTGCACTATAGTTTCCACCTAGACATTCGAAAATTGTGCAATTACAGTCAAAAGAGTGCATTCATCCCAACCCTTTCGGCTGATCCGTACAGCGGATGCGACATCTGCCGATTTTTAGTTAGGAAACGAGATGGCCACTATTTTTGCAAATTCTGCTGTCAATTTGTCTACGCTCGGTGGCGTAGGCAGTTATTTTCCTACTAATTATCGTGCAGTGTCGGTGGATCATAATCAGGCTACCATTCGCTATTGGGTTGGAACAAACCAGACTATTGACGTCACCATGGTTGGGCAGTTTTATTTCACTTCGTCAATCATTCATTCCGGAGCTATCTCTTCAATGACGGTACCCGCCGTCGGCGGCGGAACATTGCTTTCTCTATCCAATCTTGATCTTAAATTCTATTCTTTTTCGAATCTTACCAGAGTAGTGTATAATGAATACATTTTGGCTAACAATGATCAGATTTTTGGCTCTGCTGGGAACGATACTCTTTACGGGTATGTTGGTGACGATCTGATCGTCGGCGGTGGTGGAGACGACCTGATTGATGGCGGTCGTGGAAGCGATACGATCGATGGCGGTGATGGCAACGACACTGTCATTTACGACGAGCTATCGTATTTATACTATCCCTCAAATAATTACCGGGGAAGTAAATTCGTTACCTATGGCGGACAAACAGCTGTTTTGACGTTGTACAATGATTCCGATTTGTTGACCAATATTGAGTATATCCGCTTTAATGACAAGACCGTATCAACGGCAAGCGCCGTTACTTTTGACGCAATGAGCTATCTGGCTTCCAACCGTGACTTGGCCGCTGCTTTTGGCTCCAACGGCAGCGCAGCTTTCATGCATTATGTGCAGAGGGGTTTCAATTACATCGAACGCCGGCCGACGAGTTTTGACGCGGCGAGCTACCTTGCAGCAAACGTTGATCTTGCCGCTGCCTTTGGTTCCAACACCGCCGCCGCCACCGAACATTATGTGGTGGCCGGCCGGTTGGAAGGCCGAAGCACGTCATTCAACTCGCTGGCCTATATTGCGGCCAATCCCGACCTGATCCAGGCGTTTGGGACGAATGCGACATCTGCGGCCATGCATTACGCGACGGCCGGCCGCTTGGAAGGACGGGCGATCAATTTCAACATCGCGGCGTACATGGCGCGCTATCCCGGTATCGGCAAGACTGAACAAGACGCGCTGACCCATTACATCGTCTTTGGCTATCGCGAAGGCCGCTCGGCCGAGCCGCTGACCACCACCGGCCGGGCAGCGTCCCCGATCGAGACGAACACCCTGTCAGGCGTGCTCGCCACTTCTATCTGACAAGGCCCCCGCGGGTGGGGAACCGTCTCCCCACCTGCGGCGCGGCACAGTCAATCACGGATACCGGATCGTCACCTTGTCCGCCGCCTGCTTGGCCCGTGCCCGCGCATCGTCGGTGTCGGTGCCGGTGGCGAGCGCAACGCCCATGCGGCGGTTCTTGCGGGTGGTCGGCTTGCCGAACAGGCGGACGTCCACCTCCTGCTCTGCACTGCCCAGGCTCAGCGCGTCGGCCAGCCCCTCGATCCGGAAGCTCTCCGATTCACGGTCGGCCAGGATGACGGCGGAAGCCGAGGGGGCGCGGCAGACAATGTTCGGGATCGGCAGGCCCAGGATGGCGCGGGCGTGCAACTCGAACTCCGACAGGTTCTGCGACAGCAGGGTGACCATGCCGGTGTCGTGCGGGCGCGGCGACAGTTCGGAGAAGACGACCTCGTCGGCGGTCACGAAGAACTCGACGCCGAAGATGCCGTAGCCGCCGAGATTGTCGACGACGCGGGCCGCCATCGCCTTGGCGTCGTCCAGCATCGCCTGCGGCATGGCGACCGGCTGCCAGGATTCCTGGTAGTCGCCGCGCTCCTGCCGGTGGCCGATCGGCTCGCAATAGAGGATGCCGTCGCGGGTGCGGACGGTCAGCAGAGTGATCTCGTATTCGAAGGCGACGAATTCCTCGACGATCACCTTGCGGCGGTCGCCGCGCATGTTCGCCACCGCATAGTCCCAGGCGACTTCCAGACCGGCGGCGTCCTGCACCGTGCTCTGCCCCTTGCCCGAAGAGGACATCACCGGCTTGATGACGCAGGGGAAACCGGTGTGCTCCGCCCCGGCGCGCACCTCCTCCAGGCTTTCGGCATAGCGGTAGCGCGAGGTGCGCAGGCCGAGTTCGGTCGCGGCGACCTCGCGGATGCGGTCGCGGTTCATCGTCATGGTGGCGGCGCGGGCCGACGGCACGACGGTGGTGCCGGCATCCTCGAACTCGTGCAGCACCTCGGTGCGGATCGCCTCCACCTCCGGCACGATGAAGTCCGGGCGGTGCTTGGCGATGGCGGCGCGCAGGGCGTCGGCGTCGAGCATGGAGAACACCTCCGCCCGGTCGGCGACCTGCATCGCCGGGGCGTTGGCGTAGCTGTCGCAGGCGATGACCTCGCAGCCCAGCCGCTTGGCGGCGATGACGAATTCCTTGCCCAGCTCACCGGAGCCGAGCAGAAGGATCCTGGCGGTGAACATCCACGCACTCCCCATTTTGGCGCCCTATCACGGCGACAGCAGGCCGACCATAGGGCTTCATGCCCGCCGGGCCAAGCCCCGCGGTGAGCGCCCCGGTATGCGGTCAAGCCGGCGGAAGCTGTACGATGCAAATATTTCTAAAAAGAAACTATAAAGGTACTGGATGAAAAGCGCCGCCCATGTGTTCATGGGAGAAACTACCCGTGTGCTGGGAGGCGGCGATGGAAAAGGCGGTGCGGCGCGGACTCTTCGGCGGCAGGACGGCCCTGGCCGCTTGCCTTGCGGTGTCGCTGGCCCTGCCGGGCTGCGCCGGCAACGGGAACGACGACATGGCCGGCGCATTGCTGCTCGGCGCCGCCGTGGTCGGGCTCGGCGTGCTGGCGGCGACCGCCGATGACGATGACGACGACCACGATTACGACCGCGACCGGCGCCACCACCGCCGCGGCGGCTACGACAGCGGCTACTATGGAAACGGATACTATGGCGGCCGCGGCCAGGACGGCTACAGCCGCTATGCCGGCAACGGCCAGTGCGACGACGCGCGCTACCGCACCTCCAACGGCGGGCGGGCGGCGACCGGAACCGACGAATGGGATTGCCGCCGCTTTGGCGACGGGCGGAAATGACCCTTTACCGGCGCCGCCCTTCCAGGTTCTTGCGGACGATGGCGGCGATGATGAGCAGGAAGGCCACCAGCCGCAGCAGATAGACCCAGCTCTGCTCCTCCCGCTCCAGCCCGCCGAGCGCCAGCACGGTCTGGTTCAGCGCCAGCAGCGCAAAGGCCAGAGCGAAGGAGGCGAACAGCGCGTCGCGCGTCCGCTTCCAGAAGCTGAGGAAGAACAGCCCGGCCACCGCATAGAGGGCCGCGAGCGCCCCGGTGAAGAAGCTGTAGGTCGTCGGCAGCATCATTCGGCATCCCAGATGAAGCCGTAGAGCAGCACGCCCACGCCGGCCATGGCGGAGAACTGGCGGAAGGGCAGCAGATCGACCTGGGTCGGCAGGACGACGACGTCGATGAACAGCAGCAGGTTGTTGATCGCCAGCCCGACGAAGCACAGCGTGCTCCACAGCAGAAGCCGGCTGCGCGACCGCAGGTAGCTGCGGAGCAGCAGGACCATGCACAGCAGGCTGGCGGCAAAGCACAGCAGATAGACCGCCGACTTCACGAGGTCCATGTCAGCTCCCCCACCCCGCTCTCCCGCATGGGAGAGAGGACAACCGGTGCGCGGCAGGGGAATGGAAAGCAGCGGTCATGTCATTCACTGGCATCAGTCGTTGAGGCGGAAGCGGAAGGAATCGGCGAAAATCTGCACCTTGTTGCCGGGAGCAGCGAAGATCTCCCGGATGATGGCGGAGGGACGGGTGGCATAAGCCTGCGCGATCTCCTCCACCCACTGGTCGAGGACGGGTGCCGCGGGCTGGTAGCGGTGGCGGCCGTCGGCCAGCGCCACCAGCAGCCCCGCCCCCAGGAAACCGTCAAGCGCCTCCTGCACCACCACCTCGCTGCCCCGCAACTCCCGCACGAGGTCGCCGTTCGACCAGTCGCGGCCGGAGTCACGGCGCAGCAGAAGCAGGAGTTCGAGCGCCCAGACCGAACGGATCGAACTTCTGAGCAGCGTAAGCGCATCGTCGGACAAAACCATGAACTAGAACCTGACCTGATGTGCACAACCGGCGGCGTGGGACTGCGCCGCCATCTTTCCCCCTCGTCAGCCCCGGACGGCCTCCGCCGGCGCGAGGGGGGACTGCAGATCCAGCGCGCGGCGCAGCGCGCGGGCGAGATCGCCGTCGCGATAGGGCTTGGCCAGCGTCTCCGCCCGGCTCAGAACCGCCCCCAGCACGGCGCCCGGATCGGTGCCGTCGTCCGCGGGGGTGGCGGCGCCGGCCTCCGGCTCCGGCGCACTGGTTCCGTTGGCATAGCCCGAGGCGAACAGGACCCGCAGCGAGGGATGGCGGCGCAGCCCCTCGCGCGCCAACTCGCGCCCATTCAGGCCGCCCGGCATCACGATATCGGTGAACAGGAGATCGACCGGCTGGCGGTCCAGCAGGGTCAGCGCCGCCTCTGCCCCGTCGGCTTCCAGCACGCGGTAGCCCAGCGCGCCTACGGCCTGGACGGCGACGGCGCGCACGTCGGCGTCGTCATCGACCACCAGCACCGTCTCGCCGCGGCCGGCGAACGCCTCGTCGGCGCCGTCGTCGTCGGGAACAGCACCATGGGCCGCGTCGACGGCCGCCCTCGGCAGATAGAGGCGGAAGGTGGTGCCGACGCCCGGACTGCTGTCGATGTCGATCAGCCCGCCCGACTGCTTGACGAAGCCGTGGATCATGGCGAGGCCGAGACCGGTGCCCTTCCCCGCCTCCTTGGTGGTGAAGAAGGGCTCGAAAGCCCGCTCCAGCACCTCCGGCGGCATGCCGCATCCGCTGTCGGACACCGACAGCAGGATATAGTCGCCGGCCGGCACGGACATGCCATGGGCGGACTGGGTGTCGCCGAACCGGGCGTTCTCGGTGCGGATGCGCAGGGTGCCGCCGCCGGGCATGGCGTCGCGGGCGTTGATGACGAGGTTCAGCAGGGCCGATTCGGCCTGCGACCGGTCGACCGACGCGGTCCACAGCGGCTCCGCGTCGGCGGCCGGCGCCTCGATGGCGATGCCGACGCCGCCGCCCAGCGTGCGCTCCATCAGCTCGCCCATCCCGGCGACCAGCGCGCCGAGATCAACCGGCTCCGGATGAAGCTGCTGGCGCCGGGCGAAGGTCAGCAGACGCCGCGTCATGTCGGAACAGCGCAGCGCCGCCTGCAGCGCCATCTCCGCCCGCTTCGCCGCCTTCGGATCGTCGGCGAGGCTGGGGACCAGCCGTTCGAGGCTGCCGATCACCACCATCAGCATGTTGTTGAAGTCGTGGGCGATGCCGCCGGTCAGCTGGCCGACCATTTCCATCTTCTGGGCGTGGGCGAGCTGGCGCTGGGCCTGACGCGTCTCGGTCACGTCCAGGATGGTGCCGAACAGCTCGGCCGGCCGGCCGTCCTCGTCGCGCACCACCACCGCCTGGTCCAGCAGATGGCGCTCGCTGCCGTCCGGGCAGCGCCAGCGGTACTCGACCGTCGTCAACCCGGTGTCGTGGATCGACTCCAGCTGGCGCAGCACGCGGTTGCGGTCGTCCGGATGCAGCCCCGATTCCCAGAAACGCGATCCTCGACGAAACGGGCGGCCGGGCAACCCAGAACCGACTGCGCCGTGTCCGACAGGTAGCGGAAGGGGATGCCCGGCGTCAGGTCTGCGGTGTAGAGCACGATGGGCAATTGCCCCAGGATCAGAGCCTGCCGCTCCTCCGACCGGCGCAGCGCCTGTTCGGCCTGCCGCATCTCGCGCCGCACCCGCTCGTTCTCGTCCAGCAGGCGCTGCTTGGCCTCGACCTCGCGCTTCACCGCCTCCGTCTTGCGGTAGAGATCGACGAAGACCGACACCTTGCATTTCAGGATGTGCGGATCGACCGGCTTGAACATGTAGTCCACGGCGCCGCTGGCATAGCCGCGGAAGATGTGCGTCTCGTCCTTGTTGATGGCGGTCAGGAAGATGATGGGGATGTGGCGGGACTTTTCGCGCAGGCGGATCAGCTCCGCCGTCTCGTAGCCGTCCATCCCCGGCATGTGGACGTCAAGCAGGATCAGCGCGAAGTCCTGGCGCAGCAGGTGCTTCAGCGCCTCTTCCCCCGACCGTGCCAGGACGAGCTGCGCGTTCATGTCCTCCAGCGTCTCGCGCACGGCGAAGAGGTTCCGCGGGTCGTCATCGACGATCAGGATCGCCACGTCGGCCTTGTCAGGGTGCGGAGGAGCGTCGGTGGTCATGCTTTCCCATCCCGCGGGGGCACCGGCCGGCGGTGCAGGCGTGACGGCCGGAACGGGGGCCGGTGCGGGCGGCGCCACATCCGGCGGCATAAGCGTCTGGCGGATGTCATCCCGGCTGGCAGGCTGAGCGCCGGCCGGCTGAACACTTGTGGTGCCGAGCAGACGCGCGCGGCGGACCGCCGGCACCGGGAAGGCCGGCGGCGCCACGAACGGCCCGCGCCGCGCCACCCGCGCCGGGCGCAGCTTGCGCCGGGTCATGCCGAAACTCCGCCGCGCGGTTGCGGCCTGCCGCCCTTCGCGGTCCAGATCCGCAGCAGCGACAGCAGATGGTCGATGTCCACCGGCTTGGCGATGTAATCGGTCGCCCCGGCCTCGATGCACTTGTCGCGGTCACCCTTCATCGCCTTGGCGGTGACGGCGATCATCGGCAGGCCGCGGAACTCGTCGATGCTGCGGATCGTGCGCATGGTCTCGTAGCCGTCCATCTCCGGCATCATGATGTCCACCAGCACCACGTCGACGGCCGGGTCGGCGCGGAGCCGCTCGATCCCCTCGCGCCCGCTTTCGGCATGCAGGACCTCGATCCTGTGAGCCTCCATCACGCTGGCAAGCGAGAAGATGTTGCGGATGTCGTCGTCGATCACCAGCACCCGCTTGCCGGCCAACGAGGGGTCATGCTGGCGCAGGTCCAGGATGCTGCGCCGCTTGTCGTCGGGCAGCTTGTCGACGGCGCGGTGCAGGAACAGCGCGGTCTCGTCCAGCAGGCCGGCGGGCGACCGGGCGCTCTTCAGCACCACGGTCTCGGCAAGCCGGCGCAGCCGCGCCTCGTCCTCCGCCGTGATGTCGGGGGCGACATAGACCACCACCGGCATCCAGGCGAGCGTGTCGCGGGTGCGCAGCCATTCCACCAGTTCGAAATCGGCTGCGGAGGGGCCGGCCAGCGCCGGGCTCGACAGATCCAGCACCATGCAGTCGAACCGGTCGGCCGACAGCGCCGCCATCGCCGCCTCGATGGAGGTGACGGTATGGGTCTCCACATCGCCGTTGCCGATCAGGGCGGCGACGGCGCCCGGCTGCGGGTTGTCTTTCTCCACCACCAGAAGCTTGCGGTGGTCGCGCTCCTTGAAGCTCTTCACCCGGTTCAGGGCGTCGAA
This sequence comes from Azospirillum sp. VT-I1, assembly GCF_055698305.1. Classification (NCBI taxonomy): domain Bacteria; kingdom Pseudomonadati; phylum Pseudomonadota; class Alphaproteobacteria; order Rhodospirillales; family Azospirillaceae; genus Azospirillum; species Azospirillum sp. VT-I1. The sequence continues at coordinate 447,684 of NZ_CP168804.1, read as the reverse complement.
GATCGCCTCACGCTCCACCGGCTTTTCCGAATAATCGAAGGCACCCATCGACAGGCCGCGCCGCCGCTCGTCCTTGGCGGAGATGACGTGGACCGGGATGTGGCGGGTCTGCGGGTCCCGCTTCAGCAGGTCGAGCAGGGCCCAGCCGTCCATGTCCGGCAACCCGATGTCGAGCAGAATGGCATCCGGCCGGTATTTGCGCGCCAGCGGCAGCGCCGCCGCTCCACCGGCCGACAGGACGGTGCGGAAGCCCTTCTCCCGCGCCAGATCGATCAGGATGGAGGCGAAGGTCGCGTCGTCCTCCACGATCAGCACCACCGGCTCGCCGCCGCGGATGCGTTCGCGGTCGTCGCCGGCCGGCTGCATCTCCAGCAGGGCGAGCCCTTCCTGCGGGCCGGAGGCCACCACCGGGCGGGTGGCCGCCTCCGGCCGCCGGGTCAGCAGGCCGGCCGGGGCCGGCACGGTGCTGGCGGCGGCGACCAGCGGGTTCGCGGTTTCCTCCGCGACGTCATAGCTGCGCGGGACATAGAGCGTGAAGGCGCTGCCCTTGCCCGGCGTGCTGGTCACCCGGATCTCGCCGCCCAGCAGGCGGGCGATCTCGCGGCTGATCGACAGGCCAAGGCCGGTGCCGCCGTACTTGCGGCTGGTGGTGCCGTCGGCCTGCTGGAACGCCTCGAAGATGATGCGCTGCTTGTCCTCGGGGATGCCGATGCCGGTGTCGATCACGGTGAAGGCGAGCACCGACGACGCCGCGTTCAGCGTCGGGTGAGCGGCACTCCAGCCCTCCGTCGCCGGGGCGACGCGGAAGGTGATGCCGCCGGTATCCGTGAACTTGAAGGCGTTCGACAGCAAGTTGTTCAGCACCTGGGCCAGCCGCTTCTCGTCGGTCTGGATGCTGGCGGGCAACGCCTGGTCCATCTCGATGGCGAAGGCCAGCTTCTTCTCCTGTGCCACCTGCGAGAAGGTGCGTTCCACATGGTTGCGCAGGTCGCCCAGCACGACCTCGCCGATCTCCAGCGTGACGGTGCCGGATTCGATCTTCGACAGGTCGAGGATGTCGTTGATGAGGCCCAGCAGGTCGGAGCCGGCGGAATGAATGGTGCGGGCGAACTCCACCTGGCGGTCGGACAGGTTGGTGTCGGGATTGTCGGCCAGCAGCTTGGACAGGATCAGCAGGCTGTTCAGCGGCGTGCGCAGCTCGTGGCTCATGTTCGCCAGGAACTGCGACTTGTACTTGGAGGTCAGGGCGAGCTGTTCGGCCTTCTCCTCCAGCGCCGCCTTGGCGAGCACGACCTCGCGGTTCTTGCGCTCCACCTCGATGTTCTGCTTCTCCAGCTGTTCGGCCTTCTCCTCCAGCGCCTCGTTGGTGGTGGTCAGCTTTTCCTGCTGGGCCTTCAGAAGCTCTTCCGACTTGCGCAGCGAGGCGGCCTGCTGTTCCAGCCGCTCGTTGGTGGTCTTCAGTTCCTCCTGCTGGCTCTGCAGTTCGGTGGTCAGGCGCTGCGACTGCTTCAGCAGACCTTCGGTGCGCATGTTGGCGGCGATGGTGTTCAGAACGATGCCGATGCTCTCGGTCAGCTGCTCCAAGAAGCTCTGGTGCGTCTCGCTGAAGCGGCCGAAGCTCGCCAGCTCGATCACCGCCTTCACGTCATCCTCGAACAGCACCGGCAGGACGATGATGTTCAGCGGCGGCGCTTCGCCCAGGCCGGAGCTGATCGACACGTAGTCGCGCGGCACGTTGGTAAGCAGGATGCGCTTCTTCTCGTAGGCGCACTGCCCGACCAGACCTTCCTTCAGGTGGAAGCGGTTGGACAGGTTCTTGCGCTCCTTCAGCGCGTAGGACGCGACCAGTTCCAGCAGCGGTTCGTCGCGGTCGCGGGTGGCGACGTAGAAGACGCCATGCTGCGCGTTCACCAGCGGCGCGATTTCCGACAGGATCATGTTGGAGACGGTGACCAGATCGCGCTCGCCCTGCAGCATGCGGGTGAATTTGGCGAGGTTGGTCTTCAGCCAATCCTGTTCCGCATTCTTCAGCGTGGTGTCGCGAAGATTGCGGATCATCTCGTTGATGTTGTCCTTCAGCGCCGCGACCTCGCCCATCGCCTCGACGGTAATGGAGCGGGTCAGGTCGCCCTTGGTCACCGCGGTGGCGACCTCGGCGATGGCGCGCACCTGCGTGGTCAGGTTGGCGGCCAGCTGGTTCACGTTCTCGGTCAGGTCCTTCCAGAGGCCGGCGGCGCCCGGCACGCGGGCCTGACCGCCCAGCTTGCCTTCGATGCCCACTTCGCGCGCCACGTTGGTGACCTGATCGGCGAAGGTCGCCAGCGTGTCGATCATGCCGTTGATGGTGTTGGCCAGCGCCGCGATCTCGCCCTTCGCGTCCACCGCCAGCTTGCGCTTCAGGTCGCCGTCGGCGACCGCGGTGACGACGCTGGCGATGCCGCGCACCTGACCGGTCAGGTTCGCCGCCATCATGTTCACATTGTCGGTCAGATCCTTCCAGGTGCCGCCGACGCCCTCCACCTTCGCCTGACCGCCCAGCTTGCCTTCGGAGCCCACCTCGCGCGCCACGCGCGTCACTTCCGAAGCGAAGCTGTTCAGCTGGTCCACCATGGTGTTGATGGTGGATTTCAGTTCGAAGATCTCGCCCTTCACGTCGACGGTGATCTTCTTCGACAAATCGCCCTTCGCGACCGCCGTCGTCACTTCGGCGATGTTTCGCACCTGACCGGTCAGGTTCGCCGCCATCATGTTCACGTTGTCGGTCAGGTCCTTCCAGGTGCCGGCAACGCCCTTCACCTGCGCCTGACCGCCCAGCTTGCCCTCGATGCCCACTTCGCGCGCCACGCGGGCGACTTCCGAAGCGAAGCTGTTCAGCTGGTCCACCATGGTGTTGATGGTGGATTTCAGCTCAAGGATTTCGCCCTTCACGTCGACGGTGATCTTCTTCGACAAATCGCCGTTGGCGACCGCCGTCGTCACCTCCGCGATGTTGCGCACCTGACCGGTCAGGTTGGTCGCCATCGCGTTCACATTGTCGGTCAGGTCCTTCCAGGTGCCGGCAACGCCCTTCACCTGCGCCTGGCCGCCCAGCTTGCCTTCGGAGCCCACCTCTCTTGCGACGCGCGTCACTTCCGAGGCGAAGCTGTTCAGCTGGTCCACCATGGTGTTGATGGTGGATTTCAGCTCAAGGATCTCACCCTTCACGTCGACGGTGATCTTCTTCGACAAATCGCCGTTGGCGACCGCCGTCGTCACCTCCGCGATGTTGCGCACCTGACCCGTCAGGTTGGTCGCCATCGCGTTCACGCTGTCGGTCAGGTCCTTCCAGGTGCCGCCGACGCCCTTCACCTGCGCCTGACCGCCCAGCTTTCCTTCGGAGCCCACCTCTCTTGCGACGCGCGTCACTTCCGAGGCGAAGCTGTTCAGCTGGTCCACCATCGTGTTGATGGTGTTCTTCAGCTCCAGGATTTCGCCCTTCACCGGCACGGTGATCTTCTTGGACAGGTCGCCGTTCGCCACCGCGGTGGTCACGTCGGCGATGTTTCGCACCTGACCGGTTAGGTTCGCCGCCATCAGGTTCACGCTGTCGGTCAGGTCCTTCCAGGTGCCGCCGACGCCCTCCACCCGCGCCTGACCACCCAGCTTACCCTCCGAGCCCACCTCTCTTGCGACGCGCGTCACTTCCGAGGCGAAGCTGTTCAACTGGTCCACCATGGTGTTGATGGTGGATTTCAGCTCCAGAATCTCGCCCTTCACGTCGACGGTGATCTTCTTCGACAAGTCGCCGGTGGCGACGGCGGTGGTGACGTCGGCGATGTTTCGCACCTGACCGGTCAGGTTCGCCGCCATCATGTTCACGCTGTCGGTCAGGTCCTTCCAGGTGCCGCCGACGCCCTCCACCTTCGCCTGACCGCCGAGCTTGCCTTCGGAGCCCACCTCGCGGGCCACGCGCGTCACTTCGGAGGCAAAGCTGTTCAGCTGGTCCACCATGGTGTTGATGGTGGATTTCAGCTCCAGAATCTCGCCCTTCACGTCGACGGTGATCTTCTTGGACAGGTCACCCTTGGCGACCGCCGTCGTCACCTCGGCGATGTTGCGCACCTGACCGGTCAGGTTCGCCGCCATCATGTTCACGTTGTCGGTCAGGTCCTTCCAGGTGCCGCCGACGCCCTCCACCTTCGCCTGCCCGCCCAGCTTGCCTTCGGAGCCCACCTCGCGCGCAACGCGCGTCACTTCGGAGGCAAAGCTGTTCAGCTGGTCCACCATGGTGTTGATGGTGGATTTCAGCTCAAGGATTTCGCCCTTCACATCGACGGTGATCTTCTTGGACAGGTCACCCTTCGCGACCGCGGTTGTCACCTCCGCGATGTTGCGCACCTGACCGGTCAGGTTGGCCGCCATCACGTTGACGTTCTCGGTCAGGTCCTTCCAGCTGCCGGCGACGCCCTTGACCTGGGCCTGCCCGCCCAGCTTGCCCTCTATACCGACCTCGCGCGCCACGCGCGTCAGTTCGGTCGTCACGGTGACCAGCTGGTCCACCATGGTGTTGACGTTGCGGGCGGTGCGCAGGAATTCGCCCTGCAGCGGACGGCCTTCAATCTCCAGCGCCATCGTCTTGGACAGGTCGCCCTTGGCGACGGCGCCGATGACGCGCGCGATTTCCGTCGTCGGCTGGATCATGTCGCCGACCAGCGTGTTGATGCTGTCGACACAGGTCTCCCACCCGCCGGATGCGTTGTTCAGCTTGGCGCGCTGGCTGATACGGCCTTCCTTGCCGATGGCGACGCTGAGCCGGCTGACCTCGGTGGTCAGGTTCTGGTTCAGCTCGACCACGTCGTTGAAGGCGGCGGCGATCTCGCCGTCCATGCCCGTCAGGTCGAGCGGCAGCCGCACGGAGAAGTCGCCCTTGCGCAGTTGCCGCAAGGCCATCAGCAGAACCTTCGGATCCAACGCGTCCGCCGTCTCCACCATCGCCGTCATGCCGTTCCCCCTGCCCGCGCGCCGGCCCACCATGGACCGCATTCAGCCACAGCTTTGGACCGCCCCGGCACAATCCCGGTATGCGGCCCAGTAAACGCAACCTGTCACCACCGGAAAACCGAATACCCGCAGCCAGCCTGCGCGCACCCGAGCCTGGGCCGGCGAGTGACCGCGCAGTCCTACATCCCCGCACGATGAAGTAAAGGCGATTCCGGTCAATTTAGCCTTTCGTAGGAACTCCGACTTCCGGCGTAGTTATCAAGCCTATGACTTAGGATGGATGTTGGAGTTTCTTGAGCTTGGCCGCCTTTGTCACGCGATTCATCCAGGAATATGGCAACCTTCGTTTTAGATCGCCTGAGGTTGTTCGCGCGCATCGGCCATCCTGAAAGGCCACCCCCGACCATCGTATGAATGCCGGAACGATTCAGCGGCCGACCTCGTTATGGAACAGAGCCACAGCGGGATCATTCGGCAGGCGGCCACCTCCCGTGGGGCAAGACCAAACAGACCGTCGTCACAGCCCAGGGCTTGACCATGATTCTCTGGACGATTTCCATGCAGGCATCGATGTACTGCATGCTTTCCTGGATGCGTGCCTGCAACAGCGGCGCCGTCCTGGCCCATTCCTTCGCCGGACTGCCGGCGTTGAGCCCGCCCCGGCCGGCGGCGGACGTGCTGCCTTTCCCGATGCGTCGGGTGGCGCGCGGCGGCAGCTTCGGCGGCCCCGCCATCGTGATCCCGCTCGGCCGCCGCTGACGCCACGATTTCGACCCGCTCACGCAATCGTGTAGAGTCCGTGATTTGCCGGCAGCCTGCCGCAGCCCTATGGTTACTGGCAGGAATGGTCCGTTCGGGAGAGGGTCGATGCTGTTCAAATTCCCCGCCGCCTCGCAGGCCCGCGAGGACGAGGTGACTCCGCGGGAACTGTTTCTCACCCGCCGCAGCCTGATGGCCGGCGGTGCCGCCGCGATGGCGCTGGGCAGCCTGCCGGCGTGGAGCGGCAACGCCTTCGCCGCGTCCTTCCAGGTGCCGACCACGATCAAGCCGGCCGACCCGAAGTTCGACCCGACGACGCCGATGAAGTCGGCCACCACCTACAACAACTTCTACGAATTCGGCACCGGCAAGGGCGATCCCGCCGAGAATGCCGGCACGCTGAAGACCCGCCCGTGGGAAATCGCCATCGGCGGCGAGGTCGCCAAGCCGATGACCATCGGCATCGAAGATCTGCTGAAATTCCCGATGGAGGAGCGCATCTATCGCCTGCGCTGCGTCGAGGGCTGGTCGATGGTCATCCCCTGGGTCGGCTTCTCCCTGGCCGAACTGCTGAAACGGGTGGAACCGACCGGCAACGCCAAATACGTCGCCTTCCAGACCCTGAACGATCCCAAGCAGATGCCGGGCCTGCGTTCCTGGGTGCTGGACTGGCCCTATACCGAGGGGCTGCGGCTTGACGAGGCGATGCACCCGCTGACCATGCTCGCCGTCGGCATGTATGGGGAGGTTCTGCCCAACCAGAACGGCGCGCCGGTCCGGCTGGTGGTGCCGTGGAAGTACGGCTTCAAGTCGATCAAGTCGATCGTCAAGATCACGCTGGTCAAGGACCAGCCGCCGACCGCCTGGAACAAGTCGCAGCCGCGTGAGTACGGCTTCTATTCCAACGTCAACCCTGAGGTCGATCATCCGCGCTGGAGCCAGGCGACCGAACGCCGCGTCGGCGAATTCTCCCGCCGCAAGACCCTGCCTTTCAATGGCTATGGCGAGGAGGTCGCGTCGCTCTATGCCGGGATGGACCTGAAGGCGAATTACTGACCATGGCCGACCCTACAGCAGCAGCCGGCGGCGTCGATCTGCGCGCCGCCGCCAACGCCGCACTCGCCTCGCGCTGGGCCAAGCCCGCCGTCTTCACCCTCTGCCTCGTCCCGCTGGTCTGGACCGTCTGGCTCGCCTATACCGGCGAGCTGGGGGCGGAGCCGGTGCTGGAAAGCGTCAAGGCGAGCGGGCTGTGGGCCCTGCGCTTCCTGCTGATCGCCCTGGCGCTGACGCCGCTGCGCATGCTGACGGGTGTGGCAGGGCTGGCGCGCTTCCGCCGGATGCTGGGACTGTTCGCCTTCTTCTACGCCGCCGTCCACCTGTCCACCTATGTCGGGCTGGACCAGTTCTTCGACTGGGCGGCGATCTGGAAGGACATCGTCAAGCGGCCCTACATCACCGTCGGCATGGGTGCTTTCCTGATCCTGACGGCGCTGGCCGCCACCTCCACCGACGGGATGGTGAAGCGGCTGGGCGGCAAGCGCTGGCGCGCCCTGCACAAAGGCGTTTTCATCGCCGGGCTGGCCGGCTGCCTGCACTTCATCATGCTGGTGAAGGGCTGGCAGACGGCGCCGCTGGTCTATGCGCTGATCTGCGCCGGGCTGCTGGCCTTCCGCCGCTGGCCGGTGCGGCTGGGGCGGCGGAAGGACCCGCAGGCCGGACGGGCGTCCGTCAGAACACGGCCCGCAGCAGCCCCACGGTCCGGCGAAGCGCCAGCACGGCACTTTCCGGATGGAAGCTCCCCCGCTCGTCGCAGTTGAAGCCATGGCCGGCCGGATAGACATGCACCGGCAGCCACGGATAGCGCGACCGCACCCCCTCCGCCACCGACAGCGGGATGGCGTGGTCCTGGTCGCCGAAATGCAGCAGGGTCGGCACCCGCGGGGCGCTGTCCAGCGTCTTGCCGATGTCGCCGCCGTAATAGCCGATGGCGGCGCGCAGCGGCAGGGCCGCCGCCGACGCCCAGGCGATGCTGCCGCCCCAGCAATAGCCGACGATGGCCGCGGCCCCGTCTCCGCCCAGATGGGCCAGCGCCGCCGCGACGTCCTGCAGCGCGTCGGCGGTCGAAACCGCGCCCTTCAGCGCGATGCCGCGCTGGATGCCGGCATCGTCATAGGGCAGCTCCACCCCGCGTTCGGCCCGGTCGAACAGGTCGGGCGCCACGGCGGTGAAACCCTGCTGGGCGAAGCCGTCGCACACGCTGCGGATATGGTGGTTGATGCCGAAGATCTCCGGCGCCACGATCAGGCGCCCGATCTCCTCGCCTCTGGCCGGCGCCCGATAAGCGCGCAGCCGGTGGCCGTCCGCGGCCTGGAGTTCGATCCAGCCCGCCGTTGCGTCATTCATATCCCGAACCCTTCGTCTTGAAGACCGTCCAGGCGGTCATTGCCGGCAATCATAAGCGCAGCGGTCCGGAGGGCAACTGGCGACAGGGCAGCGTGTCGCCCCGAAGGTCTTATACCCTCTTCCATCGGTATTATTGCTTTGTCAGCATAAGGATTGCCGCTCTTGAGGGCGGGCCTATCCTAGACGAGGTCGATCGTGCGCAGATTTGCTTTTCTCGCCGTTTTCGCCGCCCTGGCCGGGGCATCGGTTTCCGCCCAGGCCGCGGACACCTACAAGTTCAATCTCCACAACAAGTCGTCGGAATACGTCATCAACGGCTTCCGCACCTTCGAAGGCGGTGTGTGGAGCAAGAACTGGATCGACTTCAAGCTGAAGCCCGGCGAATCCGCCGAGATGGACTGGGGCAGCAACGAAGGCAACTGCGTCGTTCCGTTCAAGGTGGACTGGGTCGGCTATGAGTCGGAGAAGTTCAGCGTAGACTGGTGCAAGGTGAAGAACATCTACATGAAGGACCAGGGCTTCAGCTTCGACTGACCGCCGACGGGCGCCGCGACCCTGCCGCGGCGCCCGCATCGCCTCGCTCCTTCCGCAAAAGGTCCGCCAGCTGCAGGAACTGGGCGGCCAGCGGGTTCGTCTTGCGCCAGATCATGCCGATGGTCCGGGAGGGCTGCGGGCCATCGAAGCGGGCGACGGACACCGATCCGGAGCCGGCCTCAACGGCGACGGCCATCTCCGGGACCAGCGTCACGCCCATCCCGGCCCTGACCATCTGGACGAGCGTGGAGAAGGAGTTCGCCTCCAGCGCCTTGCGCGGCGAGGAGGACGGCATGTTGCAGAAGGACAGGGCCTGATTGCGGAAGCAGTGCCCCTCCTCCAGCAGCAGAAGCCGCATATCGCGCAGCATCTCGCCGCTGGGCACCGGCTTGCCTGCATCCTCGGCCGGCCGGACCAGCAGGAAGCTCTCCGTGAACAGAACCGCTTCGCTCAGCGACGGTTCGAACACCGGCAGGGCGGCGATGGCGGTATCCAGCCGCCCGTCCGCCAGCTCCTCGATCAACCTCGACGTCAGCGCCTCGCGCACCTCGATCTCCACATGGGGATGCTCGCGCGTGACGGTCGCGATCACCGCCGGCAGCAGATAGGGGGCGATGGTGGGGATCATGCCGATGCGCAGCCGGCCGCTAATCCGGTTCCGTGACAGCTGCGCAAGCTCCCCCAGCTGATCGACCGAGCGCAGGATGTCGCGGACGCGCAGGGACGCCTCCTGTCCAAAGGGCGTCAGCCGGATGCCCCTGCTGCCCCGTTCTACAAGCGAAGCCCCAAGGGCCTCCTCCAGCTCCTTGATCTGCATCGACAATGCCGGCTGCGACACGGCGCAGGCGGCGGCGGCGCGTCCGAAATGGGCGTGATGCGCCAGCGCGTCGAAATAGCGGAGCTGCCGGAGAGTCACCGAGCCGGGGATCATAAGCTTACCTTATCGCGGCCATCAACAAAGACCACTGTACCTGATTGATGGATGAACATACAGTTTGATATGCCGATCATCTGTTGCCGCCCCGTGAACCATAAGCGTTGCAGGAGGAAACGATGGACACAAGGATCGACGAGAGCGCAGGCAAATGTCCGTTCAGCGGCGGAAGCCGCGGCCGCAGGAACCGCGACTGGTGGCCGAACGCCCTGGATATCGAGATGCTTCATCGCAACTCGGCCTTGTCCGACCCGATGGGCAAAGAGTTCGACTATGCCAAGGAATTCCAGTCCCTCGACCTCGACGCGGTAATCCGGGATCTGCACGGCGTCATGACGGACTCCAAGGACTGGTGGCCTGCCGACTTCGGTCATTACGGCGGGCTGATGATCCGCATGGCGTGGCACAGCGCCGGCACATACCGCATCACCGACGGGCGCGGCGGCGCCGGCACCGGCCAGCAGCGCTTCGCACCGCTCAACTCATGGCCGGACAACGCCAATCTCGACAAGGCGCGCCGCCTGCTCTGGCCGATCAAGCAGAAATACGGACGCAAGCTGTCCTGGGCCGACCTGATGGTCCTGGCCGGCAACGTCGCCCTGGAATCGATGGGGTTCAAGACCTTCGGCTTCGCCGGCGGCCGGGTGGACGCGTGGGAACCGGAGGAGCTGTTCTGGGGTCCGGAGGGAAGCTGGCTCGGCGACGAGCGCTACAGCGGCGAACGCCAGCTTGCCGACCCGCTGGGCGCGGTGCAGATGGGACTCATCTACGTCAATCCGGAAGGGCCGAACGGCAATCCGGACCCGCTGGCGGCGGCCAAGGACATCCGCGAAACCTTCTACCGCATGGCGATGAATGACGAGGAGACCGTCGCGCTGATCGCCGGCGGCCACACCTTCGGCAAGACGCACGGCGCCGGCGATCCGTCCTTCATGGGTCCGGAACCGGAAGCCGGCGCGCTGGAGGACCAGGGCCTCGGCTGGAAGTCCAAGCACGGCACCGGCTTCGGAGTCGATGCGATCACCGGCGGCCCGGAGGTCATCTGGTCCCAGACGCCGACGAAATGGAGCAACCACTTCTTCGACAACCTCTTCAAGTTCGAATGGGAACTGACCAAGAGCCCGGCCGGCGCATGGCAATGGCAGGCGAAGGATGCGGAGCCTTCGATCCCCGGCCCCTGCCCCGGTTCGGCGAAGCGCCTCCCCACGATGCTGACCACCGACCTGTCTCTGCGCTTCGATCCGATCTACGAGAAGATCTCCCGGCGGTTTTACGAGAATCCCGATCAATTCGCGGATGCCTTCGCCCGCGCCTGGTTCAAGCTGACCCACCGCGACATGGGGCCGACGGTGCGCTATCTCGGTCCGCTCGTTCCGAAGGAGACGCTGATCTGGCAGGATCCGATTCCGCCGCTGGATCACCCGACGGTCGACGACGCGGATATCGCCGCGCTGAAGGCACGCATCCTCTCCTCCGGCCTTTCGGTGTCGCAGCTGGTCTCGACGGCCTGGGCTTCCGCCTCCACCTTCCGCGGCTCCGACAAGCGCGGCGGCGCCAACGGGGCGCGCATCCGCCTCGCCCCGCAGAAGGACTGGGAGGTGAACGAGCCGGCGCAGCTGCAGACGGTTCTGCAGGCGCTCGAAGCCATTCAGACCGACTTCAACGCGTCGGCCGGCGGCGGCAAGCGGATTTCCCTCGCCGACCTGATCGTCCTTGCCGGGGGCGCGGCCATCGAGAAGGCGGCGCAGGACGCCGGCCTGACCCTGCAGGTCCCGTTCTCGCCGGGACGCATGGATGCGTCGCAGGACCAGACCGACGTCGACTCCTTCGCCGCGCTCGAACCGAGGGCCGACGGCTTCCGCAACTATCTCCACAGCAGCAAGCGGCAGTTCATGATCCCGGAGGAGGCGCTGGTGGACCGGGCGGCGCTGCTGCGGCTGACCGGGCCGGAGATGACGGTTCTCCTCGGCGGGCTGCGCGTGCTCGGTGCCAATGCCGGCAGCTCCAGGCACGGCGTCCTGACCGACCGGCCGGAGACGCTGACCAACGACTTCTTCGTCAACCTGCTCGACATGGACACGGAGTGGCAGCCGCCGAACGCGGAGGGCATCTATGAAGGGAGGGACCGCAAGACCGGCCAGTCGAGGTGGACGGCCACCCGCGTCGACCTGATCTTCGGATCGCATTCGCAGCTGCGGGCCTTTGCTGAGGTCTATGCATGCAGCGATCGCACGAGAAGTTCGCGAAGGACTTCGTCGCCGCCTGGACGAAGGTCATGAACGCCGACCGCTTCGACCTGGCCCGGCCGCGGCAGTGACGGTTCGCGCCGGCATGTCGCAGTGACATGGACGGCCATTGCCGGAGGCGGCCCGCCATTGCTGGCCGGGCCGCCTCGCGCCAATCAGGACATCCTGACTTCGGGAGGACACACCCACAGCCGGACAAGACAAAGCGAAAGGGAGGCCCGATCATGAACGACCGCGAAATACAGAGCGATCGCGAATGGCTGATGTACATCGAGAAGGACATCGATGCGCTCGATCAGCAGATCTACCACGCCAGATGGACGATCACGCAGTCGCAGACAGCCCTTGAACGACTGTGCGCCGCGCGCGACTCGCTGCTTGCGCAGGCACAGGAAATACTGGACCGCCTCGACGGCAAGTCGTCCGCATAGCCGCCGCCACCATCTACAGCGCAGATGTGGCTGCGGGGCTTTCGCAGGGCAGGTCCCGGTCCTTCACCGCGCCGATCAGGAACTCCTTGTTGCCTTCAGGCCCGGTGATGGGGCTTTCCGTGATGTCCAGCACGCGCCAGCCCGGCCGCGCGTCCAGCCAGCCGCGGATGCGGTCGCAGACCTCCCGGTGCAGTTCCGGTTCGCGCACCACCCCGCCCTTGCCGACGCGGCCCTTGCCGACCTCGAACTGCGGCTTGATGAGGGCGACCAGCCGTCCTCCGTGCACCACGAGGTCCAGCGCCGCCGGCAGCACGATTTCCAGCCCGATGAAGCTGGCGTCGCACACCACGAGGTCGATCGGATCGGGGATTTCGGCCGTGGTCAGATGGCGGGCGTTGGTCTTCTCCAGCACCGCCACGCGGGGATCGTTGCGCAGCTTCCAGGCCAGCTGCCCGTGCCCCACATCGACGGCATAGACCTTGGCGGCGCCGCGGGTCAGCAGCACGTCGGTGAAGCCGCCGGTGGAGGCGCCGACATCGACCGCGGTAAGCCCGGCCGGATCGATGGCGAAGACGTCCAGCCCCTTCACCAGCTTCAGCCCGCCGCGCGACACCCAGGGATGGTCCTGTCCCTTGACCGCCAGCGGGGCTTCCGCCGCGATCAGGTCGCCGGCCTTGTCGATGCGTTTGGTGTCGGAATAGACCAGCCCGGCCAGGATCAGCGCCTGCGCCTTGGCACGGCTTTCCGCCAGCCCGCGCTCGACCAGCGCCACGTCCGCCCGTACCCGTGCCATGAAGTCAGTCCCTCTCGTCCCCGTGTCGGCGCATTCCTGACGCGGAACGGACGGAAGGGCAAGCCCGAGGGCGGCCTGTCGTCAAATCGCCGGGAATTCGACGGACATGCGGGTGCCGTAGGGGCTGCTGTCCGCCGACAGCTTGCCGCGCAGCTGCCCCACGAAGGCGCGCACCACCTTCAGCCCCAGCGTGCTCGCGCGGGTGACGTCCAGTCCGGCCGGCAGGCCGGTGCCGCGGTCGCTGACCTCCAGCCGGAGGCCGCCTGCCCCGTCGCGGCCGAGCCACACGTCGATGGTGCCGGGCGCGCCGGCCGGGAAGGCATGGCGGGCGGCGTTGCCGACCAGTTCGTTGACGATCAGGCTGAAGGGGATGATCGAATCCACCGGCATCTCCGTCGCCTCCGCGGTGACCTGGATGCGGTGGGCGCCGGGAAGCGTCGCCTCCAGCTCCTGGCAGAGTTCGCGCAGATGCGGTGCCATGTCGACGGTGCCGGCACGCAGGGCGCCGTGGGTGCGCTGGTGGGCCTGGGTGACGATGCCGACGCGGCTGCCGGCACTCTGCAGGGCACGGCGAACTTCGGGATCCTTGCTCGACAGCGTCTGCAGGGTCAGCAGGCTGGAGACGAGCTGCAGCGTGTTCTTCAGCCGGTGGCTGACGTCGCGCAGGCGCCGGTCATGCTCCGCGGCGGATTCCGGCGTTTCCTCCGCCGTGACGATCAGGGCGCGGACGACGCCGTTCAGTCCCAGCATCGGGGTGACGCGCACATCCCAGAACCGTTCGCCGTCCGGTGCGCGGTCGCCCGCGGCCCGGCTGCGCTGCGGCCGGCCGCTGTGGCGCGCGTCCGCCAGCAAAGCCGGCGACAGGGCGGGGAAGCTCTCCGTCAGGCCGGAGCCGGCGACCACGCCCAGCGCGCGGAAGGCGGCATTGGCGAAGCTGCAGCGGTCGCCCTCCCCCTCCAGCAGGGCGGTGGGGGTCGGCGTCTGGTCCAGCAGGCAGCGCAGAAGCGCCGGGTCGTCGATGCATGAGCCACCGGCTTCCGCCGCCCGCCCCGCGCCGGGATCCGTCCCGAACTCCGCGTTCCGGTACGCCGTGACCGCCATGATGTGCGCCATCGCCCCTGACCCCGTAGCCGTCCCATGTGCCGCCGGCGCATCCACCGTTACAGATGAGCTACCATTCCAGCCTTTGCAGTGTAAGGCGTCGCTCGCGCTCGGCACCAGTCCAACAACCCGAAAGGTCGCTAGACAAATGGCATTACGACATTCGGATGGCCCTGAACGGACGGCAGGTCAGGCCCGTGCCGCAGCGCTCTCGATGCCCAGCGCCTGCAGCGCAGTGCGGACGATGTGCTGGGCGGTCAGGCCGGCGGTCTCATACTGTTTGGCCGGCTGGTCATGGTCGAGATAGAGATCGGGCAGGACCATCGGGCGGATCTTCAGGCCGCCGTCCAGCAGGCCGGAGGTCGCCAGGAACTGCAGCACGAAGCTGCCGAAACCGCCGACCGACCCTTCCTCGATGGTGATCAGCACCTCATGCTCCAGCGCGAGGCGGCGGACCAGATCCTCGTCCAGCGGCTTGGCGAAGCGGGCGTCGGCCAGCGTGGTCGACAGGCCGCGCGCCGCCAGCTCCGACGCCGCGCGCCGGGCCTCGCCCAGCCGGGTGCCGTAGCTGAGGATGGCGATCTTGGTGCCTTCCTGCAGGATGCGGCCCTTGCCGATCGGCAGGATGCTGCCGCGGTCGGGCAGTTCCAGCCCCACCCCCTCGCCGCGCGGATAGCGCAGGGCCGACGCACGGTCGTCGATGGCCGCCTGGGTCGCTACCATGTGCATCAGCTCCAGCTCGTCCGCCGCCGCCATCAGCACGATGTCGGGCAGGCAGCCGAGATAGGATGTGTCGAAGGACCCAGCATGGGTCGCCCCGTCCGCCCCCACCAGACCGGCGCGGTCCAGCGCGAAGCGCACGGGCAGATGCTGCAGCACCACGTCATGGATGACCTGGTCGTAGGCGCGCTGCAGGAAGGTGGAATAGATGGCGCAGAAGGGCTTGAACCCTTCCGTCGCCATGCCGGCGGCGAAGGTCACCGCATGCTGCTCGGCGATGCCGACGTCGAAGCAGCGGTCGGGGAAGCGCTCCCCGAACAGGTCCAGCCCGGTGCCCGACGGCATGGCGGCGGTGATGCCGACGATGGTCGGATCGGCCGCCGCCTCCGCCATCAGGCTCTGGGCGAAGACGCGGGTGTAGGTCGGGGCGTTGGACTTCGGCTTGGACTGGGTGCCGGTCACCACGTCGAACTTGGCGACGGCGTGCAGCTTGTCCGCCGACGCCTCCGCCGGGGCGTAGCCCTTGCCCTTCTTGGTGACGACATGGATCAGCACCGGCTTGTCGTCGTCGGCGTCGCGGACATTCTGCAGAACCGGCAGCAGATGGTCCAGGTTATGGCCGTCGATCGGACCGATGTAGTAGAAGCCCAGTTCCTCGAACAGGGTGCCGCCGGTGACCATGCCGCGGGCATATTCCTCCGCCCGGCGGGCGGCATTGCGCAGCGGACGCGGCAGCTGGTCGGCGATCTCCTTCGCCAGATGGCGCAAGGACAGGTACGGCTTGGAGGAGATCAGCCGCGACAGGTAGGCGCTCATCGCGCCCACCGGCGGGGCGATGGACATGTCGTTGTCGTTGAGGATGACGATCAGCCGCGACTTGGTGGAGGCGGCGTTGTTCATCGCCTCATACGCCATGCCGGCGCTCATCGAGCCGTCGCCGATCACGGCGATGACGTTGCGCTGTTCCCCCTTCATCTTGCTGGCGACGGCCATGCCGAGACCGGCGGAGATGGAGGTGGAGCTGTGGCCGGCGCCGAACGGGTCGTATTCGCTCTCCGACCTCTTGGTGAAGCCGCTGAGGCCCCCGCCCATGCGCAGCGTGCGGATGCGGTCGCGCCGGCCGGTCAGGATCTTGTGCGGGTAGCACTGGTGCCCAACGTCCCAGATCAGCCGGTCATAAGGCGTGTCGAACACATAATGGAGCGCCACCGTCAGCTCCACCACGCCCAGCCCGGCGCCGAGATGGCCGCCGGTCACCGAGACGGCATCCACCGTCTCGGTGCGCAACTCGTCTGCGAACTGGCGGAGCTGCTCGGGCTTCAGGGCCCGCAGCTTGGCTGGCGTCGGACAAAGGTCGAGCAGCGGAGTCTTGGTGGAGGTCACGTCGTGATGGTCCTCAAGCTCTGGTCAGGCGCGGCGCGCGACGACGAAGTCGGCGACCGCCTTCAACATATCGGCACGCCCATCGAAAATGTCCAAGTGCTGCGACGCCTGATTGGCGAGGATTTCAGCCTGGGCACGGGCACGGTCGCGGCCAAGGATCGACACGAAGGTCGCCTTGCCGGCCTGGGCGTCGCGGCCGACCGTCTTGCCGGTCTCCTCCGCGGTGCCCTCGACGTCCAGCAGGTCGTCGACGATCTGGAAGGCGAGGCCGAGGTCGTGGGCGTAGGCGCGCAGCGCCGTGCGCTGCGGCGGGTTGGCCTTGCCCAGGATGCCGCCGGCCTCGCAGGAGAAGGCGATCATCTCGCCGGTCTTCATGCGCTGCAGCCGGGTGGTGGTGCCGAGGTCGAAGGTCTCATGCTCGGCGATCAGGTCCAGCATCTGGCCGCCGACCATGCCGTGGCCGCCGGACGCCTTGGCCAGCGCCGTCACCAGCTGGCAGCGGATGTTGGGGTCCTCATGCGTTGCCGGATCGGCCAGCACCTCGAAGGCGAAGGTCAGCAGCCCGTCGCCGGCCAGGATGGCGGTCGCCTCGTCGAACTGGCGGTGGCAGGTCGGACGGCCGCGCCGCAGCTCGCCGTCGTCCATGGCCGGCAGGTCGTCATGGACCAGGGAATAGCTGTGGACCATCTCGACGGCCGCCGCGGCGCGGATGGCGCAGTCGGGATTGACGCCGAACAGGGCCGCCGACTGCATCACCAGGAAGGGGCGCAGCCGCTTGCCGCCGTTCAGGCAGCCATAGCGCATGGCGTCGAACACCCGTGCCTCGGGCAGGTCGGTGGTCGGCAGGAGGGCGTTGATCTTGACCTCGACCGCCTGGGCGATGTCGGCCAGCGCGGCTTTGAACTCAGTCTGGGAAATGGTCTGCACGTCAGTCGATCCGGGCGGGTTCGGTGCCGAGGGAGCCGTCGGCGCTCACGGTGATGCGGTCGATCTTGGCCTGCGCCTCGCGCAGCTTCATCTCGCAATGGCGCTTCAGCGCCGTGCCCCGCTCGTAGGAGGAGATGGCATCGTCGAGCTTGCCGCGCCCTTCCTCGAGCTGGCGGACGATCCGCTCCAGTTCGGCGAGCGCATCCTCGAAGCTGAGGGCGGCGATGTCGGGTGGTATGGCGGCGCCGGAGGCAGGGGCGGAAGACGTCGTGGAAGGGGGCATGTCGGGCAGAACCATCGATGGGACCTCAAGCCCGCGAAGGTATGCCCCGCCCACGTCCGGCGCAAGGCCCGAGGCAGCCCGTTACCCCGGCCATTGCGGCCTATGTGCGGCCTATGCGTTCGGGCTGCCCCTCCTCCTTTCGGAAGAGAGGAGCGCCCGACCGACCGGGAAGCCGCATGTCAGCAGTACATCAGCTCGCGCACATGGGCGGCGCTGGCCGAGGCGAGGGCGCGCAGGTTGTAGCCCCCTTCCAGCACCGAGACGATGCGCGCCCCGCAATGGGTGCGGGCCAGTTCGCCCAGCTTGCGGGTGGCCCAGACGAAATCGTCGTCGATCAGATGCAGGCCGGCCAGCGGATCGCGCGAATGGGCGTCGAATCCGGCGGAGATAATGAGCAGATCCGGCTTGAAATGGTCGATGGCCGGCAGGATGACGTGCGTCATGGCATGCCGGAACTCCGGCGACCCCGCCATGGCCGGCAGCGGCGCATTGACACAGTTGCCGTATTCGCCCTTCTCGCCGGCGTCGCCGGTACCGGGATAGAGCGGCGACTGGTGGGTGGAGCAATAGAGCATGTCCGGGTCGTGCTGCAGGATGTCCTGCGTGCCGTTGCCGTGATGGACGTCGAAATCCATCACCGCCACCCGCTGCAACCCGTGCGCGGCGCGGGCATGGTAGGCGCCGACCGCCGCGTTGTTGAACAGGCAGAAGCCCATCGCCTTGTCCCGCTCCGCATGGTGGCCGGGCGGGCGCACAGCGCAGAAGGCGTTGCGCGACTGGCCTGTCGCCACCGCGTCCACCGCGGCGCAGACGGCCCCGGCCGCGCGCAGCGCCGCCTCCCCCGATCCGGGCGAGACGACCGTGTCGGCATCGACGCCGGCATGCTCCACCTCCGGGATCAGCGACAGCACGCGGTCGATGTGCGACTGAGGGTGCGCGCGCAGGAGCTGTTCCACCGTGGCGCGCGGCGCCTCCTGCCGTTCCAGCATGTGGAACTCCTCCGTTTCCAGCGCGGCGAGAACGGCGCGCAGGCGGTCGGAGCATTCGGGATGACCGAGACCCGTGTCGTGCTCCAGGCACGCCGGGTGGGTGAACAGGGTGGTGAACATCGATTTTTCGGTCGTTATCGTTGGTTTTCGGGCGGCGTTCGCAGCGTTTCCGAAAACCATTCTTCCCGGATCGCTAATGAAAGTACAGGCTGAATCCAGGACGATTCGTCACAGCCCACTTTCGGGGAGCGGGGCAATCCGTGACACGACACGATGGGGACGGCAACGATGGGGCGCTGACAAAGGCGGGCCGTGGTCACGCCGTCCGTTCGATGACGAAGCGGAGGATTCCGTCCTCCTCCACCACCGACAGCAGGCGGTTGCCCGTCGCCTCGCAGAAGGCCGGAAAGTCCTTGCGGGCGCCGGGATCGGTCGCCTCCACGGTCAGGGTGTCGCCGATGGCGATGGCCCGGATCGCCTTGCGGGCGCGCAGGACGGGAAGCGGGCACTGCAAGCCCTTGGTATCCAAAGGATGATCGGTCATGGGCGGAATGCTATCCCACCCGCGGACCACTGTCATCAGACCACTGTCGCCGGCCTGTGGCGAAACGGAGGCTCGACGCCGCTCCCGCAACCGTTAGGCGATAGATCCTTCCGACTATTGTTCCGGCATGCGAGAAAAAAGCGGTGCCCGGCGGTAATGGCGACGCCCAAGCCGGCACGGTGACAATCGGTGTCAGGGTCCGGATGACGGAATCCCACAGGTGGACAATTCACGTGCGGTACGAATATACTAGGATACGAGCATTTTTCTTTGCCGGGCCGCGCAACGACAGCCCGGTTGCAAAACGAATCGGAACGGACAGGGCAACGGGAAAGCGATGAAGATCGAGGATTTGCAGGCAAACGCCCGCCGGGCGAGCGCGCTGCTGAAGGCGATGTGCAATGAGCGGCGCCTTCTTATCCTGTGCCATCTGAGCCAGGGCGAACGGTCGGTGGGCGAGCTTGAGGATCTGGTCGGGCTCAGCCAGTCGGCGCTGTCGCAGCATCTGGCCCGGCTGCGCAACGACAATCTGGTCCGCACGCGCCGCAGCGCCCAGAACATCTACTACTCGCTGAACGGGCACGAGGCGCAGACGATCATGACGACGCTGCACGGCCTCTACTGCACTCCGGCGGAGGATGCGGAAGACGGCCGCGACGGCGCCTCCGCCAACGATCCCGGCAGCGACCGTTCCGACCTGCGCGCCGCCGCGACCGGCTGACCCGCCGGGCGGCACCCCCACAATGAGGGGCGCAAGCCTCAGCCGCGCGCCTGCAGCGCCGCGGCCGCCAGCGCCACCCATCCAAGCATGAAGCTCCACCCTCCGGCGGGCGCCGTCATCGGCACCGGCAGCGGTCCAACCGTGGCCAGCGCATAGAGCGTGCCGCAGAACAGCAGAATCCCGGCGCAGAACAGCCACCCCGCCACCCGCAGGGCAAGCTGCGCGCCCGTCCGCCCGGGCAGCCGGCCGGCCAGCGCCACCAGCAGCAGCAGCGCCAGCGCGTGCCCCATCTGATACAGCCCGGCGGTGCGGAACCATTCCTGCGCCTGCGGCTGCCCCGCCAGCCCATGGCTGGCATAGGCGCCGGCGGCGACCGCGACGGCGCCGTTCAGCGCGGCGAAGACGATCCAGATGCGGTCGATCACTCCCACGGACGTTCTTTCCTTCCTTGCGACCACCACCGGCCGACGGACGGTGCTATCCTGCCGCCTGTCTACACGCAGGGCGCCCGCAGGGGCAAGAATCGACCATGACCACAGCCGCCTCCCCGGCCACCACGCTCGTCAGCATCGTCACGCCCACCTGGCAGCGGGAGGACTTCCTGCCCCGCCTGCATGCCTGCATCAAGGCGCAGACCCATCCCGAGATCGAGTGGCTGGTGTTCGACGACAGCCCGCGCCAGTCCGCCTATCTCAAGCCGCTGGCGAACCCGCGGCTGAAGTATTTCTATTCGCCCAGCCGCTATGCGATCGGCGAGAAGCGCAACATCCTCGCCGAACATGCCAAGGGATCGGTGATCGTCC
The DNA here is from genome assembly GCF_055698305.1 of Azospirillum sp. VT-I1. Taxonomy (NCBI): domain Bacteria; kingdom Pseudomonadati; phylum Pseudomonadota; class Alphaproteobacteria; order Rhodospirillales; family Azospirillaceae; genus Azospirillum; species Azospirillum sp. VT-I1. The sequence goes on along the minus strand of NZ_CP168804.1, from coordinate 427,133 downwards.
ACATGGACGACGACGATTTCTACGCGCCGACCTATGTTGAACGGATGCTGGACCGGCTGGAGCAGGGCCATGACCTGGTGAAGTTGTCGGGCTGGTTCCTCTACAGCGCGGCGCACCGGCGGTTCGGCTATTGGGATACCGCGCGCGGCGGCTCGCACCACCGCTGGGGACGGCAGGGCTGCAGCTATGTCGAGGCGCCGGACACCCCGCCCTCCCCCGATAATCTGGACGGCTACGGCTTCTCCTACGCCTACCGCCGCACGGTCTGGGAAGCGGTTCGCTTTCCCGCGGTCAATGCCTGCGAGGATGCGCCCTTCGTGAAGGCGGCGCGCGAGCGCTTCCGCGTCGGCACCTTCCCGGATGCCGAGGGGCTGTGCCTGCACACGCTGCACGCCCGCAGCACCAGCCTGTGCCTGCCGCAGTACGAACTGCCGCCGGTCCTGATGGAACGCCTGTTCGGGCCGGAGGTGGCCGCCTACACCTGAACGTCGAGGAACATGCCGCGGCGATAGTTGCGCGGCAGTGTCAGTACCCCGTTGACCACCAGGGCCGCCAGTTCGCGCAGGCTCGGGATACGCTGCCGCCCCTGCGCCACCACACCGTCGGCACGCGCACGCGCACCGGCCGCGGGAACCCGCCCGCCGCCGGAGTCGGGGCGGATCGGCTCGTTCGAACGGTCACCGGTGCGTCGGGTCTCTACCATGGGTACTCATTTACCATAAATGCGCCGCATGGGGAAGAGGGGGCGGCTGTGACGTTCGGGCGCCCCAATCCCCCTGCCGCTCAGGTGTTGGACCAGCCGCCGTCGATGGCGACCGCTTGACCGGTCATGAAGGCTGAGTCGTCCGACGCCAGATAGACGGCGAGTTTCGCCACCTCCTCTGCCGTGCCGAGACGGCCCATCGGCTGGCGGGCGACGAAGGCGGCGCGGGCGGTTTCGTAATCGCCCAGCGCCCGCATGCGGTCATGCAGCGACGGGCTGTCCACCGTGCCCGGACAGATGGCGTTCACGCGGATGCCGCGGGTGACGTAATCGGCGGCGACCGACTTGGTCAGGCCGATCACCGCGGCCTTGGTTGTGCCGTAGATGAAGCGGTTCGGCGCCCCGATGATGCTGGAGGCGACCGACGACATGTTGATGATCGACCCGCCGCCCGCCTCCAGCATTCCCGGCAGGAAGGCGCGGATCATCCGGTACATCGAGCGGACATTCAGCGTGACGGAGAAGTCGAAGGCATCTTCATCACAGTCCAGCACGGTGCCGGCATGGACATAGCCGGCGCAGTTGAACAGCACGGACGGTGCCGGCACCTCCGCCGCAAAGGCCCGGATCGCCGCGGGATCGCAAACGTCGAGGCGGCGGGTGACGATGCCGGGGGTGCCGGCCAACTCCTCCAGCAGCCCGTCGTTGATGTCGGTCGCCAGCACGCTGGCGCCCTCCTGCGCGAAGGCAAGAGCGGTGGCGCGCCCCATGCCCTGCGCCGCGGCGGTGACGATGGCGGTCTTGCCCTGCAGTCTTCCAGCCATTCCGGTCATCTCCTCAGCTTTCAAGCCAGTGATGGACGAATCCCGCCTCCCGCTCCAGCAGGCGGCCCAGGCGGATCAGGCGCCGCTCCTCGCCCGGCCGGCCGATCAGCTGGATGCCGAAGGGCAGCCTTTCCCCGCCCATCGGCCCGCCGACAGGCAGGGTCAGCACCGGGAAACCGATCAGCGTGACGATGGCGGTGACGCCGAGATAATCGAGGATGGTCTCCACCGGCCGGCCGTCGATCTCCGTCACCTCGCCGTCCGCGTTCGGCCAGGGCAGCACGCCGCAGGCCGGTGCGGCCAGCACGTCGATGTCCTCGAACAGCGCCACGAAGCGGCGGTAGAGGGCGGTGCGGGCGGCCTGCGCCTCCAGATAGGCGTCGGCGGCGATGCCGGCGCCGGCCTCGATGTTCCAGCGGATGGTGTCGGTCAGGTCCGCGCCATGCTTCGCCAGCATCGGCCCGAAGGCGTGGCGGGTCTGCGCCGCGCGCAGCGTCCGGAAGGTGGCCATGGCGTCGCCGCAGTCGGGATGGCGGCGAGCCACCGGCCCGACGACGCGCTCCAGCCGGTCGACCGCCTCGGCGAAGCGGTCCCGCACCGCCCGGGACACGATGGCCGCGCCGAAATCGGCGGTGGCGCCCAGCCGCGACTCGGTCCCATCGTCGCGGTCGCCGAACAGGGAGGTCGGGTCGCGCAGGTCGCTCCCGGCCATCGCCGACAACAGCAGCGCGCAGTCTTCGGTATCGCGCGCCAGCACGCCGTGGGTCGCCAGCGTGTCCCAGCCCAGGGCGCGGCCCGGCGCCGGGATCAGCCCCGGCGTCGGCCGGATGGAGGCGACGCCGCAGAAGCTCGCCGGCACCCGCACCGATCCGCCGAAATCGGTGCCATGGGCCAGCGGCGCCATGCCGACGGCCACCGCCACCGCCGATCCGCCGCTCGACCCGCCGGAGGTCAGCACCGGATCGACGGGATTGCAGGTCGGCCCGTACAGCCGGTTCCGGCAGACGGCGCCGAAGCCGAATTCCGGCGTGTTGGTCTTGCCGATGACGATGCCGCCCGCCGCCTCGATCCGCGCCACAGCGATGTCGCTGGCGGCCGGCACATGATCGGCATAGAGGGCCGAGCCGTAGGTGGTGCGGATGCCGGCGGTGTCGGTCAGGTCCTTCACCGCCACCGGCAGCCCATGCAGCGGCCCGACCGGTGCCGGCGCAGCGTCCAGCGCCTCGGCACGGGACAGCGCCTCGTCGGCGGCCACCGTGATGAAGGCGGACAGCTCCGGCTCTTTCGCCGCGATGCGCGCCAGATGCGCCTCAACCGCCTCCCGCGCCGACACTTCCCGCCGCGCCAGCCTTGCCGCCAGACCGGCAGCGCTCTCCCGCCACAGGGCGTTACGTCCTTCGCTCACTGCATCCTCCCGTTTCCGGCCAGAACGGTAGCGCGAAACCGATGGTATGCGAAACAATGCAGAGCGATCAGCGCCGGCCGCCGGCTGACGCGCGGCAGTCGTTCAGGATGTTGCCGACGGTCACCCGCTCCCGCTCGTCCATGGCCAGTTCCCAGCGCGCCTTCACCAGGATCCAGTTGGCGACATACAGGCAGATGCCGTCTTGCTTGGGCGGCAGCCAGTCCTCCGGCCCCTTGGCGCCCTTGGCACGGTTGGCTTCCCGGCTGGATGCCAGCAGGGTCAGCGGTTCGCTGGTGTCATTGGCGTAGGCGGCGCGCCGTTCCCGGCTCCAGTCGTAGCCGCCGCTGGCATAAGCCTCCTCCAGCGGAACCCGGTGGTCGATGTCGACCATCTGGGGATCGGTGATGCGCTCCCCGGTGTAGGGGTCGAGCCAGTCGCCGGACTTCACGCTGCAGCCCTTGGCATCCAGCGTCGCCGGGCGCCGCGAGTCGCGGATCAGCACCTTCTCGCGCGCATTCAGGCAGCCGCCCTCCAGCGCCAGCCAGTGCGGCCATTCCGACCGCTCGTAGCCGCGGCGCCGTTCCGGCTCCACCCGGATGGTGTCGAGCTGGCGGGTCACCTCGGCATAGTCGATCCGGTCGGACGGGCGCGCAATGACCGGCGGCGGCGGCTCGGCGGTCTCCTGCTTGCGCGGCTGGCGGGGGCGCTGCGTCTCGTTGCCCAGCAGATCGTCGAGCGTGCCCGGCGGCAGGATATGCAGCCGCTCCGCCAGCGCAATGGCGGCAAGCACGGCCAGCACGATGAACAGCCCCCGCAGGGTCAGGGAACGGCGGCGGGCCACCTCAGTACTGCCGCCTATTATCCCCTCTCCCCCCGGGGAGAGGGTTAGGGTGAGGGGGACGCACCACGGGATTTTTGCAAAAGTCCCGCCACGCATCCCCTCACCCCGTCCCTCTCCCCGGGGGGAGAGGGGGATTCAGGTCTCTTCGAACGCCAGCTTCCACGTCTCTGATCCTACCGCTAGTCAGCCCTCCTCATACTCCGGTAATGCCCCCGGCCTCAAGGCATGCGGCCGGTCAACGTCGCGCTCAGCCCCTGGAGAAGGCCGACCTGACAGACCGTGTCGAAGGTGGAGCGCATCAGCGACGGGTCGCCGATCGACACGCGGATGTCGCCCGCCCGCGGTTCCGAATGGCGGCGGCGGACCTGACTGCCGCACAGTTCCTGCAGCACGTCCAGCAGCATCACCAGCGAGGTCGCACGGCCGGTGCAGAGGTTGAACACCTGCGCGCCGGCGAAGCGCCGCTCCATCGCCAGGGCCAGGATGCGCACCACGTCGCCGACGAAGACGAAGTCGCGGACCTGCTGGCCGTCGCCGTGGATTTCCACATCCTCGCCGCGCGCCACCCGGCGGGCGAAGATGGAGATCACGCCGCTGTAGGGCGACATCGGGTCCTGCCGCGGCCCATAGACGTTGAAGAAGCGGAATCCGACCGTCGGCACCCCCTGGATCGACCATGCGACGCGGGCATGCATCTCGCAGCCCAGCTTGTCGACGCCGTAGGCCGACAGCGGACGCGGAAGCTCCTCCTCCTTCAGCGGCGTGTTGGTGTTGTCGCCGTAGATGGCGGCGGAGGAGGCGTAGACCACGGGGATCGGGCCGCCGCGCTTGGCGTCACGCGCCGCTTCGAACACGGTGACGGTGCCCAGCAGGTTGGTGCGGTGGGTCTCCGCCCACAGCTCCCGCGATTTCTGCACGGACGCGACGGCGGCGAGGTGGAAGACGCCGTCCACCCCTTCGCCATGGTCGCCGGCCATGGCCTCGCGCACCGCGTCAGGATCGGCCACGTCGCCCACCACCAGATTCGCCGCCTCCGGCTTGTTTTCCAGCCGGCCGCTCGACAGGTTGTCGAGGATCGTCACCCGATGCCCGTCGGCCAGCAGCCGGTCGGCCAGATGCGAGCCGATGAAACCGCAGCCGCCGGTGATGAGGTAGTGCGCCATGGTCCGTCCAAGCCCTTCCTTAGTTGTGACCAGCCCTGCCGCAGCGCAGCGGAGCCGCCGGAAAAATCCCTTTCTAGGGTCGGGACACAACCGCAGGATCGCCAGACCATCTTCGGGATAGGGTAACGCCTCAACCGGGGATCCGCGCCGCCCGTTCGGCGACCCGGCAGGCGAATCGGCCCGGCTTCCGCCATGACGGTTTCCGGATAGGCGCGACCGATGGTTCAACAGGGTTATCCACCAGCTTGTCCACGGTTCTGTGGATAACCATGGTCAAGCTTGCCAGCCGGATTCCCGCGTCGGGCCGGACACACTGGTGCAGAAATGCTGCTGTGTACGAATGGTTCCTTGCCGGAGCCTTTGCTGCACAGCACAAAATTCACCAATGCAAAAGGCCCCGCTGTGGCATTTACGCCACGGCAGGGCCTTTCGACCGGGTCGGACGGGCCTGTGGACTATGGCCCGGCTTGCGCTTTCGGCAGCGTCAGCCCTGCTTGGGGCCGAGCATCTCCGCCTTGACGGTGGCGAAGGCCCAGTCGAGCCAGGGCAGCACCGCCTCCATATCGTCATTCTCCACCGTGGCCCCGCCCCACAGACGCAGGCCCGGAGGCGCATCGCGGTAGGAGCCGGCGTCGAAGGCAGCCTCCTCCTTCTCCAGGAGCGCGGTCAGCTTCTTGGAGAAGGCGGCCTGGGCGTCCTCCGGCAGGGCGGTCACCTCCGGATCGGTGAAGCGCAGGCAGATGGAGGTGCAGGAGCGGGTCGCCGGCTCCTTGGCGAGGAAGCCGGCCCAGCTGCTGGCCTCCGCCCATTCCGCGACGATGCGCAGATTCTGCTCCGACCGGCGGATCAGCTGGGTCAGGCCGCCCACCGAGAGGGCCCAGCGCAGGCTGTCGATGGCGTCCTCGACGCAGAGCATCGACGGGGTGTTGATGGTGTCGCCTTCGAAGATGCCTTCGATCAGCTTGCCGTTCTTGGTCAGGCGGAAGATCTTGGGCAGCGGCCGGTCGGGCTGGAAGCTCTCCAGGCGCTCCACCGCGCGCGGGCTCAGCACCAGCATGCCGTGCGCCGCCTCGCCGCCCAGCACCTTCTGCCAGGACCAGGTGGCGACGTCGAGCTTGTTCCAGGGCATCGCCATGGCGAAGGCCGAGGAGGTGGCGTCGCAGATGGTCAGCCCTTGGCGGTCATCGGGGATCCACTCGCCGTCCGGCACGCGGACGCCGGCGGTGGTGCCGTTCCAGGTGAAGACCACGTCGCGGCTGAAATCGACCGACGACAGGTCCGGCAGCTCGCCATAGGGGGCGATCAGGTTGCGGACGTCCGGCAGCTTCAGCTGCTTGGCGACGTCGGTCACCCACTCCTTGCCGAAGCTCTCCCAGGCCAGCATGTCGACGCCGCGCGGGCCGAGCAGCGACCACAGCGCCATTTCCACCGCCCCCGTGTCGGAGGCCGGGACGATGCCGATGCGGTAGTCGCCGGGGATGTTCAGGACCGCGCGGGTGAGGTCGATGACCTCCTTCAGCTTGGCCTTGCCCGGCTTGGAGCGGTGGGAGCGGCCGAGCAGCGCGCCGTCCAGCGCGTCGAGCGACCAGCCCGGCCGCTTCGCGCAGGGGCCCGAGGAGAAGAGCGGATTGTTGGGGCGGCGGCTGGGCCGGCTGATCGTCATGGCGGACTTCCTGTCCCGGAACGGGAATGTGCGGAGGTCCGGACCTTAAAAGCTGCGCCCCCGCCCGTCAATCGACGGGCGGCGACGCCCAGCCACACCGGATCCGCAGCCCTGCCGGCCTCCCTGCCGGCCACCTACTTGCTGCGGCCGATCTTGCCGTTGCGGTAGGTCCAGGCGGCTTCGCCGCCACCGGCCGGCTGCGGCATGGAAACGGTCAGCATGTCGTTGTCGATGGTGACCTGGGCGGCGTCGCTGCAGGAGCCGAAGGGATAGGAGACCACCGGCTGCGGCCCGCCGACCTCCAGGATGCGGAAGCGGGTCGGGCAGTCCTTGGTGCCGGTGTCGGCCTGGAACAGGGCGATCCAGCGATCCTTCAGGGAATAGGCGCCGACGAAGGACAGCATGTCGCTTTCCTTGTCGTCGAAGACCGGCTTGTCGTTGACCGACACCTGGGTGTGCTTCGGCCCGATGTCGGTCAGCGTCAGAATCGTGTTGCCGAGCGCCGCCATCAGGCGGGGCTCCGCCGCGCCGGCGGAGGTGGCGATCAGAAGGCTGCCCGCCACCGCGGCACACACACTAAGAACCCGCAAAGGCCGTCTCCCTGGCTGCTGCGCCCCGGCGGGGCGGCTGTCCGAACCGGGCGCACCATAATGCGGCAAGCGCCCGGCCGGAAGCCGTCCTTTTTCGCGGGTGGGATCCGGCGGCGGGATTAGGCCGCCGGATCAGCGGATGTTGACGCTGAAGCCGAAGCCGGGGGCGACCGGGGCCGGCGCATAGATGACCGGCGGCGGCGGCGCGTAGATCACCCGCGGCGGCGGGGGCGGGGCGTAGATGACCGGCGGCGGGGCGTAATAGACGCCGCGGTCACGCCAATGATGGTGGTGATGGCGGGGGCGATCCCAGCGGCGCCAGTCGGGGCCGCCGCGGCCGGGACCGTACCATTCGCGGCCGTGATCGCCGCGCCCGCGCCAGCCGTCATGCGCCTCCGCCTGGGTGACGGTCACGCCCAGCATCGATCCGGCGACCAGCGCGCCCAGAACCACGGCTTTCAATCCAAACCCAAAGCGGCCAGTCATTCCGGCGTCCTCCTGGTGTCGGGAAGCGGTTGTTCCCCTTTGATCGGATGAACGCGAAGCCTCCCGCTTTCATTCCACCGTCTGCGAAAAAGATTTCGTTCTACGACCTTGGTCGAAGCGGTCAGGCCCAGCCGTCGGCAAGGCCCGGCCGCGGCCGGGGCGGCGTGAACAGTCCGGGCGGCTGGTAGACCGGGCGGTCGGCCGGCCGGCCGAAGTGATAGCCCTGGGCCAGTTCGAAGCCCCAGGCATTCAGCTGCGCCGCCTGATCGGGAGTTTCCACCATCTCGGCGATCACCTGCACGCGGACCTCCCGGCACAGGCCGACCATGGCGCGCAGGATGGCGTCGTCGCGCGGGCTGCCGCCCAGCCGCTTGACGTAGCTTCCGTCGATCTTCACGAAATCGACCGGCAGCGCCTGGATGTAGGGGAAGGACGCGGCCCCGGCGCCGAAATCGTCCAGGCAGATGCGGTGTCCGGCGCGGCGCAGCTCCTCCAGGATGCGGGCGGCGCGCGGCAGGTCGGTGAGGCCGGTCGATTCCGTCACCTCCACCAGCAGGCGGGAGCGCAGCGACGGGTTGCGGGCGACCAGTTGCTGGAAGGCGACGACGAAGATATCGCTGCCCAGCGAGGCCGCCGACATGTTGACGGCGACCTGCAGGCCGGGATCGGCGGCCAGAACCTCCAGCGCCTTCTCGCAGACCAGCAAATCGACGTCATGGACCATGCCCACCTGTTCGGCGAAGGCGATGGTCGGGCCGGGGGCGCCGTTGGGGAAGCGGGCCAGCGCCTCGTAATGGTGCAGCCCGCGGGTGGCGAGCGAGACGATGGGCTGGAACTGCAGCTTCAGCCGGTCGTCGGTCAGGGTGGAGCGCAGTCCGGTCACCCGCGTCACCGTCTGGTCGACCAGCAGCTTCACCGCATCGTGCATGGTGGCGATGTCGAAGCCGCTGGTGTCTTCGGCGAAGCTCTTCACCGTGAACATCAGCACGCGCCCGGCATCCTCGCGGCTGAGGCCGGGCGCCGCCATGTCGAGCGTCAGGTTCTCCGCCTCCAGCGGCCGGCCGTCCGGCGACAGGCCGGCGCCGGTCACCGCGATTTCGCTGGCGAGCGCCCCGGGCGACACGTCGCTGCCATGGACGAGGCCGAATCGGTCCTCCCCCAGCCGTGTCGCCAGCGTGTCGTCGGCAGCATGGACGCGCAGCAGCGCCCCCACCTCCCCCAGCAGGCGCAGGGTCAGTTCCGGTCCCAGGCGCGATTTCACCTCACCGAAATCGGCGATCTTGATCAGCGTCAGCTTGGGCGGGGAATTGCCGACATGGACGCCGAACCGCTCGCCCAGCTGCGCCTGGAAGGCGTCGGGGTCGAGAAGCCCGGTCTCCGCATCGCGGGCCGGCTGGGGAGCACTGCCGGCGGCCTCCGTCCGGGTCAGGGTGAGCTGCACGTTGGGGGAACGGCCGAGCCGGTAGCCGGACAGGTTGGCCTGCACCCCGCCGGCAAGCGCCACGGCCCGCGCCTCCAGCCGGCGGTTGGAGGCGGCGGTGCGCAGCAGGCGCCGCACCAGCCCGCGGTCGCCGGCCGCCACCACCCGGTCGATGGGCTGGCCGATCAGGTCGGCATCGGTGGTGCCCAGGAGATTCTGCAAGGCACCGGCCGCAAATCCGATGGTCCCGCGCGCATCCACCTCGATCAGCACATCCGCGTTGGCGAACGCGAAGCCGAGGAAGCGTGCGACGTCCGATGTCATGGGGCCTCGACAGGGATCGCTGTGGGACAGGCGGTTTCCGACACATCGTCTCGGCGGGGCGAAATAATGTGTCTACTTAAGGTTCGCACCCTAAACGTAAAGGAAACCCTACCACTATCGAAATTTCGCGAACACCGTCGCCGGTAGCGCGGATCGGTTGCGGCGTTCGGAACCGACCGCAGTGCCCCTCAGGCCGGAACCACGCTGTTGCCGAGGAAGACCTCGAACTGGTCGACCGGCAGCGGCCGGCTGATGAGGAAGCCCTGGATCCGGGTGCAGCGCTGCTGGCGCAGCATGTCGGCCTGCTCCTGCGTTTCCACCCCCTCGGCGATGGTGTCGAAGCCCAGGCTTTCGGCGAGATTCACGATGGTGCCGACGATGGCCGGATCGGTGGTGGACTTGACGATGTCGCGGACGAAGCTGCGGTCGATCTTCAGCGTGTCGATGGGGAAGCGCTTCAGATAGGCCAGCGAGGAATAGCCGGTGCCGAAATCGTCGATGGACAGGCGGACGCCGATGTCCTTCAGCCCGTTCAGGATGGTGACCGCCTTCTCGATGTCGCCGATCATGGCGCCTTCGGTCAGTTCCAGCTCCAGCCGGCCGGGCGGGATGCCGGCCGACTCCACCACGCTGCGGACGAAGCCGACGAGGCGGGCGTCCTGGAACTGGCGCGGCGACAGGTTGACCGAAACGGACGGAATCGGCAGGTCACGCCGGATCCAGTCGGCCAGCCGGCGGCAGGATTCGATCAGCGTCCAGGCGCCGATCTCCCAGATCAGGCCGGTTTCCTCCGCCAGCGGGATGAACTCCGCCGGGCTGACCATGCCGCGGATCGGATGGCGCCAGCGGATCAGCGCCTCCGCCCCGATGGTGCGGTTACCGGCAAGGTCGATCTTGGGCTGGAAATGCAGTTCGAACTCGCCGCCGCCGGTGGCCCGGCGCAGGTCGCTCTCCAGCCCCAGGGTGAAGCCCGACCGCTCGCGCATCCCGCCGTCGTAGAAGACGTATTTGTGCTCCGGGTTGCGCTTGGCATGGTACATGGCCAGATCGGCGTTGCGCAGAAGCTGGTCCGCCGTTTCGCCGTCGTCGGGGTAGAAGGCGATGCCGATGGACGCGCCGCAGAAAAGCTCCTGATTGTGGACGGCGAAGGGCTCGTCCATCGAATAGAGCACCTTTTCCACCAGCCGCGCGCCGGCGGAACGGTCGGCTGCGTCGGGCGCGACGATCAGGAACTCGTCCCCGCCCAGCCGGCCGACGGTGTCGGTCATGCGGGTGCAGTTGCGCAGGCGCCGCGCCACCAGCTTCAGCAGCTCGTCGCCGGCATGGTGGCCCAGCGTGTCGTTGACCTGCTTGAAACGGTTGAGGTCGAGGAAGGCGACGGCGACCTTGCTCTTGCTGCGCTGGGCGCGGACGATCGCCTCCTCCAGCCTTTCGCAGACCAGCCAGCGGTTGGGCAGGTCGGTCAGCCGGTCGAAGCTGGCCTGATAGCGGATCTGGTGTTCCTGCGACTTGCGCTGGCTGATGTCGGCGATGGTGAGGACGTAATGCTCCAGCACGCCGTTGGGCGCGCGGACCGACGTCACCGACAGCGCGGCGGCGAAGGCGTCGCCGGAATGGCGGAAGCTGGTGACCTCCCCCTGCCAGCGGCCGGACTGGCGCGCGGTGGTCCAGATGGCGTCGATGAAGTCGCGCTCGTGCGAGCCGGGGGCGAAGAGGACCAGCGGGCGGCGCAGCAGCTCCTCCCGCTGAAAGCCGGTCATGATCTCGTAAGCCGGGTTGATCGCCTGGACGGTCAGTTCGGGATCGACGATCAGAATGCCGTCGGCGACGCTGTCGAACACGGTGGCGAGCAGCCGGATCTTCTCCTCGTGCTGCTTGCGCTCGGTGATGTCCTGGACGGTGCCTTCGTAATAGCGGATGCGGCCGGCGGTATCGCGCACGCAGCGCGCGCTCTCCGAAATCCAGATGATGGAGCCGTCGCGGCGGAAGACGCGCGCCTCGAAACTGTGGACGCGGTCCTGGCGGGCCATCAGGTCGGCGAACGCCTCCCGCTTTCCGGGATCGACGTAGAGCTGGCAGGCGATGTCGGTGAGGTTGGCGATCAGGTCGTCCGGCGAGGCGTAGCCGTAGATGTCGGCAAGCGCCGGATTGACCCGAAGGTAACGCCCATCGACGGTGGTCTGGTAAATGCCCTCGACGGCATTTTCGAAGATGCTGCGGTACTGCTCTTCCGTCTCGTGACTCATTGCCCGCGCCTCATCCGACGCCAATCCCGAACCGCCTGGAAACAACATAAGCGTACAACTCAAACAACGATTGTGGAATCTCCACCTTTCCGCAATGCGGCAAAGTAGACGCCGGCCCGACGACGCCCGTCAAGCGTCATCGCCGATACTGTGGCATAGTACGAAGGGAAAATATAACAAAAAGGTAACCCATCCTGTCCCATGAGCGCGGACAGCGTCGGCACCAAGTGGCAAGCCTTTGAAAAAGAAGGAATGTTTAATCGGGTTGTATTGAAAATCTGAAAGACTTGGCAAGTGGCAGGGGATGATGCCTCCCGGACGGCCGCTCAAAGTCATTCTTAGACGAATGGTCGATTTTTACTCACCGCTGCACAGTGCTTGAGCAGTTACGGTCCCGGACATCAGGGGAGCTGCCGTGGCGCCGAGCGGAGACAGCGGCCCCGCCGGCCGGGCCGCCCGTGAAGCGGGGCGGCGCGGCCGAAGGTTGGCCAACGGCCGGGGGGATCGGTGGACCCGATCAGTGGACCCGGCTCAATGGTCCTCGATCAATGACCGTGGGCGACCTTGGCACCTTCCTTCAGCTTGTAGATGCGCGAGCAGTAGGGGCATTCCACCTTCCCCTCGCGATCCAGCGTCAGATAGACCAGCGGATGGCCCAGCGCGCCGCCGCCGCCGTCGCACCCGACGGTCGAGGTTTCAACAAGGATCGTCTCGGTCGGCTGCATGGCAGTCATCCTCTGTTTTGACAGGCGCGCCGGTTCACGCCATCGTGGACACGCCCGCTGTCCGGGCCCCCGTTCAGGGTTCCGCGCGCGCGGGCCGGATGATACCCATCGCGCGCCGCGGATCAACGGGGGAAACCGCCGGATCGCCGGGCTTTTTCACCAACCGCAATCATCATGGTTCAGGATCAATGGCTGCGCCCACCGATACCCCCACCCCCGTCTCGCTCCCGGCCAACGCGGTGGAGCTGCGCGGCCTGACCAAGATCTACCAGCCGACCGGAAAGGCGGGGCCGAAGCATGCGCTGAAGGGCATCGACCTCGCCATTCCCCGCGGGTCGCTGTTCGGGCTGCTCGGCCCCAACGGCGCCGGCAAGTCGACGATGATCAACATTCTCGCCGGCCTGGTGAACAAGACCGGCGGCACCGCCAGAATCTGGGGTCACGAGGTGTCGGAGCAGCCGCGCCGCGCCCGCGCCTCCATCGGCGTGGTGCCGCAGGAACTGAACATGGACCCCTTCTTCACCCCGCGCGAGATGCTGGAGCTGCAGGCCGGCCTCTACGGCGTGCCGAAGAAGGAGCGCCGGACGGAGGAACTGCTGGACGCCGTCGGGCTGGCCGACAAGGCGGACGCCCACGCCCGCTCCCTGTCCGGCGGCATGAAGCGCCGGCTGATGGTGGCGAAGGCGATGGTGCACACCCCGCCGGTGCTGATCCTGGACGAGCCGACGGCCGGCGTCGACGTGGAGCTGCGCCGCCAGCTCTGGGACTATGTGCGCACGCTGAACAAGTCCGGCACGACCGTCCTGCTGACCACCCACTACCTGCAGGAGGCGGAGGAGCTGTGCGACACCATCGCCATCATCAACCATGGGCAGGTGGTGGCGTGCGAACCGAAGACCACGCTGTTGCGCCGGGTGGACAACAAGGCGCTGTGCCTGACGCTGGAGCGCGACCTGTCCGCAGCCCCCGCCTCGCTGGAAGGCTATACGGTGGAGCTTCCGGAGCCGCGGCGGATGGTCGTCCGCTACCAGCCCAGCCGCCAGCGCGCGGGTGCCATCCTGTCGGCGCTGGCGGCATCCGGCATCGGGATCATCGATGTCACGACCGAGGAATCGGATCTGGAGGATATATTCCTCCAACTGACGGGCGGTGCGCACGGCGAAACAGGGGTAATCCATGCGGCATAGCGGATTGGCGGCTGTTCTGGGGTTGGGACTTCTGCTTGGCGGCTGTGCCGCGGATTTCCAGCCGATGGGAGCGGCCGTCGTCCAGCCGCAGTTGAACGACAAGGTGCTGATCGCCGCCGACGGCTTCGAGCTGCCGATGCGCTCCTGGCTTCCGGCGGATGGCAAGGTGCGGGCCGCCGTGGTGGCCCTGCACGGCTACAACGACTATTCCAACGCCTTCGACGGGGCCGGCCGCGAGTTCGCCGCCGCCGGCATCGCCACCTACGCCTACGACCAGCGCGGCTTCGGCGCCACCCGCGACCGCGGCGTGTGGGCCGGCACGCCGACCCTGGTCAGCGACGCCGGCACGGCGGTGGAGATGGTGCGCAGGCGCCATCCCGGCTTGCCGGTCTACCTGATGGGCGAAAGCATGGGCGGTGCGGTGGTGCTGACCGCGATGACCGGACCCAACCCGCCGAAGGTCGACGGCACCATCCTGGTGGCTCCCGCCGTCTGGGGCCGGCAGGCCATGGGCTTCTTCCCGCGCGCCGCCTTGTGGATCACCTACAATCTTGTGCCGGGCATGGTGGTGCATCCGCCGCGCGACATGAACATCAAGCCGTCCGACAACATCGAGATGCTGCGGGCGCTGGGCCGCGATCCGCTGGTCATCAAGGGCTCCCGCGTCGATGCGCTGGAGGGGCTGACCGACCTGATGGGTGCGGCGCTCGACGCCTGCCAGCAGTTGCAGACGCCATCCCTGGTGCTCTACGGCGCGCATGAGGAGGTGTTGCCGCCGCGGCCGGTGGAACGCGCGCTGAAGGACTTCGAGGCCGGCGGCCGGCATGTCGTCGCGGTCTATCCCGACGGCTATCACATGCTTCTGCGCGACCTGAAGGGCGGGCTGGTGGTGAACGACATCGTCGCCTGGATCGGCAACCCGAAGACGCCGCTGGCGAGCGGCGCCGACCGCGCGCCGCGGGCTCTGCTCGCCGCCAAGTGAAGGGCGGAAAGGGCGAGGACGGGGACAAAGCTGCGACATGGTGACATAGGCCGCCGCAAGCGATACGGCCTGCCGGATTGTCATCCGCGATTATTTCGCCGCAGGCCCCTGGTCAGGGCATTGGGAATGCTAATATTATCGGGCACGCCTACTCGAAGGACGCAGATGTGCCAACGGTCGCTGCAGCCAAAGGTGTAGTACCCGTTAGGACCAAAGCACCTCTGCCCCTTTCGGCGGTTGAAGGATAAGGTACCGCACAGGCGGACACCGAATGTCCCCGTTGGGAGGAACCATGCACAGCGTCGAATCCCAGGTTACCCCGTCCGGTGCCCTTCGCACCGGCGGCACCGCGACGATTGCCCAGACGACCATGACCTCTACCCTGGATGTTCAGGACATCGCCGACCGTTACGGTTGGACGACCCCCATGGCCCGCTGGTGGATGGCCTTCGCCGCCTCCTCCGTCGGCCACAAGCCGGACACGATGATCGCCTTCCTCGACAAGACCGTCGGCGGCGTGACGATGATCCGCCGCCGCTGATCGGTGCGTGGAGCGAATTGATAAAAGCGGCCCTGCGGGGCCGCTTTTTTGTGCCTGCTTTTTATGGTGGAGTTAGACCCCCACCTATCCTCCCCCGCTGGGCGGGGAGGGACTGCCGCTACTTTTTCAATCGAGTACTTATCCCCTCCCCCGCCCAGCGGGGGAGGGTTAGGGTGGGGGCAAACCGCCCCACAACCCTCACACCCCCGGCGGTACGATCCGCCAGATCGCCGCGGGGTTGCGGTGGGGATCCAGCCAGACATGCTGGAACTTGCCGATCCAGGTGAAGCGGTGGCCGCTGAACAGGTCCTCCACCTGGACATGGGCGCCGTCGGGCAGGCCCAGTTCCCACAGCGGCACCTCGATGGTCCCGCCATGGCCGTTGTGGGGGTCGAGGTTCACCGCGATCAGGATGACGTTGTCCTTGGCCGCCGTCATCTTGCCGTAGAGCAGGATGTTGTCGTCGAAGGCGTTGTAGAAGCGCAGGTTGGTGAACTGCTGCAGCGCCGGGTTCTCGCGGCGGATGCGGTTGATGGCGGTGACGTAGTCGCGGATGTTGCCGGGCTGGTTCCAATCCCAGTGGCGAACCTCGTACTTCTCTGAATGATTGTACTCCTCCTTGCCGGGATAGGCTTCCGCCTCGCACAGCAGGTAGGGACCATAGAGGCCGTAGACGCCGGCCAGCGTCGCCGCCAGCACCGCCCGCATCATGTGCGCCGGCCGGCCGCCCTGGGTCAGGATCTTCGGCAGGATGTCGGGGGTGTTGGCGAAGAAGTTGGGGCGCATGTACTCCTTCGATTCACTCTGCGTCAGCTCCGTCAGATACTCGGTCAGCTCGGCCTTGGTGTTGCGCCAGGTGAAGTAGCTGTAGGACTGGGTGAAGCCGACCTTGGCCAGCCGCTTCATCAACTTGGGCCGGGTGAAGGCTTCGGCCAGGAACAGGGCGTCGGGATAGCGGTCCTGCACCTCGCGGATCATCCATTCCCAGAAGGGGAAGGGCTTGGTGTGCGGGTTGTCGACGCGGAAGATGCGGACACCCTCCTTGCACCACATCAGCACCACATCGCGCAGCGCGTACCACAGGTCCGGATAGGACTGGCGGTAGAAGCTGACATTGACGATGTCCTGGTACTTCTTCGGCGGATTCTCGGCGTAGCGGATGGTGCCGTCGGGCCGCCAGTAGAACCAGTGCGGATGCTCCTTCACCCAGGGATGGTCGGGGGAGCACTGGACCGCGAAATCCAGCGCGATCTCGATGCCGTGCCGCTTGGCCTCGCGCACCAGCCGGCGGAAGCTGTCGAAATCGCCGATCATGGGGTCGATGGCGTCGTGCCCGCCCTCCTCCGCGCCGATGGCGTAGGGCACGCCGGGATCGTCGGGGCCGGGGTTCAGCGTGTTGTTCTTGCCCTTGCGGAAGGCGCGGCCGATGGGGTGGATCGGCGGAAAATACAGCACGTCGAAGCCCATGTCGCGCACCATGGGCAGCAGGTTCACCACGTCGTCGAAATTGCCCGGCCGCGACGGATCGGGCGAAGCGGAACGCGGGAAGATCTCGAACCATGCCGAATAGGCGCCGGCGGTGCGGTCGACATAGACTTCCAGCTCGCGCACATAGCGAGACTTGTACTGCCGCTCCCCATACAGCGCCATGACGCGGCGCGGTTCGTCCGACAGGGCGTAATCGATGGCCTCGCGGCCGGCCAGCGCCTGCATCCGCTCGATGACGGCCTCCAGCGCGGCACGCCCGTCACCATGGTTCAGGTCCAGCGCCTGCTCGACGAAGCGGCGGCCCTCCACCAGCTCCAGGTCGACGACCATTCCGGCATCGACCTTCTTCTTGAAGTCGGCGCGCCAGCTCTCCCAGACGTCGCGCCACGCCTCGATGCTGTAGGTGTAGCGGGCGTTGCGGGTCAGCGGCACGCGGCCGACCCAGCGGTCGTTCTCGTGGAAGCGCATCGGCGCCTCGCTCCACGCGTCGTCGCCGTCCGCCTTGTACATGACCGACGCGGCAAGCACGAAGGTGCCGTCGGTGTAGATGTCGGCCCACACCTCCATCACGTCGCCGACCGCGCGCTTGATGGCAAAGCGGCCGCCGTCGAGTTCCGGATAGACATTCTCGATGGTCATGCGGCCGGCGGCGATGGAATCCATCCATTCCCGCTCCTCCACGTCGTGGAGTTCGATCGCATGGCTGCGGGCGGCCCGGGCGCGGAAGACGCGCAGTTCCATCGGGCGCAGCGTCATCGGCGCACCCGGCTCCATCGGCAGCGGCTCGGCTTCCGGAGTCACGTCCTCGAACGCCTCATAGGTGCCGCCGGTGGCGGCCAGGATGGGGCCGACGTCCAGCGTATGCGGCCGGTTCTCGTCCGGGTTCAGCACCAGGATGGCGCAGCCGTCCGGCTGGTCGAGCGCGGCTCCGTCCACCTGCCGGATCAGCCCCAGAACCGGGCTGTGGGGCGAGGTCACGCGGCGCTGCGGCCCTTCCACGTTCAAGGCCGGGGTGGCCGCCTTCATGGCGTTGACGGCACCGATGAAGCCGGTCAGGTCCAGCTTCGGCTGTTCCCAGTCGGCGGGGCTGGTGCGCACCACGTCCAGCTTGCGGGTGAAGCCGTATTCGAAGCCGACCGGCATCATCACGCCGGTGGAGAAGCTGGCGGCGAACAGGTAATGCATCTTCATCTGGGCGGCCAGCCGCACCGCGTCCTGGCTGCCGACCTCCGCCGCAAGGCGGTCGGTGTCGTGGCTTTCCGGGAAGGCGATGGACGGAGCGATCCAGCGGAACTCCTCATACTGGTCCAGCAGCCAGTCGGCCTTGAAGTCCCACCATTTGGCGCTGTTGAACAGGAAGTCGAAGCCGGCGCCGCACAGCTCGCGCACCTGCTCCACCGTGCAGCCCAGCGTCTCGGCGAAGAACTTCACCTCCGGATTCACGGCGTGGGCGGCGTCGATCAGGCTCTTCCACACCTCCGCCGGAACCTGATAGGCGGCGTCGCAGCGGAAGCCCTTCACGCCCAGCCCGATGTAATGGCGCAGATAGTCGGACCAGTAGCCGACCAGCCCGGCGCGCGAATCTGCCCGGTCATATTCCAGCGAGGCGAGGTCGCCCCACACCGTGACATGCGCCGTGTTGTTGGGATCGACGGCACCCGGACGGTGCAGGTCGCCGTCAGCGCCGCGCTTGTACCAGTCGGGATGGCGGTCGACCAGCAGCGCATCGCGGGAGGTGTGGTTGATGACGAAATCCATCATCACCGACTGTCCATGCGCCCCGGCCTCCGCCGTGAAGCGGCGCAGCAGTTCATCGTCGCTTTCATGCGACCCGCCGCGGAGCGCATCGTGCAGCCGGTAGGGGTCCTTCACCGCGTAAAGGCTGCCGGAGAATCCGGGCTGGTGGATCGGGTTCAGGAAGATCCAGTCGAATCCCATCCCTTGGATCCGCGGCAGGTGCCCGGCCCAATCGCGCACGGGACCCGCCAGGGTCGGAAACAGGTTGTAGATGCGCGGTCCGGCGATGCTCATGGAACCCCCTTACTTGGCCTGCTTCTCCGTTGACAGCCCGCCGGTCCCGTTGTGGGATCAACCGTACGGGGTGTGCTCCTCTCCCCAGCGGAGGCACCCGGACCGGCGCCACGGCCGGCACATGCCCCCGCCGGTCAACCCGGCGGGGCGGTGAAGGTTCCGCCCGCCGCGCGCGACACACCAACCAAACCTTCCAGAACAGGATGCCCCGCATGGCCGAGAAGCCCGGCAAGGTCGCGAAGATCCGCCTCGGTAAACTGGACCAGAACAAGGCGCGCTACGACAGCGCCGAGGAATACGACCGCCGACTCGGCAAGCTGCAGAAGGAGCTGCTGCACATCCAGCAGACCTACTGGCATGAAAAGCGCCGGGCCATCGTGGTGTTCGAAGGCTGGGATGCCGCCGGCAAGGGCGGGGCAATTCGCCGCATGACCGAGCCGCTCGACCCCCGCGGCTTCCATGTCTGGCCGATCTCCGCCCCGACGGCGGACGAGCAGAGCAAGCACTACCTCTACCGCTTCTGGACCAAGCTGCCGGGCGCCGGCACCTTCGCCATCTTCGACCGGTCCTGGTACGGCCGCGTCCTGGTGGAGCGGGTGGAGAAATTCGCCAGCAAGGACCAGTGGCACCGTGCCTATGATGAGATCAACGAGTTCGAACGGCTGCTGACCGACGACGGCGTGCGCATCGTCAAGCTGTTCCTGCACATCACCCCGGAAGAGCAGCTGGAGCGCTTCCGCGAGCGGATGAAGAACCCCTACAAGCGCTGGAAGCTGACGGAGGAGGATCTCCGCAACCGCGCCAAATGGGACGACTACGTGAAGGCGGCGGAGGCGATGTTCGACAAAACCTCCACTCCCCACGCGCCCTGGCATGCGGTGGAGGCGAACTCCAAATGGTACGCCCGCATCAAGGTGCTGGAGACGGTCACCGCCGCCTTGAAGGAGGGTGTCAACATCGCCCCGCCCCCGGTCGACAGCAACGTCG
The DNA here is from genome assembly GCF_055698305.1 of Azospirillum sp. VT-I1. Taxonomy (NCBI): domain Bacteria; kingdom Pseudomonadati; phylum Pseudomonadota; class Alphaproteobacteria; order Rhodospirillales; family Azospirillaceae; genus Azospirillum; species Azospirillum sp. VT-I1. The sequence goes on along the minus strand of NZ_CP168804.1, from coordinate 407,527 downwards.
CCAGGATGGCCGCGGAAGTCCTGGGCATCCACCCCGACCTTGCCGGCGTGGGCCAGTCCAACGGATAAGCGCCGGGGAGAGCGGTGGAGGCTGGGTCTACGGGATGGAAAGAGCCAGTTCCACCGCGGCTTCCGCATGGATCGCCGTAGTGTCGTAGAGCGGCACCGGGCTGTCCTCCGGGCCGACCAGCAGCATGATCTCCGTGCAGCCGAGGATCACCGCCTCCGCCCCCCGCTCGACAAGGCGCGCGATGACGCCGCGGTACGCCTGCCTGGACGCCTCCTCGACACGGCCCTGCACCAGCTCGTCGTAGATCACCCGGTGGACGGTGGCGCGGTCCGCGTCGTCGGGGACCAGAACCTCCAGCCCATGCTTCCGCACGAGCCGGCCCTTGTAGAAGTCCTGTTCCATGGTGAACGCGGTGCCCAGCAAGCCGACGCGCCGCAGGCCGGCGGCGCGGATGCGCTCCGCCGTGGGATCGGCGATGTGCAGCAGGGGAAGGCCGATGGCCGCCTGCACCTGATCGGCCATGCGGTGCATGGTGTTGGTGCAGATGACGACAAAGTCGGCCCCTCCGCGTTCCAGGCGCCGGGCGGCGTCGATCATCAGGGCCGTCGCGTCGTCCCAGCGGCCGGCATGCTGGAGCGCCTCGATCTCGGCGAAGTCGAAGGACCACATCAGGCAGCGCGCCGAATGCAGACCGCCCATCCGGTCGCGCACCCGCTCGTTGACGATGCGGTAATATTCGGCCGAGCTTTCCCAGCTCATGCCTCCGATGAGGCCGATGACCTTCTGTGCCACGCTGTTCCACTCCCCGCCGGCGATGGTGCCGGGCGGAGTTTGCCCGCGCCGGAGGATGCCCGCAACCGGCCGGTGCTCAGTAGGCGCCCAGCGAATGGGCCAGGGCGGTGAACTCTTCCGCCACCCAGCCCTCCCGCTCGATCAGGTATCCCATCAGATGCTTCAGCACCGCCTCGCAGGCTTCGGCGCGGTCGGCATCCGACAGGCCGGCGCCGGCCAGACGGGCGACGACGTCATCCACGGCCTGCTGGGCCTTGCTGGTGTCGGCGTGGCTCATGACGGGAAACAACCTGAGGGTGGTGTCGGCGATCTGTTGCGGGACCATGGGGCCGCCTTCATACTGGACGCGTTGCCTGTCCTGATAATGGCCCCGCAACCGCTGGGCGGGAAGGAGCGATTTAGCGCTTAAATGAAATAAATTTAGGCAGCATTTGATACAACTCGTTTCAATATCCTCCGCAGCGGCCGGGGTCCCCCAACGGTAGCTGCCCCCGCCCCGCCCTGCGACGACGCGACACAGCTCGACAGAATATGTCACTACATATCAGTGGCAATATTAAATGCTTGTACCTAAAATTACGTCGATTCAGCAGCGCCCGTGAATGCCATGGCCGGCCGCCCCAACCGCAGCGCCTCCCTTCAGACCGTCCCGCTCCACGCTGCCGAACCCGATCCGGCGGCGGTCAGCCTCGACAAGGTCAAGGCGATCCTGGCTCCGCTCGACCGCGCGCAGAAGTCCAAGCTGTTCGAACTGGTGCAGGCCGGTCATCTGGAAGACGACCAGATGACGGTGGAGGTCGGGCGCCTGATCGTCGCCATGCTGAACGGCCCGCGCACCGAACATGCCCGCCGCATCTGGACCGGCTGGTTCGACCCGGTGATGCTGCGCACCGATGCGCTGATGCTGGCGGAAACGCGGCCGCCCGGCTGCATGCATGTGGTCGATGCCAGCGCCTGGTGGTTCGCCCTGCTGCCGCACCTGCGCGAACTGGCCGGCCGAGTGCAATCCGACATCGCCGTGAGGGCCAGCGAGCATCCGCTCGACGCCGTCCTCGCCTCCCCCGCCGCGGCCGATTGGGCGGAGGAGCTTCGCGTCCGGTCGCTGGCGGTCCTGCGCCAGCGCGGCGGGGCCGGCACGCTGCTGGCGACCGCCAACGCCGAACGGATCACCCTGCTGCGCAAGCGCGGCCTGACCAGCGTGGCGCCGCTGTCGATGGGCGATCTCGCCATGCTGGACGGGATGCTGGACCATGCCCCGGCCTGGCGCGGCGCGGTGCGCCCGCGCGACACCATCGGCATCCTGCACAGTGTGTCGGAGATGGCGCAGCAGGCCGGAACGCCGGACGGCGCCCTGTTCTTCGCCCTGTCGCTGGTGAACGGATCGCGCGATCCCGATCAGACGCTGGCGCTCTACGGCCTGTTCCCGAACTCGCCCCTGACGGAGGCGGCGGTGGGCCATGTCCAGTTCGCCTGGCAATGCCTGCGCCAGAAGCTGGAGGACCTTTATCTCGGCCGCCCCGCCCCGCCGCAGCTGACCGCCGGCGAGACGGTGGACCGGCTGCAGGAACGCGCCTTCCGCTGGTACGACGCGCTGCAGGGCTTCGGGGTGGAGCGCGGCGGCCGGAATTGGGCCGCGGTGTCCGCCGCCGTCGGCCGCGTCACCGGGCTGGTGGAGGGGGAAGTGGTGCCGGTGCTGAGCCATCGCCTGCTGACCCTGAACGCCAGCTCCTCGGCCCGGCCGCTGATCGAGCCGGTGCGCTTCATCAACGGCTTCAACCACCGGCTGCGCCGCCGCGGCATCGCCGCCTCCACCAACCCCTGGCTGACCGCCATCGGCGACCATCTGGCCGGCCTGTTCCGCCAGATCGGCAGCTATGGCCGGGACGACGCGCTGTCCGCCATGGCCGACCTGTGCGAATTGGCGGAGGAGACCGGCTACCCGATCGAGGTCACCGCCATCGACAAGACTCTGCTGGCCATCGTCGAGCGGGCGCTGCGCGACGGCCGCGAACTCAATGCCGGGGAAAGCCGGCTGATCGAACGTGTGGTCACGGTCGCGACGGAAGAGCGGCGCAAATGCCGCTGGTGGGTGTCGGGCGAACTGATAAGCCTGCTGGACGCCGCCCAGCAGCGCGGGATCGGCCCGACTGCGGCATAGGGACGGCGTCGGTGGACCGCGGTTGGGATCAGGACTGCAGCTTGATCCCCGCACGCATGGTGGCGAGCGCCAGCTGGGTGCGGTTGCGCACGCCCAGACGCTGCATCACCGTACGCAGATGCACTTTGATCGTGCCTTCCAGAACTCCCAGGGCGCGGGCGATCTCCTTGTTCGACTGGCCTTCCAGAAGCAGCCGCAGCACCTCGCGCTGGCGGTCGGTCAGGCCGTTGACGGCGTCGAGGTCCGACTTCGCCGGCACGGCGGCCGTCATGGCGATGCGCACCGGTCGGCCGTCGCGCGCGGCCGGCGGCGCCGGGGCGAAAATGCCGCCTTCCAGCACGATGGGAAGCGCCTGATCCAGAACCACCCCTTCGCAACCCTTATGGACGAAGCCGCGGGCGCCGGCCCGGATGCAGGACGCGATGACGTTGCCGTCGGTCGCCCCGGACACGACGATCAGCGGCACGTCGCCCGCCGCTTCCAGCATGTCCGCCAGACCGCAATGCTCGTCGCTGTCGCCCATCTGCAGGTCGTAGAGAATGGCGGTGAGGTCGCTTTCCGACCGGGCCTTGCGCATTGCCTCGGCCAGCGATCCTGCCTCCACGATCACGGCGCCCTCGTAGCGCTGCTTCAGGGCCAGCGACAATCCGTAGCGGACCAGGGCATGGTCGTCGACGATCAGGAACTTGAAGGGATCGTCGGACGGGCCCCGGCGGTCGGAAACCGGTTCCAGCTCCGCGGAGCCATGGACATGCTGAGCATGATGATCCACGTTTGTTCCCTTTCATTGATCCAAAATACCGACACCCTTCGAAGAACGGGGCAGCATCGCAACCTTAGTGCCAACAGAGGGGCAGGTTGAACCATCCCTTCCGTGAACCTAAAGGTGCATGGGGATAGTTCCTGCGCAAAACGAAGGTGAGGGGCCGAAGGTGAGGGGCCGGTCCCGCCCGCCGCCGTCTCAGCCGGCGGGCGCGGCGCCTGCCCTTCCCTGTCCGGTACTGGGCTTTGGCGCAAGCGGGACCGTCACCGAAAAGACGGACCCCCGCCCGGGCCAAGAGCGCACGGCGATCTGATGGTTCAGGCGTCTGGCCAGCCGCGACACGATCGCAAGCCCTAGCCCGACACCGCGCGTCTGATCGCGGTCGCGGTTGTCGAGTTGGCGGAACTCCTCGAAAATCGTCCTCAGGTTGTTTTCGGCGATGCCGGGGCCGGTGTCCCACACCTCGATGCACAGGTGTTTTTCGCCGTCGGCATCGGTGCGACGGCGGCAGCCCAGCAGGATTCCGCCGCCGGTGGTGTACTTCAGAGCATTGGCAACGAGGTTCCGCAGGATCCGCTCCAGAAGCTGGGAGTCGCTAAGCACGGTCTCGCCGCAGGGGATCACGCGGAACCGCAGCCCGCGCATTTCAGCCTGGAGCAAGAATTCGCCGTGGATGACCTCCAGCAGGACCGGCATCTGAACCGGCTCGATCATCGGGTCCAGGGCGCCGGCATCGAGCCTCGCCGTGTCCAGCATGCCCTCCAGCAGGGTGCGGATCGAGACGTGCGCGGCCATGAGCCCGCGCCGATCAGGGGACGCTCGGCCTCGCCCAGGCGGCTGCGCAGCACGTCCAGGAACAGGCCCATCGACATCACCGGCTGGCGCAGGTCGTGGCTGGCCGAGGCGAGCAGCTGAAGCTTGTCGGCGTCGGCGGCCTGAAGACGGCGCAATTCCTCGTTGGAGCGGGCGAGATGTGCGTTGGCCACCTCCATCTGCTCCAGCGCGACGCGCAGTTCCTCGTCCATCGCGCGCAGTTCCTCCATCGAGGCGTGCAGCTCGCTGTCCGACCGGTGGGCCTCCAGGCTGGAGCGTTCCAGCGCGCTCTCGCGCAGGGCCAGACGCTCCTGCACCTCCTCCAGTTGGGTGGATGTGGCGCGGTACCGTTCCGCCAGCGCCGCCAGATCGCTTTGCTGGCGCGCGATCAGGTCGTTCGCCTCGGTCTGGCGCCTTTCCAAATCCTCGACCAGCGTCAGCGCCTGCTCCAGTTCGGCCGAGACACGCTGGAACGCCGATTCCGAACGGTCCTCCTTCAGGTCGTCCGCGACGCAGATGAAATGCTCGGTCTCGCCCGTCGGTCCGATCAGCGGTGTGATGACGAGGCTGCACAGATATTCGGTGCCGTCCTTGCGGCGGTTGACCAGCGTGGCGCGGGAGAACTCGCTTTCATGCAGGTCGCGCCTGATGGTCGCTATCACCGCCCGGTCGCTTCGGGCGCATTGCAGCATGCGGGGCGACCGCCCGATCACCTCGTCCGCCCGGTATCCGGTGAGACGGGTAAAGGCGCGGTTCACGTAACGGATGGTGGGGCCGGGGGCCGCAAGGTTGCAGTCGGTCACGATCACCGCATGGTCCAACCGGTCCCAAAGCGGCTGCACGATCAACGGCCTTGCCTTGGCGGCACGGCCAGCCTTCAAACCATGCGTGTCCGACATGGCACCATGTTCCTTCCAACCTAATGGCTAACTACGGTGCATCAAGCGGTCAGTTTACGCCAACAGATATTCGATTGTCTGAACGATTTGCATCCACCAAAGTTCCGATAATAATACCGACGGCCAGGACTGGATGACTGTTAGACAGGGACCAGACTGCCCGGCCGTTCAGTACCTACCCTTCCGGTCAACCATACGTCGCGTCGGCCCTTTTGCCGTCCAGGCCGATGCGCTGCCGCTCCGTCACGTCATGGGCGAGCACCACCAGGATCGGCGGTTGCTCCTCGCCGAAATACTGCACGCAGAGTTCGACCGGGCGTGCCGAGCCGTCGCTGCGCTCGATCGTCGTCTCAAGAACGATCTCCGCCTTCTCGCCCAGCAGCAGCGGAGCGACCAGTCTGGTGAAGGCGATCGCATCCAGATCCGGCATCAGGTCGTGCAGGGCGATCTGGCGCAAGGCGTCCAGCGAGTAGCCCAGCTTTTCCTCCGCACCCTTGTTGACCAGATGGAAGGTGAAGGTGACGGGGTCGAGGAAATAGACCTCGTTCAGCGATTCCCCGACGATGCGGCCGAGATAGCCGGCGAAGGCGTCTGCCCGCACGCGCTCCGTCACGTCCTCGATGATCAGGACGGCACCGCGGGCAAGGCGGTTGTCGTAGAGCAGCGGGGAAAGGCGGATGCGGCAGTTGATCCGGCGTCCCCGCCGGTCCATCGCCTCGATCTCCACCGGTTCGGCGGGGGTCTGGGTTTTCAGGATGTCCTGAAGCGACCGGCGCAGCGACTGGACCGGCAGGCCGAAGTCGAGGTCCAGGAAAGGCACACCAGTCACCTCCTCGTTCCGCAGCCCCCAGATGTTCTCGCTCCAGCGGTTCCAGGATTGGACGGTCAGGTTGTCGTCCAGAACGATGATGCCGACGTCGATGCTGCGGAGGATCGATTCGGAGTATCGCCGGTATTCCGCGGCCTCCTCGCTCTGCCGCCGCATCTCCTCGTTCGTGACCTCCAGCTCCTCGTTGGTGGAGCGCAGCTCCTCGTTCATCGTCTCCAGTTCCTCGTTGGTGGACTGGAGTTCCTCGTTGGTCGTCTCCAGCTCCTCGTTGGTGGACTGGAGTTCCTCGTTGGTCGTCTCCAGTTCCTCGTTGGAGGACTGAAGCTCCTCGATGGTGGTTTCGAGGCTTTCCTGCGCCGCCTCGATCTCCTGCTGAAGCAGGAAGATGCGACTGGTGTCGAAGAAGCTGAGCAGCGTGGCGAAGGGCTTGCCGTCCCGGCTGTAGAGCGGAGCCACCTCGATGGTCAGCCGCATCGGTTCCGACCCCGGCCGCGTGAAGGACTGGTGTTCGATGCGGACCATGCGGCCGGAATTGCGCACCTCTTCGATCCGGCTCCGCAGTTCGGCCGGCCGGTAGGAGATGTTCAGATCCTGGAACGGACGGCCGATGTCGCTTTCCTCGACCTCGAACAGGCGCCGGGCGTGGGTGTTGGCGAACACCAGCGATCCTTCGGCATTCACCGCCAGATAGCCTGTCGAACTGCTGTCGACGATGCTTTCCAGCAGGCGGGCATGCTGGTTGGTCCGCGGGTTGCCGGCATCGTTGGCCATCGCCAGGCTGCCGCCGGCGGTGCGGCGCCATTCCTGCGGCACCTTGATGAAGATGCGGCTCTTCAGATCGACCGGTTCGAACATGCGCGACCGCGCCAGCTGCGTCTCGGCCTTGCCGAGGAACAGGAACCCGTCATTGACCAGGGCATAATGCAGGCGCGGCAAGACGATGGCTTGCGTGTCGGCTTCCAGATAGATCAGCAGGTTGCGGCAGATCAGCAGGTCGATGCGGGAGATCGGCGCATCGCTGACCACATTGTGGCGGCCGAAGATCACGCATTTGCGAAGCTCGCGCTGGAAGACGTAATGACCGTTGGCCCGCTCGAAATAGCGCTCCAGCAGCGCCTGCGGCACGGACTCCACCTCGCGCGCGGAATAGGTGGCGTGGCGGGCGGTGTTCAGGGCCGCGTCGTCCAGATCGGTTGCGTAGATCTTGACCCGCCGGCAGAATTCCGCCGTCCCCAGTATCTCGGCGAACAGCATCGCCAGCGAATAGGGCTCCTCGCCCGAGGCGCAGCCAACGCTCCAGACGCGGATTGGCGCGTTGCCGCCCTTCCGCTCCAGAATGCGCGGAACGACGTCGCGCCGCAGCACGTCCCAGGACTCGCTGTCGCGGAAGAAGGAGGTGACGTTAATCAGCACGGTGTTCAGCAGGTCGATGAATTCCTGCGGATCGGCCTCGAGGAACGCATGATAGGCCGCAAAGCTGTCGCAGCCGACCTCCTCCATCCGCCGACGGATGCGCCGCTCCAGGCTGGTGCGCTTGTATCCGCGGAAGTCGATCCCGCGGCTTTCCTGGATATGACGGATCAGGTCGTTGAAATCGCCGTCGGGCTCGTCCGTATTCTTCGTCATCGTTCTGCATTGCCACCGTGTGGGGCCGAGCATAATCGCCTGTACCCACTCCGCTCAAGCGGCGCGAGGTCCTAGGCTCCGTTCGTGAATCGTCGGGAGGATGCCCGGAAATATTATGCGCACGGCGCAACGCAGCAAATCGCGCATTGTTCTAGTTCGATGGACAAATGCGACATCCTTGCGATCGGCGCATCGGCCGGCGGGCTGGCGGCGCTCAGGCGGCTGTTCGGCGGCATGCCTAAGGGGTTTGCGCCGACCGTGTTCGTCGTCGTCCATGTGTCGCCGACCGCGCGCAGCACTATGCCGCTCCTGCTAGACCGCGTCGGCTGGCTTCCGGCCTTCCATCCCGGCGACGGCGAGCCGATCCGGCCGGGCCACATCCATGTGGCGCCGCCCGACCATCATCTGCTGGTCCACCGCGACCGCGTGCTGATCCGCCGCGGCCCGCGTGAGAACCGGACCCGGCCCGCCGTCGATCCGCTGTTCCGTTCCGCCGGCGTGGCCTTCGGCAGCCGCGTAATCGGCATCGTGCTGTCGGGCACGCTGGACGACGGCGCCTCCGGGCTGCGGGCGATCCGCCGCTGCGGTGGGGTCGGCGTCGCCCAGGACCCTGCCGAGGCCGAATGGCCCGGCATGCCCCTGAGCGCCATCGAGCGCGGCGAGGTCGACCATATCCTGCCGCTGGACAGGATGCCGGCCCTGCTCGCCCGGCTTTCCGCCGAGCCGGCTCCCCCAAGCCCGCCGACCCCGCTCGATATCGCAACGGAAGCGCGGATCGCCGAGCAGGAGTTCACCACCATGTCAGACGATACCCAGACGGTCGGCAAGCCGACCACCCTGTCCTGTCCCGAATGCGGCGGCGGCCTGTCCGAGATCCGTGACGGTGCGGTCCTGCGCTTCCGTTGCCATATCGGCCATGCCTACAGCCCGGAAAGCATGCAGGAAGCGCAGGCAGAGGCGATGGAGAATGCTCTCTGGGTCGCCCTGCGCACCCACGAGGACCGCGTGGAGCTGTTCCGGCGGCTTGCCGGCCACGCCAGGGAGCGTGGCCAGACCCATCTCGCCGCCAATTGGGACCAGCAGATGCAGGAAGCCCGCAGGAACGCCGACCTGTTGCGGACCGTGCTGTCCAAGCCGGAGGTCCGGCGGACCAGCGAACAGCAGAAGAACTGATCCGGGAATCGGCAAGCAGGGAGTCGGGCCGCATGGCCCGGCTCCCTGCGTCCGGTCGGTGGGTGCCTGTCCGGTCAGCGCTTCGCTTCGGCGGGCGCCCCGGCTTCCTGGCGCGTCAGGAAGGTTTCGGTGACCTGCGGCAGCCGCTGCTCCAGCCACGAGGCCATCTCGATCTCCTCGTCCAGGCTCTGCTGCAGCGTGCGGGCGATCTCCGTCTCGCCGGCGCGGTTGGCGGCAGCGATCAGGGCGCGGTAGTTGGCGATCTCGAAATGCTCGAAGGCATAGTTGAAGATCCCGGCCTTCACGATCTCGTCGTCGGCGAACACGCCCGACAGCGACTGCGCATTGCCGATCAGCATGCCGACGCCGGTCTTGATCGAAGAGGTGCTGCTGCCGAGCGACTGCAGGCACTGGCTCAGCCGTTCCGCCTGACGGTTGGAGACGTCGATGTGCTCCTGGGCCTTCGCCAGCATTTCCGGATAGTTCTTGATGCGGTCGACCTGACGCTCAAGCATCTCGACCGCTTGGCTTTCCATGGCATGGGCATCGCGCAGCCACGCGATCAGGTTGTCTTTGGCGTTGGGCATGGATGGTTCTCCACTGACCTGAGGATTCAGTCCCGGGGGTTTTCCCCCAGGCGGCTCCGCGCACGGCGCTGGGCTCGTCGCGGGGGCCTGTCTTCCTGCCAACAGGACCGGCCCGGCTCCATTACGCCCGGGCCCCGCTCAACGGAGGACTTACGCCGTTGCGGTAGCGTGGGCGGGAGGGAGAGCAGCCGCTTCCGCCGCCGGACGGTCCTGCGGAACCTGTCGCCGCCCGGCCGGTTGGACCTACCAGGAAGACGGCGGCCACCCCGCTCCCAAAGATCAGCCCGTCCTGACCTTTAGACCAATCGCTGAAAGACCCGCGCCATGAGCATCGACGGCCTGTCGGACGACGAGAACACCCCGCATTACGACAAGCCCGCCGGCGGATGGGGCTCGGTCGGCTCCATGGCCCGGATCCTGGGCGACGAGCTGCCGACACCCGCCGTGCTCGATACGCTGCGCCGGCAGAACAAGCCCGGCGGCTTCATGTGCGTGTCCTGCGCCTGGGGAAAGCCGGCCAAGCCGCACACCTTCGAATTCTGCGAGAACGGCGCCAAGGCGACGATCTGGGAACTGACCAGCCGACGCTGCACGCCGGACTTCTTCGCCCGGCACAGCGTCAGCGAACTGAAGGGCTGGAAGGATTACGACCTGGAACAGCAGGGGCGGCTGACCCACCCCATGCGCTACGATCGCGCCGGCGACCGCTATGTGCCCTGCAGCTGGGAGGAGGCCTTTGCCGCCATCGGTGCGGAACTGCGGGCGATTGATCCGGAGCAGGCGGTCTTCTACGCCTCCGGCCGCGCCAGCCTGGAAACCTCCTACCTCTACGCGCTGTTCGCGCGGCTGTACGGGCACAACAACCTGCCCGACAGCTCCAACATGTGTCACGAGACGACCTCGGTCGGGCTGAAGAAGGTCATCGGATCGCCGGTCGGCACCTGCGTGCTGGACGATTTCGACAGCTGCGACGCCATCTTCTTCTTCGGGCAGAACACCGGTTCCAACAGCCCGCGCCTGCTCCACCCGCTGCAGCAGGCGGTGAAGCGCGGCGCGCGGATCGTCACCTTCAACCCCGTGCGCGAAAAGGGCCTGGAGAGCTTCCGCAACCCGCAGAGCCCGCTGGAGATGCTGACCGGCAAGGACACGCAGATCTCGACGCTCTATTTCCAGGTCAAGGCCGGCGGCGACATCGCCGCGATCACCGGCCTCATCAAGCATGTGCTGGCGGCAGAGGAGGCGCGCTGGTCCGGGCAGAAGCGGCATGTCATCGACCCCGACTTCATCGTCCAGCACACCGTCGGCTTCGAGGAGATGAAGGCGCGGGTGGAGGCCGTCGGCTGGGACGAGATCGAACGGGAATCCGGCCTGACCCGCGAGGAGCTGAAGCAGGCCGCCGACATCTACGTCGAGGCCGACCGCTCCATCGCCATGTACGGCATGGGCCTGACCCAGCATGTGCGCGGGTCCGAGACGCTGGCGGCCCTGGTGAATCTCTGGCTGCTGAAGGGCAACATCGGGCGCGACGGCACCGGTGTCTCGCCGGTCCGCGGCCATTCGAACGTGCAGGGACAGCGCACCGTCGGCATCTCCGAAAAGCCGGAGCTGGTGCCGCTCGACCGGCTGGCCGACCAGTTCGGCTTCGAGCCGCCGCGCAAGGAGGGGCTGAATACCGTCAAGGCCTGCGAGAAGATCCTGTCGGGCGAGGTGAGGGCCTTCATCGGGCTGGGCGGCAACTTCGTCCGTGCCATCCCGGAGCGCGACCGGATGGAGGCGGCATGGCCCCGCATGCGCCTGACGGTTCAGATCGCGACCAAGCTGAACCGCAGCCACCTGATCAACGGCGAGGTCGCCTTCCTGCTGCCCTGCCTCGGCCGGTCGGAAGAGGATCTGCAGGAAAGCGGCGCCCAGGCGGTGACGATGGAAGACAGCCTGAGCTGCATCCACGGCTCGCTCGGCAACAACACGCCGGCCAGCCCGCATCTGAAATCGGAGGTCGCCATCGTCGCCGGCATGGCCAAGGCGACCCTGCCGCCCAACCCGAAGGTCAAATGGGACGAATGGGTGGCCGACTACCGCCGCATCCGCGCCCTGATCGAGGAGACCTATCCCGACCAGTTCCACCGTTTCAACGAACGGGTCTTCACGCCGGGCGGCTTCTACCGCGGCAATCCCGCCCGCGAACGCATCTGGAAGACCCCGTCGGGCAAGGCCCATTTCACCCCGCCGGGACAGCTGCGCGCCATCGGGTTCGACGATGCGCCAGGCCGCTTCCGGCTGATCTCCATGCGGTCCAACGACCAGTTCAACACGACGATCTACGGCTATTCCGACCGGCTGCGCGGGATCGAGGGCACGCGCGACGTTCTGCTGATGAACCCGGCCGACATCGCCGCCGCCGGGCTGTGGGAGGGTCAGGTGGTCGGGCTTGCCGGCGATGCCGGCGACGGCGTGGACCGCCGGGTCGACGGGCTGACGGTCACGCCCTTCCGCCTGCCGCGCGGCTGCATCGGCGGCTATTACCCGGAGATGAACCCGCTGATCCCGCTCTGGTATCACGACGAGGCGTCGGAGACCCCCGCCGCCAAGGGCGTACCGGTGCGCATCGTCATCGACCCGCCGGCACGCCCCTGACGGCAAGCGCGCGGGTCACACCATAGAATCCAGCTCCCGGCGCCGGTCCTCCGGCAGGCCGAGGCGGGCGGCGAGGTAGGCCAGATACTGGCGGTCGACCTCGCTGCCGCCGCGCACCGCCAGCTCGGAGGCGAGATAGACCTGCTCCGCCGTTTCCGGGTCGCGCACCTCGCGCACGATGTCGTCCATCGGGCGCGGCGACCGCAACTCCGCCTCGACGATCCGCCGGTCTTCCAGATCGGCCTGGGCGGCGTCCAGGCTGTCGAGGATGCGGCGCTGTTCGTCGGGGGAAATCCGGCCGTCCGCATTCGCCGCGGCGATCATGGCGCGGATCAGCAGAAGCGCCTTGGCGTCGCCCAGATCGGGTTCCGGCGTGCCGCCACGCAGCACCCCGGCGAGACGGTCACCGAGGCCGCCCATTCCGGCGCCGCCACCCATGCCGCCGCCCATCACGCCGCCACCCATCACACTGCCGCGCGTGGTGCCCCCCATTGCACCGCCCAGCGCGCCGCCGAGCGCCCCGCCCAGCCCGAGCCGGTTGAGAATGCCCCCCAGCGGTCCGCTCGCGGCCGGAGGAGGAGGCTGCGGTCCGGATGTCTGTCCGGACATGGCCGGCTTCTGGCTTTCCTGATAGGCGCGGTAGGCGAGATAGGCGAGCGAAGCGAGACCCGCCTTCTGAAGCAGTCCCGATCCGTGCCCGCCGGCAAATCCGCCCGCCAGCCCGCCCATCCCCGCGGCCGGTCCATGCGGCATGCCATAGCCGTGTCCGTAATATTTCTTTTTCTTCTTGCCCTTCTTGCCAAGGAGCAGAGGCATCGCGGCGGCAAAGGCCGGCCCCCGGCCGGTGCGGCCGGCAAGGCCATTGGCCAATATGACGCCGAGAACTTTGCTCAGATTGCTCATCGTTCCCTTCCTCTTCGTGGGTTCAGGGGCCGGTACGGGAACCGCCAGCCCGGCCATGGCCGGGAGCCGTAGAGATGGGGTCGTTCCGGGCCTTTGAAACCCACCTCCCACTCAAGAACGATGAAACACACCCTCCACCCTCACGCGGATTCCGCCACCGGCGGCAGGCCGGGCAGCGGCTTGTCGAGCGTGATGGGGAGGTCCCCTGGCCGAGCGTCACGCGATCCCCCGGCCGGGCATTCCGAAGACGCCCCTGCCGTCAACGGAGAACATCGTCCGTGACGCGATGGAATCAGGCGTCCATCATCATGCGGTAGCGGATCTGATCGAAGATCACCGCGAGAATCAGAAGCCCGCCCAGCAGCACCATCTGCAGATAGGATCCGACCTGCGCCAGGTTCATGCCGTTCTGGACCAGCACGATGAACAGGGCGCCCAGCACGACGGTCTCCACCCGGCCGATGCCGCCGCGGAGCGACACGCCGGCGATCACGCAGGCGGCGATGGACTCCAGGGCGAGCGTTCCGCCCAGATTGGCCTCTCCCGATTCCACCCGGGCCGTCAGCAACAGGCCCGTCAGCGCCGCGATCAGGGCGCACAGGACATAGGCGACGATCAGCGTGCGCCCGGTGTCGATGGCCGACAGTCTGGCGGCTTTGATGTTGCCGCCGACGGCATAGAGGTGGGCGCCGATCCTGGTGCGCGTCATGACGACCCAGGCGACCGCGACCGCCACGGCGGCGACCAGCACCGGCACCGGAATGCCCATCCAGCGGCCGAAGCCGAACAGCTCGGCGAACTCCACCGGCAGGCCGGACACCGGGACGCCGCCGGTCAGGAACAGCGATCCGCCCGCCGCCACGGAACTGACGCCCAGCGTCATGATGAAGGGCGAGACGCCGAACAGCGCGACGCCGGCGCCATTCGCCAGACCGACCAGCGCCGCCACCGCGAAACCGGCCAGCGCGCCCAGCGCGATCACCAGGGCCGGGGAATCCGGGAACATCGTGGCGAGTGCCGCCATCGCCAGCGCCGACACCACGGAGGTGAGGGCGACGGTCGCCCCGACCGCGAGATCGAACCCGCCGGTGATCAGCACCGTCATCTGACCCAGCGACACCAGAACCAGATAGACCGACTGGCGCATCACGTTGACGAGATTGTCGGCGGTCAGGAAGCGGTCGGAGGCGAGCGTGAACACGATCAGCGCCGCCGCCAGGAAGAAGGGCAGCACGCCCAGGCGGATGAACAGCGCCCGCCCGGCCGCGCGCAGCCGGACGGTGGTGGTGGCCGGGGCGGTGCCGGAGGACGGCGATGCGGCGGATGAGGTGGCGCTCATGCGGGCAGTCTCGCTTCCTGGTCGATGGTGGGGACCGGCGGGATGGCAGCCGACGGAACGGGATCGAAGAAGTGGGAAAGGATGGCCGTCTCGGTGATGGCGTCGCCTTCCAGTTCGGCGGCGATGCGGCCATGGGCGAAGACCAGCAGGCGGTGGGCGAGGTTCATCGCCTCCGGCAGGTCGGAGGAAATGACGACCACCGCCTTGCCGGCCTCGGCCAGTTCGCGGATCAGGCGGTAGATGGCGGCACGAGCGCCCATGTCGACGCCGACGGTCGGCTCGTCGAAGATGTAAAGGTCGTAGTCGCGGCCGAGCGCACGGCCGAACAGCGCCTTCTGCTGGTTGCCGCCCGACAGCTTTCCGACGGCCCGGCCGCGATAGGCGGCCGGCAGCTCGACCCGTTCGGCGGTCGCCTCGCAACGCTTGCGGATGCGCCGCCAGGGCAGCAGGCCGAAGCGGCCCGGCGTGCCGGCCAGTTCCCCCTGGGCCAGATTGTCCCGCGTGCTGAAGGCCAGCTGCAACCCTTCGGTCTTGCGGTCGGGCGGCACATAGCAGAGGCCCGCACGCATCAGCTCGCGGGTCGCCGCACCGGTGAGGTCGCGCCCCCGGACGGTCACCCGCCCCGCCTGGATGGGCAGCAGCCCCATCAGCGCCCGGAAGCTGCGCGACTTGCCTGAGCCGACGAGGCCGGCCACGCCCAGCACCTCGCCCGCGCGGACCTCCAGATCGACGCCATGAACGCCCCACGCCCGCAGCCCCTCCGTCCGCAGCAGGACCGGACCGGGGTTGCGGGCAATGGACGGGTAGATTTCGGCGATGGCGCGGCCGGCCATCATCTCAAGCAGGGCCGCCTCGCTGGTGTCGGCCATCGCCACGGTGCCGATCCGCCGTCCGTCGCGCAGGACGGTGACGCGGTCGGCGATGCGGGCGAACTCCTGCATCCGGTGCGAGATGTAGACGATGCCGACGCCACGCGCCTTCATGCGCGCGATCACCGCGAACAGATGATCGACCTCCCGGTCGGTCAGCGAGGCCGTCGGCTCGTCGAGGATCAGGATGCCGACCTCGCCGTGCAGGGCCTTGGCGATCTCCACCATCTGCTGTTCGGCGCGGCTCAGCGTGGCGACCAGCCGTTTCGGATCAATGGCGAAATCAAGCTCGGCGAACAGGGCGGCGGCCTTGCGCCGCATCGCCCGGCGGTCGAGAAATGGGCCGCTCATCGGCTCGTCGCCCAGGAACAGGTTCTCCGCCACCGTCAGGGTCGGGACCAGCGAGAATTCCTGGAAGACGGCGGAGATGCCGGCGGCGCGGGCATCGGCGACGCCGGTGAAGCGGACATGCCGGCCGCGCAGCAGAATCTCGCCCTCGCTGGGGGCGGAGACCCCGGCCAGCAGCGAGATCAGGGTCGATTTACCAGCGCCGTTCTCCCCGAACAGCACATGCACCTCGCCGGGGCGCAGGTCGAAATCGACGCGGTCCAGCGCGGTGACGCCGGGATAGCGCTTGGTCAGGGCGACGGTCCGGATCAGGACGGGAGGGGACATGCGCACACTCCGGATGGCCCCCGCCGCCGGCCCCATCGGGAAGCCGGCGACGGGGGAAACAGCCTCACTTCACGCTGAAAACCGGGGAGAAATTGTCCGGCGGCAGGATGGCGTCGCGCGGCACGCTGCCGACATTGCTCTTGTCGACGACGAAGATCTTCGGGCCGACATGGCGGACCAGATCGGCCTTCTCCAGCGCCCGCACCGCCTGATCGATGGCGATCCGGCCCTGGATGACCATCGAATCGGCCGGGGCCGCCTGGATGAAGCCGCGCTTGATGCCCTGGTGGACGCCGGGCGTCATGTAGAAGGCGATCAGACCGACCTTGTCGGTCAGCCCGCGCTCCCGCAGCAAGCCCTGCGCCGCCTCGGCGGTCACGGCGGTGCCGGCGATGTACTTGATGTCGGGCGTGGCCTGCAGCGCATCCTCGACCAGCCGCAGCTGCGCCTCCTTGCCGGTATCGCCGTATCGCGGTTCCAGCACCTGCACGGCGGAGCCGGCCACCGCCTCCATGAAGCCCTTGTTGGCAGCCTCGACCCAGCCGGCACCGGCCGGGCCGGGGAACCAGCCGACCTTCACCGGCGGGCTGCCGGCGGGATGCTTCGCCGCGAGGTAGCGGCCGGCCTCCGCCCCCATGGTGTGGAAGGACACCAGGGACTTGGCGGTCAGCGCCGGGGAGGAGATGCCGTTGATGACGTCGATCACCGGAATGTTCTTCTTCGCCAGCTCCGCCACCAGATTGTTCAGCCCGTCGAAGCTGATGGCGCCGATCACCACGGCATTGGCGCCACGGGCGACGCAATCCTCGATCTGGCTGATCTGCTTGTTCAGCTCGGTGTAGCCGCCGGCTTCCACCACGGTGACCTTCACCCCCAGCCGTCTGGCTTCCTCCACCACGCCGTAATCGACGCCGAGCCAGTAGGCGTCCTTCATGTGCGGAAAGGACACGCAGATGTCCCACTTCTTCGCCGCCTTGGGCAGCGGGCTGTAGGAGATGTCCTTCGGCCTGCCGTCGGCGGAAAAGGCGGGCGTCACCTCCACCGCCGGATAGGGGAACCACTCCGCGGCGGATGCCGGGCCGGCGGCGGCGAGGCTGCTTCCAAGAACTGTGGCGGCGACAAGAGCGCGAGCGAGGTCGTTCATGCGGGTGGTCTCCACGGCATGGGATGGGACGGATTGGGGATGTTTAAAAAGGAGGGAGGCGGCGGACGGGGTGCCGCCTCCCTTCCGGTCAGGCCAGGGCTTCGCGCAGGCGGGCCAGGCGACCGGCTTCTTCGGCGCGGGCAGCCAGCGCCTGATCCATGTCGACCTTGACGAAACGGACGCCGGTGTGGGGCTGCATCTGGCCGATCAGGTCCATGTCGGCGGAGATCACCGCGCCCAGCGTGAAATAGCCGCCGCCGGATACGGCGTCGCGGTGCAGAACGATGGGCTCGGTACCGCCCGGCACCTGGATCGAGCCGTAGGGATAGCAGGCATCGACGATGTTGGACGGGTTGGAGCCGGCGCCGAAGGGCTGTTCGCGCGGCTCGAAGGTGAAGGGGCGCCCGCCGCGGAACCGGTAGCCCATGCGGTCGGCTTCCGGCGCCACCTTCCAGCTGTCCTCGAAGAAGTTGCGCCCGGCCTCCTCGGTGATGAGGCGCCAGTAGAGGCCGGGCAGCACGCGCAGCTCGGCGCTCTTGCCCACTGTCCGGCGCAGGGCGTCGGGCACCTCGGTGCCGTGCCGCAGTGCGCCCGGCTTGCCCAGCGGCACCATGTCGCCCGCCGCCAGCGCCCGGCCGTGATAGCCGCCGAGTGCGCCGATGATGTAGGTGGAGCGGCTGCCCAGCGCCGGCGGGGTGTCGATGCCGCCGGAGATCGCGATGTAGGCGCGGGCGCCGCCCTTCAGATAATCGAAGGACAGAACCTGTCCGGCGCGCACCGGGAAGGCGGTCCAGGCCGGATGGGGTTCGCCATCGACGCGGGCCGGCAGGTCGGCGCCGGTGACGGCGACGGTGGCGTCCACCTCGAATTCCAGATGCGGCCCCATGAAGACCGCCTCCAGCGCCGCCGCCCCTTCCGGATTGCCGACCAGCAGGTTGGCGGCACGCAGCGCGTAACGGTCCATCGCCCCCGACATCGGGATGCCGAGATGGAAATAGCCGGGCCGGCCGAGATCCTGGACGGTGGTCAGCAGGCCGGGGTTGAGAACCTTAAACGCCATGGAGGGTCTCCATCAGCCGCTGGTTGGTGCCGTCGATGTCCGCGTTGAAGCCGTCCAGATCGAAGGTGACCTTGCGGATGCGCGGTTCGTAGCGGTTGGCCGCGACGTCGGCGGTGATGGCGTCGTATTCCTCGCGGTCGATCGGCTTCCATTTCACGATGTCGCCGGGGCGGAAGAACACCATGAACTCGCGCAGGTAGGAGACCTTCTGGGTGGGGTCGTAGATCGGCATCGGCGTGATGCCGAACATCTGGTAGCCGCCGGCGCCACGCACCGAATAGACGCAGCCGAAGCAGCCGCCATGGCCGATGGTGTGCTTGGGCGTGTCGGTGCGCGGGCGCAAATATTTCGGCACCTGGATCTGCCGCGACCGCTCGACCAGCTGGTAGAGGAAGGGAAGGCCGGCGACGAACCCCACCATCGACACGAACCAGGGCGAGGCATGGTGGGCGTGGATGAACTGTTCCACCGTGTCGTAACCGTTCATCCGGGCGGCGTATTCCAGATCGGTGCTCTGCGGGTCCTGGTGCCGCTCGCGGAAGCGCATCAGCGTTTCGGTGGTCCAGGGATCGCGATAGAAGACCGGCACCTCGACGATGCGGGTCTCCAGCCGCTTCTCCGCCTTGTCCGCCGCCTGTTCCAGCGCGCGCAGCCGGCCCATCAACTCGTCCGGGGCGATGCGGTCGGGGTCGAACTTGATCTGGAAGCTGCCGTTGGCCGGGCAGATCTCGGTGATGCCGTCGATGTGTGCGGCCCGGACCGCATTGGTGATCGACATGCTCTTGAAGAAGGCTTCGAGCGACATCTCCTCGTCCATCTCGACGAAGATGTGCTCGTCGCCACCGTAGGAATAGCGGGTCTGCATCCGGTGCTCCTATTACGCGGCCTTCTGGGGATCGAATGCGGGGTTCCCAGCCAGCCAGCCTTCCAGGAACCGGGTGTGCGCCCTGCCCGCCCGGACATCCGGGTCGGCGGCCAGCGCCTTGTGCAGCGGGACGGTGGTCTTCAGCCCGGTGACGGCGAAGCCCTCCAGCGCCGCCGCCATGCGGTCGATGGCTTCGTCCCGCGTTGCGCCGTGCACGATCAGCTTGCCGAGCAGGGAGTCGTAGAAGGGCGGAACCGTATAGCCCTCGTAGATCATGCCGTCGAAACGGACCTCCGGATCGGCCGGCACCGACAGGCTTTCGATGGTGCCGGGGCTGGGCAGGAAGCCGGCGGCCGGATCCTCGGCGTTGATGCGCACCTCGATGGCGTGGCCGGACCGCGTCACCTGATCCTGGGTGACGGGCAGCGGCTCGCCCCCGGCGATGCGGATCATCGCCGCCACCAGATCGATGCCGGTGATCATCTCGGTCACCGGATGCTCGACCTGGATGCGGGTGTTCATCTCGATGAAGTAGAAGGCGCCGGTCGGCTCGTCGTAGAGATATTCCAGCGTGCCGGCACCGCGGTAGCCGACGCTTTCGGCCAGCGCCACCGCCGAGGCGCAGAGCCGCGCGCGGGTTGCCTCGTCCAGGCAGGCGGCAGGCGCCTCCTCCCACACCTTCTGGCGGCGGCGCTGCAGCGAGCATTCGCGCTCGAAACAGTGGATGGCGCGGGTACCGTCGCCGAGGATCTGCACCTCGATGTGGCGGGCATTCTGGATCACCCGTTCCAGATAGAGCCCGCCATCACCGAAGGCGGCCTGGGCCTCCGACTGGGCCTGCGGGGCGAGGCGGCGCAGCTCGTCGGGAGTCTCGGCGATGCGGATGCCGCGCCCACCGCCGCCGGCCGCCGCCTTGATCATCACCGGATAGCCGATGGTTTCCGCAGCGGCGAGCGCTGCATCGACATCGGCGACGCGGCCCTGCGATCCGGGCACCACCGGCACCCCCGCGGCGATGGCGGCCTCGCGGGCGGCGGCCTTGTCGCCCATGCGGCGGATGGTGTCGGGCTTCGGACCGACGAAGACCATGCCGAAGCTCTCCACCATCTCGGCGAAGTCGGCATTCTCCGACAGGAAGCCGTAGCCGGGATGGACGGCATCGCAGCCGGCTTTCCGCGCGGCGGCCACCAGCCCCGCCGCATCGAGATAGGAATGCCGGGCGGCCGGACGGCCGACGCAGACCGCCTCGTCGGCCAGCTTGACCGCCAGCATGTCGCGGTCGGCTTCGGAATAGGCCTGGACCGTCCCGATCCCCAGGCTCTTGGCGGCGCGGATGATCCGCACCGCAATCTCGCCGCGGTTGGCGACGAACAGGCGACGGATCGTCATCGCCGTCAGCCTTCCAGCTCGACGAGGACGGCGCCGGCCATTACCGGCTCCTCATCCTCCACCGCGAAGCTCAGGATGGTGCCGCCGACATCGGCGCGGATCTCGTTGAAGCTCTTCATCACCTCGACGAGGCCGATGACGTCGCCCGGCTCCACCCGGTCGCCGACCTCCTTGAAGGGCGGCTGGCCGGGGGCGGGGCGCCGGTAGAAGGAACCGGGAAGGGGGAGCGGATCTCGGGCATCGAAACATTCCTTCTTCAACGGGCTGTCTGGAGGCGGGACTGAAAAGACCGGAGGATGTCAGCGCGTCTGGGCGACCAGATCGGCGGCCGCGACGATGCGCAGACCATCCTTCAGCAGGGCGTCGCGCACGGCGGTTCCGATGGCGAGCGCGCCCGGCGTGTCGGAGTGGAAGCAGATCGAGTCGAAGGCGATGTCGATGTCGTCGCCCTCCACCGTCCGCACCTTGCCGTCGCGGCAGGCGCGGACGCATTTGTCGGCGACCTCCGCCGGGTCGAGCGGCCGCATGCGGCGGGCGAAGACGATGGAGCCGCTGCGGTCATAGTCGCGATCCGCGTAGAATTCGCGGATGACCGGCAGGCCGGCCGCCTCGGCAACGGCGCAGGTCTTCGACACGTCCATGCAGAACAGCAGCGTGTCGGGGCTGGACTTCAGCAGCGCCTCGACCATCAGACGCGACAGCGTCTCGTCCTTCGCCGCCTCCATGTAAAGGGCGCCATGCGGCTTGACATGCTGCAGCCGGGTGCCGTGGCGGCGGGCGAATTCGCGCAGCGCGCCGACCTGATAGAGGATGTCGTTCACCAACTCCTCGGGCTTGGCCTGGATGACGCGGCGGCCGAAGCCCTGCAGGTCCCGGTAGCCGGGGTGGGCGCCCAGGGCCACGCCGCGCTCGACCCCCAGCCGCACCACGCGATCCATCAGGTTGGGATCGCCCGCATGGAAGCCGGTGGCGACATTGGCCGAGCTGATGAGGTCCATCAACGCGTCGTCGGAGGCTTCGCCGAGCGTCCACTGGCCGTACCCCTCGCCGAGGTCACAGTTGAGATCGACCATTGTACGAGCCAACGCCTTACTCCCTTGCTTGCTTACGGAACCAGGGGCGCTGAGCCCCAGGGATGAGTCCGTGGAATGGCTGCCTTGCCATATGAGCGTATGTTGTTCGCTGCCCTTTGCAATTTCTAATTTCTGAGATTGCTTTATCTGTTTTTCCGCTGTCCGATTCCGCCTGAAAATCGGGCATCATCGCGAAAATCCGCCGTTCTTGAGCAAACTTGGCCCGTGCAGGATTTAGGCATATTCTGATTTTTCGATATCCGGCCATGTGAAAATCCGGGGCTAACCATGCTGAATTTCCGCCACGTGAAATATTTCATCGCCACCGCCAATCTGGGGCAGGTGTCGCGTGCGGCGCGCGAGCTGTCGATTTCCCAGTCCGCGATCACCTCCGCCATCAAGGAACTGGAGGCGGAGGTCGGTGGACGGCTGTTCGTCCGCACCGCCCAGGGGATGGAGCTGACCGACACCGGCCGCCGTTTCCTGGCCGCGAGCCATCGCATCATGGCGAGCGTGGAGGAGGCGCTGCATCCGGCCGATACAGCGGCGGAGGTCGCCGGCAGCCTGTCCATCGGAGCCAGCTATACGGTTCTCGGATACTTCCTGCCGCAGCATCTGGAGCGGCTGGAGCGGCGCTACCCAAACCTGCGCATCCACATCCACGAGCTGACGCGCGAGATGATCGAGGACAATCTGATCACCGGCCGGCTCGACATGGCGGTGGTCCTGACCTCCAACATCAGCAATCCGGAGCTGACGACCGAAACGCTGATCGGAAGCCAGCGGCGCCTGTGGGTGCCGGCCGGGCACCGGCTGCTGGAACTCGATTCCGTCGGGCTGCAGGATGTGGCCGAGCATCCCTACATCATGCTGACCGTCGACGAGGCCGCCCACTGGACCACCCGCTACTGGAGCGCCTCCCCCTTCCGCCCCAACGTGCGGCTGCGCACCTCGTCGATCGAAGCCGTGCGCTCAACGGTCGCCAACGGCCAGGGCGTGACCATCCTGTCCGACATGGTCTACCGGCCATGGTCGCTGGAAGGCAAACGCATCGAGACGATCATCATGCGTGAGCGGGTTCCGGCAATGGATGTCGGCTTGGCTTGGCGCCAAGGGGTCGAGCTGACGCCGGCCATGCGTCTGTTCCGCACGCATTTCAGCGAGGTCTACCAGACTCCGCAAAGCCGCATGCCGCGGTGAACCGGCACACGGACGCCGGACCAGCACTGCACCGCGCTGCGGCACCGAATTGGTGCGCCGCAGCACCGCAAACGTTTGCGCAAACGTTTCGACGACGCTAGGCTCCCGCTGTCCCGCCCTGTTGGAGCCCGCTTTGCCATGAAACGGATCGGCCTTCTCAATGCCCCGCTCAGCCACGCCGTCGCGTCGCTGGGCCACACCCAGGCGTTGACCATCGCCGATGCCGGACTGCCGATCCCCGCCGGTCCGGAGCGCATCGATCTGGCGGTGACGCCCGGCCTGCCCTCCTTCCTCCAGGTCCTCGACGCGGTCGCCGGGGAAATGATGGTCGAGCGCGCGGTGATCGCGGCGGAGATGGCGGCGGTGAATCCGTCCCTGCGCGCCGTACTGGCCGAACGGCTGGATCGCATGGCGGCGGCCCAGGGCCGTGCCATTGCCCTGGACGAGGTTCCGCATGAGGAGTTCAAGCGGCTGACCGCCGGCTCGGCCGCCGTGGTGCGCACGGGCGAATGCTCCCCCTACGCCAACATCCTGCTCTATTCCGGCGTAACCTTCTGATCCGCGAGGCTGACATGGACCCAGAAACCGGGTTCCTGCTCGACCTCCGGGGGGTCGGCAAGGGGTTCAACGGCGTCACGGTGCTGGACGGGGTGGATTTCCGCCTGCGCGCCGGCGAGGTCATGGCGCTGATCGGCGAGAACGGCGCCGGCAAATCGACGCTGATGCGCATCGTCACCGGCATCATCCCGCCGGATTCGGCGAAGGCGATGATGTTCCGCGGGCAGGCGGTGAGCTTCACCGCGCCGCGGCAGGCGATCGACGCCGGCATCGCCATGATCCACCAGGAACTGAACCTGCTGCCGCATCTTTCGGTGTCCGACAACATCTGGCTGGGGCGCGAGCCCGTGAACCGGCTGGGCCTGATCGACCGCGCCCGGATGCGGCGCGAGGCGGCGGCCCTGCTGCAGCGGCTGCGCCAGTCCATCGACCCGGACCGGTCGGTCGGCAGCCTCAGCGTCGGCCAGCAGCAGATGGTGGAGATCGCCCGCGCCCTGTCGCTGAACGCCGAACTCATCATCATGGACGAGCCGACCGACGCCCTGACCGATGTCGAGACCGCCGTCCTGTTCGAGGTGATCCGCGGCCTGAAGGCGGAGGGCAAGG
Organism: Azospirillum sp. VT-I1; assembly: GCF_055698305.1. Taxonomy (NCBI): domain Bacteria; kingdom Pseudomonadati; phylum Pseudomonadota; class Alphaproteobacteria; order Rhodospirillales; family Azospirillaceae; genus Azospirillum; species Azospirillum sp. VT-I1. Next base: position 383,563 of record NZ_CP168804.1, on the reverse strand, counting down.
GCATCGTCTACATCTCGCACCGGCTGGGCGAGATCTTCGCGCTGTGCGACAGCGTCACCGTGCTGCGCGACGGCCATATGGTCCACCGCAGCGCCGTCGCCGACCTCGACGAGGGGGAACTGATCCGCCACATGGTCGGCCGCTCCATCACCGACCAGTACCCCTACCTGCCCTGCCCCGCCGGGTCCGAACGGCTGGCGGTGGAAGGCTTGAGCGCCGAGGGGGTGAACGACGTCAGCTTCACCGCCGCCGGCGGCGAGATCCTGGGCTTCGCCGGGCTGATGGGCGCCGGGCGGACCGAACTGGGCAAGGCGATCTTCGGCGCCAGCCGGCTGCGCGCCGGACGCGTCCTGGTCGATGGGGCGGAGGTGCGGCTGCGCCATCCCCGCGACGGCGTGGCCGCCGGCATCGCCTATGTGCCCGAGGACCGCAAGGCGGAGGGGCTGATCCAGTCCCACTCCATCCGCACCAACATGTCGCTGGCCGCCCTCACGCAGCTCTGCGGACCGGCCGGCATCGTCCGGCAGGCCGACGAGCGCACGGCCATCGACCGCTTCATGGCCGCCTTCTCGGTCAAGGCGCACGGCATCGGGGCGGAGGTGCGGACGCTGTCGGGCGGCAACCAGCAGAAGATCTCGCTGGCCAAGGCGCTGATGCTGTCGCCCAAGGTCGTGATCCTGGACGAGCCGACGCGCGGCGTCGATGTCGGCGCCCGCCGGGAAATCTACGGCCTGATCAACGGCCTCAAGGCCCAGGGCCTGTGCATCCTGCTGATGTCGTCGGACATGCCGGAACTGCTGGGCTTGTCGGACCGCATCCTCGTCATGGCCGGCGGGCGGATCACCGGCCGCTTCGGCCGGGACGAGGCAACCCAGGAAAAGATCATGGCCTGCGCCATCGGATGAGCGCCGGAAGAGAGACGACGATGACCATGCTGATACGATTCCTGTCCCGCAACAAGCCGCTGGTCGGCCTGATCGTGCTGATGGCCGTTGTCGCCATCCTCAGCCCCAGCTTCCTGACCGTCGACAATCTGCTGAACATCCTGCGGCAGACCTCGATCAACGCGGTGATCGCGGTGGGCATGACCTATGTCATCCTGTCGGGCGGCATCGACCTGTCGGTCGGCTCGGTCCTGGCCTTCTGCGGGGCGGTGTGCGCCTGGCTGGTGGCGGGGGACATGTCGATCTGGCTCGCCATCCCCATCAGCCTGCTGCTGGGCGCCGGGCTGGGCGCCGTCAACGGCGTCGTCATCGGCACCGGCGGCGTGCAGCCCTTCGTCGCCACGCTGGTCGCCATGACCATGCTGCGCGGCGCCACCCTGGTCTTCACCGACGGGCGGCCGATCACCACCGGGACCGGTGCGGCGGCCGATGCCTTCTGGAGCGTCGGCGGCGGCTATCTGCTCGGCATTCCGGTGCCGGTGGTGATCGCGGGCGTCGTCTTCGCCGTCTGCGGCCTCGTCCTGACCCGGACCCGCTTCGGCCGCTACACCTATGCGGTCGGCGGCAACGAGGTTGTGGCCCGGCTGTCGGGCATCCGCGTCAATCTCGAGAAGACGACGATCTACGCCCTGTCGGGCCTGCTGGCGGCGCTGGCCGGCGTCATCCTGACCGCCCGGCTGGAAAGCGCGCAGCCGACCGCCGGCGCCGGCTACGAACTGGACGCCATCGCCGCCGTGGTGGTCGGCGGGACCAGCCTGTCCGGCGGCAAGGGCACCCTGTTCGGCACGCTGGTCGGCGCCCTCATCATCGGGGTGCTGAACAACGCGCTGAACCTGATGGACGTCTCCTCCTATTACCAGATGATCGCCAAGGGTGCGGTCATCCTGCTCGCGGTGCTCGCCGACAGCCGCAAGTCGTCGTAAGGCGACCGCTTTTCCGGATCGGCCCTTTCTGCTGTCCCCGCTGCACGAACAAGAACGATGAGGAAGGAAAACCAGCCATGCGTAAGCTTCTGACCGCTACCACCGTTGCCGCCACCGTCGCCGCCACCGCCCTGTTCGCCTCGGCCAACGCCCAGGCGGCCGACACCATCGCCTTGGTCGTCTCGACCCTCAACAACCCGTTCTTCGTCACGCTGAAGAACGGGGCCGAGGCCAAGGCCAAGGCGCTGGGCTACAACCTGCTGGTCCTCGATTCCCAGAACGATCCGGCTAAGGAGCTGGCCAACGTCGAGGACGTGGTGAACAAGAAGGTCAAGCTTCTGCTGGTCAACCCGACCGATTCCGATGCGGTGCGCTCGGCGGTCCGTTCGGCCAACCGCGCCAAGATCCCGGTGGTGACGCTCGATCGCTCGGCCAATGGCGGCGAGGTCGTCTCCCACATCGCGTCCGACAACGTGGCGGGCGGCCGGATGGCCGGGCAGCTGGTGGTCGACATGCTGAAGGGCCAGGGCGCCGTCGTCGAGCTGCAGGGCCTGCCGGGCGCCTCGGCCGCCCGCGACCGCGGCAAGGGCTTCCACGACGTGGTCGACAAGGCCGCCGGGATCAAGGTGGTGGCGAGCCAGCCGGCCGACTTCGACCGCACCAAGGCGCTGAACGTCATGGAGAACATCCTCCAGGCCCAGCAGAAGATCGACGTGGTGTTCGCCCACAACGACGAGATGGCGCTGGGTGCGGTCAAGGCTGTCCAGGCCTCGGGCCGCAAGATCCCGGTGGTCGGCTTCGACGGCACCGACGAAGGCATCGCCGCCATCAATGCCGGCACCCTGACCGCCTCGGTCGCCCAGCAGGCCGGCCTGATCGGCGAAAAGGGCGTCGAGACCGCCGACAAGGTGCTGAAAGGCGAGAAGGTCCCGGCCTTCACCCCGGTTGAGCTGAAGATGGTGACGAAGTAAGGCACAGCATCACATTCGGCGACAACAGCCCTCTCCCGCCCCGGGAGAGGGAGGGGACCCGCGCCGAAGGCGGGGGAGGGTGAGGGGTGATCCAAGACTCCCGAAGCGCATGGCTTCGTGCCTAACCCCTCACCCTTCCCGCTTCGCGGGCCCCTTCCCTCTCCCGGGACGGGAGAGGGAGACAAACCAGGGAGCGGCGGCATGGTGACGATCAGGGATGTGGCCCGCGAGGCCGGCGTGTCGATGAGCACCGTCTCCCACGTCGTCAACGCCACCCGCTTCGTGGCGCCGGAGACCGAGCAGCTGGTGCGCGCCGCCATCGAGCGGCTGGGCTACACGCCGAACGGCATCGCCCGCGCGCTGAAGGGCAACCGCACCCGCACGCTCGGGATGATCGTCACCGCCAGTTCCAACCCCTTCTTCGCCCATGTCATCCATGGGCTGGAAACGGTCAGTTCCGACCGCGGCTACAGCCTGATCCTGTGCAACACCGACGACGAGCCGGGCAAGCAGATCCGCGCCTTCGAGGCGCTGCACAACCGCCGGATCGACGGGCTCGCGGTGATGACCAGCAACGCCGACCCCGGCTTCCTCAACGATGTCCAGGGCCGCGCCCCCGACCTGCCGCTGCTGCTGCTCGACACCGACCCGCGTCCGGGCGCCTGCACGGTGACCGACGATTCGGTGATGGGCGGGCGGCTGGCCGCCCGGCTGCTGGCGGAGCGCGGCTTCCGCCGCATCGCCTGCATCACCGGTCCGGGGCGCCATCCACGCTCCCGCGCCCGGCTGGCCGGCTTCGTCGAAGAGCTGGGCAAGGCCGGCCTGACGCTCGACCCCGCCCGGCTGCGCGAGGCCGACCTGACCATCGCCGGCGGCTATGCCGCGGCGGCGGACCTGCTCGATGCCGGCGAAGCACCCGACGCGATCTTCGCCTTCAACGACCTGATGGCGGCCGGCGTGCTGCGCGCCGCGGCCGAACGCGGGCTGACGGTTCCGGATCGGCTGTCGGTGCTGGGCTATGACGACATCGAGCTGGCCGCCTATCTCACCCCGCCGCTCTCCACCATCCGCCAGTCGGCGGGCCTGCTCGGCGCCCGCGCGGCGGAACTTCTGATCGATCATCTGGAAGACGGCCGGCCGCTGCCCGAGCTGTTGTCCCTGCCGCCCGACCTCGTGCTGCGCGCCTCGGTCGGCCGTCCCTGCGAGAGGCTTTCATGACCGTAAATCTGCTCCCCATTGGCCGCCCGATCACCGTCTTCGGCAGCGTCAACATCGACGTCTGCGCCTATTCCGACCGGCTTCCGCGTCTGGGCGAGACCGTGCACGGCAGCGGCTATGCCATGGGGCTGGGCGGCAAGGGCGCCAACCAGGCCGCGGCTGCGGCCCGGCTGGGCGGTCAGGTCGAGATGGTCGGCCGCACCGGAAGCGACGCCTTCGGCGAGATGGCGCGCAGCCGGCTGGCCGGCTTCGGCGTGCGCACCGGCCATCTGTCGGCGGACCCGGACCATCCCACCGGCATCGCGGTGATCGGCGTCGAGTCCTCGGGCGAGAACTGCATCACCGTGGTCGGCGGCGCCAACATGGCGGTGAGCACGGACGACGTGGCCCGGGCCGCCCCGCTGCTCGCCGCCTCCGCCGTCCTGCTGCTGCAACTGGAAACCCCGCTCTCCGCCGGGCTGGCCGCGGCGTCGGCGGTGCGGGCCGGCGGCGGGCGCGTTATCCTCGACCCGGCGCCGGCACCGCGCCATGGCCTGCCGGCGGAGGTCTTCCGGGCCGTCGACGCCATGACGCCCAACGAGACCGAGACCGAGACCCTGGTCGGGGTGCGGCCGACCAGCCCGGACGAAGCCGCCGCCGCCGCGGACCGGCTGTTGGAGCGCGGCCTGTCCATCGCCATCGTCAAGATGGGCGCCAAGGGCGTCTATTACCGGGGATTGGGCCAGCAGGGCTTCGTCCCACCCTTTCCGGTGACGGCAATCGACACGGTCGCGGCCGGGGACTGCTTCAATGGCGGTCTGGCCTTCGCCCTGGCGCGCGGAGACGATCTGGCCGGCGCGGTGCGCTTCGCCGCCGCCTGCGGCGCGCTTGCCACCACCCGCGCCGGTGCGGCAGACTCGGCACCGACACTGGCGGAAGCGGCGGCCCTGCTCGGCTAGGCCGCCCCGGTCGCCCTTCCGAGCCGTCAGACCAAATCCCGAGCCATGCCCGACCGGATCAGCAGATCGGTGTCGGGCGAGAAGCGTGCCTTCAGCGGCAGCATCGCCGCACCCAGCACGCGGGCCATCGGGCCGATCGATCCCGCCGTCACCGGTGCTGCCTTCAGCCCCGACCGGTTGAAGCGCTCCACCGCCGCCGACAGGCGTTGCGTGAAGCGGTCGCGCCAGGACGGCGGCAGGAAGCCGTCGACCACCACCTCCTGGAAGTCGATGACGCTGAGAGCGGAAACGACGGCGCGCGACAGCTCGGCGCATGCCGTTTCGGCCCAGGCATCGAAGATGGCGTCGGCCCGCTCGCCGCCGCCATCGGCCAGCGTGGCCGACAGCGCCGCCGACGGGTCGATCCCGGCAGCCTCCAGTTCCCGTTCCAGCAGAAAGATGGAGGCGCTGTGGATCAGCTGCCCCGGCGGATTGCCCGGCCCTGCCGGCCCCGTGGGCATCGAGCCGATGGCCCCCGCATTCCCCTGCTCCCCCCGATAAAGCCGCCCGTCGATCACCACCCCGCCGCCGATGAAGGTGCCGAGATAGATGTAGAGCGCGCTGCGGCTGGTGATAGCGTGGCCGGCGATCATTTCCGCCGCACAGGCCGCCGCCGCGTCGTTGTAGAGCGTCACCGGCAGCCCGGTCTCGCGGGCGAAGTCGCCGCCGATGTCGGCATCGCGCCAGCCGTCCAGCGCCCCCGGCGCCAGCCCCAGCTCCGCCGACCACGCGTGAATCTCGTCCGGCATCGCCACGCCCAGCCCGACCACCCGTGACCGCGCCGCCGGCGACAGGTGGGCCAGCAGCCCGACCGCCTGGGCGATCGCGGTGGCGATCGTCGGTTCCGGCAGCGGCGCGTCGTAGCGCACGTGGCTCGCCCCCAATTCCTCGCCCAGCAGGTTGATCAGGATCGCCTCGACGCTGCGGCGGCCGATCTTCACCCCCAGCGAATAGGCCCCGTCCGGATTTGGCGCGATGGGGGTGGACGGCTGGCCGACCTGCCCGCGCACCTTGTCCAGCTTGACCAGCAGGCCGTCCTCCAGCAGCCGGTTGACGATCACCGACGCCGCCTGCCCGCTCAGTCCGGTCTCCCGCGCGATCTCCGCCTTCGACAGCGTGCCGGTCTGCAACAGCGCATGTATGACCAGCCGCTCGTTGTAGGCGCGCAGCCCGGTGGTATCGCCGCCCCGCATCCTCCCGCCGCCCCCGCCTCGTTTACGAACAATAGTCCGTATAACAACCAATCGTAACAAAATCAAAGTGATTTATTAATTGGTCGAGTGAGGCACTCCTCTGCCCCCAGGGGAGGGAGATTCACGAGGTGGTGAGTGTGAAGGGATAGGCAAGGATACAGAATCGCGTCGCTCAATGCACCATGTCTTATCGCACTTACTCCGAAAACCACCTGCATCCCCTCTCTCCCGCTCTCGCAGGCCCCCACCCCAACCCTCCCGCGCTGGGCGGGGAGGGAGACATTCCGCAATATCAAAATCAGTGTGATTTATTTATTGCGTCCCTCCGCCGCCTGCGCCATAGTGTTCGTACGCCATACAAACCGAATGCCGCAGATGCATCCGGGCGACTGGTCGCCGGGGCCGGCGGGATGAAAGCCAGGGCGCGGCCGGACGGGACATTGGGGAGGAAAACAGAAATGAAGCGTGCGCTTTCCTTGATCGGCGCGGCCGTCGCCGCGTTTCTCGGCAGTTCCGCCCAGGCGGAGACTCTGTCCATCGCCACGGTGAACAACGGCGACATGATCCGCATGCAGAAGCTGGCGGAGCATTTCACCAAGGCCAATCCCGGCATCACGCTGAACTGGGTGACGCTGGAAGAGAATGTGCTGCGCCAGCGGGTCACCACCGACATCGCCACCAAGGGCGGCCAGTACGACATCCTCACCATCGGCACCTACGAGGTTCCGATCTGGACCAAGCAGAAGTGGCTGATGCCGCTGACGAAGCTCGGCTCCAACTATGACGCCGACGATCTGCTGCACTCGATCCGCAGCGGCCTGACCACCGACGGCACGCTCTATGCCGCGCCCTTCTACGGCGAAAGCTCGATGGTCATGTACCGCAAGGACCTGTTCGAGAAGGCCGGCCTGACCATGCCGGAGGCGCCGACCTGGGCCTTCGTCGCCGACGCGGCGCGCAAGCTGACCGACAAGAAGGCCGAGGTCTACGGCATCTGCCTGCGCGGCAAGGCCGGCTGGGGCGAGAACATGGCCTTCCTCAGCGCCATGGCGAACTCCTTCGGCGCCAGCTGGTTCGACATGAACTGGAAGCCCCAGTTCAACACCGATCCGTGGAAGCAGACGCTGACCACATATCTCGGGCTGATGAAGGACGCCGGCCCGCCGGGCGCCTCCTCCAACGGCTTCAACGAGAATCTGGCGCTGTTCCAGTCCGGCAAATGCGCCATGTGGATCGACGCCACCGTCGCCGCCTCCTTCGTCTCCAACCCGGCGCAGAGCAAGGTGGCGGACAAGGTCGGCTACGCGCTGGCCCCGGACACCGGTCTCGGCAAGCGGTCCAACTGGCTGTGGGCCTGGAGCCTCGCGGTTCCCGCCAGCAGCAAAAAGGGCGACGCGGCGCAGGCCTTCATCTCCTGGGCAACGTCCAAGGAGTATCTCGACCTCGTCGCCAAGGAAGAGGGCTGGGCCAACGTGCCGCCGGGCACCCGCAGCTCGCTTTACGCCAATCCCGAGTATCGCAAGGCCGCTCCCTTCGCCGACCTGACGCTGAAGTCGATCCAGGCCGCCGATCCGCAGCACCCGACGGTCAAGCCGGTCCCCTACACCGGCGTGCAGTTCGTCGCCATCCCCGAGTTCCAGGGCATCGGCACGGCGGTCGGACAGGCCTTCTCCGCCGCACTCGCGGGCCAGACGACCGCCGATCAGGCCCTGCAGACCGCCCAGACGCTCGCCACCCGCGAGATGACCAAGGCCGGCTACATCAAGTAGGCGATCGAGGCGGATCACCAACGCCCTCTCCCGCCCCGGGAGAGGGAGGGGACCCGCCGGAGGCGGGGAGGGTGAGGGGGCGCACGAGAATTCAGAACCGCATGGTTCCTTGGAACACCCCTCACCCTTCCCACCGCTTCGCGGCGGGCCCCTCCCCTCTCCCGGGACGGGAGAGGGGATTGCTCCCGCATTGCCGGATCCGTCCGTAACTCAGCCCCTTCGTGGGCATCACGGCCGAAGACGGCCGCGTCCCGCAACGCCGTTACCCAAGGGTCGAGCCATGGCCACCGCCCATTCGCGTGCAGCCGCGCGCCTGACGATGTCGCCGGCCGTCATCCTGCTGCTCGGCTGGATGCTGATCCCGCTCGTGATGACGCTCTACTTCTCCTTCCTGCGCTACAACCTGCTGATGCCGGGGACGGAGGAGTTCATCGGCACGCTGAACTACCAGTATTTCCTGACCGATCCTGCCTTCTTCTCCGCACTGGGCAACACGCTGGCGCTGGTCGGCGGGGTGCTGGTGCTGACCATCGCCGGCGGGATCGGGCTGGCCCTGCTGCTCGACCAGCCTTTCTGGGGGCGGGGCATCGTCCGCCTTCTGGTCATCGCGCCCTTCTTCGTCATGCCCACGGTGTCGGCGCTGGTGTGGAAGAACATGATGATGAACCCGGTGAACGGCCTGTTCGCCGCCATCGCCAAGGGGCTGGGCCTCCAGCCCTTCGATTTCCTGGCCGAGGCGCCGCTGTCCTCGATCATTCTGATCGTGACGTGGCAGTGGCTGCCCTTCGCCACGCTGATCCTGCTGACCGCGCTGCAGTCGCTCGACCGTGAAAGGCTGGAGGCGGCGGAGATGGACGGCGCCGGCGCGCTCGACCGCTTCATCCACATCATCCTGCCCCATCTGGCACGTGCGATGACGGTGGTGACGCTGATCCAGACCATCTTCCTGCTGTCGGTCTTCGCCGAGATCCTGGTGACGACCAATGGCGGCCCCGGCACCGCCACCACCAACATCACCTATCTCGTCTATGCCCAGTCGCTGCTGCAGTTCGATGTCGGCGGCGGCTCCGCGGGCGGCATCGTCGCCGTCGTCCTCGCCAACATCGTCGCCGTCTTCCTGATGAGGATGATCGGCCGCAACCTGGACATCTGACCATGGCGCGCGCCGCAACCAACCGCCGCAAGCTGGTCGTGACCCTGATCGCCTGGACCATCGGGATCGCGATCTTCTTCCCCATCCTGTGGACCGTCCTGACCAGCTTCAAGACGGAAGCGGAGGCGGTGGCGACTCCGCCCAGCTTCCTCGCCTTCGACTGGACGCTGGAGAACTACACCGAGGTCCGGCAACGGTCCGACTATTTCCTCCATTTCTGGAACTCGGTCGTCATCTCGGTCGGCTCCACGCTGCTCGGCCTGCTGGTCGCCGTTCCTGCTGCCTGGTCGATGGCCTTCGTCCCCGGCAAGCGCACCCGCGACGTGCTGATGTGGATGCTGTCGACGAAGATGCTGCCGCCGGTCGGCGTGCTGATCCCGATCTACCTGCTGTTCCGCGACTTCGGGCTGCTCGACAGCCGCATCGGGTTGGTCATCGTCCTGACGCTCATCAACCTGCCGATCATCGTCTGGATGCTGTTCACCTATTTCCGCGAAATCCCCGGCGAGATCCTGGAAGCCGCAAGGATGGACGGTGCCGGCCTGCGCGACGAGATCCTGTTCGTCCTGCTGCCGATGGCGGTGCCCGGCATCGCCTCCACCCTGCTGCTGAACATCATCCTGGCGTGGAACGAGGCGTTCTGGACGCTGAACCTGTCCGCCTCGCAATCGGCGCCGCTGACCGCCTTCATCGCCAGCTACTCCAGCCCCGAAGGGCTGTTCTACGCGAAACTGTCGGCCGCCTCGACCATGGCGGTCGCGCCGATCCTGGTTCTCGGCTGGTTCAGCCAGAAGCAGCTGGTGCGCGGCCTGACCTTCGGCGCCGTGAAGTAGGGGGAACCCGCTATGGGTCAGATCACGCTCGACCGCGTCACCAAGAGCTTCGGCGACATCGCCGTCATCCCGCCGCTGGATCTCTCCATCGGCGACGGCGAGTTCGTTGTGTTCGTCGGCCCGTCGGGCTGCGGCAAGTCCACGCTGCTGCGCCTGATCGCCGGGCTGGAGGACGTGTCGTCCGGCACCATCCGCATCGATGGCAAGGACGCCACCGCCCTGCCCCCGCCCAGCGCGGGCTGGCGATGGTGTTCCAGTCCTACGCGCTCTATCCGCACATGACCGTTCGCAACAACATCGCCTTCCCGCTGAAGATGGCCCGGCTCGACAAGGCCGCCATCGACCGCAAAGTGGAGGCGGCGGCGAAGGTGCTGAACCTCACCAACTATCTCGACCGCCGTCCGGGCCAGCTGTCCGGCGGCCAGCGCCAGCGCGTCGCCATCGGCCGTGCCATCGTCCGCGAGCCGACCGCCTTCCTGTTCGACGAGCCGCTGTCGAACCTGGACGCTGCACTGCGCGTCAACATGCGGCTGGAAATCTCCGAGCTGCACGCCAGCCTCGGCACCACCATGATCTATGTGACGCACGACCAGGTGGAGGCCATGACCATGGCCGACAAGATCGTCGTGCTGAACGCCGGCCGGATCGAGCAGGTGGGATCCCCCATCGACCTCTACAGCCGTCCGCGCAACCGCTTCGTCGCCGGCTTCATCGGCTCCCCCCGCATGAACTTCGTCGAGGGCGAGCCCGCGCGCGGCGACGGTGCCGACTGCATCGGCATCCGCCCGGAACATCTGACGCTCTCGACCGAAAGCGGCCGATGGGGCGGCACGGTCACCGTGTCCGAACATCTGGGCTCCGACACCTTCGTCTATGTGCAGGTGGAGGGCATCGGCACGCTGGTGGCGCGGGCCGGCGGCGAATTCCCGGTCCATCACGGCGACCGCGTCTGGCTGACGCCGCAAACCGAAAAGCTCCACCGCTTCGACGCCCAGGGCAACGCCCTGACTGCCGTCGCCGCCGGTGCGAAAGTGGCATGAAAGGCTTCACCACCATGAAACGTCTCGACGGCAAATCGGCCATCGTCACCGGCGCCGCCCGCGGCATCGGCCGCGCCTTCGCCGCCGCCTATGTCGCGGAGGGGGCCACCGTCGCCATCGCCGACATCAACCTCGCCGCGGCGGAGACGGCGGCGGCGGAGATCGGTCCCGGCGCCTATGCCGTGGCGCTCGACGTGACCAGCCAGTCGTCCATCGACGCCGCGGTCGCCGCGGTGGTGGAGCGGGCCGGCGGCATCGACATCCTGGTCAACAACGCCGCCCTGTTCGACCTCGCCCCCATCGTCGAGATCACGCGGGAGAGCTACGACCGGCTGTTCTCGATCAACGTCGCCGGCACCCTGTTCACCATGCAGGCGGTGGCGAAGCGGATGATCACGCAAGGGCGCGGCGGCAAGATCATCAACATGGCGTCCCAGGCCGGGCGGCGCGGCGAAGCGCTGGTCGGCGTCTATTGCGCCACCAAGGCGGCGGTCATCAGCCTGACCCAGTCGGCCGGTCTCGATCTCATCAAGCACGGCATCAACGTCAACGCCATCGCCCCCGGCGTGGTCGACGGAGAACATTGGGACGGCGTCGACGCCCTGTTCGCCAAGCACGAGGGCCTCCAGCCCGGCGAGAAGAAGCGCATGGTCGGCGAAGCGGTCCCCTTCGGCCGCATGGGCCGCGCCGAGGACCTGACCGGCATGGCGATCTTCCTGGCGAGCCGGGAGGCCGACTACATCGTCGCCCAAACCTACAACGTCGACGGCGGCAACTGGATGAGTTGAAGCGCCTCCCTCTCCCCCAAGGGGATCCCCTCTCCCCCCGGGGAGAGGGTTAGGGTGAGGGGGATGCACAGCGAATACTCTCAAGAAACGCGCACTCCACGCCGCCCACCCAATCTAAGCCATGCATCCCCCTCACCCCGACCCTCTCCCCGGGGGGAGAGGGAGGATCCCCGCAGGACCCCCGACCATGACCATCGCCCTTTCCGCCGCCACCCTTCCGGACATCGCCGCGCGGGCCTCGGTGCCGGCCTATGACCGGTCCGCCCTGTCCGCCGGGATCCTGCATTTCGGCGTCGGCAACTTCCACCGCGCCCATCAGGCGGTCTATCTCGACAGCCTGTTCGCCCAGGGCCGCGACCATGATTGGGCGATCCTCGGCGCCGGCGTCATGCCGTCGGACCAGCGCATGCGAGACGCGCTGGAGGGCCAGGACTGGCTGACCACCGTCGTCGAGCAGTCCGGCGCGCAGAGCCTCGCCCGCGTCACCGGCGCCATGACCGGCATGCTGCCGGTCGGCGACACCGACGCCATCGTCGCCAAGCTGGCCGACCCCGCCATCCGCATCGTCTCGCTGACGGTGACGGAGGGCGGCTACTACATCGACGCCGCCGGCAGGTTCGACGCCGGCCACCCGGCCATCCGCGCCGATATCGCCGTGCCGTCCCGGCCGACCACGGTCTTCGGCCTGATCGTCGCCGGGCTGGCCCGCCGCCGCGCCGCCGGCACGGTGCCCTTCACCGTCATGTCCTGCGACAACATCCCCCACAACGGCGTCGTCACCCGCAACGCCGTGCTGGGCATCGCCAGGGAGATCGACGCCGACCTCGCCGCCTGGATCGACGCCTCCGTCGCCTTCCCCAACGGCATGGTCGACCGCATCACGCCGGCCACCGGCGTGCAGGAGCGCGAGACGCTCGACCGCGATTTCGGCATCGCCGACAACTGGCCGGTCTTCTGCGAGGACTTCACCCAATGGGTGCTGGAGGACCGCTTCTCCGCCGGCCGCCCGGCGCTGGAGGCGGTGGGCGTGCAATTCGTCCCCGACGTGACGCCCTTCGAGACGATGAAGATCCGCATCCTCAACGGCGGCCATGCGGTGATCGCCTATCCGGCCGGGCTGCTCGGCATCACCTACGCGCATGAGGCGATGGAAACCCCGCTGATCCGCGCCTTCCTGCAGAAGGTGGAGCGGGAGGAGATCATCCCCACCGTGCCGCCGGTGCCGGGCACCGACCTGCACTCCTATTTCGGCATCATCGAGCGCCGCTTCGCCAACCCCAAGATCAAGGACACCATCCGCCGGCTCTGCCTGGACGGCTCCAACCGCCAGCCGAAATTCATCGTCCCGTCCATCGCCGACCGCCTGAAGGCCGGCGCCGGAATCGAGGGTCTCGCGCTGGAATCGGCGCTGTGGTGCCGCTACTGCTTCGGGACGACCGACGATGGCCGGCCGATCGAGCCGAACGACCCCAACTGGGACCGCCTGACGCGGATCGCCAGGGATGCCCGCGACGAGCCGGCCGTTTGGCTCGACATGGAGGATGTCTATGGCGAGGTCGGCCGGGCGCAGCCCTTCCGCGACGCCTTCGCGACCGCCCTGCGCGCCCTGTGGACGGACGGCACCAGCGCCGTGCTCGCCCGCTATGCCGGCGGCACCAACTGAAGGACATGCCAGCGATGACCGATATGCCACCCCCGGCGTTGCATCCCCCCGACGTCCTGTGCCTGGGAGAGGTGCTGATCGACTTCATGCCCGCCGGCCCGGCGCAGCCCGGGGTGATCGGCGCCTTCGACCCGGCGCCGGGCGGTGCACCGGCCAATGTCGCGGTCGGTCTGGCCCGGCTGGGGGTGCGCAGCGCCTTCATGGGCCGGACGGCGGCGGACGGCTTCGGCCGCTTCCTGGCACGCGCGCTGAGCAATGCCGGCGTCGACGTGTCCCGCCTGCGACTCGTCCCCGATGCCAGGACGCCCGTCGCCTTCGTCTCACTCGATGAAGAGGGGGAGCGGGAGTTCCTGTTCTATGGCGAGCCGATGGCCGGCTTTTCCACCGCCGACCTGGATCTCGGCACCGTCGCGGCGGCCCGCCTGCTGCATTGCGGCTCCATCGGCCTGATCCACCCGGCCGCGCGCGAGGCGAGCCTGCTGGCGGTGGAGACCGCGCGCCGCAACGGCCGGCTGGTGTCCTTCGACGCCAACCTGCGCCTCGCCCTCTGGCCCGACCGAGACACGGCGGAAGGGCTGATCCGCCGGGGAATCGCCGCCGCCTCCATCGTCAAGCTCAGCGACGAGGAGCTGGAATTCCTGACCGGCAGCACCGACCCGGACGGCGTCGGCCGCAGCCTGTGGCATGACGACCTGCGTCTGCTGGTGGTGACGCATGGCCGCGATGGCTGCACCTTCCTGACCGCCGATGCGTCCGGCCATGTGCCGGGGATGGCCGTCACCACGGTCGACACCACCGGCGCCGGCGACGCCTTCGTCGCCGCCCTGCTGGCCGGCATTCTCGAGGACGTCGACACCGCCTTCACGCCCGAGCGGCTGCACGGACTCTGCCGCTTCGCCAACGCCGCCGGCGCGCTGACCACCACCGCTCCCGGCGCCATCCCTTCCCTGCCCGGCCGCGCCGCGGTGAACCGACTGCTGGACCGCTGAGGCAGGGCCAGCCTGCGGCTCCTGGTGGCGCGGTGTCCCGTGCGGGATCGAGGTCCCGTTCGTGGGCGGCGCATCCTGCTCGGAACTGGCCGGGGGGCTGCTGCGAGCCGGGTGGGGGATGTCGCGGCAGATGCCCTGCCGCCATGCGCCGTCGAGGTTCGACCGGCCGCCGGGGTGATTAAGCGTAACCATGGAAGCGTGTGTCGGTGCGCCGGGCCGACGCCCCAGTCCGGGCGATGGCCCGGCGTCCGACCGTCCGGTTGCGGGGAACGCGACGGCACCCGCCAAACCGCCGAACCTCGTCCGCCACGCCGGCGAACCGGCCAATCGCTGCGTCCTCGACCATATCGATGACATGCCGGGGCAGGATCCTGTTGCCCCCCGGACCGAAGACGTGTCCGACGCGGTTGCGTTCGCAACGATGCGGAAAATCCCATTCAATTTCTATGATTTCCGGACGGTCATTTGAAATCAATCTTGAGCTTCACCTTTAAGCACTGGGAATATTATTTATTTATTGCGGTCAATGTATTGAGCCGCACTTTGCCTTGCGCGGATTTTTATTTAGAACGCGAATGAAACATTTTATGGCATTGACAATATAGAGACAGCCCCCCTTTATTTAAATGCAAGGAGAACACAAGATCATCATCCTGGATGTCAAACACCAGGTTGAAAAACTTACACACTAAAGACACATCCCATAAATATGGGATTGAAAAATCAGGTGGAGAAGATTCGATGCCGGGGCCGTATAATATCACAAACACTGATGGATCGACCCTGACCCTCGGTGGATATGACACGATCATAGGAAATTCCGGCACCGACATCATCACGTTGAGCGATACGTCTGGCACTTCTCTCCAGATCGCGTATATCGAAACCCTTATCGGAACTGCATTCTCCGATTACGTTAGCCTTCATAGTTCAGGAAATACCCTGCTCGTCGACAGTATCGAGACAGTTGTTGGATCCAGCGGCACCGATCTGATTATTATCGATCCCGGCATAACGGGAATAACGATCACAATCAGCCAGATCGAGTCCTTGGTGGGTGGCGCTGGGAACGATGTCGTTTCGATAGCCCAAAATTCGAACCTGACGCTCAGCGTAAGAAGTTACGAAACCATCCTCGGTACGACTTTTACGGATTGGATCAACCTTCAGGGAGGGGCAACGGTTTCCGTCTCTTCGGTCGATACTGTTGTCGGAGACGCCACCGCCACCGATGTCGTTTACCTGGGTTCCGCCGGCAACACGGTCACGGTGGGCGGCATCGAGACCCTGATAGGCGGCCTCGGCGTCGATATCGTAACCCTGAGGTCGGGCGGCAATACGCTGCTGATCGAGGGGCTCGAGACGCTGCTGGGCGGCAGCGGCAAGGACGTCGTCACCCTGAACACGTCCGGCAGCACGATCAGAGCCAGTCTCGTGGAAACGCTGCTGGGGGGCAGCGGCACAGATGTCGTGACCTTGCAGCCGGGCGGCAATTCGATCCTGGTAACCAATGCCGAGACGATCATAGGCGGTTCCGGCAGCGATCTTGTCGCCCTGGACAATGGCGGCGGCACGATCTCGGCGACGTTGCTCGAAAGCATCCTGGGCGGCAGCGGCACAGACGTCGTCATCCTGGGCTCGACCGGCAACAGCATAAGGGCGCGGGATGTCGAAACGCTGATCGGCGGCAATGTAACCGACGTTCTGACCCTTCTGGACACGGGCATCACCGTTCAGATTTCTTCGATCGAAACGGTGATCGGCGGCACCGGCACAGATGTCCTGATCCTTGGAACGACAAGCACAACGCTGACCGTCGGCACCATTGAAACGCTGATCGGTGGAAGCGGCGACGATGTCGTGACCTTGCGGTCCGGCGGCAACTCGATCCTGGTGGGCAACATCGAGACGCTGAGGGGCGGCAACAACATCGATCTCGTCGCCCTGAGCGATTCCGGCAACACGATCTCGGTCACGTTGTTCGAATCCATCATGGGCGGCAGCGGCAGCGACGTCGTCATTCTGGGCACGACCGGGAACACATTCAGGGTGCGCGATGTCGAAACCCTGATCGGCGGTGCCGGAACCGACGTTGCAACCCTTATGGATGGTGGCGGCACAACCGGGATTTCGGCGATCGAATCGTTGTTCGGCGGTACCGGCACCGACGTCGTGATCCTTGGGACGGCGGGCACGACACTGAACACCAACAGGATCGAAACGCTGATCGGCGGCATGGGCACCGATGTGGTGACCATTTCCGCCGCAGGCATAACCGTCTCGGTGTCCGCCCTCGAAACGGTGTACGGCAATTCGGGGGTGGACAGCATATCCCTGGCGACGACCGGCAATACGATGCTGGTGTGGAGGCTGGAGACGCTGACCGGCAATGCGGGGACCGATATCATCACCCTCCATTCGAGCGGCAACACCCTGCTGATCGAGGGTATCGAGACGCTGGTCGGCGGCAGCAGTACCGACAGCATCTCCCTGCAAACCGGCGGCACCACACTGCAGGTCAGCGGCTTGGACTCTATTGTCGGCTCATCCGGAACCGATGTGATGCTCCTGGGAACCGCCGGCAATACGCTGTTCACGAGGCTGCTGGAAACCCTCATCGGCGGCATCGGCATCGACGTGGTGACGACCGGCACCGGCGGCAGCACGATATTCGCGACCGACATTGAAACACTGATCGGCAGTTCGGGGAACGATCTCGTCAACCTCAGCACAGTCGGCAACACGATCAGCGTCTGGCGGATCGAGAGCTTGCTGGGAGGCGCAGGAACCGACGTCGTGACGATGAGGTCGGCCGGCGCCACGCTCCATATCGGCCGGATCGAAACGCTGATCGGCGGGGTGGGCAGCGATAACGTTCTGCTGGACGATGCCGGATCGACGCTTCTTCTATCCAGTCTGGAAACGCTGGCCGGCGGCAGCGGCACGGATATCATCACCCTCGACACCGGCGGCAACACGCTGCTCGTCAGCGGCATCGAAACGCTGATCGGCAGCGGCGGCACCGATATCATCACCTTCAGCACGACCGGCAACACCCTGCTGATCGGTGGGCTGTGGACGCTGACCGGCGGCAGCGGAACCGACGTCGTGACCTTGCACTCGGGCGGCAACACGATGCGGGTTGCCCGCATCGAGACGCTGACCGGCGGTGCCGGCACCGATGTCGTCACGCTCGACACCGGCGGCAACACGCTGGTCATCGGCGGAATCGAAACGCTGATCGGGAACGGCGCCGACGACATCGTCACATTCGGGTCAGGCGGCAACACGCTGCTGGTCGATGGCATCTGGACGCTGACCGGCGGCGGCGGAACCGACGTGGTCACGCTGATGACCGCCGGCAACACGCTGGCCGTCGGCGGCATCGAAACGCTCACCGGCGGATCGGGAACCGACGTCATCACGCTGGCGACGACCGGCAACACGCTGGCGGTGGGCGGTGTCGAAACACTGACCGGCGGCGGCGGAACCGACGTCGTCACCTTCGGCACGGCCGGCAACACGCTTCAGGTCTTCGGCATCGAGACATTGATCGGCGGCGTGGGCACCGACGTCGTGACGCTGGGGACGGCAGGCAACACCCTGCTGGTCGATTCGATCGAAACGCTGATCGGCGGTTCGGGGACCGATGTCATCATCGTCGGTTCGGCGGGAGCCACCCTGACCGTCGCCGGCATCGAAACCATCGTCTCGCTCAGCCAGACGCTTCAACTCACCGGCGTCGAAACTCTGGTCAGCATCGGGCCGACCGACATCCTGTTCGTAGGCAACGGGGGCGAAACCCTGACCCTTGCGGAGCAGTACAGGACCATCATCGGTTCGTCGTCGGCCGACGTCATCACGCTTGGAACCGCGGGCGGCACTCTTCAGGTGCAGGGGATGGAGACCCTGATCGGGTCGGCGGCCAGCGACGTCGTCACCCTCGGCACCGCCGGCAACACCACCACTCTGTCTCTGTTCGAAACGGTGACCGGGGATGCCGGCACCGACGTGATCCTGCTGGGCGGCGCGGGCAACACCATCCTGGCGGACCGGCTGGAAACGCTGAGCGGAAGCACCGGTACGGACAGGGTGACGCTGGGCACCACGGGCGCCACGGTGCTGATCAGCGGCATTGAAACGCTGACCGGTTCGGCGGGCACTGACGTCGTCACCCTGGCAGCGGGCGGTGTCACGATCGTCGCCGAGGCTTTGGAGACCATCGTCGGCGGTGCCGGAACCGATCTGACCGTGCTGGGGACGGCCGGCAGCACCCTCCTCGTGTCGGCAATCGAAACACTGCTGGGCGGCACCGGCACAGACATCGTCACGCTGGGCGACCAGGGGGTGACGCTGTTTGCCGCGGCGCTGGAAACCCTGACCGGCGGTGCAGGCACCGATGTCGTCACGCTGGGCACGGGTGGCAACACCACCTTCGTCTCGTCTCTCGAGACGCTGACTGGAACCGCCGGCAACGATGTCGTCGCGCTGGCCTCGTCGGGCAGCACACTGGAGGTCTCGCTAATCGATACAGTGGTCGGCGGTGCTTCGACCGACGTCATCACGCTGGGTACGGCCGGCAATTCGCTGGTCGTCAGCTCGCTGGAGACGATCATCGGCGGCACGGGTTCGGAACTTGTGTTCCTGGGCACGGCCGGCAACACGCTTCAGGTCTTCGGTATCGAGACATTGATCGGCGGCGTGGGCACCGACGTCGTCACCCTCGGCACCGCCGGCAACACCACCACTCTGTCTCTGTTCGAAACGGTGACCGGGGATGCCGGCACCGACGTGATCCTGCTGGGCGGCGCGGGCAACACCATCCTGGCGGACCGGCTGGAAACGCTGAGCGGAAGCACCGGTACGGACAGGGTGACGCTGGGCACCACGGGCGCCACGGTGCTGATCAGCGGCATTGAAACGCTGACCGGTTCGGCGGGCACTGACGTCGTCACCCTGGCAGCGGGCGGTGTCACGATCGTCGCCGAGGCTTTGGAGACCATCGTCGGCGGTGCCGGAACCGATCTGACCGTGCTGGGGACGGCCGGCAGCACCCTCCTCGTGTCGGCAATCGAAACACTGCTGGGCGGCACCGGCACAGACATCGTCACGCTGGGCGACCAGGGGGTGACGCTGTTTGCCGCGGCGCTGGAAACCCTGACCGGCGGTGCAGGCACCGATGTCGTCACGCTGGGCACGGGTGGCAACACCACCTTCGTCTCGTCTCTCGAGACGCTGACTGGAACCGCCGGCAACGATGTCGTCGCGCTGGCCTCGTCGGGCAGCACACTGGAGGTCTCGCTAATCGATACAGTGGTCGGCGGTGCTTCGACCGACGTCATCACGCTGGGTACGGCCGGCAACTCGCTGGTCGCCAGCTCGCTGGAGACGATCATCGGCGGCACGGGTTCCGACCTGGTGTTCCTGGGTTCCTCGGGCAACACCGTCCTGGCCTCGGGCATGGAGACGCTGACCGGTGGTGCCGCCACCGACGCCGTCACGCTGGGCACGGTTGGCAACACCCTGCTGGTTTCGGCTCTGGAAACCCTGTCGGGCCTGGGCGGCACCGACGTGGTCACCATCGGCGCGGCCGGCGCGACCCTGCTGGCCAGTGCTCTTGAGACGATCATCGGCGGCACGGGTTCGGAACTTGTGTTCCTGGGCACGGCCGGCAACACGCTTCAGGTCTTCGGCATCGAGACATTGATCGGCGGTTCGGGGACCGACGTCGTCATGATCGGTTCGGCGGGAGCCACCCTGACCGTCGCCGGCATCGAAACCATCGTCTCGCTCGGCCAGACGCTTCAACTCACCGGCGTCGAAACTCTGGTCAGCATCGGGCCGACCGACATCCTGTTCGTAGGCAACGGGGGCGAAACCCTGACCCTTGCTGAGCGGTACAAGACCATCATCGGTTCGTCGTCGGCCGACGTCATCACGCTTGGAACCGCGGGCGGCACTCTTCAGGTGCAGGGGGTGGAGACCCTGATCGGGTCGGCAGCCAGCGACGTCGTCACCCTCGGCATCGCCGGCAACACCACGACGCTGTCTCTGTTCGAAACGGTGACCGGGGATACCGGTACCGACGTGATCCTGCTGGGCGGCGCCGGCAACACCATCCTGGCGGACCGGCTGGAAACGCTGAGCGGAAGCACCGGTACGGACAGGGTGACGCTGGGCACCACGGGCGCCACGGTGCTGATCAGCGGCATTGAAACGCTGACCGGTTCGGCGCGCACCGACGTCGTCACCCTGGCAACGGGCGGTGTCACGATCGTCGCCGAGGCTTTGGAGACTATCGTCGGCGGGGCCGGAACCGATCTGACCGTGCTGGGGACTGCCGGCAGCACTCTCCTCGTGTCGGCAATCGAAACAGCGCTGGGCGGCACCGGCACAGACATCGTCACGCTGGGCTCGGCGGGCGGCACGTTGCTGGCCTCGGATCTGGAAACGCTTACCGGGGGAGCGGGCAGCGACAGCGTCTTCATCGGGCTCGGCGGCAGTACGCTGCTGGTGTCGGGAATCGAGATCCTGGTCGGCGGGCTGGACATCGCCACGGCCAACAGCGCCATCGACATCGTCACCCTGTCCACCGCCGGCACCACCATCCTTCTGCGCGGGTTGGAAACGCTGACCGGTGATGTCGGCACCGATACCGTCACCATCGGCGACACCGGCACCACCATGCTGGTCTCGGCGCTGGAAACTCTGTCCGGAGGCACGGGCACCGACGTGATTACGCTGGGGACGGCGGGCAACAGCCTGCTGATCTCCGGCCTGGAGACGCTGACCGGCGGCACGGGAACCGACGTCGTCACCCTGGGCTCCTCCGGCGGCTCGCTGCTGGTTTCGGGGCTTGAGACCATCGTCGGCGGCACGGGCTCGGAACTTGTGTTCCTGGGCACGGCCGGCAACACGGTCTCGGTGTCGGGCATCGACATCCTGGTCGGCGGTGCCGGCACCGACGTGGTGACCTTCGGCACGGCCGGCAACACGCTGCTGCTGCGCGGCATAGAGACGCTGATCGGCGCCGCCGGCACCGACATGCTGACGCTGGGCGACACCGGCAACACCGCCGAGGTCCGCCTGTTCGAGACGATCATCGGCGGCACGGGTTCCGACATCGTCACGCTGGGCGGCGGCGGCAACACCACCGTCGTATCGGCGCTCGAGACGCTCACCGGCGGTCAGAGCACCGACATCGTCACACTGGGCTCGGTTCTCGGCAACACCATCCTGCTGACGGGCATCGAGACGCTGACCGGTCAGACCGGCACCGACGTCGTCCGGCTGGATACGGGCGGTTCGACCATGCTGGTGTCGCTGCTCGAAACCCTGACCGGCGGCACCGGCACAGACCTCGTCACGCTGGGCTCAACCGGCGGCACGTTGCTGGCGACCGGCCTGGAGACACTGACCGGCGGCGCCGGCACCGACATCCTGTTCATCGGCCTGACCGGCAGCACCATGCTGGTTTCCGGCATCGAGACGCTGGTCGGCGGATCGAACATCGAGACGGCAAACACCCGGATCGACATCGTCACGCTGGGCACGGCCGGTAACACGGTGATCCTGCGCGGCCTTGAGACGCTGACGGGTCAGGGCGGCACCGACATCATCACCATCGGCGACACCGGCACGACCATGCTGGTTTCGGCGCTGGAGACGCTGGCGGGCGGCGCTGGGACGGACGTCATCACCATCGGCACGACCGGCACGACCATGCTGGTTTCGGCGCTGGAGACGGTGACGGGCGGTGCTGGTACGGACGTCATCACCATCGGCACGGTCGGCTCGACCTTCCTGGCCAATGCTCTGGAGACGATCACCGGCGGTTCGGGTTCGGAACTGGTGTTCCTGGGTTCGGGCGGCACGACGGCCCTGGTTTCGGCGATCGACATCCTGATCGGCGGCACCGGCACCGACGTTGTCACGCTGGGCACGGCCGGCAACACGGTGCTGCTGCGCGGCATCGAGACGCTGACGGGTCAGGGCGGCACCGACGTCGTCACGCTGGGCAACACCGCGAACTCGCTGCTCGTCAGCGGGATCGAGACGCTGACCGGCGGTTCGGCTTCGGACATCGTCACTCTCGGCACGGCCGGCAACACGCTGGTGGTGTCGGGCATCGAGACGCTGGTCGGCGGCACGGGCACCGACATCGTCACCATCGGCACTGTCGGCGGCACGCTGCTGGCTCTCGGCATCGAGACGCTGATCGGCGGCACGGGCCTTGAGGTGATCTTCACCGGTTCGGCGGGTGCGACCCTGACCGTCTCGGGCGCGGACTTCGTGATCGGCAACACCGGCACCGACGTCCTGACCCTGGGTTCGGCCGGCAACACCACCACGATCCGCGGCATCGAGACGCTGATCGGCGATGTGGGCACCGACGTCGTGTTCCTGGGTGACACCGGCAACACGATGACGCTGGGCACCGGCATCGAGGTTCTGGTCGGCGGCACGGCCACCGACGTGCTGAGCATCAGCACTTCGGGCGCCACCCTGCTGACCCGTGCGATCGAGACCCTGATCGGTTCGACCGGCACCGACGTGATCACGCTCGGCGACACGGTGAACACGGTCACCGTCACCGGCATCGACACCCTGACCGGCGGTGCGAGCACCGACATCGTCTTCACCGGCTCGGCCGGCGTGACGATGACCGCTTCGGGCATCGAGTTCCTGGTCGGCGGCACGGGCACCGACGTGGTCACCCTGGGCTCCTCGGGCAACACCGTCATCACCCGCGGCATCGATACGCTGTCGGGCGGTGCGGGCACCGACTGGGTGTTCCTGGGCGACACCGGCGTCACCATGGCGCTGGGCACGGGCATCGAACTGCTGATCGGTGGTGCGGCCACCGACGTCGTCAGCCTCTCCACGTCGGGCAGCACGCTGCTGACCCGCGCGGTCGAGACCCTGATCGGCGCGGCCGGCACCGACGTGATCACGCTGGGCGACACGCCGAACACCATCACCGTGTCGGGCATCGACACCCTGACCGGCGGTGCGAGCACCGACATCGTCTTCACCGGCTCGGCCGGCGTGACGATGCTGGCCTCGGGCGTGGAGTTCCTGGTCGGCGGCGCCGGTTCGGACGTCGTGACCCTGGGTGCGTCGGGCAACACCGTCATCACCCGCGGCATCGACACCATGATCGGTGGTGCGGGCAGCGACCTGGTCCTGCTGGGTGACACCGGCGTGACCATGCGTGCGGAGAGCGGGATCGAGATCATCGTCGGCGGTGCGGCCACGGATGTGGTCAGCCTCGGCGACGGCGGCTCGACGGTTCTGCTGCGCGGCATCGAGACGCTGGTCGGCGGCACGGGCAACGACGTGATCACCACCGGCAACACCGGCGTGACCATGTCGGTCTCGGGCATCGAGACGCTGGTTGGCGGCCTCGGCACCGATGCGATCACGGTGACCAGCGGGTCGATCCGCTTCCAGGGTGGTACTGGCGACAGCATCAGCCTGGCGTCGGGCAGCGGCACCGATACGGTGGTGTACTCGTCCTTCAGCGACATCGCGGCGCTGGGTGCGAACACCGGCTTCATCTCGGTGTCGAACTTCCAGAGCGGCACCGACAAGGTGCAGCTGACGGATGTGGCCCGGACCACGGCGGACCGGAATGGCGACGCTTCGCTGACCACGGCGACCGCGGCGACCAACGGGGTGAGCATGACCAACGAACTGGTCAGCCTGTCCTCGGCGGTCAGCGGCAGCCTGACGGATGCCAACCTCGCCAACTTCCGCACGGCTCTGGGTACGCTGACGAATTCGTCGGCTGGTGCGAGCACGCTGGTTCTGGCCAACAACGGCACGAACTCGGGCCTGTACCAGGTGGTCGACACCAACGGCGACGGCCAGGTGGCCGCCACCGAGGTGCGCCTGCTCGGCGTCTACAACGGCACGGTGCTCTCGCTCTCCGACATCAACCTCGGTTGATCCGGCGACAAAGCATCGCGGTAAAAGGAAAGGGCGCCCGAAAGGGCGCCCTTTCCTTTGGTGTGCATTTCAGGCCGGCGGGCAACGCCGGGAAAGGTGCAATACAGGCCAAGAGCATCTGCAAGCCGATTTCCGGGTATGGATGCGGCGAACGGGACGATGCCGGCGACCGCGCCTTCCCATCGGTCAGGCAGCGAGCCCTCCACTGTCGGCACCTCATGCGCCTGCCCTTCGTGCCGCGCGAACCGGCATTCATAGTCCGGTGCTGCTGTCCCAACATAACGGGGCACTCGACAATGAACCGCCCCGGCTTTGTCGGACTGAAGGGGCCGTGTCCCGTTCGGGATTTCCCAACCTATTTGAATCGGCGTCAGAATCCCCAAACAAATTCACACTCGCCAATAGGGGTCAGGTGCTTGGACGCTGGCTCTTCACCGTCCATGGCCGGCTGCCTCTGGTCCAATCGACGGCGTCGAACATCTCCACCCGGTTCACCCGAGCTTCGCTGACATGCTCAAAACCCTCTCGTGGAAGCAAAATTTGGTCAGCCTGAGCAATAAACAGCGTGTTCATCCGCATCGCCAGATTCCCGGTTGCTAGCATATATTTTCTCGTATATGATCTCGTATATGTTCGGCAGGGCGCATTCAGCTGTCCTGCAGAACCGCAAAGTCCACAATGGGGGTTTGAGATGTACTATTTCGGGTACTGCACGTGGCTGAATCCGCCGGAATTGCACCGGTATTTCCCGGAGGCGAAGGTAGTCACCAAGGGCTACGTCGCGAACCACAAGCTGGAGTTCCACGCGGCAGCAGGCCGTGCGGATCGCGGATGGTGCCATCTGTCCAACACCGGCCGGGCTTGGGGCAACAACGTTCTGGGCATCGTCGTCGAACACCCGGACCATCATTTCGAAGAGGATTATGACGACTTCGAACGCTGCTTCGTCAGCGTCCGCGGCGACGACGGCAAGATCTACGACTGCTGGACCTACCGCATGTCGGCGCCGGGTTCGGCGATGCGTCCGCCCAATTTCTACTGGAACCATATCCCCGAAGGCATGAAGCACTGGGGCTTCCCGGACGAGTATGTCCGCTCCGTGCTGGCGATGTACGAAGAGGCGGCAGCCTGCCCGCGCGCCGACCGTCCGAACCCGTCCGCCGTTCCGGGCCGCTCGGCAGAGACGCGCTGATGAAACGCGCCCGTCCGCCGAAGGGCCGCCGCAGAATGCGGTCCGGCGGATGGGCGCCATCGCCGCGGATGAATGACACCAAACAAAGAATGACAGGAACAGAGGAGAAATTGCGATGCGTCTGTCCCCTTCGGCCAACTCCAGTCGGGCCATGCCGGCTTCGATGGCGGCGATGGCCGCCTGCCTGTTCTCGATGTCGCTGCACGCCCCTGCCCATGCCCAGATCGTCGGCGAGGCCGCGGCCCTCGTGCCGAAGCCGATCCGCGACGCCGGTACCCTGCGCGTCGGGTCGCAGCAGACCTTCCCGCCTGTCGAATTCCGCCAGGACGGCAAAACCGAGCCGACGGGCGTCAGCGTCGATCTGCTGAACGAGGTGGGCAAGCGCCTCGGCCTCACCATC
The DNA here is from genome assembly GCF_055698305.1 of Azospirillum sp. VT-I1. Lineage (NCBI taxonomy): Bacteria > Pseudomonadati > Pseudomonadota > Alphaproteobacteria > Rhodospirillales > Azospirillaceae > Azospirillum > Azospirillum sp. VT-I1. The sequence goes on along the minus strand of NZ_CP168804.1, from coordinate 357,559 downwards.
ACCTTCGTGCATGGCGAATACGCCGCACTGATCCCCGGCCTGGAAGCCGGCCGCTTCGACGTCGCCTCGGGCGGCATCAGCGACACCGAGGAGCGCGAGCAAAAGGTCGACTTCGTCAATTACCTCATGTCGGGAGGCAGCATCCTGGTTCGCGCCGCCGACGCGGACAAGCTGAGGAGCCTCGCGGACTTCTGCGGACGGTCGGTGGCCACCCTGCTGGGCAGCCACGTCATCATGGCGGCGGTGGAGAAGGCGTCCGAGACCTGCGTCGCCGGCGGCAAGCCGCCGATCGCCGCCAACCAACTGCCCGCCGCACCCGATGCCCGTATGCAGCTCGATCTTGGGCGGGTCGACGGCTATCTCGGCGATTTCCCGGCGCTCGTCTACATGAAGGCGCAGGTGCCGGGCAAATATGCCATCGCCGGCGGCAACCATATCCTGACCCCATACATCACCTCCTGGGGCTTCCAGAAGACCTCGCCGCTGACGGAAGCCGTGCAGAAGGCCGCGCAAAGCATGCTGACCGACGGCACCTATCGGACCATCCTGTCCAAGTGGGAGATGGAGGGCGCCGCCCTGCCGGAGATCACCGTCAACCTGCCCGCCAGCAAGAGGAAATGACCGTGGCCGCCAGCTGCGCAATGGCCGAACCACGGGCCGTCCGCGTGAAGCACCGCGTGCGCTGGGGAGCCTGGCTCCTCAGCGCCATCGTCCTTCTGGTGACGGGCATGCTCCTCGTCGCGGCGATCCGTGCGAAGATCATGAACCTGGAGGTGTTCCTCACCTACCTCACCAGCGAACAGGTGCTCATCGGCGCCCGCAACGCCCTCATTCTCGGAACCCTGGCGCTGGCGCTGGCCAGCGTGATCGGACTCGTCGTCGCTCTGATGCGGGTCAGCGGCAACCCCATCCTGGCCGGCCTGTCGGCGACCTACGTCTATTTCTTCCGCGGCACGCCGATGCTGATCCAGCTGCTGTTCTGGTTCAACGCGCTGCCCACCATGTTCCAGCGCCTCTACCTGACGGTGCCCTTCACCGACATCGTCCTGCTCGACGCGCCGACCACCACGGTGGTGACGCCGTTCGTCGCGGCACTCGCCGGGCTCGGTCTTGCCGAAGGTGCCTATATGGCCGAGATCATCCGCGCCGGCATCCTGGCGGTGGACAAGGGTCAGCGCGCCGCCGCCCGCGCCATCGGCATGACCGAAGCCCAGGTGCTGCGCCACGTCGTCATCCCGCAGGCGGCCCGCATCATCATTCCGGCCGGCGGCAACCAGTACATCATGCTGCTGAAATCGACGTCGCTCGCGTCCGCCATCGGCTTCCTGGAGCTGCTGCGCATCACCACCGACATCTACTCGTCCAACTTCATGGTCATCGAACTGCTGGCGGTCGCCGCATTCTGGTATCTGGTGATGACGGCCTTCGCCACCGCCATCCAGACCACACTCGAAAAGACCTTCCCCCAGCGGTAGCCCCCAGAGGTCGACATGGACACCTCCCCCAACGCCGCGGCCGTGGTTCTCGACTCCGTCTCGAAATCCTACGGACCGGTCGAGATTCTGAAGAACGTCTCCGTCTCCATCGCGCCGGGGGAGGTGGTCACCCTCCTCGGTCCATCGGGAGCCGGAAAATCCACCCTGCTGCGCTGCATCAATCATCTGGAGACGATCAGCTCCGGCCGCATCTATGTGCACGGCAAGCTCATCGGCTACCGCGAGGTCGGCGACACCCTGCACGAGCTGTCCGATCGCGAGATCAGCGCCCAGCGCCGCTCCATCGGCATGGTGTTCCAGAGCTTCAACCTGTTCCGCCACATGACGGTCCTGCAGAACGTCATGAGCGGGCCGGTCCATGTGCTGCGCACGCCGAAGGCGGAGGCGGAGGCGCTCGCCCGCGACCTGCTCGCCAAGGTCGGCCTGCCCGACAAGGCCGACCGCTACCCGTCCGAACTGTCGGGCGGACAGCAGCAGCGCGTCGCCATCGCCCGCACCCTGGCGCTGGCCCCCAGCGTCATGCTGTTCGACGAACCGACCAGCGCGCTCGATCCCGAACTGTCGCAGGAGGTGGTCGCCACCATCCGCAGTCTGGCGGAGCAGGGCTACACCATGCTCATCGCCACGCACGAGATGGCCATCGCCCGCGATTTCGCCGACCGCGTGGTCTTCATGGTGCACGGTGAGGTGGTGGAGGATGTGCCGGCACGCAGCTTCTTCACCTCGCCCCGCCACGAGCGCAGCCGGCAGTTCGTCGCCCGGCATGCCGGTTGACCGGCCGATCGAAGGACACCGTCATGCCAGACAGTATCGACCGCAAAACCGCCGAAGACGTCCCGGATCGGGATCCCGCGCGTAAGCGCTCCGGCACCGCGCTGCTGGCGGCCGATGTCCACGCCCGGCTCCGCACCAAAATCCTGACCTTCGAGATCAAGCCGGGCACGCGTCTGGTGGAGGACGAGATCTCGACCAGCCTGGAGGTGGGCCGCACGCCGGTGCGCGAGGCGCTGCTGCGCCTCCAGGGCGAAGGGCTGGTCAGCCGGGAGAAGGGATGGGTGGTGGAGAGCACCGACGCCGCCAGCATCGACCGCGTGTTCGAAAGCCGGGTCGCCATCGAAGGCTATGCGACACGGCTCGCCGCGCTGCGCATCGCCCCCGCCGACCTGCGCGAACTGATGGCCCTGGTGGAGGAGATGGACGGCTTCGAAACAATGAGCCGCACCGCACTCAACCAGCTCAACCGCCGCTTCCATCAGCGCATCGTCGCGCTGTCCGGAAATCCATTTTTCGTGGAGATGCATGAACGCACCCAGTTCCATTACTGGAACATGCGCCTGCCCGTCCTCTTCACGCGTGAGCAGGCGATGGTGACGAACGAACAGCACCGGCTGATCCTCAGTGCCCTGTCCTGCGGTGACGCCAGCGCGGCGGAACGCCATGCGCGCGAGCATGTCGTGACGACGCATCGGATCGTCCGCGATGCGCTGGACGGATGACGATCACGCTCGAAACCACCGGCACCCACCTCTACCCGGGTGCCCGCGGGACGGTGCGGGACGGGCCTCTGCCGCTGCGACAGGAGCGGCAGCCGACCCCCCGCCTGGTCCTGTTCGCCGACGGCACGGCTGCAGCCGGAACGCTTAGCGCCCGCGATGCCGCCGAATGGCTGCTTGCGGTGGACGCCTATCGGACCGGGCGCGGCACGGCCATCCCATCCAGATGCTGGATCGTCGTGTTCGACCGGACGGTGACGCCGCCGTCCTTGCGTGTGCGGTCGAAGTGCCCGCCTGCCTGACCCCTGCCCTACTCCTCATCCTTGGAAAGCCGGTTTCATGATGCAGCCCCAGCACCGTTCTCTTGCCTGCGGTATCGGGCTGATCGTCGGATCGATGCTGCTGTTCAGCCTGTCGGACGTGCTGGCGAAGCGGCTGGCGCAGAGCGTCCATCCCGTCGAGATCGCGTGGCTGCGCTGCCTGGGCGCGGTGATTCTGCTGCTGCCGGTCGTGGTTGCGCGGCCGGACCTGCTGCGCAGCGTGTGCCCGCATGTCCAGGTGACCCGCGGCCTTTGTCTGCTGGCGTCGACGACCTTGCTGATCGCGGCGCTGCGCCATCTCGGGCTGGCCGAGGCGACGATGCTGGTGTTCATGTCCCCGTTCATCCTGACCGGGCTATCGGCGCTGCTGTTCGGCGACCGGGTGTCGGCGGCCCATTGGGGGGCGGTCGGCATCGGGCTGGCCGGAGTTGCGGTGGTGGTGCGGCCGGGGCTGGACGGAATGACCGCAGCGGTCGCGCTGCCCATCCTGTCCTCGCTGTTCTGGGCGATCGGAATGCTGTGCACGCGCCGCATCGGCGATGGCGATTCGCCGGTGACAACGCTGCTCTGGTCGGTGACCGTCGGCCTCGCCGCGGCGAGCATCGCCCTGCCCTTCCACGCCACCATGCTGGACGGCGCGCAGGCACTTGCCGCAGCCGGCATGGCGGCGACCTGGACGGCCGCGCATTTCTGCATCGTGCTGGCCTATCGCAGCCATCCGGCATGGCAGCTGGCGCCCTTCTCCTATTCACAGGTCGTGTGGTCGGTGATCCTCGGCTATGCCGTGTTCGCGGAGCTGCCCGACGCCCCCGCCTTCCTCGGTTCCGCCCTGATCCTGTCCGGCGGCCTGCTGGCGGCGCTGCGCCGCCCGGCGATCCCGCTGCGGCGGCACGGGGCGTGATTCCCCCGCCAATCGACATCACTCTCACCAAAGGAGCCAAGACCGGCATGTCGCCCCTTTTCAATACGCTGCATCACGTCTGCATCGTCGTCCACGATCTCGACAAGGCGGTCGCCTATTATGAATCGCTGGGTGTCGGCCCCTGGTACGATTACCCGAAAGGCGGACCGTACCTGGAGTTCGAGGTGCCCAACGAAGCCGCATCCAAGGCGATGCGCTACAAATGCGTCGATCTCGCCAACATGCAGATCCAGCTTTGCGATCCGGGCGAGCTGGACTCGCCGCAGCGCCGCTTCCTGGAGGAGCATGGCGAAGGCGTGTACCACCTCGGCTTCGAGGTGCCGGATCGCGATGCCGCCGAGGCGGAGGGCCGGGCGAAAGGCTTGGGCGTCATCGCCCGCGGCCGCCGCGCCGACGGCACCGGCTTCTGCTATTTCGACACCCGCAGGGATGCCGGCGTGGTGCTGGAAATCCGCAAATCGGCCCGCTGACTGGGCCCGCTGACTGGATTTGGCCGACCGGGTTCAAAAGCCGTCCAGCGTATCCCTGACGATGTCGTAGGTGGTCCGGACATGCTGCCGCGCGGCCTCCTCGGCCGCGTCTTCCCGGTGTTCGGCCAGCGCACCCAGGATCAGCCTGTGCTGGTCGTTGGCGACATGCGTCTGCTCCTTCGTGAAGATGATGGGCAGACGCATGTTCCAATAGTGGAACAGGGTCTTCTCATGCATATCCACGAAGAACTGGTTGCCCGACAGCTCGATGATGCGGCGATGGAAGCTGCGGTTCAACTGGTTCAGCTGCGCGCGGGGCATCTGTTCGAAGCGGTCCATTTCCTCAACCAGCCTGCTGAGTTCCTGGACATGCCCGTCCGTCACCCGCGCGGCGGCGAGCCGGGTGGCATAGCCTTCGATGGCGATGCGGCTTTCGAAGATGGCCTGCATGTGGGAGGGATCGGTGCTCTCCACCACCCATCCCTTCTCCCGGCTGACCAGCCCCTCGCCCTGGAGGCGCAGCAGCGCTTCGCGCACCGGCGTGCGGCCCACCTCCAGGCTGGCCGAGATCTCGTCCTCCACCAGACGCGTGCCGGGCTTGATCTCGAAGGACAGGATCTTGGTGCGGAGCCGCGCGTGGACATCGGCTGCCAGAAACTCCGTGCCGTTACGCTTGCTCATGAACCCCGTTCCCTCTCGCTCCGACGGCCGGTCGGGCCGATGCCGCCCCGACGGATTCAGGAGGGCAACAGCCGCAATACCCTGCGTTGTCCATCCTTGAAGCATAAAGACCCCATCCTTGGCAAACCCTCCGGCTGCGGCAGTCCCTCCGACGAGGCGTTGCTCACCCCGGCAGGAAGCACCGCCGGGGCGCGACAGATAGTTCGACATGGTGGGCATGGCCGGAAGCCGGTCCCGCCCGCTGCCATCCACTGAGATTGAGAGCACCAACTCATGCACACGAGTCCCGCAAACGGCGACACAATCCTCCTCCTCGGTGCCGGCCGCATGGGAAGCGCCCTGCTCCGCGGCTGGCTGGCGCAAGGCATCCCGGCCGCCTCCATCACGGTGATAGACCCGCAACCGGACAAGGCGCTGGAAGGTCTGGCCGTCGACACCGGCTTCCAGCTCAATCCCGCGGAACCCGGCTTGGCGGACGTCCTTGTCGTCGCGGTAAAGCCGCAGCTGGCCGCCGCGGCGGCGCAGGACATGCAGGCCCGGCTGGGGGAACACAGCCTGGTGGTGTCGATCATGGCCGGCAAGACATTGGCCGACTTGCGCCGGCTGTTTCCGGCCGCTGGCGGCTTCGTCCGCGCCATGCCGAACCTTGCAGCCGCAGTGGGGCGTGGCGCCACCGTCCTGATCGCCGACCCATCCTGCCGCGTCGAGCAGGCTGCGCAGGCGGCCCGATTGCTATCCGCGGTCGGTGAACTGGAGTGGCTGGCCGACGAGACTCTGATGGACGCGGCGACCGCGGTGTCCGGCTCCGGCCCAGCCTATGTGTTCTATCTGGTGGAATGCTTGACCCGGGCGGGCATCGAAGCCGGCCTGCCGCCGGAAACGGCGGAGCGTCTGGCGCGCGCCACCATCGAGGGCGCCGGTGAGTTGTTGCGCCAGACCGGCCTCCCGGCAGCGGAACTCCGCAGCAACGTCACCTCACCGGGCGGGACCACGCAGGCCGGCCTATCGGTGCTGATGCGCGACGGCCGGATGGAGGCGCTTGTCTCTGCGACCGTTGCTGCTGCTGCTGCCCGCGCGCGCGACCTCGGCAGCGTTTCCCCGGCAGCCGGCTGAACCGGGAGCCTGTCGGTGATGGGTTCATCCTGACTAAGGCCGGGCGCCGAGGGGGCTGCCAGCCTGATCCGCGAAATCGCGTCGGCTGGCGGGCTGATGGACGAGGTGGCGCCGGCGGTGCCTCTTTACGACAGAGGAGCTTGGATGGGCCGTGCTCCAAGTTCACCGAATAATGTCCGCCTCGGCACCTTCACCTGTTCGGCAATATCTTCAACGGTGAATTCAGGATTGCTCCATCGCGCCCGCACGAGGTCGAGTGTCTTGCCTTCTAGTTTCTTTTTACGCCCACCGCGCCGCCCCCGTTCGCGAGCGGCCCGTAAACCGGCCTGCGTGCGCTTGCGGATAAGTGCGGGCTAGAACTCGGCCAATGCACCGATCATATGGAACGTGAGCCGGCCGACTGGAGTCCCCGTGTCGATGCCGGCATCCAGCACGCGCAGTGCCGCTCCCTTTCCTTGGATTGCCTCCCCCAGTTCGATCAGGTGCTTCATCGAGCGGGCCAGGCGATCCAGCTTGACGACTACGAGCGTGTCTCCTTCGCGCAGGGCTTTCAACACAGCCACCAACCCTGGACGGTCTGAGTTTGCCCCAGTAATCTTGTCAGTATAGATCCTATCTACATTAACACCGTCGGCCTTTAAGGCGTGGATTTGCGGTTCAAGCTGCTGATCTTGTGTGGAGACGCGAGCGTAGCCGAGCAGTATGCATACCTATAGTGCCAAAACTCAACTGTGACACCAGCACATGGCATACCCATTTTGTCACTTCATTTGTTACAAGCATGGCCACGGCAGCCCATAGAGAACACCCGCTCTGCGCCATCAGCGCCAAAAACGACCCTTGGCCAGTTTCCGAGGGGCTGCGGCCGCTGGATCTCGACAATGCACTGGATTCTAAGGCCTCAGGCTTCCTCTAGAGACGCCGGCAGCGGCGGAACAGGATGGAACCGACGTTCGCACGGCGTCTTTACAGTCCCAGCTCAGTTCCCCATTTCACGCCTTCTTCCATGAACCGGGAATGACATCTTGCCTGGCTCAGCTTGAGTTGGGCCATACCGGCCCACAATCCGGCGCACCAACGAGATCGGACGCGATGCACGGCAGCCTTGGACCGAACCGCAAACTGGACTTCCTCTCTGGTGGGGGCGAGATGGCGACGCTCATCCGTGCCCATGACTGGGCGGCGACGCCGCTCGGAGAGCCTGCCGGTTGGCCCTCCAGCCTCAAGACCCTGGTTGCGGTCATGCTGGGTTCCATCCAGCCGATGTTCGTCACCTGGGGTTCGGACCGCAAGTTGCTCTACAACGATGCCTACGCCGAGATCCTCGCGGGGAAGCATCCGGCTGCCCTGGGCCGCGACTTTCTGGAGGTCTGGCATGAAATCCGGGCCGACCTTCTGCCTATTGTCGAGCAGGCCTACAGTGGTGAGCCCGTCCACATGGACGACATCACCCTCATGATGGAGCGCCGCGGTTATCTGGAGGAGGCACACTTCGCCTTCTCCTACACGCCGGTGCGCGACGAGGCGGGGGCCATCACCGGCTTCTTCTGCCCCTGCAACGAAATCACGGGTCAGATCATGGCCGAGCGGCGGCTTGCAGCCGAGACCGAGCGTCAGCGACGGCTGTTCGAGCAGGCGCCGGGCTTTGTGGCGGTGCTGGCTCAGCCGGATCATACCTTCGAGTTCGTCAACCAGGCTTACAGGCACCTGTTCGGTGATCGTGACTTCGTCGGCAGGACCGTGCGCGAGGTCTTCCCCGAACTGGACGGGCAAGGCTTCTTCGAGCGGCTCGACCAAGTTTACACCAGCGGCAAGCGCTTTGCCGCTCATCACCTGCCGATCCGTCTCCGGCGCTCGCCGGGCGCGATGGCGGAGGAGCGCTTCCTCGACTTCATCTACGAGCCTGTGCGGGACGAGGCTGGTCGCGTCACCGGGATCTTCTGCGAGGGTCACGATGTCACCGAGGTTCATCTGGCCCGGGCCGCCATTGAGGCCAGCAACGCAAGATACTGCAGCGTGCTGGCGGCAATGAGCGAGGGTTTCCTTGTTCTCGACGAGGAATACCGCGTCACCGAGATCAATGCCGAAGGCCTGCGGATCGATGGGCGACCGGAGAGCGAGATCCTCGGGAAAACTCACCGGGAGTTGTTCCCCGCCTCGGTGGGGACCCCGGTCGAGGCGGCCTACCGCAGGGCAATGGACGAGCGCGTCCCTGTGGAGCTGAACCATTACTACCGGGATGCGGCTACCGGACATGACCTCTGGCTGGCGCTGCGCATCTATCCGGTGCCCGGCGGAGTGGCCGCCTTCTACCGCGACATCAGCGAGCGTGTGCGCGCCGAGGAGGCGCTGCGCCGCAGCGAGGAACGCCTCAGGACGGCCATGGAGATCAGCACGGTCGGAGTGCTGTTCTGGGGACCGGGCTTCAGGCTCACCGAGGTGAACGACGCATTCCTGGCGATGACCGGCTTCAGCCGCGAGGAGGCGCTCGGCAAGACTTGGCAGGAGATCACGCCTGAGGAGTTTTTCCCGGAGTCCTGGCGGGCGGTCGAGCAGGTGATGACGAGGGGCGAGGCCACGCCTTATGAGAAGCAGTACTTCCGCAAGGACGGCTCGCGCTGGTGGGGGCTGTTCGCACCGCGCAAGGTCGGCGACGAAGTGGTGGAGTTCGTTCTCGACGTCACCGACCGTCGCGAGGCCGAGGCTGCCCTGCGCGGCCTCAACGAGGAATTGGAAACTCGCGTCCTTCTTGCGGTCGCCGAGCGTGAAAAGACCGAGGCTGCCCTGCGCCAGTCGCAGAAGCTGGAGGCGGTGGGGCAGCTCACGGGCGGCGTCGCTCACGACTTCAACAACCTGCTCACCATCATCCGTTCGTCGGTCGAGTTCCTGCGCCGGCCCAATCTCGCGGAGGAGCGCCGCCGCCGCTACATCGACGCGATCACCGACACCGTTGATCGTGCCGCCAAGCTTACGGGACAGCTGCTGGCCTTTGCCCGACGGCAGGCGCTCAAACCGGAGGTCTTCGATGTGCCTGAGCGGATCCAGGCGATCACAGACATGCTGCGCACCATCGTCGGGGGCCGCATCCAGATCGTGATCGACGCCGCATGCCATCGGTGCTTCGCCGAGGCGGATGTGGTCCAGTTCGAGACGGCTGTCGTGAACATGGTGGTGAACGCCCGTGACGCCATGAATGGCGAGGGCACTCTGAGGGTGCATGTCAATCCCCAGGCGCAGATGCCGCCGATCCGCGGGCATGCGGGCGGAGCCGGTAAGTTCGTGGCGGTGTCCATCAGCGATACCGGCTCGGGCATCCCCGCGGATCAGCTCGGCCAGATTTTCGAACCGTTCTTCACCACAAAGGAAATCGGCAAGGGCACGGGCCTGGGCCTGAGCCAGGTCTACGGCTTTGCCAAGCAGTCCGGGGGCGATGTCGCCGTCGCGAGCGAGGTTGGGAAAGGCGCGACCTTCACCCTCTACCTGCCGATGGTCGAGCGGGAGGTGGACACGGGCGGTGCCTCGGATCCCGGTCGAGGTCCAGGTCAGGACGAGGACGGCGGCGGGCGGCGGGTGCTGGTTGTCGAGGACAACATCGAGGTGGGCCGCTTCTCGACCCAGCTTCTCCAGGACCTCGGCTACGAGACCAGCTGGGCGGCGAATGCGCGGGAGGCTCTCACGCTTCTTGAAGAGGATGCTGCCCGGTTCGACCTGGTGTTCTCGGACGTGGTCATGCCCGGGATGAGCGGCATCGAACTGGGAAGGGAGATCCGGCAGCGCTTTCCGGGCCTTCCGGTGGTGCTGACCTCCGGCTACAGCCATGTCCTGGCCGAAGAGGGGCGGCACGGCTTCGAGCTGCTGCACAAGCCCTACGCCGTTGACGACGTATCGCGTGTGCTGCGTCGATTGACACGACGGCGTAAGTAGCAGGAATGATTCGAGAGCATCGGTAACACCACCCACGATGCTCCCCGGATCGGACATGCTTGTCGAAGCGTTGTCGCATAAATCCGGCTTGCGGTGCGGGACGTCGGCGCAGCGGGCATAGAGATGGTTCCCACCGCGTCGATGCCCGATGATGAATTCCATTCCGCCGATGCGCGCATGGATCAGGGACCGATGGCGAACAAACTCGACTTCCGACGCCTCCGTTACTTTGTCGCCGTCTGCGAACTCGGCAGCTTTTCCAAGGCCAGCGAGTTTCTGAGCGTGGCCCAATCGGCGCTCAGCCAGCATGTGGCGATGCTGGAGGACGATCTGGGCGTCCAGCTTCTGGTCCGTCAGCCGCGCGGCGTCAGCCGGACCGAGGCGGGCGAGCGGCTCTACGCCCATGCACGAGGCGTTCTGCACGCGTTGGAACAGGCGGAACTGGATGTTCAGTCCTTGACCCGAACGGTGGTCGGGCCGGTGATGGTCGGCTTCAACTACACCGCGATGGAGGCGATCGGCCTGTCCTTCATCCAGCGCGTCGCCGCCACCCTGACCGAGGTGAAACTGCGCGTGATCGAGGCGCACAGCGAGATCATGCATCAGTGGATGCTGTCCGGCCAAGCCGACCTCGCCCTGACCTTGTTGCCTCCCAACGACGACCGGCTGGAGGCCGTGCCGCTGCTGGACGAGGAGCTGGTCTGCCTCGGCACCCGCGCGATGCTCGGCGACGGCGGTCCGATCGATCTGACCGACGCGTTGCGCCTGCCGCTGATCATGCCCGGCCGCACCGCCGTGCTGCAGGCGCTGGCCAGCGACGCCGAGGTGCGCAATGCCATCGCCGCCAAGGTCCATATGGAGATCGAATCGGCCATCCCGCTGAAGCGGGCGGTCAGCGCCGGGCTGGGCGTGACCATCCAGTCGGCGGCGCTGGCCGGCGACGAGATCGCCCGCGGCGAGCTGGTCGCCCGGCCGGTGGTGAATCCGACGATGGGACGCACCTTGTATCTGGTCGCCTCGCGCATGAAGACCGCGTCGCGCGCCGTGGTGGAGGCGCGGCGGCTGATGATCGACGTGGTGCGCGACGCCCAGGCGAGCGGCCGATGGCCGGGCCGGCTGCGGGAAACCTATCTGGAAACCAGATAGCTCGCTTCTCTTCTTTGTATTTTACGACATCGCCTCCCCGTGCTGTTCTGCTTTGCAGGCAAACAATCCGAAGGCCCGCAGTTGAATGGGCCCGGCTTCCGGCCCTGCCTGCCCACGCGCCGGAACGTCGCAACGAACCACCAACGGGAGGTGCAGGACATGACGCCCACCAAGACGTCCACCCAGGATCTTGCCCACGCGAAGCCGGCGCTGGCTCTGTTCGCCGCCGCTGCCGTCACGGCGCTGACGGCGTTGCCGACGGACGCGGAGGCGGCGACGCGGATGCGCTGCAGCCATCAGCTGCCGCCGTCCCACCACATCGCCAAGGTCGTCGAGCGCTGGGCGGCGGAGGTGAAGACGCTGTCCGAGGGCAACCTGGACGTCCAGGTATTCGGCGCCGACAGCCTGATCAAGGCCAACGAGAACATCCTCGCCGTCGCCAAGGGCGACATCGAATGTGCCTTCTCGCTGAATTTCCAGTGGGGCAAGACCCTGCCGCTGATGAACGTCACGGTCGGTCCCTACACCATGTCCTCGATCGAGGCGTGGAAGAAATGGCCGGACTCCGAAGCCGCCGCCTTCCTCGAGGAGCGGCTGTTGAAGAAGGGCGTGAGGAACGTCGTCTGGATGTTCCAGACCAACACCAGCGTCTTCACCTCCAAGGGCAAGCCCCTGCTGAAGCCGGCCGATTTCCAGGGCCAGAAGATGCGCGGCATCGGCCCCGCCTTCGACCGCGGGCTGAAGGCGATGGGTGCTACCCCGGTGGCGATCCCCGGCAGCGAGGTCTATCAGGCGCTGGCGACCGGCGTCATCGACTCCGCCATCACCGACGTCGCCGCCGCCTGGTCGCGCAAATATTACGAGGTGCAGGACCACATGACCGTGGTGCCGGCGCTGGCCGCCTATCTGCACGGCTACGTCAATCCCGGATGGTACAACAAGCTGACCGACAAGGACAAGGCGGCCCTGAAGAAGGCCGGCGACCTCGCCGCCGGCTGGGCGATCGAAGCCTCGCAGGAGGCCGCGGCCAGCGCCCCGGCGGATTTGGAATCGAAGGGCGTCAAGGTGCATGTCGCGACCCCGGAGGAGAATGCCGCCTTCAAGGCCGCCATGGCTCCGGCGTTCGCCGAGGGCTTCGCCGACGAAACCGGCGCCGACGGCCGCAAGCTTCTGGAACTCGTCCAAAAGCTCCAGTGAGGGAGGGCCGGCCATGAGCAGCATGTCCACCCCCGACTCCATCGCCTCCGTCAGTGGAAAGGGCGCCTTGCGCCTGCTGGCCGGTACCGCATCGGTCCTGTCGCGCATCGGCGGAGCCCTCAGCATCCTGCTGATCGTCGTCGTTCTGGCTCTGACCACCGCCGGCGTTTTCGCCCGCTATGTCGCAGGACACCCGCTGGAGGGGGTGGACGAGGCCTGCGGCTTCATGGTCGTCGCCATGGTGATGGCGGGCGCGGCGGAGGCGCTGCGCACCGGCCACCATATCCGGATCGATCTGATCATGGGCTTCGTCGGTCCGCGCGGCCGGCGCTGGCTGGATGCCTGGGCCAATCTGGCGGTGCTCGTCTTCGCCGTGCTGCTGGCCCGCACCGGCTGGCACACCGCCATGTTCTCCTACGATTTCGACGCCTTCTCGCCGGGCCAGCTGGAGCTGCCGCTGTGGATCCCGCAGGCCACGCTTCCCATCGGCGCCGCCCTGCTGGGAATCGTCGCCTTCGCCAAGCTGCTCTCCGCCCTGGCGGGCGACAGTACGGATGAGATGAGGGGAGGCCACTGATGACGTTCCTGATCCTGGGACTGCTGCTGCTCCTTCTGTTCAGCGGCATGCCGATCTTCGCGGCACTCTCCCTCACCTCGCTTGCCGTGCTGGCCCTGTTCGAGGGCAGCATCGACAGCATGGCCGACGCGGTGTTCTCCAGCCTGAACAACCCGCTGCTCGCCACCATCCCGATGTTCGCCCTGATGGCCCACATCATGATCAAGGCCAAGGTGGTCGACGATCTCTATGAGATGTCGAACACGCTGGTCGGGCACATCAAGGGCGGGCTCAGCTTCGCCACCATTCTGTCCTGCACCATCTTCTCGACCATCTCCGGCTCGTCGGTGGCGACGGCGCTGACCATCGGCTCGATCTCCATCCCGCAGATGAAGCGCTACGGCTACCGCCAGCGCGACACCTACGGGCTGATCGCCGCCGGCGGCACGCTGGGCATCCTGATCCCGCCGTCGGGGCCGATGATCCTCTACGCCATCGTCACCGACGCCTCCATCGGCGCCCTGTTCCTGGCCGGGATCATCCCGGGCCTGATGATGGCGGTTCTGTTTGCCGGCTACAGCTGGCTCCAAGCCAAGCGGCAGGACAGCGTCCAGTCGCAGCCCTGGCCCGGTTTCGGCGCCGTCGCCGGCGCCTTCCGCAAGTCGGTCTGGGCGGTCCTGATGCCGCCGCTGATCCTGGGCGGCATCTATCTCGGCGTCTTCACGCCGGGCGAGGCGGCGGCGGTCGGCGCGGTCTATGCGCTGGCGGTGGCGCTGCTGGTCTACCGCAATGTCTCCTTCGCGGACCTGCTGGATTGCGGCGTGCAGACGATGCGGACCAGCGTGATGCTGTTCATGATCATCGCCGCCGCCGGCATGTTCGGCCACGCCATCACCATCATCCGCCTGCCGGCCCAGATCATGGAGACGGTGACGGCGCTGGGCCTGTCGCAGGGTGGCTTCATCCTGGCGGTGATGCTGGCGATCTTCATCCTGGGCATGTTCCTGGAGACCATCGCCATCATCCTGATCACCACCCCCATCATCCTGCCGGTGATGACGGCGCTGGGCATCGATCCGATCTGGTACGGCGTGATGCTGATGATCAACCTGGAGCTGGCGCTGATCACCCCGCCGGTCGGCATGAACCTGTTCGTCATCAAGGGCATCACAACATCGTCCCTTGCCGAGGTCACGCGCGGCGCCCTGCCCTATGTGCTGCTGATGATGGCGGGCCTGTTCGTGACCTGGCTGGTCCCGTCGCTGTCGCTCTGGCTGCCGCAGGCTGCAGGCTTCGGCATCTGACCGCCCCTTAACACGTCCCGATCCCTCCCTTCCCGTTTCCACCGGATGCGCCCTCTCCCGGCGCATCCGAACGGAGGACCCTTGCCTTGACCAAAGACTCCGTAACCATCGTCGAGGTCGGCCTGCGCGACGGGCTCCAGATTCTCGACCGCGTGGTGCCCACCGCCGACAAGCTGCGCTGGCTGGAGGCCGAGCACCGCGCCGGCGTCCGCCGCTTCGAAGCCGCCTCCTTCGTTCCGCCCAGGCTGCTGCCCCAGATGGCCGACGCGGCCGATGTGGTGGCCGGCGCCCGCAAGCTGCCCGGCGTCATCGTCCACACCCTGGCCCCCAACCTGAAGGGTGCCACGGCGGCACTCGCCGCCGGCTCCGACGTCATCGTCCTGCCGCTGTCGGCCAGCGAGGCGCACAGCCGCGCCAACATCCGCAAGACCCGCGAGGAGTCGGTGGCGGAACTGGCCAGCGTCTGCCGCGCCCGTGACGAGAGCATTCAGGAGGGCGGCCACAGGACCCGCATCGACGCCGGCATCTCCACCGCCTTCGGCTGCACCATCCAGGGCGAGGTGTCGGAGGACGACGTGGTCCGCCTCGCCGAAGCCTGCCTGGAGGCCGGGGCCGACCGCGTGGCGCTCGCCGACACCGTCGGCTATGCCGACCCGGCGCAGGTCCGCCGCCTCTACAGGCGGGTGAAGGAGATCGCCGGCGACCGGCTGCGGAGCGCCCATTTCCACGACACCCGCGGCCTCGGCCTCGCCAACTGCCTTACCGTGCTGGACATCGGCATCCGCGAGTTCGACGCCTCGCTCGGCGGGCTGGGCGGCTGCCCGCACGCCCCCGGCGCCAGCGGCAACGTCGCGACGGAGGACCTGGTCTTCATGCTGGAGTCGATGGGCTTCGACACCGGCATCGACCTGGACGCCCTGATCGAGGCGCAACGCCTGCTCGCCACCCTTCTTCCCGGCCAGACGCTGCACGGCAAGATCGCCGCCGCCGGCCTGCCCAAGCATTTCGTCCAAGGCCCTTTTCACCGGAGCCCCGTCCATGCCTGACGCCACCGCCCCCAACCTGCCGCTGGCCGGAATCCGCGTCGTCGAATTCTCCCACATGGTGATGGGACCGACCTGCGGCATGATCCTGGGCGACCTCGGCGCCGACGTTATCAAGGTGGAACCGGTGACGGGCGACAAGACCCGCGCCCTGCCGGGGGCCGCCGCCGGCTTCTTTCGCACCTTCAACCGCAACAAGAAGTCGCTGGCCGTCGACCTGAACAGCCCCGACGGGCTGGCCGCCGTCCACCGGCTGGTCGACACCGCCGACGTGGTGCTGGAGAATTTCCGCCCCGGCCTAATGGCGCGCTACGGTCTCGATTACGCCAGCATCGCCGCGCGCAAGCCGCGCATCATCAACCTGTCGCTGAAGGGCTTCCTGCCCGGCCCCTACGAGAAGCGCACGGCGCTGGACGAGGTGGTGCAGATGATGGCCGGGCTTGCCTACATGACCGGTCCGACCGGCCGGCCGCTGCGCGCCGGCAGTTCGGTCAACGACATCATGGGCGGCATGTTCGGGGTAATCGGCATTATGGCGGCTCTGCGCACCCGCGACGCCACCGGCCGCGGCCAGGACATCCAGTCCGGCCTGTATGAGACCTGCGTCCTGCTGTCGGCCCAGCACATGCAGCAGTTCGCCGTGACCGGCGAGGCCCCGCCCCCTTCCCCGAGCGCATCGCCGCCTTCAGCATCTACGACACCTTCGAGGTCAAGGACGGCGAGCAGATCTTCCTGGGCGCGGTCAGCGACGTGCAGTGGCGGACCTTCTGCACCGCCTTCGGCTTCGACGACCTTCTGGCCGACCCCAGGCTGGACGGCAACACCAAGCGCTGCCAGGCCCGCGACTGGATGCTGCCGGAAATCCGCCGCCGCCTCGCCGCCTACAGCAAGGCCGAGATCGCCGAGCTTTTCGAGCGCAACGGCCTGCCCTATGCCCCGATCAACCGGCCGGAGGAGCTGTTCGACGATCCCCATCTGAACCAGAGCGGCGGCCTCGCCGCCATCACCACCGAGACGGGCGGAGAGACGCGCGTGCCGCTGCTGCCGCTGACGCTGGACGGCCGCCGGCTGGAGCCGCGTATGGCGCTGCCGCCGGTCGGCGCGCAGAGCGCGGCGCTGCTGGCCGAACTGGGCTATAGTCGGGCGGAGATCGACCGGCTGATTGCCGCCGGGGTGGTGGCCGATCCGGCCGAAGGCCCAAAGGCGGAGGCGGGGGAGGAACGGCTCGCCTCCTGACGGTTGTAAAAAAGGAAAGAAGCAATGACCTCCGAGAGCGCATCCGAAACGCCTTTTGAAACCGGCGAGGCTCTGCCGGCCCGCCATCCCGGCGCCATCATCCGGCCCTTCAAGGGGGTATGGCCGCGCATCGCCACCGACGCCTTCATCGCCCCCGGCGCGGTGGTGGTGGGCGACGTCACCATCGGAGCGGAGGCCAGCGTCTGGTACGGCTGCGTCCTGCGCGGCGACGACCACAGCATCACGGTGGGGCCGCGCACCAACATCCAGGACGGCACCATCATCCATGTCATGCTGAACGAGTATCCCACCGTCATCGGCGCCGACGTGGTGATCGGCCACGGCGTGCGGATGCATGGCTGCACGCTGGCCGACGGCTGCCTGATCGGCATCGGCTCCATCGTGCTGGACGGGGCCGTCGTGGAAAGCGGCGCCATGCTGGCCGCCGGTGCCGTCCTGACCCCGCGCAAGCGCGTCCCCGCCCGCCAGCTCTGGGCCGGCAGCCCGGCCAGGCATCTGCGCGACGTGACCGACGCGGAAGTCGAGTTCATCGCCTTCGACGTCAGGCATTACGCCGGTCTTGCGCGGAGTGCGAGAACCCCCGATTGATGTGGTCCGGAAGCAATTCCGCTTCCCCGCGGTGCAGGAGACTGCGAAGGCAGGCCGGTGCCGCCTCACGGCCGGTTGATCTGCACGGTCAGCGCGGCCACCGCCTTGCCGGACAATGGAATGTCGGCCGGCACCACCACGGCCTCCAGTGCCGGTCCGCCTCCGGCCGGGTCGAGCCGTCCGATCACCCGAAACGCCACCCAGACCGCCGCGATACCGAATAGCACCGATCCCGCCGCCTGCCCGATCAGCACACCCGGCGCACCGCCCAGCCATCCGCCCACCGCCACGAACGGCATGGTTCCCAGCGTCGCCCTGCCCCAGTTGAACCCGGTCGCCAGCAGGGGAAAGCCCAAATTGTTGAACGCGGCGTTGCCGACGAAGAGGAAGCCGACGAACAGGAACCCGCCGGCCACAGCGGTGCAGAACAAGCGGACCAGATCGGCCGACACGCCCTCGGCCGAAAAGGCGCCGACCACCCAATCACGGGCAAGGAACAGACCCAGCCAGACCGCAAGCACCCAGACGACGATCAGCGCCAGGCTGGCCAGCAGGGTCGCCCGCACCCGGTCGAGCCGGCCGGCACCAAGATTCTGCGCCAGGATCGGGCCGACCGCTCCGGTCAGGGCGAAGATCGTGCCGAAGGCGACCGGAACCATGCGGTCGACGATGGCCGCCCCGGCGATCGCCGCATCGCCGTAACGGGCCATGCTGGTGGTGACGTAAACGCCGGCGACCGGGGTGGCGAGATTGGTGAGGACCGCCGGACCGGCGATGCCGGCCAGGGTTCTGGCATCCTTCACCAGCCCGGCCCAACCCGGTGCTGCGAGCAGCCGGTGCACCCGCGCCACACCGTGCCAGCCGACAGCGGCGAGCAGGCAGCGCGACAGCACGACCGTCACCGCGGCACCGGTCAGGTCCAGCCGCAGGCCGAAGATCAGGACCGGGTTCAGCGCCGCGGTGAACAGCGCGGCATAGAGCGTGACGGTCATGGCACGGCGGGCATCGCCCTGCGCCCGCAGCATCGCCGAACAGCCCATGCCGAGGCCGAGCAACGGCAGGGTCGGTGACAGGATGGTCAGATAGCCGACAGCCAGCTCCTTGGTGGCTCCCTTTGCGCCCAGCAGGTCCATTGCCGGTCCAAGCAGCGGCAAGGTCAGCAGGCCGACCAGCGCGGCGACCAGCGCGGTAAGGATCAGGCTGGAGCCGGCCAGTCTTTCCGCCTCCGCGCGCCGGCCACCGCCTATCGCGCGGGCGACCAGCGCTCCGGCGCCGATCGACAGGCCAATGCACAGCGACGATTGCAGGAACAGGACGGTGCCGGCGAAACCCACCGCCGCCGCCAGTTCGCGTTCGCCCAGCAGTGAAATGTAGAACAGGTTCAGCAGATCGACCGCGAACACCGCGATCAACCCGACCGAGCCGGTGGCGGTCATCACCATCACATGACGCATCGGCGAACCGGTGGTGAAGCGGCCAACGGGGGTTTCGGCCATCGGGTCGGTCTCCTGCTTGGCTGCCCTGGGGTGGCGGACGGTGCCCGGATCGATATCGGGAGCGCGGCCGACCGATGGTATCGAAAAACTGAACCACCGGCCGTCACTCGTCCGGCAGCATGCCCCGCGGCAGGTTCTCGCGGAAGATCACCTCGCCCCGCGGCGTCTCCACCCCCTGCATCGCCGGGCGGCCGGCCCGCAGGTTGGTGAAGATCGCCACGCAGGCCGACAGCGTGTTGCGCGGATCCTGGGTGATGACGGCGTCAAGCGTGCCGTCGATCAGCAGGCCGCGCGTCTCGTTGGTCAGGCCGTGGCCGATGCAGACGATTTCCCGCTCCCGCCGCGTCTCCTTCAGCGCGCGCGCCACGCCCTCCGCCCCGCCGCCGATGTTGTAGACGCCGGCAAGGTCGGGATGCAGGCCCAGCAGCATACGGGTCTGGCGATAGCTCTTGCCCTCGTCGTCATGGCCCTCGCGCAGGCCGACCACCTCGATGTCGGGAGCGATCTCCTTCAGGACATGGAGGAACCCCATCTCGCGGTCCTCATGGGCGCGGTAGCTGAGGCTGCCGGCGATCATCGCCACCTTGGCCGGCCGTTTGCCCAGGAAGCGCGCGATCAGATAGCCGGCGGTCCGCCCCGCCGCCCGGTTGTCCAGCCCGACATAGCCGGCCCGGCGGCAGTTCAGGATGTCGGAGATCAGGGTGACGGCCGGCACATTGCGCTCCGCCAGCGCGTCCACCGCCTCGCGCACCGCCGGATGCTCCAGCGCCATAAAGGCGACGCCGTCGGCCCGGCGGCCATGCTGGAACAGGCAGCGGGCCAGCAGTTCCGGGTTGAAGCTCTTGATGAACTCCACCTGCGCCTTCACCCCATGCGGCGCCAGCATGGCATCGGCCCGGCGGATCATCTCCCCCAGGCCGGTCAGGAAGCGGTTGTTGCCGGCCGGCAGCAGGAAGGACAGCCGCATCGGCTTCTGCACCGCCGCCGCATGCAGTTCGGATTCCGGCAGATAGTCCAGCTCCGCCGCGGCCTTCAGCACCCGCTGCACCGTGGCGGCACGCACCCCCGGCCGGTGGTTCAGCACGCGGTCGACCGTGGCGGTGGACACGCCCGCCGCCTGCGCGATGTCGACCACCCGTGGCAGCCCGCGCTGGAATCCCTTGGTGTCCGCATCATCCTTCGGCGAAACCATCAAAAACCATCATCATTCGCGTTTGACACCTGTCGGCCCTGGACCTACCGTCCGACCAACAATCATCAATTGACATCAAATCACCTCAGAAACGCAAGGCCGGAAGCAGCAATGTCGGCCGGAACCCTATGGGAGGATCGAACATGACCAGTCTGACCCGCCGCACCATGCTGAAGGCCTTCGCCACCGCCCCCGCGGCCCTCCCCGCCATCGGGGCAGCCGGCGCCGTCATCGGCATGCCGCACGTCGCCCGCGCCGCGGAGTTCGAGCTGAAATACGGCAACAACCTGCCGCTGACCCATCCGCTGAACATCCGCGCCCAGGAGGCGGCGGAGCGGATCGCCAAGGAGTCGAACGGCCGGGTCGAGGTCAAGATTTTCCCGAACAACCAGCTCGGCGGCGACACCGACATGCTGTCCCAGGTGCGCAGCGGCGGCCTGACCTTCTTCACCCCGTCGGCGCTGGTGATCGCCACGCTGGTTCCGGTCGCCGCCATCAACGCGGTCGGCTTCGCCTTCTCCGACTACGACCAGGTGTGGAAAGCGATGGACGGCAAGCTGGGTGCCCATGTCCGCAACGCCATCTCCAAGGTCGGCCTCCATGCCTTCGACAAGATGTGGGACAACGGCTTCCGCCAGATGACCAGCGGCGACAAGGCGATCAACACCGCAACCGACATGAACGGGCTGAAGATCCGCGTGCCGGTCAGCCCGCTCAGCATCGCCATGTTCAAGGGGCTGGGGGCCGCCCCGGCCAGCCTGCAGTTCAGCGAGGTCTATTCGTCGCTGCAGACCCGGATCGTCGATGCGCAGGAGAATCCGCTGCCGATCATCCAGGTCGCCAAGCTGTACGAGGTGCAGAAATACTGCTCCCTGTCCAACCACATCTGGGACGGATTCTGGTTCATCGCCAACGGCCGCGCCTGGAAGGGCCTGCCGGCGGAGATGCAGACCATCGTCGCCAACGCCATCAACGACGCCGGCATGGCCCAGCGCGGCGACATCAAGGCGCTGAACGCCTCGGTCCGCGCCGATCTGGAATCGAAGGGGCTGGCCTTCAACCAGCCGTCGCCCGACAGCTTCCGCGCCAAGCTGCGCGACAGCGGCTTCTACGGCGAGTGGAAGGGCCGCTTCGGGGACGAGGCCTGGGGCCTGCTGGAGGAGGCGGTCGGCAAGCTCGCCTGACCCGCCGCCCCCCGCCCTCCCCGGTCCCGCTCCCCATGAAGGAACCCCCGTCATGTCCCACATGTCCGAACCGGTCCACGGCTTTGCGGAGGCGCCCGGCAGCCTGGGTGCCGGCGGTGCCTCTTCGCTGCTCCGCAAGATCGACCACGGCCTTTCGGTCGGGGTGGAGATGGCGGCGGGCCTGCTGGTTCTGGTCGAGATCGTGGTCCTGCTGGCGGGCGTCGTCGCCCGCTACCTGTTCCACACCCCGCTGGTCTGGTCGGACGAGCTGGCCTCGATCCTGTTCCTCTGGCTGTCGATGCTGGGGGCCGTGGTGGCGCTGCGCCGGGGCGAGCATATGCGGATGACCGGTCTGGTCAGCCGCGTCCGCCCGCAGACGCGCAGCCTGCTGGAATGCATCGCCATCACCGCCCCCATCGCCTTCCTGGCGCTGGTGCTCTACCACGCGGTCGATTACGCGATCGAGGAGCAGTTCATCACCACCCCGGCGATGGAGGTGTCCAACGCCTGGCGCGCCTCGGCCCTGCCGGTCGGCCTTGGGCTGATGCTGGTGGCGGCGCTGTTCCGGCTGCTGCGCGTCGCCCGGCCGCTGACCGTCCTGGCGGCGGCGCTGGTGACCGGCGCCATCGTCGCCGGCTTCTGGGTCGCCGGGCCGGTGCTGAAGCCGCTGGGGCAGTTGAACCTCATCATCTTCTTCGTCGGGCTGGTCGCCGCCAACGTGTTCGCCGGCGTGCCCATCGCCTTCTCCTTCGCGCTCGCCACCTTCGCCTATCTGGCGCTGACCACCTCCACGCCGCTGCTGGTGATGGTCGGACGGCTGGACGAGGGGATGAGCCACCTGATCCTGCTGGCGGTACCGCTGTTCGTCTTCCTCGGCCTGCTGATCGAGATGACCGGCATGGCCCGCGCCATGATCCAGTTCCTGGCCAGCCTGCTGGGCCACGTGCGCGGCGGCCTGTCCTATGTGCTGATCGGCGCGATGTATCTGGTCTCCGGCATCTCCGGCTCGAAGATCGCCGACATGGCGGCCATCGCGCCGGTGCTGTTCCCTGAAATGAAGAAGCGCGGCGCCCCTCCGGGCGATCTGGTGGCGCTCTTGTCGGCGACGGGTGCGCAGACCGAGACCATCCCGCCCAGCATCGTGCTGATCACCATCGGGTCCGTCACCGGCGTATCGATCGCGGCACTCTTCACCGGCGGCATGCTGCCGGGCGTGGTCCTGGGCGCCTGCCTGTGCTTCGTCGTCTGGCGGCGCTACCGGCACGAGGATCTGAGCCATGTCAAGCGCACCCCCGGCCGCGAGATCGCCCGGCTCGCCATGGTGGCGCTGCCCGCCATCCTGCTGCCCTTCGTCATCCGCGCCGCGGTGGTCGAGGGCATCGCGACGGCGACCGAGGTGTCGACCATCGGCATCGCCTATTCCACCATCGTCGGGCTGCTGATCTACCGCCAGTTCGACTGGGGCCGGCTGAAGCCGATGCTGATCGAAACGGCGTCGCTGACCGGGGCCATCATCTTCATCGTCGGCTGCGCCACCTCGATGGCCTGGGGCCTGACCCAGTCCGGCTTCTCGTCCGACCTCGCCCGCTTCATGGCCGGCATCCCCGGCGGCGCCTACGGCTTCCTCGCCATCTCCATCGTCGCCTTCATCATCCTGGGCAGCGTTCTGGAGGGCATCCCCGCCATCGTCCTGTTCGGCCCGCTGCTGTTCCCCATCGCCCGCGCCGCCGGGGTGCACGAGGTGCATTACGCGATGGTCGTCATCTTCGCCATGGGCATCGGCCTGTTCGCGCCGCCCTTCGGCGTCGGCTATTACGGCGCCTGCGCCATCAGCAAGGTGAATCCCGACGAAGGCCTGAAGCACATCTGGGGCTATGTCGGCGCGCTGCTGGTCGGGCTGGTGATCGTCGCCGCCATCCCCTGGATTTCGACCGGCTTCCTGGCTCGCTGAGAGCCACCGGTTTCCTCAAATCCCCTCTTATCCGGAGTGCTTTCAATGAGCCGATTCTTCGGCCAGATCCGTCAGGCTGGCTACGTCGTGCGCGACATCGAAGCCGCCATGGACTATTGGAGCCGCACGCTCGGCATCGGCCCCTGGTTCTACAACGAGCGGGTCCCGATCCGGAACTACAGCTACCGCGGCGAATCCTACGAGGTTCACAATTCGGTGGCGCTGGCCAACTCCGGCCCGCTGCAGATGGAGCTGATCCAGACCCGCAACGACGCGCCGTCGATGTACCGCGACTTTTTGCAGGCCGGGAACACGGGCCTGCAGCATGTCGCCTATTGGACCGAGGATTACGACGCCGATCTGGAACGGCTGCTCGGCCAGGGCTTCAAGCCGGTGATGAGCGGCGAGGTCGGCGAGAAGGGCCGCTTCGTCTATTTCGACACCGAATACCACCCCGGCACGGTGATCGAGCTGTCGGAGGTCGCCGGACCGAAGGGCAGGATGTTCGACCTGATCCGCGAGGCGTCGATGGGCTGGGACGGGTCCGATCCGGTGCGGCCGTTTCCGGATTTGAGCAAGTTGTGAGGGACGATTTATAGGGGCGTTTTGCCCCCTCCCTAACCCTCCCCGCTTCGCGGGAGAGGGGACTGCCGCTGCCCTTTGCAATCACCCCGCAAGCGTTCAACCCCCTCTCCCTCGAAGAGGGGAGGGATGGGGAGGGGGCACCCCGCGGCAGCACCTCACGCCATCACAAGGCCACGCCCATGCACGCCGACCGCATCGAAGCCACATACCTGATCGAAACTCCCCTCGCCCCGGCCAAGGTGGCGGAGGTGATGGCGGGGGAGCAGTCCTGCGGCACCTTCACCCGCGTCCATGGCGAGACCGACGACCTGCGCGCCCGCGCCCGCGCCATCGTCGAATCGGTGGAAAAGCTGGACAGCGCCGACAGCCCTGCCCTGCCCAACACATGGCTGGAGCGCCAGCGCACCACCGGCCCCTGGCAGCGCGCCCGCATCACCATCTCCTTCCCCACCGCCAACATCGGCGCCAACCTGCCCACGCTGGCCGCCACCGTCGCCGGCAACCTCTACGATCTCGGCGAGGTCACCGGCCTTCGCCTGGAATCCGTGCGCATCCCCCAAGCCTACCGCGCGCAGTTCGACCTGCCCCGCCACGGCGTCGCCGGCACACGCCGGCTGACCGGGGTGGCGGACGGGCCGCTGGTCGGCTCCATCATCAAGCCGAATGTCGGGCTGTCGGCCGAGGAGACCGGCGAGCTGGTCGGCACGCTGTGCGCCGCCGGGCTCGACTTCATCAAGGACGACGAGATCTGCGCCGATCCGGCCCATGCTCCGCTGGCCCAGCGCATCCCCGCGGTGATGGACCGGGTGCGCCGCCACCAGGACCGCACCGGCAGGCATGTGATGGTCGCCTTCAACATCACCGACGAGACCGACGCCATGCGCCGCCATGCCGATCTGGTGGAACGCGAGGGCGGGTCCTGCATCATGGTCAGCCTGAACTGGTGCGGCTATTCCGCGGTGCAGACGCTGCGCCGGCACAGCGGGCTGGTGCTGCACGGCCACCGCAACGGCTTCGGCGCCTTCTCGCGCCATCCGCTGCTGGGCATCGGCTTCGACGCCTATCAGGCTCTGTGGCGGCTCACGGGCGTGGACCACATGCATGTCCACGGCCTGAACGGCAAGTTCGCCCAGCCTGACGAAGAGGTGATCGACGGCGCCCGCGCCTGTCTTGCGCCGCTTGCGGCGGACGCATCCGATGCCACGGACACCGTGATGCCGGCCTTCTCCTCCGGCCAATGGGCTGGGACGGTGCCGGTCACCTGGGAGGCGGTGGGCACGGCCGACCTGCTGTTCATGTCCGGCGGCGGCATCATGGCCCATCCCGACGGGCCGGCGGCCGGCGTGCTGAGCATCCGGCAGGCCTGGGACGCCGTCCGCGCCGGGCGTACCCTCGACGACGCGGCTTTGGAACTGCCGGAACTGCGCCGGTCGCTGGACTTCTTCGGAAAGAAGGGCTGAACGCCATGCCGGTGATCCCGAAGATCGGCTGGTACGGCGACGACTTCACCGGGGCGACCGACACGCTGGCCACCCTGGCGAAGGCCGGGCGGCGGGCGTTGCTGTTCCTCGACGTGCCGGATGTCGCCCGGCTGGGCGCCGCCCGGATGGCGGCCGGTGGTCCGCTCGACGCCGTCGGCATCGCCGGGGCGGGGCGCAGCATGCCGCCCGACGCGCTGCGGGCGGAGCTGGAGCCGGTCGGCCGCTTCTTCGCGGCGCTGGGCGTGCCGGTGATGCATTACAAATGCTGCTCCACCTTCGACAGTGCGCCAACGGTCGGCAGCATCGGGGAGGCGGTGCGCACCCTGGCACACCACTTCCCCAACCGCTTCCGCCCGGTGGTGGGCGGTCAGCCGAACATCGGGCGCTATTGCCTGTTCAGCACCCTGTTCGCCGCGGCCGGCACCGGCGGCACCGTCCACCGCATCGACCGCCACCCGACCATGAGCATCCATCCCGTCACCCCGATGGCGGAGGCCGATTTGCGCCGCCACCTCGCCGCGCAAGGGCTGGACGGGGTGGCGGCGCTGCACTACCCCGACTATTGCCTGGACGACGCGGCGCTCGACATCCGGCTGGAACGGCTGCTGGCGGAGCAGCCGCCCGCCATCCTTCTGGACGTATCCCGCAGCACCGATCTCGCCGCTGTCGGCCGGCTGATCTGGAGCCACGCCCGACGCGAGCCGCTGCTGGCGGTGGGGCCGAGCGGCGTCGCCCAGGCACTGACCGCCCATTGGGATGCCCAATCACCCTCGGCGGTCGTCGAGGAGACGCCGCTCGCCCCCGCGGCAGGCCCGGTCTTCCTGATGGCCGGCAGCCTGTCGCCGTTGACCCGCAGGCAGATCGACGCAGCCACCTCCTACCGCCGCATCCAGGTCGATGCGGCCGCCCTGTGCGACGATCCCGCCTATGCCGAAGCCCTGCTTGGTGAGGTCGCCGCCTCCTTGCAGGCCGGACGCCACACGCTGGGCTGGACCGCCCCGGCCTCGGGATCGGCCGAGACCGGCCGTGCCGGCTCGGTGGCGGCGGCTACCGCGGCATTCGTCGCGGCGGTGCTGCGGGCCGTGCCGCTGCGCCGGGTCGGCATCGCCGGCGGCGATACCTCCAGCTTCGCGGTGCGGGCTCTCGGCTGTTGGGGGCTGTCCTACCGTTGCACCCTGGCACCGGGCGTCACCGTCAGCCGTACCCATGCGAACGAACCGGCAGTCGACGGTCTGGAGTTGATGCTGAAGGGCGGTCAGATGGGTGGCGATGATCTGTTCGAACGGCTGCTGGGATAGGCGCCGTCAGGGTGTCGGCGGGAAGGGGATCAAGGCGGTTCGGTAATCGGGTTTGTCGCGCGGCCTCATCGATGAACCATGCAGGAACCCGGCCGGTACGACTCATCGGTATGTCCTTTATTCCGGCCGTCGAGATCCTGATCTTGCCCCGGTTGGGTGGACACGGGTTCACGCAGATCTTAGCTCGGCCTGTTCGGGGGCGATGTATCCGATGGCCGAGGTGGCGAGTTCGGCGCGCAAATGGTCGCGCATCGCCCAGCCAACGATCTTCCGGGTCGCTCGTCCCGGTGGTCCTCGATGAAGCGGAACCTCATCTCGGTGCTTCCGCGAAGATGCTGATGGCTTTTTCAAAATGTCGCGTTCCTGCCGGGCGCGCTCCAGTTCGCATCGCAGCCTCGCGATCTCCGCCGACTGCTCGTCCGGCTTGGCCGGCATGGCCGTGTCGGATACGGCAGGGACACCAGACCGTGAGCGCGGCGGGTGACTCTGGGCTGCCCGCCGCCAGCTCCGCAGCACCGAGGCCTGCAGGCCTAACTCCCGCGCCACATGCTCCAGCGGCCGGCCGCTCCCTTCCAGCAGGGCAGCCATGCTGCCCTCCATTACAATGTCAGACAAACACCGCATCCTGGCATACTCCGATGCCGAGGAAAGGGGGCATCCACACCATCAGTTCATATCCGCACAGCTTGACGGTCCCTCACCCTTCCACCAGTTGCAGGCGTTCGGGCGGGGAAGAGGCGAGTTCGGACCAATCGAGCTCCTGCTCCAGTGCGTGGAACACATCGTCATCGATGGCGCCCGCGCGGCGCATCTCGGCAAGCTTGCGACGCTTCACGGCGATCATGTCCCGTTTCAGCCGGTCGCTCTCGCTGACCTCCCGCGGGTGCTGTCCGGCGGCCGTGGCCGCGCGTGCCGCCCGAAGGGAGTGCCGCTCCGCCCGTGCGGCCTCGTCCTCGCGCCCCTCAAGCGCGGCAACGGCGGCATCGATCAGAACGATCCGGGCGGCGGACGCTTCCCGGTCGAAGGAGTGGTCCGGCGGGAAGCGCAGGCGGACGATCAATGGTCCCAGTGTCAGGCCTTGCAACACCAGGGTGCCGAGCAGAACGGCGAAGGCGCACAGCACGATCAGGTCGCGCTCGGGGAAGGTCGGCGGCAGGGCCTGTGCGGTGGCCAGCGTCACCAGTCCGCGCATGCCGCACCAGGCGACCACCAGCCCCTGCCCCACCGTCGGAACATCGCCCGGGCCTCGCTGCCGCAAGATGAAAGCGGAAGCACGGTTGTAGACGAGAACCCAGACAACGCGCACCAACACCACCACTAGGAACACCGCCGCCGCGACGCCGGCGGCCTGCCAGAAGCGGTCGCCTTCCAGCCTGCCGATGATCGCTCTCGCCTGCAATCCCATCAGAAGGAAAGCCAGGACGTTCAGCAGGAAGACCACCGCCTCCCACACAGAATAGGAATGGACACGGTCACGGGGCGGCTGGCGTTCCGGCGCGGACCGCGCGACTGTCATGGCGAAGGCGACGGTGGCGAGAATCGCCGAGAAATGCAGGCGCTCCGCAATCACCCAAGTGCCGAAGGTGGTCAGGAATTCGAAGATCGTGCCGCTGAGTGTCCCGGCCAGCCGGGGCGCCAGCAGAACATAGATGCGACCGACCAGAACGCCGACCAGCAGGCCGCCGGGCACCGCCAGGACGAGTTGCGGGAGCACATGCTCCGGAATGGCGCCGCCCGTCATCCCGGACTGGACCGCTACCGCAGCGCTGAAGATCAGCAGGGCAACCGCATCGTTCAGCAGGCTCTCGCCCTGTAGAACGGTGACGGTCCGCCGCGGCAGGGCGAAGCGCCCGAGCATGGCCGCCGCCGCCGCGGCATCGGGCGGCGCCACGATGGCGCCCATGGCGATGGCGGCGGCGATGGGAAGCCCCGCCAGCGCGATGCCGACCCAGGCAACCGCCGCGGTCGTCAGGATGACCGCAACCGCCGCCAGGGACAGCAACGGCGCCCAGTTGCGCCGCAGTGCCGTGAATGGCGTGTCATAGGCCACATCGACCAGGGCCGGTGCCACGAAGAGCGCCAGCGCCAGTTGAGGATCCAGCGTGATGTCGGGCGCCGGAATATCGGGTGCCCAGGGCAGCGCCGCCACCCCCACGCCCGACAGGCACAGGATGGTGGGATAGGGAACGGAAAGCCGGCGCGAGAACTGGAGCAGGAGGACCGCAATCAGAAGCAGGATCAACGTGCTCTCGAACAACGCCATGAGCCACCGCGCCTTTCTGCCTGGGGCGGCGGGGTCCGCGACCAGTGTTCCGCCGGAGCTTCCGGTATGACGCAGCCCGGCGCGGCCGGGCAATCGCAGCAAGGGTGGTAGCGCTTGGCTCCTTTTCGAAGTTTTCGAACGTTATGGTCCATTTTATCCCGATTTTCCTGAATGCAGAAGGAGCGTAGATCTCCGTCATCCCCGGCGCCGACGAAGAAACGGAGCGCCGATCCGGAAACCCCGATCAACGAAACCTGATCAACGAAGGATGACTGACATGACCATCTCCGCCCCCACCGCTTCGACCTCGTCCCTGCCGATGGGCTCGATCGCCGCCGATGCGGCTCCGCTGGCCGGCCGCGTCCTGCTGGCCGGCCTGTTCCTGGTCTCCGGCTATGGCAAGCTGATCGCGCCGACGATGACCATCGGCTACATCCAATCGGTCGGCCTGCCGGTGCCGGAACTGTCCTATGTGATGGCGCTGCTGGTCGAACTGGCTGGCGGCCTCGCCCTGATCGTCGGCTTCCAGACCCGGCTGGTGGCGCTCGCCATGGCGGTCTTCACGGTCGCGACGGCGGTGCTCTTCCACAACAACCTCGCCGACCTCGATCAGTACTTCCACTTCTTCAAGAACATCTCGATCGCCGGCGGCCTGCTGCAGATCGTCGCCTTCGGTGCCGGCCGCTTCAGCCTGGATGCCCGCCGCTGAACAAACTGCCCGACGGTGCGGAGGCGCCGAAGCGCCTCCCCCGCCAGCTGAATATCGTGTTGATCAGTGCCCCACCGGTAGCGCGATGGCGTCGGCCGGTCCCCATTCCACCCGATAACGGCCGCCCGGACGCACATGCTGATGGTCGGCGTTGTTGGGAATTTTCGCGACCAGCCCGCCAGCCGGACCGTCCGACAGATGCACGCGGATGTGGTCGCCCAGATAGATCAGTTCGGAAACATGCCCGAACAGGCCGCTCCCTCCTCCAGCCCCGCCAGCCGCCTCCGCCGGCACCAGCCGGACCCGCTCGGGCCGCAGTGACACGGTGACCGAAGCCCCCGCCTCCAATCCGGAGGCAATACGGGCCTGCACCACCGAACCGCCCTCCAGCCGGACGGTCCCGCGGTCGCCCTGCCGGTCGGCCAGCACGCCGGACAGCCGGTTGTTCTCGCCGATGAAGCCGGCGACGAAGACGGTGGCCGGTTCCTCGTACAGTTCTTCCGGCGTCGCCAGCTGTTCCACCCGGCCGCGATTGAAGACGGCGATGCGGTCGGACATGGTCAGCGCCTCCGCCTGGTCGTGGGTGACATAGACCATGGTCACGCCGAGACGCTCATGCAGATGCTTGATCTCGAACTGCATGTGCTCCCGCAGGTTCTTGTCCAGCGCCCCCAGCGGCTCGTCCATCAGCACCAGATCCGGTTCGAACACCAGCGCCCGCGCCAGCGCCACCCGCTGCTGCTGCCCACCGGAAAGCTGGGAAGGACGGCGCTGCGCCAGAGCGCCCATCTGCACCATGTCGAGCGCGCGGGTCACCCGCCGCTCCGTCTCCGCCCGCCCCATCCGGCGCACCTTCAGCGGATAGGCCAGATTCTCGGCGATGGTCATGTGCGGGAACAGCGCATAGTTCTGGAACACCATGCCGATGTTGCGGCGGTGCGGCGGAACGTTCTGGATCGGCTTGCCGGCCACGCGGATTTCGCCGCGCGACGGCGCCTCGAACCCCGCCAACATCATCAGGCTGGTGGTCTTGCCGGAACCGGACGGCCCCAGCATCGTCAGGAACTCCCCCTTCGGGATCGACAGGTCCAGCCCCTCGATCACCAGAGTGCGCCCGTCATAGCTTTTCTGGACGTCGGCGAATTCCACAAAACCTTGGCTTTCCATGGTCGTTCCTTCCGTGTCAGGCGGAGTGGATGGGCGGACGGCGGTCCTGCCAGGGGCGGGCGCGTTCCAGTTGGCCGGCAAGGCGGAACAGCGTCGCCTCGGCTCCGGCGCGACCGGTGAACTGGGAGCCGACCGGCAACCCCTCGGCATTCCAGGACAGCGGGACGCTCATCGCCGGCAGGCCGGCCATGTTGGCGAAGGTGGTGAAAGCCAGGAACTGCATGAAGCGGTCCATGACCGCTTCCCCGCCATGCAGCCCCGCATCGAAATGGCCGAGCTTCGGCGGCGGCGAGCCCAGCGTCGGCGTCAGCCAGACATCGTAGCGTTCCAGGAAGCGCCCGAGGGTGCGGGAGAAGCCGTGGAACCAGCCGAGATCCGTCACGTAATCCGCCGCCAGGATCCGGCTGCCACGCTCGAACAGGTAACGGTTGAAGGGCTCGACCTCCTCCGCCAGCGCGGCGGGGGAGCGGTTGGTGGCGCGGCCGATGCTCCACAGGCTGCGCGTCGCCGTCATCGACCAGAAGCGGCGATAGGCCGATTGGTACTGCTCCGCATCGAAGACCGGGGCGGCGATTTCAACGTCATGCCCCAGTTCGGCGCAGAGGCGTGCGGTGTCGCGCACCGCCGCCACGCAATCGGGATCGACGTCGGTGCCCAGCAGCGACCGGTCGGTGACGGCGATGCGCAGACGCCCCGGCTCGCGGCCGACCTGCGACAGGAAACTGTTCGCCGGCGGGGCGGCGCTGTAGGGATCGCCGACCATCGGCCCGTGGGTGGCGTCGAGCAGCGCCGCGCTGTCGCGCACGGTCATCGTCACCACATGTTCGTTGACGATGCCGCCCAGGCTGTCGCCCAGATCGGGACCCATGGTGATGCGGCCGCGCGTCGGCTTCAGCCCGAACAGCCCGCAGCAGGAGGCGGGAATGCGGATGGAACCGGCGCCGTCACCGCCATGTGCCGCCGGCACCATGCCGCCCGCAACAGCCGCCGCGGCACCGCCGCTCGACCCGCCGCTGGATCGGCTGGTGTCCCAGGGGTTGCGGGTCGGGCCGAACAGCACCGGCTCCGTCGTGCCGAGCGTGCCGAATTCGCACAGGTTGGTCTTGCCGACCGCCAGCAGGCCGGCGCGGCGGTAACGCGCCATCAGTTCGCTGTCATGGTCGACGACGGTCCCGGCCAGCAGGCGGGAGGCGCCGGTGGTCGGCGTGCCGTTGACATGGCAGTAGAGATCCTTGATCAGGAAGGGCACGCCGGCGAAGGGTCCGGACGACGCCTCGCCCGTCTCCAGCGCCGCGCGCGCCTGGTCGTAGAGCGGCAGGATCACCGCGTTCAGCACCGGGTTCACCGCCTCGATGCGGG
This sequence comes from Azospirillum sp. VT-I1, assembly GCF_055698305.1. Taxonomy (NCBI): domain Bacteria; kingdom Pseudomonadati; phylum Pseudomonadota; class Alphaproteobacteria; order Rhodospirillales; family Azospirillaceae; genus Azospirillum; species Azospirillum sp. VT-I1. The sequence continues at coordinate 325,364 of NZ_CP168804.1, read as the reverse complement.
CGATGGTGGCGTCGAGCAGGTCCGCGGCGCTGACCTCGCCGTCGCGGATCAGGCGGGCCTGATCGAGCAGATCGAGATATGGCATGGCGGGTCCCCCTCAGGCGGCGAGGCTGTCGCGGGACAGCGTGTCGGCGACGTCGTCCAGCGCGGCACGCAGCCGCTCGACCAGCGCGTCAATCTGGCCGGGTTCGATGACGTAGGGCGGGCAGAGCGCGATGTTGTCGCCCATGTTGCGGATGATCGCACCATGGGCGAGGCAGCGACGCTCCACCTGCGCGCCGACCCGCAAGGCGGGGTCGAACTCGCGGCCGGTCGCCGGATCGGCGGTCAGGCCGATGCCGGCCAGCAGGCCGACGCTGCGGATCTCTCCGACCAGCGGGTGCCCGGCCAGCGCCTCGTCCAGGGCGGCGCGCAGATGGGCGCCCAGCCGGCGGGCGCGGCCGACCACGTCGATCTCGTGATAAATGCGGATGGCCTCCGTCGCGACCGCCGCCGACACCGGATGGCCGGAATAGGTGAAGCCGTGGCCGAAGACGCCGATCTCCGCGCTCTGGTCGGCGATCGCCTGATAGATGCGGTCGCTCAGCGCCACCGCGGCGATGGGGATGGCGCCCGACGACAGGCCCTTCGCCATCGACATCATGTCCGGCAGGAAGCCGAAGGTCTGGCTGCCGAACCAGTTGCCGGTACGGCCGAAGCCGCAGATCACCTCGTCGGCCAGCAGCAGGATGTCATGGCGGGCCAGCACCGCCTGGATTTTGGGGAAATAACTCTCCGGCGGCAGGATCACCCCGCCTGCGCCCATCACCGGTTCGGCGATCATCGCCGCGATGCTGTCGGCACCCTCCGCCTGGATCAGCGCTTCAAGCTCTGCGGCAAGGCGCGTCGCATACTCCTCCTGGCTTTCGCCCGGTTCGGCATGGCGCGCATGGTTGGGACAGGCGGTGAAGACCACGCCCTGGTCCGGCAGGTTGAAGGCGCGGTGCATGTGAGGCAGGCCGCTGAGCGCCGCACCCATCACCGTGCTGCCATGGAAGGCGCCGGTGCGGCTGATGATCTTGCGCTTCTCCGGCCGGCCGCGCGCAGCGTTGTAGTACCAGGCCAGCTTCACCATGGTGTCGTTGGCTTCCGACCCGGAATTGGCGAAGAAGATCTTGCCCCCCTTGATCGGCGAGATGCCTGAGATCGCCTCCGCCAGCGCCACGCAGGCGTCGTTCGTGCGGTGGTTGAAGGTGTGGTAGGTCGCCAGCGTCCGCATCTGGCGGGCGGCGACTTCGGCCAGCCGCGCCTCGTCGAAGCCGAGCGACGCGCACCACAGCCCGGCCATCCCCTCGATATAGCGGCGACCGGACTCGTCCACGACATGGACACCGTCGCCCCGCACCAGGGCGAGCGGCCCGCGCTCCTCATGGGCGCGGGCATTGGTTTGCGAATGCAGATGCAGGTCGATGTCCAAGGCACGAAGGGCGTTGGTCATGGGATCGGCTCTTCCTGATTGCGGGGGAGTGAGAAGGGGCGCGGTGGCGGCGGTTCGGCCGCGGGATCGCGGCGGAACGGGCGGCAATGTCATGCTTGCCATTCCCAACTTGTATCTTATAAGTTATAAGTTGTCGAGGGCAATTCGGCGCGCCCTTGCACCCCGCCCACACGATCCAGCGCCGATCCGCTGACAGGATGACCATGCCAACGACCGCCACCGCCGGACCGGCGCCCGATCCCATGGGCGCCGGCCCAACCCTGACGCCCGAAATCCTGGCACCCGAAACCGTCGCCCATCTGGAGGAACGCGCCCGGCATGTCCGGCTGGAGACGATCCGGCTGATCGCCATCGCCAAGGTGGGCCACTATTCCTCGACCTTTTCCTGCGCGGAGCTGTTCGCGACGCTCTATTACGACGCCATGCGCCTACGTCACGGGGAGCCGCGCTGGCCCGACCGCGACCGCTTCCTGATGGGCAAGGGCCATGCCGCGGTCGGGCTCTACCCACTGCTGGCCGACTGGGGCTTCTTCCCGAAGGAGCTGCTGGACGGCTACACCCGGCTCGGCAACCCGCTGGGCGACCACCCGGACATGACCAAGGTGCCGGGGGTGGATTTCAGCTCCGGCTCCATCGGACATGCGCTGTCCGCCGGCCTCGGCATGGTGATGGGCGGCCGGATGATGGGCCGGCGCTTCGACGTCTATGTCATGCTCGGCGACGGCGAGATGCAGGAGGGGCAGGTGTGGGAAGCGGCGATGGCCGCCGCCCACCAGAAGGCCGGGAACCTGATCGCCATCATCGACCGCAACGGCTACCAGCTCGACGGCCAGGTGGACGAGGTGATGGGGATCGAGCCGCTGGCCGACAAATGGCGCGCCTTCGGCTGGGAGGTGCATGAGGTGGACGGCCACGACGTCGCCGCCCTCGCCACCCTGTTCCGCCGGCTGAAGCAGGACAAGACCCGCGAGAAGCCGGCCTGCGTCATCGCCAAGACGCTGAAAGGCAAGGGCGTCGGCTACATGGAGCGGGAGGCCGGCTGGCACCTGGGATATCTGGCGCCGGAAGACGAAGCCGCCGCCATCACCGAGATCATGGGGCAACCTAGCGGCCCCGCCATCACCCAAGAAGACGCCGCCCAGGGAGACGCCCGATGACCGCCGCCAATACCCTCGCCGGACCGGTCAATCCCGGAAGCTGGCAGTACCGGCAGCTCAATGCCCGCGCCCCCGGATTGTCCTATCTGTCGGACGCTCTGTCGGCGCTGGTGGCGGACGGCCACCCGGTGATGGCCGGGACCGCCGACCTGCAATACTCCAACGGCCTCGCCCGCTTCGCTGCCCGCCATCCCGACCGCTTCATCCAGTTCGGCATTTCGGAGCAGAACATGGTGTCGGCGGCGGCCGGCATCGCCACCACCGGGGTGATGCCCTTCGTGGCGACCTTCGCCTCCTTCCTCGGGCTATTGTGCTGCGAGCAGATCCGTATGGACGTCGCCTACTCCGCCCTGCCGGTGCGGCTGATCGGGCACCATGCCGGCATCGCGCTCGGCTTCTACGGCACCTCGCACCATGCGACGGAGGATTTGGCGATCATGCGCTCCATCGCCGGGCTGACCGTGGTCAATCCGGCCGACGGGCCACAGCTGGCCGCCGCGATCAAGGCATCGGCCGACCACCCCGAACCGATCTATTTCCGCATCGGTCGCGGGCAGGAGCCGAACGTCTATGACGACCTGCCGGATTTCCGGTTTGGAAAGGCCATCGAACATGAGACCGGCACCGACCTGATCATCATCGCCTGCGGCACCATGGTCCACCCCTCCCGCGAGGCGGTTCGGGCTCTGCGGGCGTCCGGCCTGTCGGTCGGGCTGATCGACATGCACACGATCAAGCCGCTGGACCGCGACGCAGTGCTGGCGGCGGCCGAACGCTCCCGCATCATCCTGACGGTGGAGGAGCACAACATCCTCGGCGGGCTCGGCGGTGCCGTGGCGGAGGTGATGGCGGAGGCCGGCACCAAGGCGGTTCTGATCCGCCACGGCATCCGCGACGAATACAGCCTGATTGCGCCGCCGACGCACCTCTACCGCCACTACCAACTCGACGCCGCGGGCATCGAGACGGTCGTCCGCGACATCCTGGCCTGAGACCGCCGGCCGGGACGGGTCAATCCGCCGCCAGTCCCGGCCGCCATGACGAGGACCAACCATGCCCATCGAGACCGACAACGCCGCGCTGACCGCGCGGGCGCGGGCCGTCATGCCCGGCGGGCTGCTCAGCCCCAGCCGGCAGCTGGCGCACCCCTACGTGTTCGTGCGCGCCGCCGGACCGTACCTGTACGACGCCGACGGCAACGAGCATGTTGATTATCACTGCGGCTTCGGCGCCAACATGCTGGGCCATTGCGCCGCCGCCGTGCGCGACCGCGTGACCGCGGTGTCCGAGCGCATCGACCTGATCGGCGCCGCGGCGCTGGATTTAGAGGTAGAGGCGGCGGAAACGCTGGTCCGCCTGATCCCTTGCGCCGATCAGGTGGCCTTCTGCAGCAGCGGGTCGGAGGCGACCTACCACGCGCTGCGGCTGGCGCGCGCCGCCACCGGGCGGCGGACCGTGATCAAATTCCAGGGCGGCTATCACGGCTGGCACGACTATGTCGCCATGAACGTGCAATCGCCCGCCGAGCGCATCGGGCAGTACGACCCGGTTTGCGACGGCATCCTGCTCGATGCCGCCCGGCACACCATCGTGCTGCCTTACAACGACGCCCAGGCGGTGGAGGATTACCTGACCGCCCATCCGGGCGAGGTCGCCGCTGTCATCATCGAGCCGATCGCCCACAATATGGGATCGGTGATCGCCCATGACGCCTTCCTGCGCGACCTTCGCCGGCTGACCGCCGATCATGGCACCGTGCTGATCTTCGACGAGGTCATCACCGGCTTCCGCCACGCGCTGGGCGGCTACCAATCGATCGTCGGGGTGACGCCCGACCTCGCCACCTTCGGCAAGGCGGTGGCCTCCGGCCATCCGGTGGGAATCCTGGCCGGCCGCGCCGACCTTATGGAACGGCTGGGGCGCACCGGCGAAGGGGCGGTCTTCATGGGCGGCACCTTCAACGGCACGCCGCCCTCGCTGGCGGCCCTGCTGGCGACCGTCGGCGAGCTTGAACGGCCGGGCACCTACGAGCGGCTGTTCGCGCTCGGCGACCGCATGCGGACCGGCCTGTCCGCCATCGTGGAGCGGCTGGGGATCCCGGCGCAGCCGGCCGGCTACGGGTCTGTCTGGCTCCTCTACTTCTTCGAGGGCGCCTTCCAGCGCTATGAGGACCTACTGCGCAATGACAACGCCGCCGACCTCGCCTTCCGCCGGCGGCTCGTGGAGCAGCGCTTCATCTTCCAACCCCTGCCGCTGAAGCGCCTCTACCTGTCGACCGCCCATGACCAGGCGCTGATCGACCGCACGCTTAACGCCATCGCCGAGACGCTGCATGCGCTCCATCCGGCGATGCGGGTCGGCGCCTGACTTTTCTGTGTTATAGCTTATAGGACGGCAGGAGGCGTGCCCAAGGCATCGCCTTCTGCCGTTCGTCCGTGTGTGAGGAGATGACGTCGTGCGAATGCAGCCGATCGAACCGGGAAACCTGTCGGCGCGGTCCTATGTGGCGGTGCGCGAAGCACTGATCGCGGGGAGCTTCAAGCCGGGCCAGCGGCTGGTCATGCAGGATCTGGCGGACGAGCTGGGCACCAGCATCACGCCGGTGCGCGAAGCCTGTTTGCGGCTGGTCAGCGAACAGGGGCTGGAGCTGCGGTCGGGCCGCTTCGTCTGCGTGCCGGGGCTCAGCCTGTCGCGCTATCTGGAAATCCGCACCATCCGCATCGCGCTGGAAGGTCTGGCGGCGGAGCTCGGCGCCGCCCATGCCACGGCGGAGGACATCGCCCGCCTGACCGAGGCGCATGCCCGGTTCGACGCGGCGGAGCGCGCCCGCGACGTCACGGCGGCGCTACAGCACAACCGCGACTTCCATTTCACCGTCTACCGGCTGTCGGGGATGGAGATGCTGGTCGGCCAGATCGAAAGCCTGTGGGTGTCGATGGGTCCGATCCTGAACGTGTTCTACAACGAGGTCGAGCACGACGATTACGCCGGCGCCGACGAGCATCTGGCCCTGATCGCCGCACTCCGCACCCATGACGGCCCGGCCGCCCGGGCCGCCATCGAACGCGACATCATCCGCGGCGGCGAGAGCCTGATCCCCTATCTGGAAAAGATCGGCCAATCCCTGGCGCCGGCCTGAGACCGGCGCCAGAAGAACCCGTCACTCGTCCAGACCGCGCGGGGTGCGCATCCCGGCGGTCTCGCCGCCGTCGATGGTCAGGACGGTGCCGTTGACGTAGCTCGACCGCTCCGACAGCAGCCAGGCGATGGCATCGGCGACCTCCTCCGGCGCGCCGAAGCGGCCGGCGGGGATGCGCTGCTCCAGGCGGCGGCGCTTGATCTCCTGCGTCTTGATGCCCTGCATCATGCGGGTGTCGATCTGGCCCGGGCAGACGGCGTTGAAGCGGACCTCGTCGCCGAACTCCAGTGCCAGCGCCTGGGTCATGCCGATCACGGCCGCCTTCGACGCACAGTAGATCGCCAGCCCTTCCTCCCCGATCTTGCCGGCGACGGAGGCAACGTTCACCACCGCGCCGCGCGCCGCCCGCAACCCCGGCAGGGCAAGGCGGGTGAACAGGAAGGCGCTGCGGGCGTTCACCGCCATCACCTGGTCCCAATCCTCCACCTGCGCTTCGGCGAAGGCGACGCGACGCGACATGCCGGCATTGTTGACCAGCCCGTCGATGCGGCCATCGCCAAGTTCCATCGCGCGCGCGACCGCGCGGGCGCAGTCGTCGGGCGAGGCGACGTCGCCCTGCTGGAAGACGGCACCCGGACAGCGACCGGCGAGGTCCGCCCCCGCCGCCTCGTCCCGGCCGGTGAAGAGGACGGCCTGCCCGTCGCCAGTCAGGCGTTCCACACAGGCGCGACCGATGCCGTGCGTGCCGCCGGTAACGATGATCATGCGTTGCTCCCAGGCTTTGAACCGGTCCCCCGCCCCAGCCGGGCGAGAAGGACCATGAAGACGATGGTGACGCCGACCAGCAGGGTCGACATCGCCAGGATGGACGGGTCGATGGTGTCGCGGATGCCATCGAACATCTGGCGCGGCAGGGTCCGCTGCTCCGGCCCGCCGATGAATAGTGCCACCACCACCTCATCGAAGGAAAAGATGAAGGCGAACAGACCGCCGGACAGCACGCCCGGCAGTATCAGCGGCAGCGTTACCGTGAAGAAAGCACGCACGGGCGAGGCGCCCAGGCTGTAGGCCGCCCGCACCAGGGTGGTATCGAAGTTGCGCAGCGTCGCCGTCACTGTGATGACGACAAAGGGAGCACCCAGCGCCGCATGGGCCAGGATCAGCCCGAGATAGGAGGCGGTCAGGCCGATCCGCGCGAACAGGAAATACATGGCGACGCCGCTGATCACCACCGGCACCACCATCGGCGCGATCAGCAGGCCGAGCAGGAAGGACCGGCCCGGCAGGTCGTTGCGCGCCAGCCCCAGCGCCGCCAGCGTGCCGAGCAGCGTGGCGAGCGCCATGGCGCCGGTGCCGACGATCAGGCTGTTGCGCAGCGCCGGCAGCCAGGGGCCGGACGCCGCCAGCACCTTCTCGTACCATTGCAGCGACAGACCGGGGATCGGGTAGGACAGGAAGCCGGCGGAGCTGAAGGAAATCGGGATGACCGTCAGGATCGGCCCCACCAGGAAGACCATCATCGCGCAGCAGAAGACGTATTGAAGAACACGGGTCGGACTGGACATGGCTCGGCCTCTCTTCCGGAAGCGGGGACCTCATTGAATGCCGGCGATGCGGCCGACGCCGATCAGGCGCCCGACCGTCGCGTAGAGCAGCATGATGCAGGCGAGCAGGATCGCCCCCAGCGCCGAGGACAGGCCCCAGTTGATGGTGGTGTTCGCGTAGTAGGCGATGAAGTAGCTGGTCATCTGGTCACGGGCGCCGCCGACCAGGCTGGGCGTGATGTAATAGCCGACGCCGATGATGAAGGTCATCAGACAGCCCGCCCCGACGCCCGGCAGCGTCATCGGCAAATAGACCTTGAGGAAGCCGACAGCCGGATGGGCGCCCAATGAGGCCGAGGCCCGCATGTAGGAGGGCGAAATGCCCTTCATCACACTGAGGATCGGCAGGATCATGAAGGGCAGCAGGATGTGCACCATCGCGACGTAGAGGCCGAAGCGGTTGAACACCAGTTCCAGCGGCGCATCGACGATGCCGAGCCGGGTCAGCAGCCCGTTCAGCACGCCTTCCTTCTGCAACACGACGATCCAGGCGCTGGTCCGCACCAGCAGCGAGGTCCAGAAGGGCAGCAGCACGCAGACCATCAGGACCGACGCGAAACCGCGCGGCAGGCTGACCAGCGCATGGGCGAGCGGGAAGCCCAGCACGAGGCACAGAAGCGTGGTGACGAAGCCGATCCACAGCGTGCGGCCCAGCGTGTCGATGTAGATGCGCTCCTCCGCCGGGGCCCGCGTAATCGAGCCGCTGTCGTCCATCCGCAGGTCGAGCGCCGTCAGCAGGTAGTAGGGCGTCAGCGACGGGCTGGCCCGGCGCAGCGCCGCCCAGGTGGCAGGTTCGCCCCAGCGCGGATCGATGGCGGTCAGCTCCGCCGTCCAGTCCGCCTGCGGCCGGTCGATGCCGCGGACGGCACGCGCCGTCTTGGCCAGCAGCGCGCGGTAACCGGCGCGTTCGTAATTCAGGCGCCGGCTTGCCTCGCCCAGGCGGGGATCGCCATAGGCGGCCTTCAGGTCGCGGGCCAGCGCGGCATAGGCGCTCTCCGGCGGCAGGCCCTCGCCGATCCAGCCGCGCATCTCCGCGGCGACGCCGGGCAGCGCCTCGCCCACCTCGCCATTCTCCACCGCATGCACCAGCATGCCGCCCAGCGGCAGCACGAAGACCAGGATGAGGAACAGGACGAGCGGCGCGATCAGCAGGGCCGAGACCATCCGGGCCTTCGCACGCGACGACAGGGACGGCGGCGCCAGCGCCGCAGGCCGCTCAATAGTTTCAGTGGGAGTTTCAGTGGTGGTTGCCATGCGCGTCATCGCTCCTTTCCACCGGTCATCGGGAGCGCCAGTTGGCGAAGCGCGCTTCCAGCGCCTCGCCATGGTCGGCCCAGAAGGCGGTGTCGAGCGGGACCGCCAGCGCGAAATTGGCGGGGCTCGTCGGCAAGTCGGCGGCCAGCTTCGGATCGACGGCGAGGTTCGCCTTGCGGTTGGTCACGCCATAGGCGATGTGGCTGGGGAAACGCGCCTGCACCTCCGGCCGGCTGGCGAAAGCGATGAAGCGCTCCGCCGTGGCGCGGTTCTTCGCCCCCTTCGGGATCGCCCAGTAGTCGACGCCCAGCACCTGCCCGTCCCAGGAGAGCGCGAAGGAGCGCCCGCCCTGGTTGGCCGCCGCCACCCGCCCGTTGAAGGCGGCGGACATGACCACGTCGCCCGAGGCCAGCCGCTCGATCGGTTCGGCGCCGGAGGTCCACCACAGGATGTCCGGCTTGAGCCTGTCGAGCGACGCGAAGGCACGATCCACGCCGGCCGGCGTCGCCAGCAGCTTGTAAACCTCGCCGCGCGGCACCCCATCGGCCAGCAGGGAGATCTCCAGCGTCATCTTGGCGGTCTGGCGCAGGCCGCGCTTGCCCGGCCAGCGCTGCACGTTCCAGAAATCGGCCCAGCTCTTCGGGCCGTTGGCGAGGCGGGAGCGGTCGTAGGTCATCACCATCGACCAGACGAAGGCGCCGACGCCGCACTCGCTGTAGGCCTCGTCAATGAACTCCTTGCGGTCGCCGATGCGGGTCCATTCGATCTTTTCGAACAGCCCTTCCTCGCAGCCGCTCAGCAGGCTGTTCTGTTCGACCTGCAGCACGTCCCAGCTGACACTGCCGGTATCGACCATGGCGCGGACCTTCGCCATCTGGCCGGAATAGGAATCCTCGGTCAGCTGCACCTTGTTGGCATCGGCGAAGGGGCGGAAGAACACCGCGCGTTCGGCGTCCTGCAGCACGCCGCCGGCGCCGACGACGGTCAATTGCTCGGTTTGCGCGGAAGATTGCGCCAGGGCCGGCGCGGACAACAGTCCGGCAGCCAGCGCGCATCCGACGATGCGCCTTGCGTGAAGCGTCATGACTCTCACCTGTTCGGAAATGGGTTGCGGTCGGCTCTGCACCCGGTCCGGTGAACCCGGATCTATTGGGCGACCCAGCGCTCGAAGCGCTGCTGCAACTCGTCTTCGTTGTTCACCCAGAAGGGCGTGTCGATCATCAGCGCGCCCGCCATGTTCTGCGGGGCGGTCGGCAGGTCCGGCTGGATTTTCGGATCGATCAGGGCGGAGGCGCGGCCGTTGGTGACGCCGTAGGGGATCGTCTCGGCAAAGCGCTTCTGCGTGTCGGCGCTGGTCATGTAGGCGACCAGATCCCTGGCGGCCGCCAGCTTGTCGGTGCCCTTGGGGATCGTCCAGTAATCGGCGGAATAGAGCTGCTGCGACCACAGCATGGTGAAGGCCCGCCCGTCCTTATTGGCGGCGGCGACCCGCCCGTTGTAGGCGGAGGTCATGACGACATTGCCGGCGGCGAGCCATTCGACCGGCTGCGCGCCGCTGACCCACCAGCGGATGTGCGGCTTGATCTGGTCCAGCTTGGCGAAGGCGCGGTCCACCCCCGCTTTGGAGCCCAGCGTCTCATAAAGCTTGTCCGGGGCGACGCCGTCGGCCAGCAGGGCGATCTCCAGCGTCATGCGCGCCTGCTTGCGCAGGCCGCGTTCACCCGGCCAGCGCTTGAGATCCCAGAAATCGGCCCAGGATTTCACGCCAGGGGTCTTGGCCGGATCGAAGGCCAGCACCTTCGACCAGACGAAGGCGCCGACACCGCAGGGCGCCTTCACCTGCGGGATAATGTCGGCAGCGTTCGGCTGGCTGTTCCAGTCGAAGGGCTCGAGAAGCCCCTCGTCGCAAGCCAGCGTCATCTCGTTCTCGTCCATCTGCAGGACGTCCCAGGTGACCGTCCGCGACTGGTTCATCGCCTTCAGCTTGGCGATGCCGCCGGTGTAGGACTCCTCGATCAGCGGCGCGCCCGACCGTTTGGAAAAGGGCTCGAAATAGGCGGTCCGCATCGCGTCCTGCAACGATCCGCCGAACCCGACGACCGTCAGGTCGCGCGCATACGACGAACCGGACGCAATCAGCATGGCGAACACTATGGGCGCGCAAAGGCGCCCGGCCAGTCTCCTCGTCATCCGACCCTCCTTACTTGGATCCCGGAGGGCCGGCGACGTGCCGCCGCACCGGACCATCCGATGCGACAATCTTATAAGTTATAAATTACCTGTCAAGGCAGCCAATATGTTCAGCGCGTCGTGTGGCGAAGAGCGGCGCCGACCGCGAGCAAGCCGGCGATCATCAGGAATTCGACGCCCTTGATCGACGTGGCGAGTTCCGGCGGCAGTTGCAGGACCAGAACATGCGCGCCGATCAGCATGACGACCGCCAGCACCACCGCGGTGCCGAGTGAGCGCAGCGCCAGGATCGCCGCGCAGCCGACCGCGGCCAGGAAAGGGCCGATTGCCATGGGATGGGCCGGAAGCAGGTCCGACGCACCGCTGCCGATTTGGCCGGCAATCGACAGCAGGTGGTTGCCCAGCCAGCCGAGAAGCCGCTGATTGCCCGACGGCATCATCAGCAGGTCCAGCACCCCGCGAACGACGGAGCAGCCGGCGCTGTGCAGCTTGCAGGACAGGGTCGACAGGGTGTCGCCGGCGGCGACGCAGAGGGAGGTGGACTGGCTCATGATCCGCGTCCTTGGATCCTTGGGAGAGATCGGGATCGGGCCGGACGCGAACGGATTGCCGTGCCGGTCAATGCCGGGACGCTAACCGTTCTTCTAGGAACGATAAACCAAGCAGTCGGAAGAAATCCGTTGCATCTACGGGAACAATCAAAAGGCGGAACGCCCTCACCCCGCCATCTGGCTTTCGAAACGGGAAATCAGGAAAGAGGCGGCCGGTCCCGGCGGGCTGTCGGTGCGGTGGACAGCCTGAAGCCGGTAGGGGCCGCCCTTACAGTCGGGCATGTCCAGCCGCACCAGCCGCCCGCTGTCCAGATCCTCCTGGATCATCGGCAGGGGCATGTTGCCCCAGCCGATCCCCTCGCGCAGCAGCATGTGCTTGGAACCGAGATCAGCCAGCCGCCAGGTGCGCGTGCCGATGACCGCGAACTCCCAGCCCTGCGTCAGGGTGGAGCGGTCGGTCAGCACCAGTTGCACATGCTCGCGCCCCGCGCCGGGCGGATTGCGCCCGGCCATCGCCAGCGGGTGGGAGGGGGCGGCGACCGGCACCAGTTCGACGAAGCCGACGCCGATCCGCTCGATACCGTCGATCTCCATGTCCAGCGGCCCGCTGATGCCGATCGTCGCCGCACGGTTGAGAACCATTTGGGTCACCGCACCCAGTGCCTCGACATGCAGGCGCAGGGTCACGGTCGGGTAGGCCTCGCGGAAGGCCTTCAGCGCATCAACCACCCGCCAGGCCGGCAGCATGACGTCGAGCGCCAGAAGCACCTCGGACTCCAGCCCCTCGATCAGGCCCTTCACCTTGGCTCGCAGGCTGCCCATGCCGTTGGCGATGGTCCGCGCCTCCGACAAAACGGCGCGGCCGGCGTCGGTCAGCTGCGGTCGCTTGGTGGTCTCGCGGTCGAACAGGGAGACGCCCAGCTGCATCTCCAGGTTCGCGATGGAATAGCTGATGACGGAGGTCGCCCGCCCCAGCTTGCGCGCTGCTCCGGCGAAACTGCCGGTATCGACCACGGTCAGGAAAACGCGGAGCTGGTCGAAGGTCGGGGTGCCGGGATCTGACATTTCCAATTTCTCGAACGTTTTGATCCATCTTATCCCGGTTTTTCCGAAGGTCCAGCGGCGTTAGCTTTCCCTCACCAGCAGCGCCGGACCACTCCTCCAAAGGAACCAGCCCGGCGCCGCCTCTTCCAAAACCGGGAGTTCCCGCCATGACCGTCCGCCCTGCCGCCGGCGTCGAACACATCCTGCTGCCTGCCATCCGCGACATCGGCGACGGGTTCCAGGTCCGCCGCTCCCTGCCGTCGGCCATGCGCCGGTCGGTCGGCCCCTTCATCTTCCTGGACAGTTTCGGCCCGGTGACCTTCTCCGCCGGCGAGGGCATGGACACCCGCCCCCACCCGCACATCGGCCTGTCGACCCTGAGCTACCTGATCGAGGGCGAAATCGTCCATCGCGACAGCGAGGGCTTCGTTCAGACGATCGAGCCGGGGGCGGTGAACCTGATGACCGCCGGGCGCGGCATCGTCCATTCCGAACGCACTGCCCCCGCCACCCGCAGCAGCGGACACCGGCTGTTCGGCTTCCAAAGCTGGATCGCCCTGCCGGCGCAGCATGAGGAGACCGATCCCACCTTCCAGCATGTGGCGGCAGACGCGCTGCCGCGGATCGAAGGCGAGGGTATCGACCTGCGGCTGATCGCTGGATCGCTGCTGGGCCGGCGGGCGCCGACCCACACCTTCTCCGATCTGTTCAACGCCGATGTCGTCCTGCAGGACGGCGCCCGGCTGCGCATCGACGCCGAGCATATCGAACGCGCCGCCTATGTCGTCGACGGCGCGGTGGAGGTGGTGTCCGAGGACGGCGTCTTCCGCAAGGACCAGCTGATCGTCTTCCGGCCGGGGGCGGAAATCGTTCTGCGTGCCGTCGGCCCGGCCCGGCTGATGCTGCTGGGCGGCGAACCGCTGGACGGACGGCGGCACATCTACTGGAACTTCGTGGCCAGCCGGCGCGAGCGCATCGAACAGGCCGCACAGGACTGGCGTGAGGGCCGCTTCCCCGCCGTCCCCGGCGAAACCGAATTCATCCCGGTTCCGGAACCGACTTCAAAGCCCGCGGCACCCCGCGCGGCCTGATCCCTCATCCAACCTCTTGTCTCGAAAGGACCATCACCATGACCACCTACGCCATCCTCGGTTCGGGCGCCATCGGCGCCGCCGTCGCCGGCCAGTTCGCCCGCAAGGGCATCGAGGTTCTGCTCGCCAACAGCCGCGGGCCGGAAACCCTGGCCGACCTCGCCCACGATCTGGGGCCGAGCGTCGTTCCCGCCACGGTGCAGGACGCGCTCGCCGCCGACATCCTCATCCTGGCGGTGCCGTACGACGCGGTGCGCGATGCCGTGCACGGGGCGCCGGCCTGGAACGGCCGCATCGTCGTCGACGCCACCAACGCCATCGACTTCCCGGCCTTCACCCCCCGCGACCTGGGCGGCCGCCAATCCACCCACATCGTGGCCGAAGCCGTGCCCGGTGCGCGCGTCGTCAAGGCCTTCAACACCCTGCCGGCGGCGGTTCTGGCGAAGGATCCGCAGGAGAACGGGCGCCGCGTCCTGTTCCTGTCCGGCGACGACGACGGTGCCAACGCCGAGGTTGCCGGCCTGATTGAGCGGCTGGGCTATGCCCCCATCACGCTGGGCCGCATCGCCGAGGGCGGTCGCCTGCAGCAGTTCGGCGGCGCGCTGATGGTCCATAGCCTGATCAGACAGGGCTGACCGGTCCGAGGATCATGTCAGGCCTGTGCGGTCGGGCGAATGACGATCTCGCTCAGCTCGACATCCGCGGGCTGGGCGATGGCGAAGGCTATCGCCCGTGCGACGGCCTCCGGCGGAATAGCCACCCCCGCCATCCGCTCGCCGATCGCCTGCTTGGTTGCCAAATCCCGGATGGAGTCGGTGAAGTCGGTCTTCACCATGCCGGGAGAAACCGCAGTGACGCGCAGTTTCGCCCCTGCCTCCTGACGCAGGGCTTCGGTGATCGTCCGAACGGCATTTTTTGTTGCCGCATAAACCCCCTGCGTCGGGACGATCTTGAGCCCGGCGGTCGAGATCACGTTGATGAAATGCCCGGCTTCCTGCCGCCGGAACACCGGAAGGGCGGCGGCGATGCCGTAGAGGACGCCCTTCACGTTCACGTCGATCATCGTGTCCCAATCCTCGACGGTGCCGTTGTCGAACGGGGCGATGGGGCCGATGCCGGCATTGCCGACCAGCACGTCCAACCGGCCGTAACGCTCCACTGCCAACGCTACCAGCGCCTCCAAGTCTTCGCGCTTGCTGACGTCGGTGGCGATCCGGACGGCATTACCCCCCATCCCACGGATATTGTTTACCAACTCGTCCAGTCGATCCAGGCGCCGGGCACCGAGCACGAGCGTCGCACCCTGTCCGGCCAACAGAAGCGCAGTCGCATGACCAATGCCGCTGCTGGCCCCGGTGATCGCGATGATTTTTCCGTCCATTGCCATGACCATTCCCTGTCACTGATGCCGAGGCCTTCAGTTTTGTGCCGGGCTGCCGGATGGTCTATGCTTCAGACCCCATGATTTCGTCGCAAGCGTCCATATCCGCGGCCGATCCGTTCACGGACGTGCTGTCCCTGCTCCAGGTCCGCAGCATGCGCTGCACCCGGCTCGAAGCCGGTGGAGCCTGGGCGCTGGAATTTCCCGGACGGTCGAGGTTGAAGCTGGTAGCCGTTTTGCGGGGACAGTGCTGGCTGCTGCTGCCCGACCAGCCAGCGCATCACCTTCGGGCCGGCGATGTCTTCCTGCTCAGCGACACCCCGTATGCGGTGGCGAGCGATCCCGCGGTAACGGCGGCGGACGGCACCGGTCTATTCCCGGACGATGGGCAGAACACGGTTCGGCTGGGCGACGGTGAAACGGTGCTGCTCGGCGGCGGGCTGGTCTTCGAAGAGAGCAGTTCCTGGCTGATCGTGGAGGCTCTGCCGCCTGTCATGCCGGTGCCGGCAGGCCGTCCAGCGGCAGTGGCTTTGCGCAACATGCTCGAGCTTCTGAACGAAGAAATGGCACGGCCGCAAATTGGCGGCACGATGGTCGCACGGGGGCTTGCCTCCATCATCATGGTCCAGGCCTTGCGTGCCTATGTAGCCGACCATGGAGACGATAGCGCCGGGTGGATTGGTGCCCTGGCGGACCGGCGGATCGGCCGCGCCCTGACTCTAATGCACGGAGAGATCGCCGAGCCCTGGACCGTCGGATCCCTGGCGTCGGCCGCCGGCATATCCCGGTCGGCCTTCGCATCCCGATTTCGCCGGCTCGTCGGGACGGCGCCGCTTGACTATCTCAGGCGCCTGCGGATGGAGCGTGCCCGATCGGCCCTGCGCGAGGGCCGCATCACCATCGGAGAGTTGGCGGCCAGCCTCGGCTATGCCTCCGAGAGCGCTTTCGGCCATGCGTACAAGCGTGTCTTCGGCCACTCCCCGAGGCGGGAGGGAGAAGGCGGCGTCCGGCCGATCCACCCACGGTCACCGGTACAACGTTAGCCCGGCCGATCCGCCGTCGGGCCAACTCCCCAAATCGATACGCGTCACCAGGAACTCCAGGAAAGACCGTACCTTCGGCGGTTGAATGCGTCCTCTGGGAAAGACGGCGTGCAGGTCGACATCCGATCCCCTCCAATCGGCAAGCACCCGCTGCACCTGGCCGTTAGCCAGATAGGGCCGCATGGCGAAGTCGGTGGACAGGACCAGCCCGCCACCGGCCAGCAGCGTCGGGATCAGCAACTCCGGATCGTCGGCCGTCATCACCGGATCGATGGCGATGTCCAGCTGCTCCCCGGCTTGGCCTCTGCCGTTTCGCGTCAGGCGCCACTCATGGCCGGAAGGCCGCCATGCGGTCAGGGTGGCCAGTGTCAGATGCCGGGCAAGGTCGTCGGGGTGGGTCGGCATCCCATGATCTGCACAATAGGAGGGCGACGCGTAGACATGGCGGGATAGGACGCCCAGCTTGCGGGCCGCCATGGTGGAGTCCGGCAACGGTCCCATCCGGATCGCCAGATCGATGTCCCGCGCCACCAGATCCAGGGTTTCATGGCTGAGCACCAGATCGACTCGGACATCGGGATAGAGGTCCCGGAATTCGGGCAGAAGCGGCGCGATGACCTTCATGCCGAAGGACGGCGGTATCGTGACACGCAGCCAGCCGCGCGGCGCGTCGCGCAGTTGGGCAACGGCGTTCTCTGCCTGCTCCAGCTCCTCGGCGATCCGCCGGCAGCGGTCGAAATACACCGTCCCGGCCTCGGTCAGCCCGATGCGGCGGGTGGTCCGGTGCAGAAGCTGGATGCCGAGCCGCTGTTCGAGATCGCGCACCTTGCGGCTCAACGTCGTCTTCGGCAGCCGCAGCCGCCGGGCGGCCTTCGTGAAGCTGCCTTCCTCCACCACCTTCACAAAGGCGATGGTGTCGTTCAGGTCCTGCATCTGCACCCGCCAATTGGATCGGATTTCGGCACAATGTTGCCCGCGCGCGGGGGATAATCAAGCCGAGCTTCAGGTGCCAGTTGAAGGGCCGCGGAAAATGAAGCCCCTCAGGAGGAGGTCAGGCCGTGGCCATGCGCCTTGACGGCATCGATGAAGGCACGAAGCGCCGGCGCCATCTGGCGCTGCTGCGGATAGCAGAGGAAGAAGCCGGGAAAGGGCGCGCAATACTCCTCCAGCAGCGGGACCAGCTTTCCCTCGGCGATCAGGGGGCGCAGCTCATGCTCGATCCAGAAGGCGATGCCGATCCCCTGCACCGCGGCCTCAATGGTCAGGCGTTGGTCGCTCAGCACCAGCGGCCCCTTCACCTCCACCTCCATCCAGGCGCCATCGACGAAGAACTCCCAGTTGTAAGGGGCGATGCGGCCGGGCCAGCGCCAGCGGATGCAGCGGTGGGACAGCAGCTCCTTCGGCGTTTCCGGCCGGCCATGGCGGGCGACATAGTCGGGCGACGCCACCGCGATCTGGCGAAGGTCGCCGCCCAGCCGCAGGGCGACCATGTCCCGCTCCACCACCTCGCCCAGAGTGAAGCCGACGTCGAAGCCGGAGGCGACGAGGTCGACCACCGCGTCGTCCACCAGAATGTCCAGCGTGATGTCCGGATAGCTGCGGTGGAAGCCGGCCAGGATCGGCTCGACATGGCGCCGGTACACCGCGCGCAGGCTGCGGACGCGGACGACTCCGGCCGGCCGGTCGCGCAGATGGCCGATGTCGTCCAGCGCCGCATCCAGCTCCGCCAGCGCCGGACGGGCCCGCAGCAGAAGCCGCTCACCCGCCTCGGTCAGCGACACGCTGCGCGTGGTCCGCTGCAGCAGGCGCACGCCAAGCCTCTCCTCGAACCCGCGGATGGTCTGGCTCAGCGACGAGGGCGCGAGCCCCAGCTGCTCCGCCGCGCGGGTGAAGCTGCCCAGCTCGGCAACCGCGATGAAGGCGCGAAGATCGGCATTCCCAGTCGACCGCATGTCAGAAGCTCCGTTTGTCCGCCCGTCGATTATGCGGCGGTTCCGAACAACCCATTCGAATCCCAGCCGATTATTCCGGCCGGCCCCCGCCGCTAACTTCTGGACCAAGCCGGCCGATCGACCGGCACCCCAACCAGCAACGAAGAGGCAGCCATCATGACCAGCATCGTCAACACGGTAAACGAAGTCGAAGGCAAGGTCGCCATCGTGACCGGTGCTGCCAGCGGCATCGGCCGCGCCACCGTCGAACTGCTGCACGCCCGCGGCGCCCGGGTGATCGCGGAGGACATCAACCCCGCGGTGGAGGCGCTGGCCCGTCCGGGTCTGGTTCCGCTGGTCGCCGACATCGCCGCCGACGGCAGCGCCGAACGGGCGGTGGAACTGGCGCAGGAGCGCTTCGGCGCGCTCGACATCCTCGTCAACAATGCCGGCCGCATCATCTACAAGCCGCTGACCGAGACCAGCCGCGAGGAGTGGGAAGGCATCCTGGCGACCAACGTCACCGGCGCCTTCCTGCATTCCCGCGAAGCGATGAAGGCGATGATGCCGCGCAAGCGCGGCGCAATCGTCAATATCGCCTCCTACGCCTCCTATTTCGCCTTCCCCGGCATCGCCGCCTATACCGCGTCGAAGGGTGCCCTGGCGCAGCTGACCCGTACCCAGGCGCTGGAGGCGATCCCGCACGGCATCCGCGTCAACGCCATCGGCGTCGGCGACGTGGTGACCAACATTCTCAACCACTTCATGGACAACGGCCGCGACTTCCTGGCCGACCACGGCAAGGCCGCCCCCATCGGCCGCGCCGCCCAGCCCGAGGAGATCGCCGAGGTCGTCGCCTTCCTGGCGTCGGACCGGGCCAGCTTCATGGTCGGCGCGGTGGTGATGGCCGACGGCGGCATGACCGTCACCGCCGGTTGAGGCGCACCGCCCCCTTTTCATCCCCAGCATGGACCCGTATTGCGATGACCATTCTAACCAAGGCGGCGTTTTTCGCCGCCAGACCGGGACTGGGCGAGACGCTCGGCGCCCGCCTGCTCGCCCTGGTCGAACCGACCCGCTCCGAACTTGGATGCCTGCGCTACGACATCCACCGCTCGGATGAGGATGCGAACCTCTGGTTCGTTTACGAAAATTGGGCCAGCCAGGACGATTTCGACGCCCACATGCGCACCCCCTATGTCCAGTCCTTCATGGCCGCGCTGCCCGACCTGTGCGCGGACGGCGTCACGATCCACACCGCCCAACGGCTGACCTCCAACTTCGCCCCACGCTGATTCTGGAGAGTAGGATGAAGAGCAACGACCAGCGCGTCTGGCTCGTGACCGGATGCTCCACCGGCTTCGGCCGCAACATCGCCGGCCATCTTCTCGACATCGGCCAGAAGGTCGTCGTGACCGCGCGCAAACCCGCACAGGTCGAAGAGCTTGCCCAGCGCGGCGATGCCCTGATCCTGCCGCTGGACGTGACCGCCCCGGCCCAGGCCGAACAGGCCGTCCAGCAGGCGGAAGCCCGGTTCGGCCGGATCGACGTTCTCGTGAACAACGCCGGCATCGGCTATTTCGCCGCCGTCGAGGAAAGTGACGAGGCCGAGGTCCGCCGGATGTTCGACGTGAACCTCTTCGGGACCGCCGCGACCATCCGCGCCGTCCTGCCCGGCATGCGCCGTCGGCGAAGCGGCACCATCGTCAACTTGACCTCCATCGGCGGGCTGGAAGGCTTCCCGGCGGTCGGCTTCTACTGCGCCTCGAAATATGCGGTGGAGGGCCTGTCCGACAGCCTGCGCATCGAGACGGCACCGCTCGGCATCCATGTGATGACGGTGGAGCCCGGCGCCTTCCGCACGGAATGGGCCGGTTCCTCCACTGAGGCCGCCGGGGGCATCCCGGACTATGACGCGACCGCCGGCGAGGCCCGCCGCGCCTATCGCCAGTCGGTGGGCCGTCAGCCGGGCGACCCCGCCCGAGCTGCCCAGGCCATCGCGTCCGCAGTGCTGTCGGCCGATCCGCCCAAGCGCCTGTTGCTCGGCAACGATGCCTATGCCGTCGCCATGGCCAAGCTGGACGAGATGGGCCGCGAATTCCGCGCCTGGGAGGCGCTGACCAGCAGCACGGAGTTCGCCGCCTCCTCAGACGGCTGACCCCGCAGGCCGCTCCACACCATTATTCAGGAGACATCCCATGAACAGGTTCATTGGAAAGGTGGTCGTCGTGACCGGCGGCGGTTCCGGGATCGGCGAAGCCACCGCCCGCCGGTTCCTCGCCGAAGGGGCCAGCGTGGTAATCGCCGGCCGTAACAGGGACCGTCTGGAAAAAGCCTCCGCCGACATGGTGCGGAACCGCATTCTCCTGTTCGCGGCCGACGTGTCTAAGCGGTCCGACTGCGACGCCCTGATCGGCGCGACGGTCGAGCGTTTCGGGCGGATCGACACGCTGGTCAACGCCGCCGGCATGAATCTGGTCGGCACGGTGGACGAGACCTCGGACGAGGACTGGCGCGCCTGCATGGGCGCCGATGTTGACAGCGTCTTCTTCCTGACGCGGGCCGCCCTGCCGCATCTGCGCAAGACCAAGGGCTCGATCGTTAATGTTGGGTCGGTGTCCTCCCTCGGCGGCGGCTGGAGCCACGCGGGCTACAACGCCGCCAAGGCGGCCGTCGCCAACCTGACGCGGTCGGTCGCCTGCGACAACGGCAAGTACGGCGTGCGCGCCAATACGGTATGCCCCGGCCTGACCGTGACCGGCATGGTCGATGCGATCATGGAAGACGAGGCGCTGCTCGAAAAGGCATGGGAGCGCATTCCGTTGCGCCGCGCCGGCAAGCCAGAGGAGATCGCCTCCGCCATCGCCTTCCTGGCGAGCGACGAGGCCCGGTGGATCACCGGTGCCACTCTCGCCGTCGATGGCGGACAGACCTGCACCGACGGCGGCCCCGAGTGGGGCAAGTAAGGCGACCGGCAGCGCAACAGGCCAATACCTCTGGTCCGATCCCTCTGGTCCGAACCCTCTGGTCCGAACCCTCTGGTCCGAACCCTCTGGTCCGAACCCTCTGGTCCGATCCTCGTGAAGGGTTGCACGACCCTCCACGGGATCAACCGGGGGATTGGGGATGCCGAGGCAAAGACGCTAGGATGGCGGGCTGCGGATTGACCGGAATGGAAGCTGCCATGTTTAAGGAGACCGAATTCTCGCTGATCCTGGACCGCGTGACCTCCGACCTGGGGGACGGCGTTCATGAAACGCAAATACCCCGGCTGGCAGTGATCCGCGCCAGCAGCCCCACCGAACAGCTCCACACCGTCTATGACGTCCGCCAGTTCCTCCGCCAGACTGCGGCCGGTGATCTGGTGACGGGCTTTCTGGCGACGGCGCAATCCGATGTTCCGCACGGACAGGAAGCGGTTCAGATGCAGACGATCATCAGCCTGGTGTCGGCCGGCCTCGGCTTCGCCCTGGTGCCGCAGTCGCTGCGCAACCTCGCCCGCGCCGGTGTTTCGTTCCTGCCGCTGTCGCCCCAGCCTCCGTCAGTCGAGCTCGGCATCGCGTGGCATCACGGCACCCTCACGCCTGCGGCGGATGGATTCATCGCCACCGCGCTGAGGGAGGCAGGTATCCGGTGAGCACCGGTTGCCGCGCGCGCAACGGCGCGTGACCAAACCGCGTTCGCCGGCGGACCTGCCACCCCCATAGGCTTCCTTCATCGGCTTCCAGGCGGCGACGGCGCCGCGACGGATCACCTGACGAAGGACTCCATCATGAGCAGCGACTCCTTTCAAAAGACCGGCCTCGGCACGATGCTGACGCCCGACAACTGCGCCCTGATCCTGATCGACCATCAGCCCTTCCAGGTCGCCGGCGTGAAGAACATCGACGTCTCGTTGATGGTCAACAATGTCGTGGCGCTCGCGAAGTCGGCGAAAGCCTTCGGCGTGCCGACGCTGCTGACGAGCGTCATCAAGGACCGCGGCGGAAACATCCTGAAACCGCTGGCGGAGGTTTTTCCAGAACAGACGCCGATCGACCGCACCTTCATCAACACCTGGGAAGACGAGAACTGCGTGGAATGGGTGCGGCGCACCGGCCGCAAGAAGCTGGTCTTCGCCGCGCTGTGGACCGAGGTCTGCCTTGCCTTCCCGGTGATCCATGCGCTGGGCGACGGCTACGAGGTCTATTTCGTCACCGACGCGTCCGGCGGCACCAGCCAGGAAGCCCATGAGATGGGCATCGCCCGCATGGTCCAGGCCGGTGCCGTGCCGATGACCACCATCGTCTTCATCTCCGAACTCCAGCGAGACTGGGCGCGGACCGAACAGGCGGCGAAAACCGCGGAGATCATTCTGGAGCATGGCGGCGCCAGCGCCAGCGCGCTGGCCTGGGAGCTGCAATTGCTGAACGCGATGGCGACCGCCGCCTGACCCGCGGGACCGCAGCGGCGCCGCGATGGCGCCGCCCGGCATGCCCACAGTGGCACCCCAGCTGCAAGGAGCAGCCCCATGTCAGATGCCATCCCTCCGCAGGAGCAGCCGCGCGCAATGCTGCGGCTGGCCTGCCGATGAGCGCCGTCGTCCGTTTCCATCATCCCGGCCCGCCATCGGTGCTCGTCCTTGAAGACGAGGACGTTCCCCTGCCCGGCCCCGGCGAGGTCCGCTTCCGTGCGCGGGCGATCGGCGTGAATTTCGTCGACACCGCCTTCCGCGACGGCAGCTTCAACACCGCGCTTCCGGCGGTCGGCGGGGTCGAGGCCGCCGGCGTCATCGAGGCGGTCGGTCCGGGCGTGACGGAGTATGAAGTCGGCGACCGCGTCGGCTATTTCTTCGCGCCGGGCAGCTACGCCGAACTGCGCAACGTCCCGGCGGAGGTTCTGATCCGGTTGCCCGACGATATCGCCTTCGACGACGCCGCCGCCATCATGACTAAGGGACTGACCGCCTGGGTGGCGATCCGCCATCTGCATCCCGTCGAACCGGGTGAAGCGGTCCTCGTCCAGGGCGCCAGCGGGGGCGTCGGCTCGCTCACCGCGCGTTGGGCGGATGCCTTGGGCGCGCGGGTCGTCGGCACCGGCTCCGCCGCCAAACTCGGTGTCCTGGACGGGTCGAGTGTCACGGGTGTCGACTCCCATGATCCGCGTCTGGCAGACCGGCTGCGTGATCTGGTCCCGGACGGCTTCGACGTCGTCTGCGAATTCGTGGGCCGCGCCACCTTCCCGGCCTCCGTGGCGGCGATCCGCGACGGCGGCGAGATCGTCATGATCGGCGCAGCCTCCGGCCGGCCGGAGGTCGATCGCGACACATTGGCAAGCCGCCGCATCCGGCTGTCGGGCGGCAGCACGGCCCAGCTGGTCCGCGGACCGCTCCTCGCCAGCGCCGGCGCGGAGGTCTTCGACGCCCACCGGCGGGGCGTGTTCGGAACGCTGCGCCTCAGCCGCTACCCGCTGGCCGAGGCCGCCCGCGCCCATGAGGACATCGCATCGCGCAACCGCGACGGACTGCTCCTGCTGATTCCCTGAAGCCTTTTTGATGGCCGCCATTGACAGCCGCGGTGGCGGCCGGAGGACATCGTCATGCAAGCGTTACGTTTCGAACGGACCGGCGACCCCTCGGTCCTGTCCCTTCAGGATCTGCCGGTGCCGGTCCCCGGTCCCGGCCAAGCCCTCGTCGAGGTCCATGCGGCGGCAATCAACCCGAGCGACGTCAAGATCGTCGGTGGTGCCTTCTCGCCCCAGCGTGGCGCCCACCCGCGGGAGGTCGCCGAGGCTGCCGTCTGGTTGTGCTCAGACCGCGCCAGCTACGTATATGGGCACATGCTGGTGGTGGATGGCGGCATGACGATCGGCGGGTTCGAGCCGGAATAACAGGAACTTCCCCTTCTAAAACGCGTCTTTGGCTTCGTCCTCCCCCATCCCGCGGCTTTTGCGGAAGCGATAGGCGAGCTGGGGGCGCGTCATTCCCAATTCGCGGGCGGCGGCGCTGAGATTGCCGGACGCACGTTCGACCGCCCGGGCGATGATCTCGCTCTCGAAGGTCTCGAGCGAGAAATTGCCGTCGAGAAGCTGGTCGAGCGAGGGACCGCCATCCGTCGGCGCCGGCTCCTCCCTCCCACCCATCGACAGCCGCCCCGCCTGCGAAACGCTGAAGAAGCGCGGACTGTCCTGGTCGAGCGGCGAGGAGAGATGCGACAGGTCGATCGTCCCGGTTTCCGGCGCAAGGATCACCGCACGCTCGATCATGCTCTCCAGCTCGGCGACATTTCCGGGAAACTCGTAGGTCAACAGGAAGGCGATGGCGCTCTGGGCAACCGATCGGATCAGCTTGCCGTGGCGGCAGGCGAACTCCGTCACGAAATGCTTCAGCAGCAACGGGATGTCCGACCGCCGTTCACGCAAGGGGGCCAGACGGATCGGAAAGGCGCTGAGCTTGTAATAGAGATCCTCGCGGAAGCTGCCGTCCCGCACCGCCGCCGTCAGCCTTGGTGTCGATGCGGCGATGATGCGGACCTTAACCGGTCGCGGCTGGCCGCCGCCAAGCCGCTCCACCTCGCCGGCCTGCAGCACCCGCAGCAGCTTCGACTGCGCCCGCGCGTCGAGGCAATGGACGTCCTCCAGGAACAGGGTCCCGCCGTTGGCCCGCTCCACCCGGCCATTGCGAGACACCGCCACACCGGCCAGAACGCCCTTCTCGACGCCGAACAGCTCAGCATCCAGCGCGTCGCCGGTTGCCATCGAACAGCTGAAATGGACGAGGGGCTGCCGCGCGCGCTTGCTCAAGCGGTGAAGGGCGCGCGCGCTCGTCTTCTTTCCGACACCGGCCTCGCCAACCAGCAGCACCGGGGCGTCGGTCGGCGCGACCTTGCCGATCAGATCCATGGTGGAGACGAAGTTGGGCGACATGCCGAGCAGCCGGCCGTCCGACCATTCCAGCGCCGGGGCAGCCACGCCGGCCGTCCGCTCCCACTGGTCGGTGTCGCTGTTCCACGGTTCGGACAGGCACAGGCCATTCTGCAGGTCGTCGCGGGCGCCATCCTCCCAAAGCTCCGCCGGCTTGCCGACGATGCGACACTGGGCATGGCCCATCGCCCGGCATTCGACCTCCCGGTACAGGATCGGGCGGCCCATGAAGACGCTGGTGTAGCCGGTCGCATAGCCGATGGCGCTCCAGCACACCGGCTCCTTGCTCAGGCCATGTTCCTTCAGATGCGCTTCGACCTCGATCGAGTTTCGCCAGATCCATTCTCCGGCGTGAAAGTTCGTCGCCGGATCGAAGGAATGAGCGACGGGCTCCACCACCACCATGCCTTCAATGGCGTGCAGCCGCGGTCCGGCCAGGAAGTTGGTCAGCATGTCGGATTCCGGCCGGGCGCGTCGCGCCAGCGCCCCATCGGAACTGCCGCCGGCATGACCCATGCGCATCAGCATCCGCTTCGCCGCCTCCTGCCCCACCGTCTCGATCAGTTCCTTGCGGAAGGCGGCATAGGCGGAGAGATGCACGAGCATCATGCGCTCGCGCTCGAGCCAGATGCAGCCGTCTTCCGGATTAAACCGAAGCCGCGCCGACAAGGCCCCGATATCGACGCCGAGTTCCGGCTCGGTGTTCATCGCCATGCACCCGATAACGGAGCGGAATGCTCACCCTTGCCGGGCGAACGGGGGGCGATGGTCGTGGAATGGAGCATGGACCCTCGTTCACCAAATCATGCAGGTCGGCGGAAACAATGTGTTCAAATGCTTACTTTGGCAACGCTCCCGTAGGGGGAAGGTAGCCTCCCCAACGTCCGGTTTAAGTTTAAGCTATTGAAGTTATTGTATTTTAAAGTTTCATCGAGCGGGTTCGATCATTGCTGGCGCCGTCCTCCCGTGCGCATGCACCCTATCCTGGGATAGAGACCGCGCTCCGGACCGCGTCGAAGAACGCGATCGGCTGCCGGTTCGAACAAAAGACCGGGAGAGGTCAGATGACTCGGTTCGACGGTAGGGTAATCAGCGGCGTCGGGGTATTCGCCGCCGCTGTCGAGACGGGCAGCTTCGTCCGGACGTCGGAAGTCGTCGGGTTGACGACCTCCGGAGTCAGCAGGGCGATCGGACGGCTCGAGGAGCGACTCGGCACCCGCCTTTTTCACCGCACTCCGCAAGGAATCCGAATCACCGAGGATGGCCGCCGATTCTACGAACAGACCCTGCCCCTGCTGGAACAGCTGGCACAGTCCGCAAGCGCCGTGCGGTCGTCGAACGGCGGCCTCGCCGGCACCATCCGGCTGAACGCCGATTCGGCCTCCAGCCATTTCCTCCTGCCCGTCATCCGCAGCTTCACCGAAGCCCATCCGGAAGTGAACCTGCGGCTGGAGGTGCAGGAGCGGCCGCTGGATCCAGGCGCCGGGCCGTTCGATCTGGCGATGCACCTTGCCGATGCCGACTGGCCGGGCGCGGCCGGGGAACCGCTGTTCGAGAGCGAGTCGATCCTCTGCGCCTCACGCAGCTATCTGAGGGCGAAATCGGCGCCGACGATACCGACAGAGTTGGCCGGGGCGGGGCACACGCTTTTGCTCGACGAGACGAACGAACGCCGCCGAACCCCCTGGCTGTTCACCCGCGGCACGCAGAAGGTCGCGATCGAGGCGAGCCGGCATCTGAGCTTCAACACGCCGATGATGGTGCTGATGGCGGCGATCCAGGGCGGCGGCATCGCAAAGCTTCCCCGCTTCGTCGCCGCCACCGAACTGGAGGAGGGGCGGCTGGTCCGCATCTTGGGCGACTGGCACGCGGGCTTTGCCTGCACTTATGTGTATCGCCAGCCGGGCAGCGCCCCCAACGCCAGGACCGACGCACTCCTCAAGCATTTGAGGACCGCCAGCAACGCCTTCACCACGCGTACGCCCGCGGGAGTACCGACGGGAGCGTTCGAGACGGGGCGAATGCCGGCGCTGGCATCCGACGTCGCGCTCCGGAGCATCGGATGACCATCCGCAAGGAACGCCCTGCCAGCGAGCCTCGCCCCTATCACCATGGCAAGCTGGCGGAGGCGCTGGTCGACGCGACGTTCGACATCGTCCGGGAAAAGGGGATCGAGGGGGTCTCCGTCCGCGAGGCGGCGCGGCGCGTCGATGTCTCGTCCTCGGCACCCTTCAAGCATTTCAGGAGCCGGGCCGACCTGATGCTGGCCGTCGTCGACAAGGCGGTCGGTAGCCTGCGGATCGCGGTCGAGGCATCCTTCCTGTCCAAATCCGATCCCCTGGACTGCGTCCGCGCCGCCGGTGACGCCTATCTCACTTGGTCATACGCGCACCCCGTCCATATGCAGATCATCACCGCCTCCTGTGGCAGCCTGCCGCGGTCGGCGGATGCCCAGCACCAGATCGACGAGATGACCGGCTACTGGTTCGCATGGTTCGGTGCGGCCGCGGCCTCCGGTATGCTCAGAGGCGATCCCGACCCCTGCATCGCCGCCGTCGCAAGCGGCGCCCAGCTCTACGGCCTGTCCTCGGCCTTCACCGAGGGACGCTGCGTTTCCCCGGCCATGGCGGCCGATCCGCTCGCGACGATGAAAAGCGCCTTCGCCCTTCACCTCGCCAATCTGCGTTCCTGAGTCCCAAGCCGGCGCGGCTGACGCTTTGTCATCCACGCGGTGACGAATTGTCGGTCGTGCGACCGTAGCCGGGCCGCTTAGCATCCTGACGGTGAATGCATTCCGGCAGGACTGCCACGCAACCCGCGGCCCTTCCCCTGCGCCGCCACCGCAATCCGCACCAACACGAAAAGGATCGCTTTCATGGCCAAGGTTCTCGTCCTCTACTACTCTTCCTACGGCCACATCGAGACGATGGCCCATGCCATTGCCGAAGGCGCGCGCAGCGCCGGCGCGGCGGTGGACGTCAAGCGCGTGCCCGAGACGGTGCCGGAAGCGGTGGCGAAGAACGCCCACTTCAAGCTCGACCAGAGCGCGCCGGTCGCCACCGTGGCCGAGCTGGAGCAGTATGATGCCATCATCGTCGGCACCGGCACCCGCTTCGGCCGCATCTCCTCGCAGATGGCGGCTTTCCTCGACCAGGCCGGCGGGCTGTGGGCACGCGGTGCACTCAACGGCAAGGTCGGCGCCGCCTTCACCTCCAGCGCGACCCAGCATGGCGGCAACGAGACCACGCTGTTCTCGATCATCACCAACCTGCTGCATTTCGGCATGGTCATCGTCGGCCTGCCCTACAGCCACCAGGGCCAGATGAGTGCCGACGAGATCGTCGGCGGCGCGCCCTACGGCGCCACCACGGTCGCCGCCGGCGACGGGTCGCGCCAGCCGACCGAGATCGATCTGGCCGGCGCCCGCCACCAGGGCGAACTCGTCGCCCTCACCTCGGCCAAGCTGTTCGGCTGACCGTTGGCACTTGAAAGGGTTTCGCAATGTCCAGCACGCCCCAGAGCCAGGCGGCGATCGCCGTCGTGCGTCTAAATACCGAGCAGGTCCAAGGCCGCGGCAACTACGCCCTGTTCGAGGAACTCTTCGCCCCCGACTACATCGACCATACACCGCAGCCGGGTGGCACGCCCGACCGGGCCGGCACACTGCGCCTGTACAAGGCCCTGCGCGCCGCCTTCCCTGATTTCCATGCGGACATCCACTGGCAGGCCGCCGACGGCGATCTGGTCACCACCTACAAGACCTATCACGGCACCCACCAGGGACCTTTCCTCGGCATCGCCCCGACCGGCAAGGCCATCGCCTTCGAGACGGTGGACGCCATGCGCGTGCGTGACGGCCGCATCGTCGAGCATTGGGGTGTCGCCAACCTCTACAAGCTGCTGGAACAACTGGGCGCCCTACCCGCCGCTCAGTCTCCGGCCCAGCCCGCCGGTGTGTCGGCCTGATCCGGCGCGCCTTCCTCTCCCCCACGAGGTCGACGATGAGCAACATTCTGAATGGCAAGGTGGTCGTGGTGACCGGCGCGTCGAGCGGCATCGGCCGGGCGATCGCACTACGCGCTGCCGAGCATGGCGCCCGCGCGGTGATCGTCCCCGACGTGACGGAAACACCGCGAGAAGGCGGCGAACCGACCGCCGAGACGATCCGGGCGCTGGGCGTGCCCGCCGTCTTCGTGAAGACGGATGTCAGCAAGCGCGCCGAGAACGACGCGCTGGTTGCATCGGCGGAGGAATTCGGCGGCGTCGATGTCTTCGTCGCCAACGCCGGCATCACGTTGCGCACCGACGGCGCTGAAGTACCGGAGGAGGACTACCGGCGGCTGATGGCGGTGAACCTGGACGGCGTGCTTTTCGGCGCCCAGGCGGCGGCCCGGCAGATGAAGGCGAAGGGCAAGGCCGGCAGCATCGTGCTGATGGCCAGCATGGGCGGCATCGTCGGCGCCGGTATAACGGTGGCCTATTCGACCAGCAAGGGCGGCGTGGTCCTGATGGCGAAGTCGCTGGCGGACGCGCTCGGTCCCGACGGCATCCGCGTGAACGCCGTCGCCCCCGGTACCATCGACACGGTGCTGTTGCGCACCGCCCCCGGCATTGCCGAGGCGTCAGAAGGCTTCCGCCAGCGCACTCCTCTGCGCCGCCTGGGGCAGCCGTCGGAGATCGGAGATGCGGTGGCCTATCTCGGCTCCGACCTGTCCAGCTACGTTACCGGCCACGCCCTGACCGTCGATGGCGGCCTGCTGGCAGTGATCTGATCCCGCCAGGGAGGGCGCCCCATACCCCCGCCGGCGCGCCCTCACCCAGCCGCCGTTCGACCGATCATCGCCGGAGGCCGTCATGGCAGCCCCCGACCGCATCGACGTCCATCAGCACATCGTCCCGCCATTCTGGGCGGACGCCCTCCCCGATCATGGGGAGATCCCTCGGGCTGGCGCAGCCCTGCCTGGTCACGTTCCCTGCCCATAAGCGCTCCGATTGTCCCACTGCTGGAACAGCGCTGTCCGATCTGGCTGTCTAAATCTTATCTCCGCACTCTGATTAGATGCCTGAGCACATCAATCGAGCAGCAGAGAGATAATAGTGACGGCCTATCTTGTAATCGACATCAGCATTTTCGACATTCCGAAAATGGAAGAGTACGAACGACATGTGCTGCCGCTTCTGAAGAGGTTCGGCGGCACACCGATCGCCTATGACGACAACGGCATCGTTCTGGAAGGGGCATGGAACAACCGCGTGCTGATCGTTGCCTTTCCTTCCAAGGACGACATCAGGACCTTCTTCAATTCACCGGAATATGCGCCTTGGAAGGCTTTGAGGCGCAAACACTCGGACGGCCGCGCCGTGGCGATTCAGGCGATAGAGCCCGGCTGACAGATCGCCGGGGCCACCATGCTCATGGAGCCCATCCGGCAAGGCCACCGCCGACATCGCCCCGTTGCCGGCGATCGGCCGAACCACCCCTCTTCATTGTGCACAGCTTCATCAAGCTGAGAT
This sequence comes from Azospirillum sp. VT-I1, assembly GCF_055698305.1. NCBI lineage: Bacteria > Pseudomonadati > Pseudomonadota > Alphaproteobacteria > Rhodospirillales > Azospirillaceae > Azospirillum > Azospirillum sp. VT-I1. The sequence goes on along the minus strand of NZ_CP168804.1, from coordinate 295,088 downwards.
GGTCCTGGTTTCGCGGACAGATTTGCGGCTTTTCTAAGCTTGGCTCAGGTCCGTGTCATGCCGCCAATCTGATAGGTTCCGGTGTACCCTGGCAGGCCTCCTCCGGGGTTCTGTCGCCGAGCGCGGAATGCGGACGGTCGATGTTGTAGTAGTCGATCCACCGGCCGCGCCGCGCCATCGCCTCCTCCACGGCCTCGATGCAGAACTCGACGTCCATGGTGTTCGACAGCCGCCAGCTCAGGACCTTGCGCGTCGCCCAGTCCATCACCGCCACCAAGTACAGGAAGCCCGGGCGCATCGGAATGTAGGTGATGTCAGCGCACCAGACCTGGTTGGGTCGGTCGATGGTCACGTCGCGCAGCAGGTACGGCCAGACAGCTCGCATTGCCGGGCGATCGACAGCCGCGGATGCTCCGGCTCGATCAGCTCCCGCCTCCGATCGCCTCCAGCGCCACCTTCGCCTTGAACTCCGCCGAATACCGCTTCCGTTTTCCCGTCATCGGGTCCGTCCTTCTTCCTGGGCGAACCAAGCTTAGCGAACTCGCCGCGAAACCGGGACCATCTCAGCTGCGGCGGCAACTAGACCATCATGGCCAAGGACCGCTATGGCTGCGCCAGTCACAGGAATAAGGGGAACTGCAGCAACGATCGCACCATCAGCCGCTTCGACATCGAGCGGCGGGTCCTCACCGGTCTCAAGGAGCGCTTGCTGGCGCCCGAACTGATCCAGGAGTTCGTCGACAGCTTCCGTGCCGGCGTGGAAGCGGCAACGGCCGACCGCGAAGCCAACCGCCGCACGCGCGAGCGCGAACTGGCAGCAGTCGAGCGCAAGATCGTCGGCATCCTGAAGGCGATCGAGGACGGGCTGTACCACGAGTCGATGAAAGAGCGCCTGACCATCTTGGAGGGTAAGCGGTGTTCTGGTCCCACCTTTCGGCGGGATCGGGGTGGAGCGAATCTCCCGGATCGCATGATCGGGAGAACGGTTTGTGTCTACGCTCGACCTTACGCTTGACCAGGAGCCCGTCCGGGTGCGCCGCATGGAGGTGATCACGGGCGATGTAGGGCGCCGGACCTGGTCGCCAGAGGAGAAGGCGCGGATCCTGGCTGAGGCGGCGGTACCCGGGGTCGTGGTCTCCGAAGTGGCCCGGCGTCACGGATTGCGGCCCCAGCAGGTGTTCGGCTGGCGCCGGGAAGCGCGTGCCGTCAACCGCTTCCAGGAAGAGGGGTTCGTGTTTGCGCCGGTGGTGCTGGACACCACGCCGCCCCCAGCCGCACCGAAGGAACTCCCGGCCATCGAAGTGCAGATCGGCGATGCGGTGGTGCGCGTACCGGCCGGCATGGACAGCGCCACCGTCAAGGCGGTGTTGCGCGCGGTGAGGGCGTCGCGGTGATCGGCATCGAGGGCGCGGTGCGGGTTCTTGTCGCCGCCAAGCCGGTCGATTTCCGCAAGGGTATGGATGGTTTGGTCGCCCTGGTGCAGCAGCAGCTGGGGGCTGATCCCTTCAGCGGGGTCATCTACGTCTTCCGCTCCAAGCGAGCCGACCGGGTGAAACTCCTGCACTGGGACGGCACCGGACTGGTTCTCATCGCGAAGAGATTGGAGGCCGGCCAGTTCCGCTGGCCAGCGATCCGCGACGGCGTGATCCGGCTGACCCCGGCTCAGCTCTCGGCGCTCGTCGAGGGGCTGGACTGGACCCGGGTGCGGGGCGTGCGGGTGCCTCGGCCGACGTCCGCCGGCTGAGCTGCGACACAGCGACTCGCTTGCCTTTTCGCAGGCGAGGACTGCGCAAGCCGCCGCTATACTGGTGGACGTGACGACCGCGCCTGAAACCCTTCCCAGCGATCCTGACGAACTGCGTGCCCTGCTGCTGGCCGAACGGCTCCGGCATGCCGCGGAGTTGACGGCGGCCCGCTCCTCGGCCGAGGAGGAGATCGCCCGGCTGCGCCAGATCATCTGGGAATTGCAGCGCCATCGCTTCGGCCGGCGGGCCGAGCGCCTTGATCCGGACCAGCTGGCCTTGGCGCTGGAGGACCTGGAGCAGACGCTGGCCGCCAAGGAGGCCGAGCCCGCCGGCTCCGCGGCGGCCAAGCCGGCCCCTTCGCCGCCACGGCGTCGGGTGAACCGCGGCAACCTGCCGGCCGATCTGCCGCGCGAGGAGATCCTCATCGATGTCGCCGACAAGACCTGCCCGTGTTGCGGCGGCACGCTGCATCCCATCGGCGAGGATGTCTCGCAACGTCTGGATCTCATCCCGGCCCGCTTCCGGGTGCTGGTGACCCGCCGGCCGAAATACGCCTGCCGCCAGTGCGAGGAGGGCGTCGTGCAGGCCGCGGCGCCGGCGCGCATCGTGGACGCCGGCATCCCCACCGAGGCGCTGATCGCCCACGTGCTGGTGTCCAAGTACGCCGATCACCTGCCGCTCTACCGCCAAGTCCAGATCTACGCGCGCCAGGGTGTCGATCTCGACCGCTCCACCCTGGCCGACTGGGTCGGACGGGCGGCGTGGTATCTGCGGCCTCTTCATGAACGATTGCTGGCCAGCCTGAGGGGGTCGGGCAAGCTGTTCGCCGACGAGACGACGGCGCCGGTGCTCGACCCCGGACGGGGCAGCACGAAGACCGGCCAGCTCTGGGCCTACGCACGCGACGATCGCCCCTGGAACGGACCGGAGCCGCCGGCGGTGGCCTACGTCTATGCTCCCGATCGTAAGGGGGAACGCCCCGTGATGCATCTGCAGGGGTTCACCGGCGTGCTCCAGGTCGACGGCTATGCCGGCTATCGCAAGCTGGCCGAGGGCGGAGCCGTGCGCCTCGCCTTCTGCTGGGCGCACGTCCGCCGCGGCTTCTATGATCTCCAGACCGGCGGCTCGGCGCCGATCGCCAGCGAAGCCTTGCGGCGCATCGCCCAGCTGTACGCGGTGGAGGCCGAGATCCGCGGCCATCACTCCGAAGCGCGCCGCCGGGAGCGCCAAGCCCGCTCGACGCCGCTGATTGCGGAACTGAAGACGTGGCTGGAAAAGCAACTGGCGACCGTGTCGCGCAAATCGACATTGGCCGAGGCGATCCGTTACGCGCTCAGCCGCTGGGAGGGGTTGACGCTGTTCCTCGACGATGGCCGGGTGGAGATCGACAGCAACAGCGTGGAGCGCAGCATCCGCCCGCTGGCCCTCACGCGCAAGAATGCTCTGTTCGCCGGCAGCGACGGCGGCGGTGAGCACTGGGCGACCATCGCGTCGCTGGTGGAAACCTGCAAGCTCAGCGGTGTCGATCCGCAGCCCTGGTTCGCCGATGTCCTGACCAAACTCGCCGGCGGACATCCGATCACCAGGCTCGATGAGCTGCTGCCCTGGAGCTATGCCCAGCAGGCCGAAACTGCCGTGGCCTGAAAACACCGCTTACCTTGGAGGCGGACAAGGCCCAGCTCATTGCCGCGGCCGAGGAGCCCGATGCGGACCTGCCGTCGGTCCTGCTGCACCCCCAGCTGTCGAACCTCTACCGCCGCAAGGTGGAAGCGCTGGAGGCTGCTCTCGCTGGCGGCGAGGACAGCGCCGAGGCGATGGAGATGGTGCGGATCATGATCGAGCGCGTCGTCCTGACGCCCTCCCCTGCCGGCGCAGGATTGGATGCCGACCTGCATGGCGAGCTGGCCGGCGTGCTGGCGGTCTGCGAGGGCGCCGCCCGGATGGGCAAGGCCCAGACGCACGAACGCCCCGGCTCTTTCGAACCGGGGCGCCAAGTGTCGGTGGTTGCGGGGGCAGGATTTGAACCTGCGGCCTTCAGGTTATGAGCCTGACGAGCTACCGGGCTGCTCCACCCCGCGGATGTCCTATTGTGGATGATGGATCGTGACGATGCCAGCGTTTGCTTCGAGTTTTAGCGTCTCTTGAGCCTGAGTGACCTGGCGGCGACCTACTCTCCCACGTCTTAAGACGCAGTACCATTGGCGCGGAGGCTTTTCACGGCCGAGTTCGGGATGGGATCGGGTGTTTGACACCTCGCCATGACCACCAGGTCACCGAGGCTCAAGACCGACGCTATCCGAAGCGTATAGCTGTTCAGTGCAAGTGAGGTCGAGGATGTATCGAACTGCGGTGTGTGCGTCAAGCAGGCTTGCTGCTGCGCATGGCGCGGTAATGTGGGGTCGAGATCAAGCCGATCGAGCGATTAGTAAGGCTTAGCTTCAGACATTGCTGCCCGTCCACATGCCTCCTATCGACGTGATGGTCTGTCACGGCTCTCAAGGGAGCTCTGGTTTAGAGGTGGGTTTCCCGCTTAGATGCTTTCAGCGGTTATCCCGTCCATACTTAGCTACCCGGCCATGCCACTGGCGTGACAACCGGTGCACCAGAGGTATGTCCATCCCGGTCCTCTCGTACTAGGGACAGATCCTCGCAAAACTCCGACACCCACGGCAGATAGGGACCGAACTGTCTCACGACGTTCTAAACCCAGCTCACGTACCACTTTAATCGGCGAACAGCCGAACCCTTGGGACCTGCTCCAGCCCCAGGATGTGATGAGCCGACATCGAGGTGCCAAACGACTCCGTCGATATGGACTCTTGGGAGTCATCAGCCTGTTATCCCCGGCGTACCTTTTATCCGTTGAGCGATGGCCCGTCCACGTGGAGCCACCGGATCACTATGGCCGACTTTCGTCTCTGCTCGACTTGTCAGTCTTGCAGTCAGGCGGGCTTATGCCATTGCACTCGACGAGCGATTTCCGACCGCTCTGAGCCCACCATCGCGCGCCTCCGTTACACTTTGGGAGGCGACCGCCCCAGTCAAACTACCCGCCATGCAGGGTCCCGGACCCGGATCACGGGCCACGGTTAGATGCCAGAGACTTCAAGGGTGGTATTTCAAGGATGGCTCCACACGAGCTGGCGCCCATGCTTCCAAGCCTCCCACCTATCCTACACATGAAGTCCCTAGCACCACTGCAAAGCTGTAGTAAAGGTGCACGGGGTCTTTCCGTCTGACCGCGGGAACTCCGCATCTTCACGGAGAGTTCAATTTCGCTGAGTTGGTGTTGGAGACAGCGGGGAAGTCGTTACGCCATTCGTGCAGGTCGGAACTTACCCGA